>JANMTP010000018.1:0-37407 GCA_031390545.1 Chthoniobacter sp. | reverse complement strand
TTTTTTGCCGCACAAACAACTGGGTGTCCCCGGGGGGGGTTTGGGGGGGGGGCGCGGGGGGGTGGTTTGGCTGTGGGGGCCCGGGGGGGTTTCTAACACGGGGGCCACCACAACCACCCGCGGTGCCCCCTCGACTGCGCTACGCCCGCCTTACCGCCTGCGCTCCGCTCGGGATTACACGCTGTGGAAGTTTTTACCAAACTCGGCACCGCGGAGCCCGTCCCCGCACCACGGCACCTTTTCGTGCCTTTCGTGTTTTTCGTGGACCCTTCCTAACCGCCCGATGATCCCCTCGCTTTCCCTCGAAATCACCGTCCTGCTCCTCGGCATCTACATGCTGCTCGTCGAGTCGTTCAGCAAGAGCGACGACAAGCGCGGCCTCGCCACCACGGCCATCGCCATCCTCACCGCGCTCGTCGGCTTCTCCTTCTTCGCCGATCCCGCGAGCGGCAACGCCTTCTACGCCGTCGATGCCACCGCGCACTTCTTCAAAGTGCTCGCGCTGCTCACCACCATCGTGGTCCTCGTCATGTCGCTGGAATACAGCAGCGTGCTCGCGAAGTATCTCCCCGGCGTCACCCCCGGCGCGGGCCTCGGCGAATTCTACAGCCTGCCCGTCTTCACCTGCGCCGGCCTCATGTTCATGGCCAGCGCCGTCGATTTCCTCCTCATCTTCGTCGCGCTCGAACTCGTCACCATCAGCTTCTACATCCTCGTCGCCTACATGCGCCGGCACACCGCGTCGCTCGAGGCAGGCGTGAAGTATCTCATCCTCGGCGCGCTCAGCACCGGCTTCCTCGTCTATGGCATCACCTGGATTTTCGGCCTGACCGGCGAAACCAACCTCGCCGCCATCAAGCACGCCCTCGAAACCAAAGACGTCGCCACCACGCCGCTCCTCTTTGGCCTCATGCTGCTCCTCACCGGGCTCGGCTTCAAAGTCGCCGCCGTCCCGTTCCAGCTCTGGGTGCCCGATGTCTATCAAGGCGCGCCCACGCCCATCACCGCCTTCCTCAGCGTCGGGTCCAAAGCCGCCGGCTTCGTCGTCCTCATCCGTGTCCTCCAGCCCTTCGTCGTCGTGCCCGTCGTCGGCGCGAAAGTGCTCGCTGCCCTCGCCGTCATGGCCGGGCTCACCATGCTCTACGGCAACCTCGCCGCCCTCCCGCAGGATAACTTCAAACGCCTCCTTGCCTATTCCAGCATCGGGCACGCGGGCTACCTGCTCGTCGCCGTCGCCAGCGTCAGCGCCACCACCGCCAGCCTCGGCAGCGCGGGCGTCGCCGTCGCCTTCTACCTCGCCGGCTACCTGCTGATGACCCTCCTCAGCTTCCTCGTCCTCATCGTCGTCGCCCGCCACTCCCGCGGCGACGACATCCTCCACTTCAACGGCCTCGCCAAACGCTCCCCCTTCCTCGCCTTCGGCATGCTCACCGCCATGCTCTCCCTCGCCGGCATCCCGTTCACCGCCGGATTCATCGGGAAATTCCTCGTCTTCGCCGCCGCCGTGCAGGCCGGCAAATTCGTCCTCGTCGCCATCGGCATCCTCACCGTCGCCGCCGGCTTCTACTACTACCTGCGCATCGTCGCCGCCATGTATTGGCAGGAACCCGGCGACACCACCCCCATCACCATCCGCCCCCTGACGCGCTTCACCATCGGCGCCCTCACCGCCGGCATCTTCATCTTCGGCATCTTCCCCCAGCCCATCCTCGGCCTGTTAAAAGAGCCCGCGCCTCTCCCGGTCGAGGCCATCCACACCGCGGCGCGCTAGACCCGCGGGCTGTGCCGCCGGTCTCCCTCCACCTCCTCAGCGCCCCCGGGCGCGAAGCCGTGCTCGCCGGCACCCTCGCCAGTTGGGCCGCCACCGACTGGGGCGAAACCCGCCCGCGCCTGCACCTCGACGCCGCCACCACCGGCCCCGCCCACGCGCGCATCCCCGCCGCCTGGCTGGCCATGCTCCGCGCCGCCCTGGCCGACGCCGACGCCGACCACGCCCCGCACCTGCTCCTCCTCGAGGACGACCTCGCCTTTCACCCCCGCCTCCGCGCCGCTCTCCTCGGCTGGCCGCCGCTGCACGAGGGGCGCATCGCCACCCTCGCCAGCCTCTACAACCCCGGCCTGCCCCGCGTCGCCGGCACCACGCCCGAGGCCCGCGCCTTTGCCGCCGCGCCCCTGCGCTTCACCGGCGCGCAAGCCCTCCTCCTCACCCGGCCCTTTGCCCGGCACGTCGTGGCGGAGTGGGAAAGCGTGGGCGGCATGCAAAGCCAGCGCCTCGCCCAACTCTCCGCGCGCGACTTCCCCGCCGCGCCCCTCTGGGTCCACCGGCCCTCCCTCGTCCAGCACACCGCCACCCACAGCGCCTGGAGCGCCCCCCTCCACCGCGCCCCCGACTTCAATCCCGCGTGGCTGCCTTCAGCCTGAAGCGCGGGGCAGGTCGCTACGGTGCATTGTCAGGCACTTCGACTCCGTTAGCTTCGTCATTGTCGGGAGTTAGATGCCCGGCGTAACGAAACTCGTAAGGCTCGCCGTCCGCCGCGTGCTCAAGATGCGGGAGTTGGCGTGAGGAGAGAAAGTAAACCATGTCGGTCCGCTTGTATGGATCATCGTGACGCGTGAACACCAGTTCGACGGCAAGGAGTCCCTCGGGATTGCGACGGACACGGATAACTCCCGTGCCCTCGAAGCTTAGGCCGTCGTTGGTGGTGAATGTGGCAAAGACCTTTTTGTCGATGAGTTGCTCATAACTCCAAGAGGACTTGAGCCAGCGTATGGTGCCCCTTGCGGATTTGTTCGGTGTCGGTTCGGATTCCATGATCGTTCGTTACAGGGTTAGCGTTGCGGGACTATTCGTCGCGATTGGTTAGCCTCCGAAAAAACCGAAGCAGCCCGTCGCTATAAATGAATAGGAAAAGCAGAACTAACCCGACTGGTATGCCAAGATACCATGTCGATAACAATGCAATAACGGCCGACCAAAAGGAAACCACTACCGCAAGAAACGGACGCGCAAGCTGAACGCCTGCTCCGAGAAGACTGGTAAAGATGTCTGTCTCGGGTTCGTACTTCCATTGGCGTTTCTGGCAAAACTCCATGAGCGACCCGGGAATTCCAAAGTATAGGAGAGCACAACCGAAAAGATAAACGCCGATGACAACCTTTGTCTTCGTTGAGAACAATGGTTTGTCGGATTCGCTTTCTGACATGTTCATCGGTCGTGATTCATGGACGGGGGACGGATTATTTAGGAGCCATTTATCAGGCGGGGTTAGTTGGGACAAGGGGGAGGAGAGTGCGGAAGGCGTTTCCGGGGGTGCGGTTCGTGGGGATCGGGTTGCAAGAGGCGATAAGGAGGGTGCGGATGGCAAAGAGGAGGGTGCAGTTGGCGGGAAGGAGGTTGCGGATCGGGAAAGGGGAGTTGTGGATCGAAAAGAGGGGGCTGCGGATTGGGAAAAGGAGGGTGCGGATTGGGAAAGGGAAGTTGCGGTTCGCGAAAAGGAGGGTGCAGATCGGGAATAGGAAGTTGCGGATCGCAAAAAGGAGGGTGCGGATCGGGAAAAGGAGGGTGCAAATCGCGAAAAGGAAGATGCAAATCACGATTTGCAATCTCAGTTACTCTGAGAGTGCGGAACAAACGCGTTCCACGGGTCGTTTTTGAGGGGGTGGGAGTGATTTTGAGGGTGGGGTGATAATTTTTCTTGGTTTCGGCAGTTTGGGCTTGCCGGGAGGGGCCGACTTGTTTTTTCCTCTGCCCCCAACGGTCTGCCCCTCGGCTACGTGGTTGGGGGTTTTTGGAGGCCGGATACCCAGTTAAACAATCGTTAGGAAGGCTCAGTTCTCATTATGGCTAAGATCAAACTCGACCTCGACCGGACCACGCCCGCGGAGCAGCTCGCTTCGGGGATGCTGGTCATCGCGAAAAGCTCAGGCAATGCGGATTTTACGGCAATCGCGCCGATGATCTCGTCGTTTCAGCAGTCGCACTATATCTACAATCTGCTCGTGGCGGCGGTGGATGCGTTGGAACAGCAACTCGAAGATGCGGTGATCCTGCGCAAGGCAGGCGCGCCGGCTTTCGAACTCGCCTACTCCTCGCTGGCCAGTGCCGCGGAGGGCGTGGTGGCGGGCGATGCGACGAAGCTGACCAATGGCGGTTGGGAACTCCAGGCCCCGCGTCAGCCGCCGCAGCCGCTGGGGAAGGTGGAAAATGTGAGCCTTTCGACGGGCGAGGAGCCGGGCGAACTCGACGCGCAGTGGGATCGGCTGCCGCACGCCAGTGGCTATGAGGCGCAGCAGACGACGACGCCAGAGGTGCCGGGGAGTTGGGTGCCGCTGCGGGTGCCGCGCCCGACGCGCAGTCAGCAGACTTTTCCCAGCCTGCCCAGCGGCACGCGGCTCTGGGTGCGTGTCCGCGGCCTCGGCGGCACGGAGGGCACGGGCGCCTGGAGCGAGCCGGCCAGTGCGATGGTGCCGTAGGCTGTCGCGACTAAAGATTTTCCCGGTGTCTCATATCCGCCGGGTGAAAGGACAAGCCGTGAGAGTCTCTGGGGCACTGCCGTTTTCCGCGCGGGTTCTGGCATGCGTGCCGCGCCCGGCAGTGATCCTTTCTAGGTCGTCCGCAGCCGATCTCCCCATCCACGGCGCTGCGGTTTTTTTGCCTCCCGGGCGAGGCTTGGGCTTTCCGCGCAGGAAGGTGCGCGCGGGGGGGGAGAGAAATCCGAATGGAAGGTGGGGGGCTGCCGTCTGATGCGTGCGGCCTTTCCGCGCCGCGCTCCCTCCGCCTCTCCGCTTATGAATATCCGCACTCCTTTTCTCCTCGTCGTCGCCGCCGCGCTGGTGGCTTGCGATCAAAAGCCCGCGAACCGCGCGGAGGACCGGCCGGCGGTGGATGAAGAGCGGTTGGCGGAGTTGCGCGAACTGGAAGAACGCGCGGCGCAGCGGGAGGCGGCGGCGAGTGCGGCGGAGTTGGCGCTGGAACGGCAGCGGCTGGCGGAGGCGCAGGCGGGTTTGGAGCGGGAAAGGCAGGAGTTGGCGGCGGAGAAAGCGTCGCTCGAGCAGGATGCGCAGAAGCTGGAGCGTTGGCGGGCGGATGAGCAGCGGCTGAAGCAGCGGCAGGCGGCGTTGCGCCTGGAGCAGGAGCGCAGTGCGCAGGCGGAGCGGGCGGCCCGGGAACGGGCGGGCGAGGTGACGCGGGTGGCGCAGCAGGTGCGGGCGACGCAGCAACTGGAATACTTTTACAAGCCGCTGGATGCGCTGGGCGATTGGATGGAGATCGCGCCGTACGGTCACTGCTGGCAGCCGCGGGAGGCGCGGACGCGGGGGTGGCGTCCGTACACGGATGGGACGTGGGTTTTCACGGACTATGGGTGGACGTGGAAGGCGAATGAGGCGTTTGGCTGGGCGACGTATCACTATGGGCGCTGGGCGGAGATCCGGCGGGTGGGGTGGGTGTGGGTGCCGGGTTCGGAATGGGCGCCGGCGTGGGTGGCATGGCGCCGGAGCGATCGGCACATCGGCTGGGCGCCGCTGCCGCCGGAGGCGCATTCGGGGTCGGGCTTCAATGCGGCGGTGGATAGCTACTACGACATCGGGCCCGCCGCGTATAATTTCGTGCCGACGGCGAGTTTCGGGGAGCCGACGTATCGCGGGATCGTGGTGGAGCCGGAGCGGAACGTGACGATCGTGAATCAGACGGTGAACGTGACGAAGGTGCAGTACCGGACGGTGGAGAATAAGACGGTCGTCTTTAATGCCGGGCCCGAATTGACGGAGGTGAACGCCGCGAGCACGCGACCGGTGCAGCGCGTGCGGCTGAAGCGGGTCGCCGAACAGCCGGAGGAGGCGGACCGAGGGCTGGTGGGGAATGTGCTGACGCTGCTCGCGCCGGCGATTGCGTCGGCGTCGAGGCCCACAGCGCCGCCGCCGCGGGTGAAGGAAGTGGTGCGCGCCGCGGAAGTGGAGCGCGGCTGGAGCGGCGATGCTCCGGCGGTGCAGGCGGTGCGGGCGCAGTTGAAAGAAGAAGCGGGTAAAGCCGAGCGCCAGGCGCGGGTTGCCCCGCCAGCCGAGCCCGCCAAGGCCGACCCTGCACCGGCCGCCGCCCGCGAGGCCGAGGCCGCGCGCTTGGCGAACGAAAAGAAGATGGAAGCAGACCGCGCCAACGCCAAACAGGCGGAGGCCGAGAAGAAAGCGATGGCCGAGCAGAAAGCCGCAGCGCAGCAGCGGGAGGAAGCGAAACGCGCCGCCGAAGTACGGCAGGAGGCTGAGAAAAGCGCTGCAGTGAAGGCGCAGGCAGACGCCGAAAGCGCCGCCGCCGCACGAGCGGCCGCCGAGAAGAACGCTGCAATGAAGGCGCGAACGGACGCCGAAGCACGGCAGAAAGCCGAGAAGAACGCTGCAATGAAGGCGCAAGCGGACGCCGAAAGCGCTGCCGCGCAAGCGGCTACCGAGAAGAAAGTGGAAGTCGAGCGTGCAGCCGCGAAGCCAGCGGAAGTTGTGAAAAAGCCCATGCCTGTGCCGGAACCGACCGCCCCTCCACAGACGGAACCCAAGGCACCCGCGGCTCCGCTTCCTAAAACCGAAAAGAGCGCCCCCGAGGTGAAGCCGACCGCGACGCCACCGACCGCCGCTCCGGAAAGCGCGCCCGCCCTTCCCAAACCCGCTCCTCCAGCCACTCCCGCCGCGCCCATCAAAGCCCCTCTGCCCGAGTCGCCTGCTGCAACGCCATTGCCGAAGGCGGCCAAGCCGAAGCCCGCGGCAGATGCAGCCGAGTCGGATGCATCACCCGCGCCACCCGCACTACGGGTGCCAGTCACTCCGCCGTTGCCAGTGCTGCCAGTGGCGCCACCGGTGACCGCTCCTCCACCGCCGCTCGTCAAACCACCGGTGCCGGTCACTCCGTCAGTGCCAGTCGCTCCACCGCTGCCCCTCGTTGCACCAACACCGCCCGCAACAGCGCCGGTCGCACCAGCACCAGTCACTCCACCGGCACCCGTCGTTCCTGCCGAAGTGGAAAAGAAGAAGACCGAGGAGGGTAAGAAAGGGGCGAACCGAAACGAGAAAACCGCCGACGATGCCACAGCCAAGGATCGCAAAGAAAAGGAGCGGGCCGAGGAAGAAGCGAAGAAGCAGGACCGCAAAGACTAACTTCCGAGAGTCGTCAGCCTGATCCGTAAATCTGTGTCTGTCCGTGGCTAGAGCGAATTAAAGAAAGGCGTGGCCGGATAATCCGGGTGGAGCACTCGACCCGAGTGCTGGAGCGGGCGACCCGCCCGCTCCACCCATGGGCGCGTGCTTGTTTCAGAACACCACACGTTCTCCAGGCTTTCGGCGAGTCGCCGAAACCAGCACTCGGGTCGAGTGCTCCACCGGAAGCGGCCCGCTGCCGCACCGCTCTCATGCACTGCGGCTACAACTTTACTTAAACCGCACTAGGACGAATTCCCGAACACCTTCTCAGTTTAAGGTCGGCCCGCTGAGCGGAGGCGCTCGGCGCGGCTTGAATACGATCAGCCGCGCCCCAAGAGGCCGCCGAAGCCTTTCCATCGGCTGCCAGTGGGGAGCGCGCTGCCGTCCTGCCAGGCGGTGACTTCGAGCTGGAGTTCGCGGACGGTCTGGTGGCGGTCGTCGCGGGAAAGGTTGAGGGCTTTCATGGCGATGCCAGCAAGGGGCTCGGGGAGTTTGCCACCGGGCCAATGCGGACAGGGTGGCTGGCCGGCGAGTGCTTCTGCGGGCGTCTCCCGCGGGGTGAGCGCTTGTTCGAGAAGTTCGGAATCGGTTTGGCCGCGGATCGGGTCGAGGAGCGTGAGGAGACGGAAGAGGAGGCCGCCGAGGGCGTGGATGTCGGTGCGGGTATCGATGTCTTCGAGGGCGCCTTCGGCTTGCTCGGGGGCGCTGTAGCGGGAAAGAGCAGGCTCGGTGTGGTCGTCGGGCGCCTGGATCTGGTAGCGGTCTTCGCCATCGACGAGGAAGAGGCGGGCGTGGCCCCAGTTGCTGACAAAGACTTCGCCGAAGCGACCGACGGTGATGATGTCGGGGCGGAGGGTGCAGTGGATGACGCCGCGGGAGTGCGCGTAGGCGACGGCGTCGCAGATTTTTTGAAAGATGCCGAGCAGGTGGTGCAGGCTCGGCCGTGGGGCGTCGGGGTTTTCGAACTCGCTGGTGAGGGAGGAGAGGAGGCCACGTAGGGAATCGCCGTCCACGAAGCGGGTGGTGGAGTAGAGCCGGAGCTGTTCGTCGAGGCCGAGGTCGTAGATAGGCAGGATGCTGGGGTGCTGGAGTTGGGCGGCGACTTGGGCTTCGCGGATGAAGCGGAGGACGGCGTCCGCTTTCGACTGCATCTCGGGGAGGAGGATTTTCATGGCGACATTCCGCCCCAGAAAGAGTTCGCGGGTTTCGTGAATGACGCTGCTGCTGCCGTGGACGAGAGCCTCACCGACGGCGTAACGCTGGGCGCCGAGGAAGTCGGCGGGAAAAAACTGGAAGACGGAAGCGGGGAGGCCGCCGCGCTGGAAGGTGAGGCTGGTGGAGCCAAGCTGAATCTCACAATCGAGGGTGAGGGATGTGGGGCCGGTGAGAAGCTGGCCGTTGACGCGGGTGCCGTTGGCGCTGGCGAGGTCTTCGAGGATGAAGTCGTCGTCGCCCTCGACGGTGAGCCGGGCGTGGCGGGCGGAGATGGAGGGTTCGTTGACGACGATCTCGCAGCGCTTTTCCTGGCCGATGATGTAGATCCCGCGCCGGAGGACGCAGCGCGCGAGGACCGTGTCTTCGTGGGAGATGACGGTTTCGAGCGGATGCGATGTGGGATGCGGCATTGGATGAAAGAGGGGGCGCTGCTTACTGAATCTCCACGGTGTATTCCTGACCGCCAAGGCTCAGCGTCTGGCCGGAAGACAGCGGGGCGACGTGTTCGGCGGCGAGCGGCGAAGCGTCGAGGCGCAGAACATTGGGGGTAAGCGTGCGGTTGCGCAGCCAAAAGCAGCCGCGGTGATGATGAAAGGCAGCGGGGCTTTCGCCGGCGGCGCGGGTGTCCCAGAGCAGGCTGCCAGCGAAATCGATGGCAAAGCCGATCTCGGTAAAGAGCCACACGCTGCGGCGGATAATCGGCTGGCCGTTACGGGGCTCGCAAACGAAAGCGCCGAGTGGTTCGCGTGGTGGCGCATCCGCGACCGGCCAGGCAGCGAGAGCTTCGGTGGGCCATTCGCGGGCGGTGGGGTGCAGCAGGGGAAGGAGCTCCATGAAGTATTCGTGCCCGAGCGAGAGGATGGCGCGGTGGGTGACGGAGGTAGGATGGTCTGGGGAGAGGAGAGCGCCGTCGAGCAGCGAGCCGTTCACGCTGGGAGAGGAGCCGTTGCCATCACGTAGGACGAGGCGGCCCCCGACATTTTCGGCGACGACGTGGATGCGGCTGAGGCGGTCGGTGAGAGCGTTGTTGGCCGTGGACTCGGGGAGAAAACGGGTGATGAAATCGGCCGACTGAAGAGAGCGTCCGATGGTGAAATGGGGCCGGGCGATGAGTTGGATGACCGGGGTGCCAGGATCGGTCGGCGTGAGGATGGCAGCGAGTCCTGCGTCGGGCGTGGCGGGGTGATCGGGACTGAGGGTGAGCGCGGGCGGCGGGGTGCGCTTCACGCTGAGGTGGACGCCGGCGGGCACGTCGCCGCCTTCGGCTTTGCGCAAGTCCGTCCACAGCGCGCGGCAATCCGTGTGCGGGGCGACGAGTAGCGCGCGGCGAAGCACACTGTTGCCTTCCTCGCGCAGCGCGCTGATCGGGCTGTAACGCCGCCCGTCGGTATCGCGTGCCCGGCCGCCGAGCAATTCGTAGAGCAGTTCTGCAAGGCAACGCGGGGCGCTGGCAGATTCCGCTTCGGGGAGATTGCGCGTGTCCACGATCATCGTGCGCGTGGTGTCGCTGGTGGTGTCGGAAAGCAGGGCGCGGACGCTTAAGGCATTCACTTTCACCGCGAACGGAGGCCACTCCGCGATGCTGCGGGTGCTGAGTTTCTCGGGCACCGTCTCGGCATCGAACTGAATGAAGATCTTGCCCAGCAGCGGCTGCGGGATCGGGAGGTCGCGCGTGGTCAGGTAGTCGAGCGTGGCGGGCAGCGTAGCGAGCAGGCGGAAGGTGTCGTCCGCACTCAGCTCGCGGCGGCGGCGAAGGAGGTCGAGCAAGGAAAAGCCGTGGACCCATTCGCGAACGTGCACGCCGGTGGCCGAGTCGAGGAAATCATGTCGGAGGAGATACGGGTGCGGCGTGGTTTGCACGCGGCGAACGGCGATTTCGAGGGTCTGCCGTTCCGGCGCGTCCATGCCGCAGCCGGTGCCGAGGAGTTTCACAGCGACGGCTTCGTCAAACGCAAGATCACGGGCTCGAAACAGACGCCCGTCGGTCACGCGGGGCATTTCTTCGAGCAGTTCGTAGCGGTCGGCGATGAGGGTGCCGTGAATTGGGGTGGAGGACATGCAGGGCGGAAGGACTAAAGCAGCAGAGGAGCTGGAGGGGAAGCCGGGGACATTTACAAATCGCTGAAGCGCTGGGCGACAGGCATCCGCCGACCGAGGCCAAAGGCGCGACTGGTGACTTTGAGGCCGGGCACAGCCTGGGCCCGTTTGTATTCGTTGAGATCGACGCGACGCACGACCCAGCGCACCGTTTTTTCGTCGAAGCCACGGGCGATGATCTCCGCGGTGCCGAGCTGTTCCTCGACGTAAAGCTGCAGAATGGGATCGAGGATTTCGTACGGGGGGAGCGTATCCTGGTCGCGCTGATCGGGCTTCAACTCGGCGCTTGGCGGTTTTTCGATGGTCGCGCGCGGGATGATCTCGCGGTCGCGGTTGATCCATTCGGCGAGGCGATAGACGAGCGTTTTCGGCACGTCACTGATCACTGCGAGGCCGCCGCACATATCGCCGTAGAGCGTGCAGTAGCCGACCGCGAGTTCGCTCTTGTTGCCGGTGGTGAGGAGCAGCGAGCCGAATTTATTCGAGAGCGCCATGAGCGTCATGCCACGGAGGCGGGGCTGCATGTTCTCCTCGGTGGTGTCCTCCGGCAGGCCAGCGAAGATTTCGCCGAATTGCGCGCGGAACGTTTCAAAGCTGCGCTGGATGGAAATCTCGTGGCAACGGATGCCGATGTTTTTCGCCAAGGCGAGCGAGTCGTCGATGCTGCCGCGGGAGCTGTATTGCGTGGGCATGGTGACGCCGAGGACGTGCTCCGCGCCGAGCGCGTGGGCGGCGATGACGGCAGTGACGGCGCTGTCGATGCCACCGCTCAAGCCGAGGACTGCGGATTTGAAGCCGCATTTCTGAAAGTAGTCGCGCGTGCCGAGGACGAGGGCGTCGAAGAGATCGCGTGCGTTACTATCTGCGGGGTCCTTCGCTTCGCTCGGGATGACACGGCTTTTTTGACGTGAAGTCTCGATGACCGCGATGTCTTCGCTGAACGCGCTCAGCTTCGAGTACAGCGCGCCCGTGGCGTCGAAGGCCACGGAGTTGCCGTCGAAGATGAGCTGGTCGTTCCCGCCGATTGCGTTGCAGTAGAAAATGGGGACGCGGTGGCGGGCGGCGAGCGCGCTGAGCATGGCGGAGCGGCGGGCGGGTTTGCCGAGGGAGAATGGGGAAGCGCTCAAGTTCAGGATGGCGGTAGCTCCCTGGGCGATGAGCGATTCGATCGGAGAAGCTCCGTAAAGGCGCCGAGGCAGATAATCTTCAGTCCAGATGTCCTCGCAGATGGTAATACCGAATTTCACCCCGCCGACTTCGACGGGCGCGACGCTAGCGGCCGGCTCAAAGTAGCGGTCCTCGTCAAAGACATCGTAAGTCGGGAGGAGCGACTTGTGCACTTTGCGGATCGGCTGACCGCGCTGAAGGACGGCGGCGGCGTTGTGGAAGGGCTGTCCGGGGCCGGGATTCACGTCGATGAATCCAACGACAAGGGGAATGTCGCCGACGGCGGCGTAGAGTTCGTCGAGCGCGGCGAGATTCAGCGGGACGAAGCGCGATTTGAAGACGAGGTCCTGCGGCGGGTAGCCTGTGAGGGCAAGTTCCGGGGTGAGGACGAGATCGGCCCCGCGTGCGGTGAGATCAAGGTAGGCGGCGAGAATGCGGCGTTGATTGCCGAGGAGATCGCCGACGGTGGTGTTGAGTTGGGCGATGCCGATTTTCACAAGTGGCGCGGTGCGCCGCTCGGAAAACTACGGCTTACGCTGTTCCGCCGTCGAGCCGCGCATGCTTTCTTTCCAGCCTTCGCCCGAGGCGTAAAAAGCTTCCTGCACGAAATGGCGGAACATCCACAGCAGGCAGGCGGCGGCAAAGCCAGCGACCATGCACATGAAAACTTTGTGAGTGAATGTGTTGTCCATTTGAACTGTGGTCTAAGCAGGTCGCTTGCCTTCGTCGTCGGCAATTTGTGGCGGGGCGCAGAGACAGCCGGGCGTCTGACTGCGGACGAATGGTTAGCGTATGAGAAATATCCATCGAATGCTGCTGGCCGCGTTGGTTTGCGGGGCGACAAGCTTCGCGAGTGAGCGCGTTATCAAGACGAGAGATGGGAAGACTTTCGCAAAAGCGGAGATCACCGAGGTCACCGCGGCGGCGGTGAAGATCGTGCATGACGGCGGGATCACGGTTGTGGCGCTGGAAAATTTGCCGGCGGACGTGCAAAAGGAAGTCGGCTACAAAACGGTGGTGGACCGTCAGATGGAGATAGAGCGAACGGCGCAGGAGCAGCAGCTTCGGGAGACGGTGCAGTCCCAAGGCCGCGACGAAGCCACGAAAGCGGCGCGAGATCAGCGCCTGAAGGCCGTCTTTTTTGCCAGCCCTACGGCAACCCAGACGGAGGCCGATGGGTTTGCGGGAATGACGGTGGATGGGTTGCGCGAGAAACTCGGCGAGCCCGTGCGCGTCGTGCAAAACGTTGATCCCGGGGGTGGATCAAGCACGTATTTCTACGACGAGCGGAAAACGACAAGGACGTTTTTCGTGATCAGAAACGGGGAGACGAAAATTTCCAGCGGCATCTACAAAGGTGTGGTGATTCGCCGTCCGTAGTGCCGCTCGATTCTCACCAAAAGCCCCACTGGCCGCTGCGCATGACGTAGATGCCAAGGATCAGATTAGTCACGGCGTGGGTGAGGACGCAGGCGCTGAGACTGCGCGTATAATAAGCGACGGCATTAAAAAGCATGCCGGTGATAATGGCAGCGGGCCAATCGGGAAAAGTGTGCTCGATGCAAAACCCACCGGTAACGATGGCAAAGGAAAGCCAGGAAAAGGCCCCGATGGGCACATCCATAAAATCGTCGTCGATTAGGTAGCGCAGCAGAAAGCCGCGCCAGAAGATTTCTTCCGCGAGCGGGACAATAATCACCAGCCGGAAAAAGCGCATTCCGGTATTGAGGTAATAGGCCCAGACTTCGGAACCGAAAAAGCTCGGGTCAAACCCATCGCGGCGCGGCGCGATGCCGAACACTTCCTGCGGAGCTATCCAGACGAGAAGAGCAATGACGCCGATGAGAATGGCGAACCAAGCTCGGTGCGGCGGGCGCAGTTGGTATGGCTTCCACCAGCGGATCAGCACAACCCCTGTGACCACGGTCTGGAGCGGACAAACCCAGTAGCGAGTTTGGGAGGCCATCCAGAAGGTGGAGCCGCTGAAAAGCCATTCCACGGCGGCCCCGAGCGCCCCAATCGCAAGAAAAACGAACAACGGCCCGACATAAGCTTTTTCGTGGTGAGTAGCGCCGAACATTTGAATCAATTTTTTGCGAGCCATGAAAGAAACCCAAACCTCCGAAACAACGCCAGAACAACTCTTACAAATGCTTGATGCCCGAATCGCCATGAGCCGGGCGAGAGCGAGCGGCGCAGGCCGGCACCGGGCCACGCTGCTCGTCGGTGGGGTGCTTTTCATCTTCATCGCGGCCGGTGTGGCACTCGTGGTCCTGGCGCAGATGACCTCGGACCTTCCGCATGGCAAACGACCACCAACTGCGCAGGCAGTTTCACTAAATGGGGAGAAATATTGAGATTTTTGAGAATCCAAGAACCCGGGCACATCGGCTGCTTAATCACTTTGCGAAATGGCTAAAGCACTCACATCCGTCATCGGCGTGGATCTCGGGCGACACTCGCTCAAGTCCGTGCTCCTCCAGCGCAAAGCCGGCAATCGCTACGTAATCACGCATTACGCTACTCAGGTTTTGAGCGGCCCGGTCGACACCGCGGACAGCCTTGGGCAGGAACTTAAATCGCTGTTCAAAAGCATGGGTGGCTCCGCGAAGGCGTGCGCGGTGGGGATCTCCAGCCCTGATGCGCTGATCCGGATAATCGAGCAACCCGAGACGCCGGTAGACGTGCTTCGCGATGCCCTCCGCCTGAACGGGATGATGCTTTTGAACCAGGACTGCAAAGATTTCGTCCTCGACTGCGATCGCATTCCAACCAACGAGCAAAGCACTGAGCCCGACGTCGCTGGGCGGAAAAAATATCTCGTTGGCGGATTGCCCCGCGCCCAAGTTTCGCTCATCGGCAACGCGGTCACGCATAGCGGAACGGCCGTCGGTGCGCTGCAACTCGCTCCCATTTGCGCCTTTAATGCCTTCGAGTTTGCCTACCCCGAGATTTTCAATCAGCAGGCCTTTTTCCTGGTCGATATCGGCCACAACGCCTCGACCGTCATGGTCGGATCAAAATGTGAACTCATTCTCGTTCGCTCGATTGAGTGCGGAGGCAAGGCTCTCATCGAGGCTCTCATGGGTCTAAGCGGCGAAAGTCGGGAAGCTGTTCTTCAAGCCCTCGACCAGGAAGACGAGGTCATGGTGGAATATAGCCGGGTGGCGCTCTCCGCGCTCATTCGCGAAATCCAAAACTCCATCGGCTTCCTCGAGCATCGACACGAAGAAACGATCAGCCGGATCTACGTCTCCGGCGGTCCGGCCAAATCCACGACGCTGCTCAAAGTCCTTTGCGAAGAATTGGCCATGCCTTGCGAGGCTTGGAGTGCCGCAGCGAAATGCGAATCTGCCCTTGCGCCCAACCGGGCCGAGAGTTTTGCGACAGAGGCGTTCGATTTCAATGTCGCCTGCGGGGCCGCGGCGGAACTTTTGAAAGGTAATTGACCCATGGCTCTGCATCTCAACCTCTATCACGAAGTCGTTAAGGCCAAGGCGCTCCAGCGTCGGGATCCGCTTAAGCTCTCGATGTACGGCCTCGCGGCCGTGGTGGCCTGTTTTGCCGGTTACTACGCCACCCAGCTCCTCAAACTCCACAGTATCAATACTGAGCTGGGCAAAGTCCGTGCAGAGTTTGCGAAGCTCGAGCCCGACGCGAAAATCGCCAAGAAGCGCGAGGAGGAACTTAATTCCCAGATGAAAGCTGGCGACCTCATCGTCAAGCGCGTGGAGAATCGTTTCTACTGGGCACCGATGCTTGAGCAGATCATGCAGGTCGTCCCGCGCGAAGTGCAAGTTACGCGCTTGGTCGGCGATTTGACGGGTGACGGCTTGCGCCGCTGCCAGATTTCGCTGGATGGACTTTCCGCGGGGGCGGATCCGCGAAAGGTTGCCGAGGATTTGCGCACCGCTATCGCGGAAAAATTCTCTCCTACTTATAAAACTGTGACCTCTAAATTCCGGTCCCTCGAAGATGGAACGGAGATGGTGATGCTCGACGGCAAGCAAGTGCCAACCGCCATTTTTGCCATCAACGTCGAGTTTTTCTCGGGTGAAGAAAAAGCTGCCCAACCCGTCCGCAAAGGAAAAAAATGAAACTAGGCAAAGAAGAAGTCCAAAAAATCGTTCTCGGCACGCTGATCTGTTTTGGCGTCGTCTATAGTTACTTCAATCTCCTCCTTGGCCCCCTGTCGAAGCGCCACGCGGCCTTGGAAAAAAGCTTGGTAGCACTAGGTCCGGAGATCGCCGCCGCGAAGGCGCAGATCAAGAAGACGCAGGATATCGAAGCGAGCGCTCCCGGCAGGATGGCGACGACCCGCCAAGTTGTCGCCATGATCCCCGAAGGTTCGCCAGTCGCCTGGTTCCCACCGCGGGTCAGCGATTTCTTTAAGAAGCAGGGTCTTGAAAAAGCTACGACCAAGCTGAACAGCGAAGTCGTTGACAAAGAGATGGCTGGATTTCGCCGAATGTCGTGGGGCATCGACTTACCCAAAGTTGGATTTGTCCCCTTCGCCACGGCCATCGCGGCGCTCGAAAACGAGGAACCACTCGTTGAAATCAACAATCTCCAGATCGACACCACCCGAGAGGATGTCGAGATGCAGCACGCCCTCCTCACCGTCAGCAACATCGTCAAGCAATGAGCACTACTATCCGCCTCCTCCTGCCCGCCCTCGCCGCCAGCGCTTCGCTATATGCCGCGCCGACCGAATCGGTGGCCCCTGCTGCCGAAAACTCCGCCAACGTCAAAGCCGAAGCGCCTGTGGAGCCATACCAACTTAAGAACCGCTCTACTTTCAGCTGCCCGGCTGACTCTGCACGTGCCCCGTTTTGGCCGATCGGCTGGGTCCAGCGCGGCCAAAGCAGCCTGACCGCGACGGCGCAGGCTGTGCCGAAGACAGTCCTCGACGAGAAGCTTTTTCGGGTCACCAGCATTCTTCTTGGTACTGGCTCCACGCCTTCGCTGGCCGTTATCAACAATCGCGCTTACAGCGAAGGGGAGTTCATCAAGATGCCGCGGGCCGCCGCCGTGATCGGTGCCGCCACTGGCAAGTCGATTTCTCCCGCCACCCGCATTCGGGTTCAGCGGATTGCTGATGGCAGCGTTACGCTTCAGCGCGACGAGGAGACTCTTACCTTGGCGCTCCAGCGCCCGGAACTCGCCGTGCGAAAAGCCGAGGAGCCGCTGCTCGACGAAGAACGCTAATTTAGGGGCGGTGAATCACGCGGCCACGGTACGGTCGTGGGCTGCAGTCCACCAAGAGGCTGGACGGTGAGGTCTGTGGCCCTGAGTTCATCGGCCCGGTGGGTTGTCGCCACGCAGTTCGCAGCGTCCATCTTATTCGAGGCGCTTAAGCGTCGGAAGACGGTACTTTTGCATGAAGGCCGCCTCGCTGGCGGCCACCTGCGCCGCGTCGAGGTAGATGAGCGTGGGCTCGCCATCGAATTCGATTTTGTGCAGGCCATCCACTGCTTTGGTTAGCGCGCCAGGAACGTCGCCCAGACTTTGCAGTTCTACGCCGTTGATTTTCTTCACGATGAGTTGAGCGAGGTCCTCGTAGCCGACGGTGAGATCGGAGGGCAGGACGCGGTTGAGGAAGACAAGTTTCTTCGGTCCTTCCTTAAAGAGTTCGTTCTGCTGGCGGTCGAAATAGACAAATTGCTCGGGCGCCTTCTTCACCCAGTCATTGCCAAACTCGCGCAAATACTGTCGTGACAGCTCGCCGAGGATGAGCCCGCCGAGGACATAGAATTTCGGCGCGCGGTCGATGACGTAGGGCTCGATGACGTAACTCTCGACCGGGCGGTGGGCGAGTTTCAGTTCGAACTCTTTGGTTTCGCCTTTGCGGAAGAGCGTCGCTTTCACGGTTTCGCCGTCGAAGTGCTTGGTCGAGAAAAGGTGCGTGACACTGATCTTGCCGTAATCGGGATCCTTGTAGTTGCCGTCCTGATCCACGGCATGACCGTCGATCTTGAAAATCACGTCTCCTTTTTCGATCCCCGCGGCTTCCGCCGCACCGCCACGGAGCACATCGGTCACATAGATGCCGCCGCTGGTTCCGCCATTGAGGCCGATGAACCGGCGAAATTGCGGATCGCGCGTCTGGGCGATCGCGATGCCGGAGCGGGGGAAGCCTTTGTAGGGCGGCTTCGCTGCGTCGGTCAGGAAATGCTGAATGACCGGCGCGGGAATGATGTCGGCGTTATTGGTGTTCGTGTCATAACGCATGATCAGGCCAGCGAGTTTGTCGTCCTTGACCACGGGGAGGGTGAAGCTGGAGTCGCGGAACTGGAGCGGTGCAGTGATCCGGTAGATTAGCAGCGGCGAATTATCGACCGGGTAGGGGACGACTTCGGCGGTAGTCATCGTGGCTTTGGTGACGAGCAGGTTGCCGGTCGCCTCGAGCTGCCAGACGGAGAGCACATCGCCGACCGCGGCTGGGGCGACGGTGAGCGGCTTAAAGGCTTTGAGAAACTCGGCGTCGTCGGTTTTGAGCAGCGCAAGATTGGCTTCGTAATCGACCACGTCCACGCTCGCCGGAACTTTCTGTCCACCTTCCGGCGTCTCAAATTCCACGTAGTTCGCATTACCCACCAGCTCTGCGGTGACGAGCACCCGACCGTTGGCGAGGACGGTTCCCACGGCGCGCCGCGAAAACGGGGGACGCTTTCCCCACGGCTTGGTGAAATCCCACGCCTGGTTGGTGACGTTCACGCGGATGACAGACAATAACTTGTCCGTCTTTACTTCCTGGGCGTGGACGGCGGCGGGGAGAAAAAGGAGGGCGAAGAGGAAAAGCAGCGGGCGAGGCATGGCGGGAAAGTAAGCGCGGTGTTCAGAGCGTGGGAGGCGTCTCGGGCGACGTCAGGTTTTGCTCGCTGAGCACGTTGTAACGCTTTTTGATTCGCTCGCGCGCTGCCTCCACGGCCTTACGTTCCAAAACGAGCGGGCGACCAAAGCCGACGAACTTGATGACGTAAAAATCGGGCTGCTTTGCAAAAGCATCAGCCACGTCCTTGAGGGAGCGAATTTTCACCTCATTGACCTCTTCCACGATGCCCTGCTGAAACTCGGCAAGATAGGTATTTAGAGGGTCCGGCAGAATGGAGGTGAGGACCACGACTTCAGGGAAATCTTTGTAGAGTTCCTTGGAAATAAAGAAGTCGTAGAAGTAGTTGATGCGGTCGTTGGTAAACTGGTATGCGCCGAGCAGATTGCGCGAGAGCGGCTGGAAAAGGAGCCCGCCGAAAAGCACAAACTGCGGCTGCCGGTCATACGCGTTGGCGAGCATCGTGAAGGGCCAGGCCCGGTCGAATTTCACCACTACTTCCAGCGGCTTCTTATCCCGCAGGAGCGAAAGTTTCACGGTATCGCCGAGAAATTTCCGTTCGGCAATTTCACTCATTAACACGCGCTCACCATCTAGTTCGAGCATGCCGTCGCTCGCGATATCATGCCCGTCGATCGCCAGCAGGACATCGCCGACTTCGACTTTCCCAGCGCATACGCCGGCCGATTGCACGCTGCTCACGATCACTCCGCGGTCGTCATCAGTCAGGCCGAGCGCTTTGCGCATCGCCGGATTAAGGGTGTTCGAAATGCCGATTGAGAGATCCATGTAGCGGTCGTAGTGACCGTCTTTGACATCATCGAGGAAGTGCTGGATGACCGGCGTCGGAATCATATAGCCGACGTTTTGGGCGACATCGCCGGAGAAGCCTTGGAAAGCCACGCCCACCACCTTGCCGTTCTGCATTACCGGCCCACCGCTGTTTCCAGGATTGATCGCCGCGTCGATCTGGATCGAGAGGTGGGAATCCACTATCGAGTGGGTGTAGGTGCGGAAATCCACCCGCGAAACCACGCCCTGCGTCACGCTCATCCGGTCGCCACCGATGGGGTAGCCAAAGACCGTAACCATCGACTCCAGTTCCGGGATGCCGCCGAGCGCGAGTGGCTTGGTTCCTTTGAAAAAGGACGGGTCCTGCACCTTTAGAAGCGCCAGATCGCAGTCGTGGGCGATGTGCTCCACGGTCGCGATGTATTTCTTCGGATCGTCCTCCTTTTCGACCGTGAGAAAGCGCGCATTGCTGACCACGTGGGCATTCGTCAGCAACCGGTCCGGCGCCACCACCCAGCCCGTGCCGCTGCCCCCGCTCATTCCGCCCGGCAGCCATGGCAGTCGGTAGTTGGCTTCCTGTGCGGTATTGTTGATCCGCGCGATACTCTTGCGGATTTCGTTCGGCTGGGCGAGCGCGGAACTGGCGAGAAGGACGACAGCGAGCGCGAAGCGCGAGAGGCGGGAGGTCATGCGGGCGGGAAGATGAACACGGCCTTGCTGTCGTGCAACAGGGATTGTCCGCGCGCTTCGTGGGGGGAAGACCGGTTAACCAAAACGGGCAATTCCCTATTTGCGCACTTCGGAAAGCATCCGTTGCGCTCGCGGGAGCGATACTCTAATTTCCCCGGCTTTTCCCAAGCAGAAATCCGACACTTATGGCTCAACCTGATCCTCGTTCCCCGAAAAATAACCGGCCTCCGAATGGCGGCGGCGACCCCAATTTTAACTGGCGCGGCCTGGTCCTTTTCGCCATCGCCATCGCCATGCTCGGCGGAGCCTACGTCTTTCACAATAGCGACGGGGCGATGATGGGTGGCGTGACGCAGGTGCCGTATCAGGAGTTTTTGGTGAAGCTCGAAAACGACGAGATCGTCAAAAAGCCCGGTCTCGATCTGATTTCTGAACCGGGGAGCATGAATGATTACCTCTCCGGCAGCATGTGGACGGATGAGAAGAAGACCAAGCAGGCGAAGTTCAAGACGCAGGTGAATCTCCAGTTCACCCCTTGGCTTTCGACGACCATCGAAAAGTATGGCATCCCAGTGAACCCGAAGTCCGACAACTCGCTCTGGGCCTCGGCGCTGCTGAATATCTTCATGCCGCTGCTGCTTTTCGTCGTCATCCTCTACTTTTTCTTCCGCCAACAGATTCGCATGGCGGGCAAAGGCGCGATGAATTTTGGAAAATCAAAGGCGCGCATGCTTTCTCGAGATAAGAACAAGATCACGTTCAAAGACGTGGCCGGCGTCGAGGAGGCGAAGGAGGAGGTTACGGAGATCGTCGAGTTTTTGCGCGATCCGAAGAAGTTTCAAAAGCTCGGCGGACGCATTCCCAAGGGCGTGCTCATGGTCGGCTCGCCCGGCACGGGCAAGACGCTGCTCGCTCGCGCCATCGCCGGGGAGGCGGATGTGCCGTTCTTTTCGATCAGCGGCTCGGACTTCGTCGAGATGTTCGTCGGCGTCGGTGCAAGCCGGGTGCGCGACATGTTTGAGCAGGGCAAGAAGTCGGCGCCGTGTCTCATTTTCATCGACGAAATCGACGCCGTGGGCCGGCATCGCGGACACGGCATGGGCGGCGGGCACGACGAACGGGAGCAGACGCTGAACGCGCTCCTCGTGGAAATGGATGGATTCGATACGCAGGAGGGCGTCATCATCATCGCCGCGACCAACCGCCCCGACGTCCTCGACCCCGCGCTCCTGCGCCCAGGCCGCTTTGACCGCCAGGTCACCGTCTCGCTGCCGGACGTGAAGGGCCGCGAGGAAATCCTCCGCGTGCATGCGAAAAAGGTGAAGCTCGCCGAGGGCGTGGACCTTTCCATTGTCGCGCGCGGCACGCCCGGTTTCTCTGGCGCGGAGCTGGCGAACGTCATCAACGAGGCGGCGCTGATTGCGGCTCGGCTCGGTTTGAAGGCGATCACGAATGCTGAATTTGAAGAAGCCCGCGACAAGGTCCGCTGGGGCCGCGAACGCCGGAGCATGGCGATGAGCGACAAGGAAAAGGAAAACACCGCCTACCACGAAGCCGGCCACGCGCTGCTCTGTGAGTTGGTGAAGCACATGGACCCGCTCCACAAGGTCACGATCATCCCGCGCGGTCCGTCTCTCGGTTCGACGATGTATCTACCGACTGAGGACAAATACACGCATCGCCGGCTCGAATTGGTGGACCGTCTCGTGGTCATCATGGGCGGACGCGTGGCGGAGGAGATCCAGTTTGGCGACGTGACCAACGGCGCGCGCGGCGACATCGGCCAAGCGACGAACATTGCCCGAAAAATGGTCTGCGAATGGGGCATGAGCGAGAAGATGGGCATGGTCGAGTACGGCAAAAACGAGGACTACGTCTTCCTCGGCAGCAACCTCGGCCAGGGCCGCGAGTACAGCGAAGCCACCGCCCAGGAGATCGACGCCGAAGTCCGCAAACTCTGCGACGACGCCTACCGCCGTGCGGTGGACTTACTAACCGCGAACCGCTCCAAACTCGAATCCATCGCCAAGGCGCTGCTCGAATACGAAACCCTGGATCGCAACCAGATCCTCGAAATCATGGAGCACGGCCGCATGCTCACTCCGCCGCCGCCGCCCACCAAGCCGCAGCGCCCGTCCGAGCCGCCACCGCTCAAGCGCGAGGAGGGAACGACCATTGCCCCGGATTATCCGCCCGGCCTGACGGAGTCTCCCGCCTAGCTTTAGCCGCACGCAAGCCGCGCACCGATGGCCGGCCCACTGCCCCAGCCTATCACGCCCGAGGAGTTGCCGGCGCTGGCCCGCGGCGTCATGGCCCGCGCTAAATTTCCGCAACTCGCCACGCTCGACGGCGACCAACCTCGCGTGCGTCCGGTTTCTCCGGTGCGCGTGGACGGTTTCACCGTCTATGTTGCGAACCTCCGCAGCTACGGTAAGACCCGCGAGATCGCGGCCAACCCCAAGATCGAGCTGTGCTACCTAGACGGAAACCATGACCAAGTGCGCATTTCGGGCGTCGCCGAAGTGCTCACCGACGCCGTGCTGCTTGGCGAAATCTGGGAAAGCAATCCGCTGCTCCGTCGCTACCTCGGCTCCCCGGGAAATCCCGAGTTGATCATCTACTGCATCCGCCCCGAGCGCGTCCGCTTCATGCGCGAATGGGCGCTGCAATACCACGAGGTGCCGCTGGGCGGCTGAGGCGCGTGGCCCAGCTAGACGCTGTGGCGGAGCCGGACAGATGTGGAGGTCGCGTAGGAATGAAACCCGAGCGCATCGGCTATGCGGTTGGAAGAATGATTCGATCTGAGCGTGCGATATTGCGGCAAAAGTCCGGCAGTAATGGCGCGTTTGGCAAGGTGGGCCACGGCGCTGCGGCCAAAGCCGCGGCTGCGGAAGTCAGGATGGGTCAGAACGGAGATGTGCGCAATGGTGCCGCCCCAAACCTCGTAACCCGCGACGGCGACGACACGCCTGCCCACGAACACAGCAGAGCATGGATACCCGATAGGACTGCCTCCATGCTCCCATTCGATCGCGTCGCACGACTGCTGCAAAGCGCCGAGAGCAGGCGAGTCGTCAGGGTCGAGCGTA
Organism: Chthoniobacter sp.; assembly: GCA_031390545.1. Taxonomy (GTDB): domain Bacteria; phylum Verrucomicrobiota; class Verrucomicrobiia; order Chthoniobacterales; family Chthoniobacteraceae; genus Chthoniobacter. The sequence goes on along the minus strand of JANMTP010000018.1, from coordinate 14,343 downwards.
CGCACTGGATGCGCCGGCTGCGGGACCGCTTCAGCGTAATCGATGCAGGCTGGGCCGATCACGGCTGAGGAAACCGTGCTTAGGACGGCAGCCAACTCTTCGGGCGAAAACCCTTGGGGCAAAAAGGATAGCAATGCCCGGAGTGCATCGGCGCAATCTGAAGGAATGGAGACGGTGACGGCGCTGCCGCGGAACAACGCGAAGACGCCGCGGTAGTCCGCCAGCCCGGCTCCATGGGTGACGATGCGCAACGGCTCAGCAAACAGCTCGTCGGGCGAGCAACCGAGGTGAGCCGCCCAATAGGTGGTGGCGATTGAAATGGTGCGTTCACTCAGCATTGGTGTGAGCGATGCGGACAGGAGCGATTCGCCGCCCTATTCGGCCAAACCGTAAGTGTGGACCGCTTGGGCTTTGCCTTTGAGCATCTGCTGACCGCAATCCTTGAATTTCTTTTTGTCCGGCATCTGCTCGGCGAAGTCACCCGACATGATGACCCGCTGACCGAGTTCCTTGGACAGACCTTCGAGACGAAAGACGGTGTTCACGGCGTCGCCAATGATGGTGGCGTCGCGTTCGGCGGCGACGCCGACATTGCTGCAGGTCACCCGACCGTAGTGGAGAGAGATGGCGATTTTGAAAGCTTCACCATTTGGCCAGGTGCGGGCGTCAGCAAGAGACAGCATCCGCTTGGCGGTGGCAAAAGCGGTGCCGCAATCCGAAATGCCGCGACCGGTCATTCCCCAGTAGGCGAGCATCGCGTCGCCGATGAACTTGTCGATCGTGCCAGCGGTTTGCGCGACCATGTTGCCCGTCTCGCGGAACCACGCGCCAAGCGTTTGCGCCATTTCCTCGGCGGGGACTTTTTCCGACATCGTGCTGAAGCCGCGGATGTCGCAGACGAGCAGGGCCACCGGCCGCGCCTCGACCGGTGAGTGATCGATGCTGCCAATCATGGTCATGGCATTGGTGTCGCTGCCGGGATCGTCGTCGTGCTCGACAAAAGTCAGCTGGTTGTCGGCGATGCGGATTTTCGCTCCATCGGTAAGCGTGACGGGCATGACCACGCGCTCGTTGTTCACGTAAGTGCCGTTGCGGCTACCGAGGTCGATGAGTTGGTACTGCCATCCGTTGTGGCAGCGAATGAGGGCGTGCTGGCGGGAGACGAGTGGGCTGAAACTGAGACAGACGGAATTTTCCCGGGTGCGCCCAATCGACGCGGTATTGCCGATGGCAACCTCGAAAGGTTCGGCGGTGGCTGGATGGATCTTAAGTTTCGCTCCCATTGGGTTTGCTGACGATGCGGGTTGCAGATTGCGCAAGCGCGCAGAAAACTGCAACTTCACGCGTCCAACTTCTGCTCTACGCTTACGTAAGGAACATTCATGCCTGAGACTGCCGTCTTCGACCACTACGAAGTTTTGACCCGCGACGATGGTTCGCTTTTCGAACTCGGAAGGGGCGCGATGGGCATTACCTACAAGGCCTTTGACACCAGTTTGCGCATTCCGGTGGCGTTGAAGGTGATTAACGGCACCTACCTGAACAGCGAGGTTGCGCGGCGGCGTTTCGTCCGGGAAGCGCAGTCCGCGGCGAAGCTGCGTCACCAGCATGTCGCCTCGGTGTTCCATCTCGGCACGGAAGGCGAGACGTGGTTCTACGCGATGGAATTCATCGATGGGGAAACCGTGGAGTCCCTGATCAAAACCCAAGGCCCGCTCACGCCTCTGCTGGCGCTGAGCATCACCGCCCAGGTCGCCCGCGCGCTGAACGCTGCCGCGCAGCACGGGCTCGTGCATCGCGACATCAAGCCAGCGAACCTCATGCTCGTCCGTGAAGACGATGAACTCACGGCCAAGGTCATCGACTTCGGCCTCGCGAAAAGTTCCGTCACCGGCGATGTCGAAGACGCGGCGACACTGAGCATCGGGGGCTTCGTTGGGACGCCGCATTTTGCCAGCCCGGAGCAGCTTGAAGAACGGGAAATCGATGGGCGCTCGGACATCTATTCGCTCGGCGTGACACTTTGGTACATGCTCGCCGGGCAGACGCCATTTGGGGGTTCGATGGCGCAGGTGATGAGCCAGCACCTCTCGAAGCCGCCGCCTTTCGAGAAGATGGAAAACCTGCCGCCCGCGGTGGCCGGCGTGCTGAAGAGGATGCTGGAGAAAGATCCGGCGGCTCGTTTTCAGACGCCCAACGAACTCCGCAAGGCAATCGAAGAGGCCCTGGAGCATATCGGCGATGCGCCCGCGGCGTTGGCGGCTGTCCAGGACGAGACTTTCGAGACGATGCTGGAGACTTCGGCGGTGCGTCCGGGCGAGACGCGTTTCGAGGTTGGTGTCGTTTTGGCCGGGCGCTATCGCATCCAGGAGGTGCTCGGCGAGACGAATACCGGGCGGGCGTTTCAGGCTTTCGACGGCAAACAGCAGCGGGTGGTGCGGCTACTCGTTTTGCACCCGGAGTATCTTAGCGAGGCCGCGACGATCACGGCATTGGAACGCGAAGTCGAGGCGCTGCGGACCGTAGAGCACCCTCATCTGCTTGGCGTGTTTGATTTTGAAACCATTGAGCAGGCAAGTTTTCTGGCGCTGGAATGGACGGACGGGTTTTCGCTACTCGAGCTGCTGCGGGCGCGACGTGAACTCGAAGCGACTGAGACGCTCGCGCTGCTTCAACAGGCCTCAGCGGGCGTAGATCACGCACTAGCCCTAGGGCTGGGTGGGTTAGAGTTTGGGTTGCATCAAATCCTCATCCATTTCACCGCGCCGGTAACGAAGCCGGCGGTGTTGCGCGCCGCGCTCGGTTCCTGGCCCGACTACACGTTGAAACTCTATCCGCTCGGCCTGAAGCGCGACTTGGCTTCTTCCCAAACGTGGGCGGGCGGGCAAACGATGGTCGAGGGCGCGGCGGCCAAGGTTGACACGCTGGATGTCCGCGTGCGCTACATTCAGGCGTTGGCTGCGGTCGCCTACGAAATGCTCGGCGGAACGCTCTCGCCAGTTGCGCTGAATAGTCCGGCGGCACCGCGTTATACGCCGCTGGCCACGCTCTCCGAAGAGGGCAATGAAGTCCTCCGCCGCGCGCTCGATCCCACGCGTTCCTTCGCCAGCGCGCAGGAATTTTGCACCGCGCTCATCGACCTGGACGCCCTTCAAGTGCGCCGACACGAGAGGTCCGCTACGCCGTCGGCGCCTGCGACTATCGCGCCACCGCCGCTGCCGGCGGGAACGAAACGCGGACCAGTCGGTGTGATCGTCGCGATCGCAGCGACGGTGCTGATCCTCGGTGCGGCGGGGTATTTCTTGCTCCCGAATAAGGAGCCGAAGCTTGCGAGTTCGTCGGAAACCCCAACGGAAGGTGAGATCGCCGCAACGGATGTCACACCTTCCGAAACGAACCCGACTCCGCCGTCGCCGACGCCACCGCCCGCTCCCGCCACGCCCGCGCCACCGCCGGCACCCCCCGCGACCCCAGCTCCGCCGACGCAGCAGGAAATGCTGATGGCCGCTGTCAAACGAGCGGAAGCCCTAGAGGAAAATGGCAACTGGGCGCCATCGCTGGCGGCGTGGCTCAAGATCGCCAAAGACTTTCCCGAATCCGGAGTCGGCAAAAATCATCTCGAAACGATGCTCAACCGGCTGCGCGATCGGCCCAGCCCGATTTCCTCCGCGGAGTTTGCGAAGATGCGCGAGCAGATCACCGAGGCCGCTGAATTCAATATCCTCTCAGCCATGCTGCTCCTCGGTGACAACCTGCGGACCACGGACCAGCGCGCGGCTTACAAATGGTTTTCCGCCGCCGCCGAACGCGGTGATGCCAACGCTCTGACGCAGCTTGGTTTCATGGTGGCGAAGGGCGGCGAAATCGGGGAGCCTGACTTCGCCAAAGCGGTGGAGCATTTTCAAGCTGCCGCGGACAAGGGCGACATCGGTGGAAAATTCGGCCTCGGCAAATCGCTCGTTGATGGGCTCGGCGTCCGAAAGGATGAAAAGCGGGGTACTGAGCTGCTTCGCGCCGCCGCTGATGGCGGCGACAGTCGCGCCATGGATGTTCTGGGGAATTGCTACAAGAACGGCATCGGTGTAAAAAAGGACTATGCCGAAGCTTTTCGGCTTTTCTCGAAAGCTGCCGACTTGGGGAATATCAAGGCGATGGGCAACCTCGGAGTGCTCTACATGACCGGCTGGGGTGTTCCGGCCCCGAACCCGAAACGCGCGGCGGAGCTTTTTGAAAAAGGAGCAAAAGCAGGCGATCCACCCTCGATGTTCAATTTTGCGCAGTGTCTCTTTGAAGGCCTCGGCACCGCTAAAAATCAACTGCAGGCTGAAGCTTGGTTTCGCCAAGCCGCTGAAGCCGGCGAACGCCGGGCTATCGATCGGCAAAGAGGCATTACTCCGACGCGTTGATCGTCCGGTCGTGGCGCGTCTAAATCAGACGAGTTTGGCGAGTTCTTTGGGAAGTGGGGAGGTGAAGCGCATCTCCTGGCCGGTGACGGGATGAGGAAAGCGTAGCGACGTGGCGTGGAGGGCGAGGCGTTTCGCCGGGTCGCTTTTGGCGCCGTATTTCGGGTCGCCGATGATTGGGCAACCGGCGTCGGCGAGGTGCACACGGATTTGGTGGCGGCGACCGGTTTCCAAGGTGAGCTCGACGAGGGTGCGCCACTCGCGGCGGGCGAGGACGCGGTAGGCGGTGCGGGCGTGGCGAGTCCGGGAGTCCGCCGGGGCGCTACGCACGCGGAGAATGTCGCTTTCGTCGAGGTCGGACTCGAAGGTGCCAGCGTCGCTTTTGAGGCGGCCTTCGACCACGGCTTCATAGGTTTTTTCGACCTGCTCCCACCCGGCCTGAAGGGTGGCTTTGACCTCCGCAGCCTTCGCGAAAATCATGAGCCCCGACGTTTCGCGGTCGAGGCGGTGGACGATCCAGACGCGCTCGCGTGACTCGGACCGGCCTTGGCGGAGGTAGGCGGTGAGTTGGAAATAGGCGGTCCGCTCGTCTTCGCTTTCGCTGGCCATGCTGAGCAGGCCGGCGGGTTTGTCGATCACGAGAAGGTGGACGTCCTCGAAGAAGATGCGGATACCGGAGGGCAAGACGCTTTTGGGAATGGCGAAACGGTCGTTCCGGACAGCGACAACGTCGCCGGGAGTGAGAGGGTGGTCGAATTGGGTGATCGGCCGCCCATTCACCGTGATGGACTGAAACTTCAGCCAGTTGCGAATCTGCTTTTTCTTTTCCTCCGGCCAGGTGGCGAAAAGAAACGCGAGTAATTCAGCGGGTTGCTGGACGGTGATCGGGCGGGGCATGGTCAGGTGTGTCTGCGGGGATACTGTGAGCGTTGCAACAAATCGGTGAAAGTTTTCTTCCAGCCGTTTTAATGACTCGGCCTCGCTTCCCTAGTCCGCTGGATGAGCCTTAAGAAGGGCCCGTGATATCGTGCGCAACGGGCCGCGATCCGACGTCCAACACCGAACCAGTCGAAAAAATTCCTTTCGCCGTGCCGCTTCAGCGCACGTAAAGTCGGCGCATGGCTGAAGTCCAAAAACATACCGAGGCGGGCGAGATGACGCAGATTTTCATCGAGTTCGTGATGATGCAGGCGCAGAACGCCGCGCTTTTTCTGGGGCAGATTCCGAATCCGCGCGGTGGAGAGCCCGAAGTGAATTTGCCGCTGGCAAAGATGTTCATCGACCAGCTCGCGGTTATCGGCGCGAAGACGCGGGGGAATCTCAATGCGGACGAAGCTCGCGTGCTCGCCGGCGCGCTTGGCCAGCTCGAAGCGGCCTTTCTGGAAGTGGCTTCGCGCACGGAAGGTTTTCATCCCGGCGAATCCCTGGCTCCGCCGCGGGAAGTCCCAGCGTTGGACCCGGAAGCGGTAGCCGCGGCACCTGCCGCTCCGGCAGTGGCGTCCACACCCGAGCCAACGCCAACGCCTGCGGCCGAGCCGGCCCCAGAGGAAGGACGGAAACGCTTCACGAAGAGCTACGGAGCCTGAACGCGTGAGCGTGCCTGTCATTTCCGTCGGCAACTGCCGGCTCGGAGGAGCCGAGCCGCTGTTTATTCTCGGGCCATGCGTCATCGAGTCCGAGGCGTTTGTTTGGAAGATGGCCCGCGCGCTGAAGGCAATGTGTGTGGAGCAAGGAGCGCAATTCGTCTTCAAAGCGAGCTATGACAAAGCGAACCGCACGTCCGTAAAATCCTTTCGCGGCCTGGGCGCGCGCGAAGGTTGCCGGCTGCTCGGCGAGATCGGGCGCGAACTGGGCGTTCCCGTAACTACCGATGTGCATTCGCCTGAAGACTGCGCGATCGCCGCGGAGTTCATCGACATTTTACAAATCCCTGCCTTCCTCTGCCGCCAGACGGATCTCATCCAGGCGGCGGCGGAAACGAAGCGCGTGGTGAATGTGAAAAAGGGCCAGTTCCTCGCCCCGTGGGATGTGCGCAACATCGCCGACAAGCTGCTCGCCTTTGGCAACGACCAGTTCTTTTTCACCGAGCGCGGAACGACCTTCGGCTACAACAATCTCGTGGCTGACATGCGCTCGCTCTACTGGATTCGCGAGGCCGGTTACCCGGTCGTTTTCGATGCCACGCATTCCGTGCAGCGGCCCGGTGGGGCAGGGGACAAGACCGGCGGAGACGGGGTGCTGGCTCCGGTGCTCGCACGCGCTGCGGCTGCGGCCGGCTGCGACGGACTTTTCCTCGAAACTCACGAAGATCCGAGTCAGGCACTCTCCGACGGGCCGAATCAGATTCCGCTCGCCGCACTCCCCGCGCTGCTGAAACAATTGCGTCAAATTCATGCGCTCGTTTCGTAAATTATTCGTCGTGATTCCGCTCGCTACCGGACTGGCGGTGGGTGCTTTCGCCCTACAGAAAGAGGAGGAGAAACCGCGGACGAAGGATAAAAAGGAAGCGGCGAAGAAGGTCGCAACTGACAAGGCGGACAAGGCCGATAAATCCAAAGAGCCGCGCAAGATCGAGATCCCCGTTTCCAAAGATCACGATGCCAAGGGTTTGAAAATTCCCTACTTCGACGGAGACGGGAAAAAGCAGATGTTTTTCACCATCGGCGTGGCGTCGAAAATCGATGAAGAGCATGTGGGCCTTGCCGAAACGCAGATCGAAACCTTTGAAGACGACGGGTCCTCTGAAATGACCATCGACTTGCCGCAATCCGTGCTCAACGTGAACACGAGTGTTATTTCGACGAAGAAGCATGTGGAGATCAAACGCGACGATTTTTCGCTGACCGGCCAGACCATGGAATTCAACATGAAGACCAAGCAGGGCACGCTCGGCGGCGGTGTGAAAATGCTGATTTACAATCTCGAAGAAGAAGTTCCCGCCACTCCCACCCCGAAAGTTCCGTGATGAAAACACCTCACCTTTTCGCTCTCGCTGTTGCGCTTGTAACCGCAGTGGTCCACGCCCAGAAACCGGCGGACACCCTGCCAGTAGGATCTGGTTTGCAGCTCCAGATCGAACCCAAGACAACCTCGTCGCCACCCTTCAAAGGCTTGCCCGTTTCAGCTTCCGCGGCGTCCGATGCGAAGATTGTTGAGGAGGCGCCGGGCGTAAAGAAAGCCAAGGGTCCGACGCAGATCGATGCCTTGGAGGCGACTTTTGATCAGAAGAAAAACGAGGCTGTCTTCATCGGCGACGTGAACGTGCGCGATCCGGAATTCAACGTGATCTGCGACAAGCTCACCGCTCAGCTCAAAGGGGCCGAAAAAGAAAAACCGAAGCCTGACGCCGCCGCTCCCGGCACCAAGCCGGCCACGCCTGCGGCTCCCGCGCTGCCGGTCAAAAAGAAAGGCGGCAGCGGCCTGCACAAAGCCATCGCCGAAGCCAACCCAGGGAACCGCGTGAACATCGTCCAGGACAAGGTCGAGGCCGACGGCACCACACAGCGCTCCGTCGGCACGGCGGATCGAGCCACTTACGACGCCGTGACGGGGGATATCGTGCTCACCGGCAAACCCGAGATCCAGCAAGGCATCAATCTGGTGCAAGCGACGACGCAAGAGACCGTCATGACCTTAAATCGCGATGGTCGCATGAAGGCCAAAGGGCGTACCCGCACGGTCATCGTGGATAAAGGAGATTCGGGACTTTAGCCCTTTCTCGTGATCACGAGCGACATGCCGTCAGCCGCTATCGGGCAGGAAATTGTCCGGACCGAAAAGCTGGTGAAAATCTACGGCGGGCGAGCAGTCGTGAACGGCGTGGACATCAACTGCCGCCGTGGCGAAATCGTGGGCTTGCTCGGCCCGAATGGCGCGGGCAAGACGACCAGTTTTTACATGATCGTGGGGCTGGTCCAGCCGGATGGTGGGCGTGTGCTTTTCGAGGAGAAAGAGGTCACGAAATTCCCGATGTACAAGCGCGCACGGATGGGCATGGGTTACCTGCCGCAGGAGGAGTCTATCTTTCGCAAGATGACCGTGGAGCAGAACATCATGGCGATCCTCGAAACCCAGCCGTTGAACAAAAAGGAACGCCGCCAACGCTGCGAGCAATTGCTTCATCAGTTCGGTATCGAGCACGTCGCCAAGCAAGTCGCGCTGACGCTTTCAGGTGGTGAAAAACGCCGCCTGACCATCGCCCGCTCGCTGGTCACGAAACCCAGCCTGCTCATGCTCGACGAGCCCTTTAGCGGCGTCGATCCCATCGCCGTCGCCGATGTGCAGCAGATCGTCTCGAACCTGCGCGACGCCGGCCTCGGCATTCTGATCACGGACCACAACGTGCGCGAAACCCTGAACATCGTCGATCGCGCTTACCTCATTTATGAAGGCCGCGTCGTCACTCAAGGCACGAAGGATTTTCTGCTCAACGATCCGATCGCCCGCCGTGTGTATCTCGGCGAGGATTTTCAAATGTAACCAGCAACCAGAAAGGACCAGCACAGCCATGCAAACCGCCAACGTCAACGTTCCCGTCCGAGTCACCGGTCGTCATCTCAGCGTTACCGAACCGATCAAGGATTACGCGCTGAAGAAGGTCGAGCACCTGCACCTCGACTACCCGCGCATCATTGATGCCCAGGTCATTCTCGACGTGGAAAAGCACCGGCACTTCGCCGAGATCATCCTGCATTGCAATAACCACATCACCATCGAAGCCAGCCACGAGTGCGACGACATGTATGCGGCCATCGACGGGGTGATCGCGAAGATCGCCCGGCAGATGCGGAAATATAAGACCAAGATTCTCCGCGATCACCGCCCGCGCCGGCACGAGGTGCAACATTTCCACGAGCAAGTCTTCCATCTCGACGAGTCTTTCGCCGAGGTTGAAAACCACGTACCCGAGGTGATCAAAACCGAGCGCTATCCCGTGAAACCGATGTTTGTCGATGAGGCCGTGCTCCAGATCGAAATGTCCGCCCGCCAGTTTGTTGTCTTCCTGAATGCCAAGACGGAGAAGATCAACGTCCTCTATCGACGCAAGGACGGCGGCTTCGGGCTGATGGAGCCGACTTTCGCGTAAGGGAACCCGGCGCTAGCGCGGGAATCCGCGAAATCTTGGAAGAAACGGATTTTCCGCTTCTTCCCGGTTTTCGCTGCGGGCTAGTGTTGTGGAACATCCGATGAGTGCGCCTGAACTGAAAACCCCCTCCGTCACCGTCGGCGAATTCTACACGCGGCATTCTGAGGCGCTGCAGATGAAGTTGCTCGGCTCGGACACCGGGTTCGACCGCCGGATTCGGGAGCCGACCATCAACCGCCCCGGCCTCGCGCTGGCCGGCTTCTTCAGCTACTTCGCGCTGAAGCGCATCCAAGTCCTCGGCAGCGCAGAGCTTTCCTACCTAAAAAGCCTGAAAGACGCCGAAGTTCGCGTTCGCTGCCGGGCACTCTGTGCGCAGGCCATCCCGTGTATTGTCATTTCCCGGTCGGCGAAAGTGCCCGCCCCTTTACTCGAGGAAGCCGAGCGCGCCGGCATCGCCGTGTTCCGCACGCCTATGGTCACCATGCGCTTCACCAACGCGGCCACCCTCGCGCTGGAGTTCGACTTTGCGCCGACCAAAAGCGAATACGGCAGCATGATGGACGTGATGGGCGTCGGCACGCTGATCCGCGGCTCCAGCGGCATTGGGAAAAGCGAGTGCGTGCTCGGCCTGATCGAGCGCGGGCACAGCCTGGTGAGTGATGACATGACGCGCTTCCGCAGCATCGAGGGCAAGGAACTTGTAGGCACCTCGCCCGAGCTAACGCGGCATCACATGGAGGTCCGCGGGCTGGGCATCATCAATATCATGTCCATCTTCGGCGTCGGCAGCGTGCGCATGGATAAGCGGCTCGACCTCATTGTGACACTAAAGGATTGGCAGGAATTGGAGGAGGTCGATAGGATCGGGCTGGATCAGGAATATTACGAGATTCTCGACATCCTGATCCCGCACATCACCATCCCGGTGCGCATGGGCCGCGACCTGGCCCGCCTCGTGGAGGTCGCGGCGCTGGACCAGAAGCTCAAGAGCATGGGCCAGAACAGTGCGGAAGAATTTAACCAACGTTTGCTGAGAACCATGCAGAAGAAAAAGGAGCAGTCTTAAAATGGGCTTTTTGAGCCGAAAAAATGAAACCGCTTCGTCGGCGGCAAAAACCGTGAAGGAAGTCACCATCGTGAATCGTTTGGGCCTCCACGCGCGCCCCTCCGCGATGTTTGTGAAGACGGCGAGCCGTTTCCGCGCGGAGGTCTGGGTGGAGAAGGACGGTGAGCGCGTGAATGGGAAGAGCATCATGGGTCTGATGATGCTCGCCGCCGGCCAGGGTTCGAAGCTGCTCATCTCCTGCGAAGGCGCAGACGCCGACAAGGCCCTCGCGGAGATCGAGGCCGTAATTTTGCGCAAGTTCGATGAGGATTGATCGCGATGCGCCCAACCAGTTCTCCCCCCCATGAGCCCCGACGCGACCTCGGCTGAGGAAAAACGTTTCCAGGGCACCGGCGTCTCACCCGGTATCGCCCGCGGCACCGTCTTCGTTTATCGACCCGACGACGAAGACGCCCCGTCCCGGCGCATCGAGGAAAGCGAAATCCCCTCCGAGATCGCTCGGTTTGAGGGCGCGCTCCTCGCCACCCGCGCGCAGATCCTCGAAATGCAGCAGCGCATCGCCGAATCCATCGGGGCGAAAGACGCTGGCATTTTCGACGCCCATCTCCTCGTGGTCGAAGACCGCACTTTGATCGACGAAGTCCTGCGCACCCTCGCGCGCGACAAAATGAACGTCGAGCACGTCTTCCAGAGCGTCGCCGGGCGCTACGCCAAGACACTCAGCGAAATCGACGACCCCTACCTCCGCGAGCGCGCCCTCGACATCCACGATGTCACCCGCCGCGTGGTCCATAATCTTATGGGCAAAGAGGCCCGCGATTTGGCTAGCGTCACCACGCCGCACATCCTCATCGCGCACAATCTCGCGCCCTCCGACACCGCGCAGCTCAACCGCACGCTCGTCCTCGGCTTCGCCACAGACAGCGGGAGCAAGACCTCGCACACCGCCATCATGGCGCGTTCGCTGAACATCCCGGCCATCGTCGGCCTGCACGACATCAGCACACAGCTCGCCACCGGCGACCACATCCTCCTCGACGGCTACAATGGCCTGATCATCTGCAGCCCGAGCGATCAAACGCTCTGGGAATACGGCGAGCTCGAAATCAAGAAAACCGAGGTCGAGGAAAAGCTCACCGAGCTCCGCGAGACTCCCTCGACCACGCTCGATGGCCGTCACGTCATCCTCTCGGCCAATATCGAGGTGCCGGAGGACATGTCCGCCGTGCGGCAAAACGGTGCCGAAGGAGTCGGCCTTTATCGCACTGAATTTTTCTACCTCAACAAAAGTGAACTCCCCACGGAGGACGACCAATACGCCGCCTACCGCCAGGTCGCCGACGCCGCTCAGCCCCATAGCGTCATCATCCGCACGCTCGATCTCGGCGGCGACAAATTCATGAGCGCCCTGCACATGCCCGAGGAGCTGAATCCCTTCCTCGGCTGGCGGGCCATCCGCTTCTGCCTCGAGCGCGTGGACATTTTCAAAACTCAGCTCCGCGCCATCCTCCGCGCCAACGCCGGGGGCAACGTGAAGATGATGTATCCCATGATCTCCGGCGTGGACGAACTCCGCCGCGCCAACGCCCTACTCGAGGAGTGCCGCGCCGAGCTGCGCGCCGAGGGCGTACCCTTCAGCGAAAGCATGGAGGTCGGCGCAATGATCGAGATCCCCAGCGCCGCCATGACCGCGGACATCCTCGCGAAAGAGGTGAAATTTTTCAGCATCGGCACGAACGACCTCATCCAATACTCCATCGCCGTCGATCGGCTGAACGAGCACATCTCCCATCTCTACGAGCCCACGCACCCCGCGATCATCCGCCTTATTCGCATGACCGTGGATGCCGCCCACGCGCACAATCTCTGGGTCGGCGTCTGCGGCGAAATGGCGGGCGACATTCTCCTCACCCCGCTCCTCCTCGGCCTTGGCGTGGATGAACTCAGCGCCGGTGCCGCCTCGGTCCCACGGGTCAAACGCGCCGTCCAATCGCTCGACATGTCCGCCTGCCTTCAGCTCATCGAAGACATTCGGCTCCTCGACTGCGCCGCCGCCATCCTCGAGAAATGCGACGCCGTCGCCCGCGCGCACTACCCCGAGTTGCTTTAAGCGCGCGCTTCCGCAGCTGTAGGGCAGGCGCTCCGCCTGCCTAAGGGCGGTCTGGGCCCGGGCAGGCGAAGCGCCCGCCCTACAACCGCTCCACTCGTCGCACCACTTCCTCGATCACTGCGACCTGCGCCCGCACCCGCTTTTCCAGCGCAAACTCCGACGGCGTCTCGATGGTCAGCGACCGCTCCGCGTGCTCGAAGTGTAGCCAGATCGCCTCCGGGTAGCCCATCGCCGCAAAGAGCCGCGGATGCACCCGTCGCCGATGGATGCCAGCGGTCATCTTCCGCCCGTCGATCCGCTTCCGTTCGTCGATGGCGATGTGACGCCGCGCGATTTCCCGCAAGGCCTCGCCCCAATACGGCTTCGCCCGCGCCACGTCGTAAAGATACAGCCCCTGCCCGTCGTAGTCCTCATGCAGCATCATCGCCGCGGCAAATTGATACGGTGCGGCCAGCCGTTTCACCGCACTGACCACCGGCTGATCGTCGCGCTGAAAGAGCCGGTTGAGATCGAGCCCGTCTTCATTGAGCCGGACGTTGTTCGCCAGCCCCCACGGATTCAGACACGGCAGCAACAGCACCGGCAGTCGGGCCAGCCGCTTCACATTTTTCTCCGCCCAAGCGATGAGCGCCTCCGTCGCCGCGGGCTCATCGCCGTGGATCCCCGCCGAGATATAAATGCCACCCGTCGGCCCCAGCGCCTTCGTGCGCAGGAAATGCGCATCGTACCGCTCGGTGCTCACCAACTTCCGCAGTGGCACGCCCGCCGCCCGCGCTACCGCCCGCCAGCGCTGGATGAGAAAGCGGTAGTCGTGCGCGCGGTGGGGCATGGCTCCTCGTAAACGCTCCGTGTGCGGCCATTCAAGCCCCTTGTCTGCTCTCGCCTTCCGAGACCGGTAACTTCCGGCACATGGAGGGCACCGCGCCGTCGGTGCCCAGAGCCTCGGCATCGACAGCGCGATGCCCTCCATGCGCCGCGGGAACGATTTTCGGCAGACGCCCCAAAAGGCGGGACAACAGTCGCGGAGGTTGGGAGAGAAGAAATCGATGCTGGCGAAATGACTCTCCCTCAGCCGTAATCGCCCGCACTTTCATGCCGGACGGAGTCCCAGATTTCACTTACGATGATTTCCTGAGCCACAGCGCGAAGGACAAGGCGGTGGTGCGCGACGTGGCGGAGCGGTTGCGGAAGGACGGGGTGAAGGTGTGGTTCGATGAATGGGTGCTCAAGCCGGGCGACAGCATTGAATCACCCCAGTCTAAGACTGCGAAGATCGAGGAAGGGCTGGAGCGCTCGCGCGTGCTGGTGCTCTGCATGTCGGCGAATGCGTTCGGCTCGGACTGGGCGCAGTTGGAGTCCGGCACGTTCCAAGTGCGCGGGCATCATGCCCTTCGCGACCCGCTGAACAAGGAGCGCCGCTTCCTTCCCCTGCGCCTCGACGGTAATTTCGCAGGAAGCTCGAAACAGACGACCAAAATATGATCAAGCAACGTGCGCACATAGCCGTGAAAGATGTGAACGCCGAATTCAGGCGGTTGTTTTGGTTAGCTCGTAAGAGTCACCGGCAGCGTAAGAAAAAGGCGCGCATCAGCGATCCAGATCACAAATCGGCGCTAGCGTTTGCCAAAGCGCAGGGCTGGTCATGGGCAGAATGCCTCCTTGAGGCGAGCAGGCTGTA
>JANMTP010000026.1:0-101185 GCA_031390545.1 Chthoniobacter sp. | reverse complement strand
AAAGCAGCTCCTTCGTGACGCGCGAGATGAGGCGCATTCTTCCCCCCCCGGCTTTGGATTCAAGGCAAAGCAGCGGAAGGGCCGCGCTGCCAAAGGCCGCAATTCTTCCCCCCCCGGCTTTGGATTCAAGGCAAAGCAGGGCGGGGACGAGGGCGCTGGGGAGGAGGATTCTTCCCCCCCCGGCTTTGGATTCAAGGCAAAGCCAGCCACGGCGAAGGCTACCGGCTGGAAGGATTCTTCCCCCCCCGGCTTTGGATTCAAGGCAAAGCCGACGCGCTGATTGGCATCGTCCGCGAGGAATTCTTCCCCCCCCGGCTTTGGATTCAAGGCAAAGCTGCCGGTCAATTTGCTCGCGGAACAAGGCGATTCTTCCCCCCGCCTTTGCGCCTTTGCGAGAGGACAGGAGCGGGCGACGGGAAGCGCGGAGGGGCTACAGGCCGCGGCCGACGGCTTTCAGGAAGGGTTGCAGGTCATTCACCAAACTCTCGAAGCCGGCGAAATCGACTTGCTGCTGGCCGTCGCTGAGGGCTTCGGCGGGGTGCGGGTGGACTTCGATGAGGAGACCGTCGGCCCCCATGGCGACGGCGCCTTTGCACGCGGCCCGCACGAGATCGGCACGGCCGCAGCCCTGGCTTGGATCGACGATGACGGGGAGGTGCGATTCCTTTTTAATCGCGGCGACGGCACCGAGGTCGAGGGTGTTGCGGGTGTAGGTCTCGAAGGTGCGGATGCCGCGCTCGCAGAACATGACGTTGGCGTTGCCGTGGGCCAGGATGTACTCCGCGCCGAGCAGCCATTCGTCGATCTTCTCGCTGAGGCCGCGCTTGAGGAGGATGGGTTTGCCGCTCTTCGCGCACTCGATGAGGAGCTGGAAGTTCTGCGCGTTGCGGGCACCGATTTGGAGGATGTCGGCGTGCGCGCATACTTCCTCGACGTGCCGTTCGCTGAGGATTTCGGTGATGATCTTGAGCCCGGTTTCCTGTTTGGCGAGGGAAAGGAGCTTGAGCCCGTCGCTGCCGAGTCCCTGGAATTCGTAGGGCGAGGTGCGCGGCTTGAAAGCGCCGCCGCGCAGGATGGTCGCGCCCGCGGCCTTGACCGCGCGCGCCGTGGAGATGAGCTGTTCCTCGGTTTCGACCGAACACGGGCCGGCCATGAGGACGAAGTTGTCGCCACCGATTTTCACGCCGTCCACATCGATGACGGAATTCCCGGGATGCGATTCGCGGCTGACCAGCTTGTAGCGTTTCTGCACGGCCATGACTTTCTCGACCTGGGGCATGGCGTTGAGGGATTCGAGCCGGTGGTGGGTGCGCTCGTCGCCGATGGCGGCGATGATGGTGAGCTCGGTGCCGAAGATGGGGCGCGGGTCGTAGCCGAGTTTCTGGACTTCGCTCATGACTTCATCGACTTGCGCGCGCGAGGTGTGGGGTTTGATGACGATGATCATGGTGGGGAGGAAGTTGGGAGTTGAAAAACGGGTACGAAGAGACGCGTGTAGGGAAATGGCGGGCGCGCAGACTAGCCACCGTCTCTCAACTCTCAACTCCCAACTTTCCCAAAATGGCCGATCTCACCGCTTCCACGACTACGCCCGCCACCGCCCGACATGCCACCACGGGCGATGCGGCGCTGGACGAGCGAGTGCGCCAACTCGTTGAAGACGCGGGGTGTGAGCAAGGCGGCGAGTTGGTCGCGGAGATGGTGATCACGGCGCTGAAACTGGGTCGCGAGACGACGCCGATCGCGGATCTGAAGCTCTTCACGCGCTCGCTCAAGGAGCTGCGCTATGCGGGCCGGGTCTTTGCGCCGTATCGGCAGGTGCCCAAAGTCGTCGTCTTCGGCTCGGCGCGGACGGCCCCGACGGAGCTGGAGTTTCAAGCGGCGGAAATTTTCGCCCGGCGGATGCGGGAGGAGCACGGCTACATGACCATCACGGGTGCGGGCGAAGGCATTATGGGTGCGGCCCAGCGCGGCGCCGGGCGCGAGCACAGCTTCGGCCTGAATATCCGTCTGCCTTTTGAACAGCACGCCAACGAGACCATTCACGGCGACCCCAAGCTCGTGAACTTCAACTACTTCTTCACGCGCAAGCTGAACTTCCTCAAAGAGACCCAAGCCGTCGCCGTTTTTCCCGGGGGCTTCGGCACGATGGACGAGACCTTTGAGGTGCTCACGCTCATGCAGACAGGCAAGGCGCGCATCCTTCCGGTAGTCATGGTCGATAAGCCGGGTGGACGTTATTGGGAAACGTGGCAGCGCTTTCTGCGCGAGGACCTTCTCGCTCTCGGGCTGGTTTCGTCGGACGACTTTCACTTTTTCAAAATGACCCACAGCGTGGACGCGGCCATCGGGGAGATCGTGCAGTTCTACCGCGTCTTCGTGAACTACCGTTGGGTGGGCCAGCGCCTGGTCATGCGGCTCCGGCAAAAGCTCGCGCCCGCTGGTGTGGAGAAGCTCAATACGGATTTCGCCGACATCCTGCTCGGGGGGCAAATCGCGCAGAGCGCCGCGCTGCCCGTGGAGCAGAACGAGCCCGAACTCGCCGACCTGCCGCGCCTCGTGCTCACGCCGAAGCGCAAAAACTTCGGCCGCATTCGCCAGCTCATCGACGCGGTAAACGCGGCGGAGACGGAAGTCCCTGCTTGACCATCCGCGCTGCTTGGCGGAAAGGCAGCCTTGATTTTGAAAGCGTTCCGCCCATTCCTCGCTGCGCTCCTGCTGGTAGCCTGGCTGTTCGCCGGGGCGCACATGGCGCTGGAGCATGGCGGGGATTTAACGGGGTCTTGCGTCACTTGCACGCACTGCCACGAGGAGGAGTCGGCTCCAACGGATGAGCATCACCACCACGATCTGGGCGCAGTGCCGCTGGGAAAAACGGTGGCTGCGCAGAAAGTGACCCTGTCCGCGCCGGTGTGGACGCCGCTCTACGAGCAACTCCGCACGCAGTTCGCCGCGCTGCTTCGCCAGGCGGAAATTGCCCAGATCGCGACGACGATTGGAGATTCACCGCCGGATGAGCGGGCCTCCGGCTGGCTTCTTGTCTCTCAGACCGCGCTGCCGGTGCGCGGGCCTTCGCTCGCGTAAACGTCCGACCCGCTCGGGTCCGACGTTCTTTTGTGCCACCAAGCGCTGATCGCGCCTGCGTGGCTTCCCGGCATTCCGCAGGGATGCCATTTCCAAGACTCCTTACCGACCTCTCCATGTTCCATTTTTCCACCGCCATCTTCATCCTCGCCACCGCCGCCGCCAGCGCGGTCACGCTACCGCTGGACCGCGCGCCGGCATACGCCATCACGCACAATCCGCAGCTCGCCGCCGCCCGGCTGCGGATCGACGAAGCCCGCGGACGTCTGCGCCAGGCCGGGCGATTCACCAATCCCGAGCTCGAAGCTGAATACCGCCAGAACGTCCGCACGTCGGAGTACGGCATGGAGTTTACCTTCAAACAAAAGTTCCCCCTGACCGGGCGGCTGCGTTTGGAAAAAGCCGTCTCCGCCGCGGAACTCGCCGCTGCGGAGGCCGAGGTCCGCAACACGGAACGCCTGCTCGCCGCCGAGGTGCGAACGACCGCGGTCCAACTCCTCGCCCTGCGAGCGCGCCACGCGCTCACCGAGAAGCAACTCACCAACAGTCGAGAACTCACGGACTTCATGACTCAACGCGTCCGCCTCGGCGAAGCCCCGGCCACCGACGCCCAGCAGGTCGATGTCGAAGCCGCACAACTCACCGCCGATCTGCTGCGCCTCAACGCCGAGCAAAGCGCCCTCACCGCTTCGTTGCGTCCCTTGCTCGGAGTGCCAGCGCAGGCCGCCGTCGAAATCACCGGCAAGCTGCACGAGCCCAACCCCGCGGACTGGCGCGGTGCAACCGGCGAGCGTCCTGATTTCACCGCCGCCCAGCGTCAAGCCGACGCCGCGCAGCAGCAGGCCGCGCTCGCCAAAGCACAGCGTTGGGAGGATCTCGAAGTCGGCCTGCTCGCTGGAACGGACCGCACGGAAGACGCACCCGACGGCCTCCAGCGCGACACCATGGTCGGCTTGCGCTTCAGCCTCCCCCTGCCCTTCTGGAACCGCAACGAAGGCCGCATCGCCGAAACCCCTGCCGCCGCCGACCGTAGCCGACTGGAGGTGGACGCCCTCGCTTCCCGCCTCTCCGCCGAAGCGACCGGAACCCGCGCGGAACTCCGCGCGCTCGCCAAACTCGCTGTCCAGCTCGACGCCGTCCTCCTGCCCAAATCCGCGCAAATCGAAACTCAGCTCCGCTCTGCCTACGCCACCGGCCAGGCCGCGCTCACCGAAGTGCTGCGCGCCCGCGACCAGCGCCTCCAGCTCCGCCGCCAGCAGCTCGACGCCCTCCGCGACTACCACCTTGCCCTTACCCGCCACGCCGCCGCCACCGGCACCATTTTGCAACCGACGAAATCCAAGTAATGGCCATTCTTTTATGATCCGATTTCTCGCTTTTTTCATCTTCCTCTCGACCACGGTCCTCGCTGCCGTTTCGTCGGAGGAAGCCGCGGCCACCGTCATCCTCGACGAGACCGGGGTGAAAAATCTTCGTATCGAAACCGTCGAGGCAGAGGAAACCGAGTTTGAGGAAACCGTCTTCGCCTTGGGCCGAATCAAGGTCGCGCCCGGCCACCGCGCCGTGGTCAGCAGCCGCGTGCCGGGGCGCGTGCTGACGGTAAGTGCGCACATCGACACGAAGATCGAGAAGGACGCGGAGGTCGCCGTGATTGAAAGCCGCCAGCCCGGCGACCCGCCGCCTTCCATCCGGCTCAATGCGCCGCTCGCCGGCCTGGTCTCCGCAGTGAAAATCGTGCCGGGTCAGCCAGTGACGCCGGACGATTCGCTCGTCGAAATCATCGACCTGAGCGAAGTCCACGCCGTGGCCGCTGTGCCCGAGCATCTCGTCGGCAAACTCCATATCGGACAGACCGCGCATATCCGGGTGCTCGCCGTACCGGGACAGATTTTCGAGGCAAAGCTCGCCCACCTCGGCGCTGAGGCAGACGCGAAAAGCGGGACGCTGGAAGCGGCGTTCCACATCGAGAATCCCGACGGGTTACTCCGTCCCGACATGCGCGCGGAATTTTCCATCGTGCTGAGCAAACGCGAGGGCGTCATGAGCATCCCACGCGCGGCCCTGCAAGGCGACGCGACCAACCGCACCATCTACCGCAAGCATTACGACAACTTGTTGAAGAACACCTTCGTCCGCGTGCCGGTGCAGATCGGCGCGATGAATGACCGCTTCGTCGAAGTCACCGCCGGACTCGTCGCCGGCGATGAAGTCGTGACCACGGGCGCCTACTCCCTCGGCTTCGCCGGCAAAGGCAGCGTCTCCCTCAAAGCCGCGCTCGATGCCGCCCACGGCCACGAGCACAACGAGGACGGCAGCGAGCTTTCTTCCAGTCAGAAGTCCGCGGGCAAAGCCGCTGGCGACAACCACGGTCACGGTGCGGGCGGTCTTTCCACGCTCACGATGTTCTCCCTCGTCTCGAACGGCCTGCTCCTCGTTCTGCTGGTCGCCGCCCTGCGCCGCAAGACCGGAGCCACCGCGTCCTGATGCCATGCTGAACAAACTCATCCGCTTCGCCCTCCACAATCGGGCGGTCGTCCTCGTGCTGGCGCTGCTGCTGCTCGTGCTCGGCGTCCAGACGGCGCGGCAGTTGCCTGTCGAGGTGCTGCCCGATCTGACAAAGCCGACGGTCATCGTGCTCACTGAATCACCCGGCCTCGCGCCGGAGGAGGTCGAGGTGAACATCACGCAACCCATCGAACGCGCGCTGCTCGGTGTCGCCGGGCTCACGCGCCTGCGCTCCAATTCCGACGTGTCGCTTTCGCTCGTTTATGCGGAGTTCGACTGGGGCACGGACCTCTACAAAGCGCGCCAATTCGTGCAGGAGCGACTCACCGGGGTGCGCGGCGCGTTACCCAAAGGCGTCGAGCCGTTCCTCACTCCGGCGGCTTCGCTCATGGGCGAAATCGTCCTCGTTGGCGTGAGCAGTCGCGACGACAAGACGCTGCCACGCGACGTGCGCACGCTGGCCGACTGGATGATCCGCCCGCGCTTGCAAAGCATTCCCGGCATCGCCGAAGTGCTGAATATGGGCGGCGGCATCAAGCAGGTGCAGGTCATGCCCGAGCCGCAGCGCATGGCCGCGCACGAAGTCACTTTCGAGGAACTCGCCACCGCCGCCCGCGAAGCGTCCGGCAACACGACTGGCGGTTTCATCAACAGCAGCACCACGGAAATCATGGTCCGTAATCTCGCAATGACCGTGCAACTCGACGACATCGCGCGCACCGTGATCAAGAAGGTGAACGACCGTCCCATCCTCATCGGCGACGTGGCGAAGGTGGAATGGGGCATCGAGCCGATGCGCGGCGACGGCAGCGTGAACGGCAAACGCGGCGTCATCATGAGCGTCACCAAATCGCCCGGCTTCGACACGCTCGCGCTGACTACGCAGGTCGAAACCGCCCTCGCCGAATTGCAGAAGACGCTGCCGGAGGGCGTCGAAGCCCAGCTGCTTTTCCGCCAGGCCGACTTCATCGAAACCGCCATCGGCAATCTCAAGAACGCCATCGTCGAAGGCGCGGTCATGGTCACGATCGTCATCTTTCTCTTCCTGCTGAACTTCCGCACCACGTTCATCACGCTCACGGCGATTCCGCTCTCGTTCGCCATTACCATGCTGACCTTCAAATGGTTCGGCGTGTCGGTGAATTCGATGACTCTCGGTGGCCTCGCGGTCGCCATCGGCATGGTCGTGGACGACGCCATCGTGGATGTAGAGAACGTCTTTCGCCGCTTGCAGGAAAACGCCGCGCTGCCCGTGGCCAAGCCAAGGTTGGAAGTGATCGCCCGCGCCTCCGGCGAAGTGCGCAACTCCATCCTCTACGCCACGCTGCTCATCATCCTCGTCTTCCTCCCGCTGCTGGGTTTGAGCGGCGTCGAGGGCCGACTTTTTTCGCCCATCGCCATCGCCACCATCATCTCGATGATCGCGTCGTTCATCGTCTCGCTCACGGTCATTCCGGTCCTATGCTCGCTGGTTCTGAAGCCCAAAGAAGGGGTTCCGCACAAAGACGGCCCGATTACGCGCGGCATGAAATGGCTGCTCGGAAACACGCTCCTGCGCTTCGGGTTGGCGCAGCCCTTTTTGCTGCTCGGGCTCGTGGGCCTGATGGTCGTCGGCGCGTTCCTTTTGTATCCGCAGATGGGCAAGGACTTCCTGCCCACCTTCCGCGAGCAGACCGCGCTCATCGCCATGACTGCCGCGCCCGGCACTTCGCTGGAAGAGACGAACAACATCGCCGACGTGATCGAGCAGGAATTGCTCACTATTCCCGAGGTGAAAAAAGTCGGGCGCCGCCTCGGCCGCGCCGAGCGCGGCGACCACGTCGTGCCAGTGAGCACGGCGGAGTTCGACGTGGATTTTCGCGATGAAAAAAGCCCGCGCACCCGCGATCAAATCCTCACCCAGATTCGCAAAAAAGTGCAAGGCGTGCCGGGCACCTTCAGCGTGGTCATGGGGCCGCTCGCCGACCGCATCGGCCACATGCTCAGCGGCGTCTCCGCGCCCGTCGCCATCAAGGTCTTCGGTCCGGACCTCGACAAACTCCGCCAGCTCGGCGTCGAGATTCAAAGCGTGGCGAAGACCATCCCCGGCTTCGCCGATGTGAAGCTCGACCAGCAAAGCGTCATCGCCCAGCTCCGCATCGAAATCGACCGTGACCGCGCCGCCGCCTACGGCATCACACCCGGCAAACTCAACGCCACGCTCGCCACGCTGCTCGGCGGCGAAAACGTCGCCGCACTCCGCGAAGGCCAGCGCGAGGTGGACCTCGTCATCCGCCTCCCGCTGGAGTGGCGCGAGACGCCGGACAAACTCGCGCAGTTGCCCATCGACGTGCAGGACAGCGAAGGCCACGTGCAGCGCATCCCGCTTTCGCTCATCGCCGATGTCCGCGAGGCCAAAGGGCCGAACGTCATCTTCCGCGAAAACGCCCAGCGTCGTTTCGCCATCGCCATCAAACCAACCGTGCGCGACGTGAGCACGCTCGTCGTCGAACTGCAAAAGCGCGTCGCCGAACGCGTCAAACTGCCCGAAGGCTACTTCGTCACCTTCGAGGGCGAATTCGTCGCTCAACGCGAAGCCTCGCAGCGCATCGCTGTTCTCAGCGCCGTCGTCTTCGTCATCATCACCTTTTTGCTCTACGGCTACTTCCAGAGCGCCGCGCTCGCCGCGCAGGTTCTGCTGAACATCCCGCTCGCGCTTGTCGGCGGCCTCTTCCTCACCTGGTGCGTCCTCGATAACATCAGCATCGCCACGCTTGTCGGCTTCATCGCCGTCGGCGGCATCGCCGCGCGCAATGGCATCATGATGCTCTCGCACTACCTGCATCTTATGAAGCACGAGGGCGAAGCTTTCACGCAGCAGATGATCGTGCGCGGCACGAAAGAGCGCATGGTTCCCGTGCTCATGACCGCGCTCGCCGCCGGCATCGGCCTGCTCCCGCTCGTCTTCGCGGGCGATCAGCCGGGGAAGGAAATCCTGCACCCCGTCGCCGTCGTCATCGTCGGCGGACTCATCACCAGCACGCTGCTCGATTTCGCCGTCACGCCTGCCGTGTTCTGGCTCTTCGGGCGGAAGGCCGCGCAACGCGCCTTGGAAAACGGAGCCGCTGCCGCCCACTGAAAATCTTCGCGCCGCGGTGGCGGTTTGGACACCGCGGCGCGATCACTTCCAACCAAACCGCAAAACAAAAACCCAGACATCAAAATGAAAAAACAACTCCTCACGCTGCTCAGCAGCCTCGCCCTCACCGCCGCCGCCCTCGCGCACGGCGAAGTAGAAGTCGGCCCCAACGGCGGCCGCATCCTCGAGTTCTCCAAGAACGAAACCATGCACGGCGAAGTGACGGTCAAAGACGGCAAGTTCCACGTCGCCCTGCTCGACAAAGACAAGAAGCCCGTCGCGCTCACCGAGCAGACGCTCACCGCCAGCGGTGGCCCGACCAATAAAGCCGAGAAGCTGACCGTCGAGAAAGTCGACGGAGCCTTCGTTGTCCCCGCCGTGAAGCCGGGCGAGTGGCTCATCCTGCAATACAAGGACACGGCTAAAGCCAAAGCCGTCACCGCGCGGATGCAATACGACACGGCGATCTGCAGCGCCTGCAAAGAACCCGAATGGATCTGCAAATGCGATGCGAACGCTGGGAAAAAGAAGTAGTCTTCGAAGCTACTTCCGCGGCTCCGGCGGCGCGGGCGTGCTACGCCCGCGTCGCAACCACGGGCTGACCAGCGCCCAGAGCACCGGCGGCGCGAGCACGCTGAGCGTGAGGGCAAGCCGCGGGTGGTCCTGCCCCGCTGCGCCGATGGCCGCGTAGACAAAGCCCAGCGGCACCGACCCGCACAGCAACGCCACCGTAAAGGTTCGGGCCGGCATTTGCGTGAGACCTGCGAGGCACGTCACGACTTCCGGCAGCAGCGGCAGCCAGCGCGAAGCCGCGACCAGCAGCGGTCCGCGACGGCGGAAAAAGCTCTCGTTTTCCGCCAGCGCCTCCTCACCGGCAAGACGCACCGCGAAGCCGCGCCCAAAGCTGCGGCACAGCCCGTAACCGAGCATTCCGCTCGCTACCGAACCGGCGGCACTAAGCGTGCCGCCCAGCCACGGGCCGTAAAGATAGCCGGCGGCGGACATCACCGCCGTCCCCGGTAGAGGCAGGAAAAGATCAGCCATCAACAGCGCAATTACCGCCAACCAACCCCAAGCGCCCCAGCCGCGAATCCAGACCAGCGCAGCGTCTCCCGTGAACCAGCGCGTGAATTCTTCGCCCCAGATGACGAACGGAACGCAGAGGATCACCGCAAGAGCCAGAGCCGTCCAGACGAGGCGCATCGGTAGCGGGGTCAGCCCTCGACACTGCGCAGGCGCAGGAAGCGGAAAAACTCTGCGCCTTCCCGCAGCCGCCGTTTCATTACGCCAAAGTCCGTCATCATTTCACCGAGCATCCGCGCAATCGGTCGTGGGCGGAAATAGTAGGCGCGGTAAAACTTCTCCAGCGCCGCAAAAATCTCCTCGCGCGGAAGGTTGTCGTATTCCAGCGCAGCGGCCTGCTGGCCATGGCCGTCCACGAGATGCGCGTCGCCGGCGAACCACCCATTTTCCAGCGCCTGCCGGTACAGCTCCGTGCCCGGATAGGGCGCGGCGAGGCTGACTTGCATGGAGAACGGATCCACCTCTTTGGCAAACTCGATGGTTTCGCGAATGGTCTCCCGTGTCTCGCCCGGCAGGCCGAGGATGAAGGTGCCATGGATGGTGATGCCGAGCTTCTTGCAGTTGCGCGTGAACTCGCGCGCCTCCTCCAATCGGATGCCCTTCTTGATGTTGTCAAGGATGCGCTGGTTGCCGCTTTCGTAGCCGACGAGGAGCAGGCGCAGTCCGTTGTCGCGCATCGTTTTCAACGTCTCATAATTCACGTTCGCGCGCGCGTTGCAGCTCCACGTCATGCCCAGTTTGCCGAGCTGCCGGGCAATCTCCCGGGCGCGCGGCTGCACGGCGGTGAAAGTGTCGTCGTCGAAAAAGAACTCCTGCACCTGCGGGAAAAGTCGCTGGGCCTGGGCCATCTCACGGGCGACGGCTTCGGGAGATTTCGCGCGATACTTGTGCCCCCCGACGGTTTGCGGCCAGAGGCAAAACGTACACTGCGCCGGGCAACCGCGGCCGGTGTAGTGCGAAACGTAGGGATGCTTGAGATAGCCGATGGCGTAGTTCTCGATCGTCAGATCGCGCGCATACACGTCCATCACGCTCGGCAGCGCATCGAAGTCGGTGATCACCGCGCGCTCAGGATTGTGGACCAGCTTCCCCTCGAGGCGAAACGAGAGCCCGTCGATCTCCGCGAGCGGCTTGCCCAGCGCCACGTCGCGGCAGGTGAAGTCGAACTCCTTGCGCCCGACAAAATCCACCGCCTCGCTGACCGCGAGTGTCTCATCCGGCAGCACCGCCGCATGCGCGCCGACGAGCCCCACGGTCACATCACGGTTTTGCGATTTCAACGCCTCGGCCAACTCACCGTCCCCGCGCAAAGTCGGCGCACTTGTATGGATGACCACGACCTCATAATCCCGCGCGATCTTCAGCACGTCGTCACGCGTGAGATCATCCGGCGGAGCATCGACCAAGCGCGAGCCTTCGATCAGCGCCGCCGGCTGTGCCAGCCAGGTCGGATACCAAAATGACCGAATCTCCCGCTTGGCCTGGTAGCGCGAACCCGCCCCACCGTCGAAGCCCTGCCAAGAGGGGGGATTTACAAACAACGTTTTGCGAAACACGGCCCCATTCTGGAGGCCAGTGCGGCGCGGCGCAATCGCTCTAACGCTCT
The DNA here is from genome assembly GCA_031390545.1 of Chthoniobacter sp. Classification (GTDB taxonomy): domain Bacteria; phylum Verrucomicrobiota; class Verrucomicrobiia; order Chthoniobacterales; family Chthoniobacteraceae; genus Chthoniobacter. Next base: position 89,789 of record JANMTP010000026.1, on the reverse strand, counting down.
GCCGCCCAGCTATTCCTTCGTTCGCGTCACGACGACATGCGCCCCCGCTTCAAGGAACGCCAACGGCGTTCCATCATCCAGCCCAAGGTTGCGCGCCGCGCGCTACCTTGGGTCCCGCCCAAAAAGCCGCGCCAACCCTGAAGGGGTTGCATCCCATTCGTCCCGATCCGCTTCAACCCCGTTGGGGTTGGCCCGTGGATGGGCGCATTCCCAGGGTAGCTCGTCCCTAGCAACCCTGGGCTGGATGATGCAACGCCGTTGGCGTTGCCGAAGGCACCTGTCCGCAGCGCGTCGCCTTTCCCCTCGCTCCCAAAGTGAGGCTTTGGGACGCACTTTACGTGGCGGAAGCTTCGCTTCGCGGCCGGGGGCGAGTCAGACCGGGTGCCAGCTAGCGGGCAATTCGTCAAAGCCCACCCTTACCACGAAAAAGAGTTTCACCTACTTAAGTGCGTTCCCAAGCCCTCAGCTTGGGAACAAGGAGTTCAATTCGAGGATTTATTTGGCGAAGTTCGAGGTGCATCTACTGGTGTCCGTCGGAGCGTCTCTGGCGACACAAAGAGTCCACCGTCACCCTCCGAAAAGATCCAAACACCCTTCTTCATTGAAACGGCCAGACGCCCGTCATTGTCCGTCTTGAACCGTAACCAAGTGAAGAACGACGAATCGCGAGGCAATTGGCGCTCCTGCTCAAACTGCGCCAACTCCTTTCGATTGGCCGGGAATTGGCCGTGCGCTAGGTAGTATTTCCTAATATTTCTATCCAAACCGCCCATATGGTCGACGTATCTGCCCGACACACATCCAGACAATCCGATGGCCACAGTCAGTGTAAGAGCAACATGCTTGATTCCGATCCGAGATTTCACGAAGCGCATGGTGAAGGAATGCTAAAAATGAGATCAGCTTGCTAAGTTTCAATGGTAATTTTTCTCGGTGCGGGTCACCATCAAAAAGCCGCCCCAGTTACACAGGGCGGCTTTGTGATTTTGGCGAACTAAGGAAGTTCGTTTCGGCAGGTTGCCGAAACCGGCAGGATGCCCGCGCTCCCTACTTCTTCTTCACCGCGCGCTTTTCCTCGATTGCGGCTTGGGCGGCGGCGAGGCGGGCGACGGGGACGCGGAAGGGCGAGCAGCTCACGTAGTTCAGGCCCACGCGGTGGAAGAACTTCACGCTGTCGGGATCGCCGCCGTGTTCGCCGCAGATGCCGAGCTTGATGTCGGGGCGGGTCTTGCGGCCTTTTTCGATCGCCATTTGCACGAGCTGGCCGACGCCGGTCTGGTCGAGCGAAGCGAACGGGTTCTTTTTGAAGATCTCGTTCTCGACGTAGGGCATGAGGAAGTTGCCCATGTCGTCGCGGCTAATGCCGAGGGCGGTCTGGGTGAGATCGTTCGTGCCGAAGCTGAAGAACTCGGCGGTCTGCGCGATCTCGTCAGCGGTCAGGGCGCCGCGCGGAACTTCGATCATCGTGCCGACTTGGTAGCTGAGCTTCTGCTTGGTTTCCTTCTGCACTTCGGCAGCGACGCGGTGGACGATCGCGACCTGGAGATCGAGTTCCTTCTTGAAGCCGACGAGCGGGATCATGACTTCGGGCTTCACTTTGATGCCCTTCTTTTGGACTTCAGCGGCAGCCTCAAAGATGGCGCGCGCCTGGGTCTCAGTGATCTCGGGATAGGCGATGCCGAGGCGGCAGCCGCGGTGGCCGAGCATCGGGTTGAACTCGTGCAACTGCTGCACGCGCGCGGCAACTTTCTCTTTCGAGATGCCGAGCTTTTTGCCGAGCGCAGCTTGCGCGGCTTCGTCGTGCGGGACGAACTCGTGGAGCGGCGGGTCGAGCAGCCGGATGGTTGCCGGGTAGCCTTTGAGCGCTTTGAAAATGCCGACGAAATCTTCCTTCTGGTAAGGCAGGATTTTCTTCAGCGCGGCGCGACGGCCTTCTTCGGTGTCGGCGAGGATCATCTCGCGGACGGCGTCGATGCGGTCACCCTCGAAGAACATGTGTTCGGTGCGGGTGAGGCCGATGCCGGTCGCGCCGAAGGCGATGGCTTGCGCGGTCTGCTCGGGCGTGTCGGCGTTCGTGCGGACAGCAAGGCGCGTAGCCTTTGAGCACCAGGCCATCAGCTCGTTGAAGGCTTTGAATTTCTCGGTCTTCTGCGCGGCTTTGTCGCCGCCAATAGTGCCGGTGACGATGCTGCTCGGGCCGGTCTTCACCTGGCCGCCGTAGATCGTGCCGCTGGTGCCGTCGATGGAGAGAAAGTCCACGCCTTCCTTGAAGGTCTGGCCGCTGATCGTGACCGTCTTCTTGTCGTAATCGATCTGCACGCCGGACGCGCCGCAGATGCAGACTTTGCCCATCTGGCGGGCGACGAGCGCGGCGTGCGAGGAGACGCCGCCTTTCGCGGTGAGGATGCCCGCGGCGGCGATCATGCCGCGCAGATCTTCCGGCGAAGTTTCGTTGCGGACGAGCAGGACGGTTTCGCCCTTCTCCGCAGCGGCGGCTGCGCGATCGGCGTTGAGGTAAATCTTACCGGAAGCCGCACCGGGGCCGGCGGGCAGTCCGGTCGCGAGCGCTTTCGCTTTCTTGATTTCCGCGAGGTCGAAGTCGGGCGCGAGGAGCTGTTCCAGCTGATCGGCGGGGTTGCGCAGGATCGCGGTCTCCCAGTCGATGAGCTTCTCCTTCACCATGTCGCTCGCGAACTTCAACGCGGCGGCCGCGGTCCGTTTGCCGTTGCGCGTCTGGAGCATGAAAAGTTTGCCGCTCTGGATTGTGAACTCGACGTCCTGCACGTCTTTGAAGTGCTTCTCGAGCGTCGCGCGCACTTTCATCAGCTCGGCGAACGCCTTGGGCATCGCCTTCTGCAGCTTCGACACTGGCTCCGGCGTGCGCACACCTGCGACGACGTCTTCGCCCTGCGCGTTGATCAGGAACTCGCCGTAAAACTCGTTCACGCCGTTGGCCGGGTTGCGGGTGAACGCGACGCCGCTACCGGAGTCGTCGCCCGTATTGCCATAGACCATCGCCTGCACGTTCACCGCCGTGCCCCACTCCGTCGGGATGTTGTATTTGCGGCGATACACGATCGCGCGGTCATTCATCCACGAGCTGAACACCGCACCCGCCGCGCCTTTGAGCTGCTCGCGCGGATCGTTCGGGAACGCTTTGCCCGTGCGCTCCTTGACGAGCTTTTTGTAGCGCGCCACGAGCTGCTTGTTGTCCTCCGCCGTGAGCTGCGAATCCTCGACGTCCTTGTGGTAAGTCTCGTGCTTGAACTCGTGCATCACCGTCTCGAACGGATCGTGATCCTCGCCCTCGCGCTTCTGCACGCCGAGCACGACGTCGCAATACATCTGGATGAAGCGGCGATAGCAGTCATACGCGAAACGCTCGTTCTTCGTGGCGTCCGCGAGCGCGATCACGGTCTGATCGTTCAGGCCGAGGTTGAGGACCGTGTCCATCATGCCCGGCATCGAGTCACGCGCACCGGAGCGCACTGCGACGAGCAGCGGCATCGAATCGGTCGCACCGAACTTCGTGCCCATGATCTTTTCCATGTTCGCGATCCCCTTCTCCACTTGGTCGTTGAGCTCCGGCGGATACGTCTTCTTGTTGCCGTAAAAGTAAGTGCAGACCTCCGTCGTGATCGTGTAGCCGGGAGGCACCGGCAGGCCGATGCGCGTCATCTCCGCGAGGTTCGCGCCTTTGCCGCCGAGCAGCGGCTTCATCGAGCCGTCGCCGTCCGCCTTACTTGCGCCCCAGGTGTAAACATACTTGGTGGCTTTGCCGGCTTTCGCCGCGCCGTTGGTTGCTGCTTTGGCCCGCGAAGGCGGGAGTTTGATGGATTTGGATTTGGTTGCCATGAGTGGTTGGATTTTTGGGGTTTAAAGTTCGGTTACGCTCCCGGGGTCGCAGCGGGCACCTGCGGCGGCGCCGCATTCGCGGCCACGACCACAGCGTCGATCGCCGTGTTGAATTCATTGAGACCCGTGCTCGGCACGATCACCGTATTGCGCCGCCCGTGCGCCTCCTCGGTGATGCGCAAAAACCGGCCCCGCTCGTTTTCGCGGAACTCGATATAGTAATGCTTGCGCTCCACTTGGAGCTCTTGGCTGGCGATGATGGTGTCCATGTTGGCCCTTGGGGAAAGATCGGGGTTTTGTTTGGGGAAAAGAGCCGCGCTTTATGCCACACGCGTTCAGGTGACGAAAGGGAATTCTTGCACGCTGCCCGATCGTTGTGTCACGCGACTAAAATTGCGCGAGGAAGCGCAGGTCGTTCGCCGTGAAAGCGCGGATATCCGGCGTGCCGGACATGATCATCGCCAGGCGGTCGAGACCGAAGCCGAAGGCGAAGCCGGTGAAGCGCTCGGGATCGAAAGCGGTGTCGCCGCGGCGGGCGTTCACACTTTCGAAAACCGCCGGATCGACCATCCCGCACCCCGCAATTTCCAGCCAGCGATCGCTCGCGCCGAGGGCGCGCGTCTTGATGTCCACCTCGAAGCTTGGCTCGGTGAACGGGAAAAAGTGCGGACGAAAACGGAACTGAGCATCGTTGCCGAAAAGCTCGCGGAAGAAAAACTCCAGCGTGCCTTTCAGGTCGGCGACGCTGACGCCTTCGGCGACGTAGAGGCCTTCCATCTGGTTGAACTGCGCGAGGTGCGTGGCGTCCACTTCGTCGCGGCGATAGGCGGCGCCGGGCGCGATGATGCGAATGGGCGGCCCGGACTTTTCCATGGTGCGAATCTGGATGGTGCTGGTGTGCGTGCGCAGCAAGCGTCCGTCCGGCATGTAAAAAGTGTCCTGCTCGTTGCGCGCGGGGTGATCGGCGGGCGTGTTCAGCGCGTCGAAGCAATGCCACTCGGTCTCGATGTCCGGGCCATCGGCGAGGGCGAAACCCATGCGGCGGAAGATCTGGATGGCGCGATCCTGAAGTTGCGTGATCGGGTGCAGCGAACCGCGTGGCGTGGCCGTGCCGGGTAGCGTGACATCGATGTCAGCAAAGGCCGCGGCGTCGGCGTTGGCGAGCAGCGCCGCTTTGCTCTCATCGAGCGCGGCGGTGATGGCGTTTCTCACGTCGTTGAGGAGTTTGCCCAGGCGCGGCTTATCGTCCTTCGAGACGTCCTTCATGCCCTTGCTCAGCGCGGTGAGCGCGCCGGCCTGGCCGAGAAAACGGACGCGCGCCTGTTCGAGCGCGGTTTCATCCGCGGCGGCGGCGATGGCGGCCAGGGCTTCGGCGCGGAGTTGTTCGAGTTGCTGATCCATTCGGGAAAATCTTTGCGGTGAAAACAACGCAGCCTCGAACACGCGGGCGCGTTCGAGGCTGCGGAAAGGGGTTGTTATTCGAACGCGAGTTACGCGGCCTTTTTCGCCTCTTCGCGTTTGGCTTCGAGCGCGGCTTTCGCCTTGTTGAAGATCGCGGTAAAGGCGGCTGCGTCCGTCACGGCGATGTCGGCGAGGACCTTGCGGTCGAGCTCGATGCCGGCGGCTTTCAAGCCCTCGATAAAACGGGAGTAAGTGAGCCCCTGAGCGCGGGCGGCGGCGTTGATCCGTTGCTGCCAGAGCATGCGGAAATTGCGTTTGCGCGTCTTGCGATGCGCGGTCGCCCAGTGCTGGGCCTTATAGACGGCGTCTTTCGCATAGCGAAAGAGCTTGGACCGGCGTCCGCGGAATCCGCGGGCGAGATCGACGACTTTTTTGCGGCGCTCCCGGCTGGCGGGAGCATTGGTGGCGCGTGCCATAGTTGGTTAAAAAAACCCGGGGTTACCGGGCCTCCTGGTTGTTCAGCGAATCGTTCTTTTTGGTGAGTGATCCCGCCGACCTCATTCGCTGAGTCACTCCGCGAGGCGGAGCAGGTGGCGGGATCAGGATGCCGCGGACGCGCTTACGCGAACGGGAGCAATTCCCTCATGCGCGGCACCATGGTGACGTGGATTTCGCCGTCTTTGCCGAGCTTGCGCTTCTGCTTCGAGCTCTTGCTCGAGGCGAGGTGGCGAAGGCCTGGTTTCCGGCGCATGAGTTTGCCCGTCCCGGTCACTTTGATGCGCTTCACAGCGGCTTTTTTCGTCTTGCGACGTGCAATGGATCGAGGCATGGGGCGGCGAAAGTAGCGGGCAAAGGTGAAAGGGCAAGCGGCTTTTCCGGTAATTTCGCCCCTCCCCCGCCGAGCCGCCTAGAGCCCGAAAAAGTCGCGAATCCGCCCTCACGGCGCCAGGGCTTCGAAGCGGTAGAAGGCTTTCCCGCGGGCGGCGGGGGTCGGGATTATGGAACTACGTCGAGCGCGAGGTGGACATCCGTCTTGTGCGCGCGGGACGGCTGGCAGGAGCGAAGCTCAGGGTTTCGCGATCTCGATGCGGTAGAAGTTCTGGCCGCTGGGGGCGCCGGTGTCCTGAACAAGTTTGTTCGTTTCCTCGGCGTTGACCGAAAAGGAGCCGACCGGCACGAAGGGCGCCGTCAGGTTCGGGCTTTCCTGGAGCGTGTAGGTGCGGCCGGGGATGGCTTTGTTTACGCGGAAATCCATCACGTTCGCGGCGCTAAAGCCCGTGATCGTGAAGCGGAAGAACGACGCGGGATCGGTCGGTAGAAAGCCGCTCAGGAACTCGAAGCGGTTGTTGCGGCCGTCGAAGTCCGGGTCGGCGGTCGGGGCGGCATTCGCATTCGGAGGTTGGCCGAAGTGGAGCACTTGCCAGTCGTCGTCGAGGCCGTCGCCGCCGTAGGTGCCGAAGTTGTCGGGGTTCACGTTCAGCACGGTGAGCGTGACGCTTTCCACCAGCCCGCGGTAGGTGGCGATGGCGAGGCACTGGGTGTTTTGAAAGACGCTGCCCGCGGTGGCCACGGCGGTGGGTTGATCGATAGCGGTGAGGGGCGCGGTGAAGTCCCAGACCGCCAGGCCGGTGAGCGGGAGCGTGGTGGCGTCGTCGAGCGTGGCGGTGGCGAGAAGCGGGCGCGCGCCGCCTTCGGCGATGGTCGGCGGCGTGGCGGTCACGGTCATGGTGCGCGGATCGTAAAGCTGGCCGATGAGGTTGCCCTTCGCCTGCACGCCGCCGGCGGTGACGGCGCTCACGGTGCCCGCCGCGGCATCGCCTACGGAAATGTCCGCGACCACGGTTGCGCCCGCATTCGCCACCCGCCCGCCGCCCGCGAGGTCGCCGGCCGGGGCGTGGAGCAGGGTGAAGCTCGCGCTCGTGCTGGAGGATTGCGCGAAGGCGGATGCGCCGGCGAGAAGCAGGGCGCAGGTGAAAAGCGCGGGCGTTTTCATGGTTGCTGCGCGGTGGTCAGAACGGGGCTCGCCATGGCTTCCACGGCGCGTTCGAGGCGGGCGAGGCGTTCTTTCAGCGCCGTGTTTTCCGTCTTCAATTCCGCGATCTGGCGGTCCTTCTCGGTGCGCAGTTCGCGCAGGGCGTCCACGGTCAGCGACTCGAAGCCGGTGACGCTCACGGCGAGCATGCCGTCGGAGCCTTCGGTGACCCATTGGGGAAACACTTCCCGCACCTCCTGCGCGATGAAGCCGATCTGCGGGCCGGGGCCGACGCCCTTCGCCGGGTCTTTGTATGCGAAGCTCACGCTGCGCAGTCGCAGCAGCCGGTCGAGCGAACCGTGCAGGTTCTCGACGTTTTTCTTCAGCCGCGCATCGGACAGCACGGCCCAGCTTCCGCCGCCGCTTTTGAAGGCGTTAGGCCCAGACAGCCGCAGATTTCCAACGACGCTTCCTGGTGCGTTGAAGACCTCGAAGAGCGTGTCTTGTCCGCCCGAGATGTAGGTCGCCCGCACTTTGAACACGACGTTCTCGATGGCGCCGTTCGCGTTCGATTTCAACACATCCAAGGTGACCCCGGCAGTCGTCGAGCCGATGCCGACATTGCCCGCGAAGCTCGCGCCCCCGGCGGAGAAAACCCCTCCGTTGCCATCGACGTAAAACCGCTCCGCCGCGACCGCGCCGCCCGTCATGGCGTCCTCATCCAGGATCCGAAACAGCCGGCCGTTGTCGCCCGGGCTCCACATGGTGATCGAGTCGCCATCGAAGAAGAGGCCCGAGCTTTCGCTGGTGCCCTGCTCGAGGAGCAATCCATCGAGGCTCGTCAGGGGATTGAAATCCACGTTGGCCGCGTCGCCAAAGCGGGCTCGCTGCGCGGAACCGCTGAACACCACGGTGTCAGTGTCGAGTTTCAAGCCGGTGCCGCCGGTGAAGAGCCGTGCCCCGCCCGCGGCGCGGACGTTGAATTGGTTGTCGGCCGTCGAGTCGAAGTCGGTATTCACAGAATTATCCGCCCAGACGAAAGCGCCGGTGTGGAGCGCTCGGGCGCGGCGGCCGGCGGCGAGGGAAAAATTTCCGCTCGCCGTATTCAGCGCTCCACCCGGCACCGTGGAGGAGCTGCCGCTCGCGACATTCGTCGAGCCGCCTCCCACGGCGGCACCAGGGCCGCTCGCCGTATTGTTCGTCCCGCCGGAAACCGTCGCATTGCTCTGGCTGGCGCTGTTGAAGAGGCCGCCCGCGATGACCGCCGTGCCCGCGCTCACCGTATGGCCCGCGCCGCCTCCGATGACGGAGTAGCTGCCCGCGGCGGTGATCGTATTCACACTCAACCCCGTGGTGCCGCCGCCGCCGATGACCGCCCCCTGCACCTCGGGCGCGATGCTATTGCCGCTGAAGCCGCCGAGCACGCTCGGCACGCCGTTGCCGTCGAGTGTCCCTCCTTGCAGGCGCAAGGCCGGCCGCGCATTCACGGTGAAGGTGAGCGGCTGATTGTCCGGGGTGCCGATTTGCAGCGGCCCGCTCGCGCTGTAGAAAGCGGGGGCGGACACCGCGCCAGTGAAGACGTTGCCGCCGCCGAGCTGGGCCACGCCGGTCAGGCCGCTGCCGTTGCCGGAGAAGTTCGTGGCCGCCACTGTGCCGTTCACGTCGAGCGCCACCGCGGGGTTGTTCTTGTTGATCCCCACGCCGCCCGCCGCGCGAATGAGGAACTGGTTGGCGGCCGTCGAGCTGAACTCGGCATCTTGCGAATCTGCCCAGACAAACGCGCCGTTGTTGATGGCCTTGGCTCGCCGTCCAGCGGCGAAGGACCACGATCCGCTGGCGGAGTTGCTGTCTCCGCCGGGAACCGTCGCCCAGGAGCCGCTGGCCAGGTTGTTAAGGCCTCCGCCGACGGTGGATTGAGGAGCGCTCGCGTTATTGGCATTGCCGCCCACTACTACCGCATCATTGCCACTGGTCAGATTGTTCACACCCCCGCCGATGAAGGAGTTACTGCCACTTGCGGTGTTGTTAGCTCCGCCGCCAATGGTAGCGTTTTGGGCGGAATTTGTGATGGTGTTGGGAAAGGCGACTGCGCCGCCGCCGCCAATTACCGAGCCAGCCGAGGCCGCTGTGATTGAGTTCGCCGCACTCCCGCCGATGAGGTTCGGCACGCCCCCCCCGATCCTCCCGGCTGGATGCGCAGCCCGCGCACATTATTCACCGAGATATCCAGCGGCGTATTCCCCGTGGTGCCGACGAAGCTCGGGTCCGCCACCGCGCCGGCCGTGAGCGCATAGGCCGCGGCGGTGATCCGGCGATCCGGCGTGAGCTGCTCAAAGGTCGTGCCATTGGTGGAAAACCACACGCGCAGCCGCACATCGGCATTGCCCGTGAAGACACTCGGCGGGATGGCCGCGGTCATATTCGCCAGCGCGGTATCGCCCAACCCCAGCGCGTAATGCCCCTGGCTCACGCTCACCTGCACGGCAGCCGAGGGTTGCGCGCCGCCGGTGCTGGAGCCGTTGTTCGACCAGAGCGTCGTCGTGCCCGCGGCATCCACGAGCGCAAATTTGAAATGCCCCGTGCCGGTGTAGTTCGCCCCGGAGACGACGATGCGCCCCTGGTGATTGAGCACCCCCGGCGGCGCCGCGGCGCGGAGCGGGGTGAGGGTGAACGCGAGCGCAAGGGCGGCGGTGGTGAGGACGTGGAGGATCTTCATGGTGTAGGACGCTGGGCGTGGCAACGGCGGAAGAGAGATCCGGCGCGGAAGGCACCTGGGCAGAGCCGCCCCGGAGGGCGCGCAGGATGCGGGATTCGGACAGAGCCTGACAAGGCGTTTTCCCCCGCCGCAATGTGACGATCGCGCGACAACGGCACGGCCAGCGACCGCTGGAAGCGCTGGGCGCCGCTCCGCGCGGGCCGCGCTGCTCCTTCCCTCGCCGCCCTCCTAGTCGCGCGGCAGGCGCAGTAGGCTCTTCTCGATCTCGGCGAGAAGCTTGGCGCGGTCGCCATTCCAAGCGCCCTGCTTTTTCAGCCCGAGCAGGAGTTTGCGGCCTTGGACGAAGCTGGCCTTGGCCTCGGAGGTGGAGGCCATCTGGAGCTGGAGAGTGCCGAGTTTGCGGCAGAGGAGGGCGGCTTCGGTTCGGGATTCAATGGAGGCATGCGGGCCGGTGACGCGGGCGGTGTCCACGGCTTCCTCGTAGAAGCCGAGGGCGTCGTCGAGGCGGCGCTGGCCGACGGCGACATCGCCGCGCTGATGCAGGGCGACCACGGCGACGCGGGTGGCGGCGACTTCCTCCGGGACAGAGGGTGCGACAGGCGCGACGGGCAGCGGAGGGGCGGTGAAAACGGGGGGGACGACGACTTGCGGAGGCGCGATGACGGGTGGCGGCGGCGGAGCAGAAACGACGGCGACCGGCGCGGGCGCAGCGGGTTCTGCGATGACGGGCACGGGCGCGGGTTCCTCGGCGGGCGGCGGCGTGGTTTGCTGGACGATTTTCGCAGGAGGATTTTCTTCGGGCGCGGCGGGTGGCAGCGTCTCGCTCGATCCGCTGCCAAAGGACCACCACGCGATGGCCAGAGTCGCGAACACGCAGATCGCGGCGGTCAGGACGACCGGGCCGACTTTGCGCCGTGGCGCGACGACGGGCGCGACGACCACGGGGACTGGCGCGACCGGCGCCGGCGTCGGCGCAGCGATGACTTCCACCGGTCGGGCCAGACTGCCGAGGACTTCCAACTCCCAGGCATCAATGTCGAGCAGCGTGGCGAGGAGGAGATCGCGCACTTCTTTCAAACTCGCACGGCCGGGCCGGGCATCGACGATGCGCGGTTCGCCGCGGTCGGCTTCGGCGAAGGCGTCGCCGGTCAGGCGCCAGCGGAGCCACGATGGGAGCCACTCGGGCGCGACGGTCTTCGGCGATTTTTCCAGAGCGCCGTTCGGGTCGCCCTCGACGATGAGGGCGATGATCCGCTCCTCGCCGCCCGCCTTTTTGAAAGCGCAAATCTGCGCGTCAACCTCCGGGCAATGCGCGGAGTGAGGCGAGCAGACAACCACGAGGTAGCCGCTTTTCTCCAGCGCCTGCGGGTAGTTTCCGGCGTAGTGCGGGTCGCGGCGGTCAGGGAAAATGGAGACGCAATCCGGGCGCGGCAGGCCGTGGGCGGTGGGCTGCTCGATGAGCGGGGTGGCGACGGGGTAGCCGTTGAGATTGCGGTAAAGCCAGTCCGCCCAGAGCGCGTCCTCGGGGGCAAAGGCGGCGACGGCCCAGGCCGCACCTTCGAGCTCGGCGGCGAGCTGGCTGTCGAGGCCGAGCATCGGCAGGGAGACAAACTCGATGCGCGAGGACGGGGACTGCTGGGATCCGGTCGCCGGGAGCAGCGGGGAGTTTTGATCGTCGAGTTGCCAGCGCGCGTACACGCCGGCTTAACGAAGCAGCCCCGATGCCGCCGATTATAGAAATTCTAAGGCTCGGTTTCGCCGCCGATCTCGAAAATCACCCGATACGTGCCGCCCTCGCCCTTTTCCTCCCGTCGCACGGGCACACCGAGCAGCCGGGTGAACATCTCGCCCTCCAGCCGCGCGAGCAGGGGGAATTCCTGGAGCAGATCGAGCACCGGCGAATGATGCTCGACGATGCGCAGCGCGCCGTCGTCACCAGCCACACATTCCGCCATGTGCCCGTCGTGATCCCGCAAACGGGCCAGCCATTTCGCGCGCTCGGCTAGGGTCTCACCTTTGATCCGCGCGGCGTACTGCGCGGTCTTCTTTTGCGACGCCACGAGCAGGAGCTTTTCCGCGGCGGCTGCGCCGAAGAGCTGCTGCGCGGCGGTCAAAACGTCGATGGTCATGGCGTTGCTGGTCGTCGGGAAAAGATCATGCGCGCGCTGGGTCAGGCGGTAGAGCATCTGCGGGCGGCCGCGTGGCACGGGCGAGCGCCACGTGTCGAGCAGTCCGCGTTTCGCCAGCTCCACGCACACGTCTTTCACGCCCATGTAGCTCATCCCCATACGCGCGGCCAAATCCGTGACACATAAGCCCTCGGTGCGTTTCAGCTCATTAAGCACGCGCAGCCGCGCACTGCGGCCGACTTGCTGGATGAGGCGCTGCTTCACGGGGAGACTGTGCGCCTCTCAACCCTCAACGCTCAACTCTCAACTGCCCCGAAATGCCGCAGCGCCTCAAGCACGCCGGCACTGCACGCGCCTCGGGCCACGTAGCCGCCGGCCTCGCGCACGGCGCGTTGCACGGCTTCGACGGCGTTGCCGGGGCACGCCACCCACTGCGCGTGGCGGCCATCAAGCATGGGCAGGTCGTTGTAGTGATCTCCGGCGGCGAAGATTTCTTCCCGCGTGATGCCGGTCAGCCGCGCCAGTTCGGCGAGCGCCGTTCCTTTGCTGTAATCCTCGTGGCAAAAACGCACGTAAATCGTGTTCCGCATGAACTGGAAACCCGGCACCCTCGCGCATTCTTTTTCGAGAAAGGCGCAGATCGCATCCATCTCAGAATCCGACTCTGCGGCCAACCCGATCAGCCGCGAACCTTCGTAGATCGGATGAGCCCGCGTGTGCGCCGCGAGGTACGTTTCCACGTCCGTGAGCAGGGTGCCGGCGGCGGCAAATAGCGTGTCGTGGGCTGCCGTGCAGCGCGCATTCCAGTCGCCGAAATCCTGCCAGCGTCCGTCCGCTCCGCGGTGGAAAACCTCGCGCTCGGATGTCAGGACAAAATCGGGCTCGACGGGGAATTTCAACTCTCTCAGGCCTTCCTCAATGTGCCACAGCACCCGCCCGGTATTAACTGCCCAAAGCACCCCGCGCTGCTGCAATTCTTGCAACGCCTTAAAAAATTCTGGCACCACCGCGGGCGTCGCGTCGTGGTTCACTACCGTCCCGTCGAAGTCCGTACTCAGCAGGCGGATCGGTGAGTTGAGAGTTGTGGGTTGCGTCTTGAGCGGCGATGACATGGGAGCGCGCACGGTATGCGGCGCCCTGCAACACACAACATTCAACCCATAACTTTCTTCCCGTATGAAAAGCGCCTACGAACTCGCCATGGAACGCCTGGAAAAACAGGCTCCGACCCGCACCCTCACTGCCGCCCAAAAAGCCGAGATCGCCGAACTCGAAGCCACGGCCAAGGCCAAGATCGCTGAACAGGAGCTCTTCCTGAAAGAGCAGATCGACAAAGCCATGGCGGAAGGAAAATACGAGGTCGTCCTGCAACATGAGCAGCAGCTCGCCCACGAAATCCGCCGCACCAATGAAGACTGCGAAACGAAGAAGACGAAGGTGCGGGAAGGCTAACGGAGGTTGGCTTCATTCAGCCGATTCCGGTTAAAGCCCTGCCGCCCATGCTCATCTCCGATCTCTCTCAAATCGCGGGGCGGCGCTATCCGGCACGGCGGCGGACGCAGAATCTCGCGGGCGGCTCGGCTCCGATTCAGACGCGCCATTTTGCTATGGGGAATGTGACGCTCGACCCGCAAGGTGGACAGGTGCCGTGGCACAATCAAGAGCAGGAGGAGGTCTATTTTATCATCGAGGGCACCGGCGAGATGTGTCTCGGTGAGGAGCGGCAGACCGTCACGGACGGGCAAATGGTTTACATCCCGTCCGGCGTCTTTCACCAGCTCACCAATGTGGGCGAAACGCCGTTGCGGATGATCTATTGCTACGGTCCGGCGGGCGACGTGGCCCACTGGCAGCAGGAACTCACCGGCACGCTGCCCCGCGCTGGGCATGAAGCTCCGCCGCTGCCGCCCGGCGCGTGGCCGCAATGTACCGAGGCGCCCGAGGAAGTTACGGCGGCAATTTAGCCGTCGCGTGTTTTTCCCTTTTCACCGGCCCTTTCCACTTTCACCTTCCGCGCATGACCGAAGTCCAGCAGCAGATGATCGATAAAGCCTTCGACCTCCTCACGGAGCATTTCGACCACGTCATCATCGCCGTGGGCACGTACGACGAGGACAAGCAATACACCACCACGGCCTCGTATTACGGCGGCGTGGCTCCGGCCATTGGACTGTGCAAGCTCTACGAGAAGCGCTGGACCAAGGAGCACCTTTGGGGCGCAGACGACGAACTGGAGTAGTGGCGAGCTGAGTGCTGGAGTGGCGGGCGTGTACGAAGCGAAATTTTTTGTCTCCCTGCGCGGGAAGGCCGCACACTCTCACCGCTTTTCCCCAACCTTCCGTCATTCCCTACCCCAATGAATCTCGGCATCATCCTCAACGGCGTCACCGGCCGCATGGGTACCAATCAGCACTACCTGCGCTCGATCCTCGCGATCATGGCCGAAGGTGGCGTGCGGGTCAGCGAAACGGAGCAGATCATGCCTGCGCCCATCCTCGTCGGGCGGAATGCCGGCAAACTCGCGGACCTCGCCGCGCTCGCCCCGGCAGGCACGACTGTCCCCTTCACCACTGACCTCAGCTCCGCGCTAGCCGACCCGGCGAACGTCATCTACTTCGACGCGCAAACCACGGGGCGGCGATTCGCCGGCGTGCGCGCGGCGATTGCCGCGGGCAAGCTCGTCTATTGCGAGAAGCCCATCGCGGTCACCACGGTCGCCGCCTACCAGCTCTACCAACTCGCGAAAGCAGCCGGCGTAAAACACGGCGTCGTGCAGGACAAACTTTGGCTACCGGGCATCGTGAAACTCAAGACGCTCATCGACTCCGGATTTTTCGGCGAAATCCTCAGCGTGCGCGGCGAATTCGGCTACTGGGTCTTCGACGGCGAGACCGTGAAACCGCAGCGTCCTTCGTGGAATTACCGCAAGGAAGACGATGGCGGAATCATCGTCGATATGCTCTGCCACTGGCGCTACCTGCTGGACGGCCTCTTCGGCGAAGTGCGCTCCGTCTCTTGTCTTGGCGCTACGCATCTGAAAAAGCGGCTCGATGAAAAAGGCGTGCTTTACTCTTGCACCGCGGACGACTCCGCCTACGCCACCTTCGAACTCGCGAGCGGCGTGATCGCGCAGTTCAACAGCTCATGGACTGTCCGCGTGCGCCGCGACGATCTCCTTACGCTCCAAGTTGACGGCACCCACGGCAGCGCCGTCGCTGGCTTGCGCGACTGCGTGGCCCAGCACTCCAGCGCGACCCCGCGCTGCACTTGGAATCCCGATCTCGACTCGCCCGTCAATTTTGCTGACGGCTGGAATCGCGTCCCTGCCGACCAGAGCTACGACAACGCCTTCAAAGTGCAGTGGGAGCTATTCCTCCGCCACGTCGCCCTCGGCGAACCCTTTCCCTGGACGCTCCTCGAAGGAGTCAAAGGTGTGCAACTTGCCGAACTCGGCCTCGAATCGTGGGCGAAGCGTGCCTGGGTGGATGTGCCTGAGTTGATCGCCTAGCCCTTCGCCGCGAGCAAGCGGTCGATCTCCTGCGGATTGAACCCTTCCATCCGTTCGCCACCCACCATGATCAGCGGGACACCGCGCCCGCCCAGTCGCTGAAACTCATCCGCCGCGGTTTTCGATTGCTGGACGTTGCGCTCCTCGAAAGGCACCCCGCGCTGCGTCAAATATTGTTTAGCCTGCTGGCAGGCCGGGCATTGGGCGGTCGAGTACATGATGATCTGTCGGCCATTCGCCCCACTTGGCGAGGCCGCCATTTTCGCCCGCGCGGCGAGCAGTTTGTCGAGTTCCTGGCGCAGCAGCGTGATCTCCTGCTGTTGTTGGCGGAGCGCTGTCGTCTCCGTCTGATAGGCCGCCGCGTCCGCGTTAAAACGCGTGACTGCCGCGGTGTCACTCGACTTGAGCGCCTGCCGCGCGGTGCCCAGCGCCTGGTAGCGTTTCGTCAGCTCCGCGTTCGTCTGGTTGAACTGCCCTTCCAATTGTTCGATGCGGCTGCGCTGCGTGGCGATTTGCGCGGTCAAGTCGGGCGCCGTCGTCCCATCCGCCTGCTTCGTCATGCGCGACTGGATCTCACCGAGCAGGCCGCTGCGCGCGTCGCTCTGGATAAATACCGGCACCGCGAAAATCGCCATCCCGACCAGTCCAACGAAAAACCCCTGTTTTGCTTCTGCCCAGTGTTTGATCAAGAAAACGAAGCTGGCAAACGGGACGAACAAAGAGGCGAATCCCCAGAGCAGACTTTGCCGAAAAGCAGCGACCAGCGACATTACGCCGCCGACGGCCATAATGAGCAGGCCAAGGCCGAGAAATATAAGATGGGTGAGTGTCATGCGAGTGTGCATAGCAGCCCGCAGACCACCCTGCGTTGGGCCGGGTCGTCCTGCGCCGCAAGCCGCGCACCAGGGCGGTAAAACCGTCAACGTCATTGACGATTTCGCCACGCACCTACCCGTCTCGGTCATTGAAGCGCTTGCAAAAGACTCCGCGCTGCATGCGGTTGTGGGGGAAAATTTAGGATTGCCGCAAAGCCGACGGGCCGGGTATGGCTTTGCCCCCGATGTCTCCGATGCTCGATTATGTGGCTGGGCATGACCAACGGCAGTTTGCCGCGGGGGGGACGATCATCGAGCAGGGGGATGCGATGGCGGAGGTGCTGGTGCTGATTTCGGGGGAGGTGGAGATTTTGCGCGATGGGGTGCGGGTGGCGAAGGCGAGTGAGCCGGGGGTGGTATTTGGGGAGATGTCGGCGCTGCTGGGAGGAAAGGCGACGGCGACGGTGCGGGCGCTGGCGGAGGCCACGCTGGCGGTGATCGAAAGGCCCCGGGAGTTTCTGATGGGGCATCCGGAGGCGAGTCTGTATGTGGCGGAGTTGCTGGCCCGGAGGCTGGATGCGCTAAACAAATATCTCATCGACGTGAAGCAACAGTACGAGGGGCATGATCACCTCGGGATGGTGGATGAAGTGCTGGAGGCGCTGATGCACCGGCCGCGACCGCGGGCGAAGCGGTAGGGAGAGGTGCGAAACCGCCGGCTGTCGTCTGAGGCGGGCCGTCGCCGCGCTTGTAAATAGACCAGACTCCGGCACTTTCGCCCGCCGATGCCGGACCTTGTCACGCTCTACCACATCGTCATCCTCATCGGCCTGCTGCTCAGCCTCGCCACCGCGCTGGCGAATCTCTCCTGCTTCGACGGCCTTCGCCCCGCCGCCCCGCCCGCCTCCCCCGCCCCGCGCGTTTCCATCCTCGTCCCGGCGCGCAACGAAGCCCTGAACATCGCCCCCTGCGTCCGCTCGCTCCTCGCGCAGGATTACCCAAACTGCGAACTCCTCGTCCTCGACGACGGCTCGACCGACGGCACCGGCGAAATCCTCCGCACCCTCGGCCTCAGCGAGACCGGCCAGTTCCAGCGCCTACTTACCGGCACCCCGCTCCCGCCCACCTGGACGGGCAAAGGCTGGGCCTGCCATCAGCTCGCTGCCGCGGCCACCGGCGACTTCCTCTTTTTCACCGATGCCGACACCGAGCACGCCCCCGGCACCGTCACCGCGGCCGTCGCCTACGCGCAAAAGCACCGCGCCGACCTCCTCTCCGCCTGGCCGCGCCTCCTCACCGTCTCCGTGGGCGAGCAACTGATCATCCCGGTGATCCTCGTTCTCGGCATGACCCTCTACCCACATTGGCTCCTGCTCTGCCTGCAAAAACACCCGCACCTCGCGGCCCGCCTGCCCCGCCGGATCCAGCGCACTCTGGGCGCGGCCAATGGGCAGTTCATGTTCTTCTCCCGCGCCGGCTACGAACGCGTGGGCGGACATGCCGCGGTCCACGATCACGTCGTCGAAGACATCGCCCTCGGCCGCGCCACCGCCGCGCAGATGGGCGCTGGGGCGCGCCTTTTCAACTGCGAGTCGCTCCAGTTTTCCACCTGCCGTATGTACCGCTCCTTTGGCGAAACGTGGGCCGGCTTCACCAAAAACGTCCGCCCCGCCTTCGAGAGCTCCCTCGCCAGTTTCCTCCTCCTCGGCGCGTGGCAGCTCTGCGCCTGGCTGCTGCCCTTCGTCCTCGTTTTCCTCAATCCGCGACCGCTCATTTTCGCGCAGATCGCCGTCATCTACATCATCCGCATCCTCCTCACCGTCCGCTTTCGCACCTCCTGGCTGAGTTGCGCCTTGCACCCCGTCGGCCTGGCCCTCGGGATCGCCATCGGCCTCAATAGCTGGCGCCGCCTCGCCACCGGCGGCGTGACGTGGAAAGGCCGCAACTACGCCACCTCCACCGGCCTCCCCCCGCGGTGACCCGGCACACCTCCCACCTTGTCGTCGCACCGACGACCAGTCACCCTACCGCATGTCACGCCCGGCGCGGCATATCCCCCAAACTAGGCGCATCATGCCATCCATCTCCCACCTAGGCGCGATAGTCACGGTCACACCGTCGGATGAGATTCAGGTCGTCACCGGCCCCGGTGAATCGGAATACTTCAACGACCTGACACCATTTTCGGTTCGCGTGGCTGGAGCCATCCGCGAAGACACCAGAATCATTGGGGTTTTCGGACCAGTGATTGGTGGCGGAGCACGCTATCGAGGATTGGTCGCCACACTCTTGGTGCGCCTCGACAACTCCGACTGGACGCTAGACAACCGCTCGGCTGCCCAATTCAAAGTGGCCCGGACGGCAGCGACCCTGAATGGCGAACATCCGTTCAACCACCCCGAGGGCACGGATGTGCCGTTCCCGTTCATCAGCAGATATGGCAGCCTCGACTCTCGCGAAGACGGTGAGCCGGAGATCAATACGGCGAAAGAATCTACTGGCCGCAACACCTAACTGTCGTGCCTCCGCAGAATCATATACCGCTGACGGTTTGCCGTGAAAGCCAACGCTTGTTTCGATGCGGGAGACTCCGGCTCCATCATCGTCCACCCGGGAGACAAAGTCTCGCTGCGGCGCGCGTTCCCCAAAGCGCTTCGCTAACTTTGGGAACGAGAAGAAAGGGCCACCGCACGACTCCCGCCTTGTCCCCGACTCGAAAACCCACCACCCTTTCACCCCATGATCGAGTTTCTATGGGATCTGCATCAAGAGAAGGGCATTTCCGAGGCCAAATCGGACGCGTCTTCGGCGAAAGACGAGGTCAGCCGTCATAATGATCGGGTACGCGAACTCGAATTTTCCCTGCACCGGATGGCGCTCGCCTCGCAGGCGATGTGGGAGTTGTTGCGCACCCGCCTCGGAGTGACGGAAGAGGAACTCCTCGCGACCATGAAGGAGATCGATCTCCGCGACGGAAAGCTCGACGGACGGATGTCTGCGCAGGTGACGAAGTGCCCGCAGTGCCAACGCACTGTAGGCAACCGGCACGCCCGCTGCATTTACTGCGGCACGACGGTTTCGAAGCCCCATGTGTTCCAATAAGGCATTGCAGCTGCCCGAGTGAACGAACGTTTCTATGTGGGCTTCACTCGCTCGTTGGTTCATCTCACTGCCGGCCTCCATGTTCTACTGCATCGCCGTATTGGGAATGTACGAATCTCTTGATTCACCCGGCGGCTTTCACGTCACTCTCGCCTACCTAGCCACACTTCTCTTCCCAGGCAGTATCGCCTTGTGGGTGCTCGCCGACGCGCGGCGGCGCGGACATCCACTCCCTTACGATGCCGGCTCGTTCATCTACTTTGCCTCGCCAGTGTTTGCTCCCCTCTACCTTTTCTCCACCCGTGGCTGGCGCGCCTTCGTCACACTCGGTTGGTTCCTCTTGCTCTACCTGGCAGCCTCGTTTGTCGGCGCCATTCCATACCTCCTCTTTTCTACAAGCGAATGATGGCAGCCGCTGCACCTAGCATTTCCTCGCCTTGCAATTTCCCCGGTTTCCCCGCACCGTCCGCCCGTCATGAATTTGTCCCGGCCTTCTTCGGAAATCCCCCACCCGACGCACCGGCCCGCCGCGCCGCTTAATCCAATCATCCTGTGAATATCCAAGAACTCCTCACCCGTGAATTTGCCTGGGGCTTTTACCTCGGCTGCGTCTTCCTTGTCATCGCCACCTACAACTATCTGCGGCTCAAGGGCGAGATGGGGCGCTTCCGCCGGCACCTCAGCGACAAGCTGGAGATCGAGGCCGAGACGATGAAGAAGCTCAAGAGCGAGCAGGAGACGCTGCGCAAGGAAAACGAAACGCTCCGCGTGAAGGTGAACGCGCTCAACGAACTGCCCGACCGCAAGGTGCAGCGCGATCTCGAAGTCTTTGCCCGCGCGGAAAAGCGCATGCTGCTCAGCGTCCCCGGCTTTGCCCCCGCATGGGAAACCGCCAAGACGGAAGCGCATCAGGAACTCTCCGAGGAGGAAGCCGGCAAAAGCGCGCCGAAACGCATCTTCGCCCGCCTCTTCGGCGGCGGCGCGAATCCAGCGCTCCCGGCCCGCGGCGACGGCACCCAAACGGTCGTGGAAGCAGAACCCGCGAAGAACGGCAGCGAGCACTAGTCGGAGGGACGCGCTCCCGCGCGTCCCTGATCTGGTAACGCTCGTTGCTTGCCGCGCGCATGGGGAACGGGGACATGCAGGAGCATGTCCCTCCGGGTTGTCCTGCCGCGGGGAACCGCTTTACGCCTTCATCCGCTCGATGTGCGCGCCGAGGCCGTTGAGCTTTTCGTCGATGAGTTCGTAGCCGCGGTCGATGTGATAAACGCGGTTCACTTCGGTGATGCCCTCGCTGTCGAGACCGGCGAGCACGAGGGCAGCGCTGGCGCGCAGATCGGACGCCATGACCGGCGCGCCGCTCATGCGCTCGACGCCTTTGATGATCGCCGTGGGGCCGTTGAGCGAGATGTCGGCACCCATGCGTTTCATCTCGGAGACGTGCATGTAACGCTGCGGGAAGATGGTTTCGGTGATGACGGAAATGCCGGGCGTCTTGGCGAGGAGCGCGCACATTTGCGCCTGCATGTCGGTCGGGAAATCGGGATACGGGTTCGTGGTCAACTCGAGCGGCTTGCGCGCGCCGTTCCTCGAAATGCTGAGGCTGTCGCCGTCCGCTTTGAGGATGTAGCCGGCGCGCGTGAGGGCGTCGATGACGCTGGTGAGATGGGAGGGATCGACGCGTTTAAGGGTGATCTCTTTTCCCGCAATGGCGCCGGCGACAAGGAAGGTGCCAGCCTCGATGCGGTCGGGAATGACTTCGTGCTCGGCGCCGTGCAGTTCTTTCACGCCTTCGATGACGATGCGCCGGGTGCCTGCGCCTTCGATTTTCGCGCCCATCTTGATGAGGAAATTGGCGAGATCGACGACCTCGGGCTCAGCCGCGGCGCTGTCGATCACGGTGACGCCTTCGGCGAGGACGGCAGCCATCATCACGTTGTCGGTGCCGAGAACCGTCGGGCCTTGTTTGCCGCGGAGATTGATGACGCCGCCTTTGAGTTCGCCGGCGAAGACCTTCACGTTGCCCGCCTCAATGCGGTGCATGGCGCCCAAGCCCTCGAAACCTTTGAGGTGCAAATCGATCGGGCGGTCGCCGATGACGCAACCGCCGGGCAGCGAGACGGTGGCCTCCTTTTCGCGCCCCAGCAGCGGGCCGAGGACGCAGACAGACGCGCGCATTTTGCGGACGATCTCATAGGGCGCTTCGGTGATGATTTTCTCCGCATGCACCGTGACCACGCCGCTGGCCCGCTCAACCTGCGCACCGAGGTGCGAGAGGATCTGCAGCATGTAATGGATGTCGCTCAGGTCGGGAACGTGATGGATCACGCACGGTTCCTTCGTGAGCAGCGTGGCGGCGAGAATCGGCAGCGCGGAGTTTTTCGAGCCGCTGATTTTGACATTGCCGGAGAGCGAGTGACCGCCGTGAACGAGAATTTTATCCATAAGTAGCGAAGAGGAATCGGTTGCGGCCTTGGTAGTCGGTCTGCGCGCGGATGTCTTGGAAATTGTGCGCGGCAAGAAGCTCGGTCAGCGGCGCGACCTGGTCATGGCCGATCTCGAGCGCTAATCGCCCGCGCAAATGCCGCGTCGCCTGCGGGACGAAGCGCTGGAAAATCTCCAACCCGCGCGCACCGCCATCGAGCGCGGCGAGCGGATCATGCCGCACTTCCCGCGAGAGTTGTACGATCTCGGCGGTGTCGATGTAGGGCAGATTCGCCATGACGAGACCAAACTCGCCCGTCACCCCCACGAGGAGGTCGCTCCGCGAAAACCGCACCCGCTCCGCCAGCCCAAGCCGAGCCGCATTTTCCCGCGCCAGCGCCAGCGCGTCGTCCGAAAGATCGACTGCCTCAACCTCTGCCTCCGGCCACTCCGCGGCGAGCGTGAGCGCAATCACCCCGCTGCCCGTCCCGACATCCAACACCCGCGCCGCCTTTCCCGCTGCGAGGATCAGTTCGCAAAGCTGCTCCGTCTCGGGCCGCGGAACCAGCGCCCGTTTGTCGCACAGAAAACTCCGCCCATGAAACTCCGCCGTCCCCAGCAAATGCTGCAACGGCTCCCCCGCCGACCGCCGCTTGACCAGCGCGCGGAGCGGTTCCAACTCTGGCTCGGTGAGCAGGCGGTCGAACTCCAGATAAAGATCCATCCGCTTCTTCCCCAGCACATGGGCGAGCAGGTGTTCAATGTTCAGCCGCGGGCTTTCGACGCCGTTTTTCTGGAAAAACGGCGTGGTTGCCTGGATGACATCGAGCACAGTCCGCATGGGAGGCGCTGCTTGTAACGGGTGTCATTTGCTGACGCAACCCCGGGTCTTTCACGGCTGGCGTGCGATTCCGCAGCTTTGGGCTCGACTGGATATTTCGCGGTGCCCACGCTTTCGCACATGACGTCCAATGTGAATTTCCGACTATTCCGTGGGGGGAGGTTGCACCCATTAAACACGGTCAGGGTGATCGTTCTTTTCGGACTGATCTTCCTCGGAGGCGCGTTTTTATCTCTGGCCCAGACTGCCAAAGTTCTTGTCGTGGGTGCGGCGCAGGCTTCTTATGTTAGCGACGTTCAAGCCAAGCTCGTGGCGACCGGCATGTTTGCCCAGGTGGATATATTTGCCGCGAACACAGGCACTCCCACGCTGGCGCAATTGCAAAACTACGACAGCGTTTTGGTCTTCTCCGACGCCAGCTATGCCGATCCGATTACGCTGGGCAACCGGCTGGCGGATTATGTGGACGGCGGCGGCGGCGTGGTCGCGGCCACGTTTAGCTTTTACGGAAATCAGGGACTATCGCTCCAGGGAAGAATTCAATCCGCGGGGTATCTGCCGCTCACGGCAACGTCGCAGACGGGGGGCGCGCAAACCTTGGTGGCCGATTTGCCTGGGCACCCCTTATTGCAAGGAGTCGCGTCGTTTTCAGGAGGTTCGAGCAGTTACCGCAATACCGCCGCGCTGACGGCTGGTGCCACGCAGGTCGCCCGCTGGACCGACAATCTGCCGCTCGTCACCTTCAAACAGATTTCCACGCGGCCAGTGGTTGGCCTGAATTTTTACCCTCCATCCTCCACGGCGCGATCTGATTTTTGGACGGC
This sequence comes from Chthoniobacter sp., assembly GCA_031390545.1. Taxonomy (GTDB): domain Bacteria; phylum Verrucomicrobiota; class Verrucomicrobiia; order Chthoniobacterales; family Chthoniobacteraceae; genus Chthoniobacter. Next base: position 66,202 of record JANMTP010000026.1, on the reverse strand, counting down.
TAGCACGGACGGCGCGCGCCTGATGGGCAACTCGCTGCTCTTTGCCGCTGCACCTGAGGTAGCGGCACCATCAGCGACCACTCTGGCGGCAACTTCCGCGGCGGTTACAGGAGCGACGCTCAATGCCTCCGTTAACCCGAACGGTGCTGCGACCACCGGCTCCTTCCGCTACGGGACGGACCCGACCTTGGCGATCGGGACGAACACGGTCGGCCAGGCGCTGGGCAGTGGGACAAGTGCGGTGGCCATGGCAGAGGTGCTGACGGGGCTGCTGCCGCATACCACGTATTACTTCCAAGCAATTGCCAGCAACTCTTCCGGAACTACGAATGGCGCGATTCTCAACTTCACCACGCTCGATCGCGCGCCTGATGCCGTGGACGACAGCAATCCTGCGCCGCTCACGGCCGCGCCTTTCACTTTCAGCGTGCTGGCGAATGACTCCGATCCGGATGGCGACACGCTGACCATCACAGCGGTCACGAACGGCCTGCGCGGGACGGTTTCCACGAATGGCACGACCGTGACCTACACGCCGGGGCCAGGTTATCACGGGAACGACACTTTCACTTACACGATCAACGACGGCTTTGGCATGTCGGACACGGCCACGGTGACGATCTACCAGGCGCCGGATGTGCTCACGCTGGCAGCGACGACGGTCATCCCCTCGGCGGCGATCCTCAATGCGGTGGCCAATCCGCGCGACGTGAGCACCGATGTGGGCTTTCAGTATTCCACCGATCCGGGACTGGCCGGCGCGGTGCTCACGGGCACGGTGAATGTGGGCAGCGGCTCAGGCGAAACGCCAGCCGGTATCCCGATCACCGGCCTGACGCCGAACACGCGCTATTATTACCGCGCGTTGGCCGCGAGCAGTGCGGGCGCGGCAACCGGGGCGATCGAGAGCTTTCTCACGCCGGTGGTGGTCTGGGGCGGCGCCGGGTCAAATGCGCAGACCGGCACGCTCGACGCCACGATTATTCCCGGCACCACGAGCACGCCGATTCGCTATGTGAACGCAAGCAATCAAGGCTATGACGTGGTCGCGACGACTTCGGGACTCGGTGCGGCCGGGTTGGGCAGCATCGTCGGCACGCCGGGCTGGTGGTTTGAAGGCCGCGCGCCAAACGTCTCCGGCTACGCCACCACGACGTTCCGTTTTTTGGACTCCGCCACCAATGCCGCCGTCGGCGTGACCGGCGTGCGCTTCCGGCTGGAGGACGCGGAGTTCACGGAGCGCTTCGCCAATTTCAGCTACTGGGACGCGGTCGGGAATAAGATCACGGTGAACTTCAATAACAGCATCTTCACCTACAGCGGCACTCCGCTCTTCTCCGCCGGTGGGTTCGCGGTGGAAAACGGAGTGGCTTATCAGGGCGGAACGCAGATGGGCAAATGGATCGATATTGATCTCTCCACCCGGGCGATCAGCGGTTTCGAGATTCAGGCGCGGCGGCAGACGAACAGCGCCGGCAGTGTGATCATGAGCGCATGGGGAGGCGGCGCGCTGCCGATGAACCTCTGGCGGCAGTTGAAATTTGGCGCGTCCTACACCGACGACACCATCTCCGGGGATTTCGCCGACCCGAATGGCGACGGCATCATCAATCTCTTTGCCTACGCCTTCGGTATCGAGCCGCTCGGGCCCACGAGCGGCGGGCTGCCCGTTACTACGCTGACCGGCGGATACCTGCGCATCACTTTCTCACGACCGCAGAGCGTCACCGATCTCACCTACCAGGTAGAGGTTTCCAGCGACATGAGCCTGTGGCTGCCCGGCTCGAAATACTCGGCGTCCGGCGACATCGCCAGCAACGCCAACACGACCCAAATCTCCCGCACCTATGTTGGGCCGAACGAGACGATTGTCGTCCGCGACAACATCCCGGCCGGAAGCGGAAGTCGTTATATTCGGGTGCGGGTGACGCGACCATAGCGCACCGGAATCTGCGGAACTGCCAGTCGGGCATGGGATTGGCTTAACGCAGATGCCTGCCTGCAAGCCCGTCGAAAATCCCATTCCATGTCCATCCACCAATCCTCCCATTCCGCCGAGGCCGGCAGCGAACGCCCGCTGACCAACCCCCGCCTTAGCGCAAACCTGCGCGGGGACTATGAGGCGCTGCAAAATGACGTGGAGCAGGCCCGGTTGCTGGCTGCGGATTTCCAGCAGCAGCTCTCCGGCAAGTCGAACGAGGTGGCGCATCTCAAGCAGATTTTTGAAAAGACCGCACGCGACCTGGCGCACCTCCAAGAGGGCATCACCGCTTTGCGCGAAGAGCGGCATCGGCTGGCGAATGAAGCCATGCGCGCCGTTGCTCTGGAGCATCGGCTGGCAAAAATGGAGGCGGAGAACCAACGGTTGCGGGGCGAGGCGGAAAAGGCGGCGGGTCGCGAGCACGCGCGGGAGTCGCAGATTGCCGCGCTCACGACGGAAACGGAAAGGCTGCGACGGCAACTCGAGGCGGCAGCCCCCGCGCCAGTAACCAAACCAGCGCCACGCGTCGAGGGAGCTGAAGCACAGGCGCTTCTGGCCGCGGCCACGGATTCGCTGGAGCGGCTGCGCGAGATGGTGCATGCGCAGGGCGCGGTGTCTCCACCAGTCCGCCCCGCGGCGGCGAACCGCCCGGCCGCGCGCGAGGAGTTCATCGACATCAGTTTCGAGCGCTAGACGACGGGGGCGAGCGCGGCGAAAATCCACGCTCGACGGAACACTTCGGGACGCGGCAGCTTGGCGCGATGCGTTGGAATTTCCTCCTCCTCCTAACGACCGCCTCCCTGCCCGCCGCGGAGTTCCGCTTCGGGGAACAGAAAATCACTGTCCCGGACGGCTTCACCGTGGAACTCGCAGCCGGCCCGGAGATCGTCGCGCGCCCAGTTGAAGCAAGCTTCGATGACCGCGGGCGGCTTTACGTCACCGAAGCGTCCGGGACGAACGCGAAGGTCGAGAAACAGCTTGCCGAAAAACCGCACCGCGTCTTGCGGCTGACCGATGCGGATGGCGACGGCGTCTTCGAGCAGCGCACCGTCTTTGCCGACGGTCTGATGCTCCCCCAAGGCTGCCTCTGGCATGCTGGCGCACTCTACGTCTCCGCGGCACCGCAGATCTGGAAGCTTACGGACACCGACGATGACGGCGTCGCCGACCGGCGCGAGGTCTGGTTCGACGGGGTGACGCTGACCGGCTGCGCGAATGATCTGCACGGCCCCTACCTCGGGCCGGATGGCTGGATTTATTGGTGCAAAGGCGCCTTTGCCGAGCAGCGCCATATGCTGGCCAGCGGGAAGGAGTTCAAGTCGCGCGCGGCGCACGTCTTCCGCCGCCGGCCGGAGGGCGGACCTCTTGAACCGGTCATTACCGCCGGCATGGACAATCCCGTGGGCCTCGCGTGGACGCCTGCCGGGGCGCTGCTTCTCTCGGGCACATTTTTTCTGAACCCGGCCGGCGGGCAGCGCGACGGACTTTTCCACGCCGTCTATGGCGGCGTGTGGGGCAAAGTGCACGACGTGCTGACCGGTCACCCGCGCACCGCGCCGGGGCTCATGCCGGTGATGACCCATCTCGGCGCGGCCGCACCTTGCGGCTTCGCGCATCTCGAATCTACGGCCCTCGGCTTTCGCGACCAGCTGATGACGGCGTGCTTCAATCTCCACAAAGTCACCCGCCACGAACTCCTCCCGCAGGGCGCGAGCTTCTCCACACGCGATACAGATTTTGTCGTGAGCGACGCCACGGACTTTCACCCCACGGATGTGCTCGAAGACGCCGACGGCAGCCTGCTAGTGATCGACACCGGCGGTTGGTACAAACTCTGTTGCCCCACTTCGCAACTCGCGAAACCAGATGTGCTCGGGGCGATCTACCGGGTGCGCCGGACGGGTTCCGCGCCCGTCGTTGATCCTCGCGGGCTCCGCGAGGAGTGGGCGAAAGCGGACGCGGGCTCGCTGGCGGCGCGGCTGGGCGATGCGCGGCCCGTGGTGCGTCAGCGGGCGGTGCAGGCACTCGCCGAGCGCGGCGCGGTGGCCGTCCCGGCGCTGGCCTCTGTTCGGGAAAAAAGTGCGGATTCGACCGCCCGGCTTAACGCGGTCTGGGCGCTCGGCGGCAACCCCGCGCCGGAAGCGAGCGGCACCGTCCTGGCTGCGCTGACAGATGCCGATGACGCCGTGCGCGTCGCCGCGCTCCATGTCCTTGGCTTGGCGCGTGATCGCGCTGCCGCGGCTAGCGTGCTCCCGCTGCTGACGGCACCATCCGCCCCAGTTCAGCGCGCGGCGGCGGAAGCGCTCGGGCGCATGGGCGACCCCGCTGCCGTCGCGCCGCTGCGCGCGCTCACGACCGACGACCGCTTTCTTGATCACTCCCGCCAATACGCGCTGCTCGAGCTCGGCGAGCCGGGGCCCGCCATCCATCTCGCCGCCGTCGCCGAGCCGCGCCAGAAATCGCCCGCCGCGAATCTCCCGCCGGTCCCCACCTCCCAACCGCTGCCACCAGGCGACGCCGCCGCCCAGCGCGCTCGCCTGGCAACGCTCTCCGCCGCCCTCGCCGGTGGCGATACCCGGCGCGGCCAGGCGCTTTTCAACAGCGCCAAGGCAGCCTGCGCGAGTTGCCACGCCATCGGTTACCTCGGCGGCACCCTCGGCCCCGACCTCACGGGTATCGGCAAAATCCGCACCACACAGGATTTACTGGAAGCCATCGCCTATCCCAGCACCAGCTTTGTCCGCAGTTACGAGTCCGTTATCGTGAAGACCAAAGCAGGCGGCGAATTTCTCGGCATTGTCCGTGGCGAAGGCGAAGCGCAACTCCGGCTCGCGCTCGGTCCCGGGGTCGAGCACAGCGTCCCGCTCGCCGAGGTCGCCGCGCGCGAACCCGCTGCCGTTTCGCTCATGCCGCAGGGCTACGACGGCATTCTCTCCCCACAGGAACTAGCCGACCTCGTAGCCTTCCTCCGCGCCGCGCAGTAGCGAGACGCTTAGCCCGCGAGGTTCGCTTCCGCCAGCCGCTCGGCCATGTCCGCAGTCTGCAGGGCGGCGATGATTTCGCCGATCTCCCCGTTCAAAAAGCGGTCGAGGCTGTAGAGCGTCAGTTTGATCCGGTGGTCGCTCACGCGGTTCTCCGAAAAGTTGTAGGTGCGCACTTTTTCTGAGCGGTCGCCGGTGCCGATCTGGCTTTTGCGATGCGCGGCGTATTTCTCGTGCTCCTCGCGCTGCTTCACCTCGAGGAGGCGGGAGCGCAGGATGGTCAGAGCCTTGGCTTTATTTTTCTGCTGCGAACGCCCGTCCTGGCAGCGGACGATGGTGCCGGTCGGGATGTGCATGACCTGCACGGCGGAGTCCGTGGTGTTCACGCCCTGACCGCCGGGACCGCCGGCGCGGCAAACTTCAATGCGAATTTCCTCAGGCTTGAGTTCCAGATCGACCTCCTCCGCCTCGGGCAACACGGCCACGGTCGCGGTGCTCGTGTGGATACGCCCTTGCGCCTCGGTCGCCGGCACGCGTTGGACGCGATGCACGCCGCTCTCGTAGCGCAGCGTGCGAAAGACTTGGTCGCCCGTGACTTTGAAAATGACTTCGCGCAGCCCGCCCGCTGCGCCTGAGCTGGATTCGAGCGGCTCGATACTAAAGCCGTGGGTGTCGGCAAAACGCGTGTACATTCGATGCAAGTCGGCCGCGAAAAGCGCGGCCTCGTCCCCGCCGGTACCAGCGCGGATTTCCACGATCGCATCGCGGTCCTCGTTCGGATCGGGCGGGAGGAGCGCGTACTGCACGGCGGTTTCGGTCTCCGCGATGCGCTTCTCCAACGCCGGGATTTCTGCCGCGGCCATCTCCGCCATCTCCGTGTCATCGCCTTTCGCCAGCTCCTGGTTTTCCACCAATTCGATCCTCGACTTCTTAAGCAGTTCCCAGCCGGCGATCAGCTCCTTCAGCCGCGTGTGCTCCCGCAGCGTCTCGCGAGCGCGGCGCGGATCGTCGTAGAGATTCGGCGATGCGATCTCGGCTTCCAGTTCACGGAAGCGGTCCGTCTTGCGGGCGATGAGTGGGGCGAAGTCCATGAGGAAGGCGGAAGGCGAACGACTCGGCTGCGGAAAAGCAAAACGGTGAAGACGCACTGGGCATCTTCACCGTTTTGATAAATCGGGCGTGGGAGCTAGGCGCTCTTTTTGCGCTGCTGAGCCGTGGAGTAGCGGCGGGAGAATTTCTCGATGCGACCCGCGGTATCGACGAACTTCTGCTCGCCGGTAAAGAATGGGTGGCATGCGGCGCAGATACCGATCCGCAGTTCGCGCTGGGTACTCCGCGTGTTATAAACGGTGCCGCAGGCGCAGCTGATCGTCGTCTCTTGGTATTTGGGATGAATATCTGCTTTCATGGCTTGGAAAAGGAAGTAGGAGGCTAGCCGCGAAAACTCCCCCCGCAATCAAAACTTCCGACTATTTCCCTTGTCCATTCCGACCTTCGAAAACGCCCTGCTCACGTCTTGGAAAAAGACTCGCGGCTTGCGCGGCTCGGCGTCCGCCATCATCGACGCCCGCGGTGGCGTGTTGCGGACATTTGCCGGAATTGAGCTCGAGGCGCTAAAGATCACCCGGCTCTTCGATAGCCTCCCCGCCGGCAGTATCGTGGCCGTGCAAATGGGCAACAGCGAACGCTGGCCAGAAGTGCTACTCGCCCTTTGGCGGCGTGGGCTCGTTCCGCTGCCGCTTCCCGATCATCTGAGCACGACGGAAATGGCAGTAACGCTCGGAACCGTCCGGGCGGCGGCGCTCGTTTCCAATACCGGCGGTCCGATCACCGTCCACAAGCGGCCCGTCCCACCCGGCGCGCATCTTTGGACCGATCCTGCGCCAGATCTGTTGAAGCTCACCTCCGGCACGACCGCGACCCCGCGCGCCATTCGCTTTCGTGCTGCTCAATTACTCGCAGACTGCGACGCCATCTGCACCGGCATGGGCCTGACCGAGCGCGATTTGAATTACGGCGTCATCCCTTTCGCTCACAGCTACGGCTTCAGCAGCCTTATCCTGCCGCTGCTCACCCATGGCATTCGGCTGGTCGCCGCGCCGGATCGCATGCCCCGCGCCGTGCTCGATGGTCTATCCGAAACGGGTGCGACCGTCTTTCCGGGAACCCCGGTATTCTTTCAAAAATTCGCCGAGATGGACCCTTTGCCCGAGTTGCCGTCGCTCCGCCTGTGCATCTCCGCGGGCGCGCCGTTGCCCAAGGCCGCAGCCGGTTTGTTCACGGCGCGAACGGGACGCAAGGTGCATGCTTTTTACGGCTCCTCCGAATGCGGCGGAATCGCCTACGATGCCTCAACTGAGCGGCGTTATGAAGATGGTTACGTCGGCACACCGCTCCCCGGCGTCGAGATCGAGCACGCGGGCGAAGACGCTGCCCCCGTCGAGATACGCGGTCCGGCCGTCGGCGACGGATATTTTCCGCAATCCGATCCTGCCGTCCTTGGCAGCGGCGTTTTTATTCCCGGCGACCTCGTCCGCCGCACCGCGCGCGGCATATACCTCGCGGGACGTACTACGGATCTGATCAACGTCGCGGGGCGCAAGCTCAACCCACCGGAGGTCGAAGCCTGCATTGCCCAATGCCCCGGCGTGGAGCAGGTCGTTGTTTTCGGTATTCCTTCAACTCTGCGCGGCGAGGAACCCATCGCCGCAGTCACTGGTCAGAACCTGGACCCCTCAGCGGTGCAGCGGTTTTGTCAGGAGAATCTGCCGGCGTGGCAGGTGCCGCGCGCCATTTGGCCGATCAAGGACCTGCCCGCAGATGACCGGGGAAAAATCAGCCGTCGCGCACTGGCCACTCGCTACCTGGCGGTGATTGCGGCGACTGCCGAAAAATAGAGCGGCCCGGATCAGCCGTTTTCCGCCCGAAAATTCGGCGCTCGTCAGGAAAAGGATTGCCGAACGGCGGTGGCTCCGTAAAAGCTGCGGCCTTCAGCCCTCCCCGCGATGCCCCCAAGCTCACCGCTCCCAATTCTGCTGCTGCGCGCGGCTGCTTTGATGCTGGCGGTATCAGCCGTGGCGCCGCGACCACCTCTCCGGGCGCAGGGAGCCATCACGGAAGCGGACCTGATAATGAAGGCTTACAACGGAGCGATGGTCGCGTTCAACGCCGGCCAGTGGAACGAGGCGGCCGCGGGTTTTGAGGCGACGATGAAGCTGCTCGCGGATGAGAAGGCTCCGCAAATGCCGCCGTTGCTCTATTTGAGCGGCGCGGCGTGGTTCAACGCGCCGGACTACGTCAAGGCGGTCGAAGCCTTCAAGAGATACCTGGCGAAGTTTCCGGCGGGCGAGAAGGCCGGGGAAGTCCGCCTGGGCTTGGCGCGAGCGCTCCTCCGTGCGCAGAATTTTGACGAAGCCGCCGCGCTTTTTGCGCAGATGGAAGCGGTCCCGGCACTCCGGGAGGAGGCCCAGTCTGCGCAGGTCCAGGCGTATCGGGAAGCAGGCAAGCCGGAGAAGGCGATCGAGGTGCTGGAGCGGATGATTGCGCCGGAAATCCGCACGACAGCGCAGGCCGGAGGGGCGATCACTTTGGCCCAGCTTTACGCCGACAAGAAGGAGAGCGCGAAGGCGGTGGCGCTGCTGCAAAAACTCGAAACGAAATCGGCGCTCATCGAGAACCCGGTGGCGCTCAACGGCATCGCCGTGAAGCTGGGCGATGACTTCCTGACGGCGCGGCAGTTTGCCGAGGCGCTGGCCAGCTATCGGGCGGTGCGTTCGCGGGAAGAGGTCATCCGCTTTCAAAAAAGCCGGATCGCGGGCATGGAGCAGCGGCTGGAGATGAGCGTGAAGGGCGCAGTGGGCAACCCGCAAATGATGGCGCAGGTGCAGATGATCAACGCCGGTGTCCGCGACACGTTGGAGGAGGCGAAGCGGTTGCTGGAGGAATACGAAAAGCTGCCCGACTTCGGACCTGCCCTGCTTCTGCGTATGGCGCGGGCCTTTTACGATTGGGAAAAACGCTGGGAAGCGATCGTGGTTTATGACCGCGTGTTGACGCGCTACCCGCAAGCGACCGAGCGCGAGGCCGCGCTTTTCGGCACGATCATCGCCGCGGCGGAGGTGGGTCAGGCGAAGATGTGCCAGCGGCTGTGCTCGCAATACATGGAGCAGTTCAAAGACGGGCCGAATGCGGGAACTGTCGGCTACCTAAGTGGCGCGGTGGCGCTGCAGGCCCAGGATTTCAAAGGTGCGGAAAACTATTTCGGCGTGATGCTCGAGAAAGTGCCGAACAGCGAATACAAAGGCACGATGCGCTTCCTGCTCGGGAACACGCGTTTCATGCAGGGAAATTACGAGGGCGCGCTGAAAGATTACCGGAAATATCTCGAAGATTATCCCGCTGGGCCGGAGGCGGAGGAAGCCGGATATCGCATCGCGCTCAGTGCGGTTTTCACGGGCGAATATGAGAAGGCGATGGGCTTGTTGCAGGAGTATCTGGGCAAACATCCGCAAGGGAATTTTGCCAGCGACGCGCGCTACCGGCTGATGGTTTGCAAATACGCCGCCTCGCTCTACGCGGACGTGCTCGCGGACGGCGCAAACTGGCTGCGCGACTATCCGCAAAACCCGCAGGAAGGCGAAGTCCAGGCGCTCGTCGGCGACTGTCACGCGGCGGAGAACCGCCTTGAAGAAGCCGTGAAAGCTTATCAAGCGGCGTATCAACGGACGACCTCGGACGAGGTGCTGAACTACGCGCTGTTCGAAGCGAGCAAGCATCTGCAAAAGCTCGGCAAGTGGCCGGAGGTGGCGGCGATGTTCGAGGAGTTTGTCCGGGCGAAACCGGATCATCCGGCCGTGGTGTCCGCGATGTTCTGGATCGGCAAAGCGCGCGCGAAAGAAGGCAAAACCGAAGAAGCCAAAACTTTCCTTGTCGAGAACCTGAAAAAATACATCGCCGAGCCCAAACGCGAAGCGGTGGAATTGCTCCTGCAACAACTCGCGCAGCTTTGCGCCAAACGCCCGCGGCCTGCCACCCCGGCGGCGACTGCGCCGTTGGCTGCGGGCGAAACTCCTGCGCCTTTGCCGCCCTACGACGCGGCGGCGGAGCTGGCGAAACAATTGGCTCCGCTGGAAAGCACTGCCGATGCAACAACCAAAGCGCGGTTGCTCTACGCACAGGCGGAACTCGCCCGCCTCACCAAGAAACCCGCGGAAGCGGATCGCATCTTTCTGGAAATGGCCGGACGTTTCAAACCGGAGGAACTGAGCCCAGTGCTCCTCGCGCAGCTCGGCGACTTCCTCTTCGCTCGCGGCGACGCCGACAAGGCGGCGGCGCTCTTCCAAAGTCTGCGGGAGGATTTCCCCAAGAGCGATTACCTCGACTATGCCTACACGGGACTGGGCGATGTCGCGCTGGCCCAAAAACAAAACGACAAAGCGCTCGAACTCTACACCGAAGCTTTGGACAAGATCGGCGCAACGACCAAGCTCAAGGAGGCCACCCTCGGCAAGGCCCGCGCGCTGTTCGCGCTCAAGCGCTACGACGAAGCACGCAAGCTCTTCGAACAAGTCGCCTCGATCCGGGAATGGCGCGGTGAATCCACCGCCTTCGCCGTTTATTCGCTTGGCGAGATCGAAGCGGAGCAGGGAAAACATGCGGAAGCGATCGCGCTCTACCGGCGCGTCTTCGTCGCCTACCAAAAATATCTGCCGTGGGTCGCGAAATCGTATCTCCGGGCAGCGGACAATTTCGACAAACTCGGCAAGCGGCAGGACGCCATCGACAACCTGAAGGAAATGCTGCGCAACGAAAAGCTAACCAAGTTTCCCGAAACCGAGGAAGCGCGCAAAAGGCTGTCGGAATGGGGGGCGGCAACATGAAGTGGCTCGCCGCGCTGCTTCTCGCAACGGTTTCCGCCGGGGCGCAAAACATCGTGCTCAAGGACGGCAAAGTCGTGACGTCCAAAGGCCTGCGGAGGCAGGGCGACACGATCATGGCCACGATCGAGATTCCGGTGCCGGCGATCGAGGGCAAACCGGCGCATGTGCAAACGGGCGAAGTGGGCTATCCGCTCCCGCAGATCGCGCGGCTGGATTTTCCCGAACCCGCCCAACTCCGCACCGCGCCCGATCTCATCCTCGCGGGCAAAGCGCCCGAAGCGCTCGCGCTCATCGAGCCGGTGGTAAAATACTACGAGCCCTTCCGCGACGCGCCGGGGAGCTGGTGGGACGAGGCCGCGCTGCTTAAGGCGGAGGCGCTCCAGGCCATGGGTAATTACAAGGACGCCGAACCGCTGATCCAAAGTCTCGCTCGCATCGGGGGCGATCCCGAGACGGCGCGCGCCGCCAAAGTCTTCGTGGGCGCCGGGCTGACCCGTCGTGGGGAATACGCCAAAGCGGTCCCGCTTTTTGATGAGGTCCTGAAGGATGCGGTCAAACCGGTGACCATCGCGAGCGCATCGGTGCACAAGGGCCAGAGTCACCTCGGTCTGAAAGAATATGAATCGGCGCTGCTGGCCTTCCTCCAGGTGCCCGTTTTCTACCCAGGTCAAAAACTCCTCGTCCCGCAGGCTCTGCTCGGCAGCGCTAAAGCGTACGTCGGCCTCGAAGATCTGCCGCAAGCGCGCAACACGCTCAACGAGCTGCTCAAAGACTACGCCGCTTCGCCGCAAGCCGCGGAAGCGCGGGCGGAGCTCGACCGAGTCGCCAGACGTGAAAAAGCCCTCGCGCCGCCGAAATAGTTTTCCCTACTTCTACCCATCCACCCGTCGCTTATGAACCACCGCCCCGCCCTTGCACTCGCCTCCCTCGCCGCCGCCTTCTTCTGCGCCACCGCCGTCCTTCACGCGCAGACGCCCGGCGCACCGCCCGCCGCGGAGGAAGCGCACTCCGTGCATAGCAAGACGCTCTGGGGACAGATCAAGCAGGGCGGCTGGGTCATGATACCGATCGGCCTATGCTCGGTGCTCACGCTTTATCTCATCGGCGACGGCGTGATGCGCACCGGGATGAAACGCGTGCTCCCGAAGGCGCATGTGGACGGCGTAAAGAACACGTTCCGTCACGGCGATTATGTCGGCGCTTTCAAATTCTGCCGTGCCAATCCATCGCCCTTCACCAATGTCTGCGGCGTGGGCGTGAGCCTGCTCGGCGAAGGCAAGCAGGCCGTGGAGGAAGGCGTCATCGGCGAGCTGGCGAAGGAGAGTTCGCACATGAATACTTACATCAGCTACCTCTCCGTCATCGGCGTTTGCACCCCGATGATTGGTCTGCTCGGCACCGTGACCGGCATGATCACAGCGTTCTCCGTCCTCGGGAGTCAAGGCATCGGCGACCCGTCGAAACTCTCCGAAGCCATCGGCGAAGTGCTCGTCGCCACGGCCAGCGGCCTGCTCATCGCCATCCCGGCGTTCATCGGTTACTACGTGCTGCGCAACCGGGCCGTGAACGCCATCCACAGCATTCAGGACACAATGGCCATGCTCTTTCGCAAGATGCCGTACGACCAATTCGCCGGCGCGCATATCGGCGGCGAAGACGTTTATGCGGCGCCCCCAAATTGGACGCGGGAAGAAACCACTCATGCGTAATCGTGCGGCCATGACCTTTACCCGGAGGACCTGCTGACATGGCCGGCGGCGGTGGAGGCAGCGAGGGCGAACCGGAGTTCCAGATCGCGCCGATGATCGACGTCCTTCTTGTGCTGCTCATCTTTTTCATGAGCATCACCACCACGCAGGTGATGAAGGTAGATAAGAACGTCAACTTACCTCTGGCACCGGAGGCTTTGAAAAAGGACAACACGCGCAGCGAGGCGATTATCAATGTCCGCTGGGACACTGCGAAGCAGAAGGCCGACTACGTCATGGACGACAAGCTTTACCCCGAGCTGCCGGACTTGGCGAAAGCCGTCGCTGCTGCCAAGAAAATCGGCGACCTGAAAGTCACCAGCTCGGCGAATCCCGCCTTCCGGGTCGTCATCCGCGGGGACCGCGACGCCTCCGCGCTCAGCGTCTCGCGCGCCATGAACGCCGCCGCCGAAGCGGGCGTGAGCGACATCTCCTTTTCCGCGACCAACAAGGACTGACCCATGCGCCGCCTCGAACTCAGCAACACCGACGGCAACGTCGGCTTCCAAATTGCACCTATGATCGACGTTGTTTTCGTCATCATGCTCTTCTTCATGGTCATGGCCGGCGCGGTGAAGGTGGAGAAGGAACTCAACACCCAACTACCCGGCAACGCCGAGACCAGCGGCCCCACCGAGATGGTCGATGAAATGGTCATCGCCATCGCGGAAAACGGCGAAGTGTCGCTCAACGACGAACCGATGGACACGCCCGTCAGCCGCGAATTGACCACGCTGAAAGGCACCCTCATGCGCCTCAAGCAAGCCGGCGATCAATCCAAGACTCCGACCATGGTCACCGTCGTGAGCGAGCCGATGGCCAAATACAGCCGCACCGTGGACGTCCTCAACGCCCTCTCCGTCGCCGGCATTAGCAACGTCACCTTTACCATCAGCGAAGAAGAATGAGCGCGCCCATTCAACCCGCCCTGCAAGCCTGGCTCGACGGCCTCGGCCTCGGCCAGTACGCCGCGGTTTTCGCCGAGCACGACATCACGCTCGAACTCCTCCTCCGGATGAGCGACGCGGATTTAGAAAAGTGCGGCATCCAGTCCTTCGGCCACCGCCGCCGGCTGCTCGAGGCCGTCCGCGAACAACCGGCCGCGCCCGCGATCAAGCCACCGAGAGCCGTGGTCGCCAAAGCCACCGTCGCTCCGCCCGTCGCCGCCGCGGCTCAGGTCACCGCGCCCAGCGCCCCACCGGCCAAGCGCGGCGTGTGGGGGAAAATCATGGCCAGCAAATTCCTGCTCGTCAGCATCGGCGTGCATCTCCTCTTCGGCATCGGCGCGACCGTTTACGTCGTCCAGCAATACCAGGCCAACCGGAAGCTCACCTTCAAAGGCGGCCCCCCGACGAGCAATCCGAGCAAGCGCGCCATGGAGCACAAAGTCTCCATGGCCAAAAAGAAAAACTCCATGAGCGCTCCCGCGCAAGCCAAGCGCATCACCACCAGCGGCCTGTCGAAAGTGGCGCTGCCGGAAATGCCCGCGCTCCCCACCGCGACCAGCGTCACGGCCAATAAAATGGCCGGCATGGGTGGCGTCGGCGTCGGCTTCGGCCCGGCGGGCGGGATGGGCGGCGGCGGCATGGGCGGCGGCGGCGGCGGGTCCATCCCCTTCTTCGGCTTTCGCAACAACCGCGGCGGCGGCGCGCTCACCGGCTACCTCTACGACATCAAACAATCCAAGGACCACAAACCCACCAACATGGAGCCCGGTCGCTACCAGGGGATCGTCAAGGATTTCGTGGCCAAAGGCTGGGACGAAAAAGCGTTCGACCCTTTCTTCAAATCGCCCAAGCCGCTCTACACCACGCAGATCTTCATCCCCGACATGTCGGCCGACGAAGCGCCCAAGGCCTACGACGTCGATCGCGGTCGGAACAAAGTGGAGCCGAAAATGTGGATCGCGCTCTACAAAGGGAAAGTCACCGCCCCGGTCGCGGGCAAATTCCGCTTCGTGGGGTTCGCCGATGACATCCTCGTGGTCCGCTTCAACGGCCAGAACGTGCTCGACGCGGGCTGCCAAAACATCGCCCCCGTCCCGCGTGGAGGGAAATACGTTTACAAAGAATTCATCACAGAGGGAGGGCGGCAGGATTTTTACAACGGATTCGGGTCCATCCACGGCACGTGGTTCACCGTCGAAGCGGGGACACAGTACGACATCGAAGTCCTCGTCGGCGAACAACCCGGCGGCTATTTCTGCGCCCACCTCCTCATCGAGCAGGAAGGCGTGGCCTACAAAAAGGACCCCAAAAGCGATCAGCCCCGCCTCCCCATCTTCCAACTCGCCGCCGGCAAACCCGGCAAGTCGCAAAATCTGCCCCCGTTCGCTCCCGAGGGCGGCCCGATTTGGAAAGGAACCTCCCCCATCCCGCCAACCGCCGTTTCCCCCCTCGACGCCCTCAAAACCAAACCCGCCGAAGCGAAGGCGCAGTAGGCGGCGAGAGGATACGGAGCTTCCGGGCGACAAGGAAGAGACGAAAAACGGGATTACGGCGGCGACCCACCGGGCTCGGGCGAGCAGGCGTAGCGTTCCACCAGGAGTCTGGAGGCTATCGGCGGGCAGCCGTAGCGTTACGACGAGATTCCTGAGGCTAAGCGGAAGCAGGCGTAGCGTTACAAGGGGATTCGGAAAGACGCCGGAAATCAGACGTGGCCTTACAGGCGCTCCCTAAAAGCGCGTAGTGAGCCTCCGTAGCGTTACAGCAACACTCTTAAGCACGCCCAAATGCCACCGTAGTGCTTCAAAGCTCCCCGAAACTCCTCCAGAATGCCTCGACATACCCTCAGCACCGTGGTTAAACCCTCCGCGCCACTGTAACCTCACCATTTTCACTCATGGAACCCTCCCCGCCACCTGTCCCCACGCTTCCGCTGCAAACCCAGTGCCTCCTCCTCGGCGATGCGACCCGCATCACCATCATCCGCGAGCTCTGCAAAGGCGAACCCCTGCCCGTCAGCGAAATCGCCCGCCGCCTGGGCCGCGCCCCCACAGCCATTTCCAAGCACCTCAGCCTCCTCCGCACCACGGGCATTGCCCTCCAGGGCTTCGGCCGCCTCTACCGCATCGCCCCCGCCTTTCGCCCCACCCCCACCTCCCCCACCCTCGACCTCGGCGACCTCACCCTCCGGCTCACCCCATCCGTCTGAGGTTGGGACCGAAAGGAGCGGCGGCAGTAGTTCTCCATCTAGAAGCTAGGGCGAAAACTCCGCCTGCGAGCAGCAAAAGGGCAGATCGCGGTTCAGGCACAATCGCGAATTCGTATGATGTGACGCGTGAAGAAAAGCCCAACACCGAAAACTGCGCGTTCGAAAAGTACTGGAAATTGATGTTCGTCAGTGTGGATTCGTCGATCGCGAGAGGGAAACTGTCTTCAGTCACCAATTCGTAAGGTGACGTCTCATCGAGAAATGAAAGAACGACGGCCGAGGGATCGTCAAACTCCTGCATTTGGTAGTTAATCCGGTCGTTACCCGAAAAGAACTCATCCTGAACGAAAATGCCCCGCGCCAAACCCGTGCCCGACGCCGCGTTAGCAGAATCATAAAGGAGGCCCGTTGCTCCTGTTTGGAATGAGATGGTGAATCCTGCATCTCCCAGCTCATATCGATACCAGCCGTGAGTGGAAAATGGATGGTCATCTGGGGGCAATGTTTCCAAATTCACGCGCGCCTCTCCTATGACCGTGGATCCCAAAGAAATTCCCGCCGGCACCGGTCCCTGAATGGAGTTGACCGTCGATTGGAAAGTGATCACCAACTCGAGGGCGGTCGCAGGTAAGGCTGAAACGATCAGCAAGGATGTTAAGGCGCAAAGAAAGGTAAGTCGTTTCATAGGCGCCCAGAACATTGGTATAGAGCTTCTCCGGGCGACCAAAAAGACCATGCCGATGCGGAACGCAATCAAATAAGCAAATCCCAAGCGGTCTCCGAGGCCCGTCTTCGTCAGCCTTAGACAATATTTCCCCAACCCCTCCAACCGCTCGCCAAACGCGGTTTTCCTGCTTTTCTTCTCGTCCCTGAATTTCCGCCCTCCCGCTTGAGCACCCCGAAAAAACTTCTCGTCATCGACATCGCCGCCTTCGGCTGGAACCTCGTGTCGCATCTGCCCGAGTTCCGCCCCGCGCAGGCGGTGTGGCCGGCGCTGACGTGCACGGCGCAGGCCAGCTTTCGCACCGCGACCACGCCGGGCGCGCACGGCATCGTGGCGAACGGGCTGTTTTTCAAAGACCTGACGAAGGTGCTCTTTTGGGAGCAAAGCGCGACGCTCTGTGCGGGTCCGCGCATCTGGGACGGCTTCCGCGCGCGGGGCGGCACGGTGGGGTTGATGTTTTGGCAGCAGAGCATGGGCGAAAACGTGGACCTCATCGCCACGCCCGCACCCATCCACAAGCACAGCGGCGGCATGATCCAATCCTGCTACACGCAGCCCGCCGCGCTAGAGCAGCGGCTGAATGAAGGGATTGGGCGCCCGTTTAACTTGATGAACTACTGGGGCCCGCTCGCGAACCACAAATCGAGCGACTGGATCGTGGACGCCGTAGTCGCGACGATGGGCCTTCCGGATCTCGCGCCCGATGTACTTTTCGCCTACATTCCGCACCTCGACTACGACCTCCAGCGCCACGGCCCCACCGGCGACAAGGCGGCAAAATCGCTCGACGTGCTGCTCGGCTATCTCACGCGGCTGAAGGCAGCGTGCGCGGCGCACGGCTACGACTGGATCTTCGTCGGCGACTACGCCATCGAGTCGGTGAAACGCGGCGCGGCGTTTCCGAATCGGGCGCTGCGGGAGGCGGGGCTTTTCAAAGTGCGCGACATCCGGCGGATGGCTTACACGGACTTCTTCACCAGCCCGGCGTTTGCGGTCGTGGATCACCAGATCGCGCACGTCTTTTGCCGCGACGCGGCAGCCATTACCGCCGCGCGGGCTTGTTTGCAGGCTGTTCCCGGGGTCGCTGAAGTGCTCGACCGCGTCGCGCAGGCTGCGCGCGGTATCGCCCACGCCCGCAGCGGCGATCTCGTCCTCGTGGCGGAAGATGGCGCGTGGTTCGCCTACCCGTGGTTCGAGAAGGCGGAAGCGCCTGACTACGCCAGCCACGTCGATATCCACAACAAACCGGGCTACGATCCGTGCGAACTTTTCTTCGGCTGGCCGCCTGGCAGCGTGAGCTTCGACACCACAAAGATCCACGGCGCGCACGGGAATGTCGGCAGCGGTTTTGAGATCGCGTGGTCGTCCTCGCTCACCTTCGATACCCCGCCGGAAACTTTCCTCGACCTCGCCCACGCCACGCAGCGGTGGATGGACAACGCCGTCATCTCGTGACCACCGGCACCGTCTCGCAGCGCATTGATGTCCGCTGGGAATTTCCCGTCATCTTTTCCCACGCCGTCTTCGATCCTGCGAACTCCGTCTTGGTCGAAGCGCTGAACCGCCTCGGCGAAAACCGTCGCCACCGCGCGATGCTTTTCATCGACGGCCACGTCGCCCAAGCGAACCCCTCGCTCGCCAGCCAGGCGTGCGCCTACTTCGCCGCGCATCCGGCGAAACTCGAACTCGCCGGCGAGCCGCAGATCACGCCGGGCGGCGAGGCGGTGAAGAACGACTTCGCGCTCGTGGAGAAGTTCATGCGCCTGATGCTCGACACGCATTTGGATCGGCAATCGTTCGTCATCATCGTCGGCGGTGGAGCGGTGATGGACGCCGTCGGACTGGCCGCCGCGCTCGTCCATCGCGGCCTCCGTCAAGTGCGCGTGCCGACGACCGTGCTCGGGCAGAATGACGCCGGCGTGGGCGTGAAGAACGGCGTCAACTTCCTCGGCGGCAAGAACGCCATCGGCACCTTCGCCCCGCCGTTTGCCGTGCTGAACGACTACGACTTTCTCCTCACTCTCCCCGACCGCGACTGGCTCTGCGGCGTCTCCGAAGCGTTCAAGGTCTCGATCATTCGCGACCGCACTTTCTTCGACGAACTTTGCGCTAACGCCGCAAAGTATCCCGCCCGCGATTTCCCCGCGATGCAGGCACTCGTGAAACGCTGCGCCGAGATCCATCTCGAACACATCCGCACCGGCGGCGACCCGTTTGAATACGGTCGCGCCCGCCCGCTCGACTTCGGCCACTGGTCCGCGCACAAGCTGGAACTCATGTCCGGCTTCCGCATCTCGCACGGCGAAGCTGTGGCCACGGGCGTGCTCCTCGACTCGATCTATGCGGAAAAGAAGGGCTGGATTACTGCCGCCGAACTCACCCTCATCCGCGACGGCCTCGCCCGCTCCGGCTTCCGCCTCTGGTTCGACGAACTCGCCCAGCGCGACGCCACCGGCGCGCTCACTGTCTTCGGCGGACTGCGCGATTTCCAGGAGCACCTCGGCGGCGAACTGACCGTCACTTTTCCCCGCGGCCTCGGCGCGCGGCAGGAGGTCCACGAAATCGACCTTGCCTTGATGGAAAGCGCCATTCAGGAACTGCGGGCTTCCACCAGCGCCCGATGATCGTCCAGCACCGTCCCCCGCTTCACCTCACCTACTGCCTGAACATCCACCCCGGCGAAAGCTGGGCGGAAAACTTCGCCGCGCTGCGCGAGAAAGTGACCGCGGTCAAAGCGCGCGTCGCACCGGATCAATGGTTCGGCCTCGGCCTGCGCATCGCCCAACAAGCCGCGGAAGAGCTCACCGCCAGCGCCGATCTCCGCGCCGAAGCGCTCGCCTTTTTCCACGAGCACCAGCTCTACCCGTTTTCGATCAACGGTTTCCCCTACGGCCGCTTCCACGCCGGCCCGGTGAAGGAAAACGTCTATGCTCCCGACTGGCGAACCCCCGAGCGGCTGCACTACACCCTGCAGCTCGCCGACCTCCTCGCCGGCTGGCTGCCCGAAGGCATCGACGGCAGCATCAGCACCGTGCCTGGTTCCTTCAAGCCGTGGATCAAAACTGAGGCCGACGTGGAGGCGATGGTCGATAACCTCGCCGCCGTCGTCGCCTACCTCGTGGCGTTGCGCGACGACACCGGGCGCGAAATCCATCTCGGGCTCGAACCCGAGCCCGACTGCTTCGTCGAAACCACCGCCGAGACCATCGCCTTCTTCAACGACACCCTGATTCCCGCCGGGGCCAACGAAGTCGCCCGCATCCTCAAATGCTACAAATCCGATGCTGAAGTCATGTTCCGCCGCCATCTCGGCGTCTGCTTCGACACCTGCCACGTCGCCTTGCAATACGAAGACCTCGCCGAATCCCTCCGCGCCTATCGCGCCGCCGATATCCGTATTTCCAAAGTGCAGCTCAGCGCCGCCCTCCAGGCCGCCGCTACGCCCGAGACTTACGCCGCGCTCGCCCCGTTCGCCGAGCCGGTCTATCTCCATCAGGTCAAAGGCCGCGCGAAATCCGGTGCCCGCTTTGCATGGTTCGACCTGCCCACCGCACTAGAGGAGATGCCCACGTTCCCCGACCTGGAAGAAGTGCGCGTCCACTTCCACGTCCCCCTTTTCTTCACCGGCAATGGTCCCATTCGCTCCACGGCCGAAGCACTTACCCCCGATTTCTTTCACGACCTCCGCGAAGGGGCCTGCCCGCACTTGGAAATCGAGACTTACACCTTCGACGTCCTACCGCCCGAGGTGCACCCCGGCGACATCGTGAAAAGCATCGCCCGCGAATACTCGTGGGTGTTGGGGCAGTTGCATTAGCCGACTCGATCCGCCGGCGGGTCGGCAGCGAGAGGCCAGTCACACGAACTTCACAATGCGCCACTTGGAGGGCATCCCTGACTGCACTACTACACGCCCGCTACCTGCTGCCCATATTCCTTATGAAACAAACTATTCTCGCTGCTGCCATTGCCACCACGCTCGTGACCACGAGTTTTGGTACCGTGGTTCTTAATGAGCCGTTCACCTACTCGAATGGCCCGCTTGTTGGCAATACGCCCGGGATCAGTGCTGGCACTCCTTGGTTCACTGCCAGCGGCACAGCAACCCAAATGGATGTCGCTGGAAATCTCGTCAATATCACTCAAACGGAGAGTGAAGACTTGGGGATTGCCGCGGCCGCGGCCAGCTTTGCATTCACCGCTGGCTTGCTCACTTCGACATTCAATGTTGCTTTCTCGACGTTGCCCAACGCAACGGGCACCTACTTCGCCCATTTCAGAGACTCCGGGAACCTTTTTCGCGGAAGGGTGTTTGGTACTAGCACGGGAGCCGCGGTCGGTTCTTTCCGACTCGGCATCAGTAATCAGGGGAACTCTGTGGCTGCCACCACCTTCATCCCCGAAGATCTCGCTTTGTCCACGCAGTACGCGCTCACTGTGACTCTTGATAACACAACCGGGATCAGTTCTCTCGCGATCGCTGGCGTCAACGGCGGCGTCGCCGTGACCGCAGCGGATTCGACCACGGCTGGGAATATCAACGGATTTGGCCTCCGACAGGCGTCAAACGAAGGCATCCTGACACTGGATGACTTGGTGATTGATGCGTCCCAGCCCGCGACATTTGTGCCTGAGCCGACCACCACGCTGACTCTGCTGTGCGGCGTCGGGATGCTCGGCCTCCTACGCCGCCGTCCTGCCCGCGCATAACCCGACGACGTTTATCCCAAGTTTGAAAAGGGCGGCGAATTCATCGTCGCCCTTTTTCATTGGGTCGGGTGCCATTGGCGAAGCGTTACCTGTAATGGGTATGCCGGCTTAAGCTACTCCTTCAACTCCACCATCCGCTGGTTGAGGAATTCGCGCTGGGCGCGGTCCTCGCTCAGGCCGAGGGCGAGGGTGTAGGCGGTGCGGGCTTCGTTGGTGCGGTGGAGTTCGGCGAGGAGCGCGGCGCGGGCGGCCCAGTAGGGTTGGTGATTTTGCAAGGCAGCGGCCGGGAGAGCGTCGAGCGCGGCCAGACCGACGTCGGCTCCGCGGGCGCGGGCGAGGGCCACGGTGCGACCGATCTGCGCACCGAGCGCGGGCGTGTGGCGGACCAACGCTTCGTAAAGCAGCGCGATGGCCTCCCAATTTGTCTCCCCGGTGTGGGCGCGCTGGGCGTGAACGGACTGGATGGCGGCTTCGAGTTGAAAGCGCCCAGGCACGCCATGCCGCGCGGCCTGGCCGAGCGCCGCCTCGGCTTGCGTGACGAGCGCACGATCCCACAGTGCGGTGTCTTGCTCGGTCAGCGGCACATAGCGGCGCGCTGCATCGATCCGCGCTGGGCGGCGGGCTTGGCAGTGGAGCAGCAAAGCTAGCAGGCCGAGCGCCTCGGGTTCATCCGGCAGAAGGTGGACGAGCACCTGTGCGAGCCACAGAGCCTCGGTGGCGAGGCCGCCAGCGCCGGGCGCATCGGCCAACGCCTCGTCCCAGCCGGTGGTGTAGGCGGCGTAGATGGCGTCGAGGACGAAGGCCACGCGCTCCGGCCAGTCTTCGCGCGGCGGCACGGCGAACGGAATGCCGGCGGCGCGGATCTTCGCCTTGGCCCGGACAAGCCGCTGACTCATCGAGGCGGGCGAAGTGAGAAAGGCTGAGGCGATGCGGGCGGCCTCCACGCCGAGCACGGTCTGGAGCATGAGCGGCGTGCGCGCCGCGGGGTCGATGGCCGGGTGCGCGCAGACGAACAGCAGACCGAGTCTTTCATCGGGAAAATCCTGGCCGGCATCGACCACCGCCTGCGCGGCGGCGAAGGCGTGGGTCAGGTCGTTCACCGCGGCGTGGCGGACCTGTCCGCGGCGCTGCGCATCCACGAGCCGGCGGCGGGCGGTGGCCAGCAGCCAGGCTTCGGGCTGGGCAGGCACGCCGTTCCCCGGCCACTGCCGCAGCGCCGCGAGGAAAGCCTCGCCCAGCGCATCCTCCGCGCCCGCGACATCGTCGCCCGCCCGCGCGGCGACGAAGCTGAGGAGCTGCGCGTAGGATTCCCGCGCGGCGCTTTCGATGACGCTGAGGCTTTCATTCATGGCGCTAGTTTGGTGAATGGTGACCGGTGATTGGTGAAGGGCGGGCCGACGCGCGGCGCACGCTTCACGCTTCACCGATCACCCTTCACCGTAGCATCACGCGGCCATCGGCGGCAGCACGGGGCGGACTTCGACCGAGGCATAACTCGCGGACGGCGCCCGCGCGGCCCATTCGAGGGCGACATCGAGGTTCGCGACTTCGATGACGAAAAAGCCGCTGAGCATTTCCTTCGACTCGGCGTACGGGCCGTCGTGGACCTGGCGCTGTCCGTCGCGGACGCGGACAGTCGTGGCGGTGGACGGCGGTTGCAGGCCGGCGCCGGCGACGACGATACCAGATTTCGCAACCGCATCGACGTAAGCCGACCAAGCGCCCCAGTAAGCGGGGGCTTGCTCGGGATTTTCGCGCTGGGCGAAATCGGCGGCGGATTCGACGAAGAGGAGGGTGTATTGCATAGCGGTGGTGTGGTTGGTTTTTTTGGTTTTACGCGCCTGAAGTTGGATCAGGCACACCGAGATGTCGTTTCAGCCAACGGTCATTCGACATTTCCGCAAAAAAAGCACTGCGCCTCGCTCACAACCCGGTCGGGTGGTCGATGAACTCCCACGGAACGCGGAATTTTTTCGCCACGTGCGCGGCGAGCGCGCGGACGCCGAAGGTCTCGGTGGCGTAATGGCCGGCGTAGAAGAGGTTCACGCCTAGTTCCTCGGCGAGGGTGTAGCTGTGGTGCGGGCCTTCGCCGGTGATGAAGGTGTCCACGCCTTCTGCCGCCGCAATGGCGACCTCACCGCCAGCGCCTCCAGTCACAATCCCGATACGAGCGGTTCTTCCCGGCCTGCCGGGCGCGATGTGCGGGGCGCTGCCGAGCGTGCGTTCGAGCCGGCGGGCGAGTTCGGCGAGCGAGAGGGCGGCGCGGGTTTGAACGCCGAGATGCTGGCCTTTGGCGAAGAAGAACGGCTGGCAATTTTTGAAACCGAGCGCTTTTGCGAGCAGCACGTTGTTGCCGACAACGGGATGGAGATCAAGCGGCAGGTGGGAGCTGTAAATGGCCAGGTTGCCGTCGAGCGCGGCTTTCACTTTGCGCCGCACGGGCCCAGTGAGCGGCTGGACGCCGTTCCAAAATAGGCCGTGATGCACCAGCAGCAGCGTGATCCCCTGCTCCACCGCCCGCTCGATGACCCATTCACACGCATCCACTGCCGCGCCGACTTTCGTGATCGCGCCAGAGTTTTCGATTTGCAGGCCGTTCCACGCGCCAGGGTAGTCAGTGACTTCGGCAGTGCGGAGATAACGGTCGAGGTGAGCAACGATGGTGGCGAGGGTTGGCATAAGCAGAAGTTGGCAATTGCACAGAGGAATAAAGTTGACTACTTTCCGCGCAGGCTAGGCAGGGCAGTGCAACACAACCAACCTCGCAACTCAACATGCCAACCACCGAACCCAATCCTCCCCTGAACGCCACGGGCACCTGTCCGCTCTGCGGCACTGCGCTGACGGACGAAAACCTCAACGAGTGCCCACGCTGCGACTGGGTGCGCGCCACCGACCGTCACCAAGGCACCGGCCGCGACTTAACGGCCGTGTGTTTCAGCGTCCTCCCCGGCTTCGGCCACATCTACAAAGGTCACCGCTTGCTGGGTGCAATACTGATGCTCGGGAGCGTCTTTGCCGTCTGCGCGGCAGCACTGGCCGGGGCGGCCAGCGCAGGATGGGGACTGCTGCTGCTCCCGCTCTACTGGGGCGCGGTCATGCTCCACGTCTATTGGGCCGACGACCGCGCGCTGCACCACCACACGCGGGGATAGCGACGGATTGGCGGATTATTGGATTGCTGGATAAGGCGTGTTGCGTTGCATTCGCCGACCCGCGCTCCAAGCTGCGGACGGGCGTCGCCGCCTCGCATCCTTTCATCCACCAATCCACCCATCCATTTCCCATGCTCTCCGCAGGTATCGTCGGCCTCCCCAACGTTGGTAAATCCACTCTCTTTAACGCGGTCACCAAAACGCAGAAGGCGCAGGCGGCAAACTACCCGTTTTGCACCATCGACCCGAACGTCGGCATCGTCACGGTGCCCGACCCGCGACTCGCGGCACTGTCGAAACTGAGCAGTTCGAAAAAGCTCGTCCCCGCGGCAATTGAGTTCGTGGACATCGCCGGGCTCGTCAAAGGCGCGAGCGATGGCGAGGGGCTGGGCAATAAGTTCCTCAGCCACATCCGCGAAGTCCACGCCATCGTTCAGGTCGTCCGCTGTTTTGAGGACGCGGACATCCACCACGTCAGCGGCACCGTCGATCCCGTGCGCGACATCGAGATCATCAATACCGAGTTGATCCTCGCCGACCTCGCCGCCGTGCAGAAGCGAAAGGACCGCCAGGCAAAGGCCGCCAAGACCGGTGACAAAGCCGCCAAAGCCGAAATTGCCCTTTGCGAAAAGCTCATCCCCCACCTCGACGCCGGCAAACCGGCCACCACCCTCGAGCTCACCGACGACGAGACCAAACTCCTGCGCGAGTTTTTCCTCCTTTCCGGCAAGCCGACCATCTTCGCCTGCAACGTCGCCGAGGCCGATTTGGCAAACGTCGCCGCCATTGTCGAAGCCGCGCGCGATAACGAAGGCGTGCCCCCGGGCGACAATGTAGTCGTCACTGACGCCGCGCGTTTCGTCACCGCCGTGCAGGACTACGCGCGCTCGCATTTCGCCACTGAGGCCGTGGTCATCAGCGCGCAGATCGAGAGCGAACTCGCCACCCTTACCGACGAGGAAGCTTCCGAATATCTCGCCGGCATCGGCGTGGCCTCAAGTGGCGTGGGCTCGCTCATCCGCGCCGTGTATCACCTGCTCGGCTTGCGCACCTACCTCACCACCGGCGAGCAGGAAACGCGTGCCTGGACCATTCGCGCCGGCGACAAAGCACCCGCCGCCGCCGGTGTCATCCACAGCGATTTTGAACGCGGCTTTATCGCGGCGGAGATCGTCCACTTCGACGACCTCATCCACCTCGGCTCGAATGCCAAAGCCCGCGAAGCCGGCAAGCTCCGCATTGAGGGCAAGGAGTATGTGGTGAAGGACGGGGATGTGGTGGAGTTTCGGTTCAACGTATAAGCCGTTTCTTGGCGAAGACCGTGTTCGCAGCGCGGCCTGACTCCCGGGAGCGCTCGATGGCTATTTACCCCGGCCGTCGGGTGGCAATCAAAGCGCCTAGGTCGGGATAATCCTCGTGTCATCTAGGTAGTCATCGCCGCAGACAGCGGTAGAGTCCGGCACCACGTTTGCTCAGGAGACTATCAGACCCAGCACTTTTCCGTATCTATGAAGACGTTTTTCCTCCTCTCCGCCGCAAGCCTTTTCACCGTCACGCTCCACGCCGCGACACCATCAGCCGAATCGGTGAGCCGCGAGCCTTCCAGCGCCGCGGGGCGGGTGGCGGTCGATCTTTTCTGGGTCGCGGATGCGCGGAAGATGGATGAATTCCTCGCCAAAGTGCCCGTGGCCAAATGGCGCAACGGTGCCCCGCGGCGCGAAGTGCTGCCGGAAACGACCACCGCCTGGCGCGACTACGCGGCGCAGGCGCGGTTGCTGGCGGCGCAGCGCCGCGACGCCGAAGCAGCCGGACGGCTCGCGCAGATGGTCAAGTTGGCGGCGGTTTACCGCGCGCACGGCGGTTTGCAAAACATGGTGCAGGCCGAAGAGATCCGTTACCTCGCAGGACGCACGGCCGCGGAATTGGGCAGCGGTGTTGCGGCGAAAATCCAGTCGCCCTATTTGGAGAAAACCTCGGCGGATTGCCTGGCGATCATCGAGAGTTGGGCGGGCGCGGAAAAGGGGCAGGTCTCCCCGGAATTTTGGCAACAACTTCAGGATCGCGCCGTCCTCACGCACTACCGGTTGGCGAGCACGAGCCGCGCGAAACGTTCCGCGTCGCGCTAACCCGCGCCAGCAGCGCACGCAGCGCGAGGAGCGCAGTAAGCAGCAGCGCGACATGAGAAAACCAATCGCCGCGGTGAGTGTAGAAGGTGGTCGGTCCGCTCATCGGGATGTCCACCTTGCGGGCCGCGAAGCCCTGCTCAAAAAGCGGTAACCAGCGATCCACCCGACCGCGGGAATCGACGGCGCAGGTCACGCCGGTATTGCCGCAGCGGATGAGCGGGCGGCGGTTTTCGATGGCGCGGAAAACAGCATTGGCGAGGTGTTGTTCCGCGGCGGGCGACTGCCCAAACCAGCCGTCGTTCGTGATGTTTACAAGCACCTGCGCGCCGCGTTGCACAAAGCGGCGGGTGAGTTCGCCCAGCGTGTCCTCAAAGCAAATGAGCGTGCCCAGACGCAGCGCGGGGTCGGGTAGTTCGAAAACGGTGTGCTCGCGACCAGCGGTAAAATCCGCAGGCACCATCTGCCCGCAGAGCGGCTGAAAGATCGGGCGCAGCGGGAGGTATTCGCCGAACGGCACGAGGTGCATCTTGCGGTAAAACTGCTGCTTTTCGCCGCGCCCAGTCAGCATGACGGCGATGTTGAAATCCTCGCGCGTATCAGGGTCGAAATCGGTCGTGCCGATAAGCAGGGCGCCGTCGAGTCGCTTCGCCTGGTCGATGACGAAGTCGTAATTCGCCTGGCTCGCGAACATGCCGCTCGGCGTGGCCGACTCGGGCCATAGCACAAGCTGCGGTGCGGGCTGGGTGAGCGCGGCAAGCCCGGTGAGTTTGGCGAGTTCGCCGAAAATCTTCTCCTCCAGCGCATCGTCAAACTTGTCGATCTGCGGAATGTTCGGCTGCACCGCAACCACGCGCAGCGGCACGCTTTCTCCGGGATCCTTGCTGAGCAACGCCCGGATGCCGTAGGCAAAGACGCCTGCGATGAGCGCCATGGTGAAGCTGAATTCCCAGCGGATGCGCTTGAGGAAAACGGGACCAAATTCGCCGATGATCCGGCGCACGATGATCACGGCAATAAGATTGCAGAAGACCACGAGGAAGGAGATGCCCGGCACACCGGTGAGGTCGGCGATTTGGATCATCGGCAGGTCGCGATGCAGGGCCACGCCGAGGTTGTTCCAACCGAAGCCGCCAAAGAGCCGTTCGCGCACCCACTCGTGCCCGACCCACGCGGCGGCGCTGGCGGCGGCGACTCCAAGATTGTCGAGCGAGCGCGGGAACTTGCGCGCCGCATCTTCGCGCACCAGCAGCGCGCCGGTGAACCACGCCCAAAACGCGAAGTAGAAGCTGAAGACCATCGCGACCAGCGGCGCGAGCGCGTAGAGCCAGACGTTTTGATAAAGCGCCGCGAGTGTAGTGCTCAGCCAGTAAAACGTGCCCGTAAAAAAGACCATCCCTGCGACGTACCCGAGCGCCGCCTTGCGCAAGCCACGGCGGCGGCCTTCGTTTTGCGAGAAAAAGACCGCGCACAGCAGCGGGGTCAGAGCCACCCATGCCAGCCAGCCTTGATTGAAGCCGGGAAAGCACAGGACGAGCAGCCCGCCGCTCACGATCGCGGCCAGCCACGGCCAGACGTGCCGGAGTACGGAGTGCGAGGTTCGGAGGGCGGAATCTTGGGACATCTCAGAAAGGGCGCGGAGCTTCACTCCGCATTCCGCATTCCGCAATCCGAACTCCCCCTATTCGCGCCGCACGCGCTTGCTTTTCTTCGCCTCGGGCCGCGGGTCAAGCGCGTCGCGCAGGTCCTTCATGTAGCCAGAGTTCACGCGGAAATAGACCCGCTCCATGTCCTCTCGTTTGTAAAAGCCACTCTTGTCCGCCGTTACGTAGCCAACGCTCATCAGCCCTTGCACGCAGTCGATGAGTTCCGCGATCGGCAGGTCGCCACAACGCTCGATGAGGTCCGCGCCAATCGTGTCGGTGCTGCCAAAGCCGAGCGCTTTGATGACTGATACTTCGGTTCCGTCGAGGTTGAGTTCTCTGCCTGCCATAAGTGAGGTGATGTTTGTTTAGGCGGAAAGGCGCTGTTCGACATCCGCCTGGATCCAAGACCAGAGCTGTTCGAGCGATGCTTTCACGTCCGCTTTGATCGCCGCGAGTTCCTCCGCTGTAAAGGTTTTCCCCGCCTCCGGCGCCCGGCGGGCAAACAGGTAGAACTTTATCTTCGGCTCCGTGCCGCTCGGGCGCACGGCGATGCGGCGACCGTCAGCGAGGTCGATCATCAGCATCTTTTCCTTCGGGATCGTATCGCCCTCGACGTCGGTGAAAGTCTCGGTGGCAAAATTGCGCTGCCCAGTCACCGCTACGTTCTCAATGTCCGTCGGCGGCAGCGCCGCGTAGGATTCTACGAGCCGCTGGATCTTCGCCGCTCCGTCTGCTCCCTCAAAAGTCAGCGACCCATTCCTTTCCAAATAGAAGCCGTAGCCCGCATACACTTCGTCCAGCAGATCGATCAGCGTGAGCCCGCGCGATTTTGCATACGCCGCCACCTCCGCGAAGACCACGGCGGCGCCGTTGCCATCCTTGTCGCGCACGAAATCCGCCGCACTGTAGCCGTAGCTTTCCTCGCCGCCGCACACGTAGTAGCTGCTCTGCGCCAGCCGCAGCGCGCGCGTCTCCGCCTCGGGCAGCGTGCGATATTTCTCCCGCACTTCCTCCGGCAGCGCCGTTTCGTATTTGCCCAGCTTTTCGCCGATGTACTTGAAACCCGTGAGCGTTTCCACGCAGCGCATCCCGTGTTTCTCGGCGATGGCCTTTTGCAGATCTGTCGTCACAAGAGTCTTCACGATCACGCAGCGTGCCGCGTTTTCCGGCGTGATCACGCCCTGCGCGATTAGTTTGGTCACCCGGTAGTAGGCCATCAGCGAACCGATTTGATTGCCCGTTAGCAGTTCCAACTTGCCCGCGCCATTCCGCACCGCGACGCCCATGCGGTCGCAGTCCGGGTCCGTGGCGATGACCAGGTCCGCCTTGTCCTGATCCGCCCGCGCCATGGCCAGCGTCAGCGCCTCGGCGTTCTCCGGGTTGGGCGATTTCACGGTCGGAAAACGCCCGTCGCCGATCTCCTGCGCCGGCACCACCGTGTAGCGAAAGCCCAGCCGGTCCAGCATCGGCTTGATGATCGTCCCGCCCACGCCATGGATCGACGTAAAGACAATCCGCAACCCGCTCTCCGCCGCCGCTGCAACCATCGGGCGATCCAAAATCAACGTCTCCAAGCGCGCCATGTAGGCCTCGTCATTCGCTCGACCCAGCACCGTCACTTTGCCCCGCTCCAGCGCCGGCACCGGCGTATAAACATCCGACTCCACCGCGTTCACCTTCGCAATGATCCCGCTCGCGTGCGGTTCCACGACCTGCGCTCCGGTTCCGAAATATACCTTGTAGCCGTTGTCATGCGGCGGGTTGTGGCTGGCCGTGATCACGATTCCCGCGTTCGCGTTTTCGTGCCGGACGGAAAAGGACAACTGCGGCGTCGAGCGCGGGCCTTCAAAAATGCAGACGTCGCAGCCATTCTC
The DNA here is from genome assembly GCA_031390545.1 of Chthoniobacter sp. Lineage (GTDB taxonomy): Bacteria > Verrucomicrobiota > Verrucomicrobiia > Chthoniobacterales > Chthoniobacteraceae > Chthoniobacter. Next base: position 36,228 of record JANMTP010000026.1, on the reverse strand, counting down.
GACCGCCACCTTTGCCGTCAACTCCGTGAAATCCCGCGAGAAATGCCGCGTATCATTTGCCACCACGATCTTCGGTTTCCCCGGCAGATTGTTCTCCGCGAACCAGGCCTTCAGATACGCCACCAGCCCCTGCGTCGCCCGGCTGATGTTGTAGTAATTCATCGCATTCGTCCCCACACACGGCTGCTCCGGCCGCTCCAGCGGCTGCGGCGTCCCCCGCTCCGCCGCCGTCACCACCTTGCCGATCGTCCGCCCGCGCAACCCGCCCGTGCCGAAAGCCAGCGTCTTGTAAAAGCGGTCATTCAGCTCGTCCCAACCTCCTTGCTCCACCAGTTCCCCGATGCTCGCCGCCGTCACCGGCGACGAGGTGCGCTGCAAAATTTGCCCGATATTGCGGGCGCTGCTTTCGAGAAGCTGGCCGCCGCTCACGGCCTCCTGAATGCGGGTGCTGATGTCGGTCATATTTTCCGCACTCTAGAAGCCCGCCGCCTTCCGCCGCAAGCCACCTTCCTTACTTGCGATCTGCCAGCCCGGATGGTCGGACAAGGGCGGTGATTGCTGCTTGCTGAAAGTAGCGGCGGCTAGCGGTGGCGACCTGCTCGACGGTCAAGGCTTCGATCTCGCGCCGCTGCGTGAGGTGGTAACTGTGACCAAGACCGTAGAGTTCGTTGAGTGCCGCTTGGAAAGCGAAAGCGCCGTTGCTTTGGTGACGGATTTCCATTTGACCGAGGCTCTTTTCCTTCGCTCGCGCGACCTCGGCGGAGGTGAGTCCGTGGGCGGCGAGTTTGGCGATTTCATCGTGCAGCGCCGCTTTGACGTCAGTGACTTTTTCCGGCGCAGTGCCGAGGTAAAAGGTGAACATGCCGCGGGCGAGCCCAGCCAGGTGGCTGCTGCCGACGAAGTAGGCCAGGCCCATCTCTTCGCGGATGCGGAGGAAAAGGCGCGAGCCGAGATCGCTGCACGCTTCATCGATGAGCTCAAGCGCGGCAGCATCCGGGCTAAAGATGTCGATACCCGGAAAGCCAACCATGAGCACGGCCTGCTCCTTGTCTTCGATGCGTTCAACCTCACGCGAGGCCAGGAGCGCGGGTGGTTCGGGGACGGCGGTGAAAGCAGGTGTGCCGGTTGGCAAAGTGGCGAGCGCTTCTTCGACGAGTTCGCGCACTTCGTCGGCGCGCACGTCCCCGAAGATGGCGAGGACGCCATTTTGCGCGACGAGATGGCGGTCGCGAAAGGCCGCAAGGTCGTCGCGGGTAAGGGCGGCGGTGCTTCCGGCAGTGCCCGCGCCGCGCAAGCCGTAGGGGTGCGCGCCGAAGAGGTTTTCGCGCAGCAAGTTTTTTGCGACGGAGGTGACTTCCTCGGCCTCGGCTTTGATCGCGGCAAGCTGCGCGTCCTTTTCGCGGGCAATGGCCTTTTCCGGTAGCGTGGCGTGGAGCAGCACGTCGGCGAGCAAGTTGATGCCGGCGCGCAAGTCGGGGCGCATGACGCGGGCGGAAACGCTGAGGCTGTTATTGCCGGCATCGCTCGCGATGCTGCCACCGAGTTCCTCGATCTCGTCGGCAAGCTGCTCAGCGGTGCGCGTTTTGGTTCCTTTGAGGAGCACTTTGGAAAGCAGGCGCGTGATGCCGTTGTCCGCCGCCGTCTCGGCGAGCAGGCCAGCTTTGAACGACGCGCAAAGCGAGACGAGCGGCAGGCGCGGGTCTTCGCGGACGAGCAGGCGCAGGCCGTTCGACAGCTCGAATTTGTGGATTTCGCCCGGCGTGATCGCCGCCGCAGCAGCGTTTGTTTTCGCGAGCGAACCTTCGGGGTTCACCGAGACGACGCTGAGATTCCGATCCGCGACGTAGGTGGTGAGGACGCGGCGCAAATCCTCGGCGGTGACGCGCTGAATGGCCTCAAGGTAGTCGCGCGAGAAATCGAGGTTGCGAGTAAGCAGCCAATTGCCGCCCAGGTCGGAGGCGCGGCCGCGCATCGTCGTCACAGTCTGGAGCTGATGGCTGAGCGAGGCTTTGCGGGCTTTCGAGAGTTCTCGCTCGGTCACGCCGCCGTCGCGCAGCTCGGCGATGAGGCGGAGGACTTCGGCCTCGACGGCGGGACGCTTGCCAGGATCGAGGATGGCGTCGACCCCGAAGAGTCCGCACTGCCCAGGCGCGTAACACCACGCGTCGGCGGAATGCACGAGCGCGAGTTCTTCGCGCAGCTTTTTGTAAAGGCGCGAACTGCGTCCGCTGCCGAGGACCATCGCCGCGACATCAAGCGCGGGGATGTCGGGATGCGCGGCTGACGGGATGTGCCAGGCGAGGTGCAGGCGCGTGAGTTCGGTGGCGAACTCGGTGTGGGCCTCGCGTCGCCCGAGTTGCGCGGGCTCCGCCGGGAGATAGACCGGCGGTAGCGGCTGGCGCGGATGTTTCGCGAAAAGCTCCTCGAGCTGCGCGCGGACAGCGGCGGCGTCAACGTCGCCCACCACGGTGAAGAACATGTTGTTCGGAACGTAGCGCGCCTTGTAGTAGGCCATTACGTCGTCGCGGCGGAGCGCGTTGAAGACATCGAGGTGGCCGATGATCGGGTTCCGATAAGGATGTTCGCGGAAAGCCGTGGCGAAAAGCGCGTGGCTGGCCACGCGGTCTGGGTCGTCGTTGCCCATCGCAAATTCCCGGCGGATGACCTCCTGCTCTTTCACAAACTCCTCCGGCGGCAGCGTCGAGTTCATCACCGCGTCGGTGAGCAGTTCGAGCGCGACGGGCACGCCCTTGGCCGGGATGTCGATCCAATACACCGTGCGGTCGAAAGACGTGTAGGCGTTGATGTAGCCGCCCGCGTCCTGGATGCGCTGGGCAAACTCGCTCGACCCGCGCGTCGCCGTGCCTTTGAAAAGCATGTGCTCCAGCATGTGCGACAGCCCCGCACCGAGCCACCGATCCTCGTGGATGCTCCCCGTTTCCACCCACACCTGCACGCTCGCCACCGGCGCGCTGTGATCTTCGTGGACGATGATCCCAAGACCGTTCGGCAGCGTGGAAGTCGTCGCCGTAGCTGTCGGGAATGTGATCACGGAATCAGGCGACGCGGAAACGGTGTGAGCAAAGGAATCCATATACAAACGAGAACAGCGGCCCCGGCCGCCGGGAATTAAAGCAGCTCCTCCGCCGGAGAGGCGGCCGGGATGCGGACGTGGACGAGCGGTTTTTCCGGCAGGAAAGGCGCGACGAAAGCGTCGTGAAAGGAATAGCCGTGGCGGAAGTCCTCCAGCGAATCGGATTCCGTTTTCCCAAAAATGCCGACGCGGATGAAGTTGAAAACCATCTCGCCGAAATCTTCGCCGCGGCGCACACCCCAGTACTCAAAAACCGTTGGCACCATCGGGCCAAACTGCTTCAACGCGTAGTGGCGAATGCCTTCGAGGAGTTGCTGGCCGGTGACGTGGTGATCGATTTCCTTGGCCTTCTTCCGCGCCTTTACGGTGAAATCGAGGGCATCGCGGAGGAAAAGATAAGCTTCGCGGTCGTAGCGAGGATCCTGCTGGACGATGTTTTCGAGATTTTCACTGAAATCGAGTTTCTGCATAGCGGGGTTGGGCCGGGCGGCGTGGGTCGTCAAAAGGCCGGTGGCATCGGGCCTTGCGACACCTACAGTGCGCTCAGCCCAATCGCCCGATGACTTCCATTCCGAAACAGCGCCGCGAAGGTAGGCATGTTGCCCCGCAGCGTCAACTGCCAGCCCTCGCTCTCACCGCAATGCTTGCGTGCGGCGCCGCCCAAGGTGTTGCCCGCGCTGCGGCGGCCCCGACACCACAGGAGGAATTGCGTGCGGCGAAGCTTCTGGGGACGACCCTTTTTGCCCGACAATCCAGCGCGGAGGACTGGCGGAGGATGGAGAAAATCTACACCGATCTCGCGGAAAAATATCCCCGCGATGCCGCCGTGCGGAACGGACACGCGGAGTTTCTGTGGAGCATCGGCGAGCGGGAGCGGGCGGTGCAGATCTGGGAAGCCGCCCTGTCCCTCGAGCCAAAGAGTGCCCTCATCCTCGACCACCTCGGTGGAGGCTGGCTGGCGGCAGGTGAGGTCAAAAAGGCTGCCTTGTACTACGAGCGGGCCGTCGAGAGCGCCCCGCAGAACGCCGCGTCCATCTTCACCCTCGCCAACGTCAACTTCCTCTTCCGCCACCAACTTTACTCCCCCACCCTGCCCGATGAAGCCGCCGTCCTCGACCGCGCTCTCGACCTTTTCGCCAAAGCCAGCGCCCTCGAACCCCTCAACGCCACCTACGCCCGCGCCTACGCCGAGACCTTCTACAGCCTGCCGAAGCCCGACTGGCAGGCCGGCCTGGCCGCCTGGCAACACTTTGCCCAGATCACCCCGCAACAGGACTTCGCCCAGGCCAATCTCGCCCGCGTCCACCTGAAACTCGGCCAGAAAGACGCCGCGCGCGCTTGCCTCGCGAAAATTCAAAGCCCCGCATTTCTCCCCCTCAAAGCTCGGCTCAGCGAGCGCATCGAAACCGAGTGACACCCAACCCATCATCTTCTTGAACAACCCAAGCACCGCCAAGACCTCCTTGGCCAACGAGGAAGTTGATTACGCCAAAATCGCCCGGATCTACCTGAGTGGGCTAGCCATCCAAGTCTGGCAATCTGATACTTATAACCATCCGCCAGCGCCTCACCGAAGCGTGAGTAATAACCTGCGGGAGCGAAACCTAGAATCGCAAGGTCGCACGCAATGCGCCGACCACTGCATTACCTATATCATTTTTCGCCGAGTCGGTGACTTGGAGATCAGCAGTGATCATGAAGGCCGGCGTGATCGCGAAATTGTAAAAGACTTCAACGCCCTGCTCGTCGCCTAGCTGCACGAACTCCGGCAGCTCGTCGCTCGTTTTCATATAGTAGTAGCCGATACCCCATCGGTCATGCGGGCGGGAAGCGCCAATGCCCTTGCCACCGAGGCCAGCGCTGTAGAATTGCGCGATGGGGTTGGTCGATTCGTCGGCGAATCCAACGCGCCATGAACTTCCGCAAATCCTTCGTCGTCCTGACCCTTCTTAGTACCGCGTTGACCGCTGAAGCAAAGGAAGCGGTCCCCGTGGAATCGTCACCAGCGGGTAGATTTTTTTCCAGTCGCGCTTCATGGAGTTGATGATCCAGCCCTTGGCGGGGGCGTCGTCCAAGCCTTTGGAGAGCTTGGCCAGGGGCGAGTCGCGGTCGTAGGCATACTCGCGCTCGGCGTCGTCGTGATGAACATAGAGGCCAAGGCGCGGGCCTAGGCCGCTGGTTACCCATTCGAGCATTCCATAGTCGCCGTCCGAGTTGCCGAAGGCCGCGATAGGACGACGGCCGATGAAGGTCTGGATACCGACCGGCTTTCCCACAGTATCGTTGAAATGCGCCATCTCCGGTTCTTTGAAGAGAGTGGGCACGCCGTCTTTGACTCGGTAGCTCAGCTTGCCGTAGCTGCCGATGACTTGTTCCGGCGGGACCCCGTAAACGCGTTCCGACCAGGCCCGTATAAACTCAATGCCGCCACCGGAAACGATGTAGGTCTTGAACCCATTCGTCCGCAGGTAGGCCATCAGCTCCAGCATGGGCTGATAGACCATTTCCGTGAACAGCTTACCGGTCTGCGGATGCCGCGCGGTACTGGCCCAGCGGCGCACGGTCTCGGCGAACTCATCCGTGGTCATGCGTGCATGGACGGCAGCGAGGATCTTGCCGGCGCCCGCCGCATCGTCACCCAAGACGTTCGCGATTTTACCTGCGAGCACCGATGCAAAAGGCTCCTGCGTCTTCCACTCCGGATGCTCGGAGGCCTGGGCCTTGATCGCAGATTCCATGAAGTAGGCCTGGAAGAACACCGGCTCCTCGGCCCAAAGCGTGCCGTCGTTATCGAACACGGCGATGCGCTCCGGCACCGGGACAAACGTCGCCGCGCCCTCCTTCGTCACCTTTTCTACGAAGGCGACGATGGCCTGCTTCGGCGCCGAGTCGTTCCATGAAGAAAGCTGATCTACGGCTTGCGTTGGAGTGATCGCCGCGAGAAGGACGGCGAGGCTTAGGAGGCTAGCTTTCTTCATGTGTGCTACCGGGCTGAATTACTCGGAGGAGAAGATTTTGCCATCGGCCTGCGGGCCGCTGGGTTCACTTCACTGGCTGGGCCTCGGGGAATTTCCAGGTGCCGTCGAGGATTTCCTTCCGCGGCCGATACAGGCGGATCATGTAGTTCCAGCCGGGCGTAATCGGTAGGACGTTCGGCGCAGCTCCCGGGTCGCCGCCAAACTGCACGGTCACGGAACCATCGGCGTCCTTTTTGGCGGTGAGGTTGTTGATCGTGTAAGCGCCGGCCGCGTTCTTCTCGTAGTAGCCCTGCGCGTTGTAAACGCTGACCGACCAGAACTCATCGACCGGCACCTCTTTCACCGTGAGCCGATACGGCGTCTTTCCGTCGTTCTTTGGCGGCGTGATGTTTAGGTAAACCGCGTCTTTGTCCGGGTTGCCGCCCCATCCCGAAGCCGCGCCCAGGACGAAGCGAATCGGATCCACTTCGCCCTTGTTGCCAAACATACGGTTCTTGTCCGGCAGTGTATCAGCGAGCACGAGCAGGGCATCGCGCACCTTCTTCTGGCTCAACGGATCCCACGCGGGCACTTCGAACTTACCAGGGCCGCCAGGTTGCTCGACCTTGATCGCGTCTTGCAGTTTGTGCACCTCCGCCACGTCGCCGGGAGCTAGCGGATCGACGAGGATACGGAAGGCCGCGACGACGTAGCGCGTGCCGACCTTCTTCTGGGATAGCGTGTGCTTTCCCGCGCCGTAGAAAACGCCGTAGGTGTAGTGATCTTGATTGATCACCTGCATCGAAATGAAACGCTTGCCAGCGTCGGGCATGGTAATCGTCACTGGCCCGGCTTCGAGATCGAAAATACCGGAAGAGTAAAGCGTGTCTCGGTTGAGGCGGATGACGGTTTGCCCATCGATGGGAGCCAGTTCACGGCTGGGATCAAACTTCCCGAACCCTCCCTTCTTCACCACGGCTCCGAAGTAGGTGTCGGTCTCGGCGCGGACGAAGTTCTCCAAGGTCACAGGCAGCGCCTGAGCTGTTCCTGCTTGCCCGGTCGTGATGCCTTTGGCCTCCTCAATCTGTGCGGGTTTAGCGACCCTGTCCTCAGCCTTCACCCGTTGCAACGGCGGCTCCTTCCACCTGCCATCGAGCACTTCCTCCTTTGGCCAATACAACCTCATGACAACGAAGAACGGACCCGCGGGCGCGGGCAACCAGTTCGACTCGCGCTCCTTGCCCGGCGATTCATTTTGCAGATGAAGGGTGACGCCGCCGTCGGTATCGCGCTTCAGGCCGGGCGCCATCGCAGAGTTGATCAGATAGCGGTTGAGGGGATTCGCATAGAGCAGGCTTGCGGGCATTTCATACATCGTGATCGACCAGAATGAGTTCACCGGCGGCAGTTGGCCGGGCGCAAACCGGAGCTGGTAACGGTTCTTCGCCCCATTTAACGGTCCGCCATCCGCGTCGCCGTAATATGCGGGATATGCCGCTTCCTCTTTCGAGTTCCCGAAAATCCCGAGCGCCGCCGAGGTCATGCGTCCGATGTAGCCCTTCTGCATCACGTATTCGCGCGCGCCGTAGCCGTCGAAAGCGGTCTGCAACCCCGTATCGATCTTCGCCTTTTTGAAGTCCGCGAATTCCTTCCAGGCATCGGCGATGCCTTGCTCCAGCGCCTCGCGCACGGAAGGCGAAAGCTTCGCCGGATCGAAAGTGCCCGATCCAATGCCTAGCTTGGCGAACCGCGCTCGGACCCTCTCTTCCGTCGGATGCACCGGGCAGAAACGCAGCGCGAAATCCAGCACGCGAAAGAACTCAGGCGAGGTGCGTTGCGCCTCGCGAGTCAGAGGCTTCACGAAGTCGGTGGCTGGTGCCGCCGGCGGTCCGGCCTTGCCGAGAAACGAGGAGAGAGGCTGGACCTTGTAACCCGCCTGCACCTGCTTCACGCCCTCGATGTCGCCGGAGTTCAAGAGCTGCGTTCGGAACTGCACCCAACCCAACTCCGTCTCCGACCGAATCACCGCTTTGATCTTCTCCGGCTTCTCGCCCTTCCAATTCGGCCCCGCGAGCAAGTAACTCCCCGCCTCGCTGCCGGTCGCACGGCTGCCGATGTAGGCGTAGTTAAATGTGTGGAGGTCGATAAACTGCGCCGAGTAATACCGCTCCTTGGGCACCGCAGACACCGTGATCACCAGAGGCTCGGCCCGCAGGTCCGTCCCGATCTGAGAGTAGGGCGTGTCGGAGTTTGGCGTCTGAATCGTCTTGTCCTCGGGCGTAAATACTCGCGCCTCGTTGTGGATCTGGTTCCACGGCGCTTTGAATTCCTGCCCCCCGCGATCCTCAAAAAACGAGTGCATCACGCGGTAGTTATCCACCAGCGGGAAGCCGTAGATGTAGGCTTCCTTGGCAATGGCCCGGGCTTCTTCCGGAGTGACCGACTGGGCCGGACTAGAGGTGGTCGTGCTCAGCGCAATCGCGAGAGCGAGGGTGGTGAGTTTGGTCTTCATCGTCTTTCCTGCGGGTTGAGATGAGGGAGAGTTTGGGTGAGTCGAGTCAAACAGGCAAACTGAGGAGCGTTACGTTTTATGGGCGACGGCGGATGTATTTATTCCAAACCCATTCACCCTCGGGGATGCGCTGATCACAAAGCCGGCGGCGGATGATGATGACGAGGAGCAGGATCGAATAGCAGCAGCAGTAATTCTAGAGCAGCAGCGGCTACGCGTAGGGGGGCTTGGCCCGCCGTGGTGGGCTTGACCGAGGGGCTAAGGTGCCCGTCCGCATATGTCCACGCCTCCTTCCCGCCTCGTCGTCAAATTCGGTTCCGGCATCCTCGCCAACGCCCGCGGCACCGCCTTGGACGAACGGCAGTTCGCTCGACTGGCCGCCGAGATCGCGAGGCTGGTGCGGGCGGGGCACGAGTGCGTGATCGTTTCGAGCGGCGCGGTGGCCGCAGGACTAGGGGTTCTGGGGTTGAAGGAGCGGCCGGAAGATTTGGCAGCGCGCCAGGCTTGCGCGGCGATCGGGCAATCCCGGTTGATGCAGAGTTACGCCACGCATTTCGCCACCCATGGGCTGCACGTCGCGCAGTTGCTCCTGACGTATAGCGACCTCGACAGCCGGACGGCTTATCAAAACGTGCGCAATACCTTGAGCCGGCTTTTTGAGCGCAAGTCGGTGGTGCCGATCATCAATGAAAACGATTCCGTGGCCGTGGAGGAGCTGCGCTTTGGCGACAACGACAAACTATCCGCCGAGGTCGCGGTGCTCGTCGAGGCGGACCGCCTGATCCTGCTGACCAGCGTGGACGGCTTGCTCGATGCGCGCGGGGAGATCGTTCCGACGGTCGCGGATATCGACGCGGTGGCTGGGCTGGCGCGACAGGAAAAGGGGAAGTTTTCCGTGGGCGGGATGGTCTCGAAACTCCAGGCGGTGAAGCTCGCGGTCGAGGCGGGGATTTCCACACACATCACCAGCGGCCGCAAGGCGGGGCGCATCACGGGCATCGTCGCAGGTAAGGCGCTGGGCACGCGGTTCATTGCCAAAGGCGAACGCGTGTAGAAAAGTGCCGGCATGTCGGAACTGAAAACGCTGATCGAAGACTACGGCCGCCGCGCCCGCGCTGCCGCCCGCGTGCTCGCCCGGGCGAGCTGTGAGCAGAAAAATCGGGGGCTGCTGGCGATGGCCGATGAAGTGGTGACGGCTGCGCCGGAGATCCTCGCTGCGAATGCGCAGGACGTCGCGAAGGCCCAGGCGAACGGTCTTTCCGGCGCGATGCTCGATCGGCTTACGCTCACGGAAAAACGCCTTGAGGCCATGGCCGACGGCATCCGCCAAGTGGCTAGCCTGCCCGATCCCGTAGGCGAGATTCTCCGCGACTGGACGCGGCCGAATGAGCTGCGCATCCAGAAAATTCGTGTGCCCATCGGGACCGTCGGGATCATTTACGAGTCGCGGCCCAACGTGACCGCCGACGCCGCGGTGCTTTGCACCAAGACCGGTAACGCCACGATCCTCCGCGGCGGCAGCGAGTCGATTCACTCGAACGTGGCCATCGCCGCCGCGCTCTCCCGCGGGGCCGCCAAAGCCGGCTTGCCGGCCGACGCCGTGTTGCTCATTCCCGTGACCGACCGCGAGGCGGTGCGGCATCTTTGTGAGATGGACAAATGGCTCGACGTCATCATCCCGCGCGGCGGCAAAGGCTTGATCGAGACGGTGGTCAACCACGCCCGGATGCCGGTGATCAAACACTACGACGGCATCTGCATCATCTACGTGGACCAAGCTGCGGATCTGGCGATGGCCGAGAAGATCGTCATCAACGCGAAGTGCCAGCGCCCCGGCGTCTGCAATGCCATTGAGACGGTGCTCGTGCATCGCGCTGTCGCCGAGCAGTTCCTCGCCACAACCGGGCGCGCGCTGCTTTTGAAAGGTGTGGAGCTGCGCTGCGACCCCCGCGCTTTCGCCATGCTCCAGGACCAGCGGGACGTGCCCGCTCCCGAGCGGATTGTGCATGCGACCGAGCAGGACTACCGCACCGAGTTTCTCGACTACATCCTCGCGGTAAAGGTCGTGGATTCGCTCGACGAGGGCATCACCCATATCGAGGAAAACGGCTCCCATCATAGCGACGGGATCGTCACCGCCAAAGCCGTGGACGCCGAGCGGTTCCTCGCGGAAGTCGATAGCGCGACCGTCTATTGGAATGCATCGACGCGGTTCACCGACGGCGGAGAATTCGGTTTTGGCGCGGAGATCGGCATTAGCACCGATAAGCTCCATGCCCGTGGGCCAATGGGTTTGGAGGAGCTGACGACCTACAAGTACGTGCTTCGCGGCACGGGCCAGATCCGGGAGTAACTCGCCCCGCGGCGCGTTGTTTTTTTTCGTGTCTGGCCCCGTGGCTGCTAAACACGTCCTAACTAATTGCCCCAGCCCCAATGCCCGCCAACTCTCCCGTCCCCCCCCCCACCCCACTCCCCCGGGAGCTGGACCTGTTGCGGGCGCTCATTGACGCGGTTCCCGATCCGCTTTTTTGCAAAGACCTTGCCGGCCGCTTCCTCCTCACAAATACCGCCAACGCCGCCGCGTTCGGCCTGCCTCCCGAGGATTTCATCGGCAAGACCGATACGGAACTCCCCGGCGTCCGCGATCACGCCGGACTTTACCAAGTCGATGACCAACGGGTGGTCCGCACCGGCGAGCCAATCCTGGATCGCGAAGAACCTTATCATCGCCTTGACGGCAAACGGGGTACCTACCTGACCTCGAAGTTTCCCCTGCGCGATGCTGACGGGGTAATCGTCGGGCTGGTCGGCATCGCCCGCGACATCACTGAAGCGAAACGCGACCGCGTGGAACTGGAGCACACCAAGCAGCGGCTTTTCGATCATGTGCAAAACTCGCCGCTCGCGGTCATCGAGTGGCAGCCGGATTTCCGTGTCGAGCGATGGTCGGGACGTGCCAACGCCATATTTGGGTGGACCCCCGCAGAGGTCGTAGGCCGCCACTTCTTTGATTGGCCCTTCATCCACCCCGACGATACTGCGCGCGTCGCCGAGGCCGCTCGCCGCCTCATCGAAGGTGCCGAAAAGAGCAACGTCTGCGCGAATCGCAACTTCACGAAGTCCGGTGCGACCGTGCATTGCGTCTGGCAAAACTCGGTCCTGCGCGACAGCTCCGGCAGAGTGCTGACGGTGCTCTCACTCGTGCAGGACGTAACTGAGCAAGTGCGCGCCGAGGAAACCGCACAACGCGCGGAAAGCGAGCGCGCCGCCATCGAGCGCAAGCTCCAGGAGGCCCAGAAGCTCGAAAGCCTCGGCGTTCTTGCTGGGGGCATCGCCCACGATTTCAATAATCTCCTGACGAGCGTGCTCGGCCACTCCAGCCTGCTCCGCAGCGAAATGCCGCCAGATGCGGCTGAGCAGGGTTCGCTCGAACAGATCGAGACTGCCGCCATGCGCGCCGCCGACCTCTGCAAGCAGATGCTGGCCTACGCGGGCAAAGGCCGCTTCGATATCCGCACACTGGATGTAAACGCGGTGGTCGAGGAGACCACCCGCCTGCTTCAAGTCTCGATCAGCAAACATGTCGCGCTGTCCTTCGATTTTGCGCCTGGCCTCCCCGCCGTATGCGCGGACGCCACGCAGTTTCGCCAAGTGTTGATGAATCTGGTCATCAATGCTTCCGAGGCCATTGGCGACAAGCCCGGGCACATCGCCGTACGCACCGGCGTGGCACGGGTCGAGACCGGCCAGATCGCCGAAATCCGTGGCGCCCCCGACCTCGCCCCTGGCGACTACATCTTTCTCGAAGTGGAAGACAGCGGCGTCGGGATCAGCCCCGAGGTGCAGGCCCGCATTTTCGATCCCTTTTTCACCACTAAATTCACCGGCCGCGGGCTGGGCCTTGCCGCCGTGCTCGGCATCGTGCGCGGACATCGCGGGGCCTTGACGGTGCGTAGCACGCCGGGCACAGGCACGCGTTTTCGCGTCCTCCTGCCGCAGGTCGAAAACCTCCTTCCCGCTCCGTCCAAGACCAGCGCTTCCGCATTCTCAAAGCCCTCCGGCGGCGCACGAATCCTGATCATCGACGACGAGGAAAGCGTGCGTCACACCGCCCAGCGGATGCTCGAATACCTCGGCCACCGCACGGTTGTTGCCCCAGATGGTGAGAGGGGCGTCGCCCTTTACGCTGAGGATCCCGCCGCCTTCACTCTTGTGCTGCTCGATCTCACCATGCCCCACCCCGATGGCGTCGAGACCTTGCAGGCCCTGCGCCAGCGCTGTCCGGAGGTACGCGTCGTCATGATGAGCGGTTACAGCGAGCAGGAATTTTTCCGACGCTCTGGTTTGGACACGGCGACGGACTTCATTCAAAAACCGTTCCGTGTCGAAGAACTTGGGGCGGCCATCGAGCGCTGCCGCTCCAACTGACCCATCCGTTTCCCGCGCTCGCATAGCCATGCGAAATGCAGCAAACCTTGGGCGCCTTGCATGAGCGAATTCCACCCCCATCCCCAACTCGACATCGAGCGTCTGGACGCGCTGCTCCGCCGCGCCCTCGTTTTCAATCACATCGGAGATGCCATGATCGTGGCCGGCCCCGACGGCACAATCAAAGACTGGAATGATGCCGCCGAAGAAATGCTCGGCTGGAGCCGGAGCGAAGCACTCGGACAGACGCCCGCGATTTTCCACCGGCCGGAAGATGCACCGACTCTCTGGCCTAGTATTCACGTCGCCGTCAGCCGCACCGGCCGCTGGAATGGCGTGATCAGTTTCATTCGCAAGGATGGCCGCGAAGGAACATGCACAGCGGTCGCTCTGCCACTGCTCGACCACGCGGGAAACGTCTGGGGAACACTTTTGGCGCAGGCGAAAATTGTCGCTGCGGGGGAACTCTCACCGACCGGTGGCGCGGTCCTCCAGCAACAACCCACGCCCCTGCTCAACGACGAACGCTTTCTCCTCCGGACGTTGATTGACGCGGTGCCCGATCCGATTTTCTGCAAGGATCGGGAGGGCCGTTATTTGCTGCACAATGCCGCGGATGAGGCACTTTTCCCGCCCAGCGATGCGGATTGCATCGGCCGCACCGTTTTTGACTTACCCGGCCTGAAAACGCACGCTGCGCTCTACCACGCGGATGATATGGCGGTGATGCACACCGGCGAGCCAATCGTCAACCGGGAGGAGCCCTTCGAGAAATTCAGCGGTGAGAAAGGATGGTTCCTGACTTCAAAATATCCGCTGCGTGACGATCAGGGAAAAGTCATTGGGCTCGTCGGGATTGCCCGCGACATCACCTTGATGAAGAAGGCCACGGAGGAGTTGAAGGCTGCGCAACTGCGGCTCATTGACCATGTCGAAAATTCTCCGCTCGCGGTGATTGAATGGGAGCCGGACTTCCGCATCGCCCGGTGGGCGGGGCAGGCAGAAAGCATGTTTGGCTGGAAGGCGGAGGATGTCGTCGGACGGCACTTCGGCGATTTTTCGCTTGTGCACCCAGAAGATGTTCACTTGGTCTTCGAGATAGGTGCGCGCCTCGCTGGTGGGCAGGATCAGCGCAATATTTCGAATAACCGCAACCTGACAAAGAGCGGCCAAATCGTGTATTGCGCGTGGCAAAATTCGGTCCTCCGGGACAGCACCGGGCGGACGGTCTCGATCCTCTCCCTCGTGCAAGACGTGTCTGATCGCGTGCTCGCCGAACAAGCTAGTCTGAAAGCGGCCGCCGAACGCCGCGCACTCGAACGCAAGCTCCAGGAAGCGCAGAAATTGGAAAGCCTCGGGGTTCTCGCCGGCGGCATCGCTCACGATTTCAACAATCTCCTCACTGGCGTCCTCGGCAACGCCAGCCTCGCCCGCATGGACCTCCCGCTGGATTCCCCCGTGCAATCGATGCTCGAGCAGATCGAGCTGGCCGCGCAGCGCGCCGCGGACCTCTGCAGCCAGATGCTCGCGTACTCTGGCAAAGGCCGCTTCGTCGTCAAGAGGCTCGATCTCAACGCGCTCATTGAGGACACCACGCGATTGCTCCAGGCGTCGATCAGCAAGCGCGCCGTGCTGAAATTTTCTCTCGCCGAAAAGCTGCCCGCCGTGCTCGGGGACGCCACTCAGCTCCGCCAGGTGGTCATGAATCTCGTCATCAATGCGTCCGAAGCGGTGGGGGAAAAAAGCGGCTTTATCAGCATCAGCACCGGCCTGACCCGCGCGGATCACAGTGATCTCGCAGGCACATTTTTCGCCCCGGATCTTCCCGCAGGCGATTACCTTTACCTGGAGGTCGCGGACAACGGCGGCGGCATGGCCCCCGAAGTTCACGCACGGATTTTCGATCCCTTTTTCACGACGAAATTCACCGGTCGCGGCCTGGGCCTTGCGGCGGTGCTCGGCATCGTCCGAGGTCATCGCGGGGCGCTGAAAGTCCTTACTGAAGTAGGTCGGGGAACCAGTTTCAAAATTCTCTTTCCCTGCGCTGAGGGTCCGGCCGAAACGCCGGGTAGCGAGCCCGCCACACCCGCCGGCTGGCGTGGCTCGGGCCTCGCGCTCATCGTGGATGACGAGGAAACCGTGCGCGTCACCGTTGCCCGCATGCTCGAAGCCTGCGGCTTTACCACCCGACTTGCCGATCATGGGCGCAGCGGCGTTGAGGCCTTTAGTGCCGCGCCCGATGAATTCGCGTTTGTCATCCTCGATCTCACCATGCCGCACATGGACGGCGAGGAGGCGTTTCACAAAATCATGGCCGTGCGTCCCGCGACCCGCGTGTTGCTGATGAGCGGGTTCAACGAGCAGGAAATCACCGCGCGCTTCAGCGGGCAGAGTCTCGCCGGTTTTATCCAAAAGCCTTTCACCCTTCCCGCCCTCCGCGAAAAGCTGCAGGAGATTTTCCCGCCCGCCGCCGCGGAATGAGGCGCGCAACTTCGCTCTGTCCCTTTCGCGTCGTTTCGTGTCTTTCATTGAGGATGAACTTCCTTCGCCCCTTCGCCGTGCTCCTCGCCCTGACCAGTTCCACCGCCCTCGCCGCCGAAGCCCCTTTTTACGTCGGCACCTACACCCGGCCCGGCGCCAGCAAGGGCATCTACCGCGGTGTGCTGAATGTGGAAACGGGCAAGATCAGCGCCTTGCAGCTCGTGGCGGAAACGACAAATCCGAGCTTTCTGGCCATTCATCCCACCGGGAAATTTCTCTATGCCGCGACCGAAGGATCAAGCGGCGAAGCCGAGGCCTACGCCGTCGCCGCGGATGGAGGGTTGAAATTCCTCAACCGGCAATCCGCGAAGGGCAACGGCACCTGCCATATTGTCGTCGATGCCGCGGGCAAAAATGTGCTCGTCGCCAACTACGGCTCCGGCAACGTGGCGGTCCTGCCAATTCAGCCGGACGGCAGCCTCGGCGCGGCGACCGGCTCACATCAACACACCGGGTCGAGTGTCAATCCGGGCCGCCAGAAGCAGCCCCACGCGCACGCCATCTACGCCGATGCAGCCTCAAAATACGTCTATTCCTGCGACCTCGGCACCGATCGGATCGACGGCTATAAGTTCGACGCGACGAAAGGCACGATCACGCTCGACGAGACCGCCAGTGCCAAAGTCCCGCCCGGTTCCGGCCCGCGCCACCTCGCGCTCCATCCCCAGCAGGACACGGTTTACGTGATCAACGAATTGCTCAGCTCGATCAGCGGCTTTCGACGCGACCCCTCCACCGGCGCACTCTCGCTCATCGAGACCGTGCCCACGCTGCCCGCCGGCTTCACCGGGCAGAACAGCACCGCGGAAATTTTCGTGCACCCGAACGGCCGGACGCTTTACGGCTCCAATCGCGGTCACGACAGCATCGTGGCCTTCGCCATTTCGAGCGACGGTCAACTCGCCCTCGCCGGACACACGCCGGCCGGCGTGAAAACTCCGCGCGGTTTCGCCATCGATCCTAGCGGCAAATGGCTGCTCACCGCCGGGCAGGACAGCAACGATCTCGCCGTCTTGCAAATCGACACCGGCGGGAAGCTCGCCCCAACCGCACAACACGCGGAAGTCGGCGCTCCGGTCTGCATCATGTTTCTGCCCCCGGCGGGCAAATAGCTTAGCTACTCGAAGCGAATCGCGGCACTCCGGCCGTGCGCGTCGAGCCCTTCGATCTCGCTGAATTTCGCGATCGTCGGCACCGACTTGCGCAGCGCCTTCGCATCGAGCCGCACGATGCTCGTCCGGCGCTGGAACATATCTACCGTCAAGCCGGGGAAGCTGCGCCCTGCGCCACCAGTCGGCAGCGTGTGACTCGGGCCGGCGAGGAAATCGCCCGCCGCGACTGGTGAGTAACCGCCGAGAAAAATTGCACCGGATGTCAGGAGCTGCGCACCAATTTTATCATCTTCTTTCGTCACCACAGAAACGTGCTCGGGCGCGAAGTCATTGGTGATCGCGACCGCGTCTTTCAACGTCTTCACAAGAATGAGAGCACAATCCGCGGCGAGCACCCCAGCGAGGTGTTCCTGCCGCGAAAGCGTGGCGAGCTGCGTGGAGATTTCCTGCTCCACGGCCTTGAGCAGCTTCGCCGAGTTCGTAACGAAAAGGATCGAACTCCCCTTCCCGTGTTCCGCCTGCGCGAGCAAGTCGGCGGCGATCCACGCCGGGTTCGCGCTGGCGTCGGCGAGGACGAGGATTTCGCTCGGCCCCGGCAGCAGGTCGATGGCGACCTGCCCAAAAACCTGCCGCTTCGCCTCAACGACATAAGCATTGCCCGGCCCAAAAATCTTCTGCACCGGGGCAATGCTCGCTGTGCCGTACGCCAGCGCCGCAATCGCCTGGGCGCCACCCACGCGGTAAACCTCCGTCGCCCCGCAGAACTCCAACGCGAAAAGCAGCGCGTCGTTCACCTCACCATCCCGCCCGCTCGGCGTCGCCACCACGATCTCCGGCACGCCCGCCGCCGCGGCCAGCGTCACCGTCATTACCGCGGTCGAGACCAGCGGCGCAGTCCCGCCCGGCACGTAGATACCGACGCGCTGAAATGGATCGAAGCGCTCGCCTACCGTTGCGCCTTGGGCGTTCTTCATCGTCCAGGTTTGGCGCAGACTTTTGCGGGCAAAGGCGAGCACATTGGCCCGCGCCGTCGCCAGTGCTTCCTTCGTCGCGGCATCGACCTTCGGCTGGCCCGTCACCCGCAGGTGCTTCGCCGTGAGCCGCGGCCCGCCAAAGCGCTCGGTAAATTCCAGCAACGCCGCATCACCCTTCGTGCGGACCGCCTGAAGCACATCCGCCACCGTCTCGCGCACCTGCGGCTGGGCCTCGGCGTGGCGTTGCAGCGCGGCGAGTTGCGTGGAAAAATCGGCGTCGGTGTGGCGGAGGATGCGCATGGCGGGAGATGCGTTGTATTTTCGCCCCCCGCATTTGCAAAGACGCATCTGCGCCGGACGGCTTGCAGGGTGGAGCACTCGTCCCGAGTGCTCTTTGCGGCGACCCGCCGCAAAGACCGTGTGCGCATTGCTTCGGAACGGGCTTTTCCAAAAGTCGCGCTCCCCGGCGTCCTCGGCGAGTCGCCGAGGACAGCACGCGGGTCGCGTGCTCCACCCGGCCAGACTACCCCTCTACGAGCACCACCAGACCCTGCCCCGCCGCCACCGTCTTGCCCGCGGCGACGAGGATGCGCGCGACTTTCCCCGCGCACGGGGCATTGATCGCCGTCTCCATTTTCATGGATTCGAGGATGACCAGCTTGTCGCCCTCGGCGACGACCTCACCCTCCTTCGCCACGACCTGCCAGACGCTGCCCGGCAGATGCGCGCAGACCAGTCGCCCGTGGTCCGGCAACTCGATCTCGCCCACGGCGGTCGCGACTTCCGGCTCGGTCTCGACGACATTCTGCCCCGCCGCCGCCCAGCGCTCACGCTCCTCGGCAAAGGCGGTGCGCTGTTTCGTGCGAAAAGCCGCGATGTCGTCGGCATTCGTCGCGAGAAAATCTTGGTAGTCCTTCAGGCGAAAAGTCTGCTCCTCGACCCGAAGCTGGAAGCGGCCAGTCGGGAAATCGGCGCGCAGTTGCAGCAACTCGTCCGCGCTCACCGGATAAAACCGTACTTGATCGAAGAAGCGCAGCAGCCACGGCTTGCCCGCCTCAAAGTCCGCCGTCGCGCGATGCGTGTTCCAGACCTGCACGGTCCGGCCTACGAACTGATACCCGCCCGGCCCTTCCATCCCGTAGATGCACATGTAAGCGCCGCCGATGCCGACCGCGTTCTGCGGCGTCCACGTTCGCGCGGGATTGTATTTAGTCGTCACCAGACGATGCCGCGGATCGAGCGGCGTGGCCACCGGCGCGCCGAGATAGACGTCGCCGAGCCCCAGCACCAGATAGCTCGCGTCGAAGACGATCCGCTTCACCTCGTCGAGATCGGCCAGCCCATTGATGCGGCGGATGAACTCGAGATTGCTCGGGCACCACGGCGCGTCGGCGCGCACGCCACTCATGTATTTCTCGATGGCGAGCTGCGTCTGCGGGTCGTCCCACGAGAGCGGCAAATGGACGATGCGCGACGGCACTTCGATGGCGTCGAGGTCCGGCAACGCCGCCTCGGCGTGGAGCAGCGTGTCCATCAACGCGCGCAGCGGCAAGATCCGGGCATCGTAGTGGACCTGCAGCGAGCGAATGCCGGGCGTGAGATCAAGGATGCCGGGCAGGCGGTTTTGCTCCAGCCACTGCATCAGCGCGTGCGCGCGAAAACGCAGCGCGAGATCGAGGACGAGCGGCCCGTATTCCACGAGCAGATACTTGTCGCCCTGCCGGCGGTAGCAGACCTCCACGCGCCCCGGCTCGGCGGGGAGGCGATGCTCGATGGCCTCCTCGTCCGCCGGGATGCGTTGCCGCGGCGAATCGGGTAAATCGAGCAGCGTCTCGACTTCGCGATCCTGCTCCAGTTCGCGCGCATTGGCCTCGGCCAGCGACATGCGGCGGAAGCGCACGGTGTCGCCCGGTTTGAGCTGGCCGATTTTCCACAGCTCGCTCTCGACGATGCACGCCGGGCACACGAAGCCGCCGAGACTCGGCCCGTCCGGGCCGAGGATGATCGGCATGTCGCCGGTGAAATCGATGGTGCCGACGGCGTAGGCATTGTCGTGGATGTTCGACGGGTGCAGGCCGGCCTCGCCGCCGTCGGTGCGGGCAAACTGCGGCTTCGGCCCGATGAGGCGGACGCCGGTGCGGTTCGAGTTGTAATGCACCTTCCAGTCCGTGGCGAAGAGCGTGGCGATGTCCGCGTCCGTGAAAAAGTCCGGCGCTCCATGTGGGCCGTAGAGCACGCCGATCTGCCAGGCGCTCGTGTAGCACGGGATGAGTTTCAGCGAGAGCGACCGACCTGCGGTGGGAAACGGGTCGCTCGGCCCAAGGTGCAGCACGTCCCCGAGCCGCAGGGCGCGTCCGCCGTGGCCGCCGAAATTGCCAAGCGTGAAAGTCGCGCGGCTGCCGAGATAGCATGGCGTCTGCAAACCGCCGCGCACCGCAATGTAGCCGCGCGCGCCCGCGCCCTGCACACTGCGCATGCGCAGCACGTCGCCCGCTTCCACCGTCAGCGCCTGCCAGCGCGGAGCGCGGATGCCGTTGATTTCCGCCTGCAAATCCGCGCCGGTGATCGCGATCTCAGTTGTCGCGTTAAAGCGCAGCGTCGGGCCGGTCATCATGATCTCCAACCCGGCGGCGGATTCGGGGTTGCCGAGAAGCTGGTTCGCGTAACGGAACGCGAGATGATCCATCGGCCCCGAGGGCGGCACGCCGACATTCCAAAAGCCCACCCGACCCGGCCAATCTTGCACCGTGGTCTGCGCACCCGCGTCGAGCACGTCGATGGTCTGCGGCGCGTAGGTGAATTCGCCGAGCGAACGCGTGATCACCTTCCCCTCCGCAAAAATCGGCGACGCCACGACCTGCCGCAGGTAGGCGAGGTTCGACTCGAGTCCGCCAAACGCGGTCTGCTCCAGCGCCGCGGAAAGCCGCGCAATCGCCGCGGGCCGGTCGTCGGCAAGGACGATGATCTTCGCCAGCATCGGGTCGTAGAAGGGCGTGACCTCGGTGCCATTTTCGACCCACGTCTCGTTGCGCGCATCCCGGTGAAAGGCAATTTCGGTGAGCACGCCGCAGCTCGGCTGAAAGTTTTTGTGCGGGTCCTCCGCGTAGATGCGCACCTGGATAGAATGCCCGCGCGACTCCGGCGTGAAGCCGTCGAGAAAGCTGCTGTCGCCCGCCGCGAGCCGCACCATCCATTCGACAAGATCGACGCGCATCACCTCCTCCGTGACGCCGTGTTCGACCTGCAGGCGCGTGTTCACCTCCAGGAAATAAAACGCCCCGCTGTCCGCGTCGAAAACAAACTCCACCGTGCCAGCCGAGCGGTAGTCCACCGCTTCGCCCAGCTTGATCGCCGCGGCATACAGCCCGGCGCGCTGTTCGTCCGACAAACCCGGCGCAGGCGTCTCCTCGATGACCTTCTGATTGCGCCGTTGCGCCGAACAATCGCGCTCTCCCAATGCCACGACGCGACCTTTGCCGTCGCCGAAAATCTGCACCTCGATGTGCCGCGCATTCGCCACGAACTTTTCCAGGAACAGGCCCGACTCTTTGAAATTGCTCGCGCTCACCCGCTGCACCGAGGCAAACGCCTCGGTCAATTCCTCCGCCGACCAGCACACCCGCATGCCGATCCCGCCGCCGCCCGCAGTGCTTTTCAGCATCACCGGATAACCCACCCGCTCCGCCTCGCGCACCGCCTCCTCGGCATCCGCCAGCAAATCCGTGCCAGGGCACAGCGGCACGCCATGCTGCTCGGCGATGGCCCGCGCAGTGTGCTTCAGCCCAAACGCACGCATCTGCGCCGGCGTCGGCCCGACAAAGGCCAGCCCCGCGTTTTCACAAGCCTCGGCGAACTCCGCATTCTCACTCAGGAAGCCGTAGCCCGGATGAATCGCCTGCGCACCCGTCTCCCGCGCTGCCGCGAGGAGACGCTCGATTTTCAAATAACTCTCCGCCACCGGCGGTGGCCCGAGCAGCACCGCTTCATCCGCGTCGGTGACATGCAGCGACTGAGCATCGGCCTCGGAATAGACCGCGACGCTGCCCACGCCGAGGCGCTTCAGCGTGCGAGTGATCCGACGGGAAATAACACCGCGGTTGGCGATGAGAAGCTTGGTGAACATCATTGAAAGCGGCCGCTGCGAGCTCCGGGGAGCGGCAGCCTCCGGCTCGCTGGTTTCGGCATCCTGCCGAAACGAACTTTCGCGGAGTTCGTATCGCGCGAATCGTGCGCGGAAATAATCCACCCGGCTCGCTGCAGGTTGGGAAATTCGTCGCGGCAGGATGCCGCGACCAGCGAGCCAGAGGCTCGCGCTCCCCGGAGCTCCGCCTCGCTACTCAATCCCATATCAAGAGCCGCACGGGCGTGGGGTTGTAGGCGTTGCAGGGGTTGTTGAGCTGGGGGCAGTTCGAGATAAGACAGAGCACGTCCATTTCGGCGCGCATCTCGACGTAACGCCCGCTGGCCGAGACGCCATCGGCGAAGGTCAGGCCACCGTCCGGCGTGACCGGGACATTCATGAAGAAGTTGATGTTGTGGGTGATGTCGCGCTTGTCCCACGTCGGACGATTTTCCTGAAGGCCGCGCAGGAAGAGGTCGCGGCAGGCGTGCATCGAGCGTTTGTCGAGGGCGTAGCGGACCATGTTGCTCTCGCAAGCGCAGGCGCCGCCGAGGGTGTCGTGCCGCCCGCAGGTGTCGGCGGTGATGGTTAGAAGCGCGTTGCCGCGCGTGGACATGAGCTTTGTACCGGTGGTGAGGTAAAGCGCGCCCTGTTCCCGGATGGTGTCCTGCGCGCTGTAACGATCCGCGGGATCGTGCGCGTTGTAGAAGAGCGTGTCGGCGGCCTGGTTACCTTCGAGATCGAGAATGCGAAAGGTCTGCCCGCGCTTGATTTCGTGCATCCACGGCTCCCCCGCCAGGAGCGTGAAATCGTAAACCGCGTCGGCGGGATCGAGCGGGCTTTCGGTGAGATCGCTCACGAGACGGCTCCGGGTAGCGCGAGCCTCCGGCTCGCTGGTTTCGGCATCCTGCCGAAACGAACTTTAAAAACCGTGGAAACAAGTTGGGTCGAAGACCTCCGTGGACGCCACGCGGAGGAAAGTGCGTCGGAGCAGAATGCGCCGACCAGCGAGCCGGAGGCTCGCGCTACCCGGAGTTTCCGGCGCCGCACGTTTTGAACAATCGAGGTCATAGAAAATAGCGTTCGGTGAGGATGAAGCCGCGCTGGTTTTCCGGGCAGGAGTTGCGGCAGAAGTCGTCAGAGCCCGGTGGCGGTGAAGTCCGAACGCTGAGATGCACCGGCTTCGGTGAATAGGTCGGCGTTGTGTCGAGCGGATGGATCGCGGTGTTGAGCACAATAAGCGCATTCATCTCTGCGCGCAGATCGATATACGCGCCAGTCATCGAGTTGCCCGCGTGATAGACGAGCTTGCCTTTGTCATCCGCCGTCACCTTCTGGAAAAAATTCACGTTCATCGCCAGGTCGCGCTCGCCCATGCCGTATTTGCCGAGCTCGCGGAGGAAGCCGCTCTGCGCATCGCGGTGCCAGGCATTGCGCGCGGTCTGGTAGCTCAGTTCGCCGTATTTCTCGGTGACGATCTTCGCGTTTGACGCTCCAGCCAGCGGATCGTGCCAGCCGCAAGTGTCCTCGGTAATCGAGACGAGGATGCGGCCCATGTCGGTGTAGAGGCAATGGCCCTTCGTGAGCCGCGCGGTGTGCTGGCACTTGAGCGTGTCGGGCAGATTCAGCCGCTCGCTGAGCAGCTCGAAGTTATACATCAGCGTAGCGACATTCGCGCCGCCCTCGGAGTCGGTGATGCGCAGCGTGGTCCCGCGCTTGAGGACGTGCGACCAGTTCGCGCCCGCGGGCACGACTTCCTCGAAACGGATGAGCGATGGGTCGATGGGGGGCATCAGTAAATGGGGGGCAAAATCGTGGACGTGACCGTGAGGTAGCCGTGCTTCACGCCTTTGCAGGCGATGAGTTCCGCCGCAATCTGTTTCAGCCGGTAGCCCGGACCTTGGACGAGCAGCACCTCAAGGCTGTGGTGATTTTCAAGATGCACACGCTGCGAGGAGATGACCTCCTTGAGCCACTTGTGCTGAAGATTGAGCAACTTGGTCGCCAGGCCGACTTTCGCGTGGTCGTAGATGAGCGTGATCGTTCCGGCCATGATCGCTTTGCCGAGATCCTGCTGATGATTAACGAGCTGTTCGCTGATCATCTTCGAGATGGCCTCCGAGCGGCTGGCGTAGCCGCGCTTCGCCACCATCTCGTCGAGCTCATCAAAAAGGGTCACCGGCAGCGAGACGCTGATGCGGGCGGCGGTCGGTTTCTTTCTTGGGGTGCGGGCCATGCGGTGCGGGCGGGGAAAGCAGCTAGCGTGCGCGCATTTTCACGTCGAGTGAAAGTAATACTTCCCACTTTGTTCGTCCCACTTCGCAGAGGCTCAGAGGGTTTCTTTTGGTCACCATCAGTGTGGCGTTTTGCGCAGCGTGTGAAGTCCTGCACTCTCCGTATTATCACCCGGCCGGTTGGGAAATGCCTGATTCACGGCAGTTCGCGGAGTGTTTCGGAAAATGTCGGGGACTTCCCGACGCATGGCACGGGGGTTGCAATTGGCGCGTCCGGCAAATTCCGCCACGCATGACTTTCGTCACCAAACGCCGCCCATGAGCGCGCCCCTTCTCTGGCATTCGATGACCTGGGAGGAGATCGCCCGCCTCCGGGATTCCGGGATGGATGCCGCCATCCTTCCTGTTGGCGCGACGGAGCAACACGGACCGCATCTCGCGACTTCGGTGGATTGCGTGACCGCAGAAAAACTCGCCCACGCGGTTTCGGCGGCAACCGGCGTGCCAGTGCTTCCGACGCTGCCCTACGGCTGTTCGCTCGGGCACTCGCGGCGCTGGCCGGGCACGCTCTCGCTCCAGCCCCAGACACTCATCGATTGCGTGGTGCAGATCGGTGAATGGTGCCACGCGTTTGCCTTCCGGCGGCTGATCATCATCAACGGGCACGTCACGAATTTCGCCCCACTCCGCTGCGCGCTGGAGCTTCTGCGGAGCCGTTTCGACGACATCATGGTCGCGCTTCGCAACGTCGCCGATGTAAGTCCGCGAGTGCGTTCGGAGTTCTTTGCCGATGCCGAAGACTGGCATGCGAACGACGCCGAAACTTCGCTCATGCTCGCGCTCGCGCCGGAACTCACCCGGCCCGAGCGCATCGCCGATGCCCGGGACCCCGACCGCACGACGGACCTCTTTTTCTCGCACCCAGTAAACCGCACCAGCCTTAACGGCGTGACTGGCGATCCGACTGCGGCCACCGCCGAAAAAGGCCGGCGGCTGTTCGCGATGATGGTCGAAGACTTCGCCAAGCAGGTCCGCGGGGCACTGACCGAGCGCCCGCCGCTGGCGCAAGGATATTTCGCCACCGTATGAAAACCGCCGCTGAACTCACCGCCCTGAAGCAGGATCTCGTGAGCAAAGGCGTGCGCTATTGCATCGGCGCATATGCCGACATTCACGGCGTGCCGAAGGGCAAGGTGGTGCCGATCGCGCATTTCGAAGACTTTGCTGGTGGCTCGGAACTCTACACGGGCTACGCACTCGACGGCCTCGGCCAATCGCCGAACGACGATGAGATCGCGTCGCTACCCGACCTTGATCGCGGCGTGCAGCTTCCATGGCAGCCGGAGGTGATGTGGTATCCGGCAGACAACACCTTTCACGGCGCACCTTACCCGATCAGCACACGCGTCGCCTTTAAGAGGGTGCTCGCGGAGGCGACCGCGCTGGGCTTCACGTTCAATCTCGGCATCGAGTGCGAGGTTTATTTTCTCCAGCAGGACGAACAAGGCCGGCTCCACGTGCCAAATCGGGACGACAATCTGAGCAAGGCGGCCTACGACGTGAAACGCTTTCTCGATGCTTTCGGGCTCGTGGACAAGATCGCCACAACGATCAACGGGCTCGGCTGGGATTTGTATTCCTTCGATCACGAAGACGGACACTCCCAGTTCGAGTTCGACTTCAAATATGCGGACGGTCTGACGATGGCGGATCGCTATATCTTCTTCCGCTACCTCGCAAAGAAGATCGCCGCGGATGAAGGCTTGGTGGCCACCTTTATGCCCAAGCCTTTTGCGGACAAAACAGGCAACGGCGCGCACTTCAATATGTCCCTCGCGGATGCCGGTGGCGTGAACCTCTTCCGCGCTGCCGAAGGCGAGGAAGATTGTTACGGCCTCGGGCTGTCGAAGCTCGGCTACTCGTTCATCGCCGGCATTCTGCGGCATGGCCGGGCCTTGTGCGCGGCTTTCGCCCCGACGGTGAACAGCTACAAACGCCTCATCCGCAAAGGCGCGATGGGCTACTACTCTTGGGCGCCAGTCTTCAACAGCTTCGGCACGAATAACCGGACGAACTCAGTGCGCGTGCCGATGGGCGGCGGGCGGTGCGAATCGCGGAACGCGGACTCTTCGTGCAATCCGTATCTCGCGGGAGCGCTGGTGCTCGCGGCGGGCCTCGAGGGGATTCGCGAGGAACTCGATCCGGGCGCACCGCAGACCGAGAATCTTTACGAATTCACCGATGCCCAACTCGCTGGGAAAGGCGTGCAGCCTTTGCCCAAAACGCTCGCCGAGGCGGTGCAGGCTTTTGAAGACGCCCCCTTTACCGAGCAGGTGCTCGGAGCCGAACTCAAGCAGGAGTTCATCACCTACAAGCGCGCCGAGTGGGAGGAATACCACCAGACCGTGAGCCAATGGGAGATCGACCGTTATGCCCGGCTCTACTAGGCCACGCCCGCCACTTTTTCGCCAAAACCAAACCACCAACAAATCCACATGAAACTGAAATCCGTGCTCCTCACCGCGCTGAGCCTTGCGCTCGCCGCTTCGCTCCAAGCCGCACCGCTCAAAATCGGCTACTCCGACTGGCCGGGCTACACACTCTTCGAAGTCGCCAAACAAAAGGGCTGGTTTAAGGAGGCGGGCGTGGAGGTGGAAATGGTCTGGTTCGATTACCTGCCTTCGCTCGATGCTTTTTCCGCCGGCAAGATCGACGGCGTCGGCATCGTAGCCACGGACGCGCTGGTCATCGGCGCGACGGGCGCGAAGAGTAAGATCATCGCGATCTTCGACTACACCGACGGCAACGACATGGTCATCGGCGCACCGGGGATCAACTCGATCAAGGATCTCAAAGGGAAAAAAGTCGGACTCGAAGTGACGCTCGTGGAGCACCTGCTGTTTCTCAAGGCGCTCGAAGTGAACGGCATGAAGCAGTCCGACGTGGAGCTTGTGAACACGCCGACGAACGATACGCCGCAGACACTCGCCTCGGGCAAAGTCGCCGCTGTGGCCGCGTGGTATCCAGTCTCTGGACAGGCCCTGAAGCAGGTCGCCGGGTCGAAGCCCCTCTTCACCAGCGCGGAAGCGAAGGGCCTGATCTATGACGTGCTCGCGGTCAGCCCGACGAGTTTCGCCAAGCGGAAGGACGAGTGGACGAAAGTTGTGCAGGTCTATTACAAGGCGGTGGATTACATCCTCGATCCCGCGACGAAAGAGGACGCGGTGAAGATCATGGCGGCGAAGGTCGGCGCGGATCCGAAGGAGTATTCAGCAGCCATTCCCGGGACGAAATTTCACACGCTGGCTGAGGCCAAAGCAGCGTTCAAGAAGGGCGAAGCGCTGACCTCGATCTACGGCTCGATGGCTGTGGGCAACAAATTCAACCTCGACAACAAGGTCTATAAGGTCAGCCAGAAGCCCGACGCTTATCTCGCACCGAGCATCGTCAACGAACTGAAGTAGGCCGGGGACACCCGCGCCTTTGCCATGGCTGATCGCGACTGGCTGGGACTCAAAAAGGAGCTGCCGCACCGGCGGCAGCTCCTTTTGACGGTCCTGTCTTTCGTCGCACCGCTCGCGCTCTGGTGCGTGGTCAGCTACACGCCGTGGATCTGGCATCCGCTCGTGCGGGTCACCTCGCCCGGCGAGGTGGAATGGCTGAGCGAAGACATGGAGCTGCCGCGCGCGGACTTCGCACGCGAGGTGGCCAAAGCCAAAGCGGACGGCACGACGCCGCCGGAGGGTTATCGGGTCAATCCGGTCTATCTGCCCGCGCCGCACAAAGTGCTGGCCGCTTTTCATAGCGCGTTCAAAACGCCGCCACGACTCCCGAACGAGCCGTGGCTGCACGAGAGCCTGGGGCACAGCATTCGCACGATCTTCTGGGGGTTCCTTCTCTCCTCACTCGTCGGCGTGCCGTTGGGGATTTTGTGCGGCACTTACCGCTTCTTCTCGCGGCTGCAGGAGCCGTTCATCGAGTTCTTTCGCTACCTTCCAGCGCCCGCTTTCGGCGCGCTCTGTGTGGCGATCCTCGGCATCGATGACGGGCCAAAGATCGCCATCATTTTCCTCGGCACCTTCTTCCAGCAGGTGCTCGTCATCGGGAACACCGTGCGCAAAGTCGATCCCGCGCTCATCGAAGCCGCGCAGACCCTTGGCGCACGCGGCTGGCGGCTCGTCCGCCGCGTGATCATCCCGGCGTCGATCACCGACATCTATACCGACATGCGCATCCTGCTCGGCTGGGCGTGGACTTACCTCATCGTCGCGGAAGTCGTCGGCACCATGTCCGGCATCACGCTCTTCATCAACCAGCAGGCGCGGTATCGGAACTTCGACAACGTCTTCGCCGCCATCGGCATGATCGGCATCATCGGCCTGACCTGCGATATGTTCCTGGCCTGGCTCGGCACGGTGCTCTTTCCGTGGAAACGCAAAGGACGCACTCGCAAGGCCAAACCCATCCCGATCTCGATGGTCGCGAAGCAAAACCGCGGCGACGAGAACCCCGCTGAGATCGAGCTGTCACCCGTCGAAGAAAAGACCGCGCAGTTACGCGAACTGGAGCCGCCCATTGCGCCCGACGCCGCCACAAAGCCCGTGCAATCCTAGCCATGTCCATCGCCAACCCCACGCTGCCCGATTACCGCACCCAAGCGCCCGCGGTGGCCGCGCGCTTCGCGAAAATTCGGCAGCGACCAGTCGTGCTCAACGTGCGGAACCTGGAGAAGGCATTTGGCCCCGAGGGGCATCAGCACACGGTCTTCGACCATGTCTCGCTGGATGTGCACCGGCGCGAATTCGTCACCATTATCGGCCCGAGTGGTTGCGGAAAATCCACCTTCATCCGCATCGCCGCCGGCCTCGACGAGGCCACCAGCGGCGAAATCCTCCTCGACGGCCAGCCCATCTCCGGCCCCGGCCCGGATCGCGGCATGGTCTTCCAAGGCTACACGCTGTTCCCGTGGCGCACGGTGAAGGAGAACGTCATGTTTGGCCTCGAAATGCAGGGCAAGGATCGCACCACGGCCGAAGCGACCGCCCGCGAATGGCTGGAAATGGTCGGCCTTTCGCGCTTCGAGGAAAGCTACCCGCACGAACTCTCCGGCGGCATGAAGCAGCGTGTGGCGATCGCTCGCGCCCTCGCCAATGAGCCGCGCGTGCTCATCATGGATGAGCCATTCGGCGCGCTCGACGCCATCACCCGCTGCAAGATGCAGGCATATCTGCTGCAGATTTGGAAGAAGGTGGACATCACCATCCTCTTCATCACCCACGATCTCGAGGAGGCGATCTATCTTTCCGACCGCATCTTGGTGCTCGGCGTCAATCCCGGCGGGGTCCGCGAATTCATCGAGAACCCAGTGCCGCGCCCGCGCAGTCCCGCGCAGTTTGTCAGCCCGGAATTCATCGCCCTCAAAGCCCGGCTCGACGACCTCATCCACGCCACCTCCGGCGACGAAGAGGAGGAAGACAAGCTGCCGGTGATCAAGATGACAGCGGTGGGCGACGAGGTGGAATAAGATGGCCAGCCCGGTCAACTACTCTCCCGAGCCCCGCTTTGAATGGCCCGACGGGAAGCACTGTGCCGTAATGTTGTGTTTTGACGTGGACGGCGAGACGACGGCGCTGAGTGAAGACTTCGCGCTGGCGAAGCGTCGCACGCTGATGTCGCAGTGCGAATATGGCCCGCGCATTGGCGTGCCACGGCTGCTCGGGCTGCTCGATCATCTCACCGTGCCGGCGACCTTCTTTATCCCCGGCTACATCGCGGAGGAGCACCCGCGGATGACCGCCGCCGTCGCGGAACGCGGGCACGAGATCGGGCTCCACGGTTACCTCCACGAGAAGCTGAACACGCTCACCGGAGCGGAGGAACGCGCAATCCTCGAACGCAGCTTTGCCGTGCTGGAGAAACTCGGCGTGCCACGTCCGCGCGGACACCGCGCACCGTGGTTTGAGACGAATCCGTGGACCGCCGATCTGCTCGCCGCGCACGGCCTCGAATACTCCGCCAGCGAAATGGGCGACGACGTGCCTTACCGGCATGCGAACGGCCTCGTCGAAATCCCCGGCCAATGGCTGCTCGAAGACTGGGAGCAGTTCGCCTTCAACGCCGATCCGGCGTGGGGTTTCATGCCGGAGAATTGCGCGAAAGTTTTCGATCTTTGGTGGCGGGAGTTTGAGGCGATGCACGACTTTGGCTGCTGCTTTGTGCTCACGCTCCATCCGTGGTTAAGCGGTCGTCCATCGCGCGTGCGCCTGCTCGAAGAACTCGTCACCGCCATGCAGGCAAAAGGCGGGGTCTGGTTCGCCCGCGGCCACGAGATCGCCGCGTGGGTGCAGGCTCAACCCGGCGCGCGGCGCGAAATCGATTTTGATCATCCGTCCTCCACTGACCCTATCCATGCCTGTCACTGACGAAACTCAAGTCCGCGCCGCGATCGACGTAAATCAGCGGCTCAACCTCCCGCAAATCGTCCCACGCGATCCCGCTGCGGACGCCGGCGCACTGCCCGCCGTCCTCACCGATCTGCAAGCCACCGCCGATCGCCCGCTTAGTGAAGCGACCACGCTGCCCGCCGCGATGTACACCAGCGAGGCCTATTACCGCTGGGAAACCGACCACGTCCTCCGCGCCGAGTGGCAATGCGTGGCCCACGCGTCGCAACTGACGGAGGTCGGCGATTTCATCACCCTCGATCTCCTCGGCGAGCCGCTGATCATCGTGCGCGACAAAGATCGCGGGGTGCGCGCCCTTTCCCGCACCTGCCCGCATCGCGGCATGGACATCATGCCGCCGGCCTTCGGCCACGGCCCGGCCGAACCGCGCGAAGGCCCGCCCGGCTCGGGGCACACGCGTCTTTTCCTCTGCCCATACCACTCGTGGACTTTCGAGCTGGATGGAAAGCTCAAGGCCTGTCCCGAGATGCACGAAGCCTGCGGCTTTCAACGTGCGGAGTGGGGCTTGCGCGAGTTCCGCGCCGAGGTCTGGCACGGCTTTATTCTCGTGAATCTGGACGGGCAAAACGCCAGCACGCCCGCCCCGCAATGGGCGGGCTTCGGCGAGCATTTGGAAAAGTGGTCGTCGCAGGATCTCGTTGTCGTGGATGCGCGAACGTGGGAGTGCCCGTTCAACTGGAAAGTGATCGTCGAGAATTTCATGGAGTCGTACCACCACGTCGGCGCGCACAGCAAAAGCCTGCAGCCGATGATGCCCGCGCGGGACACCTGGACCGAGGAAGAGCGCCAGCACTTCATCCGCTGCCACCTCCCCTACGGCGCGAAAGAGCGCGGCGCGATTGCCGAGGCCGAGGCGGCGGGCAGTGCGCGCGAGATTTTCCCACTCATCCCGGGCCTCGACGAACGCTCGCGCTACGAATGGGGCCTCACCCTCGGCTTCCCCAGCTTCCTGCTCGCCTACGTGCCGGACTGCCTCATCTGGTACCGCATCCAGCCCGAAGGCCCGCACCGCCACACCCTGCTGACGACGCTGCTCGTGCCGCGCGCGGTCACGCAGTTGCCAGAATACGCGGAGCGGCTCGCAGCGGGCACCGCGGCGAGCGTGGGCTTTCATCTCGAAGACATGGAGATGTGCGTCGGCGTGCAGCGCGGCTACTACTCCAGCGGCTACCAGCGCGGACGGCTGAGCCATCTCGAGATGCCGATCTGGTTGTTCCAGCGCTATCTCGCTGCACGCACCCGCGGCACCTGGCCCACGCAGGATCGGCCCGCTGCGGCTGCTCAGAAATGAAGATGCAGCGGACGCACCGGATTCTGGGGAGCGCACTCGCCCCGAGTGCTGGCGAAGGCGTCCCGCCTTCGCGGACTTCCTGGCGTGTGCGCGAGATCTTGAGCGGTGATTTTCAATGCGATTCACACGGCCGGAAGTTCGTCTCGACGGGACGTCGAAACCAGCACTTGAGACGCGTGCGCTCCCCTGAGTCTACCGCGCACCCGCCAGCATGAGCGGTGCGTTTTCGCTCGAAGGTAAGTCGGCGCACGCCGCTGCGTGGCGCGACGACGACAATGCGCCGTGGATGATCACCCTGCCGGCCGGTGAGTTCATGATGGGCGCAAGCGATGACGACAAGTTTGCCAACGACACGGAGCGTCCGGTCCACGCCGTTGCCGTCCCGGCCTTCGCGCTCGCGCGCGGGCCCGTGACGGTTGCGGAGTTCCGCGCCTTTGCGCCTTCGCACGCGATAAACGACGATCCTGCGTGGCCCGTTAATGGCGTAGGTTGGGAAGACGCCAACAACTACTGCGGCTGGCTCACCCAAACGGCGGGCCGCCCTTATCGCCTGCCGACCGAGCCCGAGTGGGAATACGCCTGCCGCGCAGATACGCTCACGCCCTTCTCCACGGGATGGGAACTGACAGCCGCCGAAGCCAATTTCCTCTACCGTGAAAGTGGTGAACGCATCGGTCCCGGTGCCCGGACGCAGACGGGCACTTATCCGCCGAACGCCTTTGGCTTCCATGATCTGCACGGCAACGTTTGCGAATGGGTCGCCGATGCCTGGAGACCGAGTTACGCCGCCTCACCAGCCGATCCTATGCGACGCACGGTCCGCGGCGGCGGTTGGGATTACCTACCGCGCCTGCTGCGTAGCTCGTGGCGGGACGCCCTGCCGCCGGAGACGCGGCGCGACAACCTCGGTTTCCGCGTGGCGACCAGCGAACTCCCATGAAGCTCCTCCTTTTCAAAACGCTCTGGGGCCATGCCGGTTCGCTCGAAGAAGCAATCGTGAGCGCCCGCGCCCACAACTTCGACGGCATCGAAGGCCAGGCGCCCAAGACTGCTGCCGCGCGACGCGATTTCCGCACACAGCTTGCCGATGCTGGCCTCGACTACATCGCGGAAATCTGCACCGCCGGCAGCTACGTGCCGGACCGCCAAGCCACGCCAAACGAGCATTTGGAATCGTTCCGGCGGCAAGCGGAAGCCGCGCTCGACTGCGCGCCACGCTTTCTCACCGTCCTCGCCGGCTGTGACGCGTGGCCTTTTGCCCAAAGCGTCAACTTTTTCGGCGCCGCGCTCGCCGCGGCGGAAGACCTCGGCGTCACCGCAAGCTTCGAGACGCACCGCAGTCGCTCGATGTTCAACCCGTGGATCACGCGCGATCTGCTTCTCGCCCTCCCCGCGCTACGGTTGACCTGCGATTTTTCCCACTGGTGCTGCGTGGCCGAACGGCTCGTCATGGATACCGAGCCCGACGTGCTCGCACTCTGCGCCGAACGCGCTCACCACATCCACGCCCGCGTGGGCTACGATCAGGGGCCGCAAGTCCCCCACCCCGCCGCGCCGGAATATCACGCCGCGCTCGAAGCCCACGAAAACTGGTGGCACCGCATCTGGCAAAGCCAGCACGCCCGCTGTTTCACGACAACCACGATGACGCCGGAGTTTGGCCCCGACGGCTACTTGCACACGATGCCTTTCACCAACGCACCCGTCGGCGATCTCGTGGAAATTAACGCCTGGATGGCTACCCGCGAGCGCCAGCGCTTCGCCGAACTGATGTCTTCACCGACGTGAAACGATTCGCCAAAAGAAACTTTCTGTCTCCAAGCCGTGAATTTCGTCGCCTCAGCCGCGGCAAATCCTTAGCTTCGCCACCACTTCCTTCGAGCCTATGAAACTGACGTCTTCGCCTCTTCGCCCCGCCACTCTCCTCGCCGCCCTTTTCGCCACCACCGGTTTCGCCCAGGCTCATCCGGGGCACGCTTCGTTTGACTGGACCGTCCTGCCGCATGCGGGTCACGAGAAGGATTACGCTGTGCTCTTCGTCATCCTCGCTCTCACCACGATCGGCTGCGTGGGTCACTGGGTCGCTTCGCGGAAGCGCTGACCGCCGATGCATCTCTCGCCGCGCGACATCGAGAAGCTGCTCATCGTCACCGCAGCCGACCTCGCTCGCCGCCGCCAGCACCGCGGGCTAAAGCTGAACTACCCGGAGGCCATCGCGATCATCACCTACGAGATTTTCGAGGGCGCGCGGGACGGCAAATCGGTGGCGGAGTTGATGAGTTTCGGGACGACGATTTTGAAACGCGACGATGTGATGGAAGGCGTCGCCGAGATGATTCACGACGTTCAGGCCGAGGCGACTTTCCCGGACGGGACGAAGCTCGTCACCGTCCACAACCCAATCCGCTAGACGTGATCCCTGGCGAAATCATCACCGCACCGGACGCCGCGCCCATCGCTGCCAACGTCGGCCTCGCGACGAAGACGATCACCGTCGCGAACACCGGCGACCGGCCGATCCAAGTCGGCAGCCATTTCCATTTCTACGAGGTGAACGCAGCGCTGCGCTTCGAGCGCGAGACGGCGCGTGGCTTTCGGCTCAACATCGCCGCGGGGACGGCCGTCCGATTTGAACCCGGAGACACCAAGGAAGTTGAGATCGTCGCCCTCGCCGGCACGCGCGAAGTGTTTGGCTTGAACAACAAAGTGGACGGCCCGTTGGACTGATTGCCGATGCCAACGCCGCCTGCTGCCGAACCGACTCTCGCTGCGCCCGGCGCTGGACTTCCGCCGCTGGAACTCGCGATCGCTCGGGTTGTCTTTCCCATTGGAGCCGCTCTCACTTCTTGGAATGCCGCGCTCGAGCGTTTTCGCGCAGAGGGCGAACGCATCCTCGATCTAGTTCAGCCGCTCTCAACCGAGCGCTTGACGGAGCGCGTGCTCATCGAGCGCATCCGCGGCATCGAAGACAGCTCACGGTTTTGGTCGCCCGCGATGGTGCTCGATCATTTGGTCATCGTCGGGGATGCGATCGGCAACGTGGTCGTTTCCCTTTCGCGTGGCGAGCGCCCGCCCGGCGAAGCGTCTATCGCGGCGGTGAAGCCCGATCCAGCGGCCGGCCCGAAACTCATCGGGCGTTTTCACGACCTGCTCGCGAGCTACCCGCGGCTCCTTGCGGAGCACGTCAAAGCGCGCGACTCCCGCACGACCTATCCGCACCCGTGGTTTGGGGAGCTGAGGGCCAGGCAGTGGCATGTGCTCGCGGCCTTCCACCAAGGAATTCACCGCCGCCAACTCCTCGCCATCCTCAACCGCTGACTTCATGCCGCTCCACCTTTCCCGCCGCCAATATGCCGAGATGTTTGGACCCACCGTCGGTGACCGCGTGCGCCTCGCGGACACGGAGTTGTTCATCGAGGTCGAGCGCGATTACGTCGCCGAGGCGAGCGCGTATGGCGACGAGGTGAAGTTTGGCGGTGGCAAAGTGATCCGCGACGGCATGGGGCAGTCGCCCACCGCGCTGGATGCGGAGTCGCTAGATCTGGTGATCACGAACGCGCTGATCCTCGACGCGGTGCAGGGCGTGGTGAAAGCGGACATCGGCGTGAAAGGCGGGCGCATTGTCGGGATCGGGCACGCGGGGAATCCGGGGATTCAGCAGGGCATCGGCATGACCATCGGCGCGGCGACGGAAGTCATCGCGGGCGAAGGCTGCATCGTCACCGCGGGCGGGATCGACACGCACATCCATTTCATCTGCCCGCAGCAAATCGAGCACGCGCTGGCCAGCGGCGTGACCACGATGATCGGCGGCGGCACCGGCCCGGCACACGGTACTTACGCCACGACGTGCACGCCGGGGAAGTGGAACATCCACCGCATGCTCGAAGCCGCCGACGAGTATCCGATGAACCTCGGCTTTCTGGGCAAAGGCAACTGCGCCACCCACGAACCGCTCCGCGAGCAAGTGCTGGCGGGGGTTATCGGGCTGAAGCTGCACGAGGACTGGGGCACCACGCCGGGCGCGATCTCCACCTGTCTCGACGTGGCCGACGAGCTCGACATCCAGGTCGCCATCCACACCGACACGCTGAATGAGAGCGGCTTCGTTGAGGACACGATCCGCGCTTTTAAGGGCCGGACGATCCACACGTTTCATAGCGAAGGCGCGGGCGGCGGACACGCGCCGGACATCATCAAGGTCTGCGGCGAGGCCAACGTCCTGCCTGCGTCCACCAACCCGACGCGGCCCTTCACGGTCAACACCATCGACGAGCATCTCGACATGCTCATGGTCTGCCACCACCTCGACTCGAAGATCCCCGAGGACGTGGCCTTCGCCGAATCGCGCATCCGCCCAGAGACCATCGCCGCGGAGGACTTGCTGCACGACCTCGGGGCGTTCTCGATCATGTCCAGCGACTCGCAGGCCATGGGGCGCGTGGGCGAAGTCGTCATCCGCACCTGGCAGACGGCGGACAAGATGAAGGCGCAGTTTGGG
>JANMTP010000020.1:0-1635 GCA_031390545.1 Chthoniobacter sp. | reverse complement strand
GCGGCTTCTGTCACGCTGCACCGGTAGCGTCCGATACCGTTGTTGCGGCGTGCGAAACCGTCTTTGCCCATGTGGGAAAACTTGAAGGTGATCCGCACCTTCATCCCAGCCGCAACGGCAAGTGGCTGCGCGAATTGCAGCACCGCTTGGAGGTCGCGATTGCGTCTTCCGGGCCCGCGATCGACGCCCCATGCGGTATCTTCCTTGCCATCGATCAGAAACGCCGCGGGGCCGATCAGCCGCTTGTCCTCGCCATCCCGGAAGAATTGCTCGATCGGCGATTCAGGCTGCGCGAAATCCGAAGTCGCATTTTGAAGCGCGACCGAAGTCCACTTCTCGGGCTCTGCAGCGGTTGCCGTGTCGATCTTCACTTCGCTGATTCCAAATAGCCCTTTGAAGCTGCGCCCTGGTCCGCCGAAAGGGAGGTCGCCATGGGTGAGCGCCTCGATTCGCAAGCCCGTCAGAGCCTTGTCCGCAGGGAGGTCTGCAAACGTGGTGAGCGTCGCGTTATCTGGCATTTTGTGGCCGAGACAGAGCACCGAATCGTCGCGCAACACAGTCGGATGCACGAGCCCTACGGCTTCTACAATGCTCGTCGGGCGCAGCGGCGTCCACGCGATCTCAGCCGGCAACGAGCGCGCCCAGCTTTCCGCTTTCTGGCTCCAGTCGGGGATTCGCTCTTTGATTCCCTGATCTGTTGTCGCGATCTCGCGGGTGAGGCCCTCGATCTCCATGAGCTGTTGCGGCGTGTAGACGGCGCTGATCGCCTCGTGCACGTTGTTCAGGAAGGCGAACATTTTAAAATACTCCTCCTGCGTGATCGGATCGAACTTGTGCGTGTGGCATTGCGCGCATTGCACCGTGAGGCCCAGGACCCCTTTTCCGAGCGCCTCCATGCGGTCGAACATCCCCTCGAGCCGGAACTGTTCGGGGATCACCGCGCCTTCCTCGTTCACCATCGTGTTTCGGATGAAACCGGTCGCAATCCGCTCGTCCTGACCAGCGTCGGGGAGTTGGTCGCCGGCGATCTGAGCGACGATGAATTTGTCCCACGGAAGATCGCGGTTGAAGGCGTGGATCACCCAGTCGCGCCAGGCGTGTTGCTCGCGCGGGAGATCTTTTTCGTACCCGTCGCTGTCTGCGTAGCGAGCGGCATCGAGCCACCAGCGCGCCCAGCGCTCGCCGTATCGAGGTGAGTCGAGCAGCCGCCCGACCTGCTTTTCGTAAGCGTCCGGAGCAGCGTCTTGTTCGAAAGCATCGATCTCCGCGAGTGACGGCGCGAGTCCGGTGAGGTCGAGTGAAACGCGTCGCAGGAGCGTGGCGCGGGACGTTTCGGGTGATGGCTGAAGCCCTTCTTTTTCCAGACGGGCGAGGATGAAACGGTCGATAGGCGCGGAACTCCATGCGGCGTTTTTCACCTCGGGGAGCGCTGCTTTTACTGGTGGGACGAATGACCAGTGAGTCGGCCCTTTTTTCTCATCCGTGCGCGCGAGCGGGGCGGGGAAGGGGAGCCCAGCGTCGATCCAGGCTCGCAGCTTGCCAACCTGCTCCGCGGTAAGCGCGTTCTCTTTCTTTGGAGGCATCGCCTCTTCTTCATCGAGCCGCGCGGTGTGATGAATCAGCCGACTCTCGGCG
>JANMTP010000060.1:0-32766 GCA_031390545.1 Chthoniobacter sp. | reverse complement strand
CGGGCACGGAGGGCGGCCAGGCGTTGCAGGACTATTGCGCGCGGTTGCCGGATGAAACCATCACTGTGGTGACCTGCCCCAAGCTCGACAAGCAGGCGCAGGCGACGAAATGGTTCAAAGCGCTGGAGCAGACAGGCACGGCGATACGTCTGTAGGGGAAGCTGTCAGCTTCCCCTACAGACGCGCTAGTCGTGGCGAGCGCGATTTCCGCACCGAGCGCCACCGCCAGCAGCAAGATGAGCAGCGCCTGATGATCCGGGCGGCCCAGTTGCGTGCCATGCACTAGGATCGGGCTGACTGCGTAAAGCAGCAGCGCCATCCCCCAGAAACGCAGCCGTAGCGTCCACGCCCACACCGCGAGAAACACCGTGCCGAGCGCTGCCAGCAGGGGACTGATCAGTGCGCCGGCGAGATCGAGCGTCTGGTCATGAAGGACGCTCGTTTTGTCCGAATCGAAGACCGCGAAGCCGGCATCGAGCGCCGTTTTCCCGGCGACGATCAGGTAGTCCAGCGGCGCGGTCGTATGAGGTGTCACGCCTTGCGGGAAGTTCTCGAAATCGTGGTGGCGCACGATCATTCCCGGATGCTCTGCAACCATCCGCGCCCGGGTCATCCGCGAATAGCAGTCGGCATCCGCGAGGTAGATTTTTCCGTCGATGAAAACCTCGCGCAGATTATGGCTGCGCAGGCCGAAAGTGAGGGCGCAGAAAAACAAGAGCGCGGCAAGGCGGAGGGCGCGTTTCACGGGCCGCGATTGATTCGCATCCTGAGGAGCCTGTCCATCAATATCTTGTGGTCGCAATTGACGGCGAGCCCAAGCCGTTGCGGAAACTGCCGAAAATCACGCCAAAATAGCCCTTGTGGGTAGCTACCCACCTCCCTAGTCTCCGGGTTCACAATTTCCCTTTCCGAAATATGGCCGATCCCGACGCTCCAAAATCCGAAACCGCTTCCAAAAAAACGACCTACGATGCTGATGATTTGAGTTCCCTCAAAGGGCTCGAAGCGGTGCGGAAAAAGCCCGGCATGTATATCGGCGGGACGGACGAGCGAGCGCTGCACCATTGCGTGTCGGAAGTGCTCGATAACTCGGTGGACGAATTCTTGGCCGGCTACTG
Source organism: Chthoniobacter sp. (assembly GCA_031390545.1). Classification (GTDB taxonomy): domain Bacteria; phylum Verrucomicrobiota; class Verrucomicrobiia; order Chthoniobacterales; family Chthoniobacteraceae; genus Chthoniobacter. Next base: position 31,648 of record JANMTP010000060.1, on the reverse strand, counting down.
CAAACACATCGACGTGAACATTCACGCCGACGGCTCGATTTCGATCCGCGACGACGGACGCGGCATTCCGGTGGACATCAACAAGGAGGAAAATATGCCCGGGGTGGAACTCGTGCTCACGCGGCTGCACTCCGGCGGAAAGTATGGCCAGGGCAATTACGAATACTCGGGCGGCACGCACGGCGTCGGCGCGAAGTGCGTCAACGCGGTTTCGGAGTGGTTCAAGGTGGAGGTCACACGCGACGGGAAGATTCACGCGATGTCTTTCGAACGCGGGACGACCAAGCAGAAGCTGCATGTCATCGCGGAGGTGAAATCGAAAAAACACACCGGCACGCTCATCACCTTCATGCCGGACACGGAGATCTTTCTGGAGACGATCGAGTTCAAGGCGGAGCGCATCATCACGCGCTTGAACGACCTCGCCTACATCAACGCGCCGCTGTCCTTCACTTTCCTCGACGAACGCACGGAAGGCGGGCGCCCCGTGCATATTCAACATCCGCGCGGGGTCGAAGATTTTGTGGCGCGACTCTCCGAGAACAAAACGCTCGTGCATCCCAAGCCGATCATGATCAAGGGCACCCGCGACAAGATCATCGTCGAGATCGGCCTGCACTATAACGACAGCTACAACGAACAGCTTCTCTGCTACACGAACGCCGTCCCGAACCCGGACGGCGGCACACATTCAAGCGGCTTCCGCGGCTCGCTCACGCGCGCGATCAATCAATACGCGAAGAACAGTTCGCTGCTCAAAGACAAGGATCCCGCGATCACCGGTAACGACGTGCTCGAAGGGCTCGCTGCCGTCGTCAGCGTGAAGCACCCGGACCCACGATTCGAGTCGCAGACGAAGGTGAAGCTCATCTCGCCTGAGGTGGAGAGCATCGTCGGATCGGTCAGCTACGAAGGCTTGATGCTGCACTTCGACCAAAACCCCGGCGTCGGAAAACGCATCATCGACAAGTGCCTCATGGCCGCCCGTGCTCGGGAGGCCGCGCGCAAAGCCCGCGAGACCGTCCGCAAAGGTGCGCTCACGGGTGGCGGCTTGCCCGGCAAACTGGCTGACTGCTCCGAGCGCGATCCGGCTCTCACCGAGCTCTACGTCGTCGAGGGCGACTCCGCCGGTGGCTCCGCGAAACAGGGACGCGACCGGCGTTTTCAGGCGATCCTCCCGATCAAGGGAAAGATCATCAACGTCGAGAAAGCGCGCCTCGATAAGGTGCTGCAAAACACCGAAGTCCAGACGCTCATCACGGCGATCGGCACGGGCATTGGCGTGGCCAGCGGCGATGCCAACGCCAAGGAAAACGAAGGCGCCTTCAATCTCGCGCGGCTGCGTTACGGGCGGATCATCATCATGACGGACGCCGATGTGGACGGTTCCCACATCCGCACCCTGCTGCTCACCTTCTTCTACCGGCAGATGCCCGACCTCATCCGCAAAGGCCACGTCTATATCGCCTGCCCGCCGCTCTACCTCATCAAGCGCAAGAAGCGCGAGGAGTACGTGGACGACGACGCCGCACTCAACCGCATCCTCATCACCCTCGGTTCCGAAGAGGTGAAACTGAAGAATCTCGCCGACGGCAAAGTCATCACTGCCACGCAGCTCAAGGACATCCTCGAACTGCTCGAACGCCTCGCAAAATTCAGCGACGCCATTCGGCGCCACGGCGGCGACTTCGAAGCCTACCTCACCGAGCGCGACCCGAAGACCGGCGGGCTCCCCGGCTTCATGGTGAAAGTGCGCGAGGGCAATACCGAGTGGGTCACCTACTTCCCCGGCGAGGCCGAGGTCCGCGCCTTTCACGAAGAAAACCGCGACCTGGCGCTCTTCGACGATCCCGCGCCCGAACCCGCCAACGGCGACCTCACCCTCGAAGGCGAGCCGGTCGAAAAAGTCGCCCCCAAGAAAAAGGAGGAAGGCGTCCGCCGCCGCGCACGGCTCATCGAGCTGCACGAGTCCACCTCCGTGCAGAAACTCATCACCGAGCTGAGCCGCAAAGGCCTCAGGGTCGAGCACTTCTCCGATAGCGACAATCCGATCTTTGAGCTGATCGAAGGCGAGGGCGAAAAGGCGGTCACCCACGCCCTTTTCTCCGTCCCGGAAATCCTCGGCAAAGTCATCGAGATCGGAAAGAAAGGCCTCAGCATCCAGCGCTTCAAAGGCCTCGGCGAAATGAACCCGAAGCAGCTCTTCGAGACCACCATGGACCCGAACAAGCGCAAGATGTGGAAGGTCGAGCTCAACGAAGACAACGCCGTCGAAGCCGACCGCATGTTCACCATCCTCATGGGCGACGTCGTTGAGCCCCGCCGCCAGTTCATCGAAGACAACGCGCTGAACGCGCGGCTGGATGTGTAATAACTATGAAGGCGAAGAAAGAGCCGCTTGGCGTAACGCGAATGAAGTTTGAAGGCGTTCGGATGGGATGGAACGCTCGTATTATGAGAAACGGTGAGCGGCGCTCCGAACTGTTTGCCGACGCAGATCACGGAGGTTCTCGCGGTGCAAAACTGCAAGCGTTGCGTCGTTATCGGGCCTGGGGCAGGAAACTCGGACCTGCAAGAACTAGCCATAAAGGCGAACTTACAAAGCGCAACAAGTCCGGTCATGTGAACGTTTACCATCGGCTTTACGTGCCGAAAGATAAGCCTCATCTCGAATATGATTTTTGGTGCGGCACCTGGACGCTCGCTAATGGCAAGAAGAAGAACAAAAGCTTTTCATGGAACCGCTACACGCCTGACGATGCCTTCCAGTTAGCTGTCCTCGCAAGTGAGTTGGAGATCGCTGACAACGATGTGCTTCGGGCTGAGTTTCAAAAGCGGTTTGGGCGGCGGCCTGTGGATAACTTGGAACTTTGATGGGCAAACCGTGCCTTCTCTCTACATCATCGCAGGCCCGAACGGTGCGGGGAAGACGACCTTCGTGCGGGATTTTCTGCGCTATGACTTTGCCGTGCTCGATTTCCTCAATGCCGACGAAATGGCGCGCGGGCTTTCGCCGCTCGCGCCGGAGCGGGCGCAACTGGAAGCGGGGCGGCTCATGCTGGAACGCGTCCGGCGTTTCATCGGCGAGGGACGGGACTTCGGGATGGAAACTACGCTCAGCGGACGCACCTATCGCCATATCTTCCGCACGGCAAGGGAACGCGGCTACTCGATCCATCTCGATTTCCTCATCCTGCCCAGCATCGAACATTCGATCCAGCGAGTCGCGGATTGCGTCGAAGCCGGTGGGCACAACGTGCCGGAAGCGGACTTGCGCCGACGCTTCCGGGTCGGTCTGCAAAATCTCTTCGCCCTCTACCGCCCGTACCTCGATTCATGGGCGCTCTACGACAACGCCGAGCAGCGCCCGCGCAAACTCGCCCAAGGCGACCGGCAGAATCATCTCGTTTTCACGCCCGCGGAGTTTGAAAGAATCGCCACGGAATTTAACCTGACGCTATGAATCCCGAAACCTTCCCACTGGCCCGCGGCATCCCGATGGAACTGCTCACCGAACGCGGCCTCAACCGCGCGTTCATCAAGGTCGTCGAGGAGCATCGCCGTGATGGCCGCCCCGTCGTCACCACGCGGGATGGCAAGCCCGCTTTGGTTCCCGCCGATCAACTGACCGACGACGTGAAAATCGCACGCCAGCGCATCGCCGAACTGGACGCCGAGATCGCGAATTTTGATCGCTCACCTTTTTCCGTGAACGAAACGCCCGCATGAAAAAGAAGCCGGTGCCGCTTTACCGAGAGAAGAAGTTGCGTGATGTGACTACGCGTGACTACATTGGTGGCATGAAATCCAAAGCCATAGCGCAAGATGAGGAAACAGAGGGAGAAACGGACACGCCGGTGGTGCGCGAGTTTTCAGCGATGCCGGGCGGCGGCGTGACTATCTCCGTGCGGGCCGCCAAGGCGCATTTGTCCGGTTTGCTGGAGGAAGTCGCCGCCGGGCGCGAGGTGGTGATCACCAGCGATGGCGTGCCCAAGGCGCGGCTCGTGCCGATGAATCAGCAGCGTGAACGCAAGGTTTTCACGGGCACTTGGGAGCATCTGGCGAAGATGCCAAAATGGAAAAAAGGTGACCTGACCGGTGAGGAAATCATCCGCGCAGATCGGGATTCCCGCTGGTAGCATGTATCTCGACAGCGCGATCATCCTGAAGTTGCTGGTGGACGAGTCTGATAGCGGGTTTTTCAGTGACGCGCTCGTGGGCCAGCCGATCACCTCCTCAGAACTCGCCATCACCGAAGTGCTTTCGGCGCTGAACGGAAAACAAAGAATGAAGCTGATTACGGATGCGCAGCGAAAGGCGGCTTGGGAGCAGTTCAACCGGCGCGTGCATAGCGGCGAAATCGAAATCCAACCGCTCACGGGTATTGTTTTGAAAAAAGCCGTCCACATCCTTGAGCGTTGTCATCCAGCGGTGCCGCTCCGTTCGCTCGACGCCATCCACACCGCCGCTTGCGACCTCTCCCAAGACTTCCCGCTTTGCACCACCGACAGACGGATGCGTGACGCGGCGGGCGTGCTCGGCATTCCTGTTTTCCCTGCGGACGAATCACCCAATCCCTAACCACCCTTTCCATGCCCAACCTCAATCCCAACGAAAAAGTCCAGCCCATGAATGTGGCTGAGGAGATGTCGAAGTCTTTCCTCGACTACTCGATGTCCGTCATCATCAGCCGCGCGTTGCCGGATGCGCGGGACGGGCTGAAGCCCTCGCAGCGGCGCATTCTCGTCACCATGAATGACCTCGGCGTGCTGCCGAATCGCAAGCATATCAAGTGCGCGAAGATCGTCGGCGATACGATGGGCAACTACCATCCGCACGGCGACCAGGCGATTTACCCGACCCTGGTGCACATGGCGCAGCCGTGGGCGATGCGCGACATGCTGGTGGATGGGCAGGGGAATTTTGGCAGCGTGGAAGACGATCCACCCGCGTCGATGCGGTACACCGAGGCGCGGCTGCGGCATCTCGGCGCCGCACTGATGGATGACATGGACAAGGAGACGGTCGATTTCAGGCCAACCTACGACGAGCGGCTGATGGAGCCAGTGGTGCTGCCCGCAGCGTTCCCGAATCTGCTCGTGAATGGCGGCACCGGCATCGCAGTGGGCATGGCGACGAACATTCCGCCGCACAATCTCAGCGAATGCATCGACGGCATCTGCGCGCAGATCGATGACCCTGACATCACGCTCGACGGGTTGATGGCTTATGTGAAAGGGCCGGACTTCCCGACCGGTTGCGTCATCCAAGGCGGCACGGGCATCCGCTCGTATTTTGAAACCGGACGCGGCGCGGTGCGCGTGCGCGGCCGGGCGGGCGTCGAGGAACTAAAAGGCGGGCGCGAGCAGATCATCATCACGGAGATTCCGTTTAACGTGAAGCGCAACGAACTGGTGAAGCGCATTGCGGATTTGGTGAACGACAAAGTGCTCACGGGTATCAGCGACGTGCGCGACGAGTCGGACGAACTCACGCGCGTGGTCATCGAGCTAAAGCGCGATGGCAACCCGAAGGTCATCCTCAACAACCTCTTCAAGCACACTGCGCTGGAGTCGTCGTTCAGCGTGAACATGCTCGCGATCGACCACGGCAAACCGCGGCTCCTCGGGCTGAAAGACGCCATCGCCTGCTACATCGAGCACCGACGCGAGATCGTGTTGCGGCGGACGCGCTACTTGCTGAACGCTGCGGAAGTCGAAGCCGACAAACTCGAAGGCTACCTCATCGCGCTGGCGAACCTCGACGACTTCATCCGCATCATCCGCGACTCGCGCGACCGCGACGATGCGAAAGCCAAACTCCTGGCGCTTTCGTGGGCGCGCGGCGCTGTCGAACAGATCGGTGTGCTCATTCGCTCCGACGCGCGCCTCACCGCTGATGGACAATACAAGTTCACCGAAAAGCAGGTCGGCCACATTCTCGATCTGCGCCTCTATCAGCTCACGGGCCTCGAACGCGAGAGCATCAAAGGCGAATACGACGCCTTGCTGGAGACGATCAAAGACCTGATGGACATCATCGAGCGCGAGAAGCGCGTGCTGAAGATCATTAAGGACGAGCTCCGCGAGATTCAGAAGAAGTACGGCAGTGAGCGCCGCACCCAGATCGTCGCCGCAGAAGGCGAGATTTCGATCGAAGACCTCATCGCCAACGAAGGCGTCATCGTCACGCTGACGCACAAGGGTTTCATCAAGCGCACTGCCGTTTCCGCCTACCGCGCCCAGCGCCGTGGCGGAAAAGGCGTGATCGGCATGACCGCTCGTGAGGGCGCGAGCGAGGAGGACGCGGACGATTTCGTGGAGCATCTCTTCTCGGCGACCACACACGATTACCTGATGTTTTTCACCACCGACGGACGCTGCTACGTCGAGCGGGTCTTTGAAATTCCGGAAGGTTCCCGCGCGTCAAAAGGCCGCAGCATCGCCAACCTCCTGGAGCTTCGCGCCGAGGAGAAGATCGCGGCGACGATCCGGGTGCAGGGTCAGAAAGAGGAGGTCGATACGTGGACCGATAAGCTGCACATCGTCTTCGCCACGCGCAGCGGCATCGTGAAAAAGTCGAACCTCAGCGACTTCAAAAACATCCGCAAAGGAGGGATCATCGCGATCCAGATCGAGAAGGACGACCGGCTCATTGACTGCAAACTGACCGGCGGACTCGATGAAATCGTCCTCATCACTCACGAGGGCATGAGCATTCGTTTCAACGAGGAAGAATTGCGCGACCAGGGCCGCAATACCGTCGGCGTCTGGGGCATCCGCCCCGAGAAAGGCGATTACATCGTGGCGGCTGCGCTCGTGAACAAAGAAGCCATGCTGCTCGTGGCTGGCGAAAACGGCCTCGGCAAGCGCACGATCTTTGACGACTACCGCCTCCAATCGCGCGGCGGCAAAGGCGTCATCACCATGAAGACGACCGAGCGCACCGGTGGCGTCGCCGGCGCGCTGACCGTGCGCAACGCCGATGAACTCATGCTCATCACCAACAAGGGCAAGATGGTGCGGACTCGCGTTGCCGAAATCCGCGAGACCGGCCGCAATGCGCAAGGCGTGAAACTCATCGACATGCGTGAGGGCGAGATTCTTTGCGGGATCGCGCCGGTTGTCCGCGACGAGGAAGACGACGCTGCTCCGGGGGAGGCCTAATTGGCGCCGCGCGTTTGTAGGGGAAGCTGACAGCTTCCCCTACAGTCCTTGCCCCAGCCATTTTCGACTTCTTTACGCGGTGGTCGCTGACTAACTTCGTCCCTCCTTCATGCGCTACGTCTCACTAGGAATTTTCATTCTCGCCTTGGTGCTGATGCAGCTCCTCGTGGGTGGCGCAGGTTTGGTTTTCAGCCTGCCGGCAAATATCGCGCTTGGGGTTTCTGGGGTGCTGCTGGTCTTCGCTAAGAAAGAGAGCAACCAGAACCCGCTCGCGCTTTTGACCAGCCTCAGCACGCTGCTGCTAGGCGCCTACGTTATCGCGCGGACGCAGTTTTCGCCGGTTGAGTATCTTGCGCGCTGGGACCTTTTTCTCACGCTCGGCGCGGTGGTCGCCTACTTCGCGGTGAGCAGCCATTTCGTGCGGGCGCGTGATCGCCTGATCATTATCGGCGTGCTGGCCGCACTGGGACTCGTGCATGTCGCTGTTGGGACGATCCAGTTTAAGGAAGTGAATAACTACATGCTGCTGCCGGGGATTATCCGGTCGAACTGGGATTGGCGCGCGAGCGGGTTTTACATCTACCCGAACCATTTGGCCGGTTTGCTGGAAATGCTGGGATTAATGGCGCTGAGCATCTGCTGTTGGGGGCGGGTGGCTAACGGCGTGCGGATTCTGGCCGGCTGGTGCACGCTGGTGAGTATCGGCGGAATCGCGCTGACGGGCAGTCGCGGGGGCTATCTGAGCATCGTGGTGGGCTTGTTTTTCTTCGTCGTATTGAGCCTGTGGGCGGTGCGACAACTTCGCCCCGAGCGGCTTTGGCCGATGCTGGTCTCGGCCTTTGTGGGCGCTGGGCTGCTGGTGGGCGGTGCGGTTTTTGTCATGGCCAAGAGCGATTCGATGAAGGAGCGGTTGACGACGATTCTGGGTGAGAATGCGGCTTCAAAGGATGTGCCAGCAAACATGCGGATTTATATGTGGCAGGCTTCGCTCCAAGCGTTCGCTTTGAGTCCGATGGTGGGCACGGGAAGCGGCACCTACCTGTATTACGGACGACAATTCCGTTCGCCCGAGGTCCAGGCCGACCCGATGTTCGTGCACAACGACTACCTGCATTTGCTCGCCGAGTATGGGGTGATCGGCGCGGTCCTCGGCGGGCTTTTTCTCATCGTTCATTTGGGGACAGGCCTGGCCGGGATTCGCCGAATTGTGCAGGTCAAACTGAAACCGGAGTGGAGGACGACGGGCAATGAGCTGGCGCTGGCTTTGGGCGCGCTCTCGGGAATCATGGCGCTGCTGTTTCATTCCGTGGTGGACTTCAACTTCCACCTGCCGGCGAATCTACTGCTTGGCGCGGTCCTTTTTGCCGTCGTTGCGACCCCGTCCGCGATGCCCAAAGCCGGCGCGACTGAAACGCGGGGAGTGAAATGGCTACCTTGGGTCACCCCGGCTTTTTCCGTGGCGCTGCTCGTCTTGGCGGTGCCGCTAATACCGGGCGAGTATTTTGGCGAACTGGCCCGCCGTGCCTTGCGGGACCGGCGCTACGACGAAGCGCGTGCGCTCGCGGAGCGGGCGATCAGCTACGAGCACGAGAACCCGAATCTTTGGTATTACTTGGGTGAGGCCCGGCACTATCAAACTCTCAAGGTCGAGGACGCCCTTGGCCGCGCGGCGTTACATGAGCAAGCCGCGGAGGCTTATGTGGAAGGACTACGACTCTTTCCGCGGGATGTGCGTCTGCTGTTGAAGCTCGGCCAGACCCTGGACGCCGCGGGGCGCTACGACGAGGCGGAGGAGGCCTACCAGCAGGCTATCGCCGGCGATCCGAATTTTGGCAACGTGTATGCCTACTACGGATTGCACCTCCAGGTGCAGCGGCGGTTTAAGGACGCAGAGTTTTATTTCCGCAAAGCCCAGGAACTGCGGGAGTCCGAAATCTCTGCCCCGGCCTTGGCCGAGATTGATCGAGTGCGCAAAAGCGAAATCGGTCGGCGCATGCTTCCGCCGACGCCGGGCGAGACCCCGGAGCCGCCGCCCGCTCCGCCTGAGCCACCCGTCGCTCAATGACGGACTCAACGTCGGGCACCTCTTCACCGCCGCCGGAAAAAGTCGTCTTCGCACTCACCGCCGGCACCCTTGCCCGCGCACTGGCCATGCTGCGCCGTGTGCTCGGCTGGCTCACGCTGAGCTACGTCGCTGCGTTGTTGGTTGGCATGATCGCGCTCGAATGGTGGGGCGAACGTTTGTGGGTGCTGAGCGTGTTGCTCTACGCCCCGCCCCAAGTTCTGCTGTTGCCGTTACTTGGGCTCACGCCGCTCTGCTTGCTTTTCCGCCCGCGCCTTTGCCTCTGGCATCTCGCATGCGTCTTGGCTGTGGCCTTTGGGTATATGACGTTTGGATGGTCGGGTTCGGGGCGCCGGGATGAGTCGATGATTTCCGCGATCACTTTCAACTACGGTGAAAGCAATCGCCCGCAGTTCGCCGAGTTTCTAGCTCGGGAAAAACCAGATTTTTTGCTTCTCCAGGACGCGCGCAACCGCGGCCCGGAGTTCGCCGCAAAACTGCCGGGAAGCTTTGTTTCCGGGCAGGGCGAATTCATCTTTGCCAGCCGGTATCCCATCAAAAATGCGACCCTGCTGAGTCAACCGACCTGGCGCGGCATTCCGGTGGCCGCACGCTTCGAGGTGCTAATGAAAGAAAAGCCGCTGGTCTTTTACAGCGTCCATCTACCTACGCCGCGGCGGGAACTCGGACGTTTTCTAGGTGGGCGGCGCATCCTCGGCGATCTGATGGGACGGAAGACCCGCGAACCGGGTTTTGGAAACTATCGCGAATGGCTTGAACAGCGCATCGAACTCGCCCGCGGGCTCGACAAAGTTTTTCGCGAGGAGACGTTGCCGTTCATCGTTGCGGGTGATTTCAACACGCCCGACCACGGTTACATCTACCATCTTTTCGCGGACGAAATGACGGACGCTTTCGAGGCGGCTGGGCGCGGCTGGGGGTTGACCTTTCCCGGGACGACGCGCAACCCGGTCGCGGGTTTTGGCCCGTGGTTACGTCTCGATTACTTCTTTTCCGGTCGCGGCTGGCGACCGGTGGAATGCCGGTCGGAGCCGGGCAACAAGTCGCAGCATAAGGCAGTGCTGGCGCGGTTTGAACCAACGCCGAATAAATGAGCACTTCGGCCCCCAGCGTTGACCCGCCACCAGTCGGCGTGAAATCGCGGACGTGGATTGTTGCCGGTATCATTTTCATCCTCGCCGTGGACCTTGCGTTTTTCTGGCAACGGATCGGCGGCGCGCACCGCAGCGAGTTTGGCGGGCACCCCGATGAGGCAGCGCACTACGTGACCGGACTGTTTGTGCGCGACGCGACGGTGATGGCTGGGCGCTATGTAGCCGGCGACCGTCCAGGTTCGCCGATGCAAGCGGGTAAGGAATTTGCGGATCGCTACTACGCCCACTACCCGAAGATCGGCCTCGGTGTATGGCCGCCGTTTTTTTACCTCGTGCAGACAGCGTGGACTCTGCCGTTTTCGTCCTCGCGCGCTTCGTTGCTTTTACTTCTTTGCGCGCTCGCCGCGGGCGTGGCGTGGCAAGTTTTTCGGGGCCTCCGCACGGAATTCGGTATTTGGCCCGCAGGGTTCGGCGCCGCGTTGCTGATCTCGTTGCCACTGTTTCGCGAGAGTTACGGGATGATCATGGCGGAAACCCTGAGCGCGCTGTTGATGTTTTCCGCGATGCTGGCCTGGGGCGCTTTTCTTGATCGGGAGCGTCGTGGCGACGCGCTGCGTTTCGGTCTCTTCGCAGCACTGGCGATTCTAACCAAAGGCACTGGCCTCGCGCTCGCGCTCGCAGCGCCGCTGGCCCTGCTTTTCACGCGCAAGTTCTACCTGCTCAAACGTCCTGCGCTTTGGGCGGCAGCGCTGCTCGTCTTGATCCTCGCCGGGCCGTGGACGTGGGCGACGCGCAATCTTGGTAGAGGTGGCTGGGTTGAGCCGGGACTATCGTGGCACTTTACGCGTGAAGCGCTGCCCTACTATGTGACCAAATTCGGCCTCGCGCTCGGGATGCTGCCGCTGCTGCTTTTCGGCGTGGGCGTGCTGGTCCGGGTCCGCGCGGGTGCGACGGAGCAAGGCCGATGGGCGGCAGCGGGAGCGCTGATCGTCGCGGTGCTGGTTTTTCAAAGTCTTGCGCCCGTGGGCTTCGAGGCCCGGCACCTCGTTCCCACGCTGCCAGCGGCAGTGATGTTTGCGGTGGCTGGGTTCATGGCGCTGAGCAAATCGCGGGCATCGACTCCGGTGGCTGCGTTTCTCGGAGTTGTCGTCTTGGCGAGTGCGGTGTGGCCGATCGAGACGAAAGGCTATTCCGGCTTCGGCACGCTTGCCCAAGCGGTCATCAGCGAAACTGCGCCTGCGGATGTCATTCTCGTTTCCTCGGATGCGCGTGGGGAGGGGATGTTCATCTCCGAAGTAGCCATGCGTGAATCGCGGCCCGGTCACGTTATCCAGCGCGCCAGTAAAACACTCGCGAGCAGCGCGTGGAGTGGGAGCGGTTACGCCCCTCGTTTCGGTGATGAAGAAGAGTTGCTCACCTTTTTGACCGGCGGGAGAATACAATATCTCCTGCTCGACGACGCCGTGCCGGAGGACAAACGGCGTGAGCATCAGGAGCAACTTCGGCGGGTGGTCGCACAGAACCAGGATCGCTTCTGGTTGGTGGCCAGTTCCGAAATCATGCGGGCTGGTGAGCGCCAGTTCGCGCCGGCGAAACTTTACAAAATCCAGTCAAGAAATTGATTTTCGCTGCGCAGTGGTTTGGCGCACTCTCTTCGCTGTTTCCGCCCGTGCCATCTATTCCGAAGTTCCAAAAACTCTCCATCCTCGTCGCCGCTTACAACGAGGAAGAAAGCCTGCGCGCCAGCATGGAAGCAGTCCTCGCGGCGCCGCTACCCGGCGGATTGGCGCGGGAGATCATCATCGTGAACGACGGCTCCAAGGACGGCACCTGGCGTGTGGCGCAGGAACTGGCGGCCGAGCATCCGGAGATTTCTATTTTCCAGCAGACGCCGAATCAGGGCAAAGGCGCCGCTTTGCGCCGGGCCATCGCCGAGTCCACCGGCGACCTCGCCGTCTTCCAGGATGCTGATCTCGAGTATGACCCGAACGACTATCCACGCCTGCTTCGGCCGATCATGGATGGTCGGGCCGATGTGGTCTTCGGCAGCCGATTTACTGGCGAAGAGCGGAAGGTCCTCTATTTCTGGCACACGATGGCGAATCGGTTCCTGACCACACTTTCGAATATGCTCAATGACACGAATTTCACGGACATGGAGACGTGTTACAAAGCGTTCGTGAGCACGGCGCTGAAGGCGATTCCGCTGGAGTCGAACCGCTTTGGCATCGAGCCGGAGATCACGGCGAAGGTTGCGCGTAATCGGTTGCGCATGTTTGAAGTGCCGATCAGCTACAACGGTCGGCGCTACGACGAGGGCAAGAAGATCACCTGGCGCGATGGAGCGGCAGCGCTGTGGTTCATTTTCAAATACCGCTTTTCCAGCAACTACTCCGACCCCGGCAAAGTCACGCTCGACGCGATGGAGCAAGCGCCGCAGTTCAACGAGTGGATGTATGAAAGCGTGAAGCCATGGCTCGGCGAGCGCGTGGCGGAACTCGGCGTCGGGCGCGGGAATCTGAGCAAACACATTCGCAAGCACGAGCATGTGCTGCTCACGGATTACCGGATCGATTACCTCACCGAACTCCAGGGCCGATGGTCTGAGTTGCGCGGCTTGCGCATCGGCAAGCTCGATATGACCGCGCGCGAAGACTACGAGCAGCTCCGGGAGTTTGCGCCGGACAGTGTGGTTTTTCTCAACGTGCTCGAACACATCGAAGACGACCGTGCCGTGCTGCAGAATCTGATGGAGACGGTTCCGGTGGGTTGCCGCGTGGTCGTGTTGGTGCCGTTCAACATGAAGCTCTACAGCGACTTCGACCGCGCGCTTGGCCACTTCCGCCGCTACGCGAAAGGCGAGCTCGACGGCAAAATGCGCGAGGCGGGTTTCGAGGTGGAGAAGCAGTTTTACTTCAACAAGTTCGGCATCTTCGCGTGGTACGTGGCGAACACGCTGGGCGGGCAGAAAGCGCTGAAGCCGTGGCAGCTCAAGCTTTACGGCAAGCTCACGCCACTCTTCCGCGTGCTCGATGCGATCCTGCCGACGAGCGGGCTTTCGACGGTGGTCGTGGGGCGGAAAACCGCGGCGGTGCCGGCGGCTGTGGAGCCAACCCGGCATCACGAAATCGCCGATGCCCGCTGACGACGCGCTCGACGCCGAACGTGTCATCCGCCCGCACCGCGGATTCATCGCCGTCGATTTCGGCGAGCTCTGGCGCTATCGCGAGCTTTTCGGCTTCCTCGCGTGGCGCGACATCCTCGTGCGCTACAAGCAGACCTATCTCGGCGTCGCCTGGGTGGTGCTTCAGCCGGTGCTGACGATGGTCGTCTTCACGGTGCTCTTCGGGCGCTTCGCGAAGTTTCCGACCAACGGTGCGCCCTACGAAATCATCGTCTTCGCCGCGCTGCTGCCGTGGCAGTTCTTTGCTAATACGCTCGGCGAAAGCAGCAACTCGCTCGTCGCTTCGGCGCGGATCATTTCGCGCGTCTATTTTCCGCGGCTGATCATCCCGGCGAGCGTGGTGTGCAGCGGCGTGGTCGAGGCGGTGATCTCGCTGGCGATCCTTTTCATCCTCATGCCGTGCTACGGCGTCGCCTTTCGCCCGACGCTGCTGCTGCTGCCGGTGTTTTTTGCACTCACGTTTTTGACCACGTTTGCGGCGGGCGCGTGGTTCAGCGCGCTGAATGTGAAGTATCGCGATGTGCGCTACATCGTGCCGTTCATCACGCGGCTGGGGATGTTCATCACGCCGGTCATGTTTTTGTGGGTGAGCTGGGTGCCGGAGAAATGGCGAATGTGGTTCTGCCTGAACCCGCTCGTCGGGATCATCGATGGCTTCCGCTGGTGCGTGCTCGGACCGAGCTTCGCGCCGTATTGGCCGGGCCTCTGGCTTAGCGTGGCGGTCACGGCAGTGCTGCTCGTCACGGGCATGGTCTATTTTCGGAACACGGAGAAAACCTTCGCCGACGTGATCTGATGGCTGCGATCACCGTCAGCCAACTCGGCAAACAGTACCGGCTCGGCGCGCAGACGCACGACACATTGCGCGATCAATTGGCGGGGCTATTTCGCGGCGGGGCGAAGCCGGAGGCGCAGGAGTTTTGGGCATTGAAAGACGTGAACTTTCAGATCGAAAAGGGCGACATCGTGGGCGTGATCGGACGCAACGGGGCGGGGAAATCCACGCTGCTGAAAATCCTCAGTCAGATCACCGAGCCGACCGAAGGCGAAGTGCGCATCCGGGGCCGCGTGGCGAGCCTGCTAGAAGTCGGCACCGGCTTTCACTCCGAGCTGACGGGTCGTGAAAACGTGTTTCTGAACGGCGCGATCCTCGGGATGACGCGCGCGGAGATCGCGCGGAAGTTCGGCGAGATCGCCGCCTTTGCCGAGATGGACAGCTTTCTCGATACGCCGGTGAAGCACTACTCCAGCGGCATGACCACGCGGCTTGCCTTCGCCGTCGCCGCGCATCTGGAGCCGGAGATTTTGATCATCGACGAAGTGCTCGCGGTGGGTGATGCGGCCTTTCAGAAAAAGTGCCTCGGCAAAATGGGTGAGGTCGCGCGTGCGGGCCGGACGGTGATTTTCGTGAGCCACAATATGGCGGCGATCACCTCGCTGTGTGTGCGCGGCATTTACCTCGAAAAGGGGCGACTCAAGGCGCTGGGGCCGGTGCAGGAGATTGTGGAGACTTACATGCGAGACGCGCTGCCGCCGGGGCAGAAGAGCGGCTTCCGGCGCGGCGAAGTGCGCGGCTCGGGGCGGGTGAAGTTCACGAATCTCGAAGTCTATTCGCGCGACCGCATCGCCGCTCCGGTCGTGGGTGAAGGGCTGACGATTCGCGCGACGTATGAGGCCGTGGAGGAGAATCTGCCGATCCGCTTTGTGGTGAATGTCTATGACAGCAGCCAGGTGCGGATCTTCGCGCTGGATAGCTTTACCGACCGCGCGCTGCCGCAGGTCTTTCCGAAAACGGGCACGCTCGTCCTGGAGATTCCGCCGCACTTTGCGCTCACGCCGGGGCGCTACCAGATGGAACTCGTGGCCTTCATCGACGAGGAGGCGGCGGACCACGTGCCGGGCGCGCTCGATTTCGAGATGGAAGACGGCGACTTCTTTGGCAACGGTCGCAAGACGCACAACCCGGCGGCCGTCATCATCAAAAACCAATGGTCGCTCGTCGCCCCATGAGCAGGTCCACGAAAGGCACGAAAGGACACGAAAAGCGGATTTCTTTTCGTGTCCTTTCGTGTTTTTCGTGGACGCAAGAATCCTCCCGATGAGCCTCTACAAGACGATCAAGCGGCCGTTTGGTCTGACCTATTACTACGTGAAAGACGAGGTGCTGCCCGTCTGGCGGCAGACGCTGCGGCGTGCGGATGCGCGGCGGGAGGTGAACCGCAGCAGCGCCTTCAGGCTGCCCGGCGTGACGCTCGCGGAACTGATCGGTGCGCACACTTTTTCCGGCGAACTCATCATGGATCAGATGTGCATGCCGCCGCATGCCTTTCAGGACGCCACGATGAACGACCACGACGACATCCGTCCGCTGCTCGCCATTGCGCAGGCGATGCAGGCGCGGACGATTGTCGAACTCGGCACCGCGCACGGCAGCACCGTGGCGAACCTGTGCAAGTTTTGCCCGGACGCGCACGTCTGGACGGTCAATGCGCCGGCCGAGGAGATGACCGGCGACATCACGACTTTCGAGTTGTCGAAACAGGGCATCGGCGAGGTCTATCGACAGCACGGTTTCGCGCCGCGGGTGACGCAGATTTTTGCGAACACGCTGGAGTTGGAAATGGGCGAGCATCTCGGCAGCGCGCGGATCGATTTCGGGATCATCGACGCTTGCCACGACACAGAATTTGTGATGAACGATTTCGCCAAGCTGCTGCCTCACATGAGCGAGCGCGGGGTGATCGTTTTCCACGACACGCATCCGAGCATGCGGCGGCATTTGTTTGGCAGCTATCGCGCGTGCGTGCGGCTGCGGGAGCAGGGCTACGATATCCGGCATTTGCGCGATACGTGGTGGGGCGTTTGGACGAAAAACTGGGATGCGCTGCCCTTCGCTCGCTGACCTGCCGCCACCGCCACCGGGCCGCACGGGCTGGCCGTGGACGGTGGAATGTGCGCCATGCGCGGAGGCGCTGCCGCGGATCACGCTGATCACGCCGAGCTACATGCAGGCGGCGTTTATCGAGCAAACGATCCGCGCTGTGCTGCTTCAGGGATATCCTGATCTCGAATACTTCATCCTCGATGGCGGGAGCACGGATGGGACGCGGGAGATCATCCAGAAATACGAACCGTGGCTCGCCGGCTGGCGCTGCGAAAAGGACGCGGGGCAGTCGGCGACGATCAACGAAGGCTGGGCACGGGCGACGGGCGAAGTGCTCGCGTGGATCAACAGCGACGATTGGTATCATCCCGGCGCGCTCGTCGCGGTAGGGCGGCGTTTCGCGGCGGAGCCGTCGGTCGCGTGGCTGAGCGGGGCAGTGGATGATGTGGATGTCGCGGGCGTGTTTCACAAACGCCACCCCGCCGCGCCAACGCCGCTGGCGCGGGCGCTGGGGCGAAAGGACTACGGCTATTACCAGCCGGGCATGTTTTGGCGACGGGCGCTGGTCGAGAAGGTGGGGTCACTGGATGTGAAACTGAACTGTGCATTCGATCAGGATTTTTGGGTGAGGAGTCTGCTTGCGGGATTTGTGATGACGGCGATCCCGGAGCCGGTGGCGTGCTTCCGCGTGCATGGCGGGAGTAAGACGGGCGGGCTTTCGCCGCGGGTGATCGCGGAGGATTGGGAACTCATCGCGCGCTATGGCGGACGGCTTGCGCCGGTGGAGTGGCGGCAGGCGGAGGCGTGGCTGCGGGAGTACGAGGCGGACTATCTCGTGGCGACTGCCTACACGCTGCTGGCGGCGGGGCAGCGGGGCGAGGCGCTGCGGTATTTACTCCGCAAGATCGCGCTCGCGCCGCTGGTGCGCCCGCGGAGTCTGTGGCTGGGAGCGTTTTTCCGGGTGCTGGTGACGGGGAGGGCGCCGGCGTGGTTTGGGCGGTGACCAAACAACGAGGTCATCCTGAGCGGAGTGTAACGGAGTCGAAGGATCTTGGATGTCCGTTCCAGCGCTATACGTCATCGGACCGCCGGGGTCCTTCGACTCCGTTCCCGCCCACCTCCGCCCGCCGGGAACTCCGCTCAGGATGACACGCTTTCGAAATCTCAATCACCCCGAAAGTGGCGTTGCGCGCTACTGCTTCACGATCAGCGCGGAGCCGGATTTGTCGGGGAGGGGGATGGCGGGTTCGGGTTTGCCGGCGAGGAATTCGGTGACGGCGCGGCGGGAGCCAGGCCACGCGTTATAGTCGTGGACGACGAGCATGCCGCCGGCGGGAACCTTCGGGTAAAAGTAATGAAGCGCGGCGAGGATCGGCTCGTAGAGATCGGCATCGATATGCGCAAAGGCGAACTGCTTTTCCTCCCAGCCCACCGGGACGGTGGAGGGAAAAAAGCCGGGGTGGACGATGACGTTTTCCGGCTGCCGGGGGGCGATGCGGCGGAGGACCATCTCGACGCTGGTGTCGGCAAATTCGGCGGCGACTTTTAGGCCGGTGACCGCCGACTCGGCGCGCATGTCGCTTTCGGCGAAGCCGGAGAAAGTGTCGAAAAGATGGAGCGGGCGCTCGGGGACGTAATGGTGGAAGAGGCGGGCGGTGTGGCCTTGATAGACGCCGAGTTCGGCGAGGTCGCCGGGGATTTTGCGTTCGAGGATCGTGCGCAGGAGGAGGATGAGCATGTCGCGACGGACGAGGTCGCAGGTGTGAAACTCGGTGATTGTCCGATCGATCGGATCGCCCGGTAAAAAGAAACCGCCGGTTTCTTTTGCAAACTCCGGACGATACCACCGCGAGGTCGGGTGGATGTCCATCTGCCCCTGGAGAAAATACGCGGTGCGGGCGAAGGCCGGGGTGAGGTGATGCTCCCAGCGCTTGAGCTGCTGCAACGCCCGCTCCCGCGCCGCGGCGAGGTAGCGGCGGGGATCGGCGGCGATGCGGGAGAGCTTGGCGAGCATGGGCGGGGCAGGCGGGCAGGTAACCACAGACGATGGCCAGCGGAAACCGCATTCTCCGGACACGCGGCAGGGTTGGGGCTGGACACCCGCGGCGTCTCATTTTCATTTGTCGCCTCCCGTGCCGCAGTCCGCCCCTCCACTCCACCTCAACCCCGCCCAGCGGGTCTCGGCTGCGCTCGCGTGGCGCTGGGAGAAAATGACCGTGGCGGTGCGCGGACGCTTTATCCGCAAAGGCGGCGCGGCTTACATCCGCTGGCGCTGGCCGTGGCCGATACGGAAGCCGTGGCAGCGCCCGGCGGTCCGGCTCTACTCGCTGGGCGGCGGGGTGGGCGATGAGCTGATGTGCACGCCGATCTTTCGCGAAATCCGGCGTCGGAATCCGGCGTGCCGCATCACCTATCTGTCGCGGCATGTGGAGATGTTTCGCACGAATCCGCACTTGCACGCGGTCGAGCCGTATTCGGCGAAAGGCAGCCACAGCGCTTTTCAGCTCAGCTATCTGCCGATCCTGCCGCCGCCTCGTCCGCTGATCACGCTGATGGCGGAATGCGTGGGGTTGGAGCTGCGCGCGGAGCAGCTCGATCCGCCGGACGTGACGCCCACTGCTGAGATGCGGGAAAAGATCGCCGCCATCCCGGGGCCGCGGATCATCGTGCAGCCGCGGGCGAGTCACTGGACGCCGAACAAGGCGTGGCCGGCGGAGTCGTGGAAGGTGCTCATCGAAAAACTGACGGAGCGTTTTGAAGTCATCGAGGTCGGGACGCAGGCGCTGTTTCCGGAGTACGATTTCGGGCCGCGGTTTCACTCGTTCGCAGGGAGCACGGCGCTGACCGACTTCGTCTGGCTCGTTGGGCAGGGGGATGTTTTCGTCGGGCCGCCGTCGGGCGGGATGCACATCGCGAATGCCTTTCGGGTGCCGTCCGTCATCATCTTCGGCGGCTACGAATCGCCGGCGGGTTACTACTACCCGTTTGCGGAGGCGCTCTACAGCGGGGTGCCGTGCGCACCGTGCTGGACCACGGTGCCGTGCCCGTTCGACCTGAAATGTTTGCGGATGATCTCGCCGGAGAAAGTTTTCCGTGAGGTCTGCCAAGCCGTTGCCCCGAGCCATGTCGTCGCCTGATTCACTTTCGCGCCTCGAAGATCATCGTCTCGAATTCGTTGATCGCGTCGCCGACAATGCGGCCATGATTTTCCAAGCCGGTGAGCACGGGGTCGGTGCTCGCGCCTATCTCGGCAGCGGCGATCGATGTGAAACCGGCGCGCTCCAAAGCGTGGCGCAGGCTGGCGGGGTCGTGCACGAATTGGTGGGTGAAATCCCAGAAGAAGTTGTTCACCACAAAAGCGGGCAGGCGCGCGGTGTTATCCGGGATGTATTTTTCGCTGACCAGCCGCGTGTATTCGCGCTGCGCTGCGCCGTCGGGTTCGGTGAGAAGGGAGACGAGGCGCAGGAGATTTGGCGTGGAAAGGCGCAGCACGCCGCCGGGTTTCAGGATGCGGTGGCATTCGCGCAGCATCACGAGCGCGCTGCGAAACGGGAAGTGCTGGATGACGTGCTCGCTGTAGATGTAGTCGAACGAGGCGTCGGCGATGGGAAAGGGCGCGGTCGCGTCGAGATAGAGGACGTCGGCGTGGGCGGGGTAAATGTCGGCGTTGAGCCAGCCATCGAGGACGCAGTGGCCGCAGCCGAGGTGGAGTTTGCGGACGGGGTGCGCACTGGTGTAGGCGGCGAGCTGGCCGGCCTGGGCGCGCGTCCAGGCGAGGACTTGCAAATCCTGCGGCAGCGCACGGCAGGCTTTGACGAGGCCGGTGAGGAAGCGGGATTTTTTCAGGAGGGCACGCACGGCGAACGGCTTAGTGGGCCGTGCGAGAGGCGTCAACGCCGGGTCATTTTATGCTAAAAGACGCTGCTCTTCGTGCAGTCAATATGATCACCCGGCCGGTGCGCCGCGGGATCGGCTGCATCCTCATTCTGCATCGCGTGATCCCGGACTCGGAGCGGTCGCTCTTTCCGCAAAACCGGGCGCTGGAAATCACGCCCGATGATCTCCGCGGGATGTTGGGGTGGATGCGCGAGCGCGACATCGAGCCGATCGCGCTCGATGCCGTGCCTGAGCGGTTGGCCCGGCCGCGCGAACCGAAGTTTGCCTGCTTCACCCTCGACGACGGCTGCACGGACAGTCTGCACCACGCACTGCCCATCTTCCGCGAGTTTCACGCGCCGTTCGCCGTCCATGTCACGAACGGTTTTGTAGGCGGGACGGTGAGCGTGTGGTGGTATTTGCTGGAGGCGGCGCTGACCGCGAAGTGGCGGCTGCGCTTCCGCTGGCCGGAGCGGGATTACGAGTTTCTGACCGACACGGCGGCGGCGCGGCAGGTGGCTTACGACGAAATTGCCGCGCTCCTGCGCGGGCTGGGGACGCGGCGGGATGAACTCGTCGCCCGCATTGCCGAGGCCGCCGAGGTCGATCCGCTGGAACCGACCCGCCGCACTTCCATGACGTGGGATGAAGTGCGGCAGCTCGCGGCGGATCCGCTGGTGACGATCGGCGCGCACACCCACGCCCACCATAGTTTGAATCAATTGACGGAGCGTGAAATCGAAGTGGAAGTCCACGAGGCGCGGCGCGCGTTGGAGGCGGAAGTGGGGCGTGAGGTCCGGCACTTCGCGTATCCATTTGGCGGGCGGAATGCGGTCAACGAACGCGAATTCGACTTGGTTCGGGCGGGCGGTTTCACCACCATGACGACGACGCGCAACGCGAACCTTTTCCCCGAACACGCGGGCCTGCTCGACCGCCTGCCGCGCTTGGGCGTGAGCGGCAACTATCCCGCGGTGGAAACGCTGAGCCTTATCGAAAGCGGCCTCGCGGCGGCTTTGCACTGGCGCGGACAGCGAGTGGTCGGCGAGTAACGGCGCTGCGCTACGGCGTGTTACTAGCGTTGCCCTCGTCGAGGTAGGTGTGCTGGCCGAAGGTGGTAATTTTCAAATACTGCCGCCAAGTGCCGGTGGTGGCTTCGAGGGTTTTGGTCTCGGGCTTGGGGGCGTCGAAATCGCTGGCGGCGAGAGCTTCGTGCAGGATGCGGCCGTCCATGGCGTCCGCGCCGGGCAGGCCGAGGAGGTGCAGGATGGTCGGGGCGAGATCGACATTGGCGGTGGGCAAGGCATTTCGAAAGCCGGCGCGGATGTCGGGACCGGCGGCGATGAGGGTATTGCGGATGTCGAAGGGGCTCAGCGAGGCGTGGGTGCCGTAACCGGGCTGGAGGGCTTCGCTGGCGACGAGACCGGCGACGCCGCTGGCGTTTTTCCCCGAACTCCAGCGAAAGGAGAAGAGGACATCGGGCGAGTGCTCGGTCTCGATGCGCGCGGCGCTGAGTGGAAAAGTGCCGGGCAGGCCGTCGCGTGTGAAGATGGCGCCGGTGAAGTCGGTCGATTGCAGAAAGGTGACGAGTTTTTGCACGAGCTTGGGATCGCGTCCGGGCACGTAGAACTGCGTGCTGCCGCCGAGCGGGACGTGGAGGATTTCGCCGGGCCGCGGGGTGCCGACGTAGGCGCTGGTGGTGGTGAAACCGGCCTGTTTCAAAAGCCGGGGGAGCGGGATGCTGCGGTCGGTGGTGGAGAAGCCGTGGTCCGAGACGAGGAAGATGTTCGTTTTCTCGAGGACGCCGCGGGATTGGAGGGCGTCGAGGACGAGGCCGAGATGGCGGTCGCTATCGCGTATCGCGGCGAGGGCGGTGGGAGAGCCGGGCTGGGTGAGGTGTTGGCTGTAATCGGGATCGCCGAGCCAGAGGGTGCTGAAGCGGGGGACGGCATCGCGCCAGAGGCCTTCGATGAGCGCGCGGGTGGTCCAGGAGTTTTGCGCGGTATTGGGTTCGAGGCTGGCGCCGGTCGGGTAGGGCGGGAATTTGCCGAGCAGGTCGGTGAGCGGAGTGAGCGCGTCGCGATGGTTGGCTTTGCCGGCAAAAATGGTGGCTGAGCTTGGTGTCGTGCGGCGTTCGAAGGCGCGGTCGTGGAGCAGGGCGACGGGTTTCGTGCCGGCGATGGCGGTCGCATGACCGGCTCGTTGGACGAGCTCGGCGAGGGTGGGGCCGCCGACGTAGCGGCCTTCGCTGAAGATATCGCCGAGGCGGCAGCTCACGGGGTGTTCCGTGCTGATGGGACGCACGAGGTTGATCGCCGGGCGATATTCCACATTGGCCACGATATCCGTGCGTGCGGGGTAACAGCCGGTGGCGATCGCGGCGCCGTTGACCTCGGTGGAGGTGATGTAGATGGAGCGGTTATTGGCGAAAAACGTGCCGCGCTGGGCGAGCGCATGGAGGACCGGCGTAGTTTCGGCGCGCACGAAATCGGGACGCATGCCGTCCCAAACCACAAGCAAGAGGTGCTCGCCCCGGGCTTTCAAAGGCACCGTCGCGGCTTTGGACGAGAATGCG
Source organism: Chthoniobacter sp. (assembly GCA_031390545.1). GTDB lineage: Bacteria > Verrucomicrobiota > Verrucomicrobiia > Chthoniobacterales > Chthoniobacteraceae > Chthoniobacter. The sequence continues at coordinate 8,786 of JANMTP010000060.1, read as the reverse complement.
CTGGAGAAGGTCACGAGGACCGCCAGGCAGCAGGCGGGAAGGGAAAGGCGACGGGTGATGTCCATGGAACGGGGTGTTTTGTAGCGAGCGTCGCCGCGGTGGGCAGCGAAGAATTCGCGGCTTAATGCAGGCCACACGTTTTTCGCCTTGCCACAGTTCGTGGAGAATCGAAAGTCCGCGTTCTCGCGCGCATTGCCGCCGGCCCGTTGGCCGCCTCCTCCCCGCTTGTGAAATTTTTCACAAAGTTTCTTGCAAGGCTTCCGCGAAAGCGACAATTTCAATTCACTTTGAACTCCCGAAGCATCCACCCTCACTAGGAATGGCGAATATTTTTCCCCGCGGGAGCAATCTTCTCCCTCTCAAAATTATCCTCTGCGTCTTGGTCGCTGGCGGGGCGGTTTCGTTGGCGGTGCCGTACTATTTTACGCCGAAATATACGCGCGTGGGCTACCAACCGGCGCAACCGGTGCCGTTTCCTCATGATGTCCACGTGGCGCAGCTCGGGATGGATTGTCGTTACTGCCACAGCTTCGTGGAAGTGGCCGCGCACTCAAATGTGCCGACCACGCAGGTCTGCATGAACTGCCATTCGGCAGTGCAGAAGGACAACCCGAAGCTCGCGCCGCTGCATGAGTCCTGGCGCACCGGGAAGCCGGTCGAATGGGTGCAGGTCCACAAGACGCCGGACTACGTCTATTTCAACCACGCGGCGCACGTGAATCGCGGGGTTTCATGCGTGAGCTGCCACGGGAAGGTGAACGAAATGCCGGTGGTTTATCACGCGAAGTCCCACTCGATGGCGTGGTGTCTGGACTGCCATCGCGAGCCGGAAAAGGCGCTGCGTCCGCTGGAGCACATCACAAATTTGAACTGGGAACCGACGCCGGCCAAAGGCCAGTCCGTGGCGGAGGCGCAACTGGCGCTCGGCCTCGACCTGAAAAAGAAGTGGCACATCAATCCCCCGGACCAGAACTGCGCAGGCTGTCACCGATGAGCAAACGAATCCTCAACCACCCCACCGAGCCCGTGTCGGGCCGCAAATACTGGCGCTCGCTGGGCCAACTTGGTGATACGCCGGAGTTTCGCGGCTGGCTGGAGCGCGAGTTTCCACAGGGCGCGGCGGAGATGAAAGGCGGCGAAGTCTCGCGTCGTAATTTTCTCCAGCTCATGGGTGCTTCGATGGCGTTGGCCGGGCTGAGCTTCGCGGGCTGCCGCCGACCGGAGCTGCACATGGTGCCGTTCACCCGTGGTGTGGAGTGGTCGATTCCGGGCAAGCCGCTCTTTTTCACCACCGCACGCCCGACGCGTCGCGGCTACGCGCCGCTGGTGGCCACAACGCACGATGGTCGTCCGACAAAGATGGAGGGCAATCCGCTCCATCCGGTGAGCAAAGGGACGACGGATATGCACTCGCAGTCTTCGCTCATCGATCTCTACGACCCGGAGCGGGCGCAGCATTTCGTGAAAGCCGGCAAGCAGTCGGACACGGTGACTTTTGAGAAGGAACTCGACGAGATTGTAAAGGGTGCGGGCGACGGAGCGGGGCTGGCGTTCCTTTTGGAAAGCGACAATTCCCCGACGCGCGAGCGCCTGCGCGGAGAGATTGCGAAGAAGTTCCCGGCAGCAAAATGGGCGGTCTATGAACCGCTCGGCGCGGAACTGGCCTACCAGGCGACCGCGGTGGCGTTTGGTGAAGGCGTGACGGCGATTCCGGTGATTGATAAAGCCGACGTGATCCTGGCGCTGGACAGCGACTTTCTCGGTGTGGAGGGCGACGTGAATACGATCCGCGAGTTTTCCGCGCGGCACAAAGTGTCGGGGCCGGACTCGAAGATGAACCGGCTCTATGTGGTCGAGAACCGGTACACGATCACGGGTGGCATCGCCGATCATCGCCTGCGGGTCCCGGCCAGCCAGATCGGTGCGTTTGCGCTCGCGCTAGCGGCAGAAATCGGCGTGGCGACGAAGGACGCGGCGCTGGGCGAAACGCTGAAAACTTTTGGCGCTCCGGCGGTGACCTTTAACGCCGATTGGATCAAGTATTCGGCGGAAGACCTTGTCGCCAGCAAGGGCGCGAGTCTGGTGCTGGTCGGCGCACGGCAACCGGCGGCGGTGCAGGTGCTGGTCGCGGCGATCAATGTTGCGCTGGGCAATTTGGGCAAGACCATTGTCGGCCGGAAGCTGAGCGAGAAGCCGGCGGCGACGCTTTCGGAACTGGCGAAAGACATCACCGACAAGAAGGTGAAGACGCTTTTCATCATCGGAGGCAACCCGGTCTATAACGCCCCGGCGGATTTGGGTTGGGCGGAGTTGCAGAAATCCGTGCCTACCGTCATTCGACTCGGCCGCGCCGAAGACGAGACGTCGCATTTTTCGCACTGGAATGTGCCGCTCGCGCACTACCTTGAAAGTTGGGGCGACGGCCTTGCGGCCGACGGCAGCTATCTTTCGGTGCAGCCGATGATCCTCCCGCTTTTCGGCGGCTGGAGTGAGCTCGACCTTTTGGCGAAAGTCGCCGGACTGGCGAAGCCCAGTGGCCCGGAACTCGTGCAGGAGACTTACAAACAGAGGGTGAAGCCGAACGATTTCATCGGCGCGTGGGCGAAGTTCCTCCACGACGGGTTTGTCGCCGGCGAAACCGCGACGTCCGAGGCGCTCGCCTTCAACGCGGCGGCAGCTGCGGAATATGTGGCCGCCAAGTCAGCCTTCCCGGCGCTCGCTGAGAACGCTTACGAAGTCGTTTTTACCGGTTGCTCGAAAGTGGATGACGGGCGTTTCAACAACAACGGCTGGCTCCAGGAAATCCCCGATCCGATCACCAAGATCGCGTGGGACAACGCCGCGCTGATCAGCCCGGCCACGGCCAAAAAGCTCGGCGTCAAAGACACGAGCCTGATCGAAATCACCGTCGGCAACAGCAAGCTCACCGCAGCGGCGATCATTGCACCTGGTCATGCGGACGGCTCGATTTCCATCGCGCTCGGCTACGGCCGCTCAGTCGTCGGTCGCGTCGGCAGCGGCACGGGTTTTAACGCCTACCCACTGCGGACGACGGCCCAGCCTTACTTTGCGGTCGGCGCGACGGCGAAGGCCACGGGAAAAACCTACCAGCTTGCGCTCACCCAGGAGCATTGGTCCCTGGAAGGTCGGGGCGGCGATCTAACCCGTGAGGCCACGGTCGATGAGTACAAGGCGCACCCCGATTTCGCCAAGACGATGGGCATGGACGCCCACATCCCGCCGAACGTTTCGCTTTACACAAACCCGCCGCTGAACCAGCCGGCCAGCCTTGATCCGCACGCGTGGGGGATGGTCGTCGATCTCAATTCGTGCATCGGCTGCTCGGCGTGCATGGTCGCGTGCCAGGCGGAGAACAACATCCCGATCGTTGGCAAGGAGCAGGTCTATGAAGGCCGGGAGATGCACTGGATTCGCACCGACCGCTATTTCGCCAGCGTGGACGAAAGCGATCCTGACCCGGAGATGGTGTCGCAGCCGATGATGTGTCAGCACTGCGAGTACGCGCCGTGCGAAACCGTCTGTCCGGTCAACGCCACGGTGCACAGTGAGGACGGGCTGAACGTGATGGCTTACAACCGCTGCATCGGCACTCGCTATTGCGCGAACAACTGCCCGTTCAAGGTGCGCCGGTTTAACTTTTTCGACTACAACCAGCGCGACGTGCAGGGCCGGGCGAAGAATGCGGACGACCGCAAACTGTTCACCGGCCTCTACGAGTGGAACCTCACGGCGGACAAGGGTGCGCCAGACACGGTCAAGATGTCGAAGAATCCGAATGTCACGGTCCGCATGCGCGGCGTGATGGAAAAATGCACCTTCTGCGTGCAGCGCATTCAGGAGGCGAAGATCGCGATGAAAGTCGCGGTGCGCGATTCCGGCGACATCCGCATCCCGGCGAACGCCTTCACGACGGCCTGCGCACAGGCCTGCCCGGCGGACGCGATCACTTTCGGCGACATCAACAATCCCGACAGCGACGTCTCGAAGCTCAAGAAGAGCGAGCGCGGCTACCGACTCCTCGAGTACCTCAACGTCAGCGCGCGGGTCAGCTACCTCGCCCGCATCCGCAACCCCAACATGAAGATGCCCGGCGCAGAGAAAATCGGTGCCGCCATGAAGTCTCAGCACGGTCACACCAAAGCGGGAGGGAAACACTAAATGGCTGAATCCGCCGTCACTTTGACCACGCCGCCCGAGTTGGAGCGCGTGCCGCTCGTCGCGAACGACCGCAAGATCACTTGGATCTCGGACAAGGTCTCCAACATCGTCGAATCGCCCACGCCGCTGTGGTGGTGGCTGGCCTTCCTGCCGTGCTCGCTGATCGCGTTCATCGGTCTGCTTTGCATCGGCTACCAGATTTCGAATGGCGTCGGCGTGTGGGGAGAAAACAAGACCGTCGGCTGGGCGTGGGACATCACGAACTTCGTCTTCTGGATCGGTATCGGTCACGCCGGCACGCTGATCTCGGCGATCCTTTTCCTGACGCGGCAAAAGTGGCGCACGTCCATCAACCGCGCCGCCGAAGCGATGACCATCTTCGCGGTCATTTGCGCCGGCATTTTCCCCGGCATTCACGTGGGTCGCGTGTGGATGGCCTGGTTCCTTGCGCCGATCCCGAACGCCAACGGTATTTGGCCGAACTTTCGCTCGCCGCTGCTTTGGGACGTGTTCGCGGTCTCGACCTACTTCACTGTTTCATTGCTCTTCTGGTACACCGGCCTTGTGCCCGATCTCGCCACGCTTCGTGACCGGGCCAAATCCCGCGTCTCGAAATATCTCTACGGCATTTTTGCCCTCGGCTGGCGCGGCTCGAACCGCCAGTGGCGGCATTATGAAATGGCGTATCTGCTCCTCGCGGGCCTTTCGACGCCGCTCGTGCTGTCCGTGCACTCGGTGGTCTCCTTCGATTTCGCCACGTCCATCGTCCCCGGCTGGCATACCACGATCTTCCCGCCGTATTTCGTCGCGGGCGCGATCTTCGGCGGCTTTGCGATGGTGCTGACAATCCTGCTTCCGTCGCGCCTGCTTTATCCACAGCTCGATGATCTCGTCACCCGCCAGCATGTGGACAAGATGGCGAAGATCATCCTGCTCACCGGCACCATCGTCGGCTACGCCTACCTGACTGAGCTGTTCATCGCCTACTACGGCGCGAACCAATACGAGAAGTTCACCTTCTTCCAAGCGCGCATGGGCATCGATAACCCCGGCTGGTACGCCTGGGCCTACTACGTGATGATGTTCTGCAACGTCATTTCCCCGCAGCTTTTCTGGATCAAGTCGATGCGGACCAATTACATCGCCGTCTTCATCGTCTGTATGTTTGTGAACGTCGGGATGTGGTTCGAGCGCTTCGTCATCATCGTCACCTCGCTGGCGCAGGATTTCCTGCCTTCCTCGTGGCGGCATTACCATCCGTCGTGGGTCGAGATTTGGACCTTCATCGGCACCTTCGGCATCTTCCTTTCGCTCTTCCTGCTCTTCATGCGCTTCCTGCCGATGATCTGCATGTTCGAGGTGAAACTCGTCACTCCCGAAGGCGATCCGCATCACGCCCCGAAAAAGGAGGGCCAGCACTGATATGGCTGATTACCGCAAGATCTACGGACTCGGCGCGCAGTTCGACAGCGCGGCCTCACTCATGCACGCCGCGGAGAAAGTTCGGGACGCCGGGTTCTCGAAATGGGATGTGCACACGCCCTTCCCGGTGCATGGCATGGACAAGGCGATGGGCCTAGGCAAGTCGTGGCTTAGCACCCCGGTGCTGGTCGGCGGCGCGACCGGCGCGCTGACGGCAATCCTGCTGACCTGCATTCCGTCCTTCGCAATCTATCCGCTGATCGTCCACGGCAAGCCGTACGATTGGCGCACTCTGCCGGCATTCTTCCCGATCATCTTCGAGCTCACGGTTCTCTTCTCCGCGTTCGCCACGATCTTCACGCTGCTCATCATGAACCAGCTTCCGAAGTGGTATCATCCGGTCTTCAACTGGGAGCGGTTTTCCCGGGTGACGGATGATGGCTTCTTCATCGTCATCGAGGCGCGCGACGCGAAGTTTTCCGAGACCAAGACTCGCGCCCTGCTCGAGGAAATCGGCGGCAGCCACGTCACCCTCATTCACGACTGATCATGCTCCGGTATTTCTTCATCGCCTTCATTCTGATCAGCGTCGCGGTGCTCTCGCTTGCCGGGCTTCGCCTTGACCACGGCGGGTCGAAAATGGCCCATCCGCCCATCGAGATTTTCCCCGACATGGATCACCAGCCGCGCTACAATCCGCAGCACCCGAGCGGGGCCTTTGCCGATGGCCGCTCGGCACGCAAGCCGGTCGAGGGCACGGTTCCATTGGGTTACACCCTGCAGGGCTCCTATCTCCAGGCGGGGGCGAAAAACGGGGCCTATAAAGCCGCGGCCTTCACCAATCAGCCCGACTATTTCAACACCGGGAAATTTGGCGACAGCTACGGCGACGGCTTTCCGGTTGAGATCACGGCGGATTTCATCGTCCGCGGTCAGGAGCGTTACAACATCCACTGCGCGGTCTGCCACGGGAAAGCGGGAATCGGCAACGGCGTGGTCGGCCAGTACGGCGTCGCGGCCATCGCGAACCTGATCGACGAGCGCATTCGCACGATGCCGGACGGGCAGATTTACTCCACGATCACCAACGGCAAAAACACCATGGGCGCCTATGGCCCGCAGATCGCCATCGAGGATCGCTGGGCCATCGTCGCCTACATCCGCGCGCTGCAGAGAAGCCAGAACGTGAAGCTGGCCGAACTGCCGGCGGCGAAGCAGACGGAACTCCAAGCGAAGCCATGAGCGACCACTCCCACGAAATTACCCCGCCCGAACCGGAGAAGTTCGACCTAAAACACGTCGCTGGTCTGCCGAACATTCTGCTCGGTGCGGGCGTCGCGGGCTGTGCGATCAGTCTGCTCGCCTTGCTGGTTCCGAGTTGGCGTCCGCAGTTCGCGTTTTCCTGGCTCTTCGCGTTTAGCTATTTCTTCACGATATGCTGCGGCGCGCTTTTCTGGACGAGCCTTCAGCACGCCACGGATTCCGAGTGGTCGGTGCTGGTCCGTCGGCAGATGGAGAACATCGCCAAGCTGCTGCCCTATTTTATCTTCTTTTTCCTGCCGCTGATTCTCTTCTGCGCCCCGCTGCTTTGGAAATGGTGGAACATCGAGCCGGGTGTCGATCCGCTGCTCGATGCCAAGGCTGGCTACCTAAACCGCACCTTCTTTTGGGTTCGGGCGCTCGGCTACTTCGGCTTCCTCGCCTGGGTTTCCACCACGCTTTACAAGAGCTCGACGGCGCAGGATTTGGATGGCGCGTCGAAGCACACCTTCAAGATGCGCAAGTTCGGCATCGGCGGCATCGTGGTCGTCGCGCTTGCGATCTCCTTCGCCGGTTTCGACTGGCTGATGGGACTCGACTACCACTGGTTCTCGACCATGTGGGGCGTCTATATTTTCGCCGGAGCCGCGGGGAGCTCGATGTCGCTGCTCGTCCTGCTCATCACCGCGCTGAAGTCGAAAGGCTATCTCAAAGCGGTGAACAGCGAGCATTACCACATCATGGGTAAGTTCATGTTGGCCTTCACCATTTTCTGGGCCTACATCGGCTACTCGCAATACATGCTCATCTGGTATGCGAACATCCCGGAGGAGACGATCTACTACCGCATCCGCAACACCGAGACGTGGTGGTATTTCTCGCAGTTCCTGGTCATCGGCCGCTTCTTCCTGCCCTTCCCGATTCTGCTCCTGCAGATGACGAAGAAGACCAAGTACATCAACCACGTGGCCGTCTGGGTGCTGCTCATGCAGTTGCTCGATATCTTCGTCATCGTGTTGCCGGCACTGCATCCGGCAGGCGTACATTTCGGCGACATCTTTTTGAGCGCCTGCTCGCTGGTGGGCATCGGCGGGATCCTCGGCTGGTTGTTCCTGAAAAACATCGGCAAATCCAACCTCTTCCCAACGCGTGATCCGCGTTTGCTCGGCTCGATCAAACTGACCAACTGATATGGCGTCTGACTTACCCACTCGCACGCCGAACCGCGTGGTTGCCTTCCTCGGTATCGCGGCCGCGTTGGTCGTCATCCCCGCAGTGCTGGTCTGGGCGCTGGCGGTGAAAACACCGGTCAACGAGATTGAGCAGCGCCGGGCTGCGCAGCGCACCGAGACTTGGGCCAAACTGGACGCGGAAGCGCAGGCCAAGCTGAATTCGGAAGGGTGGGTGGATAAAGCCAAGGGCATTGCGCATGTCCCCATCGCGCAGGCGATGACCATGGTTGTGACTGAACTGAGCGCGAAGAAACCCGCGCCCTCCTCGGTAAAAGTGGAGGCTCCGCTGCCGATGCCCGTCGCTGACCCCGCATCCGGTGACCCGCCACCCGCAGCTCTTCCATCGGCGCCACAGGGTGCCGATACGGTCCGCTTCGCTTTGCCCGCGCCTCCAGTTTCCGCCGCTCCTGCTCCAGTTCCCGCTGCCCTGGCTCCGGTTCCCGCCGCCCCGGTTCCGGTTCCCGCCGCCCCGGCCCCGGTTCCCGCCGTCCCGGCCCCGGTTCCCGCCGCTCCGGCCCCGGTTCCCGCCGCTCCGGCCCCGGTTCCCGCCGCTCCGGCCCCGGTTCCCGCCGCCCCGGCCCCGGTTCCCGCCGGGCCGGCCCCGGTTCCCGCCGCACCGGACCCCGATCCCGCCCCTCCGCCCCCGCCTCCCCCGCCAGCGCCCCACCCGCCAGACGCACCCGCACCCGCGCC
>JANMTP010000050.1:0-169746 GCA_031390545.1 Chthoniobacter sp. | reverse complement strand
GTTTTTTAAAAATACGACCTAAACGTCTAACTGACGGGGGCTACCTCGCAGCCCTTCGCGCGCGGGTGCTTCGGCCCCGGCGCGCGATTCGCGTCTGGGCGCTGCTGGGAGCGGAAGGGGTTAGGCGCTTTCCCAGCGGCCGAAAACGCCACACGGGAGGATGACGTGATCCCGCTGGCTCGGCAGGGCGAGTTCCCCCACGGTGATCTGGCCGCCGAGCTTGGGCAAAAGTTGGGTGAGAATATTGCCTAACGCGAGGGGCGAGAGTTTGGCCGCGTAGCTATTGACGAGCAGGAAAAGTGGCTGCTCGCTGAGCAGGTTGCGGCATTCAAGGAGGAGCGGCCAGAGGTGCTCCTCAAGCCGCCAGACTTCGCCCGTGGTGCCGCGGCCATAGGTGGGCGGGTCGAGGATGATGGCGTCGTAACGCCGCCCGCGGCGGGTTTCGCGCGCCGTGAATTTCAGGCAGTCGTCGGTGATGTAGCGGATCGGGGCGTCGGCAAGGCCGGAGAGCTGAGCATTCTCGCGACACCACTGGACGACACCTTTGGAGGCATCGACATGGCAAACCTCCGCGCCGGCGGCCGCGCAAGCCACGCTGGCCGCTCCGGTGTATCCAAAAAGATTTAGCACACTGACAGTGCGGCCGGCCGCCCGAGCAGCCCGGATCGTCTGCGCACACCAATCCCAGTTCGCAGCTTGCTCGGGGAAAAGGCCGGTGTGTTTGAAATCAGTCGGCCGAATTTTGAAGGTGAGGTCGCCGTAAGCCAGGGTCCAGGACTCTGGCAGTGTCCGGCGGAACTCCCACCGTCCGCCGCCGGTGTCGCTGCGGTGATACCAGCCGTCCCATTGTTTCCACCGGGCGGGGTCCTGCCGCGGCCAGATGATCTGCGGATCTGGCCTCACAAGCACGGTTTCGCCCCAGCGCTCCAGTTTCATCCCGTCGCCCGTGTCGAGGAGCTGGTAGTCCTGCCAGCGGTCAGCAAGCAGCAGCTGCTGGGCGAATCCCAAAAATGGAGATTTCGGCTCTAGCGGAGTCATGCGCCGTGATTGCTAGGGCGCTGGTGAGCGGATGGCGAGGCAGCGTTTTGTGACGCAGCGGCCTACGAGCCGGTTGCCGCTTTGCCTCTATTCCGCACGGCAGGGCAGAAGCATTTGGAAGACCGTTCTACCGTCGGTGCTCTCATGCCGGAGGCTGCCACCGTGCTGGGCCACGAAGCTGGCCGCGACGGTGAGGCCGAGGCCGGTGGCCGCCTGCTTTTTTTTCGTGGAGAAGAAGGGCTGATAGACTCGGTCACCGATTTCGTCGGGGATGCCGGGGCCGTCGTCGATCACCCGAAACAAGAGCCAAGTCGTGGCCTGATGGGCATGGTTGCCGGGGGGCTGCGGCTCGGCGCGCAACTCGACTCGCACGGTCCCACCGCCAGCAAACGTCGCTTCGAGAGCGTTGCGGACGAGCTCAAAGACCGCCGTCTTTACCCGCGCGGCATCGGCCCAAATGGGCGGGAGGCCGTCCGGGATATCGAGCACAAGTTTGGTTTTAGGCCCGCGCAGGGTGTCGAAAGACGGCTTCAGCATGCAGATGAAATCGCCCAGTTTCACCTCGCGCCAGACCACGGTTGGCGGGCGAACCAGAGAATTGGTGCGATCCATCAGATCAGAGGCGGCTTTGGCCCCGTCCTTTATTTTTCCAAGCCCTTCGAGCGTCGCGTGATCGAGGCGCTTGTTGTCGAGCAACAGCCCGATGTAGCCGTGAAAAAGCGTGAGGATGTTGTTCATCCGGTGAGCGAGACCGCGCACGAGCTGGTCCTGGAATTCCGAGTGTTCGATCTGCATGGGGCCACTCTTGAGAAAGCAAGTGGTGTGCGCGACTCGCGCGGATTTCCGGCGGCAAGGCAGAAACTCAACGCGCTACAACCGTCACTTCGCCGGCCACAAGTCGGTTGATGCTTCCGTCGGATTGGCGCAAAAGGAGTTGGCCATCCGCATCGAGCCGCTCCGCAAGTCCTTCGGCGAGGTCTTGCCCAGCGCGGACCTGAATCCAACGACCGAGGAGAAAACTGCGCGCGGTGGCCTCGGCAATGATGGCGGGAAAGTCATCGCCAAGGAGCGGGAGCCGGGCATCGAGGGCGTGAAGCAGCGCGGTGGCGAAAGCGGGTCGGTCGATCGGCTGGCCAGCGGCTTCGCGGAGCGAGCCGGCGGTGGCGTGGAGGTCAGACGGAAAATCAGCAGGCTCGTGGTTTACATTCACGCCGATCCCGAGAACCGCGAACGGCTGCCCAAGCGCATCGGTGCCGCTTTCCGCAAGGATGCCAGCGACTTTTTTGCCACTCAGAAACACGTCATTCGGCCACTTGATCGTTGCTCTTGCCCCACAGGTCTCTTCAATCGCTGCCGCCACAGAAACCGCCCCCCAAGTCGTGAGTCGCGCCCATTGCGCCAGCGGCAGAGCTGGGCGCAGCAGCAGTGAAAACCACAGCCCACGATGCGACGCCGAGGCCCACCGCCGGCCAAAGCGACCGCGCCCCGCGGTTTGGTGCTCGGCAAAGATGGCCAGTCCACCGGGCGTCCCTTGGCGGCCAAGTTGGGTGGCGAGTTCGTTGGTCGAATCGGTCTCGGCGAAAACGAGAATTTCGCGGATCAGCGGGCACGGGCCGAGGCGCGCGATAAGGTCATCGGCGATGAGTCGGTCGGGCGCAGCGAGGAAGCGCAATCCGAGGCCGGGCCGGTCTTCAATTTCAAAGCCAGCTTCACTCAGTGCGGCGAGCCGCGCACGAATCACCGCGGCACTTTCTCCCAGCTCTGCGGCCAGTTCACCGGCAGGGACGTGCATGCGGGCCTCGCGCAGCGCGCGCAAGAGGCGGGCATCGAGCGCCGTCACGAGAGCAGTTCCAGCGAGAAATCGATGGCTGGAGCGGAGTGGGTGAGCGCGCCAACGGAGATGAAATCGACGCCCGTAGCGGCAATGGCGGCGACCGTTTCCAACGTCACGCCGCCGCTTGCCTCAAACTGCACGCGACCCGCGCCGAGCGTCACGGCTTCAGCCATTTCGGCACAGGGCATGTTGTCGAGGAGGATGACATCCACGCCCATGAGCGTGAGAAACCGGCGGACCTGATCGAGATTGTCCGCCTCCAACTCCACCCGGCGGCCCGGATTTTCTTCGCGAAAGCGGCGAATGGCGGCCTGCAAATGGTCGAGATGCATTCCGGCGGCGAGGTGATTGTCTTTGACCATCACCATATCGTAGAGCCCAAAGCGGTGATTCAATCCGCCCCCCGCTAAAACTGCGGCCTTCTCCAATGCGCGCAAGCCGGGCGTGGTTTTGCGCGTATCGAGAATGCACGCACGAGTCCCGGCGATGGCTTCGGCAAAGCGCCGCGTCAGCGTCGCCACGCCAGAAAGCCGCTGGATGAAATTCAGCGCCACGCGCTCAGCCGTAAGGATCGAGCGGACGGCGCCGCGAATTTCCAGCACCGTCTCGCCTTGCTCCAAAACCGCCCCATCTGCGCGGACTGCACCTACTCCGAGCATGGGATCAACCCGCCGGAATACTTCCGCGCCAGTGGCGAGGCCGGCCGCAACACATGGTTCCTTGGCAAAAATCCGCGCGTGCCTTTGCTCCATGCCGACGAAGTAGCGCGAGGTGAGATCACCTGGACCGATGTCCTCGGCGAGGGCGATAGCGATGGGGTCGTGGCGAGCTTCGGGGGCGGCGGACATGGCTACAATCGACACCTGGCATTCGCCCCTCGTCACTTCAAAAAAGTTCCGGCTCTGGTGCGCGGAAAACGCTCTGGCCGCGCACGAAGGTTTCCAACACCGCGTGCGGCCCGCCACGGTAGATGCACAGGCTCGCGAGATCCTCACCGGAAAGGTCATTCACCGTCTTCGAACTTTGCCGGTACGGAAGCAGCGCGGCGTAATCCATGACGGTGAGATCCGCCTCTTTGCCGATGTCGAAGCTGCCAATGACCGCCCCTTTGCCCAAGGCCTCGGCCGCGCCCTGTGTCGCCATGTGCAGCGCGGCGGTGGGCGTCGGCACCAGCGCTTCCTTTTCGTAGAAAGCACGAGCTTTCTGCGACTCGATAGCGGAGCGCATGACCTGCCACATATTCAGCTCGGGTCCAGCGGCGACATCGCTGCCGAGCCCCACGCGCAGGCCCGCGGCGCGAATTTTTTCCAGCGGGAGAATCCCGCTACGGAGAAAAAGATTTGCGGTCGGGCAATGCGCGACGCTGGCCCCAGAAGCAGCGAGCGCCGAGAGTTCGCGATCACTGAGATGCAAGCAATGGCCGAGAATGGTGCGCGGGGTGAGGAGACCGAACTTTTCGTAAACGTCCGTGTAATCACTGGCCGTCGGGAACTGGTGCCGCACCTTTTCGATCTCCTCCAGATTCTCCGCGAGATGCGTCTGAAGATAAGCGCCGTATTTCGCCGCCAATTCACCAGCAGCTCGCATGAGCTTTTCACTGCAGCCCACCGCAAAGCGGGGGCTGAAGGCATACTCGATCAGGCCATTCGCTGCGCCATGCCACGTCTTGCAGAGACGCTCGCTTTCGTGGAGTGAGATGGAGGCGATTTTTACCGGCTGGAGCTGTCCGTAGCTGCCCACGTCCATCATCATTTTGCCCATGATGATGCGTAGTCCGCTAGCCGCTGCGGCGTGAAAAGCGGCCTCGCACGAATCCTCATAAACCGCCGTGTAGAGCATGGCCGTGGTCGTGCCGTGGCGCGCGAGCTCGGAGAAAAATGCGCCGGCTTCGCGACGACCTTTGGCTCCGGTAAACTCGCGCTCCAGGGGGAAAATGTGCTGGCGCAGCCAAGGCAGCAGATCGCTTCCGCCGCGCGCCACTGCCGGGTATTGCGGGACATGGCTGTGCAAGTCGATTAGGCCGGGAAAAACCGCCGAGCGGGGCGAGTGCCGCCAGCGCACCGGTTGCTCCCGAGGTTTGCGCGAAAGCTGCGCGTAGTCGCCGACCTCTGCGATTAACCCGCCGTCGAGAATCAACGCACCGTCGTTCCAGGAGCGAAGGCGGCCAAATTCAGGGGCATCAATCAGGAAGCCGCGGATGCCGACCAAAGAAGCGTCGGAATTCATCACGCGAGGCAAGTGGACATGGGAACAAGGCTAGCTGGCGTGATTCATCAGGGGCAAGCACCGGGCAAAGAAAATCCGGGCCGCGCACGCCAAGGAAAACACACAAAACTAACGTGCACGACCCGGTTTAATTCCCCCTAAACAGTCACCTTCGACCCCCGTCCAAACGCCATGTTCAAAACGCGTTAAAAAAAATCCGAGATGCGTCGTGACCCCTAGCGCCGCCCCTCAAAGTTTGCCCGCTGCCTCCAACGCCAGCACGGCGTTGCCGATGATCCCGGCGTCGTTGCCCAATTCGGCGGGAACGATGCGCAGGTTTTTGCTGACCACCTCACTGGTCCGTTCTCGTATGGTCCGGGTTACTGGCCCGAAAATCAGGTCGCCGGCTTTGGCTACGCCGCCGCCGATGACGATGATGTCGGGGTTGATGATCCAGACCACACTGGCCAGTGCGGAGCCGAGCTCTGTGCCGAGATCGTTCCAGAGACCCCGCGCCACTTCATCGCCGGCGAGGGCAGCTTTCTGCAAATCGTGTGGCGTGCATTGCTCTGGGGTGCGCTCGGCACCGGAGAGGCGGTAGCGTTTTACGGCGCGGGCGGCGATCTGGGCGTTCCCCACATATTCTTCGAGGCAGCCAAAATTTCCAAATGGTCCCGGCTTACCCCGGTAGTCGATGCTCATGTGCCCGATCTCCCCGGCTCCGAGCTGCGCGCCGCGGTGCAGCCGCCCGTCGAGAATCAGCGCTCCGCCAACGCCCGTGCCGAGAGTGATGCCCACGACGTGGCGGTGGCCCCGCGCCGCCCCGTACTTCCACTCCCCGTAAACCATCGCTTTGGCATCGTTTTCAATCGTCACCGGGAGTCCGGTTCGCTCCTGCAAAATCGCGCGCAGCGGCACTTCATCGAAGCCGGGCACGTTCGTCAGCTCATGCACCATGCCGCCCACGCTATCGACCAAGCCCGGAAGGCCGATACCGATCGCGTCAATCCCTTCACCGTGCTCGCCGATCTGGCCGACTAGCGCGACGAGCGCATCGATGATTTGGTCGCGCCCGCCGCAGGCCTGCGTGTCAATCGGGTTGCCGTGAAAGAGAATTGCGCCGTCCCGAACAAGCCCACTTTTGATACTCGTCCCGCCAAAGTCGATGCCCAGAGCCGTGCCCATGAAAATCAGGTATTCAGCGTTCCGATGACCCGCAGACCATCGAGCGTCAGGTCTTCCTGGACGGTGCGGATCTCCGGTAGGCCAGCCGCGATCAGCTCGGCATAGCCGCCAGTAGCCACGACCGGCAAATTGTTCGGCGTGCCGAGCTCCTTGCCGACCTCCTTCAAAATCTGCCGCACCAGCCCGCGATAGCCATAAATGGCCCCGGAAAGCATCGCGTGTTTGGTACTTTTGCCGATCGCCGCGGGCGGTTCCAGCAAGGTGATCTTGGGGAGTAGCGCGGTGCGGGTGTGCAGGTAATCCGTCATCGCCTCCAAACCGGGCGCGATGACGCCGCCGACGTAGTTTCCTTTCGCCGAGACAACATCAAAACTCACCGCCGTCCCGAAATCCACGACCACCACCGGCCCACCATAGCGCGCCCACGCGCCTGCCGCATTGGCCAGCCGGTCGGCCCCGATGGTCGCCGGCTTGGGATAATCGATGCCCACGCCAAGCTTCGTTTTCGCGTTTACGCGCAAGACCGGTTTGGGCGCCAGAAATTCCGCGATCCGCTCCCCGACCTCCGGCACGACGGAGCAAAGCACCGCCGTTTTCCACTCCCAGGTGCGCAGAATATTGAGCATGGCATCCTCCGTCAGCGTGCGCGTGCCAAGCTTGCGCGAAGGACCGACCTCCTTCCGCGTTCCGAGCGCAAATTTCGTGAATGAATTGCTGTTATCGATGAGCAGGAAATCAGAAGGCATCGGACGTGGAAAGCGAGAGCCGTAACCGTTCCCCCCGCCCGGCTCAATGCCCAAGTGTTAGCCTACCCCGACGGCGGCCGGCAAGGGGCCCCGGCGTTCCAAAGCCTAGTAAGCACGCGCTACCCGACTCAAGCCGTCACAAAAGGACACCGCGCGTCCTATTCTGAGGCCTGTAGCGGAAAGCGACTTGCCCGCATCAGTTGGCGGGACCGAAGCCCATGCGGATGAACCCGCCGGTCACACTCCCAAGTGCCAAGAGCGCTCCTCAGTATCGACTTAACCGCAACTACTGCAGCCGAGTGACACTCAGACGAAGGTATTTTTTCTCCGCCACGCCAACCGCGACTTTCGCTTTTACGACACGGGTGACGCCGTTGGTGGAGACGGTTTCCAATTCAACAGTCGCGGGCGTCCAGCCGAGAGGGTTACTCAGATCGCCAGATTCCTCGACGGTGTAGGTGAGATCGGTCGCTGAGAGAAGCTGGGTATAGGTGAGGGTGAGGAAGCCGCTTTCCAAGCCGGGCTGTGGTGCGGAGGCGCTGGAGGGAGCGTTAGGGTCGGTATGAAAGGCGTATTCCAAAAGATTGTTGGAGCCGTCTTTGTCGACGTCGGCAGTGAGGTCGGCAGCTGGGTCGCCGAGCTTTGTTTGGGCCCAATTTTCGTAGCGCAGGAGGTGGGCGTATTTTTGCAGGCGGACGAAATAGGAGGTCTCCGGCTGGTCACCAAAAGCGACGGTGTCGTGGTCGTAGAAGGCATTGCCAGCGAGGGTGGCGAGGCCGCTGACCTTCCAAGTGCCGCTGAGATTTTGAAAGATGGCAGAACCAGAGTCACCGAGCGTGACTTGGGCGGCACTGGCTCCAAGGGTGCGGTCGAAATTTACGAAGATCGAGTCGTAGCGATAGGCATAACCAACGAAGGGATCGACCGAATCGGACGTGGGAACACTATTGATGCCCCAGCGCTGAGCGCGGGTGTTGTCGCTGCCCCACGTCCAGCCTTTGTTGGCGACGATAGCCGCTTTACCCACACCCCAGCCAACGAGCGTGGTGGTGGCCGCTAAATCGGCGGTAGCCGAGTAATTGATGGGAAGGCTCTGGACAACGGGCAGGGGCGGGAGGCCGGGATTGCCGAGGATTTTGACGAGTTTAAGGTCCACGATGTCGGCAAAGGCGGTGGTGGCCACGTCCTCAGTGACGTGAACGGGGGCAAAAGCCGTGTCGCGGCTGTAGCTGATACCGTTAATGACAATTCCGGTGTCCACGAGATTGACGTGGTTTGCAGTGAGGACATAGCCATGACCGAGATAGACACCGGAGGCGTTGTTCCCCCCAAACTGGACGACATTGACCGACGGCGCGCCGTTGGGAGGGAGGGCACCCGGGGCAAGAACATTGAAGTTGTTGTCCACATCGGCCGGTCCGGCGCCGTAGAGAATCAGGGCGCGCGCCTCCTGAGCGCTAAAGAGCGCAATGGTCAGCACGAGAGCGAGGCACTGGGCGGGGAAGATCATGGAAACGCCGCACCCTCGTCCGGCATGACAGATTCTCAACCCCGCATGATAAAAATGCCCACGCGAGGTGAGCGCGCCGCCTTACAAGCCGTCGCCCGCTTTCAGCGTCTTGCGGCCCTCGTAGATGATGTCCTTATACGTCCCACCCGCCGGGATCATCGGCAGCACGTGCTCAGTGTAAGGCACCATCACATCGAGGACGTATGGCTCGTCGGCGTCCAGCATGCGCTGGATCGCGGCAGCGAGATCCTTCTTGTGCATCACGCGCTCACACTTCACAGCGAAACCCTCGCACATCTTGACGTAATCCGGGTAAATCCCGGTCGGATCGTCGAGGCTGCCTTCGTAAGTTTTCTTTGGATTGCCGAGGAAGGTGTGGCCGCGGTTGGAATCAAAGAAACGGTCTTCCCACTGCATCACCATGCCGAGCCACTGGTTGTTCAGGATCATGACTTTGGCGTTGATGCCCTCGACATGCGCCATGGCCATTTCCTGCACGTTCATCAGGAAGGAACCATCGCCGTCGATGTCGATCACCTGCTTGTCCGGGAAAGCCACCTTCGCCCCGAGCGCCGCAGGATAACCGTAACCCATGGAGCCAAGCCCGGCGCTGGTCAGCAGCGTGCGCGGCTTGTCGAAATCATAGAACTGCGCGGCCCACATCTGATGCTGGCCCACGCCAGTGCTGATGATCGCGTCTCCCTTGGTCAGCTCATAGAGCAGGCGAATGGCATACTGCGGCTGGATGACGTCGGGCGTGTCATTGAAGGTAAAGGGAAAGTCGGCGCGCCAGTCACTGATTTTGGCATACCACTCGGGGAAGGCATCAAACCCAGTGGTTACGCGACGTTTGCCATCGAGTTCAAGCAGTTCGTTAAGCCGGCTGAGCGCGTATTTCACGTCGCTTAGGATCGGCAGGCGCACGACCTTGTTTTTGTTGATCTCAGAATTATCGATGTCGATGTGGACGATCGTGCCGTGTTTGGCAAACTCGCTGATCCTGCCGGTCACGCGGTCATCGAAGCGCACGCCGATCGCGAGCAGCAGGTCCGCCTCGTTCACCGCGTTGTTGGCATAAACGGTGCCGTGCATGCCGAGCCACTTGAGGGAAAGTTCATGCGTCTCTGGAAAGCAGCCGATGCCCATCAGCGTCGTCGCCACGGGAATGCCGGTCCGTTCCACGAACTCGAGCAACTCCGCGTGGGCTTCACCGGAGATGATACCGCCGCCGCAGTAGATCATCGGGTTTTTCGCCTGCTTGATCAGCCCCACCACTTCGTTCAGCGCCAAATCATCGGCCTTTTGCACGGGGTTGTAGCCGCGCAGATTCACCTCGGTCGGGTAAATGGGCTGTGTTTTCGCGATCTGCACATCTTTCGGGATGTCGATCAGCACCGGACCTGGACGGCCCGTTTGCGCAATGTGAAAAGCTTCCTTCACGATGCGCGGGATGTCGTTCACATCCATCACGAGGAAATTGTGCTTCACGATCTGCGCGGTCACGGAAAACACGTCGGTTTCCTGGAAAGCTCCTTTGCCGATCATGTGCCGCGGCACCTGGCCGGTGATGGCCACCAGCGGCGTCGAGTCGAGATACGCGTCCGCGATGCCCGTCACCAGATTCGTTGCGCCAGGTCCGCTCGTCGCCATCACTACGCCTGCCCGGCCCGTCGCCCGCGCGTAACCTTCCGCCGCGAAAACGCCGCCCTGCTCATGGCGCGGTAGATACGTGCGAATCTTGTCCTCCCGCTTGGTCAGCGCCTGATGCATGACCATCGAGGCCCCGCCCGGATACGCAAAAATAGTGTCCACGCCCTCGCGGATCAGGCATTCGACGAGGATCTCCGCTCCGCTCATTGCTGGGCCGCGCTCGGGCGGAGCTGGTTTGTTCGTCGGTTCGGTGGATTGCGTCGATGTGCTCATGGTTTTCTCCGGGAAAAGGGCCGCGAAGCTAGCAGCCGTGAGGAACATCGGCAAGCGGCGATTGCGCTCCGCTAAAGCGACCGCGCCATCAGGTAATGCGGGCCGGCGGTGGGGATCTCAAACGCCTCACCAAAGCGGGTGAAACCGTGCTTTTCGTAAAATCCGGCCGCCGGAGCGCGCGCATTGCACCACAAACGGCACCCGCCTTCCTGGCGGGCTTCCGCCACACAAGCCGCGAGCAACGCACCACCCACACCAAGGCCGCGCACTTCCTCCGCGGTCGCCATGCCACGCAACTGATACGCCGGTTCGATTTCGGACGTTCCCGGCATCGGCAACAGATGGATTGTCGCGACACCGACCAGCAATCCATCAACTAGCACTCCGAAATGCCGCGAGGTCGCCGCCTCGTCCCCGGGAAAAACGGCCGTCTCCCGCGGCAACCCCGCGCGGAGAATCGCCCAACGAAGCGGAACGGTCTCCTCCCCGGTCAGCCGACGGATTTCAAATTGAGGCATGCCCGCTCCGCCTAGCCCCCCAAGCGCCGCTTCGATTTGTCGGCTTTGCTCGTCGTGCGTTTCTTGCGCGGGCCGCGGGGGCCGGGCTTGCCGAAGGTCTCGGGGTTGCGACCGAATTTCTGGCCGCGGGTTTCGTTGGTTTTGTCGCGGGGCGTGCGGGCGCGGAAGTGGAAGAGGAGCGGCAGGCCGGTGTAGGGCAGTTTTTCGCGGAGCCGGGTTTCGAGGAAGCGGCGGTAGGTTTTATCAAGCAGCTTTTCGTCGTTCACGAAGAGGACGAACTCGGGGACCGGAATCGGCCACGAGCCTTTGTGATCGGGCTGGGTGGCGAAGAGGACTTTGAAGCGCTTCCCGCCCCGCACGCCGGGCGGGTGCTGGGTCATCACGGTCTCGAAAAGCCGGTTCAGCACGCCGGTGCCGATGCGCAGGTGGGCTTCGACTTTCACGCGCTCGATCGTCTTGAAAAGCCGCGTCAGTTCCGCGCCGGTCTTGGCCGAGACGAGCATCATCGGCGCGTAATCGAGGAAGAAAAGTTCGGCGCGGATGCCGTCGAGCACGGCGGTCAGCGATTCCTTGTCGGCGGTACGATCTTTGATCAAATCCCACTTGTTGATCGCGACGACGCACGGTTTGCACGCCTCCTGGATCAGGCCGGCGATCTTTTTGTCCTGCGCAGTGATGCCGGCGGTGGCGTCGATGACGAGGCAGCACAAATCCGCGCGGCGGATGCTGGCCTCGCTGCGCATGACGCTGAAAACCTCGACTGCGTTATCCACCTTCGTCCGCGCGCGAATGCCGGCGGTGTCGATGAGCACGTAGCGGTTTCCGTGGCGCTCGTAGGGGATGTCGATGGCGTCGCGCGTGGTCCCGCTGATGGGCGAGACAAGGGTGCGCTCGTCGTGGAGGATGGCGTTGGTCAGCGAGGATTTGCCGACGTTCGGTCGGCCCACGATGGCGATGCGGATCGGCGACTTAAGCGCAGGATTTTCCTCCTGGAAAACCGCCGGCGGAAGCAAGCGCTCGGCCCACGCGGTCAGTGGGAGGATGCCGCGATCATGCTCGGCACTGATGGCGATGAGGTTTTCAAACCCGAGCCGGCTGAACTCCGCAGCGCGCGGGGTGTGCTGGTCCACGTCGATCTTGTTAACGGCGAGGATGAGCGGCTTGTCCACGCGCCGGAGCATCTTCGCCAAGTCGGAGTCGAGCGGCGTCAGGCCGTCCTGGCCATCGACGACGAAAACGAGCACGTCTGCTGCGGCAAGGGCGATCTCGACTTCGGCTCGTACCTGATGGGTGAAGCTCGCGTCCACATTGGCCCCGATGCCGCCGGTGTCGATGATCTCGAACGGCTCGTTCCCCAGCTTGCAGACCGCAGTGATGCGGTCGCGAGTCACGCCAGGCTGGTCGTGAACGATGGAGATTTTCCGCCCGGCGAGGCGGTTAAAAAGGGCGGACTTCCCGACGTTGGGACGTCCGATGATGGCGACGGTGCGAGGCATGATGAGTTAAAATTCGTTCCAGGATTTCGGATCGCCGTGGCCTTTGGCGTGCAGCTGCGTGATGCCGCGCACGACGTAGCCGAAGCCGGAGACAAGCGTGAACAGACCGGCCAAAACCACAGCGAGATCGATAGCCCCAAACTTGTGCGTCGCCTCACCGATGGCGAGCGTCTTTTCAAAACCGCGCCACTGAAACATGCACAGGGCGATCGCGATCATTTGGAAAACAGTCGCGGTTTTACCCGTCCAACTCGGCTTCACCTGCACGCTGCCGTTCAGATAGTGCAGCGCGATGGTGCCGGCGACGATGACCACGTCCCGCGTCACCACGAGCACGGGGAACCAGACCGGGAATTCGTAGGCCCAGTTGGAAAAGCTGAGCGTGATGATGCCGGAGAGGAGCAGTCCTTTGTCCGCGATGGGGTCGAGGATCACGCCGAGCCGGCTCTTCTGGTTGAAATGCCGCGCGATGTAGCCGTCGATGCCGTCGCTGGCGGCCGCGGCGACGAAGATGGCGATGGCCGTCCAGCGCTGCCATTCCAGCGGCGCGCCCTGCTGCACGCTGCGGCCGTAGTAGAGCGCCATCATCACGAAAACCGGGATCATCATGATCCGGGTGATGGTGATCTTGTTCGCAGTCGTCATGGGCGGGCGGAGTAAATTGTGAGCGGTGAATGGTGAATGGTGCGCAACCGGGGCGACGTGAGCCGTCCCCACTCACCGATCACTGATCGCCCTTCACATACCCTCCGCGCCTAGTACTGCAGCGTCAGTCCCAGTCCGGTGGCGAAGTTTTTATAGCTGGCGTTTTCCTGCGACGAGTCGTTGCCGATCCACGAAGTCGTCACCGAGCCGAAGACGTGCTGGCTAAACTGATAAATCAGGCTGCCCGAAACGGCGTTGCGGTTGTCGTGCCGCCCAAAGTCCGTGTAGTCGCCGTAAGTGTAGGCGTAATAGACCTGACCGGTGAGGTTCGACCGGATCTGGTGGGCCACGCCGATGACCGCGCGGAATTGCGAGAGGCTGTCGATGCTCGGATCAGCGAGGAAATAGGAATAGCTCGCGCCGGCATAAAGCACGGAGCGACCGGCATTGAAGCCGTAACCCCAGTCGGTCCCGCCAATGAAACCGAGCGCCTGCGTGGCCAGTTCGCCGCTGTCATAGCCGTCGTAGCGGTACGGCTGGAAGCGGGCGTAAACCCGTGGCAGGCCGGGCTTGTGGAGGTAATCGAGCGTCGTCGTCAGGCTGTAGCCGGAGAAACTCCGGTCGCTGTGATTGGCGAAAAACGCCGACTCGAGCTTGGCTTCGAAATCGAGGCTGAAGTGCTTATTCAGCGCCGTTTTGTAGCCCACCGAAAATGCTGGGAGAAAGACGAAGTCATTGCTCCCGTAGTTACCGCTAAGAAAGGCGTTGCTCGTGTACTGGCCGCTCGCATGGACGTTGTAGCGCCACTTCGACGTGCCGCCGGATTCGCTGATCTCGCCAATGTCCTCGATCTCATCGGCGCTTTGCTTGGCCGCGCCCGCGCGCCCCGAGCTGTAGCTGTAAGTCTTGCCATCCTGCGCGTGCAGCGCGCCCGCGAGGAGCAACGTGGTGAAAAACGGTAGGTATTTGTTCATCTTCAGTTCCTCTAGAGTCAGTCAATGAACGGCGGCGGGCTGACTGGCGGCGGCGTGTAAGGCGGTGGCGTGGGCGGCACCGGCGTCGCCGGAAACGGCGTAGCCGGACGCGGAGTCGCGCTCCTTGGCGTCGGCGTCGGCTCGGTGGGGAAAAAATGCTGGATGCCGGAAGGCGAGTTCAGCACGCGCTGCGCGGAATCGTCGTTGCCGAGTTCGCGCAGATCGAGCAGCGGCAGGCCGAGCGCCGCCTCCGGGATACCCGGCAAGAGCCCGTTGAACGTCATCAGCTTACCTTCAAACATTTTCAGCGGATCGAACTTCCCGATGGTGATCGTCCCATCCGGGTTGCGCCGCGCAAACTCGCCGGCCTTCACGATTTGGCCCGAAGGTTTGAGCACGATTTCGCCTTCGAGGATCGCAATGATGTTCTCCGAAACCTTCCCGACCGTGCCGGTGATCGCCGCGGTCAGGCTCGGCGTCTTAATGGTTCCCCCGCCCTGCCCTTTCGGGATGAAGAAAACGAACGTTCCTTTTTTCAGGTTCAGCGTCCGGCTGTTCGCCTCAAAGGTGAAGATCGTGTTCTGCCCAATGCGCACGATCGTGCCGTCGTCGTATTTCAACTCCGCGCGGGATTCCGTTTCACTGAGCAGGAAATTCTTGGCCTTCACCACGTCCTGCGACGCGGCCGGGCGGGTTTGGCTTTGATCGCCAACTACGGTGCCGTAGCTGACCTTATTCTCCGTGCGCGTGACGGTGGCTTGGGTGTAGGGCGGACCAGCCAGCGCGGAGCTACTCAGCGCAAGGGTGACAAGCGACGCCGCGAGGAACGCCGGGGATTTTCGGTGCGACATGGCGCGCAGAGTTCCGAACCGGTTCCGCCGAGTCAAGGCTCAAAGCGGACCGGGCGGCGGTGTCCAACTACGGCGTTGTCCACCTCGTCTGACGCGTTATGAAATGCCGCGCATGTTGCCCGGGCTCGCCAAACACCGCCGCACCCTCGCGGTGATCTGCGTCGCTTGGACGCTAGGTATCGCGCTCCTCCATTTCACCGAGCAGCGCTACGGCCGGGCCGAACTCGCCGCGACGGACTGGCTGACCACCAACGGTGCCGCCCACCGCGCGCCGCTTCATCCGCAACTCGTCTTCCTCGCCCTCGACGACGCCAGCAAGAGCCTCGACAACGTCTTCGCCGACGACATCGAGAAATCCCGCGCCCTCCAGATGATGCGAGAGCCCTTCCCTTGGAACCGCGAATTTTACGCGCTGCTCATCGACCGCCTCGCCCAAGCCGGGGCGCGCGCCATCATCTTCGATATGCTTTTTCCCGCGCCGCGCTTTGGCGACAAGCCGTTTCGCGAAGCGCTCGACCGTTGGCCGGATCGCGTAGTTATCGGCACAAATTTCAAAGATGTGGCCGATGACGTGGACACCGCCCAGACGACCGTGAACCGAAAGCCCATCCACGTCCTTCCCACCCCGGTCCTTCGTCCGTCCGGGCCTCGCTCGTGGCTGGGTTTCGTCAATGTCCGCACGGACGAAGATCAGAACGTCCGGCGCGTTTTCTATCGCACCACCGCGCTGGAGTTTTTCGGGCTGCCGCCGACATCGGACGGCGAAGAACTTCTTTCCCTGGCAGCCCGTGGTTTGGAGAAGGCGGGATACGGCAACCTCATTCCTGCCACCCGCAAGTCACTGCGCGTGCGCCATACCGAAGAAGTGCTGCCTAAGTCTCTTTATGAAATCTTTGTGGAAAATCAGTGGGCCGCACCGCCGTATCGCGGCGGCGAGCTTTTCAAAGACAAGATCGTCCTTATCGGTGCGGTCGGCACGGAGGACCGGCTGACCAGCCCACTCGGCACCGTCTTTGGCCCGACCATCCACCTGAATGCCCTCAACGCTGCGCTCGCCGGCGACTTCATCTACGAGACCTCTCCGTGGGAAAACCTCGCGCTCATCGCCGCTGCCGGGCTGACCGCCTGGCTGCTCGGCGCCCGCGTCCCAAATCGACAGTTCCGCCTCCTTCTCCTCGCCGTGCTCCTCATCGGCTACTACGGCGGGGCGCAGATGCTCTACAATTCCAGCGGCCTTCTCCCGATCTTCCTCAGCCCCATGCTCATTCTCGGCGGCAGCGCGATGACTTGGACGGTCTTCGAGCAAGCGCTCGATCGCCGCGAGCAACAGCGGATCCGCCGCACCCTCGAACGCTACGTCTCGCGCGATGCCGTCCACGAAATTCTCGACAACCCTACGAGCTTTCTCAATTCGCTCGGCGGCGAGCGCCGCAGCATCGCCGTGCTTTTCTCGGACATCCGCGGCTTTACCACGATGACGGAAAGCACCGAACCGCAAGCCCTCGTCGCGCAGCTGAATGAGTATTTCAATGAGATGGTCGGCATCGTCTTTGCCCACGAGGGCACGCTGGACAAATTCATCGGCGACGCCGTCATGGCCCACTGGGGCGGCATCGCCACCGCCGGCGCGGAAACCGACGCCCGCCGGGCCGTGGGGACCGCGCTGGAAATGCGGACCGCTCTGGCCCGGCTGAACGCCGGCTGGAAAACGCGCGGCGTCCCCGAGCTCCATATCGGCCTCGGCGTGAATTTCGGCGACGCCATCGTCGGCAACCTCGGTTGCGACGCGAAAATGGAAGTCTCGGTCCTTGGCGACGCGGTGAACCTCGGCAGCCGCCTCGAAGGCGCGACCAAGGAATACGACCTCGATCTGTGCATCGGCGAAGGCGCCGCGGTCCTCGTCCGCGACGCGTTTCTCCTCCGCTCCGTCGATCTCCTCGTCGTCAAAGGCAAAACCAAACCCGTCGAAGTCTTCACCGTCCTCGGCGAGCGCGCCACCACCGCCGAACCGCGGTGGCTCGCCCATCACGAAGCTGCCATGCGCGCCTACCGGGCCGGCGACTTCTCCACCGCCGAAACCGCCTGGCTCGAAGTCCTCGCCGCTCAGCCCGACGATCCCCTCGCCCCAATTTTCCTCGCTCGCTGCGCGCAGCTTTTCGCGCATCCACCTGGCCGCGGCTGGACCGGCGTTTTCACCATGCTGAGCAAATAAGGCACCCGGTCCCGCTCCACCGTCGCCCATAAGATCGTCGGTCTGCTTCGGGCTTGCCCGAAAGCACCCGTTCGCTCACAAAGAAATCCTATGAAGTTCTCCCGGAAGGTTCTGCTCGGCGGCGGTTTGGCACTTTTAGGCAGCGCACTTTTTTTCCGTTGGTTTTGGTCGGATGACGAGCAACCTCTGGTTTCGTCGTCGCCGGGGATCACCCACCTTAACGGTGAAGCGGATGCAAGTGCCGGAGCATCTTCAAATTCCCCCCGGCAAATCGCTGCCCGCTCGGCGACTGAACGGCGCCTGACCAAGGAAGAGTTGATCAATCGCTTCGCTCTCTGCTTTCGAATTTCCACTCCGGACGAACACCGCTTGGAGTATTTGAAACTACTCAAGGAGCTGAGTGCCGCCGAGGTGCCCGCGGTGCTCGATCTCCTCATCCGCGAATCCAAGCAGGGCGTCGTTCCAGATTCCGACTGGCATGCGCTGTGGAGGCGGTGGGGGGCGCTCAATGGCCCCGCCGCCCTCGACTACCACCTGAAGCTTCCCGACACCCCGTGGAATGGACTCGATATTTGGCGCACGATGTTGGGGTGGTCGCAATCGAACCCGCAGGAAGCTGCCGCGTGGTTGCAATCGCACCCAGAAGCCCGCCATTTCGACAACGCGTTTCTCGGTTACGTCGAAGGGTACGCCAGCACCGATCTCAGGGGTGCCACGAGCATGACTCTGAACTCGATTGCCAGCGGCGATCCGCTGATGTGGCGGGCGACGGAACAGCTCGCGGAGCAGGCCCTCCGTCAGGGAAAACTCGCTGGTCTGGAAGCATGGTTTGATCAACTTCCGGCGGACACCAAGCCCGGCAGTGCCAAACACACAGCGGGGGATCACGTCTGGTGGCGGCTGCAATCCGCGAATTTTGACACCGGCGTCGCGTGGGTCCGCAAACACGCCGACGGTCCGTGGCGGAGCGACCACATCATCGGTGAAGTGGCCGATCGGCTCACCAGCAAGGATCCGATGGCCGCAATCGAATGGCTCGAAAACGTGAGTGTCTCGCCCAAGGACGGCGCTTATCCCGGTTTGGACAAAGTGGTGGCGAAGTGGGCGCAGAAGGATGCGGCCAGCCTCGAAAGCTGGTTGAGCCAGCCTGGGGGTGCGGCCTTGCAGCAGCAGGCGGTTGCCCACTATGCCCAACGCCTATCCGAGACCAATCCGGAGGCGGCGAAGGCGTGGCTGCAGCGCGTACAAACCGGAGCGCCGCCATAATGACACGCGGCGCATTGGGCGACGGGAGTTTTTTGAGATCACCTCAAGTCTGAAAGACGAAAGATGAGAAGCGGTGCTACGGTCGGGCGGCCCAGGTCGTCCCGCCTGTGGTCCATTCACCACTATGAAGCCATCCACTTTCCTCTCGCTCTACGACAAACTTGAAAAGCTCGTGCAGCGGCTGCCGGAATCGCTGCAGGCGCCGATCCTGCGCGAGATCACGCCGATCAAGACGCTGTTCCTGCTCCAGCGCGCGCCGCGATTGGTTCTGCTCGGGCCAGGCGGAGCGGGCAAGGTGGAGATCCTGCGGGCGCTTTTCGGCGCGGAGGTATTGAAGCCGGGTGAGGAGAATCTGAGCGACGGGACGTGGCAGACTTTCGGCCAAAAAAGCCGGGGCACGCTGCAGGTGCTGGATGCGCGCCGTCCGGCGTCGCTGAATATGCTGCGGGCGGCACTCACCGAGGACATGCCGGATCTCTTTGTCTTCGTCCATCCCGCGGCGGGGTTGGCGGAAGACCTGACCGATGATCTGGATCACGCGGCGCAAATTCTCGGCAACGTGGAGCAGCGCGGTGGCGGGCGGGTGAAGCTGCTCGGCGTGCTTTTGGCCAGTGGCTCGGCGGACGCCGAACAGGCCCGGCAGGATTTGCACGCGCGACTCCACACACGGACCGAGCTAAGTGAGCGCATGGTGGGCACGCTCGGGCTCGGACACGGTGGAGAAAGCGAGCGGCTGGCGGAACTCATCGCCATCGAGCTGCCCGGCGAGGCGCAGCTCGAAATGGCGCGGCTTTCGGGTAATCGCGAACTGCAAAAGCAGATCGCACAGGTGGTCATCAAGTCGGTCACGGCGATCAGCGCGGCGATCGGCACGCAGCCCATTCCGCTGGCCGATTTCCCGATCCTCACCTCGCTTCAGGCGACGCTCGTTGCGAGCATCATGCACATCAGCGGGCGGGAGATGAATGTGAAGCTCGCTGGCGAATTCATGGCCGCTGTTGGGGCAAACATCGGCCTGGGGCTGGCGCTGCGCGAAGGGGCGCGGGCGGTGGCGAAGTTTGTGCCGCTGTGGGGCAACGCCGTCTCGGGTGCCGTGGCGGGGGCGGGCACGTATGCCGTGGGCCGGGCGGCCGTGGCGTACTTCATTGAGGGCGTGTCGCTGCCGGATGCGCGCGGCATTTTCCGTCGGAAGCGGAAGGAAACGCCGCTGCTGAAGGATTGAACGGGCTAGGAACGCGGGCGGCGGATTTTGCGCGCCGGGGTTCGGCCTTTGATCAGCCCGGTGATGTGCAAAGCTGGGAGATCGGCAACGGCACCGTCATCATCCTCCACAATCACGCGTCCGCCGGAGGGCGGGAAGAAGATGTGATCGATGGTTTGAACCGAATACTCCTGGCCGTCCGACATCCGAATCGAGAAGGGTTTGAAGGGCGTAATCTGAACGTGCTTTTTGATGTCCGCGATCATGTCCTCAGCGGTAGGCGAAGCGCGGACTTTGCGCAAGCCCGCCCGCCGCTTGCCACCCGCGGGGAACCTGCTCCGATGCGTGCCGCACCATGAAACTTTCCACGATTACCGCCAGCCTCGCGCAGCTCGGCATGCAGCCGACGCGCAGCCTGGGGCAGAACTTTCTCCATGACCAAAACCTCGCCGACTGGATCGTCGCGCAGCTCGGGCTGAAGCCGGGCGAGGCTTGGCTGGAGCTGGGTCCGGGACTGGGGGCGCTGACGGAATTCGCGCTGGCGCGCTCAGCGAACGGGCTGCTGATCGAGAAGGACGGACGGATGTGCGGTTTTTTGCAGGAGCGGTTTCCGGGCGTGGAGATCGTGCATGGTGATGCCACGGAGTTCGACGTGCGAGAGCTGTTTGCACGCGGGCCGGTGAAGGTGTTGGGCAATCTGCCGTATTACGTTTCGAGCCAGATTCTCTTCCAGTTCACCGACGAGCCGAGCCCGGTCGGATTGCTCGTTTTCACGCTGCAAAAGGAACTCGCCGAGCGTCTCTCCGCCGAGCCGCGAACCAAAGCCTACGGCGCGCTGACCCTGCTCATCGGCCGTCGCTGGCGGGTGAAATATCTGCGCACGCTGCCCGGCTCCGTCTTTCACCCGGCCCCGAATGTGGACTCCGCGGTGGTCGCGCTCACGCCGCGACCGGTTGGCGAGCTGCCGGAGTGCGACGGCGCGCTTTTTCGCAAGCTGGTAAAGCTCGGCTTCTCCCAGCGCCGCAAGCTGCTGCGCAAAAACCTCGCCGAGCAGGAACTCGACTGGCCCGCGCTGTGCGCCCATCTCAACGTGCTGGAGACGACGCGCGCGGAGGAGTTGGCGCTGGAGCAATGGATCGCGCTCACCAATTTCGCGTCGCGGGACGTGCAGGAGCCCGTCCCTCCGGAGGGCTGCGCTCCTGCGCGGCCCCCGCAATTAGTGGGGCAGGACGTCCACGGCGAAATCTTCGATGTAGTGGACGAGCACGACCGCGTGACCGGCCAGACCTCCCGCTTCGCCGTTCACGCGCACAAGCTGCGGCATCGCGCGGTGCACATTTTCGTCTTCAACGTGCGCGGCGATCTCTTTCTGCAAAAGCGTTCGCGCTGGAAGGACAAGCATCCCGGCCAGTGGGACTCCAGTGCCGCCGGCCACGTCAACGCTGGCGACGACTACGCGACCACCGCGCCGCGCGAGCTGCACGAGGAACTGGGCGTGGAAGCGGAGGTCGAGGAAATTGCCTCGCTCTCCGCCTGCGAGGGCACCGGCTGGGAGTTCGTGCGCCTCTACCGCGCACAGCACGAGGGGCCGTTTCGTTTGCCGCCCGCCGAGATTGAGAGCGGCGGGTTTTTCACCCGCGTGCAGATCGAGCGCTGGATCGCGGCCCGACCGCAGGATTTCGCACCGGGATTTCTGGAATGCTGGGCCCACTGCCGCGCCGATTCGCGCCAGCCTGCTTAGGAGCTTCTCCTCCCGTCGGCTTGGAAGACCGGTTGCCAGAGGGACCTATGCCCTCCTACGGCTTACGGCCACTCTAAAGGGCAACCACCCTTTACAGCCTCCGCTCGGGATCGAGCGACTCCACAAGATCCGCGACGGCAGGGTGATGGGGAGGAATGTCGTAGATACTCAGGATGAGCAGAAAGGCGTTCAAGAAATAGCGCTCTGCAGCGCGGAAGTCCGCATACACCTTTCCGCGAACGAGCGGCGGCAGGGCGGACGCGGCATCGCCCGCGAGGAGTGCGGGAAAGACGCTCGCCTTGATCTCCTCGCTCCCGAGCAGCCGGAGGCCGGCGACCTCATACTCCGCGGCGACCACGGACCCCTTACCATCGGCGACGTTCCTCACCTTCTCGCGATAAAGCGGCGTCCCAACCACGACCACGCTCCCGCAATCGTCCAGCCGCTCGACGAAGCGCATCACGCTCGCTCCGACCCGGCGGTTCTCCCACCAATCCAGCACCACATCGATACCCGACTTTTGCAAATCCTTCGCGAACGTATTCCTCACCCAATCCTCATGTTCCTTCTCCCCCCACGCATAGCTGATGAAACACTGCGGCACCTTGATCTTCTGCTCGGTCACGTAGGCCTGCACGCGGAAGATCGCCTGCTCGAAGCGCGTCCGGGCGTCGGCCTGCCGGCGCTGTTGCTCCACCTTTTCCTGCTCCACGCGTGTCTGCTGGATCGCCTCCTCGGCCGAGAGCGTCAGCTTTTCCCCGCAGTCGTTGCAGAAGGCGAACGTCTTCCCCTCCTGCAGGCGATTGCGCACCACGGAGCGGGAAAGCTTGCTGCCGCACGCACCGCACACCACCGGCTCAAAGCGCAGCACGTTCAGATTCCGCCGCGCGAGGCAGCTCTCGAAGAGCCCTTGGAAAAGCATCCGCATCGGCCGCGGCGCGGTGGGCGAAAAGCACAGCGTCAGGTCCAGCTCGCCGTCGCGGTCCGTCGCAAGGCGGAAGCCGCACACCGAGCCGTCGGCCACCTCGTAGCGCGCGTTGTTCTGCCAGTGGGCGATGCGGGTGAAGGTGCTGGTGTAGCCGAGCAGCACGACCAGCGACGCGAAGACATTCTCCACCGCCCCGCTCACCGTGTAGGCCATGCCTTCCTCGGGCGCGCGATCCTCGTCCACGGGGCGCTTGAGATTGATCAGCTCGGGGAAGATCACGAACGACTGCCCCATGAGCGGATCAGTCTCGCGGAAGCACACGTGATGTTCGATGAAAAGCAGCGCCGCCGCGTCGGTGAGGATCGTCTGTTCCTCGGGCGTGAGTGGCGTGAGTTCGGGAAAAGGGTAGCGCTCGCCGTCGCCGAAGAGCCGCCGTTCCTCCAGCGCGCCGAGGCCCTTCGCATTGCGGCGCGCTTCGAGCACGAAAGAGGCGGCGAGATTGTTCAGCAGTTCGGGGCGTAGCAGGAGGCGCGGCTCGCCGCGCGAAGTGCGCAGCCGCCGCACGTAGCCGTAGGTTTCGAGATGGCCCACCGCCGTCCGCATCTCGTCATCGGTGAAACGCCACGCGGCATCCTGCTGCTCCAGTTGCGCGCGCAGTTCGGCAGGGCTCACGATCACGCGGGACTCGCCGTCGGTTTCCTTCAGGCCGAGCACGTAGTCCTTGATGCGCTTGAAAGTGGCGCTCGTCGTGATCGGTGGCTTCTCATCCCAAGCAAGGAGCGTCTTCATCCGGGCGAGGAGATCGTCGATGCCGTCGCCGGCAAAGGCGCTGGTGCGCACGTAGCCCGCGAGGCCGCGGGCTTGGCAGTAAGCCTCGATCTCATCCGCCATCAGCCGGGCGTCGCCGCGATCGCACCGCGCGGCGACGAGGATTGTAGGGCAAGCGCTCCGCTTGCCTCCCGTTGCCGAATCTGAATCGCGGCCCGCTCCCGGCAGGCGGAGCGCCTGCCCTACAACGCCGTCCGTCTTCCCGACGTTCAATTGCTTCAGCCAAAACTCCACGCCGTACAGGGGGTCGCGGGCGTCGGTGGGATCGAAGAGCACCAGGGCGAGATCGGCATCGTCGAGGAAGAGCGAATGGATGAGCCGGTAATCCGGCTGCCCCGCGAGATCCCAGAGCACGGCCTCGCACTCCGTGCCATCGGCCCGCTTCGTCCCGAGCGCCTCGCAGACCCAGAATTGCTGCCCGTGCGTGGACGCGTGTTCTTTGAAGTGCCCGTGCGCCATGCGCCATCCGAGCCCGGTCTTGCCCACCCCGGAATCGCCCACGAGGACGATGCGCGCCGTGGTGTGATGCACGGAAGGAACCGCGACGGCGCGCCCGCCGAGCAGCGTCGCGTAGTCCAGCTCCCAGAGATGGATGAGCCTGTCGCACTCCTTCTCGGGCGTGCCGGGGGCGGAGCCGCCGGTGGCCAGCAGCGGCTCGGTGGGGTGAAAGGCGAGGGCGGCGGCCCACCGGTCGGTGTTCATCAGCTCCGGGAGCACGGCGATCAGCTCCCAAGTATCGCAGCGCCAGAGGCGCACGGTGTGGTCAGCGCTCTTCGATGCCAGCAGGGCTCCGTCGGGGGAGAAGGCGACCGCATGCACGCCGCCCGTGTGTCCTTCGAGGGTGCGCAGCAGCTTGCCGCTCTGCGGGTCCCACAGCCGCACCGTTTGGTCCTCACTGCCGCTGGCCAGCGTGCGACCCTGCGGATCAAAGGCGACGCTCCTGACATAGTCAGTGTGCCCTTTGAGGGTGCACAGCAGCCTGCCGCGCTGCGGATCCCACAGCCGCACCGTGTTGTCGGAACTGCCGCAACGTGCGGCCCTGGGGATCGAACGCGACGCTATAGACACAGTTTTTGTGCCCCTCAAGCGTGCGCAACAGCGTGCCGCTTCTCACTTCCCACAGCTTGACAGTTACGTGTGGAACGATCCCGGCAATGCCGCTCGCTAACTCGGTTCGCTCCAAGCTCCGATCTGGAAAAAACTCAACGCTTGTAACATTGGCGCTTTCCTCAAGCGTGCGCAGCAGCAAGCGAGGCCATAGATATGGCTCGTGTGCCCTTCGAGCGTATGCCGCAGCTTCACGCCCGGCGGCAGCTCCGGCGTGGAGCCTCGGGCTTCAGATTCCGTCTTCCTCGTCGGCATGGCCGGAAGGTTGTCCCCGGTGGTAGCGGCAGCGTCAATCGTGCAATTCACGCGCGCCGCTTGTGTCAACCACGGTGTTCAGACCCACTCCCTGGCACTGCTATCAAGCGCCTCCGCTACCCGTTAGATTTCCACAACTTGGCTGACCTCGTAAACGCGGTCGGGTGGAAGCTGGAAGAAGTCGGCGGCGTTTTCGGAGTGTTTGCTGAGGAAGGTGAAAAGGTGCTCGCGCCAGATGGCCATGGTGCCTTTGGCGGTCACGACGATGCGCTCTTTGCCGACAAAGAAGGTGGTCTTGTCGCGAATGATCGGCAGGCCCTTGTCCGTCGCGGCGCGAATGACTTCGTCGATGTGCGGCGTTTCCATGAAACCGAAGCTGGCCACAAGGCGGAAGAAGCCTTCGGTGCGATCACTGATTTCGACGCGCTCGCCAGCGGGGACATGCGGCCGGGTGGGATCGGTGACGATGGTGAGCAGGATGTTTTGCCGGTGGAGAATTTGGTTGTGCTTAATGTTTTTGATGAGCGCGTTCGGCGTGCCGTTGGGATTGCCCGCGAGGAAAACCGCGGCGCCCTGGCTGCGGTGGAGTTTGTTCTGCTCGTCGAGCGCTCCGGCAATGCTGATTGAGGCGATGAAGTCATCCAACGGCATGGCGGGCGGTAGGCACTCGCGGAGCACGTTCCGCCCGTCCTTCCAAGTCATCATCACGGTGAAAACCAGTCCACCGAAGGCGAGCGGAAACCAACCGCCATGCAGGATTTTGAGCGAGTTGGAGGCGAAGAAGACGGCTTCCAAAGAACCAAAGGCAAGGCAGACCAATCCCGCCTGCAGCGGGCTCCAGCCCCACTGCCGCTGGGCGACAAAGTAAAAAAGAATGGTGGTGCACAGCATCGTCAGCGTGACGGCGATGCCGTACGCATTGGCCAGCGCGGAACTGCTGCCAAAGCCAACGACAAGCGCCGCGCAGCCCATCCCGAGCAGCGAGTTGACCTTTGGAATGTAGATTTGTCCGTGCTCGTCCTTGGACGTGTGACAGATCTCCATGCGCGGGATGTAGCCCATCTGGATGCCCTGCATGGTGAGGGAGAAAACGCCCGAGATCAGCGCCTGCGAGGCGATCACCGCAGCCGCCGTGGCCAGGAGGACGAGGGGGTAAAGCATCCAGTCCGGGCCCATGTGAAAGAACGGGTTGTAGTGCAGTTCTGCACGGGCGGCCGGTTCGCGGAGCACGAGGGCACCTTGGCCGAGGTAGTTGAGCATCAGCGCGGGACAAACGAGAAACGTCCAAGCGCGGGCGATCGCTGGTCGGCCAAAGTGCCCCAGATCCGCGTAGAGCGACTCGCCCCCAGTCACCACGAGGAAGACGCTGCCCATGATGATCAGCGAGGTCTTGCCGTGATGGGTCAGGTAGTCGAACCCGGCCAGTGGATTGAGCGCCCAAAGCACGGTGGGATTTTGGACAATTTGATAGATCCCGAGCCCCGCCAGGACCGTGAACCAAACCAGCATCACCCGGCCGAACCAAGCCCCGAGCGCACCGGTTCCCTTGGATTGCACCGCAAAAAGTCCCAGGAGAATGCCGAGGGTCAGTGGAATGACAAAGGGCTTGATCAAAGGCTTAAGCGCTTCGGCGGTGAGTAGGCCTTCGACGGCGGAAAGCACCGAAATAGCCGGAGTGATCACGCCATCTCCGTAGAGTAGCGCGGCGCCGGCGATGCCAACGGCAATCATGCCCGCAGCACTGCGGCGTGAGCCCTTCGCGTCCTTGGGAAAAGCGAGCGAGAGCAGCGCGAGGATACCGCCTTCGCCGTGATTGTCAGCCCTGGTGACGATCCCGATATACTTCACCGAGACGAGGATAATCAGGCTCCAGATGATGAGGGAGAGCACGCCGACGACCTCCCGATCGGTGCTGATGCCGTGGCCGAGGCATTCTTTGAAGGCGTAAAGGACGCTCGTCCCGATGTCTCCATAGGCGACGCCAAGGGCGCCAATCGAACGGGCGAGAGAGGAGGACTTGCTGGTCTCGTGCATGAGCGCCAGAGGCTGACGGGTCATCTAAACCGCCGCAACTCAATCGTGCGCCCGCGTGGACCGGTGGGTTTTGCCTAGGCTGGTGGCGGCACGACGGTGAGACCAGCGCGCTCGAAGTTGCCGAATTTTTGGTCAAAGCACGTTGGGCAAATGCCGTGACTGAAATTGCTGCCGGTGTGGTGATGGATGTAGTTCTCGACCTGGTCCCAGTAGTTGGAGTCGTCGCGCACTTTCTTGCAATACATGCAGATCGGGATGAGCTCTTTGAGCACGCGGATCTGTGTGGTGAACTCGAGGATGCGCTCAGCGACGCGGAGCCGCATGAGAATGGCCTCGCGGTCGAGCGGCTTGGCCAGAAAATCGTCGATCCCGGCGTCCATCGCCTCCCGCAGGTTATCGCGGCCGGTGTTGATCGCCGTGAGCAGGATAAAATAGGTGTAGTCGGTCTTCGCGCGTTCGCGAACCTTGCGACAGAGCTCCAGCCCGTTGAGGCCCGGCATCATCCAGTCGCTCACAATCACCCGGACCGGATCAGCGTCGAAAACCGTCCAGGCTTCCGTGCCGCTCGTGGCGACCACGACTTCGTGACCGTAGTGCTGCAGCGTAAATTGGAGGATCTTTACGGAGACTGGGTCGTCTTCGGCGATGAGGATTTTCATGCGGTGCAGACAGCGGCTTCACGTTCGAGCGCGATACGCACAGAAGCAAACTCAAGCTCGACGGCAGCAAGCATTTCCGCGGCATTTTCCAGCCCGCCTTGATGCGCGGCTAGTTCGAGTCGCAGACAGGCAGCGCGCATCCGCTCCGCGCCGAAATTGCTGCAACTGCCCTTCAGCGTGTGCGCTGCGCGCTCGAGTTGCGGAGCTGAATGACGGGCGATGGCGGCATTCGCCTCACCGATTACCAGCGGAGTATTTTTGAGGAAAGTTTCAATCAGGGTGCCGAGCAAATCCTCGCCCTGGTCATCCATTTCCCGAAAACTCGCGAGGGCACTGGGATCGATGACGTCATCATGTTCCAACGGCTCAACTGATCGGACGAGTGGCGCTTCGGGCAAAGTTCCGACGAAACGGCCCAGAGCCCTCGCGAGGTTGTCCGGTTTCACAGGTTTGCTCACGTAGTCGTCCATGCCGGCGGCCAGACATTTGTCGCGGTCGCCCTCCAGAGAATTGGCAGTCATGGCGATGATCCACGTGTGCCGGACGTCGCCCTCGGCGCGCCGCACCTCGCGGGTCGCCGCATAGCCATCCAACTCAGGCATCTGGCAATCCATGAGCACCACATCATAATTTTTCCGGCTCAGCGCGGCGAGGGCAAGCTGGCCGTTGTCCACAACATCCGGGTAAAAGCCGAGCTTCTGCAATTGATAGATGGCGACCTTCTGGTTTACGGGATTGTCCTCGGCCACAAGGATTTCGAGCTTCATCCCGACCAGCGCGGAGGGTGGTGGCGCTGGCTTCTCCAACGTGGTGAGCCCGGCTTGAATTTCCCCGGTTTCGAGATCAACCGACATCACCGTGCTCAGGCACTCGAAGAGTGGCGTTTGCTTCACCGGCTTGACGAGGTAGCCGTCCACGCCGCTGGCCCGCAGAATGTCCGGGTCATCCGGGCGGTCCACTGAAGTCAGCATAACTAGTCGAGTGCCAGAGAGCTTCGGATCCTTTTTGATCATGCGCGCGAGCTCCAGCCCGTCCATGACCGGCATCTGCATGTCGAGGATAGCTAGGTCAAAAGTCTGGCCTCGCGCCGCATCGGAGCGCATGAGCGAGAGAGCCTCCGCTCCACTCACGGCCTGCTGGACGTGCATCGACCAAGAGGTGAAAAGATGCTGCAACACGGCGCGATTGGTTTCGTGGTCATCGACGATGAGCACGCGGACGTCCTTGAGTTGGGCTTTGCGTGGGAGAAGTGCCGGCGAGCCTGCTGCGAGGCGGGCAAAACGCGCGGTAAACCAGAACGTGGAACCTTTTCCTGGCTGACTGTTCACCCCGATTTCGCCACCCATCCGTTGCACGAGTTGACGGCAGATAGCCAGCCCAAGGCCCGTACCCCCAAAGCGCCGCGTGGTCGTCCCATCGGCCTGCACGAACGCCTGGAAAAGCCGACGTTGGGCGTCAGCATCGATGCCGATACCGGTGTCCGTAATCGTGAAACGGATGACAACGTGGGTGGCACTTTCTTCCTGGCAGTTCGCTCGCACCACCACCTCGCCGCCTTCCGTAAATTTGACCGCGTTCCCAATGAGGTTGGTCAACACCTGACGCAGCCGGCCGGGATCGCCACGCAGACCCGCGGGCACGCCGTTGTAAACTAGCGACGCCATTTCGATCTTTTTCGCCGCAGCCCGCGGAGCGAGTAACTCGACAGCTCCTTCGACAACGGCCGGAAGCTGAAACTCGATTTCCTCGAAAGCAAGCATCCCGGCTTCTATCTTCGAGAAGTCGAGGATGTCGTTAATGATGGTCAGCAGAGAATCCGCGCTGTTCGAAATGGTCTGGGTGAAATCGCGCTGCTTGGGCGTGAGCTCGGTGTCGAGCAGGAGGTCGCTCATCCCGATGATCCCGTTCATCGGCGTGCGAATCTCGTGGCTCATGTTCGCGAGGAACTCGCTCTTCAGCCGCGCCGATTCCACGGCCACATCGCGGGCGTTTTTAATTGCCTGGGCGGCTTCGCGCCGGGTTGTGATGTCCTCCGCAGTGCCTTCGAAGTAGAGCAATTTTCCATCGCCGTCACGGACAGCTCGGCAGCGTTCCGAAATCCAGATTTTTGAGCCGTCCTTGCGGTACACCTCAGACTCGAAATGACTGACCGCTCCTTTTTCCTGAATCAGCGCCGTAAATTCCGCGCGCCGCCCCGGCAGGACGTAAAGCTGTTTGGCAATGTGGGTAATGCCGCTCATCAGCGCGTCCGGCGACTCATAACCGTACATCTCGGCCAATGCGGGATTCACGCTCAGGTAGCTCCCCTCGGCGGTAGATTGGAAAATGCCCTCGATGGCGTTCTCAAAGATGCTGCGATATTTTTCCTCGGCATCGCGTAGTTCGCGCTCGGTTCGTTTCAGCGCGGTAATGTCTTGCAGCGTGGCTCGGCGGCCGCAGATCGCGCCACGTTCGTCGGTGATCAGCTTCTGCCGCATCAGCACGGAGACTTTGCGCCCATCTTTCCGCCGGAAAGTGCACTGGTATTCGAACCGCGCATGCGGCGAGACCTCGCGCGGCATGATCTCTTCCGGCTTTTCTTCGACGATGAAATTCCAAACCGAGCGCCCGATCATCTCCTCGGCGGTGTAGCCGAGCATGGCCAACTCCGTGGTGTTCACGCGCGTGATCTGATTGTCCATGTCCAGCTCGTGGTAGGCGACGGGTGCGTCGTCAAAAAGGTCGCGGAATTTCTGCTCGCTGGCCTGGAGGGCGCGCTCGATGAATTTCTGCTCCGTCACGTCCACCGCGACGCCGCCGAGCAACTTGCGCCCCTCCGGCGTGGCGATGCAGAACTTCATCGTCAGCCACTCATTGTCCTGCCCGTCGGGCGTCGGCACCATTTCGACAAACTGCCGCGACTGCCCACTCGCCAGTACCGCGCGATCTGCTTCGGTCACGGCGCGCGCCACTTCCAGCGGTAGCCAATCGAAGTCCGTGCGCCCGATGATGTCCGCAGGTTGAAGCTGGAATTTCTCCTGCATCATGGGGTTCACGTACTCGTAGCGACCGTCCTCGTCCTTGATGAAAGCGACAGCCGGACTGTGATTCATGAAAGCTTGAAATCGCTCCTCGCTTTCGCGCAGCGCAGTCTCGACGCGAATCCGCTCGAGTTCAGCAGCGCTGGCACTCTCAAGAAGCAGGCTGACTTGCTCATCTGCCACCTGCGACTCGGCGTTCACTTCTGGCAACCGGTCGTCTAGCACAGGTTCCGCCGGTTCCTCGCTGCTGCTTTCGCAACTCGGCTGCTCAAATTGTTCGGCGGAAGGCGCGATGTCCACGCACTGTGCTTCACGCCTTCCAGCGCATAGGACGCCGAATAGGATCGCAACCATTAGCCCCGCTCCACCGACAATTTTGCTGTCCACCCCCGCAAATGCCGCCCCGGTGACCACCAGCGCCAGCATCAAGCCAGCGCCGGCTAGGAGGCGGGCGCGGTTCTGAGAGAGGGTATTCATCACGGCAAATATGAGAGAATCCATCCTAGCAAGCCGTGCGCCGCGGCTGTGTCCGTACGTGAGAAACCCCGTTTTGCACGAGGCAAAACGGGGTTTCTCGGGTGCGAGGGGGAAATTATTTCAACTTCGACTTGAGATCCTTACCCGCGGCAAATTTCACACTCTTGGAGGCCTTGATTTTAATTTTCTCACCGGTCTTTGGGTTGATGCCCATACGCGCTTTGCGGCTAGCGATTTTAAAGGTGCCGAAGCCAACGAGTTGGACAGGCTTGCCTTTTTTCAGACCGGCCTTGATGCCGTCGATGACTGCTTCCACGGAGCGTTCCGCTTGAGCTTTGCTGGTGTCTTTGCCGAGGGATTTTTGGACGGATTCAACGAGTTCTGCCTTGTTCATGAGATGAGATTTCCTTGGGTATTTGATTGTTGGGCTGGGGGTGGAACCAGCGAAGTGGAGGGAGTGTTGCCAGTGTGGGAATTTTAAGTCAACAAATTCTTATAAGATTTTTTCTAAACGCCCGAATCCTGTAATCATCAGCCTTCCCGGTTGATTTTACCCATTTTCGAAAACACCGTCCGCCATGACTTTTCCCGAACGCCTTGTCCGCCATCTCGATACTCCTCCAGCGATCCACCCGACCGCTTTCGTGGCGCCCGGTGCGGACCTCATCGGCGATGTCGCCTTGGCGGAGGAGTCGAGCGTCTGGTTTCAGACCGTCCTTCGCGGCGACATCAACCGCATTGTCATCGGCCCGCGCTCGAATGTGCAGGATGGCGCGGTCGTGCATCTGGCGGATGACTACGGCACCTTCGTCGGCGAGCTCGTGACCGTCGGGCACAAGGCGATCCTCCACGCCTGCACCATCGCCGACGAAGTGCTGGTCGGCATGGGTGCCATCATCCTCGACGGCGCGGAGATCGGGGCGCGCTCGATCATCGGCGCAGGCGCGCTTGTCACTGGCGGGAGGAAGATTCCACCTGGCTCGCTCGTGCTCGGCTCTCCGGCAAAAGTCGTCCGCACGCTCTCGCTGGAAGAACAGGGCGGGATCCGGGTTTGGGCCGAAAAATACGTCGCCCTCTCCCGCGCCTACCGCGAACGCGCTGGGCAATAACTGCAGCGGAACATTCCTGCCATTCCCGGAGGCTTGGGAAAAAACAGCCTCACATCGCCGGCGCATCGCGGAACACGCCCCAACGCTCATTTTCCCGCCTTTGCCGGCCACGAAAGTTGGTCTATTCGATCCATTTACGCATCCCGAAATGCGCAACCCTTTTCGTCCCTGAAAATCTTTACCCATTTGACAAAAAAATCTTCCCACCCACTACGGATTGTGGTTTCCTTGTCGCCCTCACCCAACATCCTGTGGTGGGTTGTCGAGAGGAGTTCACAAGATATCCTCCGGTAATTCACGGGATTCTGGGTGTCTCCCTAGGACTTATTCACTAACCGTTCACAATGTCCGCCGCCGCCATGATTAAATTGAAAAACACCCGCCGCTCCGCCAGCCGCACCACCGTCGCCGACACCCGTCGCAGCGCCACTACTGAGGGACTGAAATTCACCCGCGTTTTCAGCCAAAAGGCCATCGCCCCGTTCGACGAACTCGAGTGGGAGCAGCGCACCGCTGAAATCACCGATGATTCGGGCAAAGCGATCTTTAAGCAGGAAAACATCGAAGTGCCGAAGTCGTGGAGTGCGCTCGCGACCAAAATCGCCGTCTCGAAGTATTTCTACGGCGACATTTCCAACGGCAACGATCCCTACAAAGGTGGCCGCGAGCGCAGTGTGAAACAGCTCGTCCATCGCGTGACGCGGACGATCACCGATGCCGGCATCAAGGACGGCTACTTCGCCGACAAGGAAAGTGCGGAGGTTTTCTACAACGAACTGACCTGGCTCTGCGTGAACCAGTACGGCGCGTTTAACTCGCCGGTCTGGTTCAACGTGGGCCTCTGGCACGAATACAAAGTCGGCACCGGCCGCGGCGAGGGGAACTACTACTACAACCACCTGACTGGCCAGGCCGAGCGCGCGAAGACGCAATACGAATACCCGCAAGGCAGCGCCTGCTTCATTCAGAGCGTGGACGACACCATGGAAGACATCATGCGCCTCGCCCTGAGCGAAGCCATGCTGTTCAAATACGGCAGCGGCACCGGCAGCGACCTTTCGACCCTCCGCTCGACGCGCGAGAAACTCAGCGGTGGCGGCAAGCCCAGCGGTCCGCTCAGCTTCCTCAAGGTCTATGACCAGGTTGCGAACGTGGTGAAATCCGGCGGCAAGACACGCCGCGCCGCGAAGATGAACACGCTCAAGGACTGGCATCCCGACATTGAGGAGTTCATTGAGGCGAAATCGAAGGAGGAGAAGAAAGCGTGGGCGCTGATCGAGCAGGGCTACGACGGCAGCTACAACGGCGACGCTTACGGGTCGATCATGTATCAGAACGAAAACCTCTCCGTCCGCATCAGCGACGAGTTCATGAACGCCGCCATCGAAGGCAAAGAGTGGTGGACCAAGCGCGTGACCGACGGCCAGCCCTGCGAAAAAAAGGACGCCGCCACTTTGCTCCG
This sequence comes from Chthoniobacter sp., assembly GCA_031390545.1. Lineage (GTDB taxonomy): Bacteria > Verrucomicrobiota > Verrucomicrobiia > Chthoniobacterales > Chthoniobacteraceae > Chthoniobacter. The sequence continues at coordinate 136,522 of JANMTP010000050.1, read as the reverse complement.
CAAGATCGCCGAAGGCACCCATCTCTGTGGCGATCCCGGCATTCAGTTCGATACGACCATCGACCAATGGCACACCTGCAAAGGCACCGGCCGGCAGAACTCCACGAACCCGTGCAGCGAGTATCTTTTCCTCGATAACACCGCCTGCAACCTAGCCTCGCTCAACCTGCTCAAGTTCAAGAAAGCCGACGGCCAGTTCGACATCGACCGTTTCAAAGCCGCCGTCCGCATCTTCATCACCGCGCAGGAAATCATCGTCGATAACGCCAGCTATCCCATTAAGGAGATCGCCGAGAATTCGCATATCTTCCGCACCCTCGGTCTCGGCTACGCCAACCTCGGCGCGCTCATCATGAGTTACGGCCTCGGCTACGATACCGACGAGGGCCGCGCCCTCGCCGGTGCGATCACCAGTATCATGACCGGTCATGCCTACGAGCAGTCGGCGAAAATGGCGAAGAACATGGGACCCTTCCCCGGCTACAAAGACACCCGTTGCAGCGGCGTGACCAAAACCGTCGATACGACCAACGAGCCCTACATGCTTGAGGTGATCGAGCGGCACCGCTCACATGTCGCCAAAATCCAGGACAGCGATCGCTTCGCATTCCTGAAAGAGGAGGCCCAGAAGTGCTGGGACGGCGCGCTCGCCTTGGGCAAAAAGCACGGCTACCGCAACGCCCAAGTCACCGTCCTCGCCCCCACCGGCACCATCGGCTTCCTCATGGACTGCGACACCACCGGCATCGAGCCCGATATCGCGCTCGTGAAATACAAACTACTCGCCGGTGGCGGTATGTTGAAGATCGTCAACCAGACGGTGAAGCCTGCGCTGACCAACCTCGGCTACACCACCGCGGAGATCGAAACGATCATCGCGCATATCGACAAATTCGACACCATCGAAGACGTCGCCGAGGAGGACGGCACCACCATCTCCAGCGGCCTGAAGCCCGAGCATCTACAGATCTTCGACTGCGCTTTCAAAGCGCACCGTGGCACCCGCTCGCTCCAATACCGTGGCCACATTCGCATGATGGCCGCCGCCCAGCCGTTCCTCAGCGGCGCGATCTCCAAAACCGTCAACCTGCCCGAGCACGCCACGGTCGATGACATCGTGAATACCTACGTCGAAGGCTGGAAGCTCGGCCTCAAAGCTATTGCCATCTACCGTGACGGCTCCAAACGCAGCGCTCCGCTCAACGTCAAAAAGACCGCCGGCATGGGCGGCAAAGCGGACACCGACACGGCGATTGCCGACTTCGACGCCGTGCTCAACGACAAGGCCGCCCTCGAATCCCGCATCGGCGAACTCGAAGGGATCATCGGCGACTTGCGCAAAAAAGTGGGCGAACCCGTTCGCCGCCGCATGCCGGAGACGCGCGTCGCCATCAACCACAAGTTCGAAATCGCCGGCCATAAAGGCTACCTCACCGTGGGAATGTTCGAAGACGGCCAGCCGGGTGAACTCTTCATCCAGATGAACAAGGAAGGCAGCACCATCGGCGGCCTTATGGATACCGTGGCCACACTGACCAGCATCTCGCTGCAATACGGCGTACCGCTGGAGTCGTTGGTCAAAAAGTTCGCCTACCAGCGTTTTGAGCCGTCCGGTTTCACCAAAAATCCCGACATCCGCAACGCCACCTCGATCACTGACTACATCTTCCGCTGGCTCGGCTGTCACTTCATCAAAGGCTACAAGGAAGCCACTTCGCCCAACAAAGGCCAGGCCGACCTGCCGATGAAGGAACTCGGTGATATCGACAGCAAGGCGATCAATCGCCCCGTTTCCGACCTCGCCCGCGAAATGCCGAGCATCATCGACGTCATCACCCACAAAAACGGCAGCGAAGGAGCGCCGCATCTCACGCCTCGGAGTGATACCCACTACGATCGGGTGAGGGAAGCGATGGGGAACATGTTCATGGACACCGCGTGCTCGAACTGCGGCTCCAGCAAAGTCATCCGTGCTGGTGCGTGCGGTTGCTGCACGGAGTGCGGGACCTCGCAGGGCTGCAGCTAAACATCGCCGGAATACTCAGATGACCGAACCGATCAAAGACGAGCCTCCTCGCGACATCGCGACCGGCCCCGTCCTCGCTGACTAACCAGTTTGGCGGCGCAGGCCGCCCCAACCAAGACCGCCCGGTCAGTGGATGCCTTGTGCATGCGCTGGCCGGGCGTCTTCATTGCACCGATGCGGTGACTGGGCTCCTCACTAAACGCGACGGTTTGATGATCCTGCGATTTGCTCAAAGACCGCTCGTCTTTAGGGGTGAAAAGGACGCCCGTCCTTGCCGATACCGTCGCGCGTGCCATTTTTCCGATCTGTGAACCTCCGAACGCTCCTACTGCTCGCCGCTCTCCCCAGTCTGGCCAGTGCCCAAGACACGACCCTGCCGGCAAAAATCGACTTCAACCGGGACGTCCGGCCAATCCTTTCGGACAATTGCTTCAAGTGTCACGGCTTCGATCCAAAGACACGCGAGGCCGATCGGCGGCTCGACACGCGCGCGGGCGCGCTGGCTTCGCTGGAGGGAATCACCGCGATCGTTCCCGGCAAGCTGACTGAGAGCGATGTCCACGTGCGCATTCACTCCAGCGCCAAGGACGAAATCATGCCCCCGCCAGAGTCCGGCAAAAAGCTCAGCGCCCGCGAACGCGCGATCCTGGATCGCTGGATCGAGCAAGGCGCGGAGTATCAGGGGCACTGGGCCTACGAGCCTTTGCAAAAGGTGCCAGTCCCAGCCGTCGTTAAGCCAGGCTTTAGCCGCAATCCGATCGACTCTTTCCTCTTGGCGCGGCAACAGGCGCTCGGCCTGCCCCACGCGCCCGCGGCAGAACCTTCGACGCTCCTTCGCCGGCTGCATTTCGATCTTACGGGCCTTCCCCCGAAACCCGAAGCCCTAGCGGCGTTGCCCGAAGCGGGAAAACCCACGCAGGCCGCCGCTCCGAACGGAGCCTCCTACGAAGCCCTCGTGGACCAGCTCCTCGCTTCCCCGGCTTACAGCGAACGGATGGCTGTCTTCTGGCTCGATCTCGTGCGCTATGCCGACAGCATCGGCTATCACTCGGATAACGCCCGCAACGTCTCGCCGTATCGGGATTACGTAATCCGCGCCTTTCACGAGAACAAGCGCTTCGACGAGTTCACGCGTGAGCAACTGGCCGGCGATCTTCTGCCCAACGCCACGCGCTCGCAGAAGGTGGCGAGCGGTTACAATCGTCTGGTTCTCACAACTGAAGAAGGCGGCGCGCAACCGAAGGAATATGAGCAACGGACCGTCGCAGATCGCGTGCGCTCGATCGGCACGACCTGGCTCGGCCAGACGATCGCCTGCGCGCAATGCCACGATCACAAATTCGACCCGATCACGACGCGTGATTTCTACCGGCTCGGCGCCTTCTTCGCAGACATCAAGGAAGAGTCCATTGGCCGGCGCGAAGACGGGCTGCGCGTCGGGACCGAAGCGCAGGAGGCGAAGCTGCAAGAGCTCACCGCCAAACAGGATGCTTTGCAGGCCAAGCTGGACGGCCCTTCGCCCGAACTCGACGCTGCACAAGCCGTGTGGGAAGCGCGCACTCTCAAGCGGCTGAATACCCCGCAGACTTGGACGCCGCTGATCGCCACGAAGCTGCAGAGCGACAAGGAGGCGGGGCTGACGGTCGAGGCCGACGGCTTGATCCGCAGCGCGCGCGCCGGGAAAGATGCCGACGTATATCGGATTACGGTGCCCTGGCCGGCGGAAGCAATCACCGGCTTCCGGTTAGAGGCGCTGGCCAGCTCGCGCCTGCCGAAAAAAGGTCCGGGGCACGCGGAGAGCGGAAACTTTGTGCTCACCGAATTTTCTGTGGCCGCGCCCGGCAAAGATGCGCTGCCTTTCACCAAGGCGACCGCGACATTCGAGCAGGCCGACTATCCTGCAGCGGAGGCGGTCGATGGCAAAATCGTCGGCGGCGACAACGGCTGGGGAATTACCGGCGGGGTGGGTGTGGATCAGGCGCTCTATGCCCAATTGGCCGAGCCGCTCGTGCGAAGCGCGGGTGCGGAACCGCTGACTTTCACCCTGCGTTTCGACTACGGGAACCAGCACATGCTCGGGAAATTCCGGCTCGCCTATACAACGTCGGCCGGCCCCATCGAACCCCCGCAAAGCAGCGCCCCGCCAGAGATCGCGACTCTCTTGAAAACCGATCCGGCGCAACGCGACGACGCTGCGCGCACCAAGCTCCGCAACCATTTCCGCGGGCAGGCGCCGGAGCTGGCGACGCTCCGCACGGAACTCGCGGACGCGAAGAAGCAGCGGGAAGATTTCGATAAGACGATCGACCGCAGCCTCGTCTCGGAGTCGATGGAAAAGCCGCGCACCGTGCGCGTGTTGCCGCGCGGCAATTGGCAGGATGAGACGGGAGAAATCGTGGAGCCCGGCGTGCTGGATTTCCTCCCGCAGCCCAAAGTGGAGGGCCGGCGCCTCACACGGCTCGACCTCGCCGATTGGCTAGTCGCGCGGGACAACCCGCTCACCGCGCGCGTCTTCGTAAACCGGCTCTGGAAGCTTTTCTTCGGGACCGGCCTCTCGAAGGTCCTCGACGACGTCGGCGCGCAAGGTGAGCTGCCGGCGCACGGGGCGCTCCTCGATTGGCTCGCGGGGCAATTCGTCGAGAGCGGCTGGGACGTGAAGCACGTGGTGCGGCTCATCGTGACGAGCGGTGCGTATCGCCAAAGCTCCTTCGCCCCGCCGGAGCTTCAACAGCGCGATCCGGAAAACCGCGAGGTCGCGCGCCAAAGCCGCTACCGGCTCGACGCGGAGTTTGTGCGGGATAATGCGCTGGCGATTTCCGGGCTGCTGGTGGACCGCGTGGGCGGGCGCAGCGTGCATCCGTATCAGCCGGTGGGTTACTGGGAGAATCTGAATTTCCCGACGCGCGAATGGACGCCGAGCAAGGATGACAATCAATGGCGGCGCGGCCTCTACACGTGGTGGCAGCGTTCGTATCTCCACCCGAGCCTGATGGCCTTCGACGCGCCGAGCCGCGAGGAGTGCACGGCCGAGCGCGTGCGCTCGAATATCCCGCAGCAGGCGCTCGCGCTTCTGAATGACCCGACCTACGTGGAAGCGGCGCGCGCGTTCGCCGTGCGGATCGTGCGCGAAGGCGGCGGCGACATCGCGACTCGCCTCGGGTGGGCGTATCGCCAGGCCCTGGCTCGTGAGCCGCGCGCGGACGAGCTGGCGACCTTGACCGCGCTCTTCGACCAGCACCGCGCGCTCTTCACTGCCGACCGCACCGCGGCGGAAGCGCTGCTCAAGACCGGCCTAGCCCCAGTGCCGAAAGACTTCGAGGCTGGTGAACTCGCCGCGTGGACGAGCGTCGCGCGCGCCATCCTGAATCTCCACGAAACGATCACGCGTTCCTAAAACCATGAACCTTTCCCTCGAACTCGAACAATTCCGCCAACAACAACTCACGCGCCGCGCCTTCCTCGGGCGCGCTTCCCGCGGACTCGGCGCGCTGGCTTTCGCCTCGCTCATGAGCCCCGATCTGCTCCAGGCAGCAGGCCCCGAGCGCTGGCCGGGCGCGATCAATCCGCTGCATTTCGCGCCCAAAGCCAAGCGCGTGATCTACCTCTGCATGGCCGGCGGTCCGTCGCACCTCGAGACCTTCGATTACAAGCCGAAGCTCCGCGAGCTGCACAATCAGCCGATGCCGGAGTCGATCACGAAGGGTAAACAGATCGCGCAGCTCCAGGGCCAGGCGCTGAAGTGTTACGGGCCGCAGTTCAACTTTAAGAAATTCGGCAATTGCGGCGCGGAAATCTGCGAGCTGTTCCCGGAGATCGGGGCCATCGCCGATGAAATCACGATCATCCGCTCGATGACGACGGAGGCGATCAACCATGATCCCGCGCACTGTTTCATGAACACCGGCTCGATGATCGCGGGCCGACCTTCGATGGGTTCGTGGACGACCTATGGACTGGGGAGCGAGGCGGAAAATCTGCCCGGATTCGTGGTGCTCACGTCGAGCGGCAAGGGCGGGCAGAATCAGCCGATCGCGGCGCGGCAATGGTCCGCGGGCTTTCTTCCGAGCCGCTTCCAGGGCGTGCAACTCCGCGGCAAAGGTGATCCCGTCCTCTACCTCACCAACCCCGGCGGCGTGAAGAGCGGCGTACAGCGCGACGTGATCGATGCCGTCAACGCCATCAACCGCCGGACGCACGAACTCGTGGACGACCCGGAGATCGCCACGCGCATCGCGCAATACGAGATGGCCTTTCAAATGCAGGCGAGCGTGCCGGAGCTCATGGACGTGAAGAGCGAACCGGCCAGCGTGCTCGATCTTTACGGCTGCCAGCCGGGCGACGGTTCCTTCGCCTCCAATTGCCTGCTCGCGCGCCGGCTCGCGGAGCGTGGCGTGCGCTTCATCCAGCTCTACCACAAGGATTGGGACCACCACGGCAGACTCACCGAAGGTATCAAGTACAAGGCCCAGGAAGTGGATCGGGCGAGCGCCGCGCTGATCCGCGATCTCAAGCAGCGCGACATGTTGAAGGACACGCTGGTCATTTGGGGCGGCGAATTTGGGCGCACGCCGATGAGTCAGGGCGGCGACGGGCGCGATCATCATATCGCCGGCTTTTCGGTGTGGCTCGCCGGCGCCGGCGTGCGTGGCGGCGTGACCTACGGGGCGACGGATGAGTTCGGCTACAGCGCGGTCGAAGACGTCGTGCAAGTGCACGATTTCCACGCGACGATGATGCATCTGTTGGGAATCGATCACAAACGCCTCACCTATCGCTTTCAAGGCCGCGACTTCCGGCTCACGGATGTGCATGGAAAGGTGATAAAAAAAGTCCTGACCTAGCGGCGCGGCGCGGGTCGCCTAATTATTACACACAACGAGCGGATTCCGTTTGCCGTATCCCAGATCGCCACGACGGTCGCGGGTTTTGACGCTGTCCACCTCCATTCTTCGCGCTGCCGTTTATCTGCTTCTCGCATTCGCGGTCAAGGCGGTCGGACCTGCTCCTGCGCCGCCGACTTTCAATCGCGACATCGCCCCGATCATCTTCGAGAACTGTGTCACCTGCCATCATCCCGGCGGGCTGGGTCCGTTCAGCCTCACGAATTTCGCCGAGGTAAAAAAGCGGGCGCGGCAAATCGCAGAAGTTACCGGCAGCCGCCTCATGCCGCCGTGGATGCCGGAAGTAGGACGCGGCGTTTTTCATGGCGAGCGCTGGCTCTCCGCCACCCAGATTGCGACGATCCGGCAGTGGAGTGAAAATGGGACATTGGAAGGCGCGAAGGCAGATCTGACCGTGAAACCTGAGTGGCATGACGGCTGGCAACTCGGCCCGCCGGATCTGATCGTTACGATGCCGGAAACGTTCACCCTGCCCGCCGATGGCAAGGATGTTTACCGCAACTTTGTGGTGCCCGTGCCCCTCACCGAAAAGCGCTACGTGCGAGCCTTCGAGTTCTTCCCCGGTGACGCCCGCGTTGTGCATCACGCTTTTCTCCTGCTCGATAAGGATGGCAGTGCCCGCCGAAGAAAAAGCTCGGACGGAAGGCCGGGTTTCGAAGGCATGGATACTGGCAATGGCGTGGTTTCACCCACCGGCCACTTTGCGAGTTGGCAGCCTGGGAAGCTGGCTGAGAACAGCCTGGAGGGGTTGAGTTGGACGCTGGAAAAGGGCGTTCCTTTGGTCTTCCAACTCCACATGCGCCCCAGCGGCAAGCCCGAGAAAATCCGTGCGCGCGTCGGTCTTTATTTTACCGATCGCCCTCCGGTGAGAGTCCCGTTCATCATGCAACTTCGCTCTACGGAAATCGACATTCCGCCAGGGGCCAAAGACTACACGATCACGGCGTCCTACGATCTTCCGGTTGATGTCCAGTTGCTCAGCGTCCTCCCACACGCGCACTATCTCGGTCGGGAGATCCAAGCTTGGGCGACCCTTCCCGACAGCACGCAGGAATGGCTGCTGCACATCAAGAATTGGGATTTCCTCTGGCAGGGCGATTATCGCTATGCCCTGCCAGTGGCTCTGCCGCGCGGGACAAAAATCACGATGCGCTGGATTTTCGACAACTCCACAGACAATTCCCGCAATCCATTTAGCCCTCCGCAACGTGTCAGGTACGGGCTCCAGACAACCGATGAAATGGGAGAGTTCTGGCTACAAATGGTCACCCGCTCACCATCCGACATGGCTGTCCTTGAGCGTGACTCTCAAATTAAGATCGGGTTGCCCGACAAAATTACGCGCTGCAAGGTGCTGCTCAGCCGCAACCCCCAAGACACGGAGAGCCGCGTGGAGTTGGCGGTAGCGCGCTTCGCCTCCGGCCAGCCGGATGAAGCGATCCGCGAGGCTGAGCAGGCGCTACGTGACGATCCTAAGCTGCCCCGCGCCTACGAACTGCTCGGGCACATCTACGTGGCCCGCCGCGACCTGCCGCGCACCGAAGCGGCGATGGCCGCCGTTATCCAACTCGATCCTGACAACGCCGGCGCGCACAATAACCTCGGCTACATTCTGCTCGTCCAAAATCGGGCGACCGAAGCAATACCGCTCTTTGAGCGGGCGCTCCTGCTCAACCCGAACGACACACTCGCCCAGACCAACTTGGAAAAAGCTCGCGAACAACTGCTGAAGTAGGAGTGACGCCAAATCTACTTCGCGTTGAACTGCACCCAGTCGAGATTCATCAATCCGCCTTTGCCGGGATTCACGAAGACGGCGTAAACGTCTGTTCGAATTCGCGGTGCCGAGGACGGGAGCGCGAATTGCAGCTCGATGTATTTGTCCCAACCACCGGTGTTGGGCACTTCCACACTGCCAAGCAGTTCGCCGTCCGATGATCCGGCGTGAAACTCGATTTTGCCTCCGACGTTTCCGGAACTCACTCGCGCCGTGATGCCGCCAACATCGGCGAGGTTAATCCCCGCCAGCTTTACGCGATGACCGTGATCGATAGCCCCGACCGCGTTTCCCAAATTCTTGGCACCCTGAATCTCACCAGCTTCGGCTTCGCGACGACGTGAGCGCAGGGTCACGCTCGCCTTGCCGCTGAGTGATCCCGCCGGCGCACGGCCCGCGTCGGTGTGAGTGGCTTCGAGAACAAAAGTCCCGGGTTTGTCTTCCTTCGGAGCTGTGACCTCGCCCGTCAGACCACGGGCGAGCGCCGGACCGCCCTTCCCTTTCTCCAAACCGAAAACCCACCGCAGCATGATGGTCACCTCGTCCGTGGTGTGCTGCGGGTGCGGCAGCATGGGCACCTCGCCCCAGATCTTTGTGCTGCCTTCGCGGACCCGCCGGACGCTGGCGTCCAGCGTGCCCGGTTGGCCGCGATATTTTGCCGCAATATCCACCAGCGACGGGCCGAGGATTTTCTGGTCGATCGCGTGGCAGTTGAAGCAATCACTCGCCTTCATCAGCGCGAAGCCCGGATCACCGGCTGCGTTCTTGCCGTCGGCACGCACGAAGCTGCTGCTGACCAGCGTGCGGACGCCGAATTCATCAGGCCTCGCGGCCGATGAGCCATCTTCTGCGTCCGTCACGGAGACGCTGTACTTCACCGGCTGCCCCGACGTGAAAAAGTCGCCATCAAGCGGGCTCTCGAATTTCACCTCAGGGGCCGTGTTGCCCACGAGGAGCGGGACACTCGCCACGCTGCTCGCGCCCTGCGCATCCGTCACGCGCAGCTCCGCAGCGTAGTTGCCGGGCAAGGGAATCTTGATCTGCGGATTCGGGGCGGTGGAAAGGACGACGCCACTCGGCTGCAGTCGCCATTCGTAAGTCAGCGCTTCGCCTTCGTGGTCTTTTGAGCCGGCGCTGGACAGGCGCACAGTCAATGGTTCGCGACCGGCGGCAGGCTGCGCAGTGGCGATAGCGACTGGCGGGAGGTTGCCGCGGAGGTAGCTGATTTTCACCAGCTTTGAGTCCTTATTTGCGCCCCACGTTTCGCCGTAGTCCATGAGGTAGAGCGCGCCGTCTTTGCCAAAGGCCGCATCGACAGGGCGCTTGATCAGGGCGGCGCCAGCGGTGATCTGCGGTTTCAGTTTTTCGATCTGTTCCGCCTTATTGGCGGTCACCACTGCGCCGGTGAAAGGCGCGATGCCCTGGAAATTTGCGTCCTTGTCCATCCGCGCCCAGTGGATCGTCGGACGCTCCCAATCCCAAAAGAGCAGGCAGCCGTCGAACTCTTTGGGGAAGCCGTTGGTCTTTTCAAACTCGGGCTGCCAGTGGAAGACCGGTCCCGCGCACGCCGTGCGACCGCCGTCTCCCATTTCGGTGAACTCAACGGGCTTGCGGTAGGGCCAATAGATCATTGCTGGCTTGGCCGGCGGAAGTTCGCGCAGGCCGGTATTGTTCGGGCCTTCGTTGATCGGCTTGAGCGGGTCGAAAGCTTTGCCGACCTGTTTCGTCGCGTAGTCATAATCGGAATAGGCGAAGTTGTTCCCGACGAAATAAGGCCAGCCGAAATTGCCAGCCTGCTTCGCCTGGTTGATCTCGTCGTAGCCGCGCGGCCCGCGCGGGCCGTCATCGTTCGCATCGGGGCCGACCTCGCCCCAATAGATAAAGCCCGTCTTTTCATCGACCGACATGCGCCACGGATTGCGGCAACCCATGACGTAGATTTCAGGTCGCGTCTGCGGTGTCCCCGGCGGGAAAAGATTGCCCGCCGGGATTTCGTAAGTGCCATCGGCCTTCGGTCGGATGCGAGAGATTTTCCCCGACAGCGTATTCGTGTTGGCAGAGGATTTTTGCGCATCCCACGGCGCGCGGCCTTCTCGCTCATCGATCGGCGCGTAGCCATTCGAGTCGGCGTGCGGATGCGTGTTGTCGCCGACCGAGAAATACAGGCACCCATCGGGCCCAAACTCCACCGACGCGCCGTGATGGCAGCACTCCTTGCGCTGCTCCTCAAACTTCAGCAGCAGCTTTTGGCTCGTGAGATCGAGCGTGTCGCCCTTCATCGTGAAGCGGCTGAGGTGCTGACCGGGAAAATCCTTAGGCGAATGCAGGCAGTAGATCCAGCCGTTCTCCGCGAATTTCGGATCGAGCGCGAAGCCGAGAAAACCGTTTTCCTGATCGGTCGTCACTTCGATCTTCCCGGCCTCCACGATTTGTTTCGTGTCGGGCTGATAGATTTTCAGCTTGCCGCCATATTCGTTGAAAAAGATGCGCCCATCCGGTGCGATCTCGATTTCCATCGGCTGAGCAATGCCTTCAAAAAGAGTCTCCACCTTGAAGCGATAGTCCGGGGGAGCTTCGGCAGCGAGAGCAGTGGAGATGGCAGCGGTGGCAAGGGCGAAGAGTGGGAGGCGCATGGCGGAGTGTCTGGTGGCAATACGTCGCTAGGGAGAATCTTAGCGAGGATATTTGCCGCGTAACGCAGGGCTCGACGTGTTCTTGACCCGGGAGTTAACAGTCCGCGCGTGACCCCTCTCCAACTCGGCTCACTCGCTCTCGCCTTTTTTGCTCCCGTCCTGCTCTGGGCCCTGCATCGGAGGCGACCGCATCCGCAACTGGAGCGGAATTTTGCCCGCGGCATCGCGGGATTACTGATCGCGACCATGGTCGCGGCCGTGTTGCAAAAGCGCTGGGAGGGCGGTTGGACGTCAGCCAACGCGCTGCCCATGCACCTGTGCGACTGGGCACTTTTCGCCGTCATCGCAGCGCTGCTCGGTCGGTCACAGACCTGTTTTGAGTTGGCTTATTTCTGGGGGTTGTGCGGAACGGTGCAGGCACTCCTGACTCCAGCCATTGAGCCCGATGTGACGTGTTGGCGGCAACTCGGGTTTTACGTGCTTCACGCCGGCATCGTGGCTGGCGTGCTGTTCCTCCTGCTCGTACCGAAGATGCGCCCGCGCGGACTGTGGCGTGTGTTCGTGTGGTCGGAAATCTATCTCGCCAGCGCACTCGCCGTGAATGCAGTGACCGGCGGCAACTACGGCTTTCTTGCCCATCGCCCCGCGCAGCGCACCCTGCTCGATCTCTTCCCCGACCCGCACTGGCTTTACGTCGTCAGCATCAACGCCGTGGCGCTCGTCTTCTTCGCCGCCTTTTGGCTGCCTTGGCTGCTCGCCGACCGACTTAGGAAAAAAGCCGCGCCCACTCTTCCGGCTTGAAGCCGGTGGTTCCGCCATCACCGGCAAGGGCGAAAGGACGCTTCACAAGATTTCCGTTCGTGGCCAGCAGTGCGAGCGCTTCCTCCACGCTCATCTTCGGCAACCGGTCCTTCATGCCCAGCGCCTTATAGTCCCCGCCACTCGTGTTGAAAAGGCGGCGCAAATCTCCGCCGACATGCCCCAGCATGGCGCGCAGATCGTCGGCCGTCGGCGGATGCTCGCGGATCGCGATCAGCTCGTGGGCGATTTTTCGCTCCACGAGAAAACGCTGCGCCTTGCGGCAAGTGTCGCAGCCTTGATAGACCCAAATCCGCAGGCTCACCGGGCAAGTCCGAGCCGACGCACGACTTCCACGGTCGAATGAGCCTTGTTCAGCGAGTAGAAGTGCAGACCCGGAACGCCAAACTTCAACAGCGCCTCGCACTGGCGCACGGTGTATTCGATCCCGTATTCGATGACCGCTGCGTCGTCGTCACCCAGTTCGTCGAGCCGCTCGACGAAGGGCGCGGGTAGATTCGCCCCGCACATCCCGGTGAATTTCTTCGTCTGCTTGCCGGAGAGCACCGGGAGCAGACCGGGAATGATCGTCACCGGGCGACCGACTTTTTTCGCGATGTAATCGTGGAAGCGGTAAAAATCCTCGTTGTCGAAAAAAAGCTGGGTGATGACGAAGTCCGCACCGGCGTCGATCTTCTCCGCGAGGAAATCCCAATCGGCGATCTTCCCGGCCGCTTGCGCAATGTGCCCCTCGGGAAAGCCCGCCGTACCGATGCTAAATCCACCCAGCTCGCGGATAAACTTCACCAATTGGCTCGAATACTGGAATCCTCCTTCCGTCGCGATCCACTCCTCTGCGCCGCCCGGGGGGTCACCGCGCAGGGCGAGGATATTAGTGATGCCCCGGCCTAGCGCCTCCGCGAGCACTTCGCCAAGTTGTTCCTTCGTCGAATTCACGCACGTTAGGTGCATCATCGCCGTCAGCCCGTGCTCCCGTTGAATGCGCTCCACGATCCCGATGGTTTTCTCCCGCGTGCTCCCGCCGGCGCCGTAGGTCACGGAGCAGTAATCTGGGTTTAGCGCGCACAACGCCGGGAGGGTTTTTTCAAAAAGCGCCCGCTCGCCCTCCTCGGTCTTCGGCGGGAAAAACTCGAACGACACAGCGGGCCGTCCCGCCGCGCGGCAAGCAGTATGGATGTCGCGGATAAATTGCATCGCCGCGGATACTGCCTGCCGCAGGCAAGCTGGCAAGAACTGAGGATGCCATTGGCCGGCGGGTTAAGCCGCCCCATCGCCTCGCTTGCGCCTATCCGAAAACCCCGGGAATGACCTCCGCCCCACCAGCGATGCCGGTCAGACGCTCGGGACGGCCCTGGTGTTCGTAGAGCAACTCGTCGTGCTGTAGGCCGAGGGCGGAGAGGATGGTGGCGTGGAGATCCTTGAACTGCTGCGGCTGCTGGACAGCCATCAGCCCGAGGGCATCCGTCGCGCCGATGCGCGCGCCCGCTTTCACCCCGCCGCCGGCCATCCAAATGGTGAAACCCGCGGCGTTGTGCTGGCGGCCTAAATCGCCCTGCATCATCGGCGTCCGGCCAAATTCGCTGGCGCAAATGACCAACGTTTGGTCGAGGAGACCGCGCTGTTTGAGATCGGTGAGGAGCGCCGCGATGGGCTGGTCGGTCTGGCGCGCGAGCGGCGGATGGTTTTTCGCAAGGTGCGCGTGGGCGTCCCAGCCGTCCTTGTCGAACATGTTGTAGATCTGCACGAAGCGGACGCCGCGCTCAACAAGGCGGCGCGCGAGCAGGCATTTGCGGCCAAACTTGCCGACCTGTTTGTCGGCATGATCGAGCCCGTAGCTGGTGCGCACGGCGGCGGTTTCTTTTTCTACGTCGCCCACTTCGAGCGCGGCGGACTGCATGCGGTAGGCGAGTTCGTAGCTGGCGATGCGGGCGTCGAGTTCAGTCACCCCGGGCCGGGCGGCGCGGTGCTTGAGATTCAGCTCGTGAATGAGATCGAGTGAAGCACGCTGGCCGTCGGCGAGGGCGGCCGGCGGGAGGAGGTCGAGCACAGGCGTGCCTTCGCCGCGCAGCCGCGTGCCTTGGAAAGCGGCGGGTAGGTAGCCGTTGGTGTAGTTGCCCGCGCCGCCGAGCGGACCGGCCTCGAAAAGCAGCACGTAGCCGGGCAGGTTCTGATTTTCCGTGCCGAGGCCGTAGGTGACCCACGACCCGAGGCTGGCTTTGCCGGCGACGATCTCGCCCGTGTGCATCTGGTAACTGGCGGGCGCGTGGTTGTTGCTGTCCGCCTGCATGGAGTGGATGAAACAGAGATCGTCCACTTGCTTTGCCAAGTGCGGGTAAAGTTCGGAAACCCACAGGCCGCTCTGCCCGTGCTGCGAAAACTTGAACGGGCTGGCCATCAACTCGTCTTTGCAGCCCTCGAAGACACTCGCGTGGCGCGAGGCTTTTACCGGGTCGCGGAAGGACGCCGGCACCGGTTGCCCGCCAAGCTTCTGCAACTCGGGCTTGTAGTCGAAGGTGTCGATGCTCGACGGGGCACCCACCATATAGAGGAAGATCACGGACTTCGCCTTCGGCGCGAAATGCGGGACGCGCGGGAGGAAGGGGTTGATCGGATCAATCTTTACCGCCGACCCACTGGCCTGCGTATTCGTGCGCAGCAGCGCCCCAAGGGCCAGCGCGCCAAAACCACCGGTGACAGTGCCGAGGAAGTCGCGGCGGGAGTGATTGGGATGGGCAAACATGGTGAGAGTAAAACTTTGACGGCAACTGGACTAACAGTGGACGAATTTAGCAAGTAACGCTTTCCTGATGTCGATTCGACCGATGCGCTCCTTCGTCTTCCTCGCCGCCACGTTCGCCGCCGCCCAGTCAGGGCTTGCCGCCGAGCTGTCCGCTGAAGAGCGTTTTCGTACCGAAGTCTGGCCCCTGTTGGAAACCGCCTGCGTGCGCTGTCACGGCCCGGAAAAGCAGAAGGCCGATCTGCGTCTCGACTCCCGCGAAGCCGCGCTCAAGGGGGGCGAAAGCGGCCCGGCCGTCGTTCCCGGAAAGCCCGGTGAAAGCCTGTTGCTCCAGCTCGTCGGCCATGCCGAAAAGGACCGCAAAATGCCGCCGAAAGACAAGCTGCAGGACAGCGAAGTCGCCGCGCTGGAACATTGGATTATCGGCGGTGCGCCTTGGCCCGCACCGTCTGCACCCATGGCGGCAGCCGTCGTAGCAGGGGAAAAATTGGGTGATGCCTGGAGCGATCCGCGCAATCCCATCGTCAAGATCTTCGCCGGCCAGCGCCTCGATCTCTGGTCGTTCAAACCCATCGCCGACCCCCAGCCGCCGTCCACCAAAACATCCGTCTGGCCGCAGAATCCCATCGACCACTTCGCCCTCGCGAAACTCGAAGCCGCCAACCTTCGCCCCGCTCCCGAAGCCGATGCTCGCACGGTGGCCCGCCGACTCTACTTCGACCTCACCGGCCTTCCGCCCACGCCCGAGGAAATCGCCGCGTTCATGCGCGAATACCAGTCACCGAACGCCAATCACCAAGCCCTCATCGAGGCAACTGCCGATCGCCTCCTCGCCTCCCCGCGCCACGGCGAGCATTCCGCGCGGATGTGGCTCGATATGGTCCGCTACAGCGATAGCAACGGCTACGATTGGGACGAGTTCCGCCCGCAGGCTTGGCGCTTCCGCGACTACGTCATCCGTTCGCTGAACGCCGACAAGCCGTTCGACCGCTTCCTGCGCGAACAGCTTGCCGGCGATGAACTCGTCGCTGGCGCGCCCCGGGACTCAGCCGAGCAGGATGCCCTCCTCGCCACCGCCTACCTACGGCTCGGCCCATACGACAACAGTGCCTCGCAGTTTGGGGAAGGCCCGCGCGTGCGCGCCGCGCTGATGAACGATCTCGTGGAGACCACCGGCTCGGCTTTCCTTGGCCTCACGCTCTCCTGCGCCCGCTGCCACAACCACAAATTCGACCCCATTTCGCACGCTGACTATTATCGGCTGCGCGCGATTTTCGAGGGCGTGAAGTTTCGGGACGATCTCCCGCTCGATCTCGAGCCGGAACAGGAATTGATCCGCCGCGCGAACGAGGAGAACGACCAACGCATCGCGGAAAAGCGCGGGTTACGCGACGCGATCACTAATCCGGTGAAAGACCGCCTGCGCGCCGAACGGCTGGCCAAATGCCCGGCGGAAGAACAGGCATTGGTGCTCGTTCCTGAAGCCAAGCGCGACGACGACGCGAAGAAGAAAATCTCCGCAATCGAGAAGAAGATCACACCTTCTGACGACGAGGTGAAAGCCGCCTTTACCGCCGACGAGAAGCAACGCCACGCCGCGGCCGATGCCGAGGTGCAGGCGCTCAAGAAACAAACACGCGCTTTCACCACCGGCCTGCTCGCGGCGGACGAAAACGCCACGCCGTCCGCCACCCACGTGCTTTTCCAAGGCGACCTGACCAAGCCGCGCGAGGCCGTGCCGCCTGGCTTCCTGTCGGCGCTCGATCCCAATCCCGCGCCGCTCGGAAAGACAGGACGCGAGAACTCTTCGGGACGTCGCACTGCGCTCGCCGACTGGCTCGTCTCCGAGCGCAATCCGCTGACCGCCCGCGTGCTCGTGAACCGCGTTTGGCAGAGTTATTTCGGCGAGGGTTTGGTCGCCAGTTCGAATGATTTCGGACTGGCCGGCGTGCGCCCATCGCACCCCGAACTGCTCGACTGGCTAGCCCGAGAATTCGTCCGCAGCGGCTGGTCTCTGAAAAAATTGCACCGTCTCATCGTCACCAGCGCGACCTACCGCCAAGCCGCACCGGTTGCCGCCGCCAGCGGCCGGCAGCTGATCGCCGGGCAACAGCCCCACCGTTTGAGCGCCGAGGCGTTGCGCGATGCCATGCTCGCCGTGGCCGGGCAGTTGGTGCCGAGCGAAGGCGGTCCCCCAGTCTGGCCGGAGGTGCCCGCGGAAGTTCTGCAAGCCAACCCCGCGGTCCTCGACGACAACGCCGAGAAAACCAAGGGCTGGTATCCTTCACCGCCGGAAAAACTCGGTGTGCGCAGCATTTACCTGGTGCAAAAACGCGGCCTGCGGGTCCCGTGGATGGAGACTTTTGACCTCCCGGACAACTCCACTTCCTGCGCCCGTCGCACCGTTTCGACCGTGGCTCCGCAGGCGCTCACGCTGCTCAACAGTCCCTTCGCCACTGAGATGGCCAACGCCTTTGCCGCCCGCCTCCAGCGCGAGGCCGGTGATGATTCCGCCGCCCAGATCGATCTCGCCTTCGCCCTCGCCCTCCAGCGCCCGCCCGACGCAGATGAGCGAGCCCGCTGCCTCCAGTTCCGTGCGGAGCGCAATCTCCCCGAACTCTGCCGTGCGCTGCTCAATCTAAACGAATTCGCCTACCGCGACTAAGTGGTGCGTCAGCGCGGAATAGGATGGCTGATGTAAGGCACGGTTGTGCCCTCCCCTTTTTTGACCTCTTTCGTCTCTGATCCGCGGGTTTCGCGGATAAGCGTTTGGAATGGATCGCCGGAGTAGCAGACCTCGCTAAAGAAGGCGAAAACCGAGCCTTTTTCGGTGACGAACATCGGCGCGAGTTTTCCCGCGGTGGTGGTGTAGCTGAAGGTGCCGAAGATTTCTGCTTGAGCGTTGCTCCGGAGATCCAGGAGCGTGCCGCCGCGTTCCGTTTTGTAGCCGAGCACCCACGCCGTGCCGCCATGGTTGAGAAAGTGGGTGCCTTCGTTTTCGATGTTCAATTGGCGGGCGAAGACGCGCTGGTTCTTCACGGCGAGATCGTGCCCGGCCACGTCCTCGAAAAAGAGGGTGCCTTTTCCGCTGCTGAAAATCTGCGTGCCGATGCTGCGCAGGATGACGGTGCGATCGGTCGCGTTCTCGATCCCATGGCCGGTGTTTGCGAGATGCTCAAAGGTGACGGGGCCGCCCTGGCCCTCAATGCGAAAGGCGCGCGGCGCTTTCTTGGCGTAATCGACCTGGCCGCCGAGGCCAAGGACGTGCCGCAATTTGCCCCGAACGATCACGGGCTTTGAGAGTGCGTATTGACCGGGGAGGAAAAGAGTTGCGGCCCCGGAGTCGATGGCCCGCTGGATGGCGTCGGACGAATCGCGTTCCCCGGTCGGATCGGCTCCGAAGGCATCGGCGATGGCCCACGTTTTCGGATCGTCGCGCAGCGGTTCGGGCGTCTCTTCCACGGGTAGGCGCAGCGACGCCGCTTTGCTGGGAAAGGGGCTGGTCGGGGAGTGCGAGAAATACTCCGCGACCACCGGCCCAGCGCTGCCCGGCTTGTCCGCGCCCTCGCCGCGCACCGCGGCAAACCAATCCGGGGTCGCCACATCGCCCAAAGCGCGGGCGTAGCCGCTGGTCTGAACGTCGCGCAGAAAAATGCGCCCGCCATTGTAATTGATCACCGCAGGCAGTTTAGCCGCGTCGCCTGCTCCGGTGAGCGTCGCGTCGAGCAGGCAGAGGACGCCGTAGCTGCGCACGGCAACCACCGCGTTGTCGCTGCGCAGCCCGCGGATGGCGATGCTCTGGCCTTCATTGTCGAAGCCGAACTGGGTCTGACCGCGCAGCGTCAAGTGCTCGAAGGTTTGGCTGTTCACCGCCCGCGCCGTGGCCACGCCTTTGCGAAAACCCCGCACCTCCACCCGCCGCACGAGCAGCGGCCCGTTCATATCACGATGCCCGAGATCGACGCCGATCGCACCCGCGCCGTCTTCCGAGACGATGTAACAATTCCGCAACGCGCCGTAGTTGTTCGTATAAAACTGCAGCCCGATCGCCCCCGGGTTTCCGCGTCCCACATTGAAGGTCAGATTTTGGATGTGATTGTGGAACCAATCCGCCGAACCAAAACCACCGCACCACATGATGCTCTGCGGCTTCTCCCCGTCAGTAAACGTTGCATCCTTTAGCCGAATCACCGATTTCGTCGCGGACTCGCCTTGCAGCGTCGTGAAGCCCCAGTTGTCTTTGCCCTTCCACCGCTTCGGTCACGTCAGCGTGGCGCTCACCAGATAAGTGCCTGCAGGAAAATAGATGACCCGATGCCGCCCGGTATGCTCGTTGATCGCGAGCTGCAGCGCAGCTGTGTCGTCGGTCACCCCATCGCCCTTCGCGCCATAAGGTGGCTTTTTCACATCCACCACGTTCGTGTGCGGCGGAAAAACGATGCGCTCATCCGAAGGTGGGAGCACTTCGAGCGCACCGACAGGCAGCCCGGCGCACAGCCAGATGAGCGACAGCAGGAAACGGGAGACAGCCATCCGGTGGGTATTCAGGAGGTTCATTTTCGGCCTTACGCTGGCAGGACCGCCATGGATGCACCGCTTAAAGCTCCACGCGAAAGCCGTCGTCTTCACCGATGGAAAGGACGAACGCCGTCAGCAGCGCGATGACCTTTTCCACATCGGCGAGATCCGCCATTTCGACGACGCTGTGCATGTAACGCAGGGGAATGGAAACGAGGGCGCTGGGGATGCCGTCACGCGACTCGAAGATCACGTCCGTATCAGTGCCGCTGTAGCGCGAACTGCTTTCGTGCTGGACGGGGATCTGCGCAGCGCGCGCGCAATCCAGCAGACGGGCGATGACGGCGGGATGGTTGCAGGTGCCGTGCGTGATCGAAGGGCCGCCGCCGAGTTTGATTTCGCCGTGTTGCGCGGTGTCGATGCCAGGCGTTTCGGTGGCGTGGGTGACGTCGAGGACCACGCAAACATCGGGCCGGAGCCGATGCGCGGCCATCTTCGCGCCGTGCCCGCCGATCTCCTCCATGACGGCATTGACGGCAAAGACGGTGGCCCGCGGCTTTTTCTTCGCCCGGCTAAGTTGCGCTAAAACCTGGGTAAGGATGAAGCCGCCGAGCCGGTTATCGAGCGCGCGGCCGACAATCCGATCTTTGCCGAAAGTCGCCGCCGCATCGTGATAAACCGCGGGATGGCCGACGCGCAGACCGAGCGCCGCAACTTCGGTGGCGGAACTCGCGCCGACATCGACGTAAAGCTCGTGAATCTTCGGTGCCTTTTCGTCGCCGAGCGAATCTTTGCGCAGATGAATGGCGGTGTTGCCGATGATGCCGGGAACAGGCCCCTTTTCACCGAGCAGATCGATGCGGCGCCCCCGCGCGGTGGCGGTGTCGCTGCCGCCGATGCGATCGATGCGCAGCCAGCCCTCGGCGGTGATGTATTTGATGATGAAGCCGATCTCGTCTGCGTGCGCTTCCAGCATCACGCGCCGGGGGGCTTTCGCGCTGCCGTCGAGCGTCGCCCATACTGTGCCGTAGGCGTCGTTTTCTACGCGATCGGCAAACTGCCGGGCGTAGGCCGCCCACTTTCGCTGACCGGGAAGCTCGAAGCCGGTCGGGCTCGGTGTATTGAGGAGGTCAAAAAGGAAAGTGCGGGCGGCGGCGTCCATGTGCCGAATGCTGCGCCGATGAATTTGGCTGCGCGAGCCCTTTTGCGGCTCGGTGACAGTTCTTGCACGCCTGCCGCGGTGCCCAAGGCAACGACTGCTGCCGCTGCACCCGCCGCCGCATGAGGACCGGAAAATTCTGCGCTGGTTTGCGACACCCGGGGACGGTAATGATTTTCCAGCCGCATGACCTCCCTCCGTCTCCCCCTCTTACTTGTCCTCACCAGCAGCGCACTACCACTCTGCGCAGCTGATGATCCGCTCGATTCCTTCAAACCGAAAAAACCGGGCATGGAATTCGTCCCTTCCACTCCCGCCCCGCCAACGACAAGCGGCCGACGTTACCCGCAAGCCTACATTCAGGCTGTCACCGCCGTCCTTCAGGCTTTCCGCAGCCGCGATTGGCCCCGGACCCGCGTAGCGCTGGATAAAGCCGACGCGATTCTGCCGCCTACACCGCTGACCCTCAACACCCGGGGGGCGGTCTTCATCGAGGAAAAGGATTTTGAGAAAGGCGCGCAATATTGTCAGGAGGCGCTGAAGATCGATCCGAAGTTTTACCCCGCACGCTTCAATCTGGCGGAGATCCAGCTCGTCCAGGGCCGCTACGCTGAAGCCCGAAAGATGTTCGAGAAATTCGTCCGGGAGAATCCCAAAGACGAACTCGCCCGCTTCCGCGTCTTCCTTACCTTTCTCCTCGAAAAAAACTACGACGACGCCCGCCGCGCCATCGACCAGATCCCCTTTCCCGGCGACACCCCCGCCTACTACTACGCCAACGCCTCCTGGGAGTTTGCCCACGACAGCCCCGAAGAAGCGAAGAAATGGCTGGGGCGCGCCAACTGGACCTTCGGCCCGGAAAAATCTGCGCTCTTTGCCGATTCGCTTTACGAGATCGGTTGGATCAAACGCGGCGAACCGCTCGACCTTCCACCTCCATCGCGCACTCCATAGAAGGCCTCTCCAAGCTCAAGGGAGCCTTCGTGGGACGAGGATTTGCTCCACCCCGCGGAGCGGAATGCCCAGCCATGCGGGGCGATTGTTGAGTTCGTAGGCCACTTCATAAAACGCCTTTTCGAGGAGAAAGGCGTCGAGCAAACGCGTGCGATCGGCGTGCCCCGCGGGGACAAACGAAGCTCCCGCCGTGGCCGCGATCCACGCTTCCAAAAAAGCCGCCCGCGCGCGCTCATGCCAGCGTTCCACCGCGGGCTCCAGCTCCCCCCGGCGCTCCGGGAATTCACCCAGCGCGCTATGGGCGGCGTAGTGAAACGAGCGCAACATCCCGGCCACGTCGCGCAACGGAGAGCGTTTCCGCCGTCGCTCGGCCAGCGATTTCGCCGGCTCACCCTCGAAGTCGATAATGACGAAATTCGCACCCGTGTTCAGCACCTGGCCGAGATGATAATCGCCATGCGTGCGTGTTTTCGCTGCGAGGACCGGCTCCGCCGCCAGCTTGGCGATCCGCGCGCGCAATTCCGGCTCGGCGGCTAAGACCGCAGCGGCGCTTTCCCGCACCGCCGGGTCGAGTTCCGCCAGCCGGGTCCGGACTTGGGCGAGCACCTGATCAGCGGTCTTCTCCACTGTGGCTGCCAAGTCTGCGAAATCCCCCTCAGTCAACGACTCCGGCGCGAAATCCACGTCCGCCGTATCCGCCGCAAGCGCTTGATGCAGCGCTCCGGTGGAAGTCCCGAGCTGCGCAGCGCGCGCGAGATACGCCGTTTCGATTTGCTCCGCCGCCTGCACCTCGCCCGCGAGCACTGCCCTCAGTTGGCGCCCCAGTTCCCGCAAAGTAAAACTCCAGGCATCGCCGTCGTTCGCGATCATGCCAGTCGCGAGCGCCAGGACCCGCGGAGCGCGTCCGGCACCGCGAAATTCCAGCGCTCCGCAGAACGGCGGGACATGGGGAAACTGCTGCTCTCCCAGAAAGCGCAGAATCTCCGCATCTGGATTCACGCCCTCTTCCAGCCGCCGGTAGAGTTTAAGAAAAATGCGCTCGCCATAAATGATCGACGTATTGCTCTGCTCGACCGCGAGCACTCGCGACTCCGGCACCCCACCTGACAAGCCGTCGCCAACGACGCCTACGATTTCTCCTCCGTCACTCCCCACCGCTCCCCCCCTCGCCATGAGCGCAAAAAGTTCCGCGCGAAACTCAGCATTTTGAACCGCATCATAAAGCACCCCGCCGTCGCCAAACTGCGCGATGATGCTTTTTGGTGCGGTCCGCTTCAGAGCTTCTGATCGCGGCGCATCGGCAACTTGCAAGGGCAGTAGATAAGTGTCCGACGCCCCGCTGGCATACGCGACTTCCACCAGCGCCAACCGCGCGGCACCGGGCTCAGCCGAAATTGGCAGCAACTCGGCAAGTTTGAACCTCTGAGGTTCCCGCGCCTTCCCTCCGAACCAGCGGCAGCGCGGGAGGTAGCTCGGCAGAACTTCCTGCTCCAGCCGCGCACGCATCTCATCGTCGGCAAAAGCTTGGGAACCGGCACTGCCGGAAAGGAGGGAAAATTCTTCGCTCATATTGGTCGAGAGTGCGCGAAAGGCTCCGCGCAGGCTACCCGCGAGTCGAGCGGATTGGACTTCCGGATCTCGCTACCGCCACTCGTGGCGCGGATATTTGCGCTGCAACTCCTGTTTGATCTTCGGATAGCTGTCCTTCCAAAACGTCGCGAGGTTTTGCGTGATCTGGATGGGGCGGTGATTCGGCGTGAGCACTTGGATGACCAGCGGGATGCGGTGCGCGGCGATGCGCAGTTCGCCGCTCACGCCGTAGAGATCCTGGATGCGCGAGGCAATGTGCGGCGCGGTGTTTGGCGCGTAGATGATCTTTGCCTTGCGCCCGTTCGGTAGCTCGATCCGCTCGGGCGCCTGGTCGTCAAGGAGTTGCTGCTGGAGTGGTGAAAGCCAGGATTTCACGATCGGCCAAACCGGGCGTTCCTTGATGTCCTTGTAGCTCACCGCGCCGTGGCAGATTTGCTCGAGCAGCATCCGCCGCTCGTCGTCACCGAGCTTGGGCAATTCGTATTCTGGAAACCAAGTGGCGAGTTGGTTTAGCCGGAGAATCCATTGCTCAACGGCGTGGTCCCACAATTTCAGCGGGCAAGTCCCGGCCTCAACCTCCCGCGCGAGCAAAGTGGCGGCCTGTTCGAGCGGCACCTTGTCGGATTGCTCGGAACGCAGGACAAGGTCGTGAAAGCGGGTCTGCCGTTTGGCGAGCACGCGGCGCAGCGTGGAGTCGAAAAAGACTTCACTCGTCTCACGGAAGCCGTCGGGGAAAAAGTCGCGCAGCCATTCCTCTTTGATCGCCGTGGCCAGGGTCAGCAGCGTCTCGACATCACCGCGCATCTCCACCTCCCGCACTTCGCTGGCTACGAGCAGCGGCGCAGTGACCACACTCTCGCGCGCAAGCACGCCCTTGCGGCCGTGCACGAGTGCGCAGCGCAGCGTGCCACTGTCGAGCCGCAGTGCGACCATATCCGGGAACCCCGCGAGGACGCAGCGTTGGAGCGCGTCTGCCGAAGTTTCCCGCGCGGCAATGTCGAGGCCTTCGTCTTTGGCGATGCGCATGAACTGCTCCGCCAGCGCCGCCGCCTCGCGCGCGGCTCCCGCGTGGACGCCAAGTGCGCGGCAGGCCGCCACGTCAAAGCGGTGTTCGACGGCAAAGCGCAGAGCGCGCAGGTGAATGAAAAAATCGCTTTCCGCCACTTCGCCCAAGGCCTCTTCACGATCCTGTTGCATCTGCTTGCCCTCAGCGCGGCGGAGCAGCCCACGTCCTTGGGTGAGCGCCGCGACTTGCACCACCGTGGGCACGCAACCCGACTCATGCGCGGCCATCAGCATCCGCGCGTAACGCGGGTGCGCCGGGAAGGCCAGCATCCGCCGACCGAGCGGAGTGATGGCGCCCGCAGGGCCCAGCGCGCCGAGATCGGTGAGGAGCGTGAGCGCACGTTCCAGCGAGCGCGCGTCGGGCGCTTCCAGCCAGCGGAACTTTGCCACGTCCTCCACGCCGCTTGCCTTTAGGGTCAGCACCACTTCCGCGAGATCGAGCCGCTTCACCTCGGGCAGTTCCTGCGCGGGGCGATCATGGTGCTCCCGCTCCGTCCACAACCGCAAGCAACGACCGGGTGCCGTCCGGCCCGCGCGACCGGCTCGCTGCTCGGCACTCGCGCGGGAAATGCGCTCGACGAGCAGCGTGTTGATCCCGCGGTACGGATCAAAGCGCGCGATCTTCGCCTGCCCGGCGTCGATGACCACGCGGACGCCGTCAATGGTCAGCGAAGTCTCAGCAACGTTTGTTGAGACAATGATCTTCCGCTTTTCGCAGCGCGCTACCGCCGCGTCTTGCTCGGCCGCCGGCAGCTCTCCGTGCAACGGCAGGATCGCGCATTGACCCCCAGCCCGCGTATGGCGAAGGGCGGAAATGGTGCGGCTGATCTCGTAAGCGCCGGACATAAAGACGAGTACGTCACCCTCCGTCTGCGGCGCGAGACGCTCGAACTCCTCGGCGGCCGCGTCCCAGACGGGGAAATCTCCGAGCGACTTCTCGAGGTACTCGACGTCCACCGGAAACGTGCGCCCGCGTGAGGTCAGCAGTTCGCAAGGCGCGAGGTACCTTTGCAGCGTGCCGGCATCGAGCGTCGCCGACATAACCACGAGTTTGAGATCGGGCCGTCGCGTTTCCTGGAGGTCGAGCGCGCGGGCGAGCGTGATATCGCCGTAGAGATGCCGCTCATGGAATTCGTCAAAGATGATTGCCGCGATACCGCGCAGTTCGGGATCGGAAAGCATCTGGCGCAGGAGCACACCCTCCGTGACGAAACGGATGCGTGTCTTCCGTGAGCAGACCTTATCGAGCCGAATCTGATAACCCACTTCGTCGCCTAATCGGACGTCCCGCTCCTGCGCGACCCGCGCCGCGAGCATGCGTGTGGCAAGGCGACGCGGCTGGAGGACGACGATCTCGCCGTCACCCGCGAGCCCGCCATCCAGCAGGATTTGCGGGACCTGGGTGGACTTTCCCGAACCCGTCGGCGCTTGCAGCACAAGGCGCGAGTGAGCGCGCAGGCTGGCGGCGAGTTGGGTTTCGAGTTCGTAGATCGGGAGTTGCACGAAAGGCGTGATTAGTGGTCGGTGATTTGTGATTAGACCAGCACGCGCCCCAGTCTCGCGATCACGATTCACCACTTACCCTTCACGCCCCGCCTTGCTCATCGCCTTTCACAAACCCTTCGGCGTCGTCTCGCAATTCACGCCGGACGGCTCCAAACACCGCACCCTGGCGGAGTTCGGTTTCCCCAAAGGCGTTTATCCCATCGGTCGGCTCGATGCCGAGAGCGAGGGCCTGCTGCTGCTCAGCGACGAAGCGGCGTTGAACGCGCGGTTGCTCCTCCCGAGTCATGCGCATCAGCGCGAGTATTGGGCGCAGGTGGAGCGCGTGCCGACTGCGGAAGCGCTTTCACAAATGGCCCATGGACTGGTCATCGGCGGACGCCAGACCCTGCCCTGCCGGGCACGGACGCTCGATCCGCAGCCGGAGATTCCGCCGCGAGTTCCGCCGATCCGCTTTCGCAAAAACGTCCCCGACACTTGGATCGCGCTCGAATTGATCGAAGGAAAAAACCATCAGGTGCGCCGCATGACCGCAGCAATCGGCCACCCCACGCTCCGTTTGATCCGGGTGCGCATTGGCCAACTCAAGCTCGGCGCATTGGCCCCGGGACAATGGATCACGCTCGACACGGCGCAGCGCACCGCGGTTTTCGGCTGAAGAGCCTCAGTTCTTCGGCAGCACCCTCTGCTTCATGTCCGCGCTCATGGCGGTCGATTGATTGATCCAATTAGCTGCGGAGTTTTTGTCGGTGCGCAACCATTGGCGGGCGATGCGTTCGAGATCGTTGTCGCGGGTATTCTTGTCGGTGATGGTGCTCGCCCAGACGGCCGCGCCTTCGGGATCGGTTTCGGCGGCCCGGCGGGTGAAAGCGCTGACCGCAGCATCCCGCGAAGTGCCAGCCGGCAAACGTTCGAGCCAGCCGGCGGCTTTGACCAAATCCTGTTCCGCCCACTGCGAGGCCACGCTGCGGACGGCGTTGGTTTTCGCTTCGCCCTCCGGGAGCTGGGCTGTCCAGACCGCCGCCCCAGCGGCGTCATTCTGCGCCCACTGGGTGGCCACCTGACTGGCGGCGTTACTTTGTGCATCGGCGGGGAGTTGCAGGACGAGGGCCGCGGCACCCTGCGGATCGCTGTTGGCCATGCTGCCGATGACGGAGCCGACGGCGTTGTTGCGCATTTTTTCGTCGGGGATTTTCTGAAAAAAGGTGAGCGCCTCGGAGGGATCGTTGCGCGCCCACTGGCTGGCGATCTGCCCCAGGGTGCCGTTGTTGTCCTGGGCGAGCGTCGGGTTCAGTTTCAGCCAGTAATCCGCCGCGGCGCGCGGGTCGGAACTCGCCCACTGGGTGACGACATTGCGCTGCGCATTCTTTTTCGAGTCGTCTTCGGGAAGTTGATTCACCCAGGCCATCGCCGCAGCCACGTCATTGCGCGCCCAAGTGCTGGCAACGTTGCTGAGGGCATTGTTCCGGGTGTCGCCGGGCGGCAGGCTAAGAATGTACTGCGACGCGGCGCTGGGGTCGGCTTGTGCCCATTGCTGGGAGACGTTTTGAATGGCGTAATTGCGCGTCTGGCCGGGCGGCATTTTTTCGATGAGCGCGACCGCCGCCGGCAAGTCGCGGTAGCTGAGCGTCTGGACCATGTTGCCGAGCGCGCGATTGCGGACGTCGCCGGCGGGCAGGGCGAGGACCGCGGCACTGGCTGCTTGGGGATCCATTTGCGCCCAAGTGCCGTAAACGCTGCTGAGCGCCTCGCGCTTCGCCCCGGCCTCGGGAAGCTGGCCAGCCCAAGCCAGCGCGGCCTGCGGATCGAGCGCCGCCCAGCGCTGCACTGTCGCGCGGATGGCGTTGTCCCGATTTTGCCCCCGCGGCAGAGTCAGCACATGACTCGCGGCCGCGGTCGGATTCTGCCCAGCCCATTCGCTGAAAATATTGTAGTGGGCCTGGTCCGAGGCGTTGTCGCGCGGCAGCGTGCTGAGAAACTGCATGGCCGCGGAGGGGTCGCGCTTCGCCAAGGCCGTGGTGAGCCCGTAGATCGCGGTGGCCCGCTGGTCGCCGGGCGGCATTGCCTGCGCCCAGGCGATCGCTGCTGCCGAGTCCGTGACCGCCCAGATGCTGACGGCCGCGCGCACCGCCATGTAGCGTTGGCTGCGGTCGAGGGTGAGTGAGAATTTGATCGCCGCCTGGGGATCGGTTTCCGCCCATTTGCTAATGAGCATAGGCAGCAAGGTCTGGCGATCCGTCCCGGTCAGCCGCTGGGCAATAGCCACGGCGGAGGAGATTTCGCCCGGCGACATTTTACTAACCACGCCGTAAAGGTCGTGCATCCGGCGCATCTCATTCGGCTCGCGCAAGGCGCTGAGAATCGAGGTCTCGCTGTGGCGTTCCTCTTCGGCGGTCGCCTTGGGCAAATCCTCCGCGGCCACCGCGGTCGAAGCCGGGGCCAGGGTCACTGGGTTATCCCCCTGCTCCGTATGCGCCGCTGCAGTCGGGTCGTCCTCGGCCTCGTCAGAAGATGTCCCGCTTTCGCCCATGACGTAGCCCAACATCCAACCACCGGTCAGCGCGGCGACGCAAAAGAGAGGCCATTTGTATTGGGGATTCATAAGGGGAAAACGAGAAGGCGGGGAGTCACCGCCAATCAGCACGATCATCCGCCCGCGCTCAATACTTTAGAATCCGCGCGAGGAAAGCGCGGCACTCGGGGGAACTGGGGGCGGTGAAAAGTTTCTCGGCGGGGGCGTGCTCGACGATGCGGCCGTCGGCGAGGAAGGCGACGCGATCGGCGACGTGGCGGGCGAAACCCATCTCGTGGGTGACGAGGAGGAAGTCGCGGCCTTCGTTTTTCAAATCCTCAATGACTCCGAGCACCTCGGCCGTCATCTCGGGATCGAGCGCGCTGGTCGGTTCGTCGAAAAGGAGCAGGCGTGGCTTGATGGCGATGGCGCGGGCGATGGCGACGCGCTGCTTCTGGCCGCCGCTGAGTTGCGCGGGCTTTTTGTGGGCGTGATCGGCGAGTTGGAAGCGGCGGAGCGCTTCGTGGGCGAGGTGCGCGGCTTCATTTGGGGAAAGGCCATGCACTTTTTCCAGCGGGAGGGTGATGTTGGCGAGCGCGGTGAGGTGGGGAAAGAGGTTGTAGGCTTGGAAGACGACGCCGAGGTGGCGGCGGTGAGCGCGTAGCTTTTCCTCATCGGCGAAAACGACGGGCTCGCCTTCGAGCGTCACGGTGCCGGAGTCGGGCGTTTCGAGCCCGGCGATGATGCGCAGGAGGGTGGACTTGCCGCCGCCGCTGGGGCCGATGAGGGCGAGGCTGCGGAGGTCGCCGAAGTCACAGGTCAGATCGTCGAGCACGCGGTGCGTGGCAAAGGACTTGGTGAGATGGGTGAGCGTTAGCTGCATGCCGATGTTTCATTTAACCGCAGAGGTGCAGAGAACGCGGAGGGCCGCAGAGGAATGAAAAAATCTCTGCAGCCCTCGGCGTTCTCTGCGCCTCTGCGTTTAAGCCAAGCCGTCATGTTTCAAACCGGGCGCGCTTTTCCAAGGACTGCGTCCAGAGCGAGATCGGCAAAGTCAGGATGAGGTAGCCGATGGCCACGGGCAGGTAGCTTTCAAAATAGCCCAGGGTGACGGAGCTGACGGAGCCGGCGGCGAGGGCGAATTCCTCGATGCCGAGGACGGAGAGGAGCGAGGAGTTTTTGATGATCGAGGCAAACTCGCCGGCGAAGGGCGGGAGAATCTGCCGGATGGCTTGCGGGAAGATGACGTAGCGATAGGTCTGCGCGCGGGTGAAGCCGATGGCGCGGGCGCTTTCGAGCTGGGACTGACTCACGCTCTCGATCCCGGCGCGGATGATTTCGCTGAGATAGGCGCCGCTGAAGAGCGAGAGGATCAGCGCCCCGGCGAGGAAGCGGAACTCCCGCGGGAGCGCCTGGCCGAAGATGTACCAATAGAAATAAAGCTGCACGAGGAGCGGTGTGCCGCGGGTGATTTCGACGTAGATGCGGGCCACGTAGCGCAGCGGCAGAAATGAACTGCGGCGGAGCAGCGCGAAGGTCAGCCCGATGGCGCAGCTCAGCGGGAGCGCGAGCGCGGCGATGCCGATGGTCGTGAGCCAGCCGTGCCAGAACAGCCGCCAGTAGCCGCGCACCGGCCCCCACGCCCAGTGGTAGCTCAGCGCCGAAAATGCACCGAAGCACACGAGGCTAAGGAGCCCGAGCGCGAGGGCGAAGCTGGCGGCGCGGGCCAGGGGCGAGGCGGACGCGCGGTCATCGGCGAAGAATGTGGAGCGCAGGGCGGAGATCACGGCGACGGTCGGATGAAAGGGGAAGCGGCGGCATCTGCCAAGCGCCGCCGTGGCTGTAGGGGAAGCTGGCAGCTTCCCCTACAGCCGCAGGCTTTCAGGGCGCAGGCAGTTCGTGTATTTCGTGGCTTTCGTGGAAACCTCTCCGTCACCCGCTTTCACCGCTGTGCTTCTCGCCGGGGGGAAATCGTCGCGCATGGGGCAGGACAAGGCGGGCGTGCTGATCACTGGCGAACCGTTGTGGCAGCGGCAACTCGCGACGCTGCGGGCGTGCCGGGCGCGGGAGGTTTTCATCTCGGGAAAAGCGGACGGGCCGTATGCGCTGGCGGACGTGGAAATCCTCATCGACGCGGTGCCTGGCCTTGGTCCGCTCGGCGGTCTCGCAGCGTCGTTGCGGCGCGCGAGTTGTCCGCTAGTGCTAGTGCTGGCGATTGATCTGCCAGCGATGACGGCGGCGTTTCTATCCTCGCTCGTGAATGAGACGGCGGCGGGTGTGCAGGGTTGCGTGCCGCGGGATGGTGCGTGGTTTCAGCCGTTGGCGGCCGTTTATCCGCGGGCGTGCCTGCCGCTGGTCGGGGCATGCCTGCGGGATGAGGATCGCTCAATGCAGCGCTTCGTCCGACTCGCGGCGGCACAAGGCTGGGTGAAGATTCGTGAACTCACGCCGGACGAGCGTCCGCTTTTTAGGAACGTCAATCAGCCGGGCGATCTGGAAGAGACCACCTAACTGCGCGGGCTCCAGGAGCGGTCGCTGCGACCGCCGCTGGAGCGACGCTGGCCTCCGCCACCACCTCCGCCGGGACGACCGCCACCGCCGCGCGGTGCACCGGCGTTTCCACCACCACGCTGTGGGCGGCGTTGGCCCTGCGGTTGGCGCGGGGGAGCGGGCGGCTCGGGCGGGGCAGCGGCGGTGTAGTCGAAGCCGTCGAGCTTGCGGCGCGGGAGGCCGCGGCCGATGAAGCGTTCGAGGGAGCGCAAGTCGCCGTGTTCATCCGGGGAGACAAAGCTGAGGGCGTCGCCCACGGCATTCGCGCGGCCGGTGCGGCCGATGCGATGGACGTAGTCCTCGTTGGTCATCGGGAAGTCGTAGTTGATGACATGGGAGATGCCGGTGACGTCGATGCCGCGAGCCGCGATATCCGTGGCGACGAGGACCCGCACTTCGCCGGCCTTGAACGCCGCGAGCGCGCGCAGGCGCTGGTTTTGCGAGCGGTTGCTGTGGAGCGTTCCGCATTTGACGCTGACGCTTTCGAGCTTCCGCGCAATGCGATCGGCGCCGTGCTTGGTGCGGGAAAAGACGAGGACGCTGTCCATGCCGGGCTGGTTGAGCAGGG
Organism: Chthoniobacter sp.; assembly: GCA_031390545.1. Classification (GTDB taxonomy): domain Bacteria; phylum Verrucomicrobiota; class Verrucomicrobiia; order Chthoniobacterales; family Chthoniobacteraceae; genus Chthoniobacter. The sequence goes on along the minus strand of JANMTP010000050.1, from coordinate 105,210 downwards.
CGACGAGGAGGGCGAGTTTTAGGTGGCGCGGGACTTCGTAAGCGATCTGCGTGACCGTCTCCGCCGGATTTGAGCGGCGGCCGACCTGCACCGTAGCGGGCTGGTAAAGGAACTCGTGGGTAAGCTTCTCGATGTCGGGCGAAAGCGTGGCCGAAAAGAGCAGCGTCTGGCGTTTCTTTGGGAGCGCTTTGACGATGCGGCGGATGTCCGGGAGGAAGCCCATGTCGAGCATGCGATCGGCTTCATCGAGGACGAGGAATTCGAGGCCGGAGAAGTCGGCGTGGCGCTGCTGCATGAGATCGAGCAAGCGACCCGGGCAGGCGATGATCAATTCGATGCCATCCCGCAGATGCTGGATCTGTGGGCGCTCGCCGACCCCGCCAAAGATCAGGCCGACGCGGAGCGGGAGATGTTTGGCGTAAGCACGGACGTTTTCCTCGATTTGCGCGACGAGTTCGCGGGTGGGTGCAAGGACGAGGACGCGCGTTTTCCGCGCGACGGGCGGGCGGGTGCTAAGAAGTTGGAGCATCGGCAGGACGAAAGCGGCGGTCTTGCCAGTGCCAGTTTGGGCGATGCCGATGACGTCGGTGCCGCCGAGGATTTTCGGGATGGCGGCACTCTGGATGGGCGTGGGCTCGGTGTAACCAGCGTCGGTAATGGCTTGGAGAATGGCGGGCGCGAGGCCCATGGAACGAAACGGCATTGGAAAATAAGGATAGAGGATTCGAGTGGAGGCCCTTCACCGGGCGAAGTCTGCCCTGCGAAGCATGTCACCTTGCCGCACTGGGCGGCAGAAAGGGCGGGGAGTATGCCGCCTTCGAGCGGAATAGCAAATGCCGCGATGTGGAACGCCCCGCGTTACCGTCCGACGAATCAGACTGACGCGCGGGGACGCAAGCGCTGGAGAAGCGGGGCGAGACGGGTCCGCAGAGGTACTTCCGGGCGCTTCTGGCACCAGCGCAGGAGCGGCAACTCGACCCAGTGATAGCTGGCAAAGCCGAGGGCCAGGGAGAGGACCGCCATGAGGAAAACGGCGAGGGCGTTGTCCCAAAGGCCCACCTGGCGAATTGGACTCCAAAGACGGGCAACAGCCGATAGGACGAGCATGTGGCAGAGATAAATCGAGTACGAGGCATCGCCCACGGCGAGCAACCAGCCGGGCACACGGAAGTTGCCCGCGCGCTCCCAGGCGACCGCGCCCCAGACGATCAGCGCGACGGGGAGGCCTCGGGTGATCAGCCGCAGGCCGGGTTCGCTGGAATAGTTGATCGTGGCTATCCCGCCCAGAAGCAGCAGAAGACCGGCAAGGACGCAGATCTTCCCGCCCTCGCGCCCGACCCGCAGGGGGAAGCAGGCGGCGAGCGCCCCGAGGATGAACTCCATGGTCAGCGGATTGGCGATGTGCAGCGCCCAGTTGTTGTCCAGGATGCGGAAACCGAGCGGCACAAGATTCCAGCCGACTGCGACGACCAGCGCCCAGCCAAGGAGGAAGCGCGGCAGCCAGCGCTCAGGCAGGAGCAGGGCGAAGGCAAAGACGAGGTAAAAATAGACTTCGTGTTCGAGGGTCCAGCCCTGGCCGAGGAGGGGGTGAATCTCCTGCGGCAGGAGGAGAAAGGACGCGAGGAAATCCACCGCTCCTTCCTGCGAGCTGTTCACCCACGTCGGCCGCAGGAGGTAGATGCCGAGGACGACGGCGCTGAAGAACCAATAGATCGGATAGATGCGAATGGCCCGCCGATAGAGGAATTGCCAGAAGGTGCCGCTTTGCTGGAAGCGCCCGGCGGAGACCAGCACCATGACAAATCCGCTGATGACAAAAAAGAGATCCACGCCACCGGTCCCTTGCGTGAGCAACTGCGGGAGGAAAGTCTCCGGCCAGCCGTGCCGCCATTCGAGGGCGGTGATGTGGCTGAAGAGGACGAGCACGACGGCGATGCCGCGCAGGGCCTGGATGCTGGTGAGCTTAGCAGCCATCGCTCCCTCGCGGTCCGTAGGCGGTTAGGCGGGGGGGCGCGGGAGAAACGGGAGGAGAAGGGAGAGGGAGGGGCAGGCGGGCTTTTTTTCCATGCGATAAAAAGCCCCGGGCAGCGTTGGCGATGGAGTTCGCAGCGTGCATCAGGTGACCGGCAACTAACGGCGCGGTGTGTAAGCCTTGCGCGGTAGCCCGTCAAGCGCGCTATCCGGCGCCCCAGCGCAGCCCTGGTGTAAGCCGCGCCGGGAGACGCGATTGCAGCCCTAAATTTTTTCGAAATCTTGCGCGCCCACGCGCCAGTGCGCTCCTTACGCCACCTCGCCGACCAAGCAAGCCGCCGCGGGGCGTGGGGGTTGCGGGATGAGGTCGAGCTCGGCGAGGAGCTGCTGGTCTTCGTCCGCGCCGGGGTTTTGGGCGGTGAGGAGCTTGTCGCCGTAAAAGATCGAATTGGCCCCGGCGAAGAAGCAGAGCGCCTGGCCCTCGCGCGAGAGGCGGGTGCGCCCGGCGCTGAGGCGGACCTTTGCTTTCGGCAGAGCGATGCGCGTCGTCGCGACGAGGCGCACGAGTTCGAAGACCTCCACCGGCGGTTGGTTTTCCATCGGGGTGCCGGGCATCGCCATGAGGCAGTTGATCGGCACGCTCTCAGGCGCGGGGGAAAAGTTCGTCAGCACCTCCAGCATCCGCAGGCGGTCGCGCACGCTTTCGCCCATGCCGATGATCCCGCCGCAGCACACATCCATGCCGGCCTGCTGCACAGCTTCGATGGTGTTCACGCGATCTTGAAAAGTGTGGGTCGTCACCACCTCCGGATAATATTCCGGCGAGGTGTCGAGGTTGTGATTGTAAGCCGTCACGCCGGCTTCCTTGAGCTTGCGCGCCTCCGTCACGCTGAGTTGGCCGAGCGTTACGCAGACCTCCATGCCCAGCTTGCTCACCTCGCGAATCGTCCCCAGCACCTGCTCAAACTTCGCATCCCCATCGCGCACGCCCTTCCAGGCCGCGCCCATGCAGAAGCGCGTCGAACCATTCTCCCGGGCGCGTTTGGCCACCTCCAGCACGGCGTCGGTTTCCATCAGCCGCCCGGCCTTCACGTCCGTGGTGTAGTGGGCGCTCTGCGCGCAATAGCCGCAGTCCTCCGAGCAGCCACCCGTCTTGATCGAGAGCAGGGTGCAAAGCTGCACCTCATGGTTATTCCAATGCTCCAGGTAGGCATTTCGCCCGCGCTGGATGAGGTCAAAGAACGGCTGGTCGTAGATCGCCTGGAGTTCGGGAAGGGTCATGGTCGTTAGCGCGTCCAGCGGCCCGTGGCGCTGCTGAGGGTCGGGAGCTCGTGGGTCATGTACTGCGTTTTCCCGACGGCGGCGATCATCGGCACGCCGGTGGCGCCCTTCCACTTGGCGCTCATGCTTTCGCCGGTGTGGCAACCCCAGCTCTTCACGAAGGCGTCGCGGGAGAAAACGCCGCGCCTAATCTGCCCGAGGTCTTTTTCGTGGAGCCAAACCTTCGAAGCGCTGTCGATCATGTTCGAGTAGTCGAACATCCAGCACGCTTTGTTGCTGTGGCCGAAGAATTCGAAGTTCGCGATCTTCGTCCGGCTGCGGTTCTGGCCGTTGTTTAGGTAACTCACCAGCTCGCTCGTCGAGCTAAACCACACGAGCTTCACGTTGTAGGCGTCGCGCACACTTTGGATGTGGCTGATGAGGTCGTTGTTCTCCTGCTTCGCCCGCGAGACGTACGCCGGACGGAAAACAAACCAAGTGATCTGCGCGGCTGGCTCAGCGGCTCGGATCTCCTCGATGCGGATCCGGGACGCGCGGATGAAGTTCATCCACCAGTTGTCGTGTGGCTGGGCTTTCCACTTTTCCCAAACGTTCAGCGAGACCCCGCCGGCCACGATTACGAACTCCCCGCTGCTCGCCGGGTTCACGCGATCGGCGGCCCGGAGCGGGGCGAGGGGCAGGGTGCAGAGAACAAGGAGCAGGAGCAGGGCGCGGTGCATGGGCGAGGAAAGTGCCCACCTTTCGCTGCGAGGCAAAGCGGAAATCACGGCCGCGCATCCATCGCCTAGGTTAGCGCGTTGTTGCTTTGCGGGGGCGCAGCCGCTATCCCGGCGCGCTCCCCTCATGATCAAGAACCTCGTCATCCTTGGCGGGGGCAGTGCCGGCCTCATGACCGCGCTGACCCTGCGCCGGCTCACCCCGCAAATCCAAGTCCACTGCATCCACAGCGCCGAGATCGGCGTCATCGGCGTGGGCGAGGGCACCACCCGCGCGTTCCCGGAGTTTCTCTTCAAACACCTGCGCCTGCCCCCCGCCCAGTTCTACGCCGAAGCCGAGCCCACCTGGAAACTCGGCATCCGCTTCCTCTGGGGCCCCCGGCCGCACTTCCACTACACCTTTGCCCAGACCATCAATCACCGCTGGCCTGAGCTCCCCAAGGCGAACGGCTTCTACGCCGACTTGCGCTTCGACTGCATGGACAACACCTCCGCGCTGCTCGAGCACGACCGCGCCTTTAACCGCCTCCCCAACGGCGCGCCCGACTTCCGCAATCACCAGAACATCGCCTTCCACATCGAAAACAAGAAGCTCGTCGCCTACCTCGACGCGCGCTGCCGGGAAGCTGGCGTCCGCTTTACCGAAGGCACCGTGCAGAGCGTAGAAACTGGCCCCGAGGGCGTCGCCGCCTTGCATCTCGCCTCCGGCGAAAAGGTCACCGCCGATCTGTTCATCGATGCCTCCGGCTTTCGCAGCGAACTCCTCCACCGCGCCCTCCAGGAACCGTTCCTGAGCTACGATCGCACCCTCTTTTGCGACCGCGCCGTCATCGGCGGCTGGCCGCGGACGGACGAAGTCATCCGTCCCTACACCATTGCCGAGACCATGACCTCCGGTTGGGCCTGGCAAATCGAGCACGAGCACTTCATTAACCGCGGCTACGTCTATTCCTCCGCCTTTCAGAGCGATGAAGACGCCGTCGCCGAACTCCTCGCCAAGAACCCCCGCATCGCCAACACCCCGCGCGTGGTCAAATTCCCCAGCGGACGCTACCAACGGATGTGGGTCGGCAACGTCGTCGCCATTGGCAACGCCTCCGGCTTCGTCGAGCCCCTCGAAGCCACCTCCCTCACCGCCATCGGCGACCAGGCGCGCGGCCTCGCCGCCACGCTCGCCGATTGCGACTTCGCCCCCACCCCCAGCGTCATGGCCCTCTACAACACCTACCGCATCCGCGGGTGGGACGAGATCCGCGACTTCCTCGGCGTCCACTACCGCTTTAATACCCGGCTCGACACCCCCTTTTGGCAGCATTGCCGTGCCCACTGCGACCTCGGCGGAGCCGCCGCCCTGTGCGAGTTCTTCCAGGAAAACGGCCCCAGCCCCCTCGGCAGTTTCCTTTTCTACCAACCCGCCAACACCTTCGGCCATGAAGGCTACATGAGCATGCTCTGCGGCCAGCAGGTCCCCTACGGACGCCCCCACACGCCTACCCCCGCCGAGCAAGCGCAGTGGCTCGGCCGGGCAGACGCCTTTAGCCGGTCCGCCCGGCAGGGCTACACCGTCGCCCAAGGCCTCCAAATCATCCGCGACCCCCGCTGGCGCTGGGGGTAAAGGCGCGCCGCGAGATGGACGGCGAACTATCCCTCATTCACTCCCCTCCCCCAGCCGCCTCCCGCACCCGCTGCTGCGCATCGAGGTGCAGGTAGAGCACGGTCATGCAGACCACCGCAGGCAGCTCCAGCAGGACGATAATGAGGCTATCCACCCATTCCGGGGTGGTGATTTGCGGGAGGACCGCCTTCAGCATGCCGATCCCCATGGCGAAGAACAACACCGGCAGGAAGGTGGCCAGGCTGTAGCCAAAGACGCGCCACCACCGGCCGGCCACGAGCTGTTTGCTATAGCTAAACGCCCCCAACCCGCTCCGCTCGGAGAGCGCCACGGTGATGGTGGTGAAGCTCAGAAACACGACCACGACAATCGCGGGCACGACGAGCAGGAGGAAGCAGACGATGAGGACGACACTTTCCAACCCAGCCGTGCCCACGCCCGCGAGCCAGCGCCGCCGGACCTGGGCGAGGGCCAGAACGAGGGAACCGCGCCGGCCTTCCATCCGTTCGCGCACCAGCCAGCTCACCCCGAGGGCGGCGATGACCCCCACGAAAATATCCACCGCCCAAGTTCGCCCGATCTCCGTCATGAGGCCGGGGAAAGTCGTGTCATCCAGCTTTGGCAGCAGTTCGAGAATCCCCGAACTGAGCAGCGAGACGCCGACCACGAGCAGGAGCATCCGCAGACCTTCGCCCCGCAGGATGACCACGGCCCGCGCGAGCATTTCGCCGAAGCCCAGCTCCCGCAGCTCGACGTCCGCCGGGAGCAGCGGCTCCGGCGCACCGCTCAGCACGCGATGGAGAAGCAGTGGCTTGCACCCGGCGCACACCGCCCGCCCGTTCACGGGGGCGAGCTGGGCGGGGGGAAAGAGCTGACGGCAGAGGGCGCAGGGCTGGTCGTTCATGGGGCGGCGAGTTCTGGGCAGCGTTGGCGGTCGAGGCGCGACGGCGGGAGGGCCAAGGGGAACCGTGCGAGCAAGGGGAGCAGGGCTGAGCGCATGGCCGCGGAAGGTGCGCGGCTTCTACCGGATGGCCAAGGCGAAACCGCCGATTGAAACCCGCCGTCCGACTGACTATCAACGCTCGTAGTTCCCCCATGATCAAACACCTCGTCATCCTCGGCGGTGGCAGCGCCGGCCTCATCGCCGCGCTTACCCTCCGGCGGCTCGTCCCGCAGCTCCCGGTGCGCGTCATTCGCAGCCCGGACATCGGAATCATCGGCGTGGGCGAGGGAACCACACGCGCCTTTCCCGAGTTCTTTTTCAAACACCTGCGCCTCCCGCCCGGCCCCTTCTACACCGAGGCCGCACCGACGTGGAAACTCGGGGTCCACTTCCTCTGGGGTCCGCGGCCGCATTTTCACTACCCCTTCAGCCGGATGATGGACGACCGGCGACCAAACCTGCCGAAAAACAACGGTTTCTACGGCGATGTGCGCTTTGACTGCATGGACATCCGCTCCGCCCTCATGGAGCACGACCGCGCCTTTCCGCGGACGGCCGCGGGCTTCCCGGACTTCGGCGACCATGCCCTCCTCGCCTTCCACATCGAGAACATCAAGCTCGTCGCCTACCTCGAGGCGCGCTGCCGCGAAAACACTGTCGCCATCACCGACGGCACCGTCACGCAAGTGGAGACCGGCGAGCCCGGCGTGACCGCGCTGCACCTCGACACCGGCGAGCGCGTGACTGCCGACCTGTTCGTGGATGCCTCCGGCTTCCGCTCCGAGTTGCTCGGCAAAGCCCTCGCCGAGCCTTTCCTCAGCTACCGCTCCACGCTCTTTGTCGATCGCGCCGTCATCGGCGGCTGGCCGCGCACCAGCGAACCGATCCACCCCTACACCACCGCCGAGACCATGGACAGCGGCTGGTGCTGGCAGATCGATCACGAGCAGTGGATCAATCGCGGCTACGTCTATTCGTCCGCGCACATCAGCGACGAAGCGGCGCTCGCCGAGTTCCTTCGCAAGAATCCACGGGTGACCAATGAGCCGCGCGTCGTCCGCTTTCGCAGCGGGCGCTACGAGCGCATGTGGGTGAAAAACGTCGTCGGCATCGGCAATTCCAGCGGGTTCATCGAGCCGCTCGAAGCTACTGCCCTCCAAATTATCTGCGACCAGTCGCGCACCCTCGCCGCCGCGCTCGGCGACAGCGACTTCGATCCCCTGCCCAGCGTCGTCGCCCTCTACAATCAGTTCCGCGCCCTCGGCTGGGACAGCGTCCGCGATTTCCTGGCTATTCATTACCGCTTCAGTACCCGCCTCGACACCCCCTTTTGGCGCGAGTGCCGCGAGACGTGCGACTTGGCCGGCGCCGCTCCGCTCTGCGAGTTCTACCAAGAAAACGGCCCCAGCGCCCTCGGCAAAAGCATCTTCGTTAGTCCGCACAACTCGTGGGGCCACGAAGGCTTCATGGCCCTCCTCGTCGGCCAGCGCGTGCCCTACATCCGCGCCCACCAGCCCACGCCCACCGAGATCGCCATCTGGCAAAACTACGCCGAAGCCCACAGCCGCGCCGCCCAGCAGGGCTTTACCGTTGCTGAAACCCTCCGCTTCATCCGCGACCCGCGCTGGTGCTGGACGTGAGAACGACGTATCCACGCCTCCGCTCGCGAACAGGTAGGCCGCCGCTTCCCGCATCACCCTGTGAGCCGGTCAGAAAAGCGTGTAGATGAAGGGCGCGGCACCGGTGGTCCCGAGCAGAAGCAGGACGCCAAAAGCGAGGAGCACGAGGATGATGGGAAGGAGCCACCATTTCTTGTTGTGCCGCAGGAATGAAAAGATTTCGCCGAGCAGGGTGCCTTCTTTTTCCGCGCCGGCTTCAGCGAAGGACTTTGGCGTTTCAGGGTCGTTCATGGCGGCAGACAGTTAGTATTGGCGGTAGTAGCGGGTCGGGTCGGTCACGCGTTCGGCTTTGCGCCAGTAGGTTTTTGCAAGGGGATCGCGGCGGCGGGCCAGCGCATCGCGACCGAGGAGGCGCAGGAGCAGGCCGGTGGGAGTAAAGACGAGGTAGTAGGTGGCGGCGAGCAGGAGATTGCCGGTGATGAGGCCGAGGCAGCAGGCGAGAAACCACCAGACGAGATAGAAGGGCCGGGCGATTTGCGGGACGAGCCAAAGGACCGCGCCGAGACTCGCCCCGCCGACGCCGAGCCAGAGGGTCCAGCCGGGAAAGCCGTGGCCTTTCACCCATGCCGTGACGGCGAAAAGCGCGGCGATGACGGGGAAGCCGATGACCAGGCTTCGAGCGAAGCTGCGACGCGCGGCGAGGTCGGGATGCCAGTCGGTTTCTTTGAAAGGATTGAGCATGGCGGGTCAGTCGAGTGGAAAGCTGTCGGCGTAGCGGCGGCGCGCGCTTTCGGGGAGCGGCGGTTGTTCGGATTTGTAAAGGATGCAGTCTTCGAGGACTAGCACATCCATGTCGCAAGAGAGGAAGCAGCGGAGGGCGTCTTGCGGTGTGCAGACGATGGGTTCGCCGCGGATGTTGAAGCTCGAATTGACGATGACGCCGCAGCCGGTGCGCGCCTTGAAAGCGCGGATGAGCCGGTAGTAGCGGCCGTGCCGCGTCTCGTCCACGGTCTGCACGCGGGCGCTCATATCCACATGTGTGACGGCGGGGATGGTGCTGCGCGGGACGTTCACGCGGAGGCGCAGATCGGGATCGCATGCGAGCCCGCGCTGCGTGTCGGTGAGCGGGAGCCAGCGGTCGCGGCGCACGGGCGCGACGAGCAGCATGGATGGGGATTCGCGATCGAGGTCAAACCACTCGCCCACATCCTCGGCGAGCACGGACGGCGCGAAAGGGCGGAAGCTCTCGCGGAATTTGACGCGCAGATTCATCTGCGCCTGCATCGTCGGATTGCGCGCGTCGCCGATGATGCTGCGGCTGCCGAGCGCACGCGGGCCAAACTCCATTCGACCTTGAAACCATCCGACGACGTGGCCCGCGATCATCGCTTCGACGGTCGCGCCGAGAAGATCCGTTTCGTCGGCATGGTGGTGATAAGCGATCTTTTCGCCGTCGAGAAAGGTGCGGATCTCCGGCGTGGAATAGCGCGGTCCGAGGAGGCAGCCTTTGAGGCTGTCGCGGCCCTGGGGACGGCGCTCGCGCCCGAGGAGTTGATACTGCACGAGCAACGCCGCACCGAGCGCGCCACCAGCGTCGCCCGCCGGGCCAGGGATCCAGATGTCCTCGAAAATGCGCTCGCGCAGAAGCACGCCATTGGCCACGCAGTTCAGCGCCACGCCGCCGGCGAGCGTGAGATATTTCGCGCCGGTCAGCTCTTTCGCATGCCGCGCCATGCGCCGCACGATCTCCTCGGTCACGGCCTGGACGGACGCGGCGAGGTCCATTTCGCGCTGCGTGATGGCGCTCTCGGGCGCGCGCGGCGGGCCGCCGAAAAGCGTGTCGCATTCCGCCGAGGTCATCGTCAGGCCGTGGAGGAAATTGAAATACCGCAGGTCGAGCCGGAGGGAGCCGTCGGGCTTGAGGTCGATCATCTTTTCGCGCATGACCGCGGCGAATTTCGGGGTGCCGTAGGGCGCGAGGCCCATGAGTTTGTATTCGCCGCTGTTCACCCGGAAGCCGCAGAAATACGTGATCGCCGAGTAGAGTAGCCCGGGCGAATGCGGAAAGCCGAGCGTCTCGATCAGCTCGATCTTATTGCCGCGTCCCATGCCGATGCTGGCGGTATCCCACTCGCCCACGCCGTCGAGCGTGAGGATTGCCGCCTCGTCATAGGGCGATGGAAAAAACGCGCACGCCGCGTGACTTTCGTGATGGCTGGTGAAAGCGATGCGTTTCGCGAAGCCGCCGCCCAGCGCCTGCCGGATCTCGCGTGGCAGATGCAGTTTCGTCTTCAGCCAAAGCGGCAGGGCAAGCATGAACTGGCGCAGACCCGCGGGCGCGCAGGCGAGCCACGTTTCGAGCAGACGGTCAAATTTCAGCAGCGGCTTTTCGTAGAAGACCACATGGTCGAGCTGCCCGGTCGTGAGGCCCGCCTCGTGCAGACAATACCCGACCGCGTGCGTGGGAAAGGCGGCGTCGTGCTTGAGACGCGTGAAACGCTCCTCCTGCGCCGCGGCGATGATTTCGCCATCGACGAGGAGCGCGGCGGCGCTGTCATGGTAGAAAGCGGAGATTCCTAGAATTTTGGTCGGCACGTGACCGAGATGCGTAGCGCGGGCGGGGCGCAGGTTCGAGTTCCGTCTCGGAAAAAGCGCGGTTGATGTGGCAAAGCCTAAGACGATGAACCGAAACTCAGGGCGTCATCCTGAGCGGAGCGGAGTTGATGCAATAGCGCAGGCCAGTCGGCTTCGGACCATCGGTGACGACATGGCCGAGGTGCGAGTTGCTTCTCGCGGAGCACACCTCATTGCTCATCGTGCCGTGGCTGGCGTCGGCTCGGTCGCGGATCGCCTCCTTTTTCAGCGGCTGCCAGAAACTCGGCCAGCCGGTGCCGGAGTCGAACTTGCGGACGGACGCATAGAGCGCTTCGCCGCCGATGACATCGACGTAGATGCCGGCTTCGTGGTTGTTCCAGTGGGCCTTTTTGAAAGGCGGCTCGGTGCCGTTTTCGTGTTTGTTCGGCGGGAAAACGAACGCGAGGAGGAAAAGAAAACCCGCCAGCCAGGCGAAGGCGGACACGCGGATGGCCATGCCGCATTCCTCGGGCGTGGCGCTCCGCCGCACGCTGAGGTGCGTGCGGAAGAGGCCAAAGACCAACACAGCGACGATCAGGTAAATGGCGATTTTCATGGGCGGGACACCTTTCTCCACCTGCGCCACCTAATCCACAGTCTCTTGCGTGCGTGAGTCCCGTAGAATCCCGCGCTTGGCATCCACGGCGGGCTCCGGTAGATGAAAAAAACGCGACGTTCCGAATACCGCCCGCTTTCTCCCAGACGCTCTGCACTCATGTCACCCTTGATCTTCCAAGACAGCCACCCTGAGCCGGGCCACCGCCCAAACCGCGCGGGATGATTTCGCGCTCCGCCCGCCGCTGGCTTTTGCGGATCGCGCTGGCGATTATCCCGAGCGTGGCCCTGATCGGCGGCATCGAGGTCGCACTGCGGATCGCAGGTTACGGGTTCGACCCGCATTTTTTTGTGGCGGTGGAGAATGGGCGCGGAACCCGGCGCGCGAACGAGCGCTTCGCGTGGCGGTTCATGCCGCCGACTCTGGCTCGCTCGCCTTCGCCCGAGCAGATCGCGGTGCCCAAGCCGCCGGGCACGCGGCGCATTTTCCTACTCGGGAGCTCGGCGGCGATGGGCTATCCGAATCCGGCGTTCGGCGTCGGGCGCATGCTCGAAGTCATGCTCCGCGCGGCGCATCCCGGGGAGCGGATCGAGGTCGTCAACACCGCGATGACGGCGATCAATTCCCATGTCGTCGCGGAGATCGCGCGCGAATGCCGCGCCTACGAGCCGGATATGTTCGTTGTTTTCACGGGCAATAACGAGGTGGTCGGACCGTACGGCCCCGGCACCATCTTCAGCGGGGTGCGCAGCAACCGCCTCGTCATCCGCGCCGGCATGGAGCTTTCATCGTGGCGCGTCGGGCAGTGGATGAGCCGCCTGTCCGCCGGGGGCAAGCCGGTGCGCTGGGGCGGTATGGAAATGTTTGCGGGCCACGAGGTTTCCGCGGGCGATCCGCGGCTGCCGGCAGTGTATGAAAACTACCGGGCGAACCTCGCGAGCATCTGCCGCAGTGGGTGGAGTGCCGGGGCGCGCGTCGTCCTGTGCACGGTGCCGGTGAATCTGCGCGACTGTGCGCCCTTCGCCTCGCCGGAAGCGGCGCTCCGGTTCGCCCGCGGGCGCGAGCTGTGGGAGGCCGGGCAGACCGCGGAAGCGCGCGGGCATTTCGTCGCGGCGCGGGATCTGGATGCGTTGCGCTTTCGCGCCGACTCTCCACTCGTCGCTGCCGCGCGGGCGCTGCCGGCGGACGACGCCCAGCCCGGACTCACGCTTGCCGATCTCGAGGCGGGCATCGGGCGCATCTCCGGCAGCGCGCCGGGGGGCGATTTCTTTCTCGAACACGTTCATCTGAATTTCGCGGGCAATCACGCGGCGGCGCTCCTGATCCTCGAAGCCATCGAGCCGGGGGCCGCGCGACGCGCGCCGACTGTGGAGGCCTGCGCGGCGGCGCTCGCCTACACGCCGTGGGAGGCGTTCGCGGAGGCCAAGCAAGTGCTGGAGCTGCTTCAGCGGCCTCCCTTCGGCCCCGAGCACGAAAACCTGCGGCGGGGAATCCGCGAATCCTTCGACCGGGCGCGCACACAAATGCAGCGGCCCGGCGCGGCCGCCGAGGCGCGCGCCACGCATGAGAAGGCGGCGCACGCACGCCCTGACGATTTCTGGACCGCCTACACCTTCGCCGGTTTCCTCGCGCAGACCGGCGACGTGGCGGGCGAAGCGGCGGCGCGCCGGCGGGTCGTGGAACTCCGCCCCGAGGCGGCGCATGCCAAGGTCGAACTGGCGCGCGCGCTGTGGAAAGCGGGCCATCCCAGTGAGGCGCGCCGCTTTTGCGAACTGGCGGAAAAGCAATTGCCGGGAAACGCGGCGCTGCTCAAAGCCATCGGCGATATCCTTCTCGAAAACCGCGAGTTCGATTCCGCCGCGAAGCAGTTGCGCGCTGCGCTCGCCATTCAGCCCGACCATCCCGCGGCGCTGCTCAATCTCGCCGCCGCCGTGCAGATGCAGGGCAACGTCGCCGAAGCCGAGCGCCTGCTCCACCGCTCGCTGGAACTGCAGGACGACGCCGCCGCGCGCACGAACCTGGGCAATTTGCTCGTCCGGCAACGCCGCGGCGCGGAGGCGCTCCCGCATTTCGAGGCCGCGGCGAAGCTCGATCCCGGCGAAGCCAGCGCGCGCCACAATTTCGGGGCAGCCCTCCTCGGCGCGGGCAGAGTTGCCGAGGCTGAGGATACCTTTCGCACCGCGCTCGCGATCGATCCCCGCCATGTCCGCGCGGAATTCAGCCTCGGACAGATCTGCGCGCGCCGCGGCGAATGGCGCGAGGCCGAAGCTCACTGGCGCGCCGTGCTCGCGCGGCAGCCCGGCTTCCTCCCCGCCGGCCGCGAGCTCGCGTGGCTGCTCGCCACCGCGCCCGATGACGCCGTGCGCCGCGCCGATGAAGCCCTCGCCATCGCCAGCCAACTCCGGCAGGCCGCTCCCGACAATCCGCCCGTGCTCGATGCGCTCGCCGCCGCCTATGCGAATGCGGGCCGCTTTGACGATGCCGCCGCCACCGCCACGCGCGCCGCTGACATCGCCGAGGGTGCCGCCGATCCTTCTGCCGCAGAAATCCGCAAGCGCGCAGCCCTTTACCGGCTCCATCAGCCGTTCCGCGCCAAGCCGTGAAGGGCCGCGCGCAGCCGATTGACTTCCCGCAGCCTCCCGCGGCCGTTCTCCGCCATGAAGATGCCCGCCCTACTGATCCTCGCGCCCACCGCCGCCGCCAAGTTTTTCGCCGAGACCTCGAAAGTGGAAACCCTCGCCCTCGGATCTGCCACGCGCAATTTCAAGCTGCCGGGCGTGGATGGAAAAAACCGACCGCTCGCCGATTTAGCGGTCTGGAAGGAGTAGTCGTGGCATAGCTTCGACGGCGGAAGGGCGGGCAAAATTTGCCGCCCAGATGTCTGCGTCAACCGCCGGACATTCATCAAAGACCAAAGGCTATGATGCGCAGGCGCTGCGTGTTTGGCCTTTGCGCCCTCGCCCCCCGGCAGTCACTCCAGCGCCAGTTCCTTGCAGCGTTTGAGGTCGAGCTTGCCGGTGCCGAGGACCGGGATGGCTTCGATTTTTTTGACGATGCGCGGAATCCAGAGGTTCGGCAGACCGGCGTCGGCGAGCTTTTTGCGGAGATCGGCGGTGTCGAAATCGCGGGTCGTGAGCAGGACGAGCGCCTCGCCTTTCGCCTCATCGGGGATCGCGGTGATGGCGCAGGTCCTTTCGCTCTCCCCACCCAGCCCGAGCGTCTCGACGATGCGCGTTTCTACCGTCTCGTGCGGGACCATCTCGCCGCCGATCTTGCTGAACCGCGCGAGGCGGCCCTCGATAAAGCAGAACCCGTCCTCGTCGAAGCGCGCGAGGTCGCCCGTTTTGAACCAGCCATCCACGATCACCTCCGCCGTGCGCACGGGATCGCCGAGGTAGCCCTCGAAGACATTCGGGCCGCGCAGCCACAGCATCCCGGTGTCGTGGAGCGAAAGGTGGGCACCGGTTTCCGGGTCGCGGATCTGCGCCGCCACGCCGGGCGCGAGTTTGCCGATCGAGCCGTCGCGGGAAGACGGCTGGACGCTGTCGCCGGGTCGGCTGGGTTTGGGCTCTGGCAGATTGACGGCGGCCACGGGCGAGGTCTCGGTGAGGCCGTAACCCTGGAGGACTTTCATTTTAAACTGCGCCTCGAAGGCCGCAGCGAGATCGGCGGGGAGTTTTTCCGCCCCGGTGACGAGCAGCTTCAGCGAGGCGAGCTGCTTCGGCTCCGCCTTGCGCATGTAGCCGCGGAGGAAGGTGGGCGTGGTGACGACGAGGGAGATTTTGTAGCGCTCGATGAGGGCGGCGAGTTTCGCGATCTCCAGCGGGTTCGGGTAGGTGACCACGGCCACGGGCTCGAGCATCGGAAACAGCACCGTGACGGTGGCCCCGAAGCTGTGGAAAAAGGGCAGCGAGCCGAGGACGCTGTCGCCCGGCTCGAGATCGAGCATGAGGGCGAACTGCTGGACGTTGGCCAGCAGGTTGCGGTGCGTGAGCGCGACGCCTTTCGGTGCGCCGCTCGAACCGGAGGTGAAGAGCAGAAACGCTTCCTGCCGATCGCCCACCCGCGGCACGCACAGCGCCCGCGCCAGCAACCAGGCGGGCGCGAGGAGGACCGCCCCTCGCCACGCGATGATCCGCGGCTTCAGCGGCGGCAGGATGTCGTCGAGGAAAAGCGTGTGCGCCGGCCACGGGAAATCGTCGCCGAGGCGCTTGACGAACGGGCGCGCGGTCAGGCATTCGTGCAACTCCGCCTGGGCGATGCAGCTCTGGAGCGCGGCGGTGCCGGCCGTGAAGTTGAGGTTCACTGGCACTTTGTCCGCGAGGAGCACGGCGAGATTGGCGATCAGCGCGGCTTTCCCCGGCGGCAGCACGATGGCCACGCGATGCCGCGGGCATTCCCGCCGCAGGTAGCGGCTAAGCGCGATCGCCGCCGCGAGTAGCATGCCGCGTGAGAGCGTGGAGTGGTCCATGCCATCGATCACGCCGATGGCGAACTGGTTCTTTTTCAGCCCGCGCAAACAGGCCTCGCCGAGGTGGCCGCGCAGCATCGGGCGTTGCTGGTAGCAAAACTCGCCGAGCTCGAGAAAGCGTTCGCGCACCGTGGCGATATCGGCCTGCTCCGGCGGCAGCGGATGCCCGAAGGCGACGGTGGCGGGATACGGAAAATGGCTCGGCCACTTGAAGAAATAGCGGCCGCCTTTGAAGGAGAAAATGGAGCCCCAGAGGTTGTCCGTCCACACGGGGACGACCGGACAGCCGGCGGTCCGGGCGATGAGCTCGTAGCCCCGCTTCAGCCGCAGGAGCATGCCGCTGCGCGAAAGTTCGCCCTCCGGAAAGATGCAGACGATGCCCCCGGCGGCGATGGCTTCACTGGCCGCTCGCACCGCATCCTTGGCCTTCCGCGAGCTGATCGGCAGCGCGCCAACCGCGTAGAGGATCGGATGGAGCAGCGGGCGCCGGTAAATCTCCGCGTCCACGATGAAGCGAATTGGCCGCGGACACGCGAGTTGAAGGACGATGGCATCGACCCAGGTGAGGTGATTCGGCAGCAGCAAAAACCCACCCGCCGGAAGCCGGTCGGCATGATGCGCCGAGATGCGGTAAACGCAGCGCGCGAGCAGCGCACCACCGCGGCGGATGAGGAGTTCGAGGAGGTTGGGGGCGGCAGTAGCTGGCACGTCCGCACTTAATGCCCAATGCCCCCGCAATGACCAAGCCCGAAGCGTGAAACGTATCGGACCCGTGGAACCCCGTGCGACCTTTGCCCCTTGGATCGTGCGGGTGCCACCGTTTGCGTTCGCCCGGAGCGGTTGCGCAAAAACTCAGCGCCCGGCCGCGTCCAGCGTTTCGAGCAGGAAGAGGATTTCGGCGGCCATTGAGTAGGACAAATCCGGGGCGTCGGCGAGGGTGCGGTCGCGGCGGCCGGCGACGATGGCTTGAAGGACGTCGGCCTCAGGGTTCTTGTCATTTTTCCACCGTTCGCGGTACTCGGCGATGAGTTGTTCAGAGTCGCTTGTCTGCCCCGCATTGAGCGCTTGGGTCGCAGCGTGGAATAGGCGGCCTAGTGTGCTGTGGTTCTCGCCGCCGTCGCGGCGGTAGGCGAGGTAGCAGGCGATGGCCTTGAGATTCGCCTCCACGGCGGCGGCGGGGTTGCCGGCGTCCGTCTCGATGTCGGCGAGAATGGCCCACGTCTTCCACGGCTCAGACATGTGCCCGGACTCGGCTTTACACCTGGTGGCGCGGCGGATTTCCTGCCGCGCTTCTTCCAGGCGGCGGAGCTCGCGCAGCGCTTCCGCAAGGTTGCTTCGCGCGACGCCTTCGCGTGCGGCGTCGCGAATTTCAGCATACTTGTCCGCCGACTGGCGGAAGAAACTCGCCGCTTCCTCTCCGCAATTTGGCGAATTGAAAGAGAGCGTGCCTAATTGGCTAAGTGTGCTCGCCTGACCGGCGACATTTCCGAGGCGCACCTTGATCGCGAGCGATTTTCGATAGGCATCCTCCGCCGCTTCCGGCTGGCCTGCCTGCTGAAACACGATCCCAGTCTGATGCCAGATCGTGGCGACGGAGCCCGGTTCGTCCAACTGCGTAAACCGCTCGCACGCTTCCGCATACACCGCCAGCGCCTCCGGGTAGAGGCGCTGATTCATGCGGACGGTCCCAAGCTGAACTTTGCCCACGGCAACCTGCCGGGCGTCGTCGAGTTCGTCGGAGCGGCGGATAGCCTCTTCGTAGGCCGCTGCCGCTTCGTTGAGGCGACCCAGATAAAGAAGACAGTCGCCTTGTTCCATAAAGCAGGCGGACGCCATCCCTACCGACGCTTTGTTGGGCTGCTCGTCAGCCACAGCCTTAAAGTGTCGGCGGGCCTCGTCCAGCAGCGGCAGGGCTTGTTCCGAACCGCCGGCCGTCTTCAACACCCGGGCCAGGAGAAAGTAAGCCACCGCCAGATCGTAATCGGCACTTGGATACGCCAGTGGGCCTGCCGCTTGGGCGCGCTGGAGCAATTGCTTTGCGCCCTCGAATGCTTGGCGCATCTGCCCGCCGACAAGCTGCTGCTCAATGCGGCTTTTCGTTGCTTCGAACCGCGCGTGATTCCAAGCGTCGCCCAGTGCTGCCGCTGCGGCGTCGCGCACGTGACCCACGCGCTCCAGCACCCGTGGCTTGCCAGCATTATGCAGCAGGCTGTAGAGCGAAGTGGCCAGATCGATTGTCGCCTCCGCATCCCCCGCGCGCGGCACGATGTCGAGGAGCGCGAAGAGGTTCCGCAGCTCCAGCAGCGTGAGCGTCGCCGCAACTTCGGCGTTCTGGTTGCTCTGCTGATAGAGGAATCCGGCATATCCGCGCATCGCCTCGACCCAGCGGGCCGTCAGTGCCTCACGCTCCGTGCTGTCCATCCGACCGCGCAGGTAGGGGCAGAGCGCGGGATTGAGTGTGAGATGGTTGTAGCGGTTCGGCGTCGCCAGCCCCGTCGCGATCAACTCCCCCGCCAGCGAGACCACATCCGCCTCATCCCACTGCATCATCAGCATGAGCACCTGCAGTCTGACCCCGCCGTGAAACACCCCGACCACGCGCGCCTTGTCCCGGTTCGCGGGGGACATGCGGCGGAGGGAAAGCTCGACGCTCGCGAAGACCGATTTCTCCCGGCTTTCCGGCGTGCCGACAGGAAACTGCCTGTCCATTTCCTCCATCAGCCTCACGAGATCCTCGCGGGTCTTATCCACGCCGCCGCGCCGCAGGGCCGGAGCCAGCAAGGCAAGCGTGCGGGCGTGGCCGTGGACGGCATCGACGAGCGCCTCGATGGCTTCGCGCGCGGCATCGAGCGCCGCGCCGCCGCTGGTGCCGTCCTCCGCATTCAGGGCGCGCTCGACGAGCTTCACCGCGTCCTCCCGGTCCAGCCGGTGCAGCTCGCGGCGGTGGCGCACGTCATCGAAGGGCGCGGGCAACGCCTCCCGGCTGGTGAAGACGAGCCGCGTCTCGCCCACCTGCAACAAGCGCTGCGCCAGGGCGAGGATGGCCCGCAGCTCGCGGCCCGCCTCCTCCGACAACGCCTCGGACGTCTCGAGGTAGGGCGGCAGGAGGGTGCTCTCCATATTGTCCAGCACCAGCACGGTGGACTGCTCGCGCAGCGCGCGCTCGACCTTCAGAATGGCCTCCTCCAAGTCGCCCGCGGCGGAGAAATCCCGCGCGACAATCTGCTTCCCGAGCGCATCGACCACCGCCCGCTCATTCCCGTGAATCTCCACGGAGACAAACGCCGCCCGCCGCATCTGCTGCGAACGCACCATCCACCGCGCAAACTCCGCGGCGAGCGTCGTCTTCCCCTCGCCGCCCTGCCCGCGCACCACGGCATACCTGTCGTGCCGCAACAGCCGCTGCAGCGCGAGCAACTCACGGCTGCGCCCGATGAACCCGGTCTTCGGCTTCGGGCTGCCGTGCTCCGCATCATCGGCGAGAGCGCCGAGCCGGGCATTCAGCGCCTTCTGGGAATCCTCCTTCGTCTGCGGGGAGTGCGTCTCGCGGAAAAGCTGCGGGTCTTCCTTTTCCTGAAAGAGGACGGGGACGAACCAATCGTGCAGCTTCAACTCCCCGACGCCGAAGATGCGTCCGCGGGATTTGTCCGTGTACAGCTTGCGCTGGCCATCGAGCATGGCGTCGCCCACGCGGGCGCCGCGGGCGAGTGCCTGGTAAAACGCCTCGACGAAGCGCCGCGCCGTTTCCACCAGCACGCTGTGGCTCATGGCCACCACGGAGGCGACGCCGACCTTCAAAAGCTCCGAGGCGACGGATTCAGACGCCTTTTCCGACATCGCAGTCTGGCAGGCCTCGAGGAAAACGAGCGGGATACGGTGCTCGCTCAGAAGCGGGCCGAGTTCGCTGGTGAAGACGGTGACGTGCCGGCGTTTATCGAGCTTCCCAATATCGTCCGCGTGCTCGAAGCAGAGACCGCCGAGGCCGACGCTGCGGTCATAGACGCCGTGTCCGTCGAAGTGGACGACGTGATACGGCTGGCGCTCGCGCCGGGCGCGGTCCAGCTCGTCGCTAAGGGCGGACAAGGTGGGCGGGCTGAGGACGTGGAGCTGCACGAGACCGGGCAGGGTTTCCATGGCTTCGACCAGCGGCAGCGCGCTGGCGCGGTGATCGATGTAGCCGCAGGCGTCGTCCTCCGGCCGCGCGGTGACGAGCAGGATGCGAATGGGCGTGGCCACCACGGATACGTCGCGCACTTCGGTGCCGGGCAGCCGGCGGCGGACTCGCGCCGCGCGGGCTCCCTGGAACAGGAATGCCTTGCCGTCGTGGAGAAGTTCCCACGGCAAACCGAGGATGAGCGTCGCAGCTTCCTTTGCGGCGGAAATCTCGGTCTCGGGCGCGCCGACTTCGAGTGTTTGATCGACATGGACTGAGAAGCGGCGCCCGGCGTGATCAGCGATCTTGGCCCACCCTTTCATGACCTCGAGCGTGGGGATCTTGGAGATTGCCTGCTCGTAAAGCTCCCGGCCCCACTTGACTAGGTTCTCCTCCACCTTCGCCGCCCGGTCGCGAAAGTAATGGCTCGGCCAGATGGAATATTTTTCCAGATACCAACTCAATTCCCCGGCCTCGATCGGCCCGATGGGTGCGGTAAATCGCCACATCTGCGCCGCGTGGATTTCCGGCTGTCCAAGCGTCGCGGGTTGATAGACGAGCCGTGCGCGAGCGGCGGCGCGGCGGACGCCCTTTTCCTCAGAGATCTCCAGGTCGGAGAGTTCGAGAACGAGTTCTTCGAGGGGCTCGGCTTTGGGTTGAATCGTGGCGGCTACGTCGGCGTTCAGTCGTTTCCCGGTGGCCACTAGAATGGCGTTGACCGCAGCCTCAATTCCGCCCGCGCTGCTGGTCACCGAGATGTAAATCGGCTCTCCATCGAAGTACTCTTCCAGCACGCCGAGTTTCGTCTCGTTGAGCGACAGCGGGATGACCGGGAACTTGTCCTTGCCGCGCTGCCTCTGCACTTCAAGAGCGTGCCGTAATTCACGACCGACCCACTTCGACTGCAAACTGTCCGTGCTGATGACGACGGCGTAAGCCGCGACTCCCTCAATTGCCGTTTTGATTGCGGGGGAAAGCAAATCGCCGCCGCGTAGTTCTCTTGAGTCGATCCAACCGTCAATTCCGTGATTGGCCAACGCCGCGCGGAGTTCGCGAACGACGCCGTCGTCCTGCGAGCTGTGGGAAATGAAAAGCTTGCTCATTTGTTTGCTTCTTCCGGGGGAGCCCGAACGGGTTCGTTCCGAAATCCGTTCACGTCGCCGACCGAACGCGATCCATGTGATTGGGCCGTCTCCCGCAAAGCAATGCAAAAAGCGGGTGTCGGGCAGTATTCGGGCTTCCTTCGCCATTCGTCATCGGGCATTCGTCATTCCACCCGCGTGACCACTCCGCTGCCAGCCACCGCCCGACCTTTCTCCCCGCATCGCGCCCTGGCGCTGCTCCTGGCGATCAACCTTTTCAACTACCTCGACCGTTACATTCTCGCCGCCGTCGAGCCGCTCATCTCGGAACACTTTTTCGCCGCGTCGGACGAGACGGCGATGGCCAAGACGGGGTCGCTGGCCACGGCTTTTCTCCTCAGCTACATGCTCCTCGCGCCGGTCTTCGGCTGGCTGGCGGACCGCTTTTCGCGCTGGGTGCTCATCGCCGCCGGCGTGACTGTGTGGAGTCTGGCCAGCGGGTGGTCGGGTCTCGCGGGAACCTTTGCCATGCTCGTGCTTACGCGGGTCTTCGTGGGGATCGGCGAAGCCGCCTACGGCCCCGCCGCACCGACCATCATCAGCGACCTCTACCCGGTCGAGAAACGCGGACGCATGCTCTCGTTCTTCTACCTCGCGATCCCGGTCGGCTCGGCGCTCGGCTACGCCTTCGGCGGCTGGGTCGGGCAGCACTACGGCTGGCGCATGCCCTTTTACCTCGTGACCGTCCCCGGCCTCGTTCTCGCCGCGCTCTGCCTGCCGATGCGCGACCCGCGCGGCGTCCGCGCCCAAGGCAGCGCCGGCAAACCGCCGATGAAGCTCGCCGACGTGCTCGCGCTCTTCCGCATCCGCTCCTACGTCTTCAACACCGCCGCGATGACCGCGATGACTTTCGCCATCGGCGGCATCTCGTTCTGGCTGCCGCGGTATTTATATAAAGACCGTGCCGCGGACTTCGGCGGCGCGCCCAGCCTGGGCAGCATCAACCTCACTTTCGGCGCGATCACCGTCGTCGCCGGCCTGCTCGCCACGCTGCTCGGTGGCTGGGCCGGCGATCGCGTGCGGCAGCGCTACCCGAGCGCCTATTTCCTCGTCTCCGGGTTCGGCATCTTCTTCGCCTTCCCCTGCATCGTCGCCATCCTGCACACGCCCTTTCCCCTCGCTTGGGTCTTCGTCTTCCTCGCGATCTTCTTCCTTTTCTTCAACACCGGCCCGGCCAACGCCGCCCTCGCCAACGTCACCCCACCGGCCACCCGCGCGACTGCCTTCGCTCTCAACATCCTCATCATCCACGCCCTCGGCGACGCCATCTCCCCGCCGCTCATCGGCTGGATCGCCGGGCAAACGAGTATGAATACCGCCTTCTTCCTCGTCAGCATCACGACCGCGCTGGCCAGCGCCTTCTGGCTCATCGGCGCCCGCTACCTCGGCCGCGACACCGCGGCCATCGAGGCCGGGGATAACCGCGCGCCGGCCTGACCGAATGCCGGTCAGAAATATTGGCAGTGGTCCGCGCACATCGCGATGTCGCGGAGGAAGTCGCCAGGGTCGATGATGCCATCTGCTTCGGGGATCAAGTTATCCTCGGTGACATCAAAGGTCATCCCGGCGAGGCGACAGCCGTGCAGGCGGACGTGGCCAGTGGATTTAACGAGCTTCAGGAAGTCGTGGATTTCGAGGGGGTCGCCGTCGCGCTGTAGGCGTCCGCGCAGCCAGGCTTCGCGGTCGGCATAACGCGGGTCAATCTTCACCTCCTGCACGCCTTCGCGGCTGAGCACGCGGACGGCCCAGAGGACGAAAAGGACATCGACTTCGACGCCCTTGCGACCCATCTCCCACGCGAAAGTCAGCGGAGTGAGCAGGCGGTCGAAGGCGTCGTCGCGAATGACGATGGCGAGGCGTTTGAGGGCAGTGGCGGAGGCTGCGGTGGGTTCGGCAGTCAGGGTATTCATCGGTATGGGTTGAAGGGTGTGACTTTCTTTCAGGCGAGGGCTTCCGCGGAAGCGAGGCAGGAGTGGCACATGGCTTCGACGTGGCGGAGATCGGTGCCACAGCAGCCGCCGAGGATGTGCAGGTTCGGAAGTTTGCGGCGGAGTTGGCGGTATTGCTCGCCGAGTTCGTCCGGGTTGCCGGCGTCGAGGTCAGGGCTTTCGTCGAGTTCCGCGTGGCTACGGCAGGAGGCATTCGCACGCAGGCCGCGGATGCGCTGGAGCCACGGCGCGCCGTCCGGCAGTGCGTCGCGGAGATGGGTCGGGTGCGCGCAGTTGATCATGTAATAAGCCGGTGCCTCGGTCGCGGTGGCGTCCACGGCGGCGATGGCTTCGCCGAGCGTCTGGCCGGTCGGGAGTTTGCCGTCGGTCTCGGTGGTGAAGGAGATGACCGCGGGGATTTCCAGCGCGGCCGCCGCATTCGCGATGCCGATGGCTTCTTCGACGTAATTCATGGTGAAGGCGGCGATGAGGTCGGCGCCGGCGTCGCGCAGGGTGCGGATTTGCGGGGCGTGGTAGTCGGCGGCTTCGCGGGCGGTCATGCGGGCGGACGGTTGGTAGCCATCCCCGCGCGGGCCAAGGTTGCCGCTGATGACCACGGGCGTCTCAGGCGTTTCAAACTCGGCGCGAACTTCGTGCATCAGCCGCATCGCCGCGCGATTCGCCTCGATCAGCGCCGCGCCGGAGTAGCCGAGCTTCTCCGCCCAATCGGAATTGGCCCGCCACGTGGGGCTTTCCGCAACGAAGCCGACGGAGTGCTCGCGGGCGAGCTGCGCATAGGCGCGGTAGTAGTCGCGGAGGATGGCCTCTCCGTCGGGCGTCTTCAGGAGATGGAACGAGGCAAAGCAGGGCAGCTCGATCTTCTGGTGAAAAATGAGCGTGGTTTCGAGTCCGCCGTCGGTGATAAATGGGCGGTCGGTGAGATGCGGGAGCAGGGATGTTTTCATAGGATGCATGGTTGGCATCCCAGAAGGCGTGAGGAAGGGCCTCACATTGGGAGGGCCGCCGAAGCGGCGACCTCACACAAACCAGCACGTCTCCTTTTCCGGCGTGTAGCTGCAGAAAACGCCGGTCTTCACGGAATTCCCGAGGTGCCGCGCGAGTGCGGGATGCGCGCGCTCCAGCTTCTTGATTGCCGCGCGAATCCGCCAGGCCACCGCCGAACGCGCACGCTCTCCGGCGTCGGCCATTTTGCGATCACGCCCGCCGAGGCCCGTGGCTTTGCGCATTTCTTCGAGCAGCCGATCCTTCTCCTCGCCGATCCGCTCGGCGCGGCCGGGATCGTTCGCCGCCTCGGCTTCCGCGAGTTCCGCTTCAAGTTCGCGCAGGCGGGCGCGGTAAGCGCGGCGCGCTGGCTCGTCGAGCACCTCGGTGCCGCGGCCGGTCTCCGCCGACTGTCCGGCGAGCGCGAGGCAGTGCACTTCCTCCGCGGGCCGCGCGAGAAGCTGCGCGAGATCGTGAAAGCCGCGCACCTCGGCGACATGCGCGACTTCATGCTCGAAGCACACCGTCCACAGCGCGCCTTCCTGGCGGAAAACGTTGCCGACCGGCCAGGCGATTGGCGCCCCGACCACACGCGCAGCAGGCGCGCTTTCGAGCCCGGCGAGACGCACGCCTTCCGCGAGGTGCTCCAGGTCTTCCTGGCGGCGAAATGGATTCACATGCAGCAGCCAGCGCATCGGTTCATCGGGCTCGGGCGTGCGACCGCCGGCGATGCGCTCGGTGAAGACCTGGCGAAATTCCGTGAGATGAATGCGCGCGCGGGCCTCGTCGCCGAGATACGCGCAAGCGGCCGCCAGATACGCAGGGCCGTCCGTGACGATCGTCGGCGTTTTCACTCCCAGCTCCAGCGAGCGCGCGTAATCGCGCTGCACGAAATGGGGGATCGACGCGTAGTAGAAATACCAGCTTGGGCAAAGCGGATGCAGCGCCAACGCCCGCTCGCCGAGCTCCGCGGCCAGCGCCGGCTCGCCGAGCAGCGCAAAGCCGACGGTCAGTTGGATGAGCACGAAGGCGTCGTTCGGCGCGAGGTGCAACGCCCGTCGGTAGTGCGTCTCGGCGGGTCCGTGATGACGGCGGTACTGCTCGATCTTGCCGAGGATCGCCTGCACCACCGGATCGTCCGGATCGAGCGCCGCCGCCCGCTGCGCATGTTCGTAGGCGAGCTTCTCCTTCGTCTCCCAGCAATCCCACGCCGAGCAACTCCACTCATTGAAATGCGAGAGCGAGAGCCCGGCCTGCGCCCGCGCGTACTGCGGATCGACCGCCAGCGCCTGCTCGAAAAACGTCCGCGCTTCGTCATCCGACTCGATCGTGCCCCGCTGGAGACACTCCATCCCGCGCAGCCAGCATTCATAAGCGGCGAGATTCGTGAGCTGCCGGCGGCGCGTTGAGAGCAGCACGGTGTGATCGATGCGCGCGGTGAGCGCGTTCGCGACCTTCGCGGCAATCTCGTCCTGCACGGCGAAGAGATCCTCCCGCGACACGTCGTAACGCTCCGCCCAGAGATGCCTCCCATCGGCAAGCTGCACGAGCTGCGCATCGAGCCGCAGCGCCCGCGCCGCCCGACGCACGCTGCCTTTGAGCAAATACTCCACGCCCAGCCGACGCCCGACCCCCGCATCGTCGAGCCCGCTGGATTCAGCGGCAAAGGCCGACTCCGCAGCGATCACGCCGATGCTCGGAAAGCGCGCCAGCTCGGCGATCAAGTCCTGCACAAAGCCACCCGCCAGGCGCGCATCGTCGGGAGAACCGGAAAGATTCTCGAACGGCAGGATGGCGATCGAAAGAGGACGATTCGACATGGCGCGGTGCGGAAAGGGCGCTCAATAGTTTTTCAACACGTCCACGCGGAAAAACTGATGGGGCGTGGTGTAATTCAAAGTGAAGCTGGTCTGACCGGGAATCCCGGTGGTGAGCAATCGCCAGGGGGCCGGCTGGGTCAATGATGGCGTTTCATAGATCTCGTAAGTCAGCACGTCCGCGGTGTGGCTCACGTCGAGGCGGAAGCGGGCAGCGTCCACGGCGGAGATGGCGAGATCCGGCTGCGGCGGCTGGGTGATGTAGGGCACGATGCAAACCGGTTTCGAGATCGCCAGGCTGGGGCCCGCGGGCGCGAGCGCGCCGGTTTGCGGATCGATGGTGTAAAGCACCACCGTCCCCGAGTTCTGGCTGGCCACGAGAGCGTAGCGGCCCGTCGGATCGATGGCGAAATTACGCGGGGTTAATCCCGTCGCCTGGTGCTGGATGGCGGTCAGCGTGCCGTCCGCCGGATTCACCGCAAAAACCGCGATGCTGTCGTGTCCGCGGTTTGAGCCATAGACGAACTTCCCCGAAGGATGCACCGCGATCTCCGCCGCCGAATTGGATCCCACGAAACCGAGCGGCAAAGTGGTTTTCGTCTGAAAGGCCGAGAGGGTTCCGTTAGTCGCGTTGTAGTTGAAACCGATGATCGTCGAGTTCAGCTCGCAGATCACATAGGCGCGATGGTTCTGCGGATGGAAAGCGAGGTGCCGCGGCCCCGAACCAGCCGCCACGGAGATCACAGGCACGGCATTCGGCGTCAGCGTGCCCGCCGCGGCATCGAGCACGTAGGAGCGAATTTGGTTTAGCCCCAGGTCGCAGATGAAAACAAACCGGTTCGCGCCATCGATCGTCGCACAGTGCGCGCGCGAACCTGCGGCGTATTGGAAGTGGGCATTCGCCACGCCCAACTGGCCGCCGGCCAGCACCGGAAACATGGTGATGCTGCCCCCGCTGTAGTTGGCCACGATGACCTGCCGTCCGGTCTGATCGACCGTGAGATGCGTCGGCGCGTTGCCGTTCGAGGGCAGCGCGTTGAGAAAGGTCAGCGCACCTGTGGTGGCTTGGACGGAAAACGCGCTCACGGTGTGCGCGCTCTCATTCACCGCGTAGAGAAAGCGGCGATCTCGGGTGATCGCCAGGAAAGTCGGGCTCGTGGTCGTGGCCGCCAGGCTGGCCGGCCCAAAGGTTCCCGCATCCCAATTCAAACTCGACTGGTAGATGCCCACGCTCCCTGCGGTCGTTTGGGTTCCGATGTAAAACCTTTCCAAGCCCGGCAGGAGCGGCCCGCCCGAGATCGCCGCGGTGAGCGTGGCAGCCCATGCGGCCAAGGTCAGAACCGGCGAGCGAAAAGTTTTCATGCTCCATCCAAAGCAGACCCAACGGGTTGCGTCGATGATCCAGAAGCCAGCCATCCCCTTCTCACCGTCTTTGCGACGGCGCTGAGTGTGGGGCGGCGCTTGAACGGGTGGACGGCAACCCCTAGCGTCCGCGCATGTCCGAAACTCTGACCCCGATGATGCAGCAGTACCAAGGCATCCGGCGGTCGCTGCCGGCGGATACGCTGCTGCTTTTTCGGCTCGGGGATTTCTACGAGATGTTTTTTGAGGACGCGAAAGAGGCGTCCGCGATCCTAAATGTCGCGCTGACCAAACGGAACCTCGTGCCGATGTGCGGCATCCCGCACCACGCGGCGGAGAATTACATCCGACGCCTCATCAAAGCCGGGCGGCGGGTGGCCATCTGCGATCAAGTCAGCGAGCCGGTGAAGGGGCAGATCGTGCAGCGCGAAGTCACGCACATCGTTAGTCCGGGCACGATTTCCGACCTGCATCTACTCGACGCGAAGCGAAACAATTTCCTCGCCGCAATCTATGCGGGTGCCAAAGGCGGATTCGGGTTTGCGTTCGTCGATCTCACCACCGGCGATTTCCGCGTGACTGAAGTCGCCGACGACGCCTCGCTCGCCGACGAACTCGCGCGGGTCCAACCGGCTGAAGTGCTCGTGGCTGAGGAGCAGGCCGCGCAGTTCCGCGAGATCCGCGGCCTGGTTGCCCGCGACAGCTACACCTTTCTCAGCGAGCAGGCGGAATTCACGCTGCGCGAACATTTCAAAGTGCAGTCGCTCGACGGGTTCGGCTGTTCGGCGATGCCCGCGGCGATCGGCGCGGCGGGCGCGATCCTTCATTACTTGAAAATGGAGCTGCGCCGTTCGCTCGGGCACATCACCCGGCTGGCGGTGTATCAGAATTCGCAGTTCATGGTGCTCGACGCCGCGACGCAGGCGAACCTCGAACTCGTGCAAGCCCGTGGCGGCGGGCGCGACACCTCGCTCCTCGGCGCGCTCGACCGCACGGTGACGCCGATGGGCGCTCGCAAACTGCGCGACTGGATCCTCCATCCCCTTTGCGACCTCAGCGCTCTGGGCGCGAGGCAGCAGATGATCGCCGACCTGCTCGCCGAGCCGTTCGTGCTCGGAAATCTGCGCGAAACGCTGAAGTCGATCCGCGACATGGAGCGCACCGTCGGGCGCCTGACCCAAACCGGGGGCAACGCTCGCGACCTCCAGGTGCTGCGGACTTCCCTCGAACAAATCCCGCAGCTTAAAAGCGACCTCGAAGCCCTCGGAGGGACGCGCTCCCGCGCGTCCCACTTCGTCACGGAAACCGCCCCCGCAGAAGACGGTCAGGGACGCGCAGGAGCGCATCCCTCCGGGTTAGACTCCCAAATCCTCGCTGACCTCCATCCGCTTCCCCACGTCGTCGAACTCCTCGCCCGCGCCATCGTCGATGAACCGCCTGCTCTCACCCGCGAGGGCGGCATGTTTCGGGATGGCTATCACGCGCCGCTCGACGAACTCCGCAACGCGGCGCGCGAGGGCAAGGATTGGATCGCCCAACTCCAGCAGCGGGCGATCGAGGAGACCGGGATCAAGTCGCTGAAAGTGCGCTACACCTCGGTCTTCGGCTACTTCATCGAAGTCACGAAATCGAATCTCGATGCCGTCCCGCCGACCTGGCATCGGAAGCAAACCGTGGCCACGGGCGAGCGTTTCATCACACCGGAGTTGAAGGAAGTGGAAGGCAAAATCCTCGGCGCGGATGAACGCGCCAAGGCGTTGGAGCAGGAGCTTTTCCTGCAGCTCCGGGACGAAGTCCTACGCGAACTCGCCGCGCTCCAAAGCACCGCCGCCGCCGTGGCCACGCTCGATGTGCTCGGCGCGCTGGCGGAGACCGCGCGCCTTTTCGGCTATTGCCGACCGGCGCTGAGCGACGACCTCCGGATCGTCATCGCCGATGGCCGGCATCCCGTGCTCGATCAGTCGCTGGTCGAAGAAAAGTTCGTCCCGAACGACGTGCTCCTCGACGCCGAAAAGAACCGCCTACTCGTTTTGACCGGCCCGAACATGGCCGGCAAAAGCACCTACATCCGCCAGGTCGCGCTGCTCGTGCTCATGGCGCAGATCGGCAGCTTCGTCCCGGCGCGGAGCGCGGAGATCGGGCTGGCCGACCGCATCTTCACGCGCGTGGGCGCAAACGACGACCTCTCGCGCGGGCAATCGACCTTCATGGTCGAGATGAACGAGACGGCGAACATCACCAACAACGCGACCGCCCGCTCGCTCATCATCCTCGACGAAATCGGGCGCGGCACTTCGACCTTCGACGGCCTCTCCATCGCCTGGAGCGTCGCCGAGTTTCTCCACGATGAAACCAAGGCGCGCACCCTTTTCGCCACGCACTACCACGAGCTTACCGAACTCGAAATGACCCGCACCGGCGTTCGCAATTACAACGTCGCGGTGCGCGAATGGAACGATCAGATCATCTTCCTGCGCAAGATCGTCAAAGGCGGCGCCGACAAAAGCTACGGCATCCAGGTCGCCCGCCTCGCCGGGCTGCCGGCCTCGATCATTGCGCGGGCGAAAGAGATCCTCTCCAACCTCGAGCAACACGAACTCAACGCCGACGGCAAACCCACCATCGCCGAAGCCCCTGCGCCGCCGAAGCACGGTAAGCCGCGGAATAAGGAAAAGGCGGCGCAGGCACTCGCCGAGATGAAGCCGCAGATGACGTTGTTTTAGCGCGCAGACAAGGCCCGCCGGGAGGCCATTACCGGCTGCTTAATCGTCATCATCGTCGTCGTCGTCGTTGAAAATGCGCTGGAGCAGACTCTGCCGCTGCGACGGGGGAGGAGGCGGCTCCACGCGAACAATCCTCGGCCCCGGGCTGTTTGAGAACGTCACGGTCGTCGAAGTGCGGCCGTCGGCGCCGGTGCGAGTGGTGGTGGTCCGAGTGACTTGGGACCTGCGAGCTTCGCGTACGTCCAGATCGGTGTCGACGACGACGGCTTGCGTCGGGACAAAAGTGCGCCGCCGAGGCGGCGGAACCGGTTCCTCCGCTTCATTCCATTCAGCCCGACGTGGCAGATATCGGTTCGGCGTGGACGCAATCTCACGGTCCACAACAGGTGTCGTCGCATTCGTTCTCTCTACGGCACGATTTCCTGTCCTCTCGGGTCTCACCTTCGGCGATTTTTTTTTGAGAGGAACCGAGACTACGGTCGGCGGCGGCGGTGGCGGCGGTGGCGGCGGAGCGAGCTGTTCGGTGCGGACAATTAACGGCCGTCCCGTGACGGGAGTTGGCGGCGGCGTCGCCACCGTCTCGGTTGGTATTGAAGTCGGATTCGGCGCTGTTACTGCGTGGGAGCTCGCGGAGAGGGCCTGTAAGAACGCCCGGTCTTTCGCTACAACATCCGGGAACTCTGGAGGTTCGTTTGGAATCGGGGCGGCAGCGACCGTGGGCGCGGAATTTTTTACGGGAGGATTTTGCAGCGCTTGCATGGTCGCGTTATCGAGTTCGCCCGTCACCGGCAAACCGTGGCGAATTTGAAAGCGCCGCAAGGCCGCAGACGTGGGCTCGTCCAAGATCCCATTGGTTTCGCCATGGAAGAATTGCTGCTGCTTCAGCGTTTCCTGAACCGCCACCAGCGGCCCCTCGGCCGCCCGCGACGTCGCCGCACCCCAGATGAGCGCGCCGACCAAGACGGCCTGAACCAATCCCCTGCCGACGGTCTGCCGAACGCGGTCATTTGCTGCCGTGAATCGAAAATGCGTTTTCATGATGTTTCTTAAAATTACATCGCGATGCACGGACTCCCCGGACGCATTCGCCAGCGCGAAGAAACTGTTCTTACCCGTCCGGCAGACAGAACTGTAAATTGCGCAGGCAAACTTCTCAACGCGATGGGCCACTTGCCGCAAGGGTTGCGCCTTGCCCAGCCGAACGCCCGCGTGCCATAGTCCCGCCATGAGCGAGATCATCTTTGAAGTGCGGGAGGACGAGGCCGACGGCGGCTTTGTGGCCACCGCTCTCGGCCACGCCATCGCCACGCAGGGCGAAACCGTCGAGGAGCTGCGCACGATGGTGCGCGACGCGGTGCGCTGCCATTTCGGCGACGGCGAACCCGGTCCGATGCCCCAGATCATCCGGCTCCACTTCGTGCGCGATGAAGCGCTGGCGGTGTGAGGATCCCGCGCAACATCGGCGCATCCGATCTCATCTGCGCGCTGCGCATGCTCGGCTATGAGCGCGTGCGACAAGACGGCTCCCACGTCCGTCTTACTACGACGCTCGGCGGCACGCACCACGTCACGGTCCCCAACCATCGCCCGCTCAAAACCGGCACCTTGTGGGCGGCATCTTAAAACCCGTCGCCGCACACCACCGTCTCACTGTTGAGGAATTGCTCGCCAAACTCGGCTGGTAGGCGCGTAGGAAACCTTCAACCCTTCACGCTTCAGTAGTTGCCGCCGCCGATTTGCGCCCCCTGAGCAACGGGCGCGGACCGAAGGCGATGTGTAAGCCGAGGGCCGCGAGTAGATAAAGCACGGCGAACATCCAGAACGTCTTGGCGCCGCCGCTGTAGGGGGCGACTGGGAAGACGAGGAGCATGAGGTTGAGCGTAACCTGGAGGATCATGACGATCAGGCCGCTGCCCGTTTTCGCATAGACGAAGCCGCACGTGACGGCGATGCCGAGCATGTTGGTGAGCAGCGAGCCGAAGGACAACCCGGGGATTACGGCCACGTCCAACACCACGATCGGCATCCACCAAAGCGTCCAGAAAACGCCGACGATGAGGCTTGATTCAAGGACGGTGAAACGCCCGGAGAGGCGGTTGATCGCGTAGCTGACCCAGACAATTTCGCCGACGAAGGAGGCGGTGGTAACCATGCGCAGGCCAGAGGGGTTGTAGAGAATTCCGCGGTCTAAGTAGAACGCATCGCCCCCGATGAGACCGCTTTTGATCGCGAGCACGACACTGCAGAGAAGTGGTGCCCAACTCACCGCGAACAAATACCACCACGGCGAGACCCGCCATACGGTCATTGGTCGGATGAGGCCCACGACACCATGCGGTCCGCGAAAGATCGCGACGAGCAAGGCAAGGACCGAACCGAGCAGCAGGAAGCGACCGTAGCCGAAAAAGCTCTGCGGCAGCAGATTTGTCGAGATCGCCCAAACAAAGGCCGCGTTTAAAACGAGGATGACGACGAGAACCGTCCAAACTTCAGTCAGGCGGGTCTTCTCAGACTCTTGTGTTGTCTCCATGGTTCCGAGCAATAGCAGGGACGATTCCACGATCAAAGAGCGTGGCGCAGCACTCCGGCCCTGGCCGCATTTTCCCCTCGCCCGCTCCGGGCCGCGCGCCTAGCTTCGCGTCCCTTTTTCCGATGAAAGACACCGCCAACCGCGTCCTCCGCGTGGGCCTGCCGACGGGCAGCCTGCAGGAGCCGACCTTCGCCCTTTTCGCCAAAGCCGGCTTCAACATTTCCGGCGCGAGCCGCTCGTACAAGCCGGCTGTCGATGATGCGGAATTGGTCATCCGGCTGCTGCGGGCGCAGGAGATTTCGCGCTACGTGGAGCATGGTTTTCTCGACTGCGGGCTGACGGGGAAAGACTGGATTGAAAATAACGGTTCCGACGTAGCGCGGCTCGCGGAGATGACTTTCAGCAAGACGAGCAGCGCACCGACGCGCTGGGTCATTGCCGTTCCGGAGGATTCCGCGATCCGGACGGTGCAGGATTTACAAGGCAAGGTTATCGCCACGGAAGCAGTGGAAATGACCCGGCGTTTCCTCGCCCTGCACGGCGTCACCGCGACACTTGAGTTTTCCTGGGGCGCGACGGAGGTGAAGGTGCCGGACCTCGTGGACGCGATCGTTGATGTGACCGAGACGGGGTCGTCTTTGCGGGCGAACAAGCTGCGTATTTTGAAGACCATCATG
This sequence comes from Chthoniobacter sp., assembly GCA_031390545.1. Taxonomy (GTDB): domain Bacteria; phylum Verrucomicrobiota; class Verrucomicrobiia; order Chthoniobacterales; family Chthoniobacteraceae; genus Chthoniobacter. The sequence goes on along the minus strand of JANMTP010000050.1, from coordinate 72,070 downwards.
GAATCGTCGCCGCAGTTCATCGCGAACCACACTGCGCTCACCGACCCGTGGAAAAAGGCGAAGATCGATACGCTGGTGCTGCTGCTGGAAGGGGCGTTCGCCGCGCGCGACAAGGTGGGTTTGAAAATGAACCTCCCCGAGACGCGGCTCGCGGCGCTCCTCCAGGCGCTGCCGGCGCTGCGCAATCCGACGATCTCGAAGCTGGCCACCGAGGGCTGGATCGCGGTCGAGACGATCATCGACGAAAAAGTTGTCCGCGAGATCATCCCGCAGCTCAAAGCGCTCGGGGCGGAGGGGATCATTGAGTATCCGCTGAACAAGGTCGTTTACTAAGCCCTAGCCCGCATTTCCCAAAAAACCGGTTGCGCGCCACGGGCAACCGTGATTCTCTCGCCGCCCCTCAACGAAAAAACACACCTCCAAATGGGTTCACTCAAAAAGCGCCGGAAGGCCAAAATCGCCAAACACAAACGCCGGAAGCGGATGAAGGAAAACCGCCACAAGAAGCGTTTGCGCTACAAGTCGTAGTCTCTAAGGTGCGCGAAATGAAATCGCGCCGCTTTGTCAGGGTTGCCGCCGGGTCTTGGACGCTCGTTGCCGGGTTGGCCATTTTCACGACCCCACTGTTCGCTGAGCCCGCTGTAAAGCCAGCGGCGGCGACGAAGAAGCCGGCAAAATCGGCCGAGCCGGCGGTCCGAACCTCGACGCCGAAAACCGCCGTCAAAGCGCCCGTCCGCCGCGTCCCGGAGAAGTCCGCGCCGAACGAATTGCCACCACTCAGCGCCCCACTGACTCCGACGGTCAAAAACGGGCCGGAATTAGCCGACGCCTTCCCCTCGCCCAGCCGCCCGGTGCCTGCGGATCTCCTGCTGAAGCCCGAGGATGAGAAAAAAGCCGAGGCTTTCGCCGCTTTCGCGCAGGGGTTTGTCGCCGAGGAAAACTCGGATCAGGAAAAGATGCTCGAGAGCTACCGCAAGGCGCTTGAACTCGATCCCGGGAACCCCGAACTGGCCGTCAAAGTCGCCTACGAACTGGCCCGTCGAAACGATCCGTCCGCCGCCATTCAGATTCTCAAGGACGCCATCAAGGCGGCGCCCAAAGAGCCGCTCCCCTACATCTACCTTTCGCAGCTTTACGCAAAGAACCTGAGCAAGCCTGACCTCGCGATCAAATACGCCGAGCAGGCGCTCGTCCTCGCACCGGACAACTTTGCCGCGCACCAGTCGGTGTATGAGCTGTATCTCGGCAGCGGGCAGGAGAAAAAGGCCGAGCAGCTTCTCGAACGCGCCGCCAAGTCGGACAGCCGCAGCCCCAAATACTGGGCGCAGTTCGGCGAACTGCTGCAGAAGCTTTTTCTGAAGGAAGACGGCACCGCCGAGCCCGCCCAAATCGAGCAGATGAACGTGGCCTTTCGCAAAGCCGCGGAATACGGCCCGGCGGACGCGCTCGTGCTAACCAAGGTCGCCGACTATTTCGTCCTCTCGAAGCAGGTGAAGGACGCGATCCCCTTCTATCTCACCGTCTTGGGGCTGCGTGAACAACCCGGTGCACCGCCGCTGAATAACGTCCGCGACAAGCTCGCGCGCAGCTTCCTCATTACCGGGCAGCGTGAAGAGGCCATTCGCCATCTCGAGGCGATCGTCAAAGAAAGCCCGCTGCGCTTCGAGACCTACGAACTGCTCGGCGAACTCTACCTCCAAAAGGAGGACCTCGACAACGCCCTCGCCAACTTCGAGCGCGGCCTTTTCCTCGACGGCAGTGACCCCGCCAATCACGAGCGCCTTGGCCTCCTCCTCCTCAAAACCCAGCGATACGACCGCGCCATCGAGATCCTCCAGATCGCGCGCAAAAAGCACCCCGCCCGGCCAGCGCTCGGCTACCTCCTCGGCGTCGCCCTTAGCCAGCTCAAGCGCCACCCCGAGGCCCTGTCCGCCTTCTCCGACGCCCAAGCGCTCGCCGAGGCCAACCGCGAGGAATTGCTGAACACGGAATTCTATTTCAGCTACGGGGCCGCCGCCGAGCAGGCCGGCCTCTACGAGAAGGCCGCCGAACTGCTCAAGCAGAGCATCGAACTCGAGCCCGGCAACGCGAACTCCCTCAATTACCTAGGTTACATGTGGGTGGATCGCAACGAACACCTCGACGAAGCCGGCGAGCTGATCAAAAAAGCCGTCGCGCTGGAGCCGGAGCGCGGGGAATTCCTCGACAGCCTGGGCTGGTATTACTTTCGCAAGGGCGACTACGACCGCGCGCTCAAAGAGTTGCTCCACGCCCAGGAAAATATCCTCCGCGAAGAGCAAAAGGACGACGCCGTGGTCCTCGACCACATCGGCGAAACCTATCTCAAGCTCGGCAAAATCGCCGAAGCGCTGAGTGCGTGGCAGAAGTCACTGGCTATCGTGGACGACAAAAAGGTCGCGGAGAAAATCGAGGCGGCGAAGCAAAAGGTGACAAAGGGGAATGAGGCGGTAGTGCCGACGGCGGTGCCGGTGGAAGCAAAGTGAGGTAGGAAGGTGTTTGGCGATCTGCGCGCGCTATGAACGAACAATTTTCACACCCATCCCATAGGCACGGGAATGGGCATGTGTAGCTGCTGATTTACAGGGCTGGCAGAGGCGGGCTGGCGAAAGCGAGATTTAGACTTTTGCGGATAGCTCTTGTGGCGCAGTGAATGTGGCTGTCCCACAGGAATGCTCAGAATCCTGCGAAACAGGGCTGCTGCGGAGTGGCGATAAAACGAAATGAGCCATCGGCTGTCCCATAGCGTCGCAACAGATCGGGCAGATCCCAACGACGCCAGAGCGAGGTCCGCATGACGGTGAAGAGGCGGGTGAAACTGTGCGCCCACCCGTGGAGGAAGGCCAGAAAACGCAGCAGCACATAGACGAGCAACGCTGTCCACACCTGCCAGCGCACGGCATTGGCGCTGTGGCCGAGGAAGTCGGCCAGTTGGAGGGTCTGCTTGATCTGCTTGAAGAAGGCTTCGATGGACCATCGGTTCCGGTAGAGGTCGGCGATGCTGGCCGGGCTCCACTCCAGGTTGTTGGAAAGGAAGACCATCTCCTGCTCGTGTCCGTCGATCTCCACCAGCGCGACCACGCGGCGCAACAGACCGGGGTAATCTTTCGCGACCGCTGGGTTGGAGAGCACGACGAGTTCATCGCGCAGGATCTTGGCTCCGGTCACGGGCAGTTCTCCGACGACATCGTAAGCGAGGTTGTCCTTGGCGCGGGTAACCCAGCACACGCCCCGCTGGTCGAGATCGAAGAGGTGCAGAAAATCCAGATACGCCTTGTCGAAGATCACGATCTCCCCCGAGCGGATGCCCGCGCAGAGTTCCCGTGAACGCAGTGCATCATTTTCCCGTGCGGTGCCGATGATGGCGAAGCGCGGCAGGAAGCTGTGGAGGTCCAGCCGCAGATGGCACTTGGCAGCAGCCTTGCGGCGGCGGTGTTTTGTCCAGTCCATGCAGGAGGCCACCAGTTGGATCGTCGTCGAGTCCACCACATGAATGACGCGCTTGAAACGGCGGGCCACACCTTTGCCACGGTTGCCGCGGGCAAAGCCCGGCTGGAGGGTTTGCAGATGAGCGAGCACGGACCAGAAAATCTTCTCCGCCAGAGCCGCATCGCGCTCCTTGTCGGCGTGCGAGAGATTATTGCGGCTGGGCGGCGTGGCCCCGCGCAGTGTCACCAGCATCCCGCTGTGCGGGCGCGAGGCATCGCACACATCATTGAGGCCGATGGCGTGAGTACGCTGCGCGTAGATCAGACTCACCATATGGCTCCACGGCGAGAAGCCGTCTCCGGTGCGGCGGGCGCGAAAGCAAATTCCTAGCAGCCAGCGACAACGCGGATTCAGTTTAACCGGACACTCGGAGCGAATCGACGCCGTTACGCAATCTGGAGGCCGCGCATGGTGCCGGTGGCAGAGGCGAAGCGGTCGGTCTCGATGCTCATGCGCTGGAGCATGGAGACGAAGAGATTGGGCAGCGGGTAATTGTGTTCGTGGTCGAACGCAAGGTGCTGGCCGTGGCGGAAGCCGCCGCCAGCGAGAATGGTCGGCATGTTGGTGTTCACGTGGGAGTGAGCGTTGCCGAGATTGGAGCCATAGAGCACCATCGAACGGTCGAGCAGCGTATCGCCGTCCTCGCGGGTGGTCTTGAGATCGCCGACCAGGTCACCGAGCAGGCGCATGTGCCACTCGTCGATCTTGCGCAGCTGGCTGAGTTTGTCCTCGGATTTTCCGTGGTGGGAAAGGTTGTGGTACCCATCGCTCACGGGCGAACCGTCGACTGCAATGGCAGGGGAGTTGACGCTGTCGAGAAGCAGTGTGATCACGCGGGTCGAGTCGGTCTCGAAGGCAACGCGCGCGAGGTCGTACATGAGGCGCACCTTTTCCATGTAGGCGACAGGACTTTCTGGGTCGAGGGGCACCGGCGCAGTTACCTTGGGCTTTGGTTTGTGCTCCCATTCTTTCGAGGCGGCCATGCGCTGCTCAAGCTCGCGCACGCTGGTGAAATATTGTTCGATGCGGTCGCGGTCAGCGTCGGGCAACGTGCGCTGCAACGCGCGGGCCTGGCCCGCAACCGTGTCCAGAATACTCTGGCCGAGTTCGAGTTTGCGCACCTGCAACGCGGTCTCTTCGGCCGTGCCGGTGAAAAAGAGCCGCCTAAATACGTCCGCGGCGCTTTCTTCGCACGGGATCATCACGCCGGACTGGGTCCACGAAAGGCTGCGGACGCCCTGCTGGACGTTGACGCCAAGCGTGAGCGAGGGGAAGCGGGTGTGCGTTCCGACCTCCTCAGCCATGTACTGGTCGAGGGAGATGGTGTTGCGAAAACTTCCGCCGGAAGGGTGGGGAGCGGCGGTGAGGAAGCAGTTGTCGGCGGGGTGGCCGCCGTCGACATTGGGATGGGAGACCCCGGAGAACACCGTGAAGTCGCGGCGGTGCGGGGCGAGCATTTGCAGGTATTCCGACAACTCGTAGTCGGCGCCGGCAGTCTTTGGGAAGAAGTGCTCCGGCAGCAGACCGAGGTTGTTGCAGATGGCGAGCATGCGCCGCGGCTTGCCGTCAAGGGCGGCCGCCATGCGGCTGGCGTTGCGGGCAAAGACCGGGGACATCGATTCGAGCAGCGGCAGGGAGAGGGCGATGCCGGCGTTGCGCAGGAAGCTCCGGCGGGAGAGGGTGGCACCGGTGGAGACAAAGGGGGCGTGGGAGAAGTTCATTTGATGAGGAAGGGTTCGCTTTGCACGAGGGCGTGGAGGAGGGAACGCAGGCCGTGCCTTGACGCGCGGGTTTGTTCGAGGATGCGGTTTACGGCGGGGCGATCGCTGAAGCGGACGGGCGCCCCGGTCGCGTAGACGAGGAATTGTTCGGTGAGGTTGCGCGCGATGCGTTCGGGATCCTTCAGCAGGGCCTGTTTGAACCCGCGGATGTCGGTGAACTCGCCGACGCCTTCGACTGTGCCCGAGGCGTCGACGGGTTGCGCGAGCTTGTAGATGAATTTTTGGCCGTGGTGCCCAGCGCCCGCGACGGGCGTGCCTTCACCGACGGAGCGGTATTGGTCCCGCCACGCGCCCATGACGTCGAAGCTTTCGAGAGCGAAGCCCGGAGGATCGATCGTGCGGTGGCAGGCATTGCACGACTCCTGGGTGCTGTGTTTGGCGAGTTCTTCGCGAATCGTGGTCGCGCCGCGGGTGTCGGACTCGACCGCTCCCACACCGGGCGGAGGCGGGGGAATATGGTGCCCGAGAATCTTCTCCATGATCCAGACGCCGCGCAGGACGGGCGAAGTCGTTGTGCCGTTCGCGGTGACCTTAAGCACGCTGCCCTGCGTGAGGAACCCGCCGCGAACATGGTCCGCCGGCAGCGCCACCGGACGGAGCAGAGCGCCCTCAACATCAGGAATGCCGTAGTGGTCGGCGAGCCGGCCATTGATCACCGCGAAGTCGGTGTCGACAAAGGCGGCCGCGCCGAGATCGCGGCGGAGGAACTCGGCGAACGTAAGTTGGGTTTCTTTTTCGAGGGACTCGGCGAGGTGTTCGTCGAGCTGGTATTCGGGGTAGAGGTTGCCGTCGGGCGAACTCGAATCGATCTCACGCAGGTCGAGCCAGTAGTCGAGGAAGGCTTCGACGAAGCGCATCGCCTTCGGGTCATCGAGCAGACGGTCGACCTGTGCGCGCAAGACCTTCGGCTCGAGCAACGAACCGTCGGCGGCAAGGGCGCGCAAGGTGTCGTCCGGCGGAGAGTTCCAGAGGAAGAAAGCGAGGCGTTCGGCGAGCCCGGAGCCGTCCAATCGGCCCGGTTCGCCTTGGAAGTAGAGGAAGCCCGGGGACGCAAGCACGGCGGTATAGCCCGCGATCATGGCATCTTGGAAGGAAAATCCTGCGTCGCGGGCGCGGTGGACGAGGGCGAGGAAGGACTGAATTTCGGCTTCGTTCGGTACACGACGAAAAGCCTTCGCAACGAAACCGCGCATCAGGCGATCCGCGTCGGCCGTAGGGTCGCTCGAGACAACCTCGATACGTGTGGTCGGGCCCCGTTTGTCTTTTGCTGCGGCCGGTTGCGACTCGCTTGCCGCGGCGAGCGGCACTTCGCGAAGTGGTATATCGCCGAAGAGCAGACGATGGCCGGCGGTGGGCCATTGGTCGAGCAGCGGTCCGTCGACCTCCATCCATTGGAAGGCGACGCCTGGCATGCCATCGGCCTCCTGCAGGGGATTCTTGAAATCGGGCGGACGCGAGCGTACGAGGCGGACAGCGTCGGGCTGGATGGTCTCCCCGGCTCGCAGCCACACCTCCACCTCCTGCACGGAGGGATCTGGATTGAAATCGAAGTCGGCGAGTTTGCGAAGATTGCGGGTAATGGTGGAGGCGTAGATGGAGACCGGCTCGACCGTGCGGCCGCGGCTTGTCTGCTTGTAATCCGGACTCATCCATACGCCGTATCCGGATAACCGCAGGCGATAGAGGGCGGTGACGGGGGCGCGGAACCGCTCGAAACGGACGTGGGCAGGCTCGTACGTGCTCTGCAACATGACAACGGCCTCGAGCTCCTCGCGGCCCGGCACGGAATGCTCACCGAGATTGAGGTGGGATTTCGATTCGAGGTCAGGGTTGCCACTGGCGACGAGATCGACCTGAAGATCGACGCCGACAACCGGGAAGGTTTTGCGCAGCTGTGGCCCTATGGACTTCACGAAGCCGCGGCCCTGCTGCCAAGTGTAATAGCGGCGGGTTTCCGAGGGCGGCGCCTCCAGACGTGGCGCGATGGTTTGGCGCAAAGCGTCGTCTGCGGCGCCGAGATAACGTGCGATCTGGACGTGCGACACGTCGAGGGCTTCGCCGACTTTGTTAAACCCATAGGCGACGGTGTCTTCAGGCAGGGAGTCACGAATCGAGAGGATCGGGTTGCCGAGCAGATCGCGGACGGCGTTCTCGTACTCGTAGCGATTGAGACGCCGCTTTAGGGAGCGGCCCTGGCGGGCGATTTTGTCGGATTCGAAGGTGGAAATCGCCGTGGCGAGACCGTCGACGAACGATGCGGACTCGTCTGCTGCGGGTCGGCGTTTGCGCTTTTTTGGCGGCATTTCGCCTGCGCTCACCCGATCGTGAACCTTCGTCCATACGAGCAGGGCCTCGGCGTCGAACGGCTTTTCGAGAAAGGATTCGAGGTTGAGGTTGCCCTTGCGCTCGACGGCGTCGTGGCAGAGCAGACAGTGGCGGTCGAGAAAGTCGATGGAGGGTGCGGTGATTGCAGGCTCCGTTCCCCGCGCGCAGAGGGCGATGACGCCACAGAGGGCGAAGGCAAAGGAGAACCGCGGGTTCGGAACGAAGCGCATGACGAAATAGTGGGCACGAGTTAGCAATATCATGGGGCGTGCCTTGGGAGGAGGTTTGGCGCCGCAGACAGGCGTGTCAACCTCACCCTTTCGGAACCGTTGAATGGTGCAACGGGCGATTCGCCAGGGCTCACGCATCTAAATCAGTGTCGCCATTGAATTGGGATCGGGGTCATGGGATCGGGGTCAGGCAAGCATTCATGACAGAACGCCGCCCGTGAAGATGGCTTAGCAAAGATGAGTCTAACCGCATGGTGCTCGGCAAATCCCTGAAGAGGGTTGGGTCGGGGTCAGTCGCAGCCGGCAGCGCCACCAGCGCTTACGAGATACGTCTCGGATCGTTGTAGATCGCGAAAGCGGAGGTTCCCGCTCCGGCGTGTTAGGGGTCCCGCTTACTCCGCCAAGCGCAGGGTCTCCACGCCGTAAGGGCCAAACCCCCTCACTCCCCGAGGCCGATCCCCGTTCTGACCGTCTCCGGTGCGGCGGGCGCGAAAGCAAATTCCTAGCAGCCGCAGGTGAGTCAAGCGCGCCGATGCCCCCACTCGGGCCGGGACGGCCCGCCTCCTTGGTTAGCCCTGCGCCTTTGCCAAGGAGCCGGTCCGTCTCGGCCCGACAAGCAGTCCTGCCACAGCGCCGCCGCACAGATATAACACCGCCGCACCCCCTCCCTCCTTGTCATCGCCTTTCAAATCTCTAAACCTCCGCCCTCGACGGGAGAGATTCCCCCTTTCTGCCTCCGCCCGCGAGCCGCTCGCCCTGCTTCTCACGCACCCAGACTCCCATGAAAAATCCCGCCTCCAAGCTCTCATCCCTCCTCCTCACCGCCTTCGCTGTCCTCCTCGCGATCGCCCCGGCGGCCCGCGCGCAATACACCTTTACCCCGATCGCCGACAGCACCAGCCCGACGTTGAATATTTTTAGTACGCCCTCGATCAATATAACCGGCACGGTGGCCTTCCGGGCGTTTCTCGACACGGGCGAGTATGGCGTCTTCACCGGTGCGGGCGCGGGGACGACCGCCATCGCGCTGAGTGACGGAACGCCCTTTTTTTTCTTTGGCTCAAGGCCGGCGATCAACGCGACGGGGATGGTGGCCTTTCAGGCAAGTCTCGACGCGGGCGGCTCTGGAATTTTCACTGGGGTGGGTGGAGCGACAAATGTAATCACCATGAGCAGCGGGACGCCGTTCAGCCATTTCGGTCAGAGCCCTTCCATCAACCTTTCGGGCGCGGTGGCTTTCCAAGCGGGCCTTGATGGGGGCGATGACGGTGTTTTCACCAGCGTGGGCGGCGTCACAACCACCATCGCGCTGAGCAGCGGGGCGCCCTTCCGATTTTTCCGGGACCCCGCGATCAATGCGATGGGGACAGTGGCTTTTAGCGCGAATCTGGACGGGAATAGCGAAGGCATCTTTACGGGGACAGGCGGGGCGACGACCACAATTGCGCTGAGCACTGAGCCGGTTTTTAGCACCTTTGGCATTGAGCCGGCCATCAATGCGACGGGCACGGTGGCCTTTGGTGCGGGTCTGGACACGGGGGTGGGAAGGAATGGCATCTTTACCAGCACGGGTGGGGTGACCACGACCATCGCTCTCGGGCCGGGACCGATCTTCAGCGGCTTGGATTCCCGGCCCTCAATCAATACCGCCGGCACGGTGGCGTTTGCTGCGTTTGTGTCGGGCGATCAGGCGATCTACGTGAGCGAGAGCGGGACGCTGAGGCGAGTCATTGGCTTTGGCGACGAACTTTTTAACTCCACTGTGATGAGTTTGGACTTCGGCAGTGCAGGTCTCAATGACTTGGGCCAGCTCGCCTTTCGCTACTCGCTTGAGGATGGCACCACTGGCATCGCCGTGGCCACCGTGCCGGAGCCCGGCAGCGCGCTGCTGGCGGGGCTCGGCTCCCTCGCCCTCCTCGCCCGCCGGCGGCGGTAGCGCAGGACCGTTCCACCCCGCCTCCGAAGGATTGCGGTGCAGCTCGACACGGTGGGCGGCCGCTGGCAGGGTGGCGTCCCGCCCTTTTCCCCTACTCCTCCTCCATGAACCGCTACTTCTTTCTCCGCACCGGCCTCGCCGTCGCCCTCGCTGTTTTCACCGTCGGCCATTCGGCGCTCGCCGCTGGGCCGAAGCGGAAGATTCTCTTCTTCACGAAATCGAGCGGGTTTGAGCACGACGTGATCAGCTACAAGAAAGGCCAGCCGAGCCATGCGGAGAAGGTGCTTACTGAGCTCGGAACGAAGAACAACTGGGAGTGTGTCTTTTCCAAGGACGGCTCGCTGATCAAACCCCCTCACTCCCCGAGGCCGATCCCCGTTCTGACCGTCTCCGGTGCGGCGGGCGCGAAAGCAAATTCCTAGCAGCAAGCGATCAGCCATGCGATCCATCGGGCAAAAGTTACTCCGCTCATGAAATATAACAAAACACCTCCTGTTGAACTTGCACGGCCCCTTCTTGTTCTTTCTCTCTTTCTAAGCTCCTGCCCTGCACTACAAGCGGGACCGGAAGTTCCTGTTCCCCCGGGAGCTTCGGCACCAGCCAAGTTGGTTTTGTGGGATGGAGAACAGAAGCCCAATGGTGTGGGCTGGGTTTCACCGACCTCGACGAATATGGCAATCAAAACGGAAAAGGGCGTTGGAAAAGCTAACTCCACCGGGATCGTCTTCCGCATGGCACATCCGAATCTGTATTTGGAAAGTGGTTGGCAGTGGTCAACCTGGGCAAAGGTGGAAACAACCAATCTTAAACCTTATACAAGACTTAACATCTCCGTGAAGTTCACGGGGCCTCGTCTTCCGAACGACCTGCATTTGTCATTGGCCTCTCCCGGTGATCATAAAACCACTCAAAGGCTTAGTCTCAAGCGCTACGATGCAGGAATACTGGACGGAGCCTGGCACGATCTATCCATTCCGCTGAGTGACTTTTACACGCCAGATATGCCTTTCGATCCCGTTCATGCCGTTCAAGTAATTTTTGGCATATGGAACGACGATAAAGACTTCACTGTATTGCTCGACGATTTGACTCTCGAAAGAGGCAAAGCTACTCCCTAGTGTAGTGCGGCGCATTTCGTGGAACGGCAGACTACCGAGATCGCGGCGGTGGTGCGGGGCGTAACGCGACAAAAAGTGGCGCTGGCGCGAGCGCTTTCGCACCAGTGGACGTGCAGGGATTGAGTCGGATGCTCCGGGACGCGGACGCAAGCCCGCCTACGGGCCGGAGATCCGAAAGCTCATCGTGGACAAAACGCTTCGGGCGCATCCGCCGCAGGCGACGCACTGGAGCCAGCGGACCCTCGTAAAGGCCTTGGACATGAGCGCGCGCACGATAGGTCGGGTTTGGTGTGAAAACGGGCTCAAACCGCACCTGGCGCGCACCTTCAAAGTCTCCAACGATCCGCACTTTGCCGAGAAGCTGGAGGACATCGTCGGGCTCTACTTGAACATTCCGGAACACGCCATCGTACTCTGTGGCGACGAGAAAAGTCAGGTGCAGGCACTCGATCGAACCCAACCGGGTCTGCCGCTCAAGAAGGGCCGCGCTGGCACCATGACCCATGATTATGTGCGGCATGGCACCACCACCCTCTTTTGCCGCCAACGTGGCCGACGGCACTGTGATTGGACCGTGCCAGGACCGCCATCGCCACCAGGAATGGCTGAGGTTTTTGAAGCTTATCGACGCGCGCACGCCGCGCGATCGGCAGATCCACCTGATCCTCGACAACTATGCCACGCATCAAACCCCCTCACTCCCCGAGGCCGATCCCCGTTCTGACCGTCTCCGGTGCGGCGGGCGCGAAAGCAAATTCCTAGCAGCCAAATTCCTAGCAGCCACCGATTTGTGGGTCGTCGATTCTGCTGAGATTCCCGCCGCTCGCGCTTGGACAGCAGCAATTTTTTCCTCTCGTTCCCAAAGTTAGCGAAGCGCTTTGGGAACGCGCGCGGCGAAGACTTCGATTCCTCTCCCGCGAATCCCTGTCGAGCTCTGCTCCCCTTTCACTCCACAAACTCCAACTCCACCGGTGCGGGGATGAGGCCGGCGGCGTGGGCTTGGCCGAGGAATTCGCGGATGGCGGCGCGGCCGGTGTCGCCGTAGTCGAGGGTCAACTCGTTCACGTACATCCCGATGAATTGGTCGGCCAGCGCGGTGTCGAGGCCACGGGCGAGCGGCATGGCGTGGGCCACGCCGGCGGCGCGGTGCTCGAGGCCGTAGCGGATGCTCTCGTAAAGCACGCCATTGATCGCGCTGCGGTCGGCCGGCGCGATGTCTTTGCGGATGACGTTGCCGCCGAGCGGGAGCGGCAGGCCAGTTTTGATCTTCCACCAGACGCCGAGGTCGAGGATGAGTTCGAGCGCCTCGTCGCGGTAGGTGAGCTGGCCTTCGTGGATGATGAGACCCACGTCGGCGCGTCCGCTTTTCACCGCGGCAAAAATCTCGTCGAAGGGCACGACCACGGTCTCGCACGCGCCGATGGCGAGCTGGAGTGCCAGGTAGGCGCTGGTCATTTTGCCGGGGATAGCGATGCGTTTGCCGCGCAGCCAGTCCCGGACTTCGCCGAAGCGCGGATCGTCGCTGAGTCCGTCGCGGTTCGGCGCCACGAGCATCGGTCCGTAACCGTCGCCCATGCTCGCGCCGCAGGGCAGCAATGCGTATTGGTCCAGCACATGGGCGTAGGCATGGATGGAGATCGCCGAGATGTGCAGTTCGCCGCGGATCGCGCGCTCGTTCAGCGTCTGGATGTCCTGGAGGATGTGCTGAAATTGCCAGCCGTGGGTCTCAATCTTGTGTTCCGCGAGGGCGTAAAACATGAAGGCGTCGTCGGGATCGGGCGAATGGCCGAGGGTTAGGAGCTGAGGCATGCGGGATTGGTGATTCGTGAAAAATGAATGGTGAAAGGTGCAGACTCTCAAGCGACGACCGCGACGGGATGCGCGACGCCGATTGCCCATCACCGATCACCGATCACGCTTGAACTACGCTCCCGGCCCGGGCTCGGTCGCCGCTTTGGCGACCGGGGATTTTTCTGCCGCAAACTTGGCGCGCAGGATTTCAAACACCGCCGGCAGGATCGACACGACGATGATCGCGAGGACGATGATCTCGAAGTTCTTCTTCACGAACGGCATATTGCCGAGCGCGTAGCCGGCGTAGGTCAGCGAGACGACCCAGAGGACGGCTCCAGCAATGTTGTAGGTCAGAAATTTCCCGTAGTTCATCTTGCCGATGCCAGCGACAAAGGGCGCAAAGGTCCGCACGATCGGGACGAAACGGGCGATGATGATCGTTTTGGGGCCGTACTTTTCGTAAAAGGCGTGGGTGCGGTCGAGGTGTGCTTTTTTGATGAAGCGGTTGCCGTTGCGCACGCGGTCACCGAGCCAGTGGCCGATGTGGTAGTTCACGCCATCGCCGATGATCGCGGCGATGATCAGGAGCAGGACGACGAAGTGGACATTGAGGTGCTCAGGCGCAGTGGCCGCGACAGCACCGGCGGCGAAAAGCAGCGAATCGCCCGGCAGGAAGGGTGTGATGACGAGGCCGGTTTCGCAGAAGACGATGAGGAAAAGGATGGCATAAATCCACGGCCCGTATTGCGCCGCCCATTGCGGGAGGGCGTCGTCGAGATGCAGGACGGAGTGCAGAAGTTCTTTGAGCCAGGCCATAAAGCGCGCCTACATGGCAGAGCGGTGCAGGTGCCGCAATGGAAATATCCGCAGCGGTCAGGACGTCCAGAGTTTGCCAGATTTCTGCCACGCGAGGACGAGTTCGCGGAAGCGCTGCACGGCCGGCGTGTCGTCGTCCTCCGGCCAGACGAGGACGAGCGGAATGGATACGACTGGGCGTAGCGGGACGAAGCGCAGCGCGTGCTCCGGGGTCACCACGGAATCCGGCACGATCCCGATCCCAGCGCCCGCCTCGACGTAGCTAAGCACCGTGCCGATGAGGCTCGGCGTGTAGGCCAGGCGCGGAGCGAAGCCGGCCTGGCGGCAAGCGGTCAGAATGCCGTCGTGCGAACTCACGCCCTCGCGCCGGGCGAGGACGACCAGCGGCTCGTGGGCGAGTTGCCGCCAAGCGAGGTTTTTCCGTGCCGCAAGCGGGTGCGCGGCGGGGAGCACCGCGCCGAGTTTTTCGCGCCGCAATACGATCGTGCGCAGGCCGGAGGCGGCGCGCGTGGAAACGGGGCGCGTGAAGGCGGCGGAGAGCCGGCCTTTCGCCAGCATCTCCCACACACGCTCCGGCGTGCGCTCTTCGAGATGGATCGAGACCAGCGGAAAGCGCCGCCGGTATTCCGCGAGCAGCCGCCCGAGGAACGGCTGCGTGGGCGGTCCGATGTAGCCGAGTCGCAGCTCGCCCTCCTCGCCGGCCGCCGTTCGCCGCACCCGGCGCATCGCTTCATCCCAGCGCTCGAAAAGAATCCCGGTCTCGCGGAGTAAAACTTTGCCCGCGGGGGTGAGGCTCACGCTGCGGCGGTTGCGGTCGAGGAGGTTTGCGCCGAGCTCGGCCTCGACTTCCTGCACCGCGCGGCTGAGCGCGGGCTGGGCGATGCGCAGCCGCTCGGCGGCCCGCGAGTAGCTGAGTTCCTCAGCCACAGCCTGGAAATAACGGAGATGTCGGAGTTCCATCGGGTGATAACGTGCTGGCATTACAGTAATCGCGAGGTTCTATTTCTGTGACAAGCCCGCCGCCTGTTAAGTTTTCCGGTCTCCCCTCAACCTACCGTCCTATGAACATCACCAAACGCTCCTTCATTCTGTCGCTGGGAGCCTATGCTCTGACCGGCTGCAACAAAGGCCCAACCATCGCGCAGAAAACCGCCGAGGGTCTGACCAGGATCAAAGTCGGCTACATCGGCATCACCTGCGAGGCGCCCATTTTCAGCGCCATCGAGAATGGGTTTTTCCGCGAGGAAGGTCTCGATGTGGAACTCGTGAAATGCGAGTGGAGCAAATACAAAGACGTGCTCGCGCTCGGCGGCTACGACATCACGCATCACCTCATCATGATGTTCCTCAAGCCGATCGAGCAGGGGCTCGACGTGAAATTCACCGCCGGCATCCACAAGGGCTGCCTGCGCGTGCAGGGCCCAATCGGCCGCGGTCCGCAGACCATCGCTGACCTGCGCGGGAAAAAGATCGGCGTCCCCGGCATGGGCACGCCGCCGTTCATCTTCGCCAATCGCGTGCTCGGCGCGAACGGCATCGATCCCAAAAAGGAGATCGACTGGCGTTCGTTTCCCGCCGGCGAACTCGGCCTTGCTCTGGAGAAAGGCGAGGTTGACGCAATCGCTGATTCCGAGCCCATCGGGACGCTGCTTCTCGCGCAGGGACTCGTGCGCAACATCGCCGATCAGGCCAAGGACGCGCCTTATAAGGACGAGTATTGCTGCGCGGTCGTCGCGAATGGCAAGTGGCTCACCGCGAATCCTGCGGCGGGCGCGGCGGCGACGCGCGCCATGTTGAAAGGCGCGAAGTGGGTGGACACCAACCCGCGGCTCGCGGCGCAGCTTTCGGTGGAGAAAAAATACCTCGCCTCGAATCCCGAGCTGAACACCACCGCAATCGGCAACCTCGCCTACCTGCCGAGCGTGAGTGGCGGCGAGGCTGCGGTGCGCACGGCGGCGACCGAGATGAAAGCCGTCGGCATGCTCAGCCCCACGACCGACGTGGAGGAACTCACGCGCAAAGCCTTCGCCCGGCTGGAGGGCGTGACTGACGCCTTCATCGCGCAACTACAGGTGCCCGCCTTGCCCGGCGGGCGCGTGCCGGACGATCAGCCGATGCGCGTCGCGATGGAACTCGCGACGAAGGGAACGCCCGAGCGCATCGCGAGCTGCTGCGCGCCGGCTTCGCGGGTCGCCCCGCGTCCTGGGCTGGAAAATGCCGCGAAGGTCGCCACTGCCAAGTGATCTCCGCACCGGAAGTCGTCGCGCCATCTCCGGTCGCGCCTAAGTCAAAAACACCCGCGCCGCACCGCGCCTGGGGCGCAATGCTTGCGCTGCCCGTCCTGAGCAGCCTCGCGCTGGGGACGCACTTCCTCATCGGGCAGGGCAAAACCATCGAAGGCTTTCGCGCTTACGCGATCCTCCTCGGCGCGACCCTTGCATTTTCCCTCATCGCGGTGGCGGTGCAGTTTGCCTCGGGCGGGCTGAGGCGCTGGCTGGAGCACATGGGGCCGATCATCGCCGGCGCGCTCGGGCTGCTCACCATCTGGTCGGTCATTTCCGATGCGCTCGGCTGGCTGCCGATGCCGTATTTTCCGGGGCCCGCAACGGTTTTGCAGAGCCTTATCAATGACCGCGCGATGATCCTCGACAGCACCTGGCACTCGCTCCAGCTCCTGGTCGGTGGCTACCTGTTCGGGGTCGCGGCCGGCGTGGTCACCGGCGTCTGCATCGGCTGGTTTGAACGCGCGCGTTACTGGGGGATGCCGGTGCTGAAAGTCGTCGGCCCGATCCCGGCGACCGCGTGGATTCCGCTCGCCATGGTCCTCTCGCCGAACGCGACCTTTTCCGCCATCGGCCTCATCGCGCTGGCCGTGTGGTTTCCGGTCACGATGCTCACCGCGTCGGGCATCTCGAACACGCGCGCCTCGTATCTCGATGTCGCACGCACGCTGGGCGCAAAGCCCGCGTTTCTCATCTTCCGCGTCGCAATTCCCGCGGCGATGCCGAACATTTTCGTCGGTCTGTTTATGGGACTCGGTGCGTCGTTTCTCACGCTCGTCGTCGCGGAGAATGTCGGCGTGAAATCCGGCCTCGGCTGGTACGTGCAATGGGCGCAGGGCTGGGCCGAATATGGCAAAGTGTACGCCGCGCTCATCGTCATGGCGGCGTTCTTTTCCACGATAATGACGCTGCTCTTCAAAGTCCGTGACCGCGTGCTCGTGTGGCAGAAAGGGACGATCAAATGGTAGCCGCGCCTGTCCCCACCATCGCCGCCGAAGGCTCCGCGCTGCGCGTGCGCGAGGTCAGCAAGTCCTTCGCTGCCACCGACCAGGCCGTGGCCCGCACCCACGCGCTCGACGGCGTTTCGCTATCCGTTGCCGCGGGCGAACTCGTTTCCTTCCTCGGTCCCAGCGGCTGCGGAAAATCCACGCTGCTCCGACTCATCACCGGCCTCGACGCGCCGGATTCCGGCGATCTCTGGGTCGGCAACGAAGCCATCACCGCGCCGAGCGCCGAGCGCGGCCTCGTCTTTCAGGACCCGAATCTTTTCCCGTGGCTGACCGTCCGCGGCAACATCGAAGCCGGCCTTGTCGCCCGCGGCGTGCTCCACGAGAAGCGCGGCGAAGTGGACGACTTCATGCGGCTCGTCGGCCTGGAAAATTTCGCCAACTCCTTTCCCCATCATCTCTCCGGCGGCATGGCGCAGCGCGTGGCCCTCGCCCGCGCGCTCATCAATCATCCAAAAGTCCTGCTCCTCGATGAACCGCTAGGCGCCCTCGACGCCTTCACCCGCATGCGCATGCAGGACGAAGTGCTGCGCCTCTGGCAGGCGCGACAGACCACCATGCTCCTCGTCACCCACGACATCGACGAAGCCATTTACATGAGCGACCGCATCGTCCTCATGACCCCGCGCCCCGGCCGCATCGAGCGCATTCTCACCATCGAATTGGAACGCCCGCGCCAGCGCAACAGCGCGGAATTTCTCAGCCTGCGCGGCGACATCCTGGAACTGCTCCACTTCACCGGGCAGTAGCCAGCTTCCAACGAATAGGAACTTCAGGCGCAGGAGCGCCTCGTGTCGCGCGGGAGCGCTCGGCTCCGTCTCCTCCGCAGCCGAGCGCTCCTGCGCGCCTGCCTGGCGCTCCTGCGCCAAAAGCAACACTACATCTGCACCCAGCGGATCAGCAGCACCGTCAAAAGGCCGCCGGCAGCGAGTTCGAGAGCGGTCTGCACGCCGAGCGAGTGCAGGTCGATTTTTTTTGGTCTGTGGAAGTGGGGGAACTTCATAATGAAAGTTGATTTTAGCATCGCCCATGCCGGGGCGATCGGCCTTCTAGAAAATCTCCGCCTCGTCCGGGAACCCCGAATCCTGGCGGATCGAATCGAGCCGACGGCGCATGCCGCGCGCGGATTCCGGGCGGTTCACCGCGCGGACAATCACGCCGACGAGCACCGGCAGCGCCAGCAGCGCGCCGACGGAAATCATCGTAGTCGCCGTTGTTTTCTGCGCCGGACGGCCGAGTTTGCCGGCGATCAGGAGACCGATGCCGCAGCCCACCGCGGTCTGCGTGATGGCGAGGAGACTGGTCTGGAGGGTCGTGGACGGCTTCGGCATACGGCGTGAATATGCGCACCCGCCACCGAATGCCAACCCGAAAGCGGACCGCTCAAACCAGCGCCCGGCGCCACACCTCGCGGTGCCGCCCCGCCTGACACAATTCCTCCCGGGCGTAAGCCGCCGCGGTGCGCGACATCGCCGCGCGCAAGGCCGCGTCCTTTTGCAGGAGCTGCGCGCGCACCCGCCACTCGCGCCGGCTGGCGCAGGGGAAACCGGCCACGCCCGCGGGCACCAGTGCCCCCAGATGATGCCGCGCATCCGCCGGCACCAGCGGCACCGCGCCCGTCAGCATCGCCTCCACCACCGCGCGGCCCCAGCTTTCCGAGAAGCTCGGGTGCGTGTCATAGACCAGCAGATCCAGCGAGCGAAGAAACCACGGAAAACTACGAACTCACCGCCCAGGGCCTCTTCGATCTCATGACGTCCCCGATCGACGTTTCCGCCGGTGCCCTCGGGAAGAAAACCGCAGCGCGGACCCGCTGGCACCGTCCGCGGCCCCGCTCACCTTCACCGCGGACCGGCTAGCATCGTTCGCGGCACCGCTCACCGATTGCGCAGACTCTCGGACCGGCCCAGCGGGTTCGCGCCCCCTCAACGAACCCGCTCCCTCCCGCCACGAACCCGCAAACTTCCCCCGCAAACCCGCCCTCACCGGTAGCGACCCCGCGCCGGCCGGCATTCCCAAAACGAGAGTAAACGAGAGTAAACCCCCACTCACCCCACCGCCACCCGCCAACCCCCACCCCACCCCTCGGCCCGAAAATAAACCCTCGGCCCGAGGGCCAAACTCCGCCACCCTCCTCCCCCATGCCGCCCCCCTCCATCACTATTACCTCCACCTTGTCGCCTTTCCATTTTAGTAAGACAAAATTGAAGCCTACTTCTAGTTAGGCGATTCCTAGCTGTCCCGTGTTTAAGAAGCTTTTACTCACGCTGTTCCCTTTCATGGCGGCTTCCTGCGACAAACCGCAGAAGCCCGAGGGCAACGTCCGGATGATGAATCCCAAGGACCTTCTCTTCTCGCAGGCCAGTCTCTGCGACCCTATCCCGTCGACCGAACCGGGGACACCTCCCGCCGCTTACAAGGCTTTGCATGAGGACGATTGGCGGCAGATCGAGTTTGTTCCTGTTGTCAACCGTGACTACCTCCAAGCCAAGCTCACTGAGTTCATCACCTTTAGGGAGCAGCATCGGAGTGGTTCTGGATTTACGAAGATCTTCCTCCGGCCAGAGCATCCTATCACGTTTTATAGCATCGGCTTTCACGCGAGCCAGCTTCCGCGCTTCACTCAGTTCGCAGCCGTGCTTGGCAGTGTCCCGATACCAAATGGACTTGGGCGCGGTATTGTCCCCGGCGGCTTCGCGCTTTCCGATGGTGGCGACTGGTTCCTCTATGGTCAGTGTGCGCCGGACTTTACCCTCATAGCGTTGGCGATTTCTCCCGGCGATGCAGCCGCGCCATCCGAGCCATTTGTGCGTGCGCTCGTTGAGCTCGCCGGGACACGCTTCATACTTGTAGACTGGTATCTAGGCGCTGTCGTTGACACCTCATCGCCCGAATCAGTTTTGGCTTGGGCGCGTCGCTTCCAATGAGACCGCAACGCCTAACCCCTATGGAAGTTTGCAAGTAAGACTTGGAACTTAGTGGTGTTGGGTGGGTGAGCTACACGACGGGCGCTAAGGTGAGAGGGTGGCTGAATCTTTGGGAACGCTTCCGCTTCGGGGATTGAGTTGATTTTGGCTTCAACTTCCAAACTCCTATCCGTGCGTCTGACTTTGCAGAGCACCAGTTGACTTATGCGTCGGGTGAAGCGGAACGGGGCGCGGTTCAATCTATAGCGACGGGAGGGTTTGGAAGCTCCTCCCAGGTTAGGCTGCGAACGCGCGCCACGTTCCAAAGCGTGGACTAAAGAGGTTTCAGCGATTCGATAGGCCGGCCAGAGAGGAGGTTTGGTGGGACCAAGGGGATGATGATGAACTAATGCAGGCCGAGCTGTTCCGCTGAGCATTGGCCGGTGTGGACTCGCCAGAGATCGACGGCCAGGTGACGGGCGACGGCCACGATGGCCTTCTTGCGCTGGGGGCCGGTGGCGCGCGCTCCTTTCGCCAAGACCGGGAGCCGCTCGCGCACGGGTGGATAGGTGGGCTGGAACCGGACGAGCCGCCACGCCAGCTCGACGAGGGAGGCGCGGAGCCTTGGGTTGCCATGTTTGGTCACGCTGCCTTGGACCCGCTTGACTCCGCTACTGTGTTCACCGGGGCAAAGGCCGGTATAGCTGGCGACTTGGCGGCGGTTCTTGAACCGGCTCCAGTCGCAGACCTCGCGGCTCAAGGTGACGGTGGTCAGTTTGCCGAGGCCACGCGGCAGATCCGGCGGCGCGGCGGCTTCGAGCTGGGCGCTCAAGGTGGCGATCTGGGTGTCGAGGATGGCGAGGACTGGGCGCAAGACTTCGAGCCGTTCGAGGAGCCACGGCGGGAGGAGCTTTTCCAGCCGGCTCCAGGTCTGCGGGCGCCACCAATGCGGCGGCGCGGGCTGGCTGTGGCTGACCAGCAGCCCTCGGCCCTGCGCCTGGAGCTTGGTCCGCGCCCGCACCAGCGCCTCCCGCTGCCGGTGCACGTGCCGCACTTGTTCCTCTTCCTCGGTGGGCACCCGGATGACCGCCAGTTCCCGCTGGTTGCCATCGACATACCGGCTCAGGCGCTGGCAGAGCGTGGCCGCATCGCGGGCGTCGGTTTTCACTCCGGTGCGCTGCTCGTCGAGCTTGCGCGGGGCGATGACGTGGCAGGTGGCTCCGGCTTTGCGCAATGACCGGCATAACCCAAACCCAAAGCCGCACGCCTCATAAACGACGTGCACCGTATGGCCTGCCTTCAACAACTTCTCCACCCACGGCACGAACTCGGCCGGCCCGCAGCGCCGTGGCGGGCGCAGCGCCGCGTGATCGTATTGGGCCACGACGACATACACGCTGGCATGGATGTCGAGCCCGAGCTT
The DNA here is from genome assembly GCA_031390545.1 of Chthoniobacter sp. Taxonomy (GTDB): domain Bacteria; phylum Verrucomicrobiota; class Verrucomicrobiia; order Chthoniobacterales; family Chthoniobacteraceae; genus Chthoniobacter. Next base: position 50,945 of record JANMTP010000050.1, on the reverse strand, counting down.
GATCACGGCGGGCGCCTGCTTAGTCTGGATTCCGGCAGCCGTTGGCGCGGCGGCCACTGCGTAATGAACGAACGTGTTCTTAATCATAAAGCGGGTGAGCTACCAAGCTCACCCGCTTTCTTCCATGACATCTATGCGCTGCAGCGAACTGCTCCGGGCGTCGCTGAGCTTGGGGCGTCGCTACCCGCACCTTGTAACCGATGATTTCTAAACTGCCTCGATGGGTCTGGGCCGGTGCGTGGGCGCTGGCTTTCGTCGCGGGCATCGTCAACGTCGTTGGGCTGCTGGGCTTCGAGCATCAGGCCGTCACTCATCTTACCGGCACTACGTCCATGCTTGCGGCGGCGTTGGCATCTCGCGACGGTGCGGCGGTTCTCCACTTCGCCGCCATCATCGGCTCTTTCGTGGCGGGCACGGTGCTGAGTGGCTTTCTCATTCAGGACAGCACTCTCCAGCTCGGACGCCGCTACGGCATCGCCCTGCTTTTGGAGTCCATTCTGCTTTGCGTCGCCGTCCCGCTGCTCAAGCGCAACCACATGTTCGGCATCTATTCCGCGTCGTGCGCCTGCGGCCTCCAGAACGCGATGGTGAGCACTTACAGTGGCGCAGTCATCCGCACGACTCACATTTCCGGCATGTTCACCGACCTCGGCATCTTTCTCGGCCACACTCTGCGCGGTCTGCCCGTGGATTCACGTCGGCTGCGGCTCTGCTTTCTCGTCATCTCCGGCTTCCTCGTCGGTGGCATCGTGGGCGCGGTTGCCTTCCAGCGTTTCAGCTACTCGGCTCTTTTTATTCCGGCTACTCTCACAGCCATCACCTCGCTTGCTTATGGCGCATACCTTATCCGCAATCGCCGCAACGCCTAACCCCTATGCGCTGCAGCGAACCGCTCCGGGCGCGCTGAGCATCGCTCCAATGAAAACACTCCTCATCTCGACTTTGTTCGCCTTGCTGACGCTCGGCGCGATCGCTGCCGAGCCTCCGCCGCTCATCAGCGCTCTGGGCGAATACAAGGTGGCTCCGCAGTGGCGGGTGATCTTCGAGCAGAAGGGCAAGGACCCGATCGCGGTGTGGCTCGAATTCAAAGAAGATGAAGGCATGTCGAGCGCGGAGAGCTATAGCCCCGTGGCGGACATCGGTGAGCCTTTTGTGGCTTGCTGGGACGCGAAGCGGAAGCGCGTGTGGATTTCCTCGGCGAAGGGGACGGGTTATCTCGAGAAGACCATCACCCCGGCCAAAGGGGACGCGCTGCGCCAAGTCAGCGGCCAGACCTCGCATTTTGCCACCGGTGTGACCATCCCCGCGGCGGTGCTGGCGGAGATGCCCGCCGATTTCCGCCGCGCGGCCGCGAAATGGTTTCCCGTGGCTCCGGCAAAACCGTGAGCCCGCCGCCCCTCACCGCGCAAGGCCGCTGCGATCTGATGACTCTCGGCCTACGCGAGCGAGGCGCTTGATGAGCTCCACCTCGGTGGGATCGGCACTGTCACAATGCGATGTTCGACTATCCCGACGCCCAAGGTCGGCGGGAAGTCTATCAACCGCTCGCCGACGAATTGCTCAGGCAGCAAGAAGTCATTGCAGCCATTGCGAGAGGCGAAACTCCCCGTGGCGGTCAGTTCGATGTGGATAACTCGGCGCTGGATTGGGCCGCGCACGTCATGGAAGAGCGCACCGACGAAGCGCCGTCCACGTAAGCACGGACCCTGCGGCCGGTCTGAGCGGTATCAGCGTCGGAGAGAGAGGCGGTCCGGCAGGGATGCGAGATAGGTGCGGCGTGTTGCGTCACTCGCGGCGCACGTCGAAGCTGCGCTGCTTCACACGCGCGACGATCGTCTTAATCAATGCACTCCCCCCCAATACTGCTCGCCCTGGCCACGGTAATCGGCGTGCCTCCGCTCGCCGCGGAAGATTTCCAAGGCTCCAGTCATGCGCTGCCGTACGACCAGGCGATCATCGACTACAGCGGACAGACGCCCACGGATCGGGTGGCGAAACTTCAGGCGAGATTGGCGAGCGGCGAGGTGAACCTAAAATGGGACGAGCAGTTTGGTTGGCTGCCGGCGCTGCTCGCTGAGTTCAAGATCCCGAAATCCTCCCAGATGCTGGTCTTTTCGAAAACCTCGTTGCAGCGCCGCGAGATCGACCCGCGCAACCCGCGCGCGATCTTTTTCAATGATGAGGTGTATATCGGCTACATCCCGCATGCGGCGATGATGGAGATCTCGGCGGTCGATCCGAAGCTCGGTGGCGTCTTCTACTCGATCGACCAAGTCCCGCAGGCCCGGCCTTCCTTGGTGCGAAATCAGGACTGTCTGCAATGCCACGTCTCCGGCCGGACACTGGGCGTGCCGGGACATTTCTTGCGTTCGCTGGAGACCGATGGCGGCGGTGAGATCAAGGCGGGGACGGATACCGGTGCGGTGAATCACTGCACGCCGCTCGCGGAGCGCTGGGGCGGCTGGTATGTGACCGGGCAGCACGGCGCGCAGACGCATCTCGGGAATCTCGTGGGTGCTTCGGCGTTTGAGCGGCACGCGAGTGAACCGGGCTTTCGCGGGAACGTCGGCGATCTCAAGGCATTCATCGACACGGGCAAGTATCTCACGCCGCACAGCGACATCGTCGCGCTCCTGGTCCTCGAACATCAGGCGCACATGCACAATTACTTCACGCGGCTGAGCTACGAGACGCGGATCATGACGGAGACCTACGGGCACATTCGCTATCTCCAGAATCAGGTGAACGCTTTCCTCCGCTACCTGCTCTTTGCGGAGGAGGTCGCCCTCAGCGCGCCGGTCAGCGGCGAGGCGCAGTTTGTGGCGGACTTTATGATGCCGGCGATCCGCGACTCGAAGGGCCGCTCGCTGCGCGATCTCGATTTGCAAACGCGCATGTTCAAGCACCCGTGCTCGTTTCTCATCTACTCCGAGGCCTTCGACCAAATGCCCGCGGTGATGCGCGAGCATCTGCTCCAGCGCCTCCACGATATTCTCACGAGTAAGGATGCGGACCCGCAGTTTGCCAAACTCGCCGCGGCTGACCGGCAGGCGATCCTCGAAATCCTGCGCGAGACGAAGCCGAATCTTCCCGAATACTGGAGGTCCACCGCGGTGAGGCCAGTGGGCGGTTGAGTCCTTGGCATTCCCACGCCAATCCCCTACTCCATGCGGGCGATGCCCCATCCCTTATACGTCCTCATCCTCGCCGGCGGCAGTGGCGAACGCTTCTGGCCGCTCAGCCGCCGCTCCCGGCCAAAGCAACTGCTCTCGCTTTTCTCCAAGGAAACGCTCCTCGAAGCCACCATCCGCCGGCTCGAGGGGCTGGTGCCGCCGGAGCAGATTCTCATCCTCACGAATGCCGACCAAGAGGCCGGCGTACGCGCGCTGTGCCCCGGATTGCCGGCGGAAAACATCGTCGCCGAACCGGCGAAGCGAGATACCGCGGCGGCCATCGCGCTCGGGGCCGGGTGGATCGCGCGGCGGGCGCCGGGGGCGGTGATGATCGTGCTGCCGGCGGATCATCTGATCAAGGACACCGCGGGTTTTCAACGCACCCTGCGGACGGCGGCGGCAGCGGCGGAACAGACCGGCGATCTCGTGACCATCGGCATCCAGCCGACGTGGGCGTGTCCCGGGTTCGGCTACATCGAGCAGGGCGCGGCGCATGCGCTGACGGGCGATGAGGGCGGGCCGGGCGTTTTTGAAGTGACGCGGTTCCGCGAAAAGCCGAGCGCGGATTTGGCCGAGCAGTTTTTGCAGCAGGGCCATTTCCGGTGGAACGCGGGCATGTTCATCTGGACGGTCCCGGCGATCTGCGCAGCCTTTGCCCGGCAGGCACCGGCGCTGAGCGAGTTCGTGGGGCGGCTGCACGCGGGTGGTGATATGGCCGCGCTGTTGCGCGATGTTTTTCCGACGCTGCCAAAGATTTCCATCGACTACGCAGTGATGGAGAAAGCGCCGCGCGTGCTCACGGTGGAAGCGGCGTTTGACTGGGATGATGTGGGAAGCTGGACCGCGGTGGCCAAATACCTCGCCTGCGACGCCGCGGGCAATCACACGAACTGCGCGGTGCAGACCATCGACGCGGCGAACAACATCGTCTTTACGGAGCGGCCGAAGACCATCGCGCTGCTTGGGGTGAGCGACCTCATCGTCATCGAGACCGCGGACGCGCTGCTGGTGTGCAGCCGGCACGAGGCGGAGAAGATTAAACAGATCGTGGCGCATGTGCCGGAGGCGATGCAGTGATATGAAAATCCGAAATCCGAAATCCGAAGCTGAGCGGAGCGAGACGCCGGCGGGGCATGGGGCAATCCGAAACAATCGGGGAAAAGCTGGAAATAGGGGAAACAGAAGGAGCGGCCCACCCTTTATTTACCAACTTTCCGTCTCTTCGAATTTGTTTCGGATTTCAAATTTCGGATTTCGAGTTTTCCCCGCCCTATGAAGCGCGCCCTCGGCATTGATCACGGCGAGGCCCGCATCGGCGTGGCGATTGCGGATGAACTCGGGATGCTCGCGCATCCGCTGGAGACGATTGCGGTGAAAGAGGTGGCCGATCCGGTGGCGCGGCTCGCGGAGATCGTGGCGCGAGATAAAATTGGGATCATCATTCTCGGCATGCCGCGCAACATGGACGGCAGCTACGGCCCGGCGGCGGAAAAGGTGCGGGCCTTTGCGGAAAAGCTGCGCGCAGCCTGCGGCGTCGAGGTGAAGATGTGGGACGAACGGCTGACCTCCGTGGCCGCCCAGCGCGCGCTGCACGAAGCGGGTCGCAACGTGAAAGACAGCCGCAAAGTCATCGACCAGGTCGCCGCGCAAATGATCCTGCAAGGCTGGCTGGATGGACAGGCGATGCTGGGATGAAATGGACGCACCTCGCTCCACATGCCGTCACACGTTCCGAGAACCGACACGACCAAGAAGGAAATCCAGTTGTCGTAGCGCGAGCAGGAACTGCAGCATGCGCTTCAGTCAGGATTCACTCGCGAAAAACTGGTGAAAGCCGCGGAAAAATTGAGAGCTGCCCATTTGTCCCTGCTCAAAGCAAAGCTTTACTGGGTCGAGGAAGCACGGATTCGAGGAGGCGATATGTCCGCGCGTCTCGCCAATATTCAGGCTGAGAATCGGCAATGGATGGAGAAGTCCGCGGAGGAGATATTGCGCGACTTTAAAATCTGAAATGGCTGGCATTTTTGCGGGTCGATAAACCCAAAGCGTCTGACTAAACCGAGCAATGGAAGCTCTACAGCGTCTCCGCCTCCTCCTCGCCTACGACGGACGCCCTTTCCGCGGGTGGCAGAGTCAGGCGGGCGGTGACGCGGTGCAGGATCGAGTCGAACAGGCGTTTGTGCGGGTGGCTGGAGAGCGGATCGTGGTGCATGGCTCGGGGCGGACCGATGCCGGGGTGCATGCGCTCGGACAGGTGGCGCATGTGGATGTGCCGCGCGGTTTTCTTCCCCCGGCGAAATGGCAGGCCGCGCTGAACGCCAACCTGCCCCACGAAATCCGCGTGCTCCGCTGCACCCGCGCGGCGGCGTGTTTCCACGCGCGCTTCCACGCGCAGGGAAAGACCTATCTCTACCGCATCCACGTCGGGCCGGTTTTCCCGCCGCTAGAAATTGGCCGCGCATGGCACGTCGCCGGTCCGCTCGATCTCGCGGTCCTGCGCGCGTGCGCGGCACGGCTCACCGGGACGCATGATTTCGCCGGTTTCGCCGCCAACCGCGGCCACGCCCCGACCAGCACCATCCGCACGCTGCGCGAAATCCACCTCACCGCCCGAGGCTCCGCGCTGACTCTGCGTTTCACCGGCGACGGCTTCCTTTACAAAATGGTCCGCCTGCTCACCGGCACGCTCGTGCGCTGCGCACTCGGGCGTATGGAGCCCGCCTTTCTAGACACGCTGCTCGCAGGCGGCGGCTCGCCGAAGACGCATTTCCAAGCGCCGGCTGAAGGGCTTTATCTGGCGCGTGTGCTTTACTGAAAGCAGTTCTAGGGCAGGCGCTTCGCCTACCACCACGCGCACATCGCATATTCATCGGCAGGCGAAGCGCCCGCCCTACAACGTATCTACTGCGCGGGCGCGGTGACCGGAACCGCAACTTCGGGCGCGGTCTTGGGCGTGACGACAATCGCGTAACGCTGATACTCAACGGTAAGGTTCGAGAGCTCGGCCACGTATTTAACCACTTCGGTGAAGGGCGCGTTCGTCAGGTTGAGCGTGACGGTCTGCGTTTTGACCTGATCTTCCGGCAGCTTGAGGACGAAGTTTGCGGGCGTTTTCCCATCGCTGAGTTTGCTCGCCATGTTGCGCAGATAGTCGAAAACCGCGCCGAGCGTGGCGTCCTTGAGGGTGACTTTGGGCACGGTCAACGTAGCGAGTTGCTGCTCGGGGCCGGGTCCTTTCGGGCCTTTGTCGAGCGCCTTGATCTTCGTCAGGTAGTTGATCGCGGTGAGATTGCGCGGGTCGATCTGATAGACCATTTCGAAGGCACCCTTGGCCTTGGCATACTCGCCCTTGTTGAAGGCCGCCTGGCCTTCCTGGAGGAACTGCAACACCTCAGGCGTCGGCGGGGCGGCGTGAAGGGTGACGGAGGCGAACAAGACGAACGCAAGAACTGGGAGGAGTTTCATGGTTGGAACGTGCGCCCATCGCCACCAAAAATCCAGATCAACTCCGCGCGTATGCCAGAAAGCGCGGACCGGCAGCATGTGTGAAAGGCGAGAAATTCACGGAAGAATATGACGTGTCTGCCCATTAGGCAGACATGGAACGGGGGCGGCCCTCCAGTGTCTGTCCTTGGCTCAGTTCAACGGACCGCCGTCACGGTTTGATCTTTTGGTCGGCAAGGCCGTCGGAGAAGTCCTGGATGAGGTTCTCGAACTTGACGCGGGTGGTGCCGATGAAGGGTTCCTTGCGCGTGATGACGTCGCCCAAACCAAACTTCTCGTAGCGGCTGAGGATCTCGGTCCCGAGCTGGTGCATGGCGGCGTTCTTGCGCTGCTGATCGGCGACCTGGCGGTCGAGGACGATGACGCGGGCGGCGAGTTTGGCGCGTTCGGTTTCCTTGGCGTTGCCGATCTCGACGGCTTTCTTGAACTGCCCGGTGACGTCAGCGTGGGCCTTCTTCCATTCGCCGAGGGTCTTCTGGCTTTGGTTGAAAGCGGCGTCCTTTTCCGCGATCTGCGCGTTCAGTGTGGCTTTCTCGAGTTCGGCGGCGTTTTTGTCTGTGGCCATTTGTTTCTTCATGGCCTCGAGTTGCTCAGTGGCGGCGGTGGCCTTGGCTTCGGCGTCGGCCTGGGTAGCGAGGAGGGTGGCCTTTTCGTTCTCGGCGGCGCGGAGTTGGAGGGTCAAGGCGCGCACGCTTTCGCGGAGCTTCTGTTCCGCGGGATTGGGCCCGTCGGCGGCGCGGAGGGCGGCGGCGGAAAAGAAGATGACGAAGAAGAAAAAGAAAAAGGGCCGGAGGAGCGGTCCACGAAAGGCACGAAAGCGCACGAAAAGGAACTCAGACTTTCGTGTCCTTTCGTGAGTTTCGTGGACGCTTTCCGGGGCGGAGGGGGCGGGAGAATTTCTCACGCAAAGGCGCAAAGGCGCAAAGGGACGGAGGCCCGCGCCAGGCCACGGTGCGAGTTGTAACCGGCGCGCACCTTGATTTTTTTTCTTCCTCTGCGCCTTTGCGCCTTTGCGTGAACCCATTTCTTCGTCGGGGATCGTCGTTTTCATAAGCTTAAAACTTCCCGCTGACATCGACTTGGAGGATGTCGGTTTCGAGCGGGGGGCCGGCGATCTCGTTGGCGCTCATCCAGCGCAGGCCGAGGGCCACGCGGGCACCGAGGGCGAGGGATCCGGCGAAGGTGTAGCCCTGGACATTGGTGCCACCGCCGCCGAAATCAGAATCGGTGAAGCCATCGACCACGGCATCGCTTTCCACGTAGCGATAGTTGAAGCCGACGTTCCAATCCCAGCGTTTGGCGAGCACGGGATTGCCCACGCGCAGGCCGGCGATCCACGCGGTATTGCCGCCGGCGTAGAGGCCGGGCTCGCCGTTCGGGCCGAGCGGGCCGCGATTGTTGATCGCCTGATTGCCGACGTCGCTGCGATCCCACGCGAGGTTCTGCGCGTAGGTGCCGAAGGCGGTGATATGAAAGGGTTCCCAGCGGGAGTAGTCGATCTGCCCATCGATCGAAAGCACGCGGAAGGGCGTGGCCAAGCCGAAGTATTGGAACTGATTGCTCGTGCCGAAATTGTTGTCGGCCGTGGGCACGATATTGCGCAGGGCCATGTAGGTGTTGCCCTTTTGGGCAAAGGCCGGGCGGGTGCCGTCGGTGTTGCCGGCGTCCTGCGCATTGAGCGGCGTGTAGGGCGAGGAGAGCTGGCCGGCGACGCGATCGAAAATGTAATATGCGCCCGCGATCTTGACCTTGAAATCCTTCGCCGGTTTCCAATCGAACCCGAGCTGGGCGGCGTAAAGCCACTTGTCGGTGGAGGGGAACTTGTCCGGCTGATTGGAGGAGAAATTGAGGTCCGTATTGAAGAACGGAAACGCGCCGCCGCTGACAAACGGGGTGAAGCGGGAACCCAGTTGGTAGCGGGCCTGGGCGGCGATGCCGTCGAAGCCGAGGTCGTCGTCCCAGACGATGTCGGAGGGGGTGTAAAACGGGTTCTCGAACCGGCCGAGCGAGATGACCAGCCGGCGATCGCGCGGCTGGGCGAACTCGGGCGGCGCGGCTACTTCCTTGCCGCCAGCGGCCAGTTCTTTGCCGTCCGCTTTGCCGTCGGGCGCTACTCTTTCAGCGGCGGCATCCGGGGTTGGCGCCGCGATCTCGTACCTTAGAAATCCGCGGTCGAGCCAGATGGCGTACTTGGAGAAATTGCCGCCCTGCCCGCTGCCTGCGAGGCCGAGGGATTGGTTGGGCGAGACCGGCGAATTGGTTTCGCCCGTGGCCAGCCGCAGGCCCGCCGTCCAGCCGTCGCCGAGATTCGCCTCCGCGCCGAAACGCACGCGCAGGCGGACCCGGGTGCGGTCTTCATCGACGTTGAGCTGCGGCGAGAAAACTGTGCCGCTGACATCAAATGGCGCGCCGGTATTGATCGCGTTGAAATTCGGGAACGCCCCGGTGTTGTCGTTGTCGCCCGGGAAATAAATCCCCTCATAGCGCGTGCGGACATCGCCGAAGAGGCGGATGCGCTGCGTCCAATCGGGCACCGTGCGCGGATCGGCCCAGCGTTCATCGCGGGCCTGGGCGAGGACCTGCGCTTTGATCTCATCGCGCATCTGCGCCTTCACACTTTCGGGAATGTAAGTCACCCGCACCGCGCTTTGCCCGGCGTACGGAGCGAGCTCCGGCGTGGGCGGCGCCTGCGGCGGAATGGCGAGGAGCGGCCCGGCCTGGCTGACCACGGCCTGCGCTTCTGCGACCGCGGCCTGCGTGGCCATGGCCTGCTCGCGGGCGAGGGTTGCGTCCTGCTCGGCCTGCTGGATCAAAGCGGCCGCGTCCTCCTTCGGCAAAACCCCACGCTCCACGAGGCGATTGATGAGGTTGATCGTCACGTTCTGTGAAGGTGTGGCCTTGGTCAGCAAAGCATCCGCGGGCGCTTCGGGCGCAGCCGCGGGCAAAAGCTGGGCCGCCTTTTCTTCCGCCTTCCGTCCCTCGCCTTCCGCCTTCGGTTCCATGATGGGCGGGACCGAATTGGCGGCGAAAAGCGGACGCGCTGCGCCGCCTGCGGGCAGCGCGCCGGCGGACTCCGCGGGCGTGCCGGCGAAGAGCGGAGCGGTGCAGATCGACGTGCTTAGGATGAAGGCGCAGCGTCGTCGGAAATGGAGCGGGGCGTTGGACATGAAAAGGCGGTGGCTTGGAAAAATGCGTGACCCGGCGGCGGAGGAGGTGGTCCACGAAAGGCACGAAAAGGCACGAAAAGCCGCGGCCATTTTCGTGAACTTTCGTGCCTTTCGTGGACCCTTCTCCTGGGACTTACCGACCGGTCGTTGCACGTCAGTTCGGGCGTTTGGCCGAGAGGCGGAGGTTGATGGGCAGCTTCATCCCCGCGGGCGGCGGCTCGGTGAGTTGGAGGCCGCGGAGGACTTCGCTTTCGAGCGCGGCGTCGAGCGCGGCGTTGCCCGTCGAACCAGCCAATTGGATCCGGGTGATGCGGCCCGTGGCGTCGGGCCAGATGCGCACTTGCAGGCTGCTGATCGCGGCGGCTTTGGTCTTGGGATGTTGGCGCAGGGCCTCGGCGATCTTCGTCTGGACTTGCCCGGCGTACCAGCCCCACTTGCTGCCGGTGTTGCCGCCATCGCCCGTGCCGCCGATGGCATTCCCCCCGCCAATCCCAGTGCCAGAACTGCCCAAGCCCACACCCGGGCCGTTGCCTTTGATGCCCGTGGCCATGGCCGTGGGCGGTGGAGCGTCGGCTTTCTTTGGAGCCTCGGCCTTCTTGGCCTCAGTGGGTTGCGTTTCCTTTTCCATCTTCTCCTCTGGCGGCTTCACCTTGGGTGGTGGCGGCGGCTGGACCTTCGGCGGCGGCGGTGGTGGCAGTTGGACTTGGACGATCTTTTCCACCTGCCGGGTCGGCGCGCTGGACTTGGGTTTCGGCAGAAGGGCCACGCCCACGACGAGTGCGAGCAGGCCGGCGACGATGAACTTCACCCGATGCTTGCCAAAAAAACTATCGCCCTCGGCCTCGTGGATGAGTTCGGCGGCGGACTTGTGATGATGCACCGGCGTGCGGCGCGCAGGACGCGGACGTGGCGTGGGCGGTTGCGTGGGCGGTTCAGGCGTTTGCAGTTCGTGGCTCATGGCTAGTGGTGTGGCTAGTGAGGCGGTGGTTACTTGGGCGGCTTGGTGGCCAGCCCGATATTGGAAATGTTCAGCCGGCCGAGGACGTCGAGGACGTTCATGACCATCTGGTACTGGGTCTGGCTGTCGCCGCGCACGACCACCGGGAACTCCGGCGTCTTCGCCTTCACCGCGCCCAGCTTGCTCTCCAGCGAAGCGAGCGTGACGGTCTCGGCGTTGAGCTTGAGGTTACCTTGGTTATCGACGGTGATGGCCTGCATCTTCGGCCCTTCCAGCTTCGAGGGCTTGCCGGCCTTGGGCAGGTTGACCTTCACCCCCTGCACGCCGGCCGTGGTCATGATGATGAAGATGAGCAGCAGTACTAGATACAAGTCCACCATCGGGGTGACATTGATATCGTCGTAGCTCTTGTTATCGCCGGCTTGCATGGGGCAGTGGGGTTAACTAGCGGCTCGGCTCCGAATAAAACTCCGCGATGCGAGTCACGAACTCGTCGATGAAAACCTGCATGTCGCTGACGGCGTCCTTGATGCGGGAGCTGATGTAGCTGTAGGCAAAAAGCGCCGGGATCGCGACGGCCAGACCGGCCACCGTGGCGAGGAGCGCGCCGGCGATGCCGGGGGCGATCGAGTTCACTTCCACCTGGCCGCTTTTGGCGATGACGGCGAAGGTGATCATGACCCCGATGACCGTGCCGAGCAGCCCCAGATACGGCCCGCCGGCGATGCCGATGGTTAGGAAAACCAGGCTGCTGTTGAGCTTCTGGACCTCGCGCACCAGCCCGCCGTCGAGGGTCGCCTTGATTGATTGCATGGAGCGGCCGGAGAGGCCGGTGAAGTTCTCCTGGGCGGTGGCCAGGCGATCTTGCACCTCCCCGAAACCGATCTGGTAGATGTGATAAAGCGGCGACTGATTGAGGAGTTTCTGGGCCTTCGGGTTCGCTTTGCCGCCCATGCTTTTGATGATCTCCTCGTCGCCGTTGTCTAGCACGTGGAGATTGGGCGCGAGATCCTCCCAGATCTTGAGGAAAGCGTTTGTCGCCTTGCTGATCTTCTGCAGGTAAATGAACTTCGCTACCGCGACCACGCCGCCGATCAGGGCGAGCAACGCGCAGAGCACGATAACCACCCAGCCGTCCACGGTCAGGTCCTTCGAGATGTCGGTGATGAGCGTGAGATGTTTGACGAGTTCGTTGTCGCCGCCGTGCGCGGCGGCTTCGTCCTCACCGGTCACGACGAGCTTCTTGGCCGGTTCGCCGCCGCCCTGGCTGAGCGCGGCCAGCTTCAGCCAGCCGGCGGGTCGCGCGACTTTGGCGAGCTGGAACTCGTCGATCTCGCCAACGAAAGCGGCCGGTGTTTCCGCACCGTCGGCGGCCTTTTCTTTGCCGAGGGTGAAGGGCGCATTCAGCGTGGGCAGGCCCGCGGCGAGCGTAGCGTAGCTTTCGCCGTTGACCCAGAGCGTGAGCTTTGCGCCTTCGGCGGTGACCGCCAGATGCCGCCATTCATTGACCGGCAACGGCGCGCCCGCGGGGGTGCGCTGGCCGCCAACTTCGATGTAGGGCATGCCGTCATTCAGCCCGAGCACGAAACTGCGCTCACCCTCGCGGCGGCTGAGCAGCACCGCATTTGGTGCGAGCAAGGTGGGTTTGATCCAGAGCGAAACGGTGGCCGGACTGCCTTCGATCCAGACGAGATCGGGCGCGGCGGGAATGGTTAGGCCGTTGAGGCCAGTGAGACGGAGGCCGCCGGCGATGGCCGAGGCAGCCACGGGCAGGCCCGCGCCTTCGGCGTTGTGGCCCTGGCCGGTGGCGTCGGCGGGCGCGGCGCCAGCCGTTTCGCTGAAGTGCCAGACCGCGAGGGTCTCGGGATCGAACGTCGTCTTGGCGTCCCCTTCGCCGGGTGCGGCACCTTCGCCCAGGTTGCCGGAGTAGAGCCAGAAAGTGACCGGCGCGCCGGGTTTGAGGTCGGGCACTTTGACCCACGCGTAGGCCTCGTAAAGCACGCCGTCATAGCGCTCGAGGTGGAACTTGAGCGGGGTCTTGTCGTCGGCGGCGATGAAGCGCAGATCGCTACCGTCTTCGCGCGCGGAGCCGAACTGGAAATTGCCGTCATAGAGCCGGACCAGCACGACGGCCGTGCCGATCGGTTCGCCGATGGTCACCGCTGCCGGATCGACGGTGATCTTCTTGCGCACCGTCCAGGCTTCATTCCACCACGCGCCGGCGTCCGCGCCGAGGGTGAAGATAGTTAGACAAATGCCTAGCATCAACCGGACGGAAAAAAGGCTGGAGAGTCCGCGAAAAGCACGAAAGACCACGAAAAGGAACCAATCCTTTCGTGTCCTTTCGTGACTTTCGTGGACACTTTCCGAGCGGTGGGAGAGAGAAAGGTTAGACATGAAAGTTAGAAATCGGCCCAGACGCGGAAAGTCAGGAGGAGGTCGCGAGCCCGGGTGTAAGTCTGATTGGTCAGCGGCACGCCGGCGTCGAGCGAGCCATTGAGGTGATTCCACAGCTCGAAGCGCGTGCCCGCGCCGAGGCTCACCAGATCGAAGTTCGACTGCTGGCCGGGCAGCGGTTCGAGGATGGAAAGGTGGCCGCCGTCGGCAAAGGCGTAGATGCGCCACTCGCCGGGCTTTTGGCTCAGCCAGGCGAGGAGCGAGGGGGTGCGCAGTTCGACGGTGCCGAAGATGGCATTGTCGCCCGGCACTTCGCCTTCGAGGTAGCCGCGCGCCGTGCCCAGTCCGCCGCCGCTGAACTGCTCGCTGCTGACCAGCGGCTGGCTGCTGAGCTGGCCCTGCACCTTGCCATACACTTGAAAACCGCCCGGCAGATCGTGGGTATGCGCGAGATCGCCGCGCAGGTAGGCAAAGGCGCCGTCCGACTGGAAGCGGCTGTTCTCAAACTCCTCCGACGAACTGCCCAGCCCGCGCACGTGGAAAACCAGCCCGGCATTGAACTCGGTGAGCGCCCCCTTTTCGACCCAGGTGCCGTTGTAGTTCACGGTCAGCGGGTAGTAGGTGATCGGCGATTCGATCGGGGCCGAGCCTGGGAGGAGGACGTTATTGTCGAAGTGTTTGTAGTCCAAACCGAAGCTCACCGACTGGAAAAAATTCTTCCCCGGCGGCAGGCTCACCAGCGCGCGCAGGCCCAGCACTTCGCCCCGCCCCGCCACCGCCGAACCACCGAGCGTGGAAACGTTCGAGTCCTGCTTCGTGCCAAGGATCATCACGCTCAGCCAGTCGTACTGCGGGATGCGCGCCTGATAATACGCGCTCAGCACTTTGGCGTTGTCCGGATCCTCCGGCGCCACCTGAAAGCTGACCCCCGCCGCGTGCCCTTTCTGCCAGAGGTTGTTGTAGCTGATCGACCCATTGACCCGCAGCTCCGTGGTGTTCGGGCTGTAACGGTTGTTCAGCTCCAGGCTCCCGTGCAGCGGCAGTTCGTCTTTGACCTGCAAATCAATATCCACCGTCCCCGGCTCCACCCCAGCACGCAGCACCGGCGTCACCCGCCGGTCCGGCCACTGGTTGAGGGCCACGATATCCCGCGTCACGTCATTGAAATTCGGCACCGTCCCCTCGGCCAGCGACGGTGCCTTCTTCTTAATTTCCGCCAACGAAAAATAGCGCGACCCCTTGACTCGCAACCGCCCCACCTTCGCCTCCGTCACCTGCAAATACACAACCCCACCCCGCCCCGTCTGCGCCGGCACCGTCACCGACACCGTTTGATAGCCCTTCTCCTTATAAACCTTCTCGAGCGCCGCCGCTGCCCCCACCACATCCGCCTCCGTCCGCCCCGGCCCCAAAAACGGATACACCGCCTCCCCAATCTCCCCTTCCTTCAACAACTGCGAGCCAACGACTTGATATTCCGCGATATACAACGGACCCGCTCCAGGACGCACAGCTGCAGGCATATTCGCCGCAGCAGGTGCGGGCGCTGCCTGTGTTGGGGTGGCTGGCGCCGCGGATAACGGTGTCCGATTCGCCAATCCCACCAAGACCACCAGAGCCAAACCCACCCGCGTGCCTAAAGCAGGCAAGCAGCAGCATTTTCTGAAACTGGAAGCGAAGCTGGATTGCAAAACGAGAGAGGCTACTCGGCCGACGGAAACGGCGAGCCGCGCAAATTGGGAGATACGTGGCGGGGATGAACGTCTCGCGGCCCCACCACCGGGAGGTAGAGGGGCCGCGCGACTTCTGCTAAAATGGGCGAAACGGTTGGTGTTTAAGTGGTTGAACGAGAGCGGAAGAGCGCGGTTTTTTGCGGTGCGCCCGACGGCTCTTTTCTAGTGATGGCGCGGAAACCGCGAAAGCTGCCGCTTGTTAAGATTTGGCGTCGATTATGACGAAAATGACACAATTACCTTTGTGCTCGCCCACGCGTGGCACGAATGTGACGAGTGGGTGAAATCAGGCCAAGCACAAGGTCGGGATTTTAACCCGCGGCAGCGAACATATCATCTGGCCTCCCGCTAGCCACCGCGCGCGTCCTCGGCTATCTCACCGCTCGACATGACTCCGGTTGCCCCTTTTCTCCGCCCGACGGCCTCCAACTCGCGGCTCGATTTCCGCCTTGACGCCCAAGCGGTCGATTCGCGCGCGCGCGCGGCGACCTTTCGCACGCTCCACAATGAAGTCCTGACGCCGCTTTTCATGCCGGTCGGCACCCAGGCAACGGTTAAGGCGCAGCTCACGCAGACCCTCGAAGACGCCGGTTCCCAGATCCTGCTCGCCAACACCTATCACTTGCTGTTGCGACCGGGGCCGGAAGTTTTTCAGCGCACCGGGGGCATTCACGGCTTTATGAGCTGGAAAAAATCGGTGCTCACCGACTCAGGCGGCTTCCAGATTTTCTCTCTGCCCCACTCGCGGGCGATGAGCGAGGAGGGCGCCGTTTTTCAAAGCTACCTCGACGGAAAGACGATCTTGCTGAGTCCCGAGGTCAGCATCGAAACGCAGCGGGCGATCGGCAGCGACATCATGATGGCGCTCGACCAGTGCATCCCTTCGACCGCAGACGAAACGGCGGCTCGGGCGGCGCTCGGAATAACCCACCGGTGGGCGGGACGGAGTCTGGCCGCACGCGGCGACTCTCCCCAATCAATGTTCGCCATCGTTCAGGGCGCGCTCTTTCCGGAGCTGCGTCGGGAAAGCGCGAGCGTCCTGAGTGCGATGCCTTTCGACGGCTTCGCCATCGGCGGCCTGGCTGTAGGAGAAGGGAAAACGGAGCGCGAAGACGTCTGCGAATTCACCGCGCAGCTCCTGCCGGCGGACAAACCCCGCTACCTGATGGGCGTGGGCACGCCGCTGGATATCCTCGAAGCAGTCCATCGCGGAGTGGACATGTTTGACTGCATCATCCCCACGCAGGTGGCCCAACGTGGCGCGGTATTCACCTCCCGTGGCTATCTCCAGATGAAGCGCGGCGTTTATAAATTTGCCGACGCCCCGCTCGATCCCGAGTGCTCCTGTCCGACCTGTGCGCGCTACTCGCGGGCCTACCTTCATCACCTCGCGAAGACCGGCGAAAACCTCGGCTGGACGCTGCTCGGCCAGCACAACCTCTACTTTTACCACCAGCTCATGCGCGACATTCGGCAGAGCATTTTGGAGAACTGTTTCCTCGAACTCTATCGCGAAAAGCGCGAGTTTTTGCACGCCACGGACCTCGACCATCCGACGGTCCAGCAAAAGCCGTCCAAAAAAAAATCCCGCACTCTTGGGGACTACGAGATTCACACCGCATGGGAAGGCTGGTCGAATATTCGGCAGATTTCTTCAGGCGAAATCATGCACTCGCGCACCGCGCCGATGGACGAAGCGCGCGGGCTTTACGTCGAGCAATCTGACTTGGCTGAGCGACTGAGGATCCAGCCACGGATGGACACGGACGAAACACGGATGGGAGAATCCGCGGCGTCGCCCTTGCGCGAAAATCCGAGTTCATCCGTGGCTGAAGATCCTTTCCCGCCGCTGGTCATCTGGGATGTGGGTCTCGGCGCGGCGGCGAATGCCATGGCGGCGATTCGCTGTTATGAAGATCAGGCAGCGGCCGGGCCGCTCCGCCCGCTGCAGATCATCAGCTTCGAAAACGATCTCGACTCGCTGCGCCTCGCTGTGCGGCACAACCGCGAGTTTCCATACCTGCGTCATTCGGGTCCCGCAGGAATTCTCGCGGACGGGCGGTGGCAGTCGCGCGAACACGCCGGGCTGAGCTGGGTGCTCGTCCCGGGCGATTTTCCGGCTACGGTAGCTGTGGCACCCGCGGCGCCGGACCTGATTTTCTACGACATGTTTTCGACCAAAACGCATGGCGATCCGTGGACGCTTACGGCTTTTCACAAAGTCTTCGCCGCTTGCGCCCACCGGGCCGCAGAGCTTTTCACATACTCATGCTCGACGGCCAATCGCGTTGCTTTGCTGGCCGCAGGTTTCTACGTAGCGCGGGGCCGCAATGCCGGACAAAAAACCGAGACGACCATCGCGCTTACCCCTGTGGCGGCGCAGACCGGACGGCACGCCCTGCTCGGAGACGACTGGCTGGAAAAATGGGCGCGCTCGACCGCGAAATTCCCTGCCGATTTATCTGCCGAACATCACCCGTCTTTCGAACGCACGATCCGCGAGCACCCGCAATTCGCCCGCTAAAAACGACGACTTGCTTAAAACCCGGCGGACAATTTGGGCGGCGCGATCTTCCAAAGATGCTTCTCCGTCCGGATGAAAAGCGCGCCGTCGGCCACTGCCACCGACGCCAGCGAGCGCTCACCAAGATCGTTCTTCGCGAGGAGTTCGAAAGTCTTCCCGGCTTTCACGACGAAGCCGATGCCAGCCTCGTTTTGGAAGTAGATGCGCCCTTCCGCGGCGACCGGTGAGGCGGAGAAGCCGCCGCCTAATCGCTCGCTCCAATGCACCGCGCCGGTGCGCGCATCCGCGCAGGTGGCGATCCCGGCGTCGGAGACAAAGTAGAGCTCGTCGCCGACCACGAGCATCGATGCGGAGTGCGGGGCACCCTTGCGAGCCGACCAGGCGACATTAGTCGAGGTGGCGTCGCCGCTTGCGCCGTCTGGTTTGAGCGCGTAGAGGACCGCAGCGTCGAAGCTCGAACTGACGAAGATGAGGCCGTGCGCGAAGACCGGGCGCGGGACCACAGAGTAGCCTTCCCCATATCCCACGCGCCAAAGTTCGCGCCCATCTTTTACGTCGTAGGCACCGACGAAACCTGCTCCCGGGCTGATGATCTGCGCGGCTCCCTTCAGGGTAATCGCGAGCGGCGTGGAAAAGGCGAAGGTTTTTTTCGCCGGGGTATTGCGCGGGGTTTTCCAGCGCACCGCTCCGGTCGCGGCATCGAGCGCCGCGATAAACGGATCCTTCCCGCCATCCGCGCTAAAAACCAAGACGCCATCGGTCAGAATCGGTGAACCGCCAGTGCCGTGCACCGGGGGATATGCGAGGCTCGTTTGCCGCCAGATCACCTTCCCCGCGAGATCGAGCGCGGCGGTGCCCATGTGGCCGAAATGCACATAGAGTCGGTCGGCCGTGACAATCGGAGTGCCGCTGGCCGGAGAGTTTTTCTGGTGCATCGCCGCTACACTCGCGGCATCCGGGCGAAAAACTTCCGTGTCCCAGATCACACGCCCGTCCGCCGCGTCGAGGCAGAGCGCGCGCAACGTCTTTTCGCCATCGCCGACCGCGCTGGTTAGATAGATCCGCCCGCCAGCCAGCACCGGCGACGACCAACCGCGACCCGGCACCTCCACTTTCCACGCGACATTAGTGGTCGCGTTCCATTCCACCGGCACGCCGGATGCGGCGGAGATTCCCTGGCCGGTCGGCCCGCGAAACTGTGGCCATTCCGTCTCGCCGGCCCAAAGCGGCGAGCCAATCAGCACGAAGCCCAAGGATGCATGGAGGAAAGCGCGTGGCGGAAACATGGCGGCGAGAAGTACGCGTGCAGTCGGCTAGAGTCGAATGCGTTCGCGTGATCGTCGGCGCACATTGGCGCAGGACCGTCCACGGAGACGCTCAGCGCGAAGTGAGAACGGGCCCGCGTTGACAGCCAGCGGGGTGCGCGGCAAAAGTGCCAGTTCGCATGAAAACCTCTGCCTCGTTCTTCGCCCTCACTTTCGCCGCCGCCCTGCCGATTTCGGCCGCCATCGATTTTGAGAAGGACGTAAAACCGATTCTCGAAGTGAGTTGCGTGCGCTGCCACAACCCCAAGGCGACGGATTACGAGAAGGGCGACACGGATCTGGATCTTTCGACCTTTGAGGCGGCGACGGCGGACGCGGGCACGATTGTCGCGGGCAATGCGGAGAAGAGCAAACTTTGGAAAACCACCGTCCTGCCGGATGACGCGAAGAAGCTGATGCCGCCGAAGAATAAAGCCACGGGCGAGTTGGAGCGGCTGACGAAGGAGGAAACCGAGATTTTGAAAACGTGGATCAACGAAGGCGCCAAGTGGCCCGCCGGGATGAACTTGATCTCGCGAAAAAAAGAAGCGGCCGTGAGCGATGAAGTAGGACTCGTGAAGCAGATTTTTGCGCGCATTTCGGAAACCACAAAAGAGCAGGCGGTCGCAGAAATGAAGGCCTACACGGCAGAGATTCCCGGAACGGATGTCACCTTCGAGATGCTCCCCATCCCGGGCGGGAAGTTCAAGATGGGCAGCCCGGAAAACGAGAAAGGGCGTAAGCCCGACGAAGGACCGCAGCGCGAAGTCGAGATCGCCCCGTTTTGGATGGAAAAACACGAGGTGACGTGGCGCGAATTCGAGCTGTTTATGTATCCCAACGAGGAGAAGAAAGCGCGCGAGTCGCGGCAGCTTCCGGCCATGCTCAACGCGCTGACTGACGCGGTCACCCACCCCACCCAGCCGTATGTGGAGATGAGCTTTGGCATGGGGAAGGATGGTTTCCCGGCCATCTCGATGACCCAGCACGCGGCCAACAAATACTGCCAGTGGTTAAGCGCGAAGACGGGGCAGTTTTACCGTCTGCCCACTGAGGCGGAATGGGAATACGCGGCCCGCGCCGGGACGACGACCGCCTACTTCTGGGGCGATGATCCCGCCCAGCTCGGCGAATATTGCTGGTGGGGTAAAAACAGCGATTTCAAGTATCAGAAAGTCGGCAAGAAAAAGCCGAACGCGTGGGGTCTGCACGACATTCTGGGCAACGTCATCGAGTGGACGCTCGATCAATATGACGCCGACTTTTATAAAAAATCCTCCGAGGCCAATCCTTGGAATAAGGCGACCAAACCCTATCCGCACGCCGCCCGCGGCGGTTCCTGGGATGATGAAGATCCAGTTAAACTCCGCATCGCGGCCCGCCGGGCATCAGATAACTCGTGGAAGATCCAGGACCCCCAGCTTCCTAAGAGCATTTGGTATCACACGGACGCGCAGTTTCTCGGCTTCCGCGTGGTGCGCCCGCTGAAGACCCCGACCGCCGAAGAAATGAATGCCTACTGGAACAGCGGCGTGGAAAAAGATAACCCCGCGCTTAAAAAAGCGGAATAGCTGCCCCACTTGCCGTACCGCCCAAGGATTTTCTCCCGCCATGATTGATCAGCGGTAGCATCCCCGGCTCAACTCCCTACTTTCACTCCTACCCATTATGAACAAACCAACGCAGATCCTCACCCGCGACGCTTTCAGTCGGCGCGGTTTCCTCCGCACTACCTCCACGGCAATGGCCGGCGGCGCGCTCCTGGGAGCGCTTGCCCCTGCGCGCTTCGCCCACGCGGCCAGCGGCACCGACGAAATCAAAATCGCCCTGATCGGCTGCGGCGGTCGCGGCTCCGGCGCGGCCAGTCAGGCGCTCAGCACCTACGCGCAAGGCCCGGTCAAGCTCGTGGCCATGGCCGACGTGCATGAAGACAACCTCAAGGGCGCGCTCAACAATCTCGAAAAATCCCAAGGCTCGCGTGTGGACGTGCCGGCGGAACGACGCTTCATCGGCTTCGACGCTTTTGAGAAAGCCCTCGCCACTTGCGACGTGGCCATTCTCGCCACGCCCCCCGGCTTCCGCCCGATGCAGTTTGAAGCGGCGATCAAAGCCGGCAAACACGTCTTCATGGAAAAGCCCGTGGCCAGCGACGCCGCGGGCGTTCGCCAAGTGCTCGCCGCAGCCGAGGAAGCGAAGAAGAAAAACCTCAAGGTCGGCGTCGGTCTTCAGCGCCGGCATCAAGCAGGCTACCTCGAAACGATCAAACGCCTGCACGACGGCCAGATTGGCGATATCACTTCGATGCGCGCTTTTTGGAACGGCTCGCGCCCGTGGCAGAAAAAACGTGCTGACCTCGAGAAGCAGTACGGCCGCAAGCTTACTGAGATGGAATACCAGCTTCGCAACTGGTACTACTTCACCTGGATCTGCGGGGACCACATCGCCGAGCAGCACATCCACAATCTCGACGTCATCAACTGGGTGAAGAAGGGGGCACCGGTGAAGGCCCGCGGCATGGGCGGACGCGAAATCGATTACGGCGGCGCGGATGATGGCGACATCTATGACCATTTCGCCTGCCAGTTTGAATACGAGGACGGCTCGATCTGCTACAGCGAGTGCCGCCATCAGGCCAATACCTGGAGCAGCGTCAGCGAACACGTGGTCGGCACCAAGGGCCGGGCGGATGTCGGCGGTCATCGAATCACCGGCTCTGACCCGTGGCGTTACAAGGCGGAAGGCCCCGGCAAAGACGCTTATCAGCAGGAGCACGAAGACCTCTTCGATGCGATCCGCAACAACAAGGAATTCAACGAAGCCTTCTACGGCGCGAGCAGCACGATGACGGCGATCCTCGGCCGCATGGCCGCTTATTCCGGCAAGGAACTCGAGTACCAAGCCGCTCTCAATTCCAAGATCGATCTACTGCCTAAGGAACTCGGCTGGGACAAAGCCGCGCCCGTCAATCCGGGCCCCAACGGCTTCTATCCACGCGCCATTCCCGGCAAAACGGACGTTCTCTAACGCGCAGAAAAAGCAGACTCACACCAAAAATGGCCACCGGAAAGGGTGGCCATTTTTTTGGCTATAAGGGGAAGCCGACAGCTTACCCTACAGCGGCTTTTCAACGGCGCGCGGAACGTCGCGCCAGCGGGTGGACTCGAGCAACTCGACCTTCTCTCCCGGTCTCCGCGTGACCCGTGCGGCGGCACCGGGCGTTTCCTCTACTAGTTTCAAGCCGCGCTCGGGACCGAGCACGCTGACGGCAGTGGAGAGGCCGTTGGCCGTCACCCCGTCGTCCGCGATGACCGTGACCAGGCTATGATCGGTGAGGCCGAGGCCGGTGCGCGGATCGACAATGTGCGAATACCGCTTCCCATCAATCTCCACGTGTTGAAAGGCGTCCCCACTCGTGGCGATGCTGCGGTTTTTCAGCCAGATGATCTGCGGCGGGGGAACATCCGGGGTATCGAGTGCGGCGATTTCGATCCGCCAGCCGGGTTGGCCCGGGGGAGCGTCTGCGGCGGTCATGTCGCCGCTGCCACCGACAAGTGCGCGGGTAAGGCCACGCGCTTTGAGGACCGCGATCGCTTCGTCCACGGCGAAGATTTTCGCGATCGCCCCAAGGTCCAGGCGCATCTCCGGCGCGAGCATTTCGGCCGTCCGCTTCACCGGATCGAGCCGCAGTTTTTTGAAACCGACCCGCACTTTCATCTCCGCGAGTAATTCCGGCGACGGCAGCTCCTGCTTCCGCCGCGCCCGCCGCCAGACACTGACCAGCGGCCCCACGGTGATGTCGAACGCGCCTTCGCTCCGCTGCGCGAACTCCTGCGAGCGCGCCAGCACCTTCCATAAATCGCCGCTCACCGGCACCGCCTGACCCGAACCGGAGGTGCGAGAAAGCCGGCTCAGTTCCGAGTCGCTGTCGTAGTCGCTCATCACGCCATTCAGCTCCGCGATCCGCGCGAAGGCCGCATCCGCGCCCGCCTTCGCAGCGGTCTCATCCGCGGCGTAGAGCGAGATGCGAAACGGCAGGCCCATCTCCGCTTTCTCGAAGACGAATTTTTGTAAAGCCGACTCATCCGCTGCGAGCCCAGAGGCTAGGCCGATGCCCAGCGCACTGAACAACGAGAGAAGCGCCCGCATCACACTTCCGTCGTCTGCGACTTGAGCAAAACGACGCCGGTGATCCGCCACACTTCAGCGTCGCGCCGGAGGGTGTATTGGAAATCCAACGCTTCCCCGGCCTTGTCAAAAATGCGCACATTCACCACCGCCTCGTCGCCGTTGTCGAAGGTCAGCCCGCAGCGACCAGACGCATTTTGCGCGATCTCCGGATAGCCCGCCCGGACCATTTTCTCAAACATCTCCAACGTATAAACCTCCTTCAGCCCCGGGTCCGCAAAGGCGTAGGCCGCTTTGTAATCCCCCGCCCGAAAGGCGGCGAGTTGCTGCGTAACGACTGACTGGATGGCTTCCTTCATTTTGGCTTCGCTGCTTTTCATCGCCTCGCCCGCCCCTGCGAACGGCGCAACCGCGGCGAAGACCACAAGAGAGAGCAGGCGAAGATTCATGGCGATGGATACGTAGCCCGCCCTCCACCCAGATTCACGGCGAATTCTTGCGTCTTACCAGATGCCGCCGATTCTGAACGCCAATCCCGTCCGCCTGTCTCACCCCGCTCCCATGACTTCCGTAAAATTTTTTGCCGCTCTGACTGTCTGCGCCGCCGCCCTTTCGCTGACCACACACGCGCAGACCGCGCCGGGACCCGTAACGCCCGCGAATGGCCTCGATATTCGCAAGGAAAACCCCGTGCGCGATCTCGCTCTCGTCACTCCGCCGCCGCCCCGCACCGTCCTCAAGCCGATCAAATTCGTCGAGTACGACCTGCCCAACGGACTCCGCGTCATCCTCCACGAAAATCACACCTCGCCCGTCGTTTCGACCTACGTGCTCTACCATGTCGGGAGCAAAAACGAGCGGCCGGACCGCACGGGGTTCGCGCATTTTTTTGAGCACCTGATGTTTGAGGGCACGCAAAACATCCCGCGGGGGAAGATCGACAAATACGTCTCCGGAGCCGGCGGAAACTTGAACGCGAGCACCTCGTTCGACCAGACCGACTACTATTTTAATCTTCCCAGCAACCAACTGAAGCTCGCGCTCTGGATGGAGAGCGAGCGGATGATGCACGCGGTAATCGACGAAACCGGCGTTGAGACGCAGCGCAAAGTCGTGAAGGAAGAAAAGCGCCGCAGCTACGACAACCGCCCTTACGGTTCGCTCTTCGAGGAACTGGCCAAGCTGGTTTTCGCCGGCACGCCCTACGCGTGGGTGCCCATCGGCTCCGCGCAATACATCGACCAGGCGACCATCGGGGAGTTCCGCGACTTCTGGAAAACCTATTACATCCCCAACAATGCCACGCTCGCCGTCGCTGGCGACTTCGACCTCGAAGCCACGAAGAAACTGATCGCCGAATATTTCGGCCCGATCCCGCGCGGGAAAGACATCGAGCGCCCGAAGGTTGAGCTGCCGCCACAGACCGCGCCGGTGAAACACGACGTGCTGAAGGACAACACCCCGCTTCCCGCCACCCTCCACGCCTGGCGCGCAGTGAAGGAAACCGACCCCGACGCCTACGCCCTCGAACTCCTCGGCAATATTCTCAGCTCAGGGCGCAGCTCGCGGCTTTACAAACGGCTCGTCGAGAAAGAGCAAGCCGCCCTGCAAGTGCAGGCCTTTCCCTACCTACTCGAAAACGCCGGCATGCTCGGCGTCTATTGCATCGGCCAGCAAGGCGTCCCGCTGGAGCGGCTCGACGCGCTCATCGGCGAAGAAGTCGAGCAGGTGAAAAAGGAGGGCGTCACCGAGGACGAATACCGCAAGGCGCTGAACCAGCAGGAAGCCAGCTTTGCCAGCGGCTTCGGCACGATGAATTCGCGCGCCAAGAACCTTGCCCGCTATCACCTCTTCTACGGCGACGCCAACCTCATCAACACCGAACTCGATCGGTACCTCGCCGTAAAACGCGAAGACCTCCAGCGCGTGGCCAACAAGTATTTCACCAAGGAAGGCGTGAACATTCTCCGCTTCCCCGTCCCCGCTGCTCCAGCCGCCAAATGATTTTCAGTCCACGAAAGGCACGAAAAGACACGAAAGACTGAATCCCCTTTTCGTGATCTTTCGTGCCTTTCGTGGACCTCAAAAACTCCCATGAAAAATACCGTCCTTCTCCTCCTCGGCCTCACGCTTCCCGCTTTCGCCGACATCGACCGCGCCAAAAAGCCCGAGCCTGACCCTGCGCCTGCGGCTTCCTTCCCGGACTACCTCACCGAGACGCTGCCCAACGGTCTCAAGGTGTTTGTCATCGAAGACGACCGCAAACCCACCGTGACCTTCCGCCTCGTCTTCCGTAGCGGCTCCATCTTCGACGGCGCTAAAACAGGCACCGCGGACTTCGTCGCCGGCCTGCTCAATCGCGGCACGGCCAAACGCGATGCCGCGACCTTCGCCCTCGAAACCGATTCGCTTGGCATCGGCCTGGAAGCGGCCGCCGCGCCGGATTCCATCAGCGTCACCGCGAGCGGGCTGACCAAATACACCGGCCAAATTCTCGATCTTTTCTCCGACGCGGTCTTCCACGCAGCGTTCCCCGCCGACCAGTTGGCCAAGCTCCAGCGCCAGACGCTCTCCGCCCTGGAGGAGGAAAAGCAACAGCCGGCCAAACTCGCCGACAAGCTCATGGACAAAGTGATCTATGGCGATCACCCCTACGGCGCGAACCTCACCCCCGCCGCCGTGCAGGCGCTCAACCGCGACGATTTCACCGCCTTTCATCGCGAGCACTTCGTGCCGAACAACGCCACCCTCGCCATTGTCGGCGACGTGAAAACCGCAGACATTCTCGCCGAGGTCAAACGCGTCTTCGGCGGTTGGAAACAAGGAGACCCCAAGAAGATAAAGATGGCCGCGCCGCCCGAACTCAAGGGACTCACCATCCACCTTCTCGACCGACCCGGCTCGGTGCAGTCGAATATCATCGTTGCCCATCCCGGCCCTTCGCGGAGCAACCAGGATACCGTCGAACTCAACGTCCTCAATGCGACGCTCGGCGGCGGATTCAGCGGGCGCCTTTTTCAAAACCTGCGCGAGAAACACGGCTGGACCTACGGCGCCTACTCCGCGTTCAACCTGCTCAAATACGGCGGCAACTTCCAGGCCAGCGCCGAGACCCGTAATGAAGTCACTGCGCCCGCCGTCGTCGAGACGCTCAAGGAAATTCAGCGTCTCCAGGACGAAACGGCGCCCGAAGCCGAGGTCGCCCTGCAGCGCGAATACAACGTCGGTAACTACCTGCTCTCGCTCGAAAACAGCGCTCGCACCGCCCAACGCGTCCAGGACATCGACCTCTACGGCCTGCCCGCCGACTTCTACAAAACCTACGCGCGCCGGATGGCGGCTGTCACCCCGGTGCAAATCCAGGCGTTAGCGAAAAAGCACTTCAGCGCCGCGGATGTTGCCATCGTCGTCGTCGGTGAGGCCAAGGAAGTGCAACCCGGCCTCGAAAAGATCGGCAAAGTCATCGTTTACGATCAGGACTTGAAGCCGGTGGCGAAGTAACCCGTGGCGGCGGTTCCGCAGTACCGCGGGCGTCTTGCGCCTTCGCCGACGGGTTACCTGCATCTCGGCCATGCGCGGACGTTTTGGATGGCGCAGCAACGTGCGGAAGCAGCGGGTGGAGCGCTGATCTTGCGCAGCGAAGATCTCGACGGCGCACGCTGCCGGGCTGAGTACAGTGTGGCGATGATCGAAGATTTGCGCTGGCTGGGTTTGCGCTGGAGCGAGGGGCCGGATTGCAGCGGGCAGCATGCGCCATATGTGCAAAGCGCGCGGATGGATCGCTATCGCGCGGCTTTTGAGGAACTCCGCGCGGCGGGAGTGATCTACCCGTGCGTTTGTTCACGGCAGGATGTGCTCCGCGCGCTGGAAGCGCCGCACGCGGGTGACGACGAGCCGGTGTATCCAGGGACGTGCCGGCCGGAGCGGAGGCCGGTTACTCGCTGGCCGTCAGCGATCCCGGCAAGCGCCAACTGGCGCTTTCGAGTCCCGGATGGCGAAGCGATCACTTTCACCGACAGCGCCCTCGGAGAGCACACCGAGCTCGCCGGTCGGGAGTTCGGCGACTTTCTCGTCTGGCGGAAGGACGGCTTCCCCAGCTATCAGCTGGCCTGCGTGGTCGATGACGCCGCGATGGGCATCACCGAAGTCGTGCGCGGCGCGGATCTGCTCACGAGCACCTGCCGCCAAATCCTGCTCTATCGCGCGCTCGGCTGCACTGCGCCCGCTTTCCACCACTGCCCGCTGCTCACGGATGCACGCGGTCTGCGGCTGTCGAAACGCGACGACGCCCTGAGCCTGCGCACGCTGCGCGCGAGCGGGATGACGCCGGAGGGAGTGCGCGCGCTGTTTTAGTGCGGGGCTGGGACGCTGCCGCCGGATGACACGGTCTTGGGCGGATGGAAGAAGAGGGCAAGGAGGATGGCGGCACCGAGTGCCATGCCAGACGGGACAAGGAAGAGCCGATGGTAGTCGATCATCTCTTTCGCCACGCCTCCCGTCTCGACCGTGACCGTCCAGTTCTTCATCAGCGGGACAAAGAGCCACTTTGCCGCGAGATCGCCAAGGCCGAGAATGAGGAGGTTAAAGAGACCCTGCGCCGAGGAGCGCACGTCTTTCGGGAAGGCCGCATCAATGAAGATGTAGAGCGTGGCGAAGAAGAAGGCGTAGCAGATGCCGTGAAGGATTTGCACCGCGATGATGACGGGCTGGTTCTGCGGGAAGAAGGCGAAGACGGCAAAGCGCGTGGCGTGGCCGAGGATGCCGAGGATCATGGTGGTGCGCCAGCCGAGCTTGGCCAGCACCATGCCGAGGGCGGCCATGGTGAGGATCTCCGCGACTTGCCCTATGCTCATGACCGGCATGATGTTCTCGGGCTTGATGCCGATGTCGGCGAGGAAGCCGAAGGCCATGACGAAGTAGCCGTTGTGGATCGTGGCATCGATGAACGTGACGAGGAAGAGGACTGCGAGGAAGGGGAGGCGGAGGAGCTTCATGGCCTCGCGCCAGGCGAGCGCATCGGTGCCGGCTGTGGCCGGCTTCGGCGGGGTGTGGGGCAGCGTGAGGCTAAAAGCGGCGAGGGTCAGCGAGGCCACGCCGGCCACGATGAACGCGTAGCTTTCCGCATCAGCCAGTGCCGCGCCGGTCTTGCCTTGGAGATGGAAGTAGAGCGGCCACGACGCCAGAATCCAGCCGATGGTCCCACCCATGCGGATGAGGCCGAATTCCTTCGCGGGATTTTTCAGGTTGGCGAAGGCGAGCGAGTTGCCGACCGAAATCGTGGGCACGTAAAAGAGCGAGTGGATGAGGAGCAACACGAAAAATGGCGCAAACGTCTTGGCAAAGAAGAGACCGATCATGGCCAGTCCGCCGACGAAATGGCTGAAGGCGAGGAATTTTTCCGCGGCAAACGAACGGTCGGCAAACTGGTTCGAGAAAAAAATGCCGAGCACCGAGGCGATCGCAAAACAACTGCCGATCAGCGCCTGCTGGGTGGCGTCAAAATTCAGCCCCTCCTTCGCGCCCATGAGATGGAAGAGCGGCGGCAGCCAGGCACCCCAGATGAAAAACTGGAGCACCATCATGAGGAACAGTTGGAAGCGCGGGGAGGAATTCATGGGCGACTGGTGTAAAAGGGCCTTGCGCCCTCAGCAAGCCTGCGCGCGGAAGCCGCCGCTCATTTGCCAATCGCGAAAGGCCCTTAGGCCCGCGCTTGCAACAGCGCTGCCGTATCGATTCCAGCGTCTGGAAACGCCTGTGGTGCCAGTGGAGTGCCGGGCGTTATGCGGCGGACCTCGCCGTAAGACCCATCCACCGGCGAAGTGTAAACCTCGATCACGCGTTCCGGCAGATTCACAATCCACACCTCGACGATGCCAGCCCGAGCGTAGATCGGCAGCTTGTCATCGCGGTCGATAAGCAGCGTCGAGTCAGAAACTTCGATGAGCAGCAAAATATCTTCCGGGCGCGGATGTCTTTCGACGTAGAAATCCTTGCGAGGCCGGAGCAAAGCCAAGTCCGGCTGGGGTTCGTCATGCTCACCGATTCGGATTGGATCTTGCGTGCTGGTGATCCAACGACCTCCGTTAATTTTCTCGAATTCATGGTTCAGCCGTTTTACTGAACCTCCGTGGAATGGACCGATGGGCATCATATTAACAATGACGCCGTCCAGCAGTTCCACCCGGTCCCCCTCCCGCAGCACGCCCACCTCAGCGAGCCTGTGATATTCCTCAGTGGTAAAACGACGTGGCGATGCGGCGATCACGGCATTGACTATGCGGTAACGCCCCCCGGGTCGCAAGCCTGTGCCAAAGGGACTGCAACTTTGACCCATCTAAAGTCCGGCCGTGCCAGTCTCCAAATCCGACAAGTCCGGCAGCGGGGTGACGCTAATGACCCGCTGCTCAGGCCAATAGCTCTTGAAGGGTATTTGGAGGGAATGCTGGATGAGGGCCCTTTGTCCCGGACGCGTCATCCCAGCGTCGACGCTCTGCCCGCAAACAATCGTCATTTCTTTCCCACCGGGCCGATCGTCTTGAAAAGTGGTCACAAAGGTGGAGGAATCATCGCTCGTCACGACACCGGTAAAGCGCTCCGGTGGGTAAGCACGCGTCCACTTAATCACGCGCAGCGGGTAATAAAACATGCAGCACGCAGATGAACCGGCCCACGCCGGATAGTTGCTGCTGTTTTCCATCGCTAAGAAGCTGCCGACATAAGCAGCCGCGCCGACAATGGCGGCGAGGATGGAAAGGTTCCAGGATTTCATCACATGGTCACGACGCGAGCAGCGCCCTCACCACTTTCCCATGCACGTCGGTGAGGCGAAAATCGCGGCCTTGGAATTTGTAGGTCAGCCGTTCGTGGTCGAGGCCGAGGCAGCGGAGAACCGTGGCGTGGAGGTCATGCACATGCACGGGATCGCGGACGATGTTGTAGCAGTAGTCGTCAGTCTCGCCGTAGCTCAGGCCCGGCTTGATGCCGCCGCCGGCCATCCACATGGAAAAGCAGCGGGGATGATGATCGCGGCCGTAGCCCGGGTTGTTGATATCGCCCTGCACGTAGGCGGTGCGGCCAAATTCGCCGCCCCAAATGACCAGCGTTTCGTCGAGCAGACCGCGCTGCTTCAGATCGAGCACCAGCGCGGCGCTCGCCTGATCGACATCCTTGCATTGTTTAGGCAGCGCGCCCGCCAAGTTGCCGTGCTGATCCCAGCCCCGGTGATAGAGCTGCACAAAACGCACGCCACGCTCGACGAGCCGCCGGGCCAACAGCGCGTTGGCGGCAAAGGTTCCCGGCGTTTTGGCCTCCTCACCGTAGAGCTCGAAAGTCGCCGCGGTTTCTTTTTCGAGGGTCATTAACTCGGGCACACTGGCTTGCATGCGGTAGGCCATTTCATACTGCGCGATGCGCGTTTCGATCTCCGGATCGCCGAGCGCGCCGGCCTGGATTTCATTGAGGCCGCGCACCGTATCGAGCATCTCGCGGCGGGATGAGCTGTCGATGCCGGGCGGATTATTAATGTAAAGCACCGGGTCGCCTTTGCTGCGAAACTTTACCCCTTGATAGCTGCTCGGCAAAAATCCGCTCCCCCACAGGCGCGAGAACAGCGGCTGGTCGTTCAGTTCGCCCGTGCCTTGCGAGATGAGCACGACAAAGCCGGGCAGATTCTGGTTTTCACTGCCGATGCCGTAACTCAGCCAGCTTCCCAGACATGGCCGCCCCGGCTGCTCACTGCCGGTTTGGATGAAGGTGATCGCCGGATCGTGGTTGATCGCCTCGGTGTGCATGGAGCGCACCACGCAGATGTCGTCCGCGATTTTACCGTGATGCGGCAACAGCTCGCTGAGCCACAGCCCGCTCTTCCCGTGCTGCGAAAACTTGTATTTGGTCGCCGCCACGGGAAACGCCTTTTGCCCCGAAGTCATCCCCGTGATCCGCTGTCCTTTGCGGATCGAATCCGGCAGCTCCTTTCCATGGTGCTTTTGCATCTCCGGCTTGTAGTCGAAAAGATCGACGTGCGACGGCGCGCCCGATTGGTGCAGATAAATCACACGCTTCGCCTTCGGCGCAAAGTGCAGGGCCGGCAGCGCGCCGTGCGTGCTCAGATCCGGTGCAGCAAAGAGCGAGCGATCAAGCAGCGAAGCCAGCGCCACCGAGCCAAGTCCCGCGGCTGCGCGACCGAAAAACTGCCGGCGCGTTTGCTGAATGGCGAAATGATTGATCAGAGAGTCCATGGCAGGATCATCCTCCGCCGACCGCATCCGTTAGGCAATCTCCCGCGCAGGACAGGATGCGCTGTGCCCGAGTTGGGGCCGGGTTCCGACGGTGAACGATGGCAGCGTTCATCAAATCGTCATTCCTTCCCATTCGGGTGGGCCAGGATCCACTGGAGGGCGGCTTTCACCTCGGGGTCCCATTGCGTTGCAATCCATTTGTTCATTTTGTCCGGCTGGCAAATGGCCCATTTTCGCAGACAGCCGTAGGTGCGGTCGTCCATGCAGCCGTCTTCAGGATTCTTCTCGCCGGTCCAGACTTTGAGGTAGTGCTTTTTGGTCGTGCGCGGCAACAGCTCGGTCACCCGCCAATTCGACTTCCGCAGCCAATCGACGCCGTAAGCGGCCGCCGCGCCCACGTCAAAGTCTCCGAAGTTTTCCATGATCATATAAGCGTATTGATCGCGCACCGGCGTGGGGATTCGCCGTATGGCGTCGAGGACTTTGCGTTGCGGGACGGAAAATGGTTGGACAGCCTCGTCGGCGCAAACGCTGTAGCAAAGCGGCCCGTATTGGGACAAAGCCGTTTGTAGCGAGGTCAGGGGATCTTCGCGCGCCCATGCAACGATCATTGCGTCGAGCTCATGCCACTCGCCACCATCGTTATACTTGCCTGGCAGCGTGACGGCGCGGAGCAGGCTGGCGCGGGTCTTTTTGTCCACAAACGCGATGAGCCCCCGACCCGCATAGCCCTTCAGCGCCGCGGGTTCGTGACGCCGAAACCACGCGAGCGCGGCTCGTGCATCGCTTTTCGCCCAGGCGCGCACCGCCTCTTCGTTCCCGTGCCATTCCGCTTGCTGCATCATCTCAGGCGCGGCCTTCGGGTCCGCGGCAATCCAGCGCCGCAGACCCCAAATCACCGCGCCCGAATTCTTCCGCTCCGCCGCCACTCTCAGCAGCGCAGGCAACGCCGCGAGCGGCGCTTCCATAATTTCCCGCACGCGCGCATAGCTCGCCTCCGGCTCAACGGCATCGCTGGGCGGAGACGGCGGGGGTGGGACGAGATAATGCTCGGGAAGCCTCGCGCGAAACTGAGTCAAGAATTCGTTGCGCAGATTGGTCTTCGTGACTTCGGGAATGCTCGCGCGCTCCAGCCCGGCGAGGAAACCAAGAAGCTGCCGCGGCTCGGGCCAGAAAGGCGAAGCTTGGAATGCGGCGAAGTCTTTCGGCGGAATGAATTTCTCCGCCCACTCATCGACGAAGTGATCGCCCTCGACTGTGATGTCAAAAAGGCGCCGCGTCACGGCCCAGGCGGCAGCGGGATCGCGTTCCGCCCATTCGTCCAACAACGGCCTAAGACACCTTGAACCCTGCATCTTCTCAAAGCGTCCCAGCGCGGCATACACCTTCGGGAAATCCGCTGCCGGCAGCTCGGCGAGAAGACCGCCGATGAGCGAAACCTGCGCGTCCCAACTTGGCTCTTCGAGCATCGCTTTAAACGCCGCCACCACGCCCCGGTCATCTTCCGGGCTGCCGGGTGGAACTGCCTGGGCGCCGCAATGAGCAAGCGGCACACAGGCGAGCAACGCGCTGAGGACGATCCCGTGGAGTGAAGGCATAAAGTTTCGATTCGTGGAATGCGAAGCGGCCTTATCCCTTCGTCACCGTTTCGTCGAGGTTCAGAATGGTCGTCGCCACGTTGGTCCAGGCGGCGAGTTCGGCGATGTCGAGCGCGGCGTTGCGCTTCGCTTCACCGTTGGAGAGCAACTTGGCGGCGGCGTCGCGGTCGGCGCGATAGCGTGACTGTTGTTTGACGAAAAGCTCAGCGAGTAACGCTAGCTCTCGCTCGCTCGGCAGACGCGCGGTGGCGAGGCGGAAGGCGAAGCGGATGCGCTCGGCGGGCGTTGTCCCGCCCTGGGTCATCATGCGCTCAGCGAGAATACGCGAGGCCTCGACGTAAGTTGGATCGTTGAGCAGCACGAGCGCCTGGAGCGGCGTGTTGGTGCGCTCGCGATTGACGATGCAGATCTCGCGATCTGGCGCGTCAAAAGTCTGCATCTGCGGCGGAGGAGAGGTCCGCTTCCAAAAGGTGTACATGCTGCGCCGATACAAGTCCGCGCCGTGGCTCGGCTCGTAGCGCTGCGCCGACCACTGCCCGGAATCTTGGCGCGACGACAATTCCTCCCACAGGCCCACCGGCTGATACGGCGAGACGCTGGGCCCACCAATTCGCGGGTTGAGCAGCCCACTCACCGCGAGTGCCGTGTCGCGAATTTCTTCCGCACTGAGGCGAAAGCGTGGGCCGCGCGCGTAGAGCCGGTTGTCGGGATCGCGCTCTTTCAGCTCCGGCGTGATTTTCGCGCTCTGCCGGTAGGCCGCCGAGGTGACGATGAGTCGCGCCAGTTGCTTCACGTCCCAGCCACTCGACACAAAGTCCGTGGCCAGCCAGTCGAGCAGTTCAGGATGGCTCGGCCACTCGCCCTGGGCACCGAAATCACCGGCAGTTTTTACCATCCCCGTCCCCATGAAATTTTTCCAAAAACGATTCACCGCCACGCGCGCGGTCAGCGGATGCCGCGGATCGATAAGCCAGCGTGCGAGGCTGAGGCGGTCGGGCGATGCGCCGGTCGGCAAAGAGGGCAGGCTCGCCGGGGTGCCGGGTTTCACGGTTTCGCCGGGCTGATTGTATTGGCCGCGCAGCAGGACGTGCGTCTCCCGCGGTTTTTCCATTTGTTGCATAACCATCACGTTGGGCACCTGCTTTTGCAGTGCTTTCAGCTCAGCTCGGAGTTTTTCGAGCTGGGCCGCAGGAACCTTCAGCAGCGGGGAAATACTTTCGCGATAGTGCTTCTGCAAAACCTCGCGCTGCTTGTCGTCCCGCTTGTCCGCAGAAATGCCTAGGATTTGCGCCACCGGCGCAGGCAGCTTGCCGACGGTGACAGCCGCCGCGTCGGTCGTAATTGAAAACCGCGCGCGACCGATACTGTGCCCAGCATACGCCGACGCGAAGTCCAGCCGCACATGCAGATCTGTCCCGCCAGGAAAACCGAACGGCTTTTCCGCGATGAACCACGCCGTCCGCGCCTCATGCTTGGAATTGCCGTCCACCGCCCAGCCGCTTTTCGCGTCGGCATCGATAACCTTGGAGATTTCGAAATTGGTCTGCGCGTAGTCGGCGTCCGCGGCGACTAGACGCACCTTCATCGTTTGCTTCGGGTCAGCAACGGATTGCGCCTCCACTTCAATGCCCGTGAGAACAAAATTGCCATTGCCCGCGCGGCCTGGCCCACCGCCAACGAGCGAGGGATCCGTGAGTGCCTCCAGTTGCAGCGCCGTGACCCCGACGCGTTCCGTGCGCGCAGTGATTTCGTAGTGATCGATGCCGGAGTTGATGCCACTCGCAAGAATTGACCGGTCCGCTTGCACCGCGAGCACCGCGCCGCTGAGCGATCTTGCTTGCGTCGGTGTGAGCGAGGTCCAGTCCGGTCGCTTTTGGCCGGCGGCAGTCTTTTCCCACACCGCCTGTTCGGCATCGACGCGCTTGGTCAAAGCGGCGACGTGTTTCTCCTCGGCCGAGATTTTTGCCCCCAGCAGCTCAAGCTTGGTTTGCTGCTCCCGCGTGGGCAACTCCAGCAATGGCACCGCGTTGCCCTTGTTCCCGTCCAACCCCTTTTCGGGCACTGCGTTAAAGTACGCGTAGAGCTGGTAGTATTCTTTCTGCGTGAACGGATCGAACTTGTGATCGTGGCATTGCGCGCAGCTCACGGTCAGCCCCAGGAACGCCGTCCCGAAAGTATTCACGCGGTCGAAAATGTAGTTCGTCAGATACTCTTCGGGGATCGCGCCACCCTCAAAATTGACCATGTTATTCCGGCAAAAACCGGTCGCGATTTTCTGTTCGGTTGTCGCGCCGGGCAATAAATCGCCGGCAAGTTGCCAGAGGATGAACTGATCGAACGGGAGGTTTTTGTTAAACGCCTCGATGACCCACTCGCGCCATTTCCACATGTCGCGACCAGCGTCGAGATGGTAACCGTGCGTATCGGCGTAACGAGAAAGGTCGAGCCAGTGAATGGCCATCTTCTCGCCGTAGCGTGGTGAAACCAGCAGGCGCTCGACGAGGGCGGCGTACGCTCCGGGCGACTGGTCCGCGAGAAAGGTGTCGATCTCCGCGGGCGTCGGCGGCAAGCCGGTGAGGTCGTAGGTCACGCGGCGGATGAGCGTGGTTCTTTCCGCTTCGGGCGAAGGTTTCAGGCCGTCTCGGGCGAGCCGCGCGAGGAGAAATGCGTCGATCGGGTTGGACGTTTTGAAGGCCGGAAGAGACGGACGCTTGGGCGCGATGAAGGACCAGTGCGGTTCGTATTTCGCACCTTGAGTGATCCATCTTTTGAGCAACGCGATCTCTTCGGGTTTGAGCTTCTTGTCGCTTTTTGGAGGCGGCATCCTCTCGTCGGGATCGGACGATTCCAGGCGCTCAACGGCGTCGCTTTTCGCCGGATCGCCGGGAACGATCGCGCGAATTCCTTCGATCTCGGCGCTGGCGCCCTCAGCCGTATCGAGTCGGCGATCCGCTTTGCGGGCGTGTTTGTCCGGGCCGTGGCAGGCGAAACAGTTCTCCGAGAGCAGCGGGCGGATGTCGCGGTTGTAGGAAATTTCCTCCGCCAAGCCGACCCGGATCAAAAGTCCGAGCACGCCGACGAATGCCAGGTGCGTCGGCATCGGGTGCGTTTTGTGGAGAGGGTTCATCGGGGAGAGGCAGTTTCAGCGTCGGATAGACCGCACGCAAGGGCAGGCGCTCGGCGGAGTTCAACCCGCCCGGAGACGGCGGCTTGGGAGATTTAGTCGGACGTCTCGCGGTTTGCCATCGCCGGCAGCCGCACTACTATCTTGGGCGAATGAAAGCCCTCCCGATCCTCGCCCACTTCGCTTTCGCGTTGGCGCCCCTGCTTCACGCGGCGGACCCAGCTTTGATCGCGCCGGTGGCTTTTCCGCAGGAAACCGGGACCGCGTTGGCGCGAACTTTTCCGTATTCGATGGTGGGGCAACTCCAGTTTGCAAATGGCGACGGCTGGTTCACCGGCTCGGGGACGGTCGTGCGCCCGCACTCCGTGCTCACGGCGGCGCACAATCTCTGGGATGCCGACGGCGGTTTCTCCACAGACATCCTTTTCCGGCGCGGTCTGGCGGGGAATACGTCGCTCTCTGCACAGTATGCCAGTCGCGTCTATGTGCTCTCCGGGTATCGGGAAAATGCACGGCAGTTCAAACTGAGCGATCCCCGCGCTTTTTCCTACGACACCGGCGGCGTCGTCTTTCGTTCGCCGGTGGCCGGCGGATCGAATGCTGGCTGGTGGGCGAATCCTGCGCTGCTATCCGGAGCGGTGCCGATGCTCGCACTCGGCTACGGCGGCGAGTTTCACAGCGGCGATGATTTGCTTTTGGCGACGCCGACGGCGGGTTTTACGCCCGTCGTGGGCGCATTTTGGAACAACCTTTCGATCTACTGTGAAAGCGGGATGAGCGGCGGCCCGGTCTTCTCGCGCGACGCGGACGGGAAGCTGTTCCTCACGGGCGTCGTTGTCGCGGGGTCGAATGAGCCGCTTTCCACCGGCATCCGCATCCTTGACCGCACCGCGGCGGATTTCATTCGGCAGTATTTGAAGTAGGAGCGCCCGGTGGAAAACCGTAGGCGCCTCACCACGATTCTCGGCAGCATCGTGCTCGGGCTGGGTGTCGTTTACTTGTTAGCGGTGTTGATCCTGGCCTGCGTTGACATGCTCAAAGGCCTCACCAGCGAACCGCCCGCAGACCTCAGGGGCGCAATTGTTCCAAGCCCATCCGCCACACCAAGCCCCCTCACTACCAAGGGTGCGATGAACCAAGCTCCGATTTCCCCGCTGGCACGCCAACTTGAAGAACTCTTCGCGAAACTCCAAGCCGGTGACACGACCGAGAGCGATCTGGACGCGCTGAAACGCGCCCTGCTCGCCGCCGATCCCGCGCAGGCCAATGCGGCGATCCTTGGTTTTCTAGCGACCGACCGCGATGCGCGCACCGGGCTCGACTTCGCCCTGCGACCCGGCGGCGAACTGGCCGCCCCCACGCTGCGCGTGCTGCTCATGGACGTGCTCGGACGCATCGCCCAGCGCGATGGTACGGACACCGCGGCGAAGCTGGCGCGAGCGACTTTGGCGAAAAAGGATTCGCCTGATGAATGGGCCATTGCGCTGCGCAATGTGGCCTGGCGCGAACCGGCGGCGACGGCATTTCTGGCGGCGAAGACCCGCGAGATGCTGACCTACGCACCTTGGCGCGCGGCCCCAAGTGGCGGGATGCTCGAAGCCTTCGACGTCATCGTTTTCACGAAGGACGCCAGCTTCGCGCCCGACCTCGCCA
Source organism: Chthoniobacter sp. (assembly GCA_031390545.1). Taxonomy (GTDB): domain Bacteria; phylum Verrucomicrobiota; class Verrucomicrobiia; order Chthoniobacterales; family Chthoniobacteraceae; genus Chthoniobacter. The sequence continues at coordinate 13,448 of JANMTP010000050.1, read as the reverse complement.
CTGCGCAGACCGATCCAAACAGCGCGCTGCGGCACGCCGCCGAGGTCGCCCTCGACCGACTCGCCGCGGCCAACCCGCTCGATGTGATGACTTACCTCAACTCCCACCCGACTACCCTCGCCGAGCGCCCGATGCTCCGCGCCGACTACTTCGCCAAGGCCGACCTCGCCAACGCCGGTCAGAAGACCGCGCTGGAGTACTACCTCAGCCGCCCGGACATCGCCGCCGCAGAAAAAACCAAGTTGCTCAAAGCGCTGGCAACACCGGCGTCCTTCGTTTCGGAAAATCTGCTGACCGGTGCCCCACCGGAAATCGACGACACCAAACGGGAGCAAGCCCTCCTCGCCGTCACCGGGCAGTGGGTGACCAGTAACCGCTTCCCCGCTCTGCAAAATCAGCTCCTCCAACTCCAGCGCCGCCTCGCCCGGGAGTAAGGAATGGATTGGTGGATGGATGGATTATTGGATGAATCCACCAATCCGATTATCCAGCAATCCAGCCATCCGCCGTTCGGCGGCTCATTGCCCGACGTAGATCGCTTCGTCCGGCCAGTCTTTTTTGATGTAGCCGGCCTGCATATTCACCGGGAGGACGTAGTTGCGCATCTGGCGGACGGGGGCGAGGACGCGCATCGTGTTCACCTCTTCGATGGAGTTTTCGCCGTGGTTGCGCAGGAGGCTGGGGATGAGCTTTTCGTGAACGGTCTGGACGAGGTCAGTTTCATCCGCACCGTCGATGAAGAGGAGCATGGCCAGTTTGCCGTCGATCTCGGCGATGTGGCTTTCGAAAATGATCTCGGTGAATGAAGAGCGGACGAACGGCTCCCGCTGGATGTCTTCGAGAAGTTGGCGATAGGTGATGCCGATGCGGAATTTGATGACGTAAAGGTGGCGCGCATTGAACTGGCCGGTGCCGCGCGAGGAGAGGTCGAGGTGGGTAAAATAAGAGAGGATGCCAGCCTGTTCGAGGCGGTGCCGTTTGCGGCCCACGGTGCGGACGTTAACGCCAGTGGTTTCGCCGATACCGTTGTCGCTTTCACGCGGGTCGCGGATGAGAGCCCGGACGATATGCCGTTCCTGTTCGTCGAGTTGGCGGGGAGGATTCATAAATAGTGCAATTTCTGGGACGAAGGTGCGAAAGCTAGACAGCGAAAGCGGCGAATGGCGACGAGATTTTGCCGAAACGGCCAGGTTTTTGTCTTGAATTGCGCGACCCGGCTCCTAGCTTCGGCGCCGGGTTTTAACCAAAGGGAAATATCATTATGCTGAATCAAGTCACTCTGGATCACATGGCGGGTCGCCACTCGCTTTACTCGCCGGATTTTGAGCACGACGCCTGCGGCGTCGGCTTCATTGCGCAGGTCAGTGGCAAACGCTCGAACGCCGTTCTAAAATACGCCCTGCAAAGCCTGTGCAACCTCGCTCACCGAGGCGCGGTGGATGCAGATATGAAAACCGGGGATGGCGCGGGCGTTTCGACGCAGATTCCCTATCGGCTTTTTAAGCCCGAGGTCGAGAGGCTCGGGCACAGACTTTTCCAGGAATCCGACCTCGGCGTCGGCTTTCTCTTTCTCCCGCACGACAACGCCTACGCCCAGGCGCGGGCCAAGGCGATTACCGAGCAGGTCATCGAAAAACGCGGGCTGTTCCTCTTTGGCTGGCGCGAGGTGCCGGTGAATATCCACATGCTCGGGGAGAAGGCGGCGTCCACCCTCCCGCGCATGGAGCAGGTGCTCGTCGGGCGCCCGCACGGGGTCACCGATCTGGACTACGAGCGCCGGCTATTTCTCGCCCGGAAGGAAATCGAAAAACGCGCCGAAGCCGATGGCATCAAACACTTCTACATCCCGTCGTTTTCGCACCGACTGATCATCTACAAGGGCTTGCTCGTCTCGCCGTCGCTGGAGAAATTTTACAAAGACCTCCAAAATCCGGCCTACGAAACCGCGCTCGCCGTTTATCACCAGCGCTACTCCACGAACACCTTCCCAACGTGGCCGCTGGGGCATCCCTTCCGCATGCTTGCGCACAACGGCGAGATCAACACCCGCCGCGGCAACGTCAACTGGATGCGCGCCCGTGAGTCCGAACTCGAGGCCAGCTCGTGGGGCGCGGACATCGATCTGCTCAAGCCGATCATCCAACCCGGGGGTAGTGATTCCGGCGAACTCGACAACGCCCTCGAAGCCATCGTCATGTCTGGCCGCTCGATCATCCACGCCATGACCATGCTCGTGCCGCCCGCCTGGCGCAGCGAAAAGGGCTTGCCGCAGGAGCTGCAGGATTTTTACGAATACCACCGCTGCTTCAACGAGCCGTGGGACGGCCCGGCCGCGGTCTGTTTCACCGACGGCATCACCGTGGGCGCCTGCCTCGACCGCAACGGCCTGCGCCCGGCCCGCTACAAGCTGACCGACGACGGCATTTTCAGCATCGGCTCGGAAGTCGGCACCATCCGTTTTGACGACGAGCACGTGGTGGAGAAAGGCCGCCTCGGGCCGGGCGAGATGATCGCCATCGACACCGCTGCCGGCAAGCTGCTGCGCAACGACGAAATCAAAGCCAGCCTCGCCGCACGCCAGCCGTACGGGGCGTGGCTCAACGATAACCTCATCCGCCTCGCGCAAATCTCGCCCGGCGACCCGGCAGAGCCGACCGAGCCGACCGACATCCTCACCCTCGCCCAGCGCCAGATCGCCTTTGGCTACACCGCCGAGGAGCTGGATCTCATCCTCAAACCAATGGTCCGCGAAGGCGCGGAGGCCATCGGTTCGATGGGCGACGACACCCCGCTCGCCGTCCTCTCGCTCCAGCCGCGGCTGCTCTACACCTACTTCAAACAGCTCTTCGCCCAAGTCACCAACCCGCCCATCGACCCGATCCGCGAGAAGCTGGTGATGTCGCTGAACACGAACCTCGGCTGGCGCCGCAACCTGCTCGCCGAAACACCCGAGCACGCCAGCATGATCCAGATGGATTCGCCGATCGTGTTTGAAAACGAACTCGCCGTCCTGCGCGACCTCGAAAGCCGCTGGCACACCGCGACCACCATCCACGCGACCTGGCCCTTGAGTGAAGGGGAGGCCGGTTTGGAAAAAGCAATAGCCCGCATCTGCGCCGAGGCTGAAGCGGCCGTCGTCCGCGGCGCGCGACTCATCATCCTCAGCGACCGGTCGGTCGATACCGACCACGTCGCCGTGCCCATGCTTCTCGCCACTGGCGCGGTGCATCACCACCTCATCCGGGTCGGCAAACGCATGAAAGCTTCGATCATTTGCGAGACCGGCGAAGCGCGCGACGTGCATCAAATGGCCTGCCTCATTGGCTACGGCGCGAGCGCCATCTGTCCGTATCTCGTCTTCGACTCCGCCCGCGAAACCATCGGCCAGCTCAAGGTCGCCGCGCAGCAGGGCGTGGTTAAAGCCGGCGCCGATGCCGACAAGCTCGCCAAAGCCCAGGCCGTGCTCAAAGACACCGAGGCACTGACTTACGCCAAGGCACTAAAAAACATCCGTACCGCGCTCGAAAGCGGGCTACTGAAGATCATGTCGAAGATGGGCATTAGCGTCCTCGCCAGCTACAACGGCGCGCAGATTTTCGAGGTCATCGGCGTCGGCGCGAAAGTCGTCGAACAATGCTTCTGGCGCACCCCCTCGCAGGTCGCCGGCATCGGCTACGAGGAAATCGCCCGCGAGTCCCTCGCTCGTCACGAAAAGGGCTTCGCGCCCGTGCCGACCGAGCCGCCGTCGAATCCCAAGCTCGACGATCCCGGTTTCTACCGCTTCCGCCGCAACGGCGAAAACCACGCGGTCACCCCGCCGGTCATCCAGTCGTTCCACGCCTTCGTGAAGTCCGGCAATGCCGACGAATACAAAAAGTACGTCGCCGCGGTGAAGGCGCAGCAGCCGATTTCGTTCAAGGACATGTTTGATTACGTGCCGAAGAACGCACCGATCCCACTCGATGAAGTGGAGTCCGCCGAGGACATCCGCACGCGCTTCACCACCGCCGGCATGTCGCTTGGCGCGCTCTCACCCGAGGCCCACGAAACCCTCGCCATCGCCATGAATCGCATCGGCGGCAAATCGAACAGCGGCGAAGGCGGCGAAGATCCCGAGCGTTACAAGCGCCGCCCGAACGGCGACCTCGCGAACAGCGCCATCAAGCAGATCGCGTCGGGCCGCTTCGGCGTCACCGCCGCCTATCTCGCCAGCGCCAAGGAGATCGAAATCAAAATGGCCCAGGGTGCAAAACCGGGTGAAGGCGGCCAGCTCCCGGCCCACAAAGTCACCGGCATCATCGCCCGCCTGCGCCATACTGTCCCCGGCGTCATGCTCATCTCACCGCCGCCGCATCACGATATCTACAGCATCGAGGATCTCGCCCAGCTCATCCACGACCTGAAGGAAGTAAACCCGCGCGCCAAAGTCTGCGTGAAGCTCGTGAGCGAAGCCGGCGTCGGCACCGTCGCCGCGGGCGTCGCCAAAGCGCACGCCGACATCGTCCTCGTCTCCGGCCACGACGGCGGCACCGGCGCTTCGCCCTTGTCGTCCATCAAACACGCCGGCACCCCCTGGGAACTCGGCGTCGCCGAAACCCAGCAAACGCTCGTCGCCAATAACCTCCGCTCCCGGATCGTGCTCCGCACCGACGGCGGCATGCGCACCGGCAGCGACATCGTCACCGCCGCCATCCTCGGCGCCGAAGAGTTCAACTTCGGCACCGCGGCGCTCATCGCTACCGGCTGCGTTTACGTGCGCCAGTGCCACCTCAATACCTGCCCAGTCGGCGTCGCCACGCAGGATGAAAAACTCCGCGGCAAATACAAAGGCACGCCCGAAATGGTCGTGAACTTTTTCAACGCCGTCGCCGAGGAAGTCCGCGAAATTCTCGCCAGCCTCGGCGTCAGAAAACTCACCGACCTCATCGGCCGGCCGGAATACCTGAAGCAACGCCACGTCCCCAACCATCCAAAAGCCAACACGCTCGACCTTTCACGCCTGCTCGCCTGCATCGCCGACAACGAGGACGCCCCGCGCTACTGCACCCGCAACCGCAACGACGGCCTCCACGAGCGCCCGCTCGACGACATCATCCTGCAGGACGCGAAGGACGCGATCACCGAGCAGGTGCCCATCTCGCTGAGCTACAAAGTGTCCAACGTGAACCGCAGCCTCGGCACCAAAATCAGCGGTGAAATCGGCTACCAGTACGGCGACGATGGCCTGCCCGAAGGCACTCTCGAACTCAAACTCGAAGGCAGCGCAGGGCAGAGCTTCGGCACCTTCCTCGCGCCCGGCATCCGCATGATCCTCGAAGGCGAGGCCAATGACTACGTGGGCAAAGGCATGAGCGGCGGCGAGATCATCGTGAAGCCCGATCCCGCCCACAAATTCATCGCGGGCGACAACGCCATCGTCGGCAACACCTGCCTCTACGGCGCGACCGGTGGCATGCTACTGGCGTGCGGACGCGCGGGCGAACGCTTCGCCGTGCGTAACTCGGGAGCCGTGTCTGTCGTCGAAGGCATCGGGGATCACGGCTGCGAATACATGACCGGTGGCACCGTGGTGATCCTCGGTCGCACCGGGAAGAATTTTGGCGCCGGTATGAGCGGTGGCCGGGCCTTCGTCCTCGATCTCGAGGACCGCTTCGCCGACCTCTACAACCCGGCAATGGTCGCCATCGAGCGCCTCACCGACGAAGACAAAGGCACCGTCCAGCAGCTGATCTACAAGCATCTCGAAGCCACCGAAAGCGCCCGCGCCAAGGAGATCCTTGGCGACTGGTTACGGTTCGCCGGGGCGTTCTGGAAAGTGCAGCCCAAAGGCGTCCTGCCGAAACCCGCCGAAGCCAAAGCGATCGCTGTCGAGGCCACCGCCAATCCGTAGGAGCTACGCGGACTTCCCGTATCCGCGATCTTACGAAGGAGCGCGAGCAGCCTGCTCGCGAGGACTATTGCGGGCAAGCGCCGCGCGCGATTAGATCGCGAGCCGCCCGGTGCTGTCGCCGAAGCGTTCCATCGGCGGGACGCCCATGCGGTCGAGCATGCTGAGGAAAAGGTTGCACATCGGGGCGGGTTCGAGCGTGCGGTATTGGCCGGGCTGCAGCGCGCCGCCGCCGTTGCCGGCGAGCACGACGGGCAGATTGTGATGCGTGTGGCGGTTTCCGTCGGAATTGCCGCAGCCGTAAACAATCATTGAATTGTGCAGCACGGAGGTTCCGTCCGCGTCTTTTGCGGCGGCAAGCTTCTCCAGGAACCAGGCAAACTGCGTCGCGTAGAAGCGGTCGATTTGTGCGCACTTGTCGATCATCGCCGGGTCGTTACGATGGTGCGAAAGCGAGTGGTGGCCCTCGGCGACGTTGAGTTCAGGGAAAGGTCGGTTGCTGCCATCGTGCGCCATCAGGAAGGTCGCGACCCGCGTGCTGTCCGTCTCGAAAGCCAGCGCGAGCATTTCAAACATCAGGCGGAGATGTTGCTCGTAATCCGCCGGAATGCCGGCCGGCGTCTCGATCTCCGGATCAGGCGTGGTGCCAAACTGCTCCGCGCGGGCGATGCGCTCCTCAATGGCGCGCACGCTGGTCAGATACTCGTCGAGCTTGTCCTTGTCGCGATGGGTCAGGCCGCTCTGGAGCGACCGCGCGTCGTCGAGCACGAAGTCGAGAATGCTGCGCTGCTGCTGCTGGCGCTGGGTGAAATTGCGCGCGCGGTCACCGCGTGAACCACCGCCAAAGAGGCGCTCGAAAACCATCCGGGGATTCGGCTCCGGCGCGAGCGGAGAAGTCGCGGAACGCCAGGCGAGATTGTACTCGTAGGCGCAGGAATAGCCGGAGTCGCACGACCCGGATTTGCGTACCGCGTCCGCGCTCAGCTCCAGCGAGGAAAAGCGGGTGCGCTGGCCGATGTGCTGCGCGGCAATCTGGTCGATCGAAACGCCCGCATAAATATCCGCGCCGGCCGTTTTCTTTACCCGCACGCCCGTGAGAAACGCCCCATTCGCCCGCGCGTGATCACCCGCACCATCCGGACCGGGTTCGGCGTTGCGGTGTTCCAGCCCGCTCAAGACCTGCACACTGCCCTTCACTTTCTCCAGCGGCTCAAGCGTGCGTTTGAAATTGAAATCCGCGCCGCGACCATCCGGCCAGAAATGCTCGTGGATGGCACCATTGGGGAAATAGACAAAAGCCATGCGCAGCGGCGCCCCGCTTGCCGTAGTTCCGAGGGCAGTCGCACTCGCGGCCCCGGCGCGCGGGAGGAAGGACTCGCAAGCCGGCAGGGCGAGACACGCGCCGAGCCCGCGCAGAAAGCGGCGGCGGCTGGTGGAGGAAGCGTCGAGGTTCATGGAGGTCTTCATAGATCAGCGCGGCGTTTTTGGAAAGGGACGGACTCGATGATGCCGTGGATCAAGGCAGAGAAACGTCCGTCCTCGCGGCGCAGACGCCCCACGATTTCATCAATCGCTGGCACGTCGCACGCCTCCGGCCCGCGGCCTAGGGCGTAGGTCAGCAGCTTCTCGGTCAGGCAGTGGTAAAAGTCATCGCGGCGCTCGTTGGCGAGGAGTCGCTTCAATTCCGTCACGTTGGCGAACTTCTCTCCGGTGATGAGCTGGCCCGCCACAGGTGGGATCGGCTGGCCACGCTCCTTTTCACGCCAGAGACCCATCGCGTTGAAGTTCTCAAAGGCCAGCCCGAGTGGATCCATCCGGTTGTGACAGGATGAGCAGAGCGGCTGTTCCCGATGCAGCGCGAGGGCCTCGCGCAGGCTCAGTTCACGACCATCGGCAGTCTTCTCGGAGGCTTCGAGGGACGGGACGTCGGGCGGCGCCGGTGGCGTGGGCGTGCCAAGGATGTTTTCCAAGATGAAAATGCCCCGCTTCACGGGCGAAGTGCGGTTCGGATTCGAAGTCACGGCCAGCGTCGTGCCCATGGTTAGCACCCCGCCGCGCGGGCTGTCGGCAGGCAGTTTTACGAGGCGCATCTCTTTGCCCTTCACCTCCGGGATGCCGTAGTGCGCGGCGAGCGGTTCGTTGAGAAAAGTGTAATCCGCATCCACGAGATCGCGCACGCTGCGATCTTCGCGCAGCAGGTGGCGGAAGAGCATTTCCGCCTCGCGCTTCATCGCCGTCCGCAGTTCCGCAGAAAACTCGACGCGCCCCTGCCCACGAAATTTCGCACGCGCTTCAGCCAACTCTTTCCGCAACTCTGCCGCCTTCGCCGCGTCGCCGGCCCGCGTGGCGGCGTCGATGTCCTCGTTGAGTTTCCGGAAACGCTCGAACCGCTCCCGACCCGCACGCTCCGTCCCGGCATCGCGCGCCTGCACCACGCGGGCGTCGATACTTACGCTCTCGATATCGCGCGTTTGCAGCCATTGCCCGGCAAAGTTTTCCACCAGTTCACCGATACGCGGATCGGCGAGCATGCGGCGGATCTGCGCCCCGAGATTTTTCCGCAGTTCTCCGCGGGTGGCGAGGGCCGTCAGTTCTTCGTCCGGCATCGTGCTCCAGAGGAAATAAGAGAGCCGCGAAGCCAGCGCGTATTCATCGATCGCCGGATGCTGGCCGGCGACGGTCTCCGATTGCGCACCCTCGACGCGGAAAAGAAAGCGCGGCGAAGCCAGTACGGCGGTTAACGCACGCGTGATGCCTTGCTCAAAACCCGTACCTGGAGATTTCCACGCGAGCTGCGCGATGGCGGTGAGCTTTTCCACGGTCGCCGCATCGGCCGGTCGACGAAAAGCGCGCGTGGCAAACCGCTGCAAGACTTCACGTGCGTAGGCTGGCCACTCCGCCGGATTGCTGGGCGGATCGGGACGGGGGAAAAAGCGGTCGTAGCCCGGCGTCATCGTCCAACTCTCGCGCTCAGTCGGGCCGGCAACTTTCACGCCGTCAAAATCCACGTTCACGTAGGTGTCGCCTTCGCCGGGTCGGGGAGCGGGCTTTTTGTCAGCTCCCACGAGCGGCGCCACCACGAAGCGAACCTCGTATTCACCCGGCTCCCAACGCTGCTCCGCGGAGATATCGAGCGGCTTCCGGTCCTGCCAAAACAGCTCCTTCTTCCAGCATTCGCGCCCATCGACAAAGGCCGTCACCACCGCGCGCGCCGGATCAAAATCAAACGAACCGAACACGGTCGCGCGGAAGTTGACCCGATACGTGCCCGCCTGCTGGATGCGCACGCGATACGTCAAATCGGAGGCGCGATAAAGGGACAACCGCTGAGTGTCGCGCTCCTCCGGCGCTCCACGGAATTCGCGCCCGGCCACGCTGCGCTCGGGCAGTGATTTACTGACCAGCGGCACGGCCTGGGCGACAATCGTCTCCGCCCCGGCCATGTATTTTTCCAGCAGCAGCGGCGAGGTCGAAAGGACGTCGCCGATATTGTCGAATCCGTAGCCCGTGTCGTCGGCGGGAAACTCCGCATCGGCCTGGAAATCCACGCCCATGAGATCGCGAATGGTGTTGCCGTACTCCACGCGGTTCAGACGGCGGAGTGTGACGCGGCCGGGATCGGGGTTGGTCGCATCGAGCCCAAAGGCGCCCTCCTTGATCCAGTCTTCGAGCACCTTGATCGAGGCAGCGGGCACACGCGGCTCCTTCTCTGGCGGCATCAGCCCCGCGCGCAAGTTCTTGAGCACCGCCATCCACAAGTCGGTCTTCCCGGCCAGCTCCGCGGTGGAGAGGAAGGCGTCGAAAGCGACGTTGCCCTTTTTCTCGCCGTCGCCATGGCAATCAAAGCAATGCTCCTCAAGAATCGGACGCACTTCCTTTTCAAAACGCGTCTTGTCGTGCGAGCGCAAACCATTGGCGGAGGCACCCATGATTCCCGCCAGGCTCAGCACAACTGCCAAGTTGATCTGCGAGGCAGACTTTAAATAAGTACGCGGAGGCATCGGCAGGCAAAATGGCACAGGACATCAAACCGGTCTGCCGGGAAAAAGTCGCAGCCGGCCACCAGAAAGTAGCTTCCCGAGGTCGCACCGTTCTGGCCCGATCTCTTACCTGCTCCACGGACCTCCGTCCGCATGGCTGGGAGGATGCGGTTTACGGGCGTTTGATGGCGGGGGATTTGGATTGAGGAGATTGGCCGCGGCGGGCGGATTTCAAATGGAGTTCGAGGATGCGCTCCAGCTCTTTGATCGATTGCGGCTTGTCGTACGACCCGTGCGGGCCGGGGACGATGAGCTCAGACTGTGCACCGGCGAGATGCGAGCTGCTGTACGGCACCACGCCGTCGGAACTGTTCGGCGTGTTCCCCTTGCCGCGGTCGCCGATGATCGAGTGATACGGCACCTCAATAGGTGTTTTTTCCAACGCTCCGTAGAGCGGGTTGCTTGGCGAAAGGCCGGAAATGCTGGTCATCGAGCGGCCTTGGATCGCTGCTTCCGGCAGGTCCGCGACGGCGCTGACGATGGTTGACGGGAGCCGGACGAGCTTGCTGAACCAACCCGCAAAAGAGAGGTCCGCCATGGAGCTCCCGCGGTGCGGCACACAGATGAAAACCACGCGGCCGATCTCCTTGTTCGCGTTAAAAATAAAGCTCTTTTTGGCCAGGCCATCGCCCGGCAATTCGCCAAAATACTTCTCCGCATCTTTGCCGAATTGGGCATCCCAGATCGCCCGCCCCGGCGAGCTGACCTGCATGCGGGAAAGCAGCCCGCCCATGCTGTGGCCGACGAAAACCATGTCGCGCTGCGGCCCGATCACCTTGTGGAGCGCCGCCAATTCGGCGCGGAGCCGCATGGCGGAATAGCTGATCGGCCAGCCGGACGGATATTTGAAAACCCAGAACTGATAGCGCCCGCGCAGTTCCGGGTCGGCCGTCAGATCGTTGAGCACGTTGCGCCACATGCGGGGGTGTGAATTTAAGCCGTGCACAAGCACGACGGGAATTCGGTTCGCATCGTAGGGTTGAAGCATAGCGAGGCCGGCGTCGCTCGCATCCGCGTGGAACAGACCGCCCAACGCCAGCCAGAATTCATGGATGTCGAGCGTGCGATCGACGATCGGCGCGGTGAAATCCGCAGCCAGCGGATACTCCGTATTCCCGAGCTTCACGCGCGCCACAGCCGTGGGATCGTAAGCCGTGAGCGAGACCAGGCGCGCGGCACCGGTTTTCGCCGGACCGTGAAAAGCGAGGACCGCCGTCAGCGGCTCGAGATACCCGCGTTTCGGCACGAAACGGTCCATCCCCGTCTCCGTCGGCTGATACCATTTCGGCGACAGCGGCGCTCCGGCTCCGGCTTCCACGAACCAATTGGTCATCAACTTGCGCGGGACTTCACTTGCGGGACGGATCGATTCCAGCCGTGCCGGCGCATACACTCCGGGCTTGGCATCGCGCGCCGCCTCCACCCGGTAGCTGCGCCCGGCGTAAGCGAAGTCGCGCTGCCGTGGGCGGTCTTTGCCGACGAAGAGCGGGGCCAGTTCCTGCGCGGATTCTGCGAGAATTTTCAGCGCCTGCTGCTGCGCCGCGGGCAGTGTCGTCACATCCCGAACCACGCCGGTGCGGCCGCTCAGTTCGCTCCACGCAATCTCCGCCGCCCGCAACCGGAAGACCGCTGCCGCGGTCTCATTTTTCTCAAGTCGCTCCGCCTGTCTCAGCAAAAGATCCGCCTGCGCCAGGCCCGTGCGTTGCAACTCCGCCGACGCGGCCGACTCCGTGCTCGGCGGCAGCGTGCTACACGCGGGCAGCAGGCCAAGGAAAACGGCAAAAGCAAGCGAGCGGCGGGATACGGGCGACATGCCACGCATTGCGACTAAAGCCGCGAATTTTGTCTAGTTCGTTTCCCAATCGGAGGGACGCGCTCCTGCGCGTCCCTAGAAATCCCGGCGGTGTCAGCGCCATCCGAAGAATGGGGACGCGCAGGAGCACGCCCCTCCGGGGGTTACGCGCGCAGCGCGGAGAGCGTGCCGGTGCTGTCGCCGACGAGCGGCACGCGCACGTCCATCCGCTCGAGGAGCGACGCCCACAAATTCGCCACCGGCGTTTCTTCCTTGAAACGCACATGCCGCCCCGTCGTGATCGTCCCGCCGCCGCCGCCCGCGAGCAGGATTGGAAGGTCGTCGTGATTATGCCGGTCGCCGTCGCTGTTCCCGCTGCCGTAGGCAATCATGCAGTGGTCGAGCAACGTGCCGTCGCCTTCGCGGATGCCCTTCAGCCGCTTCAGCAAGTAGGCGAGTTGGGCCACGTGAAATTGATTGATCAACCGCACCTTGCGGATCTTCTCCGGGTCGCGGCCGTGGTGCGAAAGCTCGTGGTGACCCTCGTTCACGCCGAGATCCGGGTAGCTCTTGTTACTGCTTTCATTGGCGAAAACGAACGTCGCCACGCGGGTCACGTCGGCTTGGAAAGCGAGGACCAGCATGTCGCACATCAGGCGCAGGTGTTCGGCGTAGTTGTCTGGCTGGCCCGCCGGCGCAGTCACACCGGGCGGCGCATTGAGCCCCGGCAGCTTCGCCGCCCGCTCCATGCGCTGCTCGATCTCCCGGATCGCCGTAAAATACTCATCCAGCTTTTGCTGATCTCCCCGGCCCATCTTCGCCGTCAGCGCGCGCGAATCTTCGCGGATGAAATCCAGCACACTCTTTCGCGCCAGCTCGCGCCGTGCCTTCTCCGGCCCGCCCGGTGCGCCGAAAAGCCGCTCGAAGACCAGCTTCGGGTTTACCTCCTTCGGCAGCGGCTGCGTCGAGCTCTTCCACGAAACCGTGGAGCTATACACGCACGAGTAACCGCTGTCGCAATTCCCCGCCATGCTCCCCGCCTCCCCGCCCAGCTCAATCGACGGCAGCCGCGTCAGCTCGCCGATCCGTTGCGCCGCGATCTGATCCACCGACGTCCCCGCGCGGATATCCGCGCCATCCGTCTTCCGCGGACGCACCCCCGTGAGATACGCCGCCATCGCCCGCGCATGATCGCCGCCGCCATCGCCATGCGCCCGCGCCTTATCCGCTGCCAGCCCGCTCAGCACCACCAAGTCCTCCTTCACCGGCCCGAGCGCCTGCAAGATCGACGGCAACTCGCCCAGCCGCCCCTCCCCGCGCGGTGTCCAGTTCGGCATATCCTTGCCATTCGGCACATAGAGAAACGCCAGCCGGTTTGGCACCTTCCGCCCGCCTTCCGCCGCATACGCCGAAAACCGCCCCATCGCCTCCAGCCACGGCAACGCCACCGCCGTCCCCAGCCCCCGGAGCAACGTGCGGCGGGAAAGGAGCGGCATTTTCATGGCAGCGACTCTCTTCCACCAAGCCACCCTCCTCGCAAGCGAGAAGGTCGATTCACCCCACTGGAGGGACGGGCTCCTGCCCGTCCTGATCTCCCGCCGTAACGCGACCACATTCTCTCTGTCGTTCCCAAAATAAACGCCGCGAGTTTGGAACATAACCGCCCGCCAAAAAAACGATAGGCGGCCGGCCGCTGCACACCGGGCCGAGCAGGGATCGTGAGTAGCAA
>JANMTP010000039.1:0-35533 GCA_031390545.1 Chthoniobacter sp. | reverse complement strand
CATTGGTTTGCTGTTTTGTGTTTATGACTTTGGTTTTGTTACCTTATATTTTTTTGGGTTGGTTGTTTGGGGGGGGGGGGGGGCGGGGCGCGTGTGGTCCCCCCGGGGGGTGGGGTGGGGGGACCGGTGGGCCCCCCTCGTCAAGGATGGGTCCGCAGGACCGCTAACTTCTGCTCCTGGAAGGCGCGCTTGCTGGTGTAGCCGAGTTCCTTGAGGGTGGGCAGCCCGAGGTCGGTGGCCAGCTTGGTGAGCTTGGTCAGCAGGGTGGTGGTTTCTTCCAGAGCCTTGTTCCAGTGGCCGTGCAAGACATGCCAGATGGCGACAGTCAGTTTGCGGGCGACGGCCACGGCGGCTTTGTTCTGGCCGCGCCGCAGGGCCACGGAGAGGCCCCACTTTTGCAGCGGGTTGACGGTGGTGAGCAGGCGTTTGCTGGCCTGGATGAGCAGGGCGCGCAGGCTGCCGCGGCCGTGGCTGCGGAGGGCGCCGCCGCCGTGCGAGTTACCGCTTTCCACGACGCTGGGATTGAGGCCGAGATAGCTGACCAGTTTCTTGCTGCTGGCAAAGCGGGTGATGTCGCCGATGATCGCGACCAGGGCATAAGTAGTGACGAGATTAAGCCCGGCGAGTTTGTAGAGGCGCAGGAAGTCGGGCTGCTCCTCGATCTCCAGGGCCATCATCCGGCGTAGGCGGGTGCGGCGCTCGCGGGCGGCGAGGAGGCTGTCGGCGACCGTGAAGCTATTGGCGCTGGCTTCGAGGATGAGGACGTCCTCGGCAGTGGTGTGCCGGGCGGCCCACGCGCCGAGCGCTTCCAGGGGCTGGCGGGTGACGCTCGCGACGACGCGGGCGTGCAGCGGGTCGCGGCCGTCGAGGATGGCCGCGGCGAAGGTGTCGGGATGGATGTCGAGGCCGATGGCGCGGCCCGTGGAACCGGCCGTCGGCGATGGATTGTGGGATTGCTTTGGTGGTGCGTGGGTCATAGTTTTTGGCTTGCTGTGATCAACAGAAAGCGAGGCCGCGCTACGGTGAACCGTTCTCAAGCAGGCATCCGGAGTCGGCATCGTCGGCTCGGGGCGGTCGTTCCGCCCCGGGCCTCTGACCTTCCGCTCCATGAGAGTTCATCCGATGCCCAGTCAGCGAAAACGGGGAGTGACCCCACTGCAGCGCACGGGCTTTCGGCGGCTCGCCTTCTGAAGGAGTGGGTCGTTTTCCAGTTCCCTCAAAAGGCATCCACAACACGGCCCCGCCCTCTGTCGATCTTTTCATCACCCACATACCCTCAGAGAACAGCTCCGGGCGTCACAGCCTGTGCTCCCACCGCAGACCAGCCCCCGCCACCATTCCGCACAGGCTGCGCCGCCCTCCGCAGTCCCTGAGCTTGGGGTCGGTAGGCGATTCCTCGCGCATCGTGAAAGCCGCGTCACTACTTGCCCTGGTTCCACTCCTTGCCGGTTAATATACTTCAACCGGAGTCGGCTTCACGCGCGGGCGCCACGACGGACGCACAAAAGACGCCATTCCATCCTCGTATCTCCTGCGGGCGACCGAATGAACATCGTCGTCGGCAACTTTCCATCCAGCCCGCCGAAGCTCCACAGCCTCACCGCCTCACTGAGCGACGGTAGCGGGCGCTCTGCACCATGCAGTGTCGAGCGTCCCCAGTATGCGCCGAGCATTGCAGCATACGAGTTCGCGGCGCCCCTTCCTTCCGTCTTTCTCGGCACGCAGCTTGGCCCCAAGCCGCACCTGCTCACGGGGCGTTATACCTTCGCCCTGCGCTATACCGTCGGCGGTCGTCACTTTTCGCACGCTGAGAGCTTCACCTACGACACGCGAACCAGCGTTCACGCAGATCGGCTGCGACGCGAGCTGCGCGCCGCCCGAGGTGACGCGGAAAAGCGGCAGTAAGGGTGGCGACTGAACGTGACCGCGCACGCTTAACGACTTCGGAGCCGTCGCGCAGGGTTCCGCAATCCGATGAAGACGATGGCGAGCGAGACGAGAGAACTCGCAGGCATGAGGATCGCGGCGAGGAGCGGACTCATCTTCCCGGCGAGGGAGAGAGGCGATGGCGACGGCGTTATACGCGATGGCGAATGCGATGACAGCGCGTGCGGTGCGGCGGCGGGTGGCGGCGGTTCGCAGCAGGGAGCGGACGCCGCTGAGGCCGCGGCCGAGGAAGTAGAAGTCGGCTTTCTGTTCGAGCAGGCCGCGATCGACGGCGGGGGTGCCGCTGCACCAGGCAGCGTCGAAGGCGAGGGAGTCGTTGGCGCCATCGCCGAGGTAAAGGGTGTCGTGCGTGTCGAAGCGCGCGACCCAATCGGCCTTTTCTTGCGGCGACATTTGCGCGCGACATTGCGCGTGGGGAATGCGGAGCCGGTCGGCCATTGCGGCCACTTTTTCGCGACGATCGCCGCTGAGGATGAAGACGCGGCGTCCGCTGACTTCGAGTGCGCGCACTTCTTCGACGGCATCGGCGCGCGCTTCTTCGCCGAAGCGGAAGCTGGCGAGCGTTTCGCCGTCGCGAGTGAAGGAGCATTCGCTCGCGCATTCGGAGCCGCTCCATTCGGGGCGACCGAGCCGCCAGGTGGAATCGGCGTGCTGCATTTCGAGACCGAAGCCGATGACTTCCTGCGGTTGCGATGTCGGCGCGAAGTGGACGCCGTCGGCCAGCAATTGCTCGCGGAGGCAGCCGCTCACGGGATGCAGGCTGTCGTGGACCATCGCGAGGAGGACGGCGCGCTCGTCGGCGGTGAGATGGCGCAGGGCTTCGGGATTGCGGAGCGAGATGGTTTCGAGGGTGAGCGTGCCGGTTTTGTCGAAGATCACGCTGCGCACGCGGTCGAGTTTGGCCCACAGCTCGGAGTTGCGGATGAAGACGCCGAGCCGGCGCAGGCGCGAGGCGGCGAGATCGCTGGCGAGTGGGAGCGCGACGCCGGAGGCGCACGGACACGAGACGACGAGCACGGAGATGAGCACTTGCAGCCCGGGGAGCAGCGCGCCGGTCGCGGCCCACCAGCCGGCGAAGCCGAGCGCGGCGATGGCGATCACGACGACGATGTAGCCGCGGAGGAATCTTTCGAGCGCGGGATTGCGCGGCGCGGTGGCGGGCGCGATGTGGAGGAGTTTGGCGAGCAGCGATTCGCTCCACGGTTCGAGGGCTTCGAGCGCGATGGCGGTCTGGCCGCAGTTCACGGCTCCGGCTTGCACGATGCGTCCGCGGCGTGCGGTGGCGGTGTCGCTTTCGCCGCTGATCCATTCGAGGCCGAGCGTGGCCGCGGCGGAATGCAAACGCGAACGGACGGGCACAGTCTGTCCGGGATCGACCGCGAAGGCTGTGCCGGTGCGGATCGCGGAGGCGTCGAGCTTTTCGCCGGTGATCGCGTCGCACACGGGCGGCGGCGCGGCTTGCGCGGAGAGAAGTTGATGGCGGTTGCGTTCGACGACCTTCTGCTGGAGCCAGCGGCCGGCGAGCATGAGAAAGGTAAAAGTGGCGACGAAATCGAAATAGACAAAGCCGTGCGCGCCGCGCATCCAGGCGAACACGGAGCCGGCGTAGGCGGCAAGGAGGCCGAGCGAGATCGGCAGGTCGATGTGCAGCACGCCTTGGCGCAGACTGCGGTAGGAGCGGACGAAAAAGTAGCTGCCGCCGATGAGGAAACTGAGCGTGCCGAGGAGGAGCGTGAGCCGGTGGAAGAGCGGCGCGAACTCGAACTCGTTGCTCATGCCGAGGTAGCGCGGCAGGGTGAAGAGCATTGTGTTCATCGCCAGCGCGGCGCAGAGACCTAGGCGGAGATTGAGCGCGCGGCTGGCGGGCGCGGCGGATTTTCCCGGCGGGCCGAGGAGGTAGCCGAAGGATTGCAGTTCGCGCGCGAAGGCGACGGGATCGAAGACGCCGGGCTGCCAGCGGAGCGCGAGCTGGCCGAGCGTGGGATCGACGTGGATGGCGAGCGCGCCGGGCCTTCGTGTGAAGAGCTTTTCGATGAGCCATGCGCAGCCGATGCAGGAGAGACCCTGCACGTCGAGCGTGAGTGTCCCGGCGGAGTCGCGCGCGAGCTCTTCGAGCCAGGTGTAATCGCGCTTTTGAAAGACGAGCGACTGCACGGGCGGCACGCCGCCTTCCTGCAAATCGTAGAATTGGCCGAGGCCGTTCCTGGCGATCAGGTCGTGGACGAACTGGCAGCCGGTGCAGCAGAAATCCGGGCGGTGCGCGGTGGGGCGAAACAGGGTGCCGCAGTGGATGCAGACGCGTTGCTCAATGGCAGCTTGCATGAAGAGGGAGAGCGGCACGCCAGACCAGCACGCCTGCGGAAACGAAGGCGAGGGTTTGCTGGGTCCAACGTGCCGCCTGCGGGGAAATCCTTTGCTGCACGCGCAGCGCTTGGGTTTGCAGCAGCAGCGGAAGAGGGATCGTGCCGAGCGCAAAAGCGGCCATGTGCAGCCCGCCGCTCCACCACGAACCGGTGATCGCCGCCGTCGCGAGCATCAGCCAGAGCGGGCCGCACGGGAGGAGCGGAGTGAGCCAGCCAAGCGAGCGATTCAGCCGTGCGCGGAGGAGAAGCGTGGCCATGAAACGCGGCTGCGGAATCCGCTTTTCCAAGCCCAGCCCGAGCACGATGAGGACGATGGCAAAAGCCCACGGAACCAGCCGCGCCGTGCTACCCTGAAGCGCCGCGGCCACAGTCTGTCCCGCCGCGCCGCACAACGCCCCGGCGAGTGTGTAGGAGATGAAGCGCGAGCCGTGATACTCAATCGGTCGCACGCGTAGCGCGCAGGCGAGCGGGCCGCACATGACGGTGCAATGCACGCTCGTGGCGAGGCCGGCAACGAGCGCGGCGAGTGGGGTGGCGAGGCTAACGTCCATGGACCAGCGGCACCTCCGGCTGTTGGTGGCGGACGGCGATGACCACGAGCGTCGTGATCCCGGTGATGAACACGGCATAGCCGATGATGACCCAAATCCAGGGGCGTTCTTTCATGGCGCCATGGGGCCGAGGAAGGTGGCCGGTTTTTCGATAGTGGTGCCGTTGTCACCCACGATGCGAAAGCGGAGCGGAAGTTCCGCTTTCAGGTCGGAGCGCGGCATCGTCAGGACCAGCGTGCGGCTTTCCTCGCCGAGCGGTGCGACGGTGATGCCGCCTTCCGCGCCGCTCCAGTGCAAGCTTGGCGGGCCATCGGCGATGGCGATTTGGAAGGTCGCGGGGGCGTTGCGCTTGTTCAGCACGCGCACGAGGAACTGGTTTCGCACCACGCCGCCCTCGACGATGTAGGGAATGCCGGTGACGCGCGTCAGGCCGACGGAGGCGGATTTCAAAGTCGAGGTCGCGTAGGTGAGCGCGGCGGCGCCGAGCAGCGCGAGGCCGGTGTAGAGGAGGATGCGCGGACGCAGCCAGCGGGTGGCTTTGCTGTCGAAGCCATGGCGCGAGTCGTAGCGGATGAGACCCCGCGGGCGCTTAATTTTGGTCATGACGTCGTCGCACGCGTCGATGCACGCGGTGCAGCCGATGCACTCCATTTGCAGGCCCTGGCGGATGTCGATGCCGGTCGGGCAAACCTGCACGCAGCGCAGGCAATCGACGCAATCGCCGGCACCCGCGGTGCCTTTGCGGCCGCGCGGTTCGCCGCGGTTTGTGTCGTAGCCGACGACGAGCGAGTCGTTGTCGATGAGCGCGGATTGCAGGCGGCCA
Source organism: Chthoniobacter sp. (assembly GCA_031390545.1). Taxonomy (GTDB): domain Bacteria; phylum Verrucomicrobiota; class Verrucomicrobiia; order Chthoniobacterales; family Chthoniobacteraceae; genus Chthoniobacter. The sequence goes on along the minus strand of JANMTP010000039.1, from coordinate 29,849 downwards.
TACGGGCAGAGCACGATGCAGAACTGTTCGCGAAACCACGCGAGGTCGAACCAGAGCGCGCCCGCGATAAGGAAGACGAACGCGAAGGCGCTCCAGTTTTCGCCCGGGGCGTGCGTCATCATTGCGTAGAGCCGCGGCAGCGAGACGAAGTAGGAGAGCAGCACATGCGCGAGGAGCAGCGAGAAGAATGCGTAAAGAACGTGCTTCGCGCCGCGGCGGACGGTCTTGGAAAAGCTGCCCGGCGCGCGATCCAGCTTGCGGCGGGCGGGCGCGTCGCCTTCACACCAGCGCTCGATGCGGCGCGCGAAATCGAGGAAGACTGTCTGCGGACAAGCCCAGCCACACCACACGCGGCCGAGCAGCGCGGTGAGGTAGAAAAGGCAGAAGCCGAGTCCGCTCAGGACGAAGAAAGCGATCCACACATCCTGCCCCACAAAGGTCAGGCCGAAGTAATGGAACTGGCGATGGGCGACATCGAGAAAGACCGCGGGGTTGCCATTGATCTGAATCCACGGCAGCGCGACGTAGATCGCGGTGAGCGCGATGGCAAAGAGCGAGCGCCATTTCGCGAAGCGCCCGGAGACCGACGCGGTGTGGATGAAGCGCCGCGAGCCGTCCTCGTTGATCGTCGCGACGGATTCGAGCGATGGGCGTGGCGGGGCCTCAATCACAATTCGGGCACGGGTGCGGCAGCGGCGGGCGGCGTCCAGCCTTCGACTTTGATGACTTCCTCACCCGGCTGGTGCTTCGAGAAAATGTAGGCGGTCACTTCGGCGATCTTTTGCTGGCCAAGCAGCGGCCCCCACGCCGGCATGCCTTTGAGCAAGTTGCCCTCGTTGATCGTCTTGATGGAATCCATCGGTTTGCCGCCGTGAATCCATTCGTGATCGACGAGGTTTGGGCCGATGAGGCCGGTGAGATCGGGCTTGTGACAGGCCGCGCAGGTCGTGTCGTAGGTAGCCTTCCCAGCCGCGATCGTCTGCGGATCGAGGCTCATTTTCCACAGGGCGGCATCGTCGATGACGCCGGACTTTTGCGCGGCGATCTTGGCGTTCTCCGCCATCTCGTTTTCGAGCTTATCGACCGGCCCCGTGCCAATGCTGTAGGCGTGGTAGTAGGCCCAGTAGATGACGGAGAAAACCATCGTGCCGTAGAGCGTCACCAGCCACCAGCGGGGCAATCGCTTGTCGTATTCCTGTATGCCATCGTAGCTGTGCGGGCGCAGCGCATCGTCGATCGGCGCGGTCAGGTATTTGACGGGCGCGGTGAGCGGATTGTGGCGCTCGGATTCCGGGGTCACATGCGCAGCCGGCGCTGTCTGTTCAGGCGAAGGCTCGGAAAGGTCGTCAGGCGGCGTGGTCATGATCGTCGGGTGCGAGCGGCAGACTTTCCAGGTGCGCGATGGTCGCGCGCGGCATGCGGCGGACGCGGATGAAGTTGATGATGAAGACGGCGAGGAAGAGCGTGATGCTCAGAATGCTGAGCGCGCGCTGCCACTCCTCGACGATGATGCGGTGGAACATGGGACGTTAATTGGCGGCGGTTTTGGCAGGCTCGGGAGGCGCGGCTTTTTCGGCTTTGCCGAGCTTTTGGAGATAGGCAATGAGCGCGATGATCTCGCGATCGGGCGGCACTTCGGCGCCGGCGTTCTTGAGGTCGGCGGCGATGAGGCCGGCCTGCGTGTCGCATCGCTGCTGGATCTCCGCGTCCGTCATGGCGGGATACGGCACGCCGATCCTGCGTTGCACAGCGAGCTTGTTGGGGAGCGCGAGCGTGTCGGCCTTGGCGGTGAAAAGCCACGGATAGTCCGGCATCGTCGAGCCGGGGCTGATCTGCCGCGGGTCGCGCATGTGAAAGTAATGCCAGGAGTTCGGATACTTGCCGCCCTGGCGGGCGAGGTCGGGACCGGTGCGTTTCGAGCCCCACTGGAAAGGATGATCGTAGATTGAGTCGCCGAGTTTCGAGTATTCGCCGTAGCGCAACACGTCACCAACGAGCGTGCGGATTTGCTGCGAGTGGCAGTTGTAACAGCCTTCGCGGATGTAGATGTCGCGGCCGGCGAGTTCGAGCGGCGTGTAGGGAATCTGCCGCACGCCCTCGATGCTGCCCGCGGTATTCACCATCACGGTCGGGATGATCTGCGCGAGACCGCCGATGAAGACGGCGACAGTCGTGAGCGCGGTGAAAGGGAGCGCATTCGCGAGCAGCCGCTCATACCAGTCGCCCCAGCCTTTCTTGGAAAACTCGATGTTCATGCTCATCCCCATGCAGGTGCCGAGGATCCCGACGATGCAGAGTGCACTGCCCAAACGCGGCAACGCGGCCCAGCCGGAGATGAAGATCAGCAGCAGCGTGGTGTAGATGACTGGCGCATTCAGGAAGCCCGGGATCAGCCCCATGCGTTTGTCTTTCTCCGGCACAAACACCTCGATGCTACCATTCACCGCTTCCGCGCCGCGCGCCGTCTTCCAGATATTCCACGCGAGCATGATGAAGCCCGCGAGATACATCAGCCCGCCGAGCGCACGGATGTGCATGAGGATCTTCGTCGAAGTCACCGCCTCGATAAAATTCGGATATGCCAGCACCGTGCCGCCTTCCTTTGTCGCGTCCAACATCAGCGCCTGGGTCGCGCCCGACACATACATCGCCGCCATGTAGAGAAGGATGCCGGTGAGCCCGAGCCAGAAGTGCATGTTGGCCGCGCCGGTCGAGTGCAGGCGGCGATTCCAGAGCCGTGGTGCGAGCCAGTAAAACATGCCGGCCGCCATGAATCCATTCCAGCCGAGTCCGCCACCGTGGACGTGGGCGATCCCCCAGTCGCTGTAGTGCGAGAGCGCATTCACCGAGCGGATCGACATCAGCGGCCCCTCGAAAGTCGCCATGCCGTAAAAGGTCACGCCGGCGACAAAAAACTTCAGCACGGGATCGGTGCGGACCTTGTGCCACGCGCCGCGCAAGGTCAGCAGACCGTTCAGCATTCCGCCCCAACTCGGCGCCCAGAGCATCAGCGAAAAGATCACCCCGAGCGACTGGAGCCAGACGGGCAGCGAGGTGTTCAGCAGATGATGCGGCCCTGCCCAGATGTAGATGAAGACGAGCGACCAAAAGTGAACGATCGACAGCCGGTAGCTGTAAACAGGCCGTTCCGCCGCCTTCGGCAGAAAGTAATACATGATCCCGAGGATCGGTGTGGTGAGGAAGAAGGCGACCGCGTTATGCCCATACCACCACTGCACGAGCGCATCCTGCACGCCGCCGAAGATGGGATAGCTATGCGTCCAGCTTGTCGGGATCGAGAGATGATTGACGATGTAGAGCATCGCCACGGTGATGATCGTCGCGATGTAAAACCAGATCGCGACGTAGAGACTGGGTTCGTTGCGGCGCGCGAGCGTCCAGAAGAAGTTGATCGCAAAGACGACCCAGATGACCGCGACGGCGATGTTAATCGGCCAGATGAGTTCCGCGTATTCCTTCCCACGAGTAAGTCCCAGCGGAAGCGTGATTGCCGCCGCGACAATAATCGCCTGCCAGCCCCAGAAATGGATGCGTGAGAGAAGCTGCGAGGCCGTGCGCGCCTTCACCAGCCGCTGCGTGGAGTAGTAGATGCCGGCAAACATCATATTGCCGACGAACGCGAAGATGACCGCGTTCGTGTGCAACGGGCGCAGCCGGCCAAAGGTCAGCCAGGGCGTTTTGAAATTCGCCTGCCACACCCCGAGTTGCGTGGCGATGAGCACGCCGACGAGCATCCCGATGATCCCCCAGAAGATGGACGCGATCATGAACTGCCGGACCGGCGTGTCGTCGTATTCGATGCGGCTTTTGGTCAGCGGCTGGACGTCAGTGGGTGAATTACTCATGGGTGGGGTTGCTCGCGATGAAGTGGGTCGTTGGTGTCAGGTTCCAGGGGGAGCAGCGCGTCGCGCTCGTTGAACTGGCGCGGATCGCACGCGGCCGCGATCCACAGGATCACGAAGAAGCCCACGAGCAGCAGCCCGACAAAGATGGTCAGGGCAATGACGTCCATGAATGCACTCCGGCCGCTGGATAGGAACGGGATTCCGCACCGTCCACAGCCGCCTCTGCGGTGATGGACGCTGGGGGCGACGCGTTGTCGTGAACGGCACGGAATGCCGTCCCTATCTCAGGCGTTGCCGCGCCATCTTTACCACAGCGGCAATGCTCGCACCGGCCACATGGGCCGGTGTCGGGCTCGGAGTTGTATTCAGCGTCCATCGGAGCGGAGAATCGCAGATCGTCCGATGCGCGCTCACCCTCGGTTGTGCGAGACTTACCCTCCGTTGCGTTGCGGCATGGGCAACACGCGGCTATTGGTTGCCCATGCCCACGACGGAAACCGGCACACTCTCAGAAAAGCTCTTGCAGTCGCAGATCCTGCGCGACTACGAGCGCGCTTTCTCGGCTGCGACCGGGATGCCGCTCACTTTTGCGCCCGCCGGGAGAAAGCGGCCGGGGATGCGCGGGAGCGCGGCGGCGAACGACTTCTGCGTGCAGATGGCCGAGAATGAACCCGGCTGCCGCATGTGCGTGGACGTGCAGGAAAAGCTCACCGATTCGGCGGACAAAAACGGCACCCAGACCGCCGGGTGCATCGCCGGGCTCACCGATTCCGCCGTGCCCGTCCGCATCGGGGAAAAAGTCCTCGGCTTCCTCCAAACCGGGCAAATCGCCCTGAAGAAGCTCACTCCCGCGGATTTTCGGCGAGTCTCGGGCTTCCTCAAGAAAGGCGGCGCCGATGTGGACTGGGAGACGCTGGAGAGCGCGTTTTTCGAGACCCGGGTCATCGAGCGAAAACAGTACGATGCCGTTCTGGGGCTGCTGGAAGTTTTCGCCCAGCACCTGGCCCTGGCCGCCGAGCAGATCGCCACCCGGCAGGAGCACGCGGAACCGCCGATGATCGAGCGGGCGCGCCAGGTCATCGAAGAGCGCAGCGGCGAGGCGCTCACGCTCGCGGACATCGCCCGCAGCGTTCACGCGAGCACATTCCATTTCTGCAAAACCTTTAAGCGCGCGACGGATATGACCTTCACGCAATACCTCTCGATGGTGCGGATCGCGAAAGCGAAGAAGCTCCTCGCCAATCCGCAGGCGCGCATTTCCGAAGTCGCGTATGAGGCCGGCTTCGCCTCGCTCACCCACTTCAATCGCATGTTCCGCCGCATCGCCGGCCAGTCGCCCACGGATTTCAGACGGCAGGTTTCCCGCGCCTGAAGTAAGGTGCGCGGAAGTCCGCCGCGGCAGACGAGGAACGAGAACAACAGACGGACAGCAAATGCCAAGGGCGGTGTATCGGCTCGGCGAGTGTCGTCGTAATGTGACCGCGTTCTCCCCGTCCGAAGTTATGCAAAACAAATACGAAACGAGCGGGGATGAACGAACCAACAACGCCGCGCTGCGCTCATGGGTGGGCGAGATGGCGGCACTTTGCCAGCCGGACGAGATCGTCTGGTGCGACGGATCGCAGCAAGAATACGACAAGCTGTGCGAGCTGATGGTGCTGGCCGGGACCTTCAAGCGGCTCAACCCCGAGAAGCGCCCGAACAGCTTTCTCGCCTGCTCCGATCCGAGCGACGTGGCGCGCGTGGAGGATCGCACGTTCATTTGCAGCCGCAGAGAAAAAGACGCCGGTCCGACGAACAATTGGGTCGATCCAGCGGAGATGAAAACGGCTTTGCGCGGCGTCTTCGACGGCTGCATGCGTGGACGCACGATGTATGTCGTGCCGTTCAGCATGGGGCCGATCGGCTCGCCGATTTCGCACATCGGCGTCGAATTGAGCGACTCGCCGTATGTCGCGGTGAACATGCGGATTATGACGCGCATGGGTCAACCGGTGCTGGATGCGCTCGGCGCGGACGGCGCCTTCGTGCCGTGCCTGCACTCGGTCGGAATGCCGCTCGAACCCGGCGCGCAGGACGTGAAGTGGCCGTGCAATCGCGAGACGAAATACATCGTCCACTTTCCCGAAGAGCGCTCCATCTGGTCCTACGGCAGCGGCTACGGCGGCAATGCGTTGCTCGCGAAAAAGTGCTTCGCGCTGCGCATCGCCTCCTGCATGGCGCGCGACGAAGGCTGGATGGCCGAGCACATGCTGATCCTCGGCGTGGAGTCACCGGACGGGGAGAAAACGTATGTCGCCGCGGCGTTCCCGAGCGCTTGCGGAAAGACCAACTTCGCGATGCTCATCCCGCCGCCGGAGTTTGAAGGCTGGAAGGTGACGACGATCGGCGACGACATCGCGTGGCTGAAGCCAAACGCCGATGGCCGCCTGCACGCGATTAATCCCGAGGCCGGATATTTTGGCGTCGCGCCGGGCACTTCGGCAAAGTCGAATCCCAACGCGTTGGCGAGTTGCGCCCGCGACACCATCTTCACCAATGTCGCGCTCACGCCGGACGGCGATGTCTGGTGGGAAGGGCTCACGGACACGCCGCCCGCGCAGCTCACCGACTGGACTGGCCAGGAATGGACGCCCGGCTGCGGACGCCCCTCGTCGCATCCGAACGCGCGTTTCACCGCGCCAATGCAGAACAACCCCGTGCTCGATCCTGCGGTGGACGATCCGGCGGGCGTGCCGATCAGTGCGATCATCTTCGGGGGACGCCGCGCCACGACGATGCCGCTCGTCTTCCAGGCGTTTAACTGGATTCACGGCGTCTTCGTCGGCGCGACCATGGGCTCCGAAATGACCGCCGCCGCGGTCGGCGGCAAGGGCCAGGTGCGTCGCGATCCGATGGCAATGCTGCCCTTCTGCGGCTACGACATGGCCGACTATTTCGCGCACTGGCTGGAGATGCGGAAGCTCATCAAATTCCCGCCGCGCATCTTCCACGTGAACTGGTTCCGCAAAGATGAAGCGGGCAAATTTATGTGGCCCGGCTTCGGCGACAATATGCGCGTGCTGAAGTGGATCATCGACCGCTGCCGCGGCCGCGCCGATGCCGAGGAAACACAGCTCGGCTGGGTGCCCGGCGCTCGTGCCTTCGATCTTCGCGGAATGAAAGATTTCGCCGCCGCCACGATGGAGAAGCTCCAGACCATCGACCCGGACGAGTGGCGCAAGGAAATCATCTCGCAGGACGAGCTGTTCCTCAGCCTCTACTCGCACTTGCCGAAGGAGCTGATCTTCCAGCGCGAGCTCCTCGTCGCGCGGCTGTAGGAACAACAGGCTTCCCAGCCTGTGCGGCCGGCGGGCTTCCGTTCTGCCACATTCCCTCCCGCAGGTATCACACCTGCGCGCCGCACAGGCGAGGATGCCTTGTTCGGCACTGGCGCTCTCCCGCGTCCCGCGTTTTACTCGCCGCGGCGGAGAAGCCGTTCCTCCCGGTTCAACGGATTTTTCCATTCCATGAACTGGCTTACACACCTCTCTTCCTCGCACCCCATCGCGCACGCGGTGCTGGTGCTCGCGGTCGTCGCGGCGCTCGGGCTCGCGCTCGGCACCGTGCGCGTGCGGGGCGTCGGGCTCGGCATCGCGGGCGTCCTCTTTGCCGGGATCGGCCTCGGTCACTTCGGCTTCGCGATCGAGCACACGGTGCAGGATTTCGTGCGCGAATCCGGCCTCGTCCTGTTCGTTTACACGATCGGCATGCAAGTCGGCCCGAGCTTCTTCAACTCGCTGCGCCGGCACGGCCTCGCGCTCAACGGCCTGGCCGCCGCGATCGTCTTCCTCGGTGCCGGGCTCGCGCTCCTCATCGGCCATTGGGCGAAGTGGGACATCGCGCTGACGGCCGGCATTTTCTCCGGCGCGACGACCAATACGCCCTCGCTCGGCGCGGTGATGGATGCGCTCAAAGGCGCCGGCATCATCGCCCCTGAGCGCCAGGCGCTGCCGGGCATCGGCTACGCCGTGGCGTATCCTTTCGGCATCGTCGGGATCATCCTCGCCATGCTCGCGTTGCGCGCGTTTTTCAAAATGAACCCGGTGCGCGAGGCGGAGGAATTCGAGCGCGAAGAGCGCACCGAGCACGAGCCGCTGGAGCGGATGGCTCTGCACGTCGAGCACTTCAATGGGATCGCCTCCGGACAGGTGCCGGGGCTCACTGCGTTGGGCGTCACGCTTTCGCGGGTGCGGCATCGTGGCGAAGCCGAAGTTCGGCCCGTGCTCGCGCACACGAAGCTGCACCGCGGCGATGTCGTGCTCGCGGTCGGCACCCGGCCGGCACTGGTGGCGAGTGCGCTGATTTTCGGCGAGGAGGCCGGGGAAGATTTGATGAAGGCGGATGGCCGCGTGACGTGGCGGCGGGTGCAGGTGACCGCGAAGGCGGTGCTCGGCAAATCGCTCCGCGAACTCGCGCTCGATAAATTCCACGGCGTGACGGTGACGCGCGTCCGCCGCGCGGGCGTCGAGCTGCCGGCCACGCCGCGCTTGCGGCTGCAGTTTGGCGACACGCTGCAAATCGTCGGCCAGCCGGCGTCCATGCCCGAAGCGGTGCGCGTCCTCGGCGATTCCGCGAGCGAACTGAGCCACACGAATTTCGGCGCAGTCTTCGTCGGCATCGCACTCGGTGTGCTCGCGGGCATTTACCCGTTTCATTTCGAAGGCGTCCCGGCGCCGATTCGGCTCGGACTGGCCGGCGGGCCGCTGCTGGTCGCGATCATCCTCAGCCGCATCGGCCGCATCGGCCCGCTGATCTGGCACATGCCGCACGAGGCGAATACCGCGTTTCGCGAGATGGGCATCGTGCTCTTCCTCGCGTGCGTCGGGCTGAAGGCCGGCGGGCCATTCTTCGACATCCTGCTGCGCGGCGACGGCCTGCTGTGGATGGCTGCCGGCGCGATCATCACGCTCGTGCCGTTGCTCGTCGTCGGCTTCGTCGCCCGCGCATTTTTTAAGCTGAACTTCATGCGCCTCTGCGGCCTGCTTGCCGGGAGCATGACCGACCCGCCCGCGCTCGCCTTTGCCAACACCATCGGCCGCTCCGATGCGCCCTCCGTCGCCTACGCCACCGTCTATCCCCTCACCATGCTCCTGCGCATCCTCGTCGCGCAGATCATGGTGCTGATGTAAGACCGTCCTCCACTGGCGACTCGATCTTCCGCTCCACCGCCAGCGCGCGGATATATTGGGCGCGTTCGAAGGCGCTCGGGTCCGGGCAATTCGACTGGCTCAGGCTGCCCCTGATCTGCTCCATCGAGTCGCAGCCATGCTGCTCCAGCCACTCGCACATTTCGCGCTCGATGACGCCGATGTGCTCGATCCCGCGGCGCAGCAGCACCGAGCAGAGCATCGTCACGTCGGCGCCAGCCATGAGCATCTTGAGCGCATCGGTGCCGCTATGAATGCCGCTCGTGGCAGCGAGGCTGGCGCGGATGCGGCCGTGCAGGATGGCGATCCAGCGCAGCGGCAGCCGCATTGCCTCGGACGTGCTCAATTTGATCGTCGGCGTGACCGCGCGCGTTTCGAGATCCACGTCCGGTTGATAAAAGCGGTTGAAGAGCACGAGCCCATCCGCGCCGTGTAAGTCGAGCTGGCGGGCGAAGCGCCCGAAGTTCGTGAAGAACGGACTGAGCTTCAGCGTGACCGGAATTTTTAGCTGCGCTTTGAGCGACGCGAGGATCGTGAAGTAACTCGCCTCAATGTCGTCGGCGCTTACTTCGGGGTCGGTCGGGATCGAGTAAATATTCAGTTCCAGGGCGTCTGCGCCGGCGTTTTCAATCGCGCGAGCGAAAGTCGTCCAGCCCCCGAAACTGGTGCCGTTGAGACTCGCGATGATGGGTATGCCGAGCGCCTGCTTGGCTTTCGCGAGATTCAAAAGATAGCGCCCCGGTCCGAAGTGAAAATCGTCCGGCTTGGGAAAGTAGCCAAGCACCTCATCAAGGTTTTCAGTGCCTTTAAGATGCTGGAGCAACGTCTCGCTCTCGTGACGGATTTGCTCCTCGAACATGGAATGAAACACGACCGCCGAAGCACCGGCGTCTTCCATCCGTTTCAGGTTATCGAGGTCTTCGGAAAGGGGAGAGGCCGCGGGGATTAAGGGCGTGCGCAGCTTCAAGCCGAGGTAAGTCGTGGAGAGGTTCATGTTGGGGTTGGGTTAGCCGGAGTCGTGAAACCACTGTCCGACTTCGGCGGCGGAGAGAGAAGTATTCATTATGCATGTCGGCGTGGCGGACGCCCGTCGCTGACGAGGAACGGTAGCCCCGCAGAGGTGCCGCGACTCTCCCTGCCTTGTGAGTTCATCACCCCGCGTTGCCCTCGGCTGAGCTAGAAACGCTTTCGTTCTCTGCGAGATCTCTGGTCGTCCGAGGTAGGGGGTGAGGGCTCACTGCTTTGCTGCGAGGGGACGCCAGTAGGCCGGCAGATTCGGCTTCGTCTCGCGCAGGATTTCAAGGATCGCCTGCCGGTCGTTCGCCGCCAGCTTGGCAAACTGCGGATCCGCGTCCTGGCCGGTAAGAATGTCGTGCAGCCGCTGGAGGAGATGGTCGCGCATCGCGGCGGGGATTTGATCGAAGGCATCCGAGTAGATGAGGAACGAGCACGGGTGCCGGAACATGCGCGTCTTCAAATCAAGGTCACGCAAGGAGCGGCCCTTTGAGTCGCGCACAGCGGGCGCGGTGAAGTCCGCGACATACTGTGGGTCGCCGCTGACGGGTGCCGTGAGCGGTATTTCCTCGGTGAAGAGCAGAAAGCGCAGAAAGACGTTCACCTGATTCTTGAGGTAACGAATGTGTCCATAGGTCTCGGTCATGATCCGCGTCTCGTAGCTCAGCCGCGTGATGTAGTTGTGCATGTGCGCCTGATGTTCGAGCACCATCAGCGCGACGATGTCGCTGTGCGGCGTGGGATACATGCTCGTGTCGATGAGCTTTGTGAGATCGGCGACATTGCCGCGAAAGCCCGGCTCGCCCGAGTGCCGGTCGAACGCGGACGCGCCGACGAGATTGCCGAGATGCGTCTGCGCGCCGTGCTGGCCGGTGACATACCAGCCGCCCCAGCGCTCCGCGAGCGGCGTGCAATGCGTGACCTCGCCCGTGTCTGTCCCAGCCTTGATCTCGCCGCCGCCATCGGTCTGGAGCGAGCGCACGAAATGCCCCGGCACGCCCAGCGTCCGGCCCGAGACATGGCACTGGATGCAGTCCTGGCTGCGTGTGAACGCCGGCTTGTCCTGCGGCACCTGGTCGAGCGAATAGAAAACGCCGCCGAGCTTCGGATCGACCGCGGAGATTTCCATCATCGGCGCGTGCGGGATGTAGCCGAGATAGACGTCGTCGTTGTAGAAGATCGCGCGCGGGTTGCGCGGATTGATCGCGCGGCGCTGGAGCGAGGTCTGCGAGAAAACGAGCATCTGCGAGGACTTCGGGATCTTCAGCGCGTCGAGCACCGCCGGGAGCCAGCCAAACTTCTCGTCCCACTTCAGCTTCACCTCGCCGCTGGCGATCCGCGCCTGGAGCTTCGCGATGCGATCCTTCGGCGTCTGCGCGCTATAGCCGATGATGGCGTCGTCGTAGGGCAGCGCGTGGCTGGAGCCTTGGAAATCTTCTGCAACGAGCGGGCGGACGAAGATCACGGTGGCGAGGGCGAGAAGGATTCGGGTGTGGCGCATAAAGTTTCGTCACCACGCACGGCGCGGCATCAGCAAGGATGACCGGTAAGCATTGCATGAACGGCGCGCCGCCGCCTTGACCTGTGTCAAAGCCTGCGAGCGTTCGGGAACCCAGTGCTTTGAGCTTAACTCCGCCGACAGGCGACGCTACATCCCGAGAGCAATGCCCGAAAAATTTCACGAACACCGCCTCACCGCGCAGACGGCAGCGCTGCGCGGATGCAGCATGTTCGCCGATCTCGGCTCGGACGACCTCGATCGAATCGCGAAGTTCGTCGAAGTGCGTCGCGCGAGCCGGGGCGATTATTTGTTTCACGAAGGAGAGACGGTGCGCGGTTTCTTCATCCTCCGCCAGGGCGCGGTGAATGTGCATCGCCTCGGGGCCGATGGGACGGAGAAAACGATCCACGTTTTCCGCCAGGGCCAGTCTTTCGCCGAGGGTGCGCTCGCGGGTACCGGCGGCTATCCGGCCAGTGCGCGCGCGGTCGAGGATTGCGACCTGCTTTTCATCCCCCGCGTCGAGTTCCTCGCGCTCATCAAGTCGCACGCCGAACTTGCCCTGCACATGATCGGCTCGATGAGCCAGCACTTGCGTCTGCTCGTGAACGCGCTCGACGATTTGCAGGGCAAGGACGTCGAGACGCGCCTCATCCACTGGCTGTTGAAGCGCTGCCCGCAGCCCCGCCCGCCCGGCCCCTTCGAAATTGCGCTCGACGTGACGAAGACCGCCCTCGCCTCCGAACTCAGCACGCGCAATGAAACCCTCTCCCGCGCCCTCGCCAGCCTCCGCGACGCCGGCCAGATCGCCGTCGAAGGTAAACGCATCCGCATCCTCGCGCCGCAGCGACTGGAGGCCCGCTTCCGCGGGAATCTCGGCGAAGCCGACTGAGCCCAAAGTTCCATCCGAGACGATCCACGCCGCACCTGATGGTTGACCTGGGTCAAGGCAGGCAACGGCATCCGGGTTTATAGATAGTTATGAATTCAACTACCTGTTTGCGCACCGCCGCGCTTATCGCGCTGGCACTCGTCGCAAACGGGTGGGCGCAGACGACGGGCCGCGCGGATTCGGAGCCGCAGCAAACAGTCGCAGAGGACGCGGCGATTTTGGAAAATGGACGCCTCAGCGCGCGGCGCAAAGCAGTCGCAAGGCTCGCCGCTCATCCCGATGCGGAGGCGGACAAGGTCCTGCTCTCCCAATTCGACCGTTACCTCGTCGGCGAGCTTCCACCCGCGATCTGGCTCGATTTCTTTGAAGCCGCCGCGAAACGCGATCACCCCGCGCTGAAAGCCAGGCTCGCGGAGCGCGACCAAACGCTGGCGAAATCGAAGGATGCGCTCAGCCGCTTCAGCGAATGCCTCGAAGGCGGCGACGCCGAGGCGGGCCGCGCGGTTTTTGCGACCAAACCGGAGGCCGGCTGCATCCGCTGCCATTCGGTCAGCGGCGAGGGCGGCCAAATCGGCCCCGACCTGACGTGGCTTCGAAACTCCATCGACCGGACTCTGATCCTGGAGTCGATCGTCGCGCCAAATTCGAGCATCGCGACGGGTTTTAAGAGCGCCTTGGTAACGTTAAAGAACGGCGGGACGGTCTCCGGCGTCGTGACCCACGAGGGCACCGAAGAGATCACCGTCACCTCGGTCGTGGATGGTAAGAAAACCAAGGTGAAAACCGCCGACATCGCTGAGCGCACCCCGCTGCCCAGTCCGATGCCGCCTCACTTTGGCGTCGCGCTCGACAAGCGGGCGATCCGCGACCTGGTCGAGTTCATCGCCGTGGGCGATTGAGGCGTGTCGTTACCTTGGACAAACTCGCGCTACAGTGCGGCGCTGCGCGGATTTTGATACAGGTCAAGAAGGCGCTCACATTTAGGACTCGCGTGCTCGCGATCTCGCGGGGCGGGGTTACTGGTTCTGCCACATGAAGACCAGCAACCCACCGACCGCCACGCTCCCGGACCTCGCGAATCGGGCGGACATCGAACGCCTCGTGAACGCATTCTACGACAGGATTCGTGGCGACGATTTGCTCGGGTTCATTTTCAACGATGTCGCACAGGTCGATTGGCCCGCGCACCTGCCGAAGATGGTGGCGTTTTGGGAGACGATGATCTTTCGCAGCGGCACCTACACGGGCAATCCGCTCGGCGCGCACGCGCGGTTGGTGCCGCTCACGGCGATGGGTCGTCCGCAGTTCGACCGCTGGCTCGCGCTTTTTACCACCACGGTGGATACGCTTTTTTCCGGCGAAAAGGCCGAGCACATCAAAAGCGCTGCGTCCGACATGGCGAATGTGATCCACGCGAAGATCAACGGCGTAGAGCAGGCGCGTTACGATTTCTCGAAGCTCACGCCCGAGCAGCGGGCGCGCTACGCGAGCTATAAGCCGACCGTGGTGACGCCTTGAGGGCGAGAAGCGGTGAAAATCGCTCGTGGCCTTGACCTGCGTCAAGGTCATCGGAGGCCGCGGGCACGATGGTAGTGGTATGAAACACGCACGTCTCTCCTCCGCCACTCTCGCCACGGCACTCGGGTTCGTCGCGATGTCTTCTCTGTTTTCCGCCGAGCCGCCCACGACTTCCACCGCTCCGCTGCCAGGACCGGCCGCGAAGGGCACCGACCCGGAGATCGTCGGCGAGGAGAAGGCCGTGCTCACCGCCGCGCCGAATGTGCCGCCGCCGATCCAGCGCCGGCACGCGACGAAGGTCGTCGTGAACCTCGAAGTGCGTGAGATGGTGAAGCGCATGGCGGATGGCGTGGACTACCTTTTCTGGACGTTCGGGGGCGAGGTGCCTGGGCTTTTCATCCGCGTGCGCGAGGGCGATCTCGTCGAGTTCCATCTCGGCAATCACCCGACCTCGAAGATGCCGCACAATATCGACCTCCACGCGGTCACCGGGCCAGGCGGCGGCGCGTCGTCATCCTTCACCGCTCCGGGTCACAGCTCACAGTTTTCGTTCAAGGCGATCAACCCCGGCCTCTACGTCTATCATTGCGCGACCGCGCCGGTGGGGATGCATGTCGCGAACGGGATGTATGGCCTCATCCTTGTCGAGCCGAAGGACGGGCTGCCGAAGGTGGACAAGGAGTTCTACGTGATGCAGGGCGACTTTTATACGAAGGGGAAATTCGGCGAGGAGGGATTGCAGCCGTTTGATCAGCAAAAGGCCGAGGACGAGAAGCCGAGCTACGTGCTCTTCAACGGCGCGGTCGGCTCGCTCGTCGGCGACAAGGCGCTGAAAGCAAAGGTCGGCGAGCGCGTGCGGATGTTCATCGGCAACGGCGGACCGAACCTCGTTTCGTCGTTCCACGTCATCGGCGAGATATTCGATCACGTGTATCAGGAGGGCGGGATGAAGATTTCGCAGGAGCAGGTGCAGACCACGCTCGTGCCGGCGGGCGGCTCGGCGATCGTCGATTTCAAACTCGACGTGCCCGGCACTTTCATCCTCGTGGATCACGCGCTCTTCCGCGCATTTAACAAAGGCGCGCTCGGGATGCTCAGCGTCGAGGGGCCGCAGAATCTGCTCGTCTATTCCGGCAAGGAAGTGGACGCGACCTATCTCGGCGACAGCGCGCTGCCCGGCGCGGCGGATTCGCGCGTCGCGGCGCTGGAGTCGGAAATGAAAAAGGTGATCGCGGGTGAGCCGAAGATCGCCGCGATGAGCAAGGAGATCTTCATCGAGAAAGGCAAACGCATCTACGCGCAGGCGTGCTTCGCGTGTCACATGGCGGAAGGGCAGGGCCTCGCCGGGGTGTTTCCGCCGCTGGCGAAGTCTGACTATCTCATGGCCGACACACCGCGCGCAATTCGCGGGATCATCAAAGGGCAATCCGGCGAGATGACGGTGAACGGCGTGAAATATAACGGCGTGATGCCGCCGGTGATGCTGACCGACGACCAGATCGCGCACGTCCTCACCTACGTCCGCAATGCGTGGGGCAACAGCGGCGACATAGTGACCGTGGAGGAAGTAAAAAAGGTCCACGCGGAATCCGTGAACCAGTGACCATGCGCCTGGCGCTGCATCTTGTGGTTTCGTGTATCGCGCTCTGTGCCGTGCGCGCGGCCCAGCCTGGGATGGCGGCGATTCCCGAGGCGACTTACCGCCCGCTCTTTCGCGGTGAAAAGGACGCGAAGGAAATCCCCATCACCGCGTTTCAACTCGACGTGCGGCCGGTGACGAACGGCGAGTTCCTCGCCTTCGTGCGCGAGCATCCGAGGTGGCAACGCTCGCAGGTGAAGCGGCTCTTTGCCGATGAACGCTACCTCGCGCACTGGGCCAGCGATCTCGATCTCGGCAATGCGCGTGCGGAGCAGCCAGTCACCAATGTCTCGTGGTTCGCGGCGAAAACCTTCGCTGCGTCGCGAGGAAAGCGCCTGCCGACGACCGCGGAATGGGAACTCGCGGCCGGCGCGGGTTTCACCGAGCGCGATGGCGCGAAGGATGCGGACTTTCAGGCCGAGGTGGCGCGCTGGTATGCCACGCCGTCGCCCGCCGTGCAGCCGGATGTGGGCGGGCGCGCGAACGTGTTCGGCGTGCGCGACCTGCACGGCCTCGTGTGGGAATGGACGAGCGATTTCAACAGCGGGATGGTCACCGGCGATGCGCGCGGCGACAGTGGACTGGAGCGCCAGCTTTTCTGCGGAGCCGGTTCGGTCGGCGCGAAGGATACCGGGAATTTTGCCGCCTTCATGCGCTTCGGTTTCCGCAGCAGCCTGCGCGCGGGCTACACCGTCCACAACCTCGGCTTCCGCTGCGCGAAGACTCCATGAAAACGCTCCTCGCCTTCCTGCTGCCGTGCGTGCTCCTCGCCGCCGGGCCGCTCCCGCCGTGCTGCCGCCCCGCGCTCGCCGCCGGGCAGCCCACGGACAAATCGCTCTACCTTCTCGACTCGACGTGGACCTCCGATGTCGGACGGCAAATCAAACTCGGTGCCCTGCGCGGGCGGCCGCAGATCGTGGCGATGTTTTTCACGCACTGCGAATACGCCTGCCCAATACTCGTGGAAGAACTCAAGGGCCTTGAGCGAAAGCTGCCGCCCGAAGTGCTTGGCAAGGTGGACTTCCTCCTCGTGAGCATCGACTCGAAACGCGATACCCCCGCCGCGCTCGCGACATTCCGCGAAAAGCGCCAGCTCACCCGCGAACGCTGGACGCTCCTGCGCGGCGAAGCCGACGACGTGCGCGAACTCGCCGCGCTGCTCGGCGTGAACTACACGGAGGACGCGCGCGGACAATTCGCGCACTCCAACCTCATCACCCTCCTGAACGCCGACGGCGAAGTCGCCTTCCAGCACGCGGGTTTGAAACAAGACCCCGCCTCACTCATCGCCGCGATTGAAAAAGCGGCGCGCGGCGCGCAACGCTGAGCACCGCCATGCCACCCACTATCATCACCATCGACGTGCGCGAAGACCTCCGCGCGGGCCGCGAGCCGTTCCCACGCATCATGGAAGCTGTGGGTCGGCTGCGCGACGGCGAGCAACTCCGCATCCTCGCGCCGTTCGAGCCGCGCCCGCTCATCGGCGTGCTTGCCGCGCAGGGATTCACCGCGAAGATCACACAGATCGAGGGCGGAGATTTTGAAGTCATCTTCTCCGCGCCAGCGCACGCGGAAGGCGACGAGGAACCGTTGCTGTGAGCGAAGCGAAGCCGCGCTATTTCGATCTCTGCCCCGCCGAGCCGTTCCGCATCTTCTTTCCGCTCGCGACGTTGCTCGGCATCTCCGGCGTGTCGCTCTGGCCGCTCTTTTTTTCGGGACTGCACAAGTTTTACCCCGGCCAGATGCACGCGCGGCTGATGATCGAGGGGTTCCTCGCGGGTTTCGTCTTCGGCTTTCTCGGCACCGCACTGCCGCGTTTGCTTTCCGCGCCGCCGCTGCGTCGCGGGGAATTGTGGACGCTGGTCGCGCTCTATTTGCTCAGCGCCGGGCTGCACATCGGCCATCAGCCGCGCGCGGGCGATCTCTCGTTCATCGCGCTGATGCTTTGTTTCGGCGCGTTCATGGTTGCGCGAGCGCGCCGTCGCGAAGAGTTGCCACCGCCGGGTTTCGTGCTCGTGGCGTTCGGCTTTCTCAGCGGGCTGATTGGGCCAGTGCTCTGGCTGTGCGGCACGCAGGGCTGGGTATCCGGCAGCGTCACGATGTTCGGCGCGCTGCTGCTCAATCAAGCGTTCGTGCTCTTTCCGCTGCTCGGCATCGGCACGTTTCTGCTCCCGCGTTTTCTCCGCTTGCGCGAAGTGCGCACGATGGCCGAAGAGCGCACCGCCTCGCCCGGCTGGTGGCTGCGCGCAGCGTTTTCATTCGCAACCGGCCTCGCCCTCCTCGGTAGCTTTTGGCTGGAGGCGAGCAACCCCGCAACACCCGCCGCTGCTTGGTTGCGGGCCAGCGCGGCGACCGTCTATCTGGCCGCGATGGTTCCCTTTCATCGCCAATCCAGCCCCCTGCGCACCGCGTCGCTCGCTGCGCAACTGGCTCTCCTCGCCCTCGTCGCCGGGCTGATCTTCCCACTTTTCTGGCCGGGCCAGCGCGTCGCCGGATTGCACATCGTCTTCCTTGGCGGCTTCAGCCTCATCACCTTTGCCGTGGCCACGCGCGTCGTGCTCGGGCATTCGGGAAACGAGGCACTCTTTGAGATGCGCCTGCCCCCGCTGCAAATCGCCACGCTCCTCCTGCTCGCCGGCGCAGTGCTCCGCGCGGTCGGGGACTTCTCCCCGGAGCGTCCGCATTGGCTGAACGCCGCGAGTTATCTGTGGATGCTGGCTGCGGGGGTGTGGGGCTTTGCCGTGCTGCCCAAAGTGCGTATCGCGGATTCATCGGGCGACGTTTCCTGCTCGGTCCGCGCCGAGCTCCAGAAAAGTCCGTGATGAAAATCACCGCGTCACCTCCCTCGCCATGGCGCGCTGGTCAGCGGTTGCGGCCTCGCGATTGAGAATATCACCGGCGGTGCCGTGCCGCGGACCTGGGGGGATTCGCGCAGGCGGTCGCGGCCTTCGCGCTTATCTGGTCCGCGCACGCGGGCGTTTTCACGCGCGTGATGAAGCCGCTCATCGTGGTGATGTTCGTCAAGATTGCTCGCCTGCCGCTTCAACCGGCGCATGCTCTCCAGATTGGCATGGGGATATGATACAATTCACAGGCTCGCGAGCACGCGTGCGGTGGCCGACCGGTCACGGGCGCGGATTATCAGCTAATCGCAAAACCATGAACAATCCCCTTGCGAAAGACTTCGGCAATGTTGTGTTCCGAACGATTCGGAATCTTTCCGCACGGTTCGGAAGGCGTCGGCAAAGTGCCGCACACGGAAGATGCGCCACGGGAAATCGGGAGTTTTCCACAGGGCGGGGTTGCGCTATAACGCGTGGCGTTATACCATCAAAAAGTGATTCAAGACTTCCGCTGCCAGGAAACGGAGAAAGTATGGAAGGGCAAAAGCTCACGCCGGCTCCCCGCCGACATTCAGCGCATCGCCCTTCGCAAACTCACGCAACTCTCGGCGGCAGCGGTCTTGAATGACTTGCGGGTGCCGCCTGGCAACCGACTAGAAGCCCTCAAAGGCGACTTGGCGGGGCGGCAGAGCATCCGCATCAATGACCAGTGGCGCATCTGCTTCGTCTGGAAGGACGGGCACGCGCACGAGGTCGAAATCGTCGATTACCACTAAAACAAATCCATCACCATGAATGCGAATCTCGAAAACATGACACCGGGGGAAATCCTCCTGGAAGACTACATGAAGCCGATGGGGCTCACGCAAAACGCCCTCGCCCGCGCGCTGGGGGTGCCGCCGCGCCGGGTGAATGAAATCATTCACGGCAAGCGGGTCATCACCCTAGACACATCGCTGCGGCTGGGCCGGTATTTCGGACAGTCGGCGCGGTTTTGGCTGAACGTCCAAACCGAGTGCGACCTTCGCAATGCGAAGCAGCTCATGGAGCGCGTCGCCCGCGAGGTTCACCCAATGGCAATGGTCGCGGCGTAGTGGCGACGGAGCAGTTCTTTCGGAAAACAGCGGGAGCCCTTTCTGGGGTTCCCGCTTTCTTTTTCGGCATTCGAGGGCGTTTTTGAAAGAGATCAGCGACATGCAAATTCCCAACGTCACATTTCGCGAGCGTCATCTGTTGGGTCTTCGCCTAGGGGTGCCGGTTCATAGCCGATAAAGTCAATGACGCGGGTGCGGGAGTTCGGGCCAACGAGCACCATATTGTTCTCCCATTTCACCACCGTTTGAGAGACGACTCCCAGCAACGCAGCTACTTCCGTCTGTTTTAGCCCCCGGTCGATGCGCGCCAGACGGAGATGTTCGCCAAGCGTTTTCGGCACCACCGGGGCATGCTTGATTTTCCGCCAATGTCTGGAAGCCTTCGGAAAAGATGCCGTCACTTGTCGCTGACAAATACCCAACAGACCGCACGCTGGCTGCTGCCGACCGTCCCGCCGCCTTCCCATCCTGCCCCTGGCCGCCTTCGCCCGCAGCCAGCGCGCCGCCCTCCGCAGTCGCTGAGCTTGAGGTCGTTAGGCGTTTCCTCGTCGCCACTTTTCTGTTTGTAGATCACACCTCAAATTGCATTCCGAACTATGAATTCTGTCCTTTCCGCCTCACTCTACCCCAATACTTTAGACCGGGGCGGAAGCACGTTCACGCTAGTCCATCGCTCACGAGGGGGGGTGATCAGATCCCTCGTGGCATATGCCCTCGCGTTGGGGTGCTTTCTGGCGGTAGCGGCAGCCCAGCAGACAATCGGCCCCGCTTTAAACAAGCCTGACGCGCCGCCCAAGGGCTTGCGCGTCTTTTATGCCTCGCACAGCTTGATGTCGTATGTGCCCAAGCTCCTCCCGGAGATGGCCGCCGCCGCTGGAATCCAGGGCCAGGAGATCGTGGGCGTCCAAGTCATCGGCGGTTCGCGAATACTCCAACACTGGCAGAAGACAGAACCCAACGAAGCGAAAGCGGCTCTCAAGACCGGGAAGGTAGATGTCTTTGTCATGTCGCCGATCCAGTTCCCCGATGAGGGGGTGGAGAACTTTGTGAAGCTGGGCTTGGAGCACAATCCTGGGATGCGATTTATCGTCCAGCTTTCGTGGGGCGGCGCAGATATTGACAACCAAGACTTTCCCAAGGGTGCTTGGGCGAATGTGGACCGCGAAAAAACGCCTGAGCAATTACGTGAGCTTTACCTGCGCAATATCGCTGCGGGGGAAGCGCAAGCTGCCGATATCAATAAGAAGTATGGCGGGGGCAAAACGATTCTGACGCTCGTGCCAGCCGCGCAAGCGCTCGTCGCGTTACGCACAAAGATTTACAACAAGGAGATTCCGGGGCTGAACTCCCAAGGTGAGCTTTTCGTGGATCCGGCTCATCCTTCCGCTCCGCTGGAGGTGTTTAATACTTACCTGCACTTTGCCGTGATTTACGGCCGGAGCCCGGTCGGTTTGCCGCTGCCGGAGAAGTTGAAGGGCGCCCACCGCGCAACATGGGACGACAAGTTCAATCGCGCCTTGCAGGAGATCGCCTGGGGCGTTTCGGCAAAGTATCCGCCCAGCGACCTACCAGCGACCGGAATACGGTGACGACCTCATTCGCCATTCAACGGAAACGCCTAACCGGTCGCTGCAGCTGACAGCGCCCCTGTGCGTGGCCACCTTTCTCGGCAACTCACCCGCCGCAGGAACCGCGCTTGGGACGCGGTGTGGGCGGAACCAGAAGCAGATCGTGCTCCGGTGGCGGCCTAGTTTCCGCGCGATCTCCGCCTGGCTCAGCCCCAGCGTGCGCATGGCCGCTAGCACGCTCCGCTCTTCTGCATTGAGTTGCCGGTAGTTCATGCCCATCCTCCTTTCATAATCTGCTCCTCTTCGAGACCTTCTTCTTCCTCCCACCACGAGGCCTCCCGTGTTGCACTTACTTCGTGAATTCGCAGTTCGCAGAGCGGCGTGTCAGCTCGCGTCGCGACTGTTCCTTCTTATCAGCTTGTTGCCGGCATTGCAGCGATCACAGCCATCTCGGCGAGATCACAAGTTCGTTCCCGCACCGGCCGCTACCATCCGCATTGCAGGCATTGATGAGATAACCGCCTCAGCGTTCGGGTGCCACTGTCCAAATCTGCACCTTGTCAGTCCCATCAAAAACCGCGAATTCGTCCGATCGATCCGTGCCCACCAAGGCAATTGGCGATCCGCCGGCCTTGTGGAATTTCGCCTCGCCATGAAGGCCGTGGCGGTCGATGTCGATCGCCCATCCGTCGCACCCGCCGCCGTCGCGAGCACGGCCGAGCAGGATCAGAGTTCCGTTGCCGAGAAAGACGGCGCGGGGGCATTCGAGGGCCGACGCGATCATCTCGACGCGGTCAGCGAGGGCGTCGTGCCAGAAGACGGCGGCACCCCATTCGCACCGGGCTACAACCGCACACGGCAGAAATGGCACGGACGCTTCCAGCCCGAGAATGGGCGATTCCAGCCTCCAGTAGCGTTCGATTTTGGCACCTTTGAAGAGCAGCAAATTCATTCCGTAGGCGAGCCAAACGTGCCCCCGCAGGGCGAGCATGGAAAAGGTGCCGCCCTCAACTCCGGCGTCCGCCAACAAGCTCACAACGCCGAAGCTGCCCCCGAGCCGGCCTTCTGCCGACCGTTCCTCCAGGATCAGGTCTGATCCCGCAGCGCGCAGCACCCACCACTGCGCGCCGCTGATGCTCAGCGCCAGCGTCTGCTCCGGGAGCCAGGGCGGTATGCCGACCAGCAGCGGCTGTGTAAAGAGATCGGTTTTTGGGATGTTTTGGACCACCGGGGCGTCGGGCGAGGCCGGCAGCGTCAGGAAGAAGTCGGGTTGACTGTGGCTTTCGTCCGCGACCAGCATCGTCAAGTCCGTCGGGCGGGCGTGGCCCCTATCCACGATCTGCTGCATGCCGCCCGTCCAGTTTGCGCGGAGGAAAATGAGCTGCCCCCGCTTGCGGACGACCGCGAAAAAATTGGCCCCGGAGCGTTTCACCGCGAGCCACTGAAGGCCGCGGGGCAGGCCTCCGGTGCGCCGCAGCCAAGGGGCGCGGATCCTACCTGCGGCGGGCTTCAGCGGGGGCAGGGGAGGGGGGCCCTGCCGTGCGGTGCAGGAGGCGAGGAAGCGGCTCGTGTCGCGCGCGAGCAGCCGGTCCTCCGGCGCGAGCCGTGCGAGGAGCTGGACGGCGGCACGGACTTCGCCCAGCTCGCCCTCCACGAGACAGCGGCTGATTTTGACCCGCGCGAGATCGGTGGCCGTGGTCCGGACCGCCTGTTCGGGGTAGGTCCCCCGCAAAATGTCGAGCACTCCGCCGAGGATCAGCACCCTCCTAACGGGAGTGGCCTCCGTGCGCAGCCGCGCGAGCCTTTCCGCCGCCGCCTCGTGGCGACCCAGCCGGCCCAGGAGGGCAAACTCGGCCGTCAGACAGGTCCCGGCCTGCGGTGTGCCCGGCCAGCCGCGGGCGAGCATCGCTAGCGCCTCGTCCGGTGCCTGCAGACGGTCGGCGAGCAGCTCCGCCGCGCCGGGAAAATCCCAAGCCTCGGCCCGCGCTGCCACGACTCGGCGGTAGGCCGTGCTGGCGGCGGCTTCGTCGCCCAGCCGCCGGTGCAGGTCGCCGAGTTCCAGCCAGCTTTCCGCCTTTTCGTGGATCGCGATCGCTTCCGCGAAAAGGCCCGCCGCGACGAAACACTCCGCCGCCGCCGTCAGCTGGTGGAGATGATCGCGATAAAGCACCGCCGCTTCCGCAAAGTGCCGCCCTTCCTTCAGGACCGCCGCTGCCGCGCTCAGGTCGCCGAGCAATTGGGCGTGGATGTAGGCCGCGCGTTTGAAGCGGCCGAGCTGCTGCTCGTGCAGCGCCAGTTCGCGATAACGCTTGGTGAGTTTCTGCCGCAATTCCCAAGGCACGTCCCATGGGTCCGCCGCCTGGCCGCCGCCGAGCTGGCGCAGATTGAAATCCACCACGCGCGAACCCAGTTCCGCGCCTGGGGTGCTGCGCCCGCGCGCCGGATCGCCGCCGAGCGGCAGTGCATGGCGCAGGCCTCGTTCCGGGTCGGATTCGAGCAGGTGCATGAGCCGCAGTAGCTCGCGTTGGCGTAGTTCCTCGAATTCCTGCGAGACGCCCGCGAGCTTCGCTTGCGCCCAGTCGAGCACGTCGTCCGCCCACGTCCGCCGCCCGCCCTTCTTCGCGGGCAGGAGAGAAAACAGCTTCGCCACCGCGCCCGCACTCCAGCCGCCCAGCGAGCGCCCGATTTTTGCACCCGCTCCCGCCGATGGCTCCTGCGGTCGCGGCGGCAGCTTGCCTAGCGGCTCCGCGCCGATCTCCTTTTGCGCGTCGCCAAAGATCTCCTCTGGCCCCGGCAGCGACCGCAGCGCCACGCCTGCCAGCCGAGTGGACAGCGTCTCGCCAACCCGCGCCGCATTCCAGTCTGCCGCCGTCAGCTCCGGCCGCGCGAGCAGTGCCCACACCCCGCGGGCGTCCGCCGCGGCGAACTCCACCAGCCCGATCCCCGGATGAAAAAACGTGACCGCCGCGCGGGTCAGCGCACCCGCTTCCGCCGCCGTGACCGGCGGGAAAAGCTCCGCGTCCACCGGTAGGAAAAACGTCCCCTCGATCACTCCCAAAGCCAGCGCCCGGACGCCCGCCGGCTTCGCCCCGCCTGCCGGCGGAATTACCAGCAACCCGCCGGCCCCGCCGCCTTCCGAACTCCGCGGGACCACGTAGCAGCGCAGCGTCTCCAGCAGCCCCGGCCAGCGGCATAATTCCGCCAGCCACGCCGCCGGTTCGCCGCCCGCGAGAAACCACGCCGCCGTCTCCCGCGGCGGGCCGGCGCTATGGCGGAGATGGAGCACATGCGTCGCGCTCATGATGGTAGGCCGAACGCGCGAATTTGATTCCACAATTCCCCGATCTGAGTATCCGCCTGCCCGCCCGTGAAAAATGCGCTCCCGCCCATCAGTCGATCGGACGACCACACCGTGAGTCCGTCATCCGAGAGCATAATCGTCACCTCGGGAGCCTTCCGATCCGCACACCGCAGGTGGAGCATTCCGCGGTCATCCAGCCACGCCCGCCGCCCATCCGGCCACTGGGCGAGGCGCAAGGAAAAGCCCGGCTGACCGGGCAGTGCCATTGGCGCAAAATCCCGCACTGCTTCCGGGGCCAGCACCGTGCCACACATGGATTTCAAGACCAAACAGGAATGGGCGAACAAAGTAATCCGTGTCCACGCGCCCTTTTGCGAGCCGAGGCAAATCTCGCCTGTGTCCGCGACGGCGATGCGCGCCAAATGCACTCGCACCGAGCGGGTGGGAGGCTGCGGCGGCGCGGCCCAGTCATCATCGCTGATCGCTCCGCGCACTGCCCGATGGGTCATCTTCCGCAGATCGACAGCCAGCGAGCTGCTGTCGGCTTCGCTGACCACGAGCAAGTGCCGGCCATCCTCGGAAACGCGGGCCACGGATTTGAGCGTCCCGAGTTGCAGCACCCGCCGACCATCCTCCGCATGCACGTCGCCGTTTTTCCGCAAAACCCACGGCCCCTCGTGGTCGGCGTGATTGAAGACCCGCAAGATGCCTTCGGCGGGGATGCCGCCGAGGAAAACCACCGGTTCGAGCCCCAGCGCCTGCCCGTTCCAAGTGAGCAGTCCCCAACCCTCCGGCGACATGCGGAAATAGCGACCATGGGAACTGACCCGCGACACCGGCACCTTGCCCAAAAGCGCCCCGGTCTCCAGATCCCAAACCTGCGCCTCCGCCAGGCAGACGATGAAAATAACGGCCTCACGAACCTCGACCCGCTGGACGCCCGGGATCTGCCAGTCGTGACTGTGCCGGAGCTCACCGTTGGGCCTGAAGATCCTGCAGGCCAGCCGTTCGCGACCGCTGACAATCTTCACCACGGCGAGCGATTCATCGTCCAACTCCCCCAGCCAAAGCGTGCGCCCGCGCGGTAGTGCACTCGCCACGGTGCGGGCTCCTGCGTCCGGTTTGTGCCAGCACAGCAGCCGGCGATCCTGCATCACGCACGCGCCTCCGCCGCCGCGCCGGTGGATCGCCTTTTGCACTTTGCCGCGCACCGGGAGCAGAAACGGGAACGGCTCCGTGGAAAGAATCAGCGGCAGGTCGGGATGCGCGGCGCGGTCCAGGAGTGGGGGTCGCTTTCCGCCCCCCGGCGCGTCCGGAAAAAGCCCGTGCAGGTCCAATTGCGCCTCCGCTGGAGCGGTGTTGCCGCACGGATGGCGGAGCAGCGTGAAGCCGCCCTCGCGATCGACCAGCGCGAAATAGAGCGTCTCGAATTCCGCGAGCGCGAGGGCGCGCTGGAAGTCTGGGTCGGCAAAAACCTCGCGGTGGGTGATGAGCACCGCGTCGGCGCGCGCGTCGTCAGCGAGCAGCGCCCGAAAGGCCGCCAGCGCCGCGCCCGGATGCGCGTGCGGCTCCAGCGCGCCGAGGTGCGCGACCAGGCCTTCCTTGCTCAGCAAATCCACGGTCGAAAGCTCCGCCCCGCGCGCCCGGAAAACCGCGCACCGCTCGTGCGCCGCGCTTTTCGCCACGAGGGCGAGCGCCGCCGCCGCGGCCAGAACCCGCGGCACGCCCCAGAGCCGCACGCCGGAATCGAGCAGCAGGGTGAGCGTGCTGGGCGGTTGTCTCGCGGGTGGTTCGCGGCGCAGGTAGAGCGCTTCATTGAGCGCGATGCGCACGGCCAGGGTGAGGTCGTCGTGGGCGAGTTCGCTGAGCAGCAGCCGGTCGGGGTTGCCGCGGTTCGTGATGTCCGAGAAGCCGCCGACTGGCATTTCGTCCAGCTCGGAAAGCCGGCGCGGCAACTGGATCGCCGCCATGATGTCACGGACCAGCCGCGCCAGCCCCGCGTGCGCGGCATCGGCGCGCAAATCCTCGAGCAACGCGCGCACCCGCACCGCAGGCGGGAGCGGCAGCGCGGCGGCCAGCGGGAGGACATCCAGCCCCGTGCGCAGCCGCAGCGCAATCGACTCCGGCGTGAGGCGCGCGAGGCCGGCGTGCAGCACGCTCCACTCGCTGCTCTCACCGGGCGGCGGGGCGCCCGGATCGTTCAGCATCGCGTCGGTCAAAAATCCCGATCGCAGCACTTCGAGCACGGCCCCAAAAAAATCTATCTGCCCTCCCTCTTTCCACGCTCGGCCAAAGACCATCTCCACGAGCACCGCCTTGGCCTTCGGCGAGGAGCGCAGTTCGGCCGGCAGTCCGGCAATGGTCTCCAAGCCTGTCTCCACTACCGAATGCATGTGCCGCAGCCGTGCGCCAAGATCACCGAAGTTCAATTGCGGGCTGTCCGGCGGGTCACTCTCTCCCAAGGCGTAAAACGGCACGCTGCCCCCCACCTGCGCCGGCAGCTTTCCCCGGCACGCCGCCAGCACCCAAACGAGTGCGCCAAACGGCGGCCAGCCGTGCGGCACGAGCGATTCGAGAATGGAGATGACTTCGCCGCGAAAGGCTACGGTGGTGCCATCGCGCCACGCCAGGACGTCGCCCTGATCGGCCCAGCGCCACGGCGCGGCGGGGCGGGCGGCGAGGTAGGCGATGGCCCAGGCGCGCGGATCATCCATGGCCCAGTGCGCTGGCCGTCAACCGCACCGCGCTGCGCAGCGCGGGAACGAATTGCTCCTCCTGCAAAATCTCCCAGCGCCCGTCCGCGTGCGCGAAAGCGGTCGCCCCTGCCGCGAGCGCGAGCCAGCGCCGGAGCACGCGCCCACCGGGATCGGGTGCGCAGACCCAGCCGCACGGGATCGCGACGCCTTCGCTCAGGTGAAAGCGATGGCCGGCGAGGGCAGGGAGCGGCGTGCCCTCCACCCACACGCGCCCATCGCTCGCGGCGGCAAAGCGCAGGGGACGCAGCCGGATTTCCGTCGCGCGCTCCGCCCACGCCTGCCACGCCTGAATCTCCGTCAGCACCGCATTGGCCGGCAGCTCAAACGTCGAGCGCACGAGGCGCAATTCTGCGGGTGTCGCTGGCGATCCGGGGCCGAGCGCCGTCGGCAGGGCCACTGGCAGCCAAGCGCGCAGCGGCTCCCAGCGCAGCTCGGGTATCCAGCCGCCGGGCACGCGCGCGCCATCGGCGAGCAACTGGCCATCGGCCAGCACGGTGCTGCGGTGGAGGCCCGGCACTTGGCGCAGCGCCCCGGCGAGCGCGTCGTCGCACGCCGGGCCGCGCAGCCACACTACGTCCGCGGAGGTCGCGATTTCCAGGCCCGGCCGCAGCCGGAGCGCGGCGAGCGCGCCCGCGTCCGCGGCATCGATCCAAGCCACCCAGCGTGCGTCCGCATGCATCTTGTCAGGAGGCAAATTGCGGCCACAGCGCCGCGACCTTCTGCGCCAGAAACTCGCGCTGTTGCTGGTCCGCCACCCACTGACAGCGGCTGTCGAGAATGCCCAGCCGGTCGCGCAGATACGCGGTTTCCGTCGCATCCGCCGCCGCCACTTGCGCGGCGATGGCCTCCAGATCGCGGGCCAGGCTTTCCGCATCGGCCGCCTCTCCGGCCCGCGCCCGCGGATGGTCGTCCGCCGCGGCCTCCGCCCCGAGCGCCGCGCCAACCAGTGCCTGCAGGACTTCGCGCTGCTCCTCGGTGTCCCAAATGTGTTTCAGCACCCACAGATCCGAGGCGCGCGCCGCCATGCGCAGGCTGAGAAGAGCGCTCGCCGCGATGAGCCGCTGGAGTTTCACCGCGCGCCGGTCGGACACCGCCAGCCCGGCATGGCGGATGCGCTGGACCAGCTCCACATACGGCCCGCGCACGCCGCTGAGATCGACCAGCGGGAGCAGCCGTTGAAGTACTTCCACATCCTCGAAATGCAGCGTGGCCGCGCGCGTCAGGTCGGCACGCTGGAGCTTCCAGCCCGCGTCGAGTACTGCCAGGAGCTGTTCGGGAGCCACATTGTCCGAGCGCACCCGGAGCAGGAAACGGTCAAAGAGCGCCTTGAGTGCGTCATCCTCCGGCAGGTGATTGCTCGCCCCGACAAACATCAGCGTCTTCATCCGCCGCGATTCCTTGCCCCGGCGGAAAAGCCGCTCGTTCAGCGCGAGCAGCAGGCTGTTGAGGATTGCGCTGTTTGCGTTCAGCAGTTCGTCGAGAAAGACGAGCGACGCCTCCGGTAGCATCCCTTCGGTATTGGTGATCAGTTCGCCCTCGCGCAGCCGCCGCAGGTCGAACGGGCCGAAGAGTTCGTTCGGTTCGGTAAAGCGCGTGAGCAGGTAGTCGAAACTGCGCCCCGTCATGCGCGCGGCGAGTTCGTGGACGAGCGCACTTTTCGCCGTCCCCGGCGGGCCGAGGAGGAAAAGATTCTCGCCGCCCACGAGGCAGAGCCCGAGCAGGTCGATGATCTCGTCCTTCCCCACGAAACTCCGCTTCATCGGGTCCAGCACCTCGGCATTGAGCCGGCGGGCGAAATCGAGCGCGGGCGGAGGTTCGGCAGATGTGCTCATGAGGCGGGATTCAACGCGGCGGCGAGGTCCGGCGCCAGCTCGGGAAATGCGCCGAGTGCAGTTTTTACCGCGACGCGCACCGTTTCCTCCCGCAGGCGGGCGGTGTCGCCCGTCGCGAGGATGCGATCCACATAAAGCTGCCGCAGCGTCGCATGGGCGAGCACCCTCGTGGAATCGACCGCACCCACGCCCTCGATTCCCACCGATGAAAGCGGCCAGTCCCGCCCCAACGCTTGCAATCCCCCGACCAGCGGATCGCTGCGCGCCACGCGCCGCGCCAGCGCTACCAGGTCGGGCAGAAAGCGGAAGACCAGATCGACCGAATAGTCCACCGCCGGTGAGACCTCCACCGGGCAGGGCAGCCGCAGCATCTGCTCCATCTCCGCTGGCGGTAGGTCACGGCAGACCAGCGCTTGGCACCCGCGATACAGTCGCTCCGCCGCCCACGCCGCGGCTTCAGTATCCAGCGCCGGGGCAATGCCGGCCAACTCCCTTCGCTGCACCGCGTCCCACCCGCGCAAGATTTTCCCCACGTCGCCACGCACGACCTCATCGGGCGCGACGAGAGCCACGCCGCTTTCGGCAAGTTGGGTCAGGAAGTCTGGCAGTTCCATGGTTGCTGCGTGCAGTGATGCGCAATTCCGTCGTCCCGCCAAGCGCCCGCTTTCCCAAATCCCTCGCGACATGGCCGTTCTAGCTTAAGCCCGACTCACGGTTTC
Organism: Chthoniobacter sp.; assembly: GCA_031390545.1. Lineage (GTDB taxonomy): Bacteria > Verrucomicrobiota > Verrucomicrobiia > Chthoniobacterales > Chthoniobacteraceae > Chthoniobacter. The sequence continues at coordinate 120 of JANMTP010000039.1, read as the reverse complement.
GAAGGTGGCGCCCTCCCATCGTCCGGCCGCCAAGGCTTCGCCGACAACCACCGCCTTCGGGCCGTCCAATGTATTCGTGGGAGCTTCGAGGGGGGCTTCGAGGGGGGCTTCGAGGGGGGC
>JANMTP010000006.1:0-13332 GCA_031390545.1 Chthoniobacter sp. | reverse complement strand
TATTCGTCCCAGCGGCCGCCGGCGTTTGGGCCGTCAACCTCGCCGGTGGGGCGGGAACAAATCGCTACCTTTACGTTTATTACAACCACACCCGGCCTGGCGTCGCGGTAGTCGGCAGCCCGACGGCGCGGCCCGATGCCGGGCAGGATACGATCAACCGCCTATCGCGCTTTACCCTCGATGCGAATGGCGTGGCGGTTGCGGGCAGCGAACTCCTCATCATCGAGCAATACGACAGCAGCGTGTGGCACAACGGCGGCGGGATGTTTTTTCACCCGGTAAACGGCTTCCTCTACCTCACCAATGGCGATGACGCGGATGGCGGAAATACGCAGCGCATCGATCTGAGCCTTTTTTCCGGCGTGCTGCGGATCGACGTGGACAAGCGTGGGGGCAGCATTTCGCACCCGCCCACAAAGCGTGCGGCGAATGAGCTAAGTCCAAACTGGCCGCAGTATTTCATCCCAAATGACAATCCTTTCGTCGGCGTGCCGAACGCGCTGGAGGAGTTTTTTGCCATTGGTCTCCGCAGTCCGCACCGGATGACGATCGATCCGCCCACAGGGCGCATTTTCATTGGGGATGTGGGCGGAGGCGCACGCGAGGAAATCACCGCCATCGAACCCTCTGACGCGCCGGGACTGAATCTGCAATGGGATCGGATCGAGGGCTACAACGGCGACCTCACCGGGACGTATGTTGGCGTGAACAAGCGGCCGATCGTGGATTACCCGCACAACGCCGATGGTAACGCGATCATTGGGGGCTACGTTTATCGTGGGCCGTCGTTTCCGGAGTTGGTGGGGAAATACATCTTTGCGGACAATGGGTCGAACCGCATCTGGTACCTCGACGAGTCCACGCTGACGGCGACCACGCCCGCGACTAAAGTCCTGCTCGCCATCATGCCCAAAGGTCCGGGGCCGAATTCCGGCAACGACTACACCGGAATCTCGTCGTTCGGTTTGGATGCGAACAACGAACTCTACATCTGCCAGCTCAGCAGCAATGGCGGCCAAATTTTCAAACTCCAGCGCGGTGGCCCGGCGCCCGGTGCACCGCTGCCGGCCACGCTTTCGGCAACGGGCGTATTTGGCACCGGCAATCTCACCACGATCACTCCGAGCACCGCGCTCATTCCCTACGCGCTGAATCATCCGTTCTGGTCCGATGGCGCGGTGAAGTCGCGTTGGGCCGTGGTGCCGAACACGGCGAACATCGGCTTTGCGGCGACTGGCGAATGGACGTGGCCGGAGGGCAGCGTTTGGGTCAAACATTTCGAACTGCCCGTCGATGATACCAACCCCGCCATTCGCAAGCGGCTCGAAACCCGGCTGCTGGTGAAAAACGCCACGGGCGTGTATGGCGCGACCTACAAGTGGCGCGCAAACAATCAGGACGCCGACCTCATCGACAGTGCGATCACGGAAAATATCGCGATCGCTATGGCGCCGATCGACGCGCTGGCTAACGCGGACATCGGATCGCCGGCGCTCGCGGGTTCGACGGTGCGGGTGGGCGACGTGGTGACGATGACCGCGGGCGGCGCGGATATCTGGGGTGGGGCGGACGAGTTCCACTTCGCGCACCAACCGCGCACGGGCGACTTCGATCTGGCTGTGCGTGTGGAATCGCTGACCCAGGCGGACCTTTACACGAAGGCCGGATTGATGGCCCGCGAGTCGCTCGCGGAAAATAGCCGGCATGTCTTCGCGATGGTTTTCCCGAGCAACGCGGCGCGCAATAACAACAACGGCGGTTATGAGTGGCAGGCGAGAGTGACGACGGGCGGCAATTCGACAGCGATCTATCCGGCGCTGCCTCAGCCGCAGGTCAATTACCCCAACACGTGGGTGAGACTCCAGCGGACGGGCAATACTTTCATCGGCTCATCGAGCACGGACGGCGTGTGGTGGACGGAGTTTGCACGCCAGACCCTCGCGCTTCCCGCCACAGTTTATCTCGGGCTCGCCGTGACCTCGCACAATGCAGACGCCACGACTACGGCGAAGATGCACCTCCAAAGCTCGCGCTTCCAACCGTGGTATTACCCCAGCCGCACGGACTGCATGACCTGCCACAGCAACAACGCCGGCGGCGTCCTCGGACCGAAAACCAGGCAGCTCAACAGCAGCCTGCTTTACCCGAATAGCGTGACTGACAACCAGCTCCGCGCCTGGGCGCACATTGGGCTTTTTGATAATCCTCCCGCGGAAAACACGATCCCGAATCTCGACGCCCTCGCGGCGCTCGGCGACACCAACTCGACGCTCGAAAAACGCGCGCGTTCGTACCTCGATTCGAATTGCGCCTCGTGCCATCGGCCCGGCGGCAATGCGGGTCAGGCGCAGTGGGACGCGCGCTTTGATACGCCGCTGGCGCAGCAGGGGCTGATCTACGGCGAGTTGAGCAATCATCTTGGCGACCCGACTTCGTGCGTCGTGGTGCCGCAAGATTTATCGCGCTCAGTGCTTTACCAGCGGGCGAGTACCGTCGGTCCCATTCAAATGCCGCCGCTGGCGAAGAACATGGTCGATGCGCCCGGCGTGGCGCTGCTCGCGCAGTGGATCGGCTCGCTTTCCGCGAACCCGCCGCCGGTCGTAACTCTGACTTCGCCGCCCAGCGGCGCCGTTTTCAACCAATCGGACGCCCTGACCCTCACCGCCGCCGCGAGCGACGCGGATGGCATCCAGCGCGTAGAGTTTTACGACGGCACGTTCAAAATCGGTGAGGACACGACCGCGCCGTTTTCCATTGTGTGGAGCGGAGCGCAGCCGGGCGCGCACAGCATTTATGCGTTGGCCGTGGATGGCGTGGGAAACACCGGTGCGTCCGCCATCGCGAATATCTCGGTGCAGAGCACGCCGATTCTTGGCTGGGCGCACAGCGATGTCGGCGACACCGGTCTTCCCGGCGATGCGAGCTACGCCGCGGGCACCGGCACCTTCACGGTCAGCGGTTCGGGCAACGATATTTGGAATACGGAGGACGGTTTTCACTACCTTTACCGGCAGATTACCGGCGACGGCACGTTAACCGCGCGCGTGGTCTCCGTGGCGGATACCGATGGCTGGGCGAAAGCCGGCGTGATGTTGCGCGAAAGCCTCGCGCCCGGGGCGAAGTACGCCTTTTCCCTCCTGGCGGCGAGCAACGGCGCGCATCACCAGTATCGGAATGCCACGGACGGTAATGCCGGCGGCTATTATGGCCCCGGCGTAGGAGCGCCCTATTGGGTGCGGCTAGTGCGGGCGGGGACGAGCTTTAGCGCCTACATTTCGCCCGACGGTTCGGCTTGGACGTTGCTCAGCACGCAGACGATCTCGATGAACGCGACGATCTACGCCGGGCTCGCCGTCTCCGCGCACAACAACGGCGCGATCTGCGATGCGGTGTTCGACAACGTGACGCTTGTGACTCCGGCTCCCTCGGTCGTGCTCACCTCTCCGGTGGCCAACGCCACATTCTACAATCCCTCCTCGCTGACCCTGACTGCCACCGCCACTCCGGGTGCGGACTCGGTGAGTCGCGTCGAGTTTTACCGGGATGGCGAATTACTCGGGCAGGACACCTCTTCGCCGTACACTTTTGTGTGGAATACGCCGATCTACGGCACGCATGAGATCAGCGCCCGCGCCGTCGATGCCGCGAATCGCATCGGTTACAGCGCACCGGTGCCGGTCACGTTGAACGTGCCGAATACGCCGGGCTTCCGCGCCGAGTATTTCGACAATGGGAACTTCACTGACTTGGTAATGGTGCGGGCCGACGCGGGAATCAATTTCAACTGGGGCAATGGAAGTCCCGACCCGCGGATGGGGGTGAATGGATATTCGGTGCGCTGGTCAGGCAGCATCCGCCCGCGCCATACAGAAACCTACACGCTGACCGCTGAGACCGACGATGGCGTGCGCGTCTGGCTGAACGGGCAATTGATCATCAATCAGTGGGTGGACCAGGGCCCGACACGCGTCCCGGCGACGCTTCCGCTGGTCGCCGATCAATCCTACGACCTCGTCATGGAATACTACGAAAACGGCGGCGGGGCCACCGCGCGGCTCTTCTGGTCCAGCGCCAGCCAGGCCGAGGAGATCATCCCAGCGAGCCGTGTGACCGTTCCGCCACCGGTCAATGCGCCGCCCTCGATCTGGCTCAGCGCACCGCTGATCGGCGACGCGTATTTGAACGGCGACACGATCCCGTTCACCGCCAACGCCACCGACGCTGACGGCACCATCACCCGCGTTGAATTTTGGGCGGACGGCGTAAAGCTCGGGGAGCGCACTCTGGCGCCGTACACCTGGAGTTGGGCAGGCCCGCGCGGAAGCGGCGCGCACGCGCTGTGGGCGACCGCTTTTGACAGCGGTGGAGCGAGCGCTTCCTCAGCGCAAATCACCGTGCAATCGATGCCGCTCGTCCTTCATCCCACCAGCGTTCAGCAGACGACGAATCCCGCGGGAGTGACTTACACGATGCAGATGACGGTGCCGGCTGGGCGTACTTACATCATCGAATGGAGCCCGAATCTCACCGACTGGAACACGCTGCAAAGCGGAACCTCGAATGGTTCGTTGATCGAAGTCATCGATGCCACGAGCGGCCTCGATAAACGCTTCTACCGGATGCGGATTACTAACTAACGCGGCTCGGCGGGCGTTGGCGTAAATGTGAAGTGACAAGCAGGGCGGCAGTTTGCACGCTTGCGGCCCCCGACTATGAATCCCTCGAACTGGCCCGCCATCACCGACAAGACTCTCTCCATCGTCATGGGCGGCGGGGCGGGCACGCGCCTTTTTCCGCTAACCAAGGAGCGGTCTAAACCAGCGGTCCCACTCGCGGGCAAGTATCGCATCGTGGATATTCCGGTGAGCAACTGCATCAACTCCGGCCTGCGCCGCGTGTATGTACTCACGCAGTTCAATTCGGCGTCGCTGCACAAGCACATCAACTCGAGCTACAAGTTCGACAGCTTCTCGCGCTCATTCGTCGAAATCCTCGCGGCCCAGCAGACGCCGACGGACACGAGTTGGTATCAGGGCACCGCCGACGCCGTGCGGCAAAACCTCCGCGATTTTCTCCAGTACCCGTACGAGTATTTCGTCATCCTCAGCGGCGATCAGCTCTATCGGATGGATTTCCGGGAGCTGCTTAAACAGCATATTGAGACCAAAGCCGACATGACCCTGGCCACGATCCCGGTGGAGCGCGAGCCGGCCAAAGACCTCGGTCTCATGCACACCGACGAGACGCGGAAAATCATCCGCTTTGAGGAAAAGCCCAAGGATCCCGCGGTGCTCGATGCGATGCGCATCCCGCCCTCGCTGCTAAAGGAATTGGGCCGCGACGCCAAGGCCGAGCTGTTTCAAGCCTCGATGGGCATCTACATTTTCAACCGCGAGATCCTCGTCCAGGCGCTCGACAACGACTTCGTGGACTTCGGCAAACACGTCATCCCAGACATGCTCCCGAAATTCCGCGTCCACTCGTACATCTATCAGGGCTACTGGGAAGACATCGGCACGATCCGCGCCTTCTTCGACGCCAATCTCCAGCTCACCGATCCGGTGCCGGCGTTTAATTTTTTCGACACAGTCACGCCCATCTACACCCACGCGCGCTTTCTCCCGGGCAGCAAAATCAACGGGGCCACGATCCGCCGCGCCATTCTCTCCGACGGCTGCATCATCGAGGACGCGCATCTTGAGCGCGCCGTCATCGGCATCCGCAGCTTTATCAAAAGCGGCACCACCGTGCGCGACAGCATCATCATGGGCGCAGATTTTTACGACGCGGACCAGGCCGCGCGCGGCAATACGCCGGAGCTGGGCATCGGGAAAAACTGCGTCATCGATCACGCGATCATCGACAAAAACGCACGCGTCGGCGATGGCGCGGTCATTACCCCAGACGGCAAGCCGGACCATTTCGACGGCGAGAATTACTACATCCGTGACGGCATTGTCGTGGTGCCCAAAGGCGGCGTGATCCCCGCGGGCGCATGGATTTGAGTGGGGTGGAAAATAGTTGTAATAAAACCGGGCCCTCGAGCGTCATCCCGGTGGCACTTCATGAAGAGATCCCAGCGCGACGGAATTCCACGTAACAAATCATTTACAGCCCCGCTCTTGGCGGCGCGGGCTTGCTGTGGCATACCGACGCCCATGATGAAGGTGATCGTGTCCATTTTAGGAGCTGTAGCGCTGGCGGCCCCAAGCGTAGTCCAAGCCGCCGATTTTTTTGGCGTGCCGGATAAAGCGGTGGTGCCGAAACCCGCCGCGGCCACGCCCGCGCCGACCGCTCCCCTACCCGCCACGGCAACCCCAGCACCGCCCGCCCCTGCGACACCCGCGCCCGCGCCACGCAATCCTGCGCTGCCTCCGTTGATCATCGGCGGACCGTTGGACCTCGAAGCTCCTGTGTTTTACGTCGATGGTCCGCTTTTGCGCACCGCGGTCGTCGGCGGCACCAAGCCTCTGGGCCGGCCCTTTCGCGATCTGGGTCCGGATCAGGGGGTTCTCATCGGTTTTGAATACACCACGCGCGCTGGCCAGGGTTCTGCCATCCAGTCGATTACCCCGCTCTATATGCGCAGTGCCGGCAAAGCGCGCGGTACCCTACGCGGTCTTCGTCCGCCAGGAACTCCCGGCACGGTGCTCGAAGCACGTCCGGGATTTGCCGTTGGAACCATCGAAATTAAAGCGGGCGACGACCTCGAAGCCTTCCGCGTGACGTTTTTCCGTTATCAAAACGACGCTCTTGATCCAAATGAACGCTACACTGCTGCTTGGGCTGGGGGCGAAAGTACGGCACTGGTCCGCACTGTCCGCACGGACACTCGACCAGTCCACGGCGTACTTGGCAAAGCGGAGACGCTGATCCACGAGTTCGGCCTACTCGTGAAAAAAGATGCTCCGACCGCTCGCCCAACTGCGACGATTGCTGGAAACCCTTTTGGCACGGCGGTGCCACCGGACGAACCCATGGAAGAGACTGCGCCCAGTGCGACGCCCACGATCCCTACGACGGTCCTACCTCGCGTCCCCGGAGCCATCCCTCCCGCTCCCGGCACGCCGCCCGGCTTGGAAGTTTTTGCCTGCGCCGACGATGAATATACCCTCTTCCTCAATGGCCGGCAGATCCTCTCGGGCAACAACCTGCGCCGGGTCGAAAGCGGGACTTTCCCCATCGTCAAAGGCGATGTCCTCACGGCGATCGTGAAAGACAAGGGTATCGGTACCGGTGGAGGTGAGGCGTGGTTTTCCCTTCGGGTCGTCCGCGATGGCAAAACCATCCTGGACGTGGCGGACATGCAGTATGAACTCCGCGAACAGCCTTCATGGAAATCCTCTCGCATGATGACCGGCTTTCGCGCTCCTAAGATCTGGACGCACGAAAAGAACATGGGCAGTGAAAACCGAGTGCGCGCGGCCTGGGCTGCGAGCAAGGATGCGGGTGTCAGCACACTCTATTTCAAAGGCCTCGTGCCTTGAGCGTGGGCACTTTCGCGGCCGTTTTTCACTACGAGGGCGCTCCGCCCCCAGAGTGAATAGCAATGAGGTCTGTAGAAGGCCGCGCCTTCCAAGCCTTGGACTTTACCCTGACCTTCCCGCCTTGGTGTATCGGGGTGGTCCTTCCGGCATGTGCAAGCACCTGCGTGCTCCTTTCTGGATTTTTGCACCTTCCGCGTTTAGCCGTTAGCTCCCGTTCCCAAATGCGCTCTGTCCGTCTTCTCGCCATCGCCCTCATCGTCCTCACCGAGCCGCTTTACGCCGCCGAGCCTGCACCGACCAGCGTCCCGCCGGCCACTTCTATCCCTGAGGAATTCGACACCCACGGGCTTCCCTTCTCCACCGTCTTCGTGGGGCGAGACCGCTTTGACAAACTCGTAGCGCGCGCCGGGTCGGCCGTCGGCCTACCGATCGGCCAGCGCACGGCCGTGATTGCCCGTGCACTCGTGGGCACGCCTTACAAAAACTTCACGCTCGAGCTCGACGACCACATCGAAGCGCCGTCGGCGAACTTCAACAGCATGGACTGCTGGACCTTCTTCGAAATCGCGCTCGCCTTTGCCCGCATGCTTGACGAACCGCGCGAGCAATGGACCCCACAGACGCTTCTCAAATACATCGAGCTCGACCGCTACCGCGGAGGCGTTTGCAACGGCTATCTCTCCCGTCTCCATTACCTCGAGGAATGGGCCGAGGACAACGAGCGCCGCGGCCTTGTCCGGGACCTGACCCGCGAACTCGGCGGCATCCGTGGTCCGCATTCCGCCGTGGAAATGCAGCGCGCTTGGAAGAGCTACCGCGCCATGCGCGCCAACCCGGCCATTCGCGCCGGTATTGCCCGTATGGAAAACCGCATCGCCAGCACCCCGCTCTACTACATCCCAAAAGACCGCGTCGCCGCCATCGAGCCGCGACTGCAAAGCGGCGACATCATTTCGATCTGCTCGCATGACGGCGGCGAGATCGGCACTTCCCACGTCGGTTTCGCTTACCGCACGCCGGACGGCGTCCTCCGTTTCATGCACGCCAGCCACCCGCGCAATTCTGGAAAGGTTATCGTCGATAAGCGCTTGAGCGCCTACCTCAACTACTTCAAGAGCCACGCCGGGATCATGGTGGCACGGCCGCTGAAGTAGCGGAGTTACCGAAACCCGGGCGGCCGGCGCGGATGAGGGCGGAGAAATCGGGTGAATCGTTCGCGGCTTGGGCAGCAGCGTCGATGAGGGCGCGTTGTTTGAGTTCAGCGAAGGGCAGTCCGTCGGTGACGATGGTGCCGCGCTCATACATTAACTCGTCGCCTTTGCCATTGAGCAGGATGCGCCAGTCCCATGGAGCGCGTTTGGCCGCGGGATGCTGATCGCGAATGCTCGTCGTGCAGTTGGTCGTGATGGCGTTATACCAGCGCGGCCGCTCACGGATGGCATTGAGGGTGCGCGCGTACTCGAGGAAGCGCTCGCGGGCTTGCGCCGGACTCGCGGCAGTGCGGTAGAGGTAGATTTGCTCGCGCCGGTAATTCGTGCGCAGGCGGATCACATCGCGCTCCTCCGCGACCGTGTAGATCAGTTCGTATTGCCGGTAGAGCCCGCCGATCGCGGAGTAGCGCTGGCCGGCTTTCTTACGCGTCTCGATGGAAAAGCAGACCGGCGGCGTATCGGCGAATTGAAAGCTGGCAATGGGGTGCGCGATCCACGGCGAACCCCAGTAGTCGAGCGCCAGGTCGATGCCGGTAATCTGCGAGAGGCGCACCGTGCGCGTCTCCCAGCGCGGTGTGTAGTCCATTTCGGTCCGGTATTCGCAGTTCCGGACATTGTGCAAAGTCACCTCGTCGCCGTTCACCTCGGCCCAGCCGAGTTGCGCCACGTCCGGCTGCCAGTCGGCCGTGTTCGTCGGCCGAAGCGTGAGCCACCACACGACGACCACCGCGATCCCGCCAGCCACGACCAGTTGCGCCCGGCGCACGAAAACCACCGCGGCCAGCGCGCCGACGACGAATAGGGCCGCTAAAGGTCGCCACGGACCGTCATACCAAAGCGCGCCAAAGGACCAAAGCACGGCGAGACTCAGCCCCAGCCACCCCAGCAAAATGATGACGCCCCGCAGGATCCTTTTCATTGTCGGAGTTGAATTTGACGGGGCGAGGCGAATACGACAGTGGGTTAACGCGCGGAGGTCTGGCGAGGCAATTGGAAAAGGGGCGCGTCTCGACCAGGCCCAGCCCGTCCTCGCTGCGCAGCGTCGCACACGTCGGGGGCACTGGCCGACTTCGAAAGGTCGGGCGGGAAAAACCCTAATTTCACCTCGACAGGTCGATTGGACGGTTTACACAAAAACCGCCCGCCGGGCTTGCTCCGCGCGGGCCTTTCTTTCTACTCCTCTCCTCACCCATGAAGCTCATCACTACGTCGTTTGTTGCCGCCGCATTCCTCGGACTTTCCTCTTTTTCCGCTCTCGGGGCAAACTGGTGGGAGGAGATGGACTACGGCCGGTTTTTGACGGCGAGCTACCTCGATCTTTACTCCGAAAAAGTGAAGACGGATGGCAAAACGGAGGACGTGACAGGCAAAAGCACGCTCGACGGGTCCGTCCGCATTGCGTGCAACAAGGGCATCGCCGTGAAGCTCGGTGCGACGGGCGACGGTGGGATGATCTTTGATACGGATCTGCTGCGCATGACCGGCGGCTGGATGGGCGGATGGCTCAAGCTGAAAGGGGTAGTTTTCGAAGGTGGCCACGGGCCCAACCCCGCTCCGATATCGAAAGCGGAAGTCTATTTCAGCACGAATTCCGGCACACCCGGCTGGAGCAAGGGCGACGACTTGAAGGATCCGCGCAAACTCCCGACCGGACCTGGCGCAGCGAAAGTTCCTTTTGGCCCGCTGCCCAAGGAGTGGGCGAAGTATCGCGGGCTCTATCTCAGCGGGGACAACGTGGTCTTCGCCTACACTGTGGGCGAGGCGACGCTCCTCGAAATGCCGAACGTGGAAAAGGCCGGCTCCGATGTGCTCGTCACGCGCACCTTCAATGTGATCACGCCCGGCGCCGCCGCCAACGTGGTGCTCGCGGAAGGTCCGGAAGGTTCCGCCGCGGTGCTCGAAGGCGACAAAGTCATTGCGCCGAATGATCCGAAAAACGGCGACTCCCGCGTGGTTATCGGCACGGTCGGTGCGCCCGGGGGCGCGAAGCTCGTGGTGGACGGCGCGCGCGTGACGCTGAAACTCCCCGCCCTCGCCAAGGGACAGAATTTCAAAGTTGTTTATGCCCGGGGCACCGCCGCCGACGCGGCGAAACTCGGCGAAGCCGTCAAAGGCGCGAGCAAGGCCGAGGACCTCACGCCGTTTACCACCGGAGGCAAGCCACACTGGCCGGAAACGGTGAAAGCGAAGGGTGAACTGGGCAAGGAGGACGGCGCTTTTCCTTACGTAGTGGATGATCTCCGCGTCCCGCTTGATAACCCTTACAAGTCGCGCATCCGCATCGCTGGACTCGATTTCTTCAAGAACGGGCAGATCGCCTTTTCGACTTGGAGTGGGGACGTGTGGATTGGCAAAGGACTCGACGACAAGCTGGAGAATATCGAGTGGAAGCGCTATGCGACCGGTCTTTTCCACGCGCTCGGGCTGCGCATCGTGGATGACAAAATCTACGTGCTCGGGCGCGATCAGATCACCCGCCTGCACGATTTGAACAACGACGGCGAGGCCGATCTTTACGAAAACTTTAACAACGACATGCAGGTCACGCCGGGCTTCCACGAATTCGCCTTTGGCCTCGATACGGACTCGAAGGGCAACTTCTACTTTTCCAAAGGTGGTCCCGTGAATCCCGGTGGCCGCGGTTGGGGCCCGCTGAGCGATCACGCCGGCTGTATTTTCAAAGTCTCGAAGGACGGCTCCAAGTTTGAGATCTTCTCCACAGGCGTGCGCGCGCCAAACGGCATCGGCGTAGGCCCGAACGATGAAATCACCAGCGGCGACAACGAAGGAACGTGGGTGCCGGCGGACTACATTCACTATTCGCAGCCCGGCGAATTTGTCGGCGTGGTCGATCTCGCGCACCGCGATCCCCTGCCCACCTCCTACCCGCCGCACCTCTGCTGGGTCCCGCGCGACTTCGATAACTCGAACGGCTCACAAGTCTGGGTGACGAGCGATAAATGGGGGCCGCTCAAGGGCCAGCTCCTCTACCTCAGCTACGGCAAATCCTCCCTCTTCAACGTGGTCCAGGAAATGGTCGGCGACGTGCGCCAAGGCGGCGTGGTAAAGTTCCCGCTGAAATTCGCGACGGGAATTTGCCGCGCGCGTTTCAGCCCGGTGGACGGCCAGCTTTACCTCGGCGGCCTCAAAGGCTGGCAGACGGACGGCGCGAAGGACGGCGCAATCCAGCGCGTGCGCTACACCGGCAAACCTCTGACGGTGCAAAACACTCTGCAGATCACCGATAAGGGCATTCGGGTTGGTTTCACCGCGCCGCTCGACGCAGCCAGCGCCGCCGACGCAGCGAGCTATTCGGTGGTGCAATACAACTACCGCTGGACCTCAAACTACGGCTCCGACAAATACAAAGTCAGCAATCCAGAGCAAAAAGGCTCCGATCCCGTGGAAGTAAAAGCGGTGCAACTCGCGCCGGACAAAAAGAGCGTATTCCTCGAAATCGACGGCCTGAAACCGGTCATGCAGATGGAGATCAAGATGAACATCAAGGCCGCGGATGGCAGCGCCGTGCCGGATCGAATCGGCCATACGATCAATGTCGTCGCGCCCGCTGACAAACCAGGCGTGCCCTACGTCTCGCTGCCGGCAGCTAAATAGCCGGCGCCGCGGCGAGAATCGAAGCGGAGCGACCGCCGGCGACTAATACTCGTCCGGCGGTTCTTCGGCTTCTTCGGTCAGTGCCTTGGTCAACGACTCCTGGAACATCATGAACCGCTTCGTGACGAAGAGTGGGTCACGCTGCTCGCCGCCTTCCACATAGGTCTCGATGAATTCTTCGATCGAGAGTTCCTCGTAGTCGTCGGCCTCGGCTTCCCAAAGTTTGCCGGAAAAGGCGACCTTATGCGTGGCTTCGAAACAACATAAGGCCAACTCGAAATCGAGATCATCGAACTCGTCGCCGAAGAGTTCCGCGATGCGCGACGTGGAGTCCACCTGGATCAGATCGTCGCTGATGAAGTGCAGAATGCTGATGAAGGAGGTGACGTAGTAATTCATGGGTTCGCGACGCGGCGGACGGTTGGGCATGCGGGTGGGATGTCTAAAACTGCGAGCGCGCGGGCGCAAGGGCGGAGGCGGCAAATCACACGACGGCGCGGCGCGCCCAACGAAGCTTGGCGCTCGCGGAGCGCGGGTTGGCGCGGAGTTCCTCGCCGGAAGCGCGTAGAACTTCCCGCGCGGTCTCCGCGTAAAAGCCGTCGCGTTCACCGGCTTTGAAAGCGTGCTTTACCCGCCGATCTTCTCCGGAGTGGAAGGTGAGAATGGCCACGCGTCCGCCGGGCTTCAGGCATTGCGGGAGGTGGCGGAGGAAAGTGTCGAGAGCTCCAAATTCGTCGTTCACGGCAATGCGCAGGGCTTGGAAAACCCGACGGACAGAAAGTTCTGCGTCCTCGCTTCGCACGGGTCGCGGCTGCGCCGCAAGGGTCTGACGAATCAGCGCGGCAAGCCCGGTGGTCGTCGTGATCGAAGCACGATTCTGCGTTTCGATGATCGCTGTGGCGAGCAGCGCCGCATGCGGCTCATCGGCGTTCTCGGTGAGAAGCGCCGAGAGTTTCGGCGCGCTGAGGCCGGTGAGCAGCGCGGCGGCAGATTGGCCGCGCGCGGGATTCATGCGGAGA
>JANMTP010000063.1:0-75812 GCA_031390545.1 Chthoniobacter sp. | reverse complement strand
CGAGCGCAACGAAGAAGCCGGTCTGGGCGAAAATGACGCCGAACATTACGCACATCGAGGACCCGAGTCGGGCGGCGCTGCGCGGTGGGGCGCAGGGGATCGCGGCGATCAATACGATCCGCAGCGTGATCGGCGTGAACCTGGACACGCTGCGGCCGGAGCCGACGGTCGAGGGTTACACGACACCGGGTGGATATTCGTCGAAGGCGGTGAAGCCGATCGCGCTGCGCATGGTCATGGAGATCGCGCAGATGATCCGCAGCGAGTTTCCGGGGCGCACGCTCTCGGGTTTGGGCGGGATTGAATCAGGCGAAGACGCGGCGCAGTTCATCCTGCTCGGCGCGGATACTGTGCAGGTCTGCACCGGGGTGATGAAGTTCGGCTACGAGCAGGTGAAGCCGATGCGCGAACAACTCCTCGCTTTCATGGAGAGGAAGGGCTTTGCGACGCTGGAGGATTTCAAAGGCGCCTCGCTCGACTACTTCACTACGCACGCCGATCTCGTGAAGCGCCAGCACGCGCGCAAAACCGCACAGAAAGCAGCGGCGGCCGAACCGGCGAAGAAGGTCGTCCTTGCCGATGGCGAGTGGAGTGGCGACGATTTCGTGAAGCAGAGCGACGCGCTCGCGCGGAGTTGAACAATCGTTTTGCGCGCCTACGATGACCGTCATGCAGCATCCAGTGATCAACATCGAGGAGAAGATCGGCAAAACCGTGGGCCGAAGGATTCCGCGGGGCGGTTTTGACTACGGGATGGGGATGCAAAAGCTCGCCGGCGAACTGGCCAAAACCTTCAAGCACCCGCGTTTTCCGAGGGGCGTTTTCAGATTTAAATCTTTCGAGGAAGCCGAAGCATGGACGATGAAGTATCTGGTCCCGGAGAAGACGAAATAGTTTCAAGACCGCCCGCTCAGGCCGACCTGGTCGCGATCTGCGCGAGGCTGAATGAGCTCGGCGCCAAGTATGTCGTGGTGGGCGGCTTCGCGATCATGTATGCGGGCTATGCCCGAGTCACGGGAGACATCGATTTACTCATTGATTGCTCGCTTGAAAACGAAGCCAAAGTCTTCTCCGCCCTGGAGATGCTGCCGGATCAAGCAGTCCTCCAGCTGGAGCCCGGGGATGTGGCCAAGTTCGTGGTCTGTCGGGTCAGTGACGACGTGCTCGTCGATCTGATGGGATCGGCTGCGGGGATCGAGTTCGCGGAGGCCTCGAAGCACATCGTGACCGGCGAAGTGGACGGCGTCCTGATCCCGTTCGCTTCGCCCGAACTCCTCTGGCGGATGAAGCGGCACACCCGTCGCGAGAAGGATGCGCCGGATCTCTATTTCCTTCGTGAACTCTTTCAAAAGCACGGAATCACCCCGCCGGAATAGTGAGCATGCCGCTGCTTCCCTGTCCCCACTTCATCGCCGGCGAGTGGCGCACGCCGGCGGGCGGGACGCCGGTTTTCAATCCTTCGATGGGCGAGGTGATCGCGGAATGTCCGGCGGGCGGGGCGGGGGAGGTGAACGCCGCGGTGGAGGCGGCGGCAGCGGCTTTTCCCGCGTGGCGCGAGACGCCGGTCGTGGAGCGGGCGAGGGTGATGTTTCGCTACCGGCAACTGGTGGAGGAGAACTTCGACCGGCTGTGTGCGGGCGTTTCGCGCGAGCACGGGAAGACGCTCGCGGAGGCGCGCGGGAGCATGTTTCGCGGGCTGGAAAACATCGAGTATGCGTGCGGCGCGCCATCGCTGATGATGGGCGACTCGCTGGAGAATCTGGCGCGCGGGGTGGACTGCGAGACGCTGCTCCAACCACTCGGCGTATGCGCTGGGATCACACCGTTCAATTTCCCCGCGATGGTGCCGCTCTGGATGTTCCCACTCGCGCTCGTGTGCGGAAATACCTACGTGCTCAAGCCGAGCGAAAAGGTGCCGCTTACGGCGGTACTGCTCGTGGAGTTGCTGGGAAAAGCGGGGCTGCCAAAGGGTGTGCTCAACCTTGTCCACGGCGGACGCGAGTGCGTGGACGCGCTGCTCACGCATCCGAAAGTGCGCGCGATCTCCTTCGTCGGCTCCACGCCTACCGCCCGCCACATTTACGAAAAAGGAACGCGGAACGGGAAACGGGTGCAGGCCAATGGTGGGGCGAAGAATTACATCGTGGTGATGCCGGACGCGGACGTGGCGAAGACGGTGGAGAGCTTGTCGCAAGCGGCCTTTGGTTGCGCGGGCGAACGCTGCATGGCCGGCTCGACCGCGCTCGCCGTGGGTGCGGCGGCGGAGCGGATGCTACCGTCGTTGATCGAGGCCGCGCGGGCCATCCGCGTGGGCCCGACGGATCGCGCAGCGCAGCCGGACATGGGGCCGGTGATCACCGCGCCGCACCGCGACCGCGTGCTCAGCCTCGTGGCCAGCGGCGAGAGCGAAGGGGCGCGGATCATCGCCGATGGCCGCGGCGTTCGAGTGCCGGAAGCGCCCGGCGGCTATTACATCGGGGCGACGATCATTGATGGCATCGAGCCCGGCATGACGCTGGCCCGCGAGGAAGTCTTCGGGCCGGTGCTCAACGTCATGCGCATGGACGACCTCGACGCGGCCATCGAACTCGCGAACGCATCGGCCTATGGCAACGGCACCGCGATTTTTACGAACTCGGGTAAGGCCGCGCGCGAATTCAAGCATCGCGTGAATGTCGGCATGGTCGGCATCAACGTGGGCGTGCCGGCGACGATGGCGATGTTTCCTTTCACCGGCTGGAACGAATCGTTCTTCGGCGACCTCCACATCCAAGGCCGCGAAGGCGTGCAGTTTTTTACGCAGCAAAAGGTCGTAACCACGCGCTGGTTTGGTGAAGGCGTGGGCGACGTCTGGAAGAAATAGCTCATGCCTCTACTCATCAAAAACGGCCGCATAAATACCGCCGACAGCGATTTCACCGGCGACATTTTTTGCGAGGGCGAAACGATCACGCGGGTCGGGCACGGACTCGACGCGCCGCCGGATGCGGAAGTGATCGACGCCACGGGGAAGCTGGTCTTTCCCGGCTTCATCGATCCGCACGTCCACATCTATCTGCCGTTCATGGGCACTCTCTCGAAGGACACCTACGAGACGGGGTCGAAGGCCGCGCTCGTGGGCGGCACGACGACGCTGATCGAGATGTGCTGCCCGGCAAGGAGCGACGACACGCTCGGCGGTTTCGAGCTGTGGATGGCGCAAGCGGTGGGCAAGTCGGCCTGCGATTTCACCTTCCACATGGGCGTTACGAAATTCGACGAGACGACCGAGGCGCAGCTCCGCGAAATCGTGGCGCGGGGCAATGCGTCGTTCAAAGTCTTCCTCGCCTACAAGGGCGCGTTCGGCATCGACGACGCAGAGCTTTACCGCACGCTGAAACTCGCCAAAGAACTTGGCGTGATCGTCACCGCGCACTGCGAAAACGAAACGCTCATTGCCGAGCGTTCACGCGAGCTTCTCGCCGCAGGGGTGACCGGGCCGGAGGGGCATCACCAAAGCCGGCCGCCGCGCGTAGAGGCGGAGGGCGTGCATCATTTGATGACCTTTGCTGAGCTGACGGGCGCGGCGACCTACATCGTACATCTGAGTTGTGAGGAAGCGCTCGCGGAAGCCATCGCCGCCCGCCAGCGTGGCGTGCGCGTGAGCGTGGAGACGCTCATCCAGTATCTGCTGCTCGACAAGTCGGACGCGGAGCGCGCGGCCTTTGAAGGTGCGAAGTACGTGATGTCCCCGCCGCTGCGCGACAAACGCAACCAAGCCGTGCTCTGGGCGGGCTTGCGCGACGGCCTCGTGCAGACGGTCGCGACCGACCATGCGCCATTCGATTTCGCCACCCAGAAGCCGATGGGCCGCGACGACTTCACCAAGATCCCGAACGGCATTCCCTCGCTCGAGGAGCGCGTGAAGCTGCTCTACACCTGCGGCGTGCGGACGAACAAAATCAGCCTCAACACCTTCGTCGATGTCGCCAGCACGCAGGCCGCGAAGCAGTTCGGCCTCTTCCCGCGCAAAGGCACCATCGCCCCTGGCAGCGACGCCGATCTCGTCATCTTCGATCCCGAATACCGTGGCACCATCTCCGCGCAGACCCAGACGATGGCCGTGGATTACAGCGCCTTCGAGGGCTGGTCGCTGGAAGGTCGACCCGACATCGTGACCGTGCGTGGCGAGGTTGCGGTACGTGGTGGAAAGTTCGTCGGCACCATCGGTCGCGGCCAGTATCTCAAGCGCGAGCCCGCACATTTCTAAAAGCACCAACCTCAGCCAGACATGGATCCATTTCTTCAAGCCGCCATCGATGAAGCAAAGAAGGGCCTTGCCGCCGGGGGCATTCCCATCGGCTCAGTACTCGTGTGCGATGGCGAGATCATCGGCCGCGGGCACAATCAGCGCGTGCAACACGGCAGCGTCATCCACCACGGCGAGATGAACTGCCTCGAAAACGCCGGTCGCCAAAAAGCCAGCGTCTATGCGCGTTGCACCATCTACACCACGCTCTCGCCCTGCCCGATGTGCAGCGGCGCGATCCTGCTCTACAAAATCCCACGCGTCGTGGTCGGCGAAAACGTGACCTTCATGGGTGGCGAGGAGCATCTGCGCGCGAATGGCGTCCAGGTCGAGTTGGTGCAAGACGTGACGTGCATCGAGTTGATGCGCGACTTCATCGAGAAAAACCCGACGCTCTGGAACGAAGACATCGGCGTATGAACTGCGCGCGCGAGGATGGCGACAATTGCGCGCGAGTGAGCGACCTGCTTTAACTCGCGAATGCACGACGCCAGTTCCGACGCTGTCTTCCCGAACGCGCCGGACCGTCGCCTCTACAACGCAGACCTTGCGCCGGTGCCGACGGCGGAGCGGAAATGGCGAGTGGGTAGCATCGCGGCGCTATGGATTTCCATGTCGGCGTGCATCCCGACTTACATGCTGGCGTCGTCGCTCATCGGCGGCGGCATGAATTGGTGGCAGGCCATTCTCACGATCTTTTTGGGCAACGTGATCGTCGTCATCCCGATGATCCTCAACGCCCACGCCGGCACGCGTTATGGCATCCCGTTTCCTGTTTTCTGCCGCGCATCGTTTGGCACGTTGGGCGCCAATATCCCGGCGTTGATGCGTGCCTTCGTCGCCTGCGGTTGGTTTGGCATCCAGACATGGATCGGGGGCAACGCCATTTGCAAAATCCTCGGGGTCTTTTTTCCCGCGTTGGTCGCGCCCGACCTGGCGACCCACTTCGGCATCACGCTACCGCAGTTCCTTTGTTTCCTGTTCTTCTGGGGGATCAATATGTGGGTTGTCTGGTGCGGCATCGACTCGATCCGCCTGCTGCTGAACATCAAGGCACCACTGCTCATTGTGCTCGGCCTCGCGCTGCTGTGGTGGGCGTGGAGAAATGCGGGTGGCTTCGGGCCGATTCTGTCGCAACCGTCGGCGTTCGATCCCGGTCAGGCCAAGGCCGGGCAGTTCTGGACGTTCTTCTTTCCTGCGCTTACCGGCATGATCGGTTTCTGGGCCACGCTCTCGCTGAACATCCCCGACTTCTCGCGCTACGCCGTCTCGCAGCGCGACCAAATCGTCGGTCAGGCGCTCGGGCTGCCGCTGACGATGGCGCTGTATTCGTTCATCGGCGTCGCCGTCACGTCGGCGACCACGATCATTTACGGCGAGACGATCTGGGATCCGGTGGACGTGCTCACGCGGTTCAAGAATCCGGTGCTCCTCGTGGTCGCGATGCTTGCGCTCTGCATCGCCACGCTCGCCACGAACATCGCCGCCAACGTCGTCTCTCCAGCCAATGACTTCGCCAACCTCGCGCCGCAGAAAATCTCCTTCCGCATCGGTGGGCTGATCACCGGCCTCATCGGCATCGCCATGATGCCGTGGAAACTCGTCGCCGATCCTAACGGCTACATCTTCACGTGGCTCATCGGTTACAGCGCACTGCTCGGGCCGATCGCTGGCATTATGATCGCGGACTACTTCGTCTTACGCGGTACGCGCCTCGATGTTGCGGCGCTCTATCAGGCCAATGGCGAGTATCGTTTCACTAACGGCTACAGCCTGGCCGGTGTTGGCGCTCTCGCCCTCGCGGTCTTGCCAAATCTGCCGGGCTTCCTCGTTACCGTGAAACTCGTGTCCGCCGACCGCGTGCCCACGTTCTTCACCAACAGCTATCACTACGCGTGGTTCATCGGCTTCGCCGTGGCGTTTGCGGCATATTTGGCGATGCGGAAGTTTGCGTCGCCCACAGCCGATGTTTCTCGCGACCGGCCATGAACCTCCCTCCGCCGCTAAATCACGTTTTCGTAGACTACGAAAACGTCCAGACCTTGGATCTCAGCGTCATCGGTACGAAAGGCGTGACGTTCACGCTTCTGCTCGGGCCGCAGAAGAAGAAGCTGGAGGTGGAATTGGTGGAGCAACTGATTTTGCATGCGGCTTCCGTGGAGTTTGTGCGGCTCACGTCCTCGGGCCGTGACGCGCTCGATTTCACGCTCGCTTACTATGTCGGTCGTGCGGTCGCTTCAGACCCAGGCGGTTACTTTCACATCGTCTCCAAGGACACGGGTTACGATCCGTTAGTCGAGCACCTGCGCAGCCGCCACATTCGAGCACGTCGGCATGTGGATTTTTCTCAACTGAACTTTTCAGGAGTACCGAAGCCTGTAATTGCAGCCGCAGAACTCGCGGTTCGGTCGGTGCCTGTGCCACGCTCGAAGGTAAGCGAAGTGAACGGACCGCTCGCGCGAGTTCGAGAGCACCTGTGCGCGCACGGAACCAATCGACCGAAGAGGCGCAAAACGCTGATCAGGCATCTCTCAGCCTTGCTCGGTAAACACCCTCCGGCGATGGGCATCGAGTCGCTGATCGACGAACTCATCGCGGCCGACGACATCCGAATCGACGCGAAAGGTGCGGTGACTTACACGCTCCAGAACCCGTCGAAATAATCTGTCTGTCCCAGCTCTCAACAAAATGACCACGCCCGAGCTCCCGCCTTTCTCCCACCAGCCGCAGCCCTACACCGGCCCGAGTGCGGAGGAAGTGCTTGCGCTGCGCACGGCCTTCCTGAACCCCGCGATCTTCCACTACTACAAGCGCCCGATCATGATCGTCGAGGGTCGCGGGCAGTATCTCTTCGACGAAAAAGGGCGGCGTTATCTCGATGCCTTCGCGGGCATCGTCACCGTCAGCGTCGGGCATTGCCATCCGCACGTGATGTCGGCCGTGGCGGCGCAGAACGCGCTGATCCAGCACACCACCACGATTTACCTCCACCCCGGGATTGCCCAATACGCGCAGGCTCTCGCGTCGAAAATGCCGGGAGATTTGAAGGTCTGTTATTTCGTGAACAGCGGTTCCGAAGCGAACGACCTCGCCATGCTCATGGCCCGCGCTTTTACCGAGAACTATGACTTCATCGCCCTGCGCAATGCCTACCACGGCGGCAACGCCAGCGGCATGGCGCTGACCGCGCACTCGACGTGGAAATACAACGTCCCGCACAGCTTTGGCGTCCACCACGCGCTCGCGCCCGACACCTATCGCGGCGCTTTCGCCGGCGATCCCGAGGCGGGGCGCAAGTATGCGGACGATGTGAAGAGCGTGATCGACTACGCCACCTCGGGCCGCGTCGCCGGCTTTATCGCGGAGTCCATCCAAGGCGTGGGCGGTACTGTGGTTTTCCCCGATGGCTACCTGCAAGACGCCTACGCCCACGTGCGAGCAGCGGGCGGCCTTTGCGTCGCCGATGAAGTGCAGGCAGGCTTTGGGCGGACGGGGACGCACTACTGGGGTTTCGAAACGCAGGGGGTGATCCCGGACATCGTGACCATGGCGAAGGGCATTGGCAACGGAGTCCCGCTCGCCGCCGTGGTCACCACGCCGCAGATCGCCCAGGCGCTCGCGGCAAAAATCCATTTCAACACTTTCGGCGGCAATCCGGTCGTCTGCGCGCAGGGGAAAGCCGTGCTCGAAGTCATCGACCACGAAGGTTTGCAGGCGAACTCGCTGCACGTCGGCGACTATTTGCAGGCCGGCTTTCGCAAGCTGGCGGAGCGTCATACGATCATCGGCGACATCCGCGGCAAGGGCCTCATGCTCGGCGTGGAACTGGTCCGCGACCGCACCACCAAAATCCCCGCGAAAGAGGAATGCGCGCAGGTCTTTGAAATGGCGAAAGACATGGGCCTACTCATCGGAAAAGGCGGCTTCCACGGCAACGTCCTCCGCATCAAACCGCCGATGTGTTTCACAACTTCGGACGCCGACTTCCTCCTCGCCGTGCTCGACCTCTGCCTCGCCAAACTGTGAGTGCCAATCCCGACGGACCCCACGGGGTGTATACAGCGACCGCGCAGCGCGAGTAGCCGCCATGGTCGATCGACTCATCTCCCTCGTCGGAATCAGCGTTTTCATCGCCATCGCTTGGGCGCTGTCCAACAACCGTCGCGCTTTCCCATGGCGTGCTGTGCTCGGTGGCTTGGCCCTGCAGTTTGGCTTCGCCCTTTTCATCCTGAAAACACCCATCGGGGAGCAGCTTTTTGCCGGAGCCAATGCCACCGTCGCGCGCCTCAACGACTTCGCCATGGAAGGCGGGCGCATGATCTTCGGCCCGCTTGCCGACAGCGCGAAAATGGGTGCGGCCTTTGGGCCGGGCTCCGGCGCGATCTTCGCCGTGCTGATCTCCGCCACCATCATCCTCATCTCCGCGCTTTCCGCGCTGCTTTACCATTGGGGCGTGCTGCAAAAGATCGTCGCCGGCATGGCTTGGGTGATGATGCGCCTCATGGGCACCAGCGGCAGCGAGAGCCTTGCTGGCGCGGGCAATATCTTCCTCGGCCAGACCGAAGCCGCGCTGCTCATCAAACCCTATTTGCCCAAGATGACCCGGAGCGAGCTCATGGCCCTCATGGTCACCGGCTTCTCCACCATCGCCACCGGCGTCATGGTCATCTACGCCGGCCTGCCCACGATCAGCGCCGGGCACATCATCACCGCCAGCGTTCTCGGCGCGCCGGCCGGCCTGCTCATTGCCAAAGTCATGTTTCCCGAGACCGAGCAGAGTGAAACCGGCGAACGCCACCACTTCCGCGTCGAGCGCACCGCCGTCAATTCCATCGACGCCCTCTGCCGGGGGACGAGTGAGGGCGTCATGCTTTCGCTCAATGTCCTCGGCATGCTCCTCGCCTTCGTCGCCATCGTTGCGCTGGTCAATGCCCTCGTCGCCTGGCCCCAGCAGGCCCTTGGGGTCGCCGAGCCACTCACCCTCCAGCAGTTTTTCGGCTGGATCAACGCCCCCTTTGCCTGGCTCTACGGCGTCCCGTGGAAAGACTGCGGCTTCATCGGCCAGATCCTCGGCGAGCGCATCGTTCTCAATGAATTCGTCAGCTACATCCACCTCAGCGACTACGCCGCTGCGAATCCCGGCACCCTCGCCCCGCGCTCCATCACCCTTACCAGCTACGCCCTCTGCGGCTTCGCTAATTTCGCCAGCATTGCCATCCAGATCGGCGGCATCGGTGCCCTCTGCCCCGAGCGCCGTGCCGACCTCGCCCAAATCGGCTTCCGCGCCATGCTCGGCGGTCTCCTCGCCTGCTACATCATCGCCGCCGTCGTCGGCGTGATCGTGTAGTGAGGGGCACTCGCCTCGTTCAAACTCGCTGCCACGCTTTGGGAAAACTTGCCGCACGACTTCATCTTCGTTCAGGGCGCGATTGCTCAAAATGCGATGCCCAACACCCCCGCCTCACTTCCGCCGGGCTGCGCAAAGACCACCGCGCGGATGCTGCGCAGTGAGCGAATGTATCGTTTAATATATGAAACATTATTTGATTTAATGTTTCATATGTAATACAATATGACGTGCCTGATTCTCCATCCATTCCATTACCCGCCGCCCATGCGCTGCGCAAACTGGGCCGCGACCTCGCGCTCGCGCGGCGGAAACGCGGAATCTCTACCGATGACATGGCCTCCCGGATCTTTATCAGCCGCGCCACCCTTTGGCGGATGGAAAATGGCGACCCAAACGTAGGCGTAGGCACACTCGCGACGGCCGCTTTCATTCTCCAATTGCACGACCGCCTCGCCAATCTCGCCGCGCCGGCTACCGATGCGCTCGCCCTCAGCCTCGATGAAGGGCGCCTGCCGAAACGTATCCGCCGTCCCAAGCAATGAGCGTGGAAGTTCACATCGAATGGGCAGGCGAGACCCATCTAGTCGGACGCATTCACACGGCCCAGCGTAGCCCGGCGATGACGTTTGAATACGTTCCCGAGTGGCTCGGTCGAGCCGACGCTTTCGCCATTGACCCAACGTCGCTTCCCCTGCGTGCTGGACCGCACCACCGCTCGCCCCTCTTTGGTGCGATGCAGGACTGTGGCCCGGATCGCTGGGGCCGGCTGCTGATCGACCGGGCAGTGCGCAAGCGAGTGCTCGAGAGCAGGCCATACCAGGACCTCGACTACGTGCTCGCGCTCGACGACTCCTCACGCATCGGCGCGCTCCGCTTTCGTGCGGACGCGGATGGTCCGTTCCTTGCCTCGGGACATGGAAACATCCCCCCAATCATCCAACTCGCCGCGCTGTTGAACGCCACCGACGCCGTCCACGACGAAACCGAAACGGCCACGGACCTGCGCTACCTTCTCGCCCAAGGCTCGCCCCTCGGTGGCGCACGACCGAAGTCTGCCATTGCCCTCGGGGATGGCCAGCTCGCTATCGCGAAGTTCCCCAAACCCGACGACACCCGCGACATCGCCGCAGGCGAAATTCTCGCCCTGACTCTCGCGCAGCAGGCCGGCATCACCGTCGCGGGACACCGGCTGGTGGACGTGAAAGGCCAGACCGTCTCCGTCATCACCCGCTTCGATCGCGAGGGCGCCCGGCGTATTCCATTCCTCTCCGCCAACAGCCTCCTCGGCCTCTCCCAAGGCGAACCCGGCGCCTACACCATGCTCGCCGACGGCATCCGCCAATTTGGTCACGACGCCACCGCAGACCTCCACGAACTCTGGTGCCGCCTCATCTTCTCACTCCTCGCCAGCTTACGACGTGAATCCCGTGCCGCAAATCGACCGCACGCAAACGCCCAAAACTCCTATTTCCGAGGATATGGACGAGCCCACCATCGCCGCTGCGCTCGCCGCCGCCCCCCGTTTTGGACTCAAGACCAAGGACGCCAAAGCCATCCTCGCCGAAGTCACAGCCGCCGTCTCCGGCTGGCGCAAAATTGGCAAACAACTCCGCATCAAAGCCTCCACGCTTGACGCCTACGCTTCGGCCTTCGAGCACCCGCTCATGGAAGAAGCCAGACATCTCTCGTGATCTCCTTCCCGCGCCTCCTCACCGACCTCCAATGCGAATTCACCCGCCTCCATACCGATTTCCGCGCGCGCTGCGACGCCGCGCCGAAGTTTGCCGCACGCCGCGAAGCTCACCGGCTGTTCGAGACTCGGCTTTCGCCGCCGTTCGTTCCCGCCAAGCCGGGAGCGGAACTCCGCTCGGGATGACGAGCTCTGTCAGTTGGACAAACTCTCCGCAGCCTTGGTCTGAAACTTCTTCGTGTAGCCCGTGGCGGGGATGGTGACGGTGTAGGTTTTGCCGTCGGGGGCGACGGTGAGCTTGAGGTAATTGGCCACGCACTTCTCGTCGAGGTTGGCGATGAATTCGTCGGCGGTGTTGTTCTCGGCGTCGGGGCGGATGTTTTTGTGGACCTGATACATGGCCTGGATGCCGGGGGAGCTTTTTAAGGCGGCGATGGCCGAAGCGCTGGTGCCCTTCTTCGGGCCGTTGTTCATCACCGAGACGGTCGGGGAGAGGCTGTGGACGAAGACGGGGTTGTTGCTCACGTCGAGGCCGTGGTGGTTGACCTGAAAGACATCGACGGGGCCGACGCGGTTGACCGGGGTGACGAGTGCAGCCTCGACGTTCCAGGTGAGGTCGCCACCGTCGAAGAAGCGGAAGCCGCCGAAATCGAGCCGCACGGCAATGCTGTTGGCGTTGTCGCTGGTGTCCTTGGGTTTCTCGACGTGCTGGGCGCTGAGCGGATTCGGTTTGGCGTCGGCGGGCGCGTCGATGAATTGCTGGTTCGCGGCGAGGCAGCGGAGGGTGAGTTTTGCGCCATCGGTTTGCTTAAGGGCGATCTCGCTGCCGGCGTGGAGGACGTTCCGTCCGTCCGCTTTGAAATTGCGGTACGGCGCGATGGTGATCGGCCAGCGCTGGTTGTTCGCGCGGCCATCCGGGTCGGTTTCGGGGATGCCTTTGTCATGCACTTGGCCGATGGGGATGAGCGCGGAGAGTTCCGCAGCGCCGCCGAAGTGATCGGTGTGAAAATGTGTGGTGATGAGGTGATCGATCTTCTTCAAGCCGGCGACTTCCGTGGCCACTTTGTGGATGCGACCGGGGTCCCGTTCGAAGGGGTTGCCAGAATCGATGAGCACCGATTCACCCGCCGGGGTGACGATGAGCGTCGCGCCGCCGCCTTCGACATCCACCCAGTAGATCTCGAGGGTGCGGTCGGCGAGGCCAGCGAAAGCGGTGCTGGCAGCCAAGGCGAGGCTGGTAAAAAGGGCCGCGAGTTGAGGGGCGGGGGAGTTCGTATGCATGACGCGAAGCTGCCGCTTTCGCGATCTGAAAACCAGATCGAAGACACGCGAATTGGCAGCCGGGCGCAGCGCGTTTCGTCATCGATTCGTCACACAGGATGCGGGAAAGAGGCTCGACCTTCGGGCGCGCGGAGTGACAGCCTCCGGGACAAAGAACACGTCCGTATGCTGTCGTCATGCGGGGCCCCGATCTTCCGATCGCCATCCGCGCACGTTTCCAGCGAAGTCCTATGAAAACGCTTCTCGTTCCCGCCAGTGCGCTGCTCGCGCTTCCCAGCTCCGCCGCGTTGGGAATCATCGGCATCGAAACCTGCGCCTGCCCGGATGCGTCCCCGCGTGGGGCCGTGGGGACGGCGCTCTCTTCCTCCTTGTCCACGTCCAGCCGTTTCTCACGATGAAAACACTCGCCCTTCTCGCCTGCGCCGCTCTCGCCTTTGCCCTCCCAGCGCGGGCGGTGGATTATTATTTCAATTCGGAGGGGCGGCGGATCGAGCAGGCGAATGGGTCGGCGTTCAGCCCGCAGGCGGTGGCGGGGGTCAACGCGGTGCTGCACGGCGCCGGCATTTCGGCGGTGATCGCGGGCGATGATGTGGCCGAGTTCACCTTTCCGGCGACGCTGAGTTTGCCGGCGGGGGATCGGATTTTCTTCCGCGGGCGGCCGCCGGTGCGGATCATCGTGCAGGGGAATCTCACGATCCCGAGCGGGGCGGTCGTGGATGCCACGCCAGGCGCGGGCGGGCCGGGCGGTCCCGGCATCAATAGCAACATCAGCGGCGGGGCCGGCGGGAACGGGCTGGGGACGGGCGGCGACGGCGGCACCGGCGGCACCGGCCCCGCGGGGGGCGCTCGCGGATTGGGTGGTGCCGGTGGCGGTATTACGACTCCACAGCCCGGCATGCCCGGAGGTGCGGGTGTGGCCGGGGCGACGGGCGTGGATGGCGGCGCTGGGTCGGCGCGCGCGGGCGGCGATGGCTTTGAGCAGCCGGGCTCCGGGGCGTTGGGGGTTTTTTCCGGCGAGGGCGGAGCGGGCGGCGCCGGTGGCATCAGCTCCGGCATTCCCGCGGCCGGCGGCAACCCGGGAGCGTTGGCGCAGGATGGCTTTGAAGGCGCGGATGGGGACGACGGTTTCGCCGGCACGGACGGGGCACGGGGGGGCAATGGCGCCGGCGGTGTGGGCGGTGGTTACGCGAATCCGAGCCGGAAACTGCTGGGCGGCGGTGGCGGCGGGTCGGGCGGCGGTGGCGGTGGAGGCGGCGGTGGCGGCAGCGGGTCGAGTGGCGCAGGGGGCGGCGGAGGAGGGAGCTCCGGGGTGATCTTGTTCTTCGTGATTCCCTCGGTCGAAGGAGGCTCCGCTGGCGGCACCGGCGGCACCGCGGGCAATGGCGGCCTTGGCGCGGCGGGCACGGATGGCGGGTCTGGCGGCTCGGGGGGCGGCGCCTTCGAGTTGCGCGCCACGGGCCTGATCTCGATTGGCGGCACCGTGCGCGCGAATGGTGCGCCCGGTTCGCCCAGCCCGGGATTCCCGTCGCCCGTCGGGGAGGATGGAACGGCAGGCAGTCCCGGCGCAGCGGGAGTGATCAATCCCGACGGTAGCCCGACCCTGCCGGACGGCGGCGATGGCGGCGACGGCGGCGACGGTCTTCCGGGGGCGAAAGGCGGCCCGAGCGGCGTGGGCGGCCACGGCGGCGGCGGGGCGGGCGGGACGATCATCCTGCGCTCGGATGTCGGCGTGCAAAAGCTCACCGGCGCCGTGCTCGAAGCGCGGAGCGGCGCGGCAGGCGGGCCGGGCGCGGCGGCGGGGCAGCAGGGCGGCGTCTTCGAGTTTCAGCCGGCGGGGCTGCTCGGGCTGGAAGATTTCGCCTACGCCCCGGGCACGTCGCTCGTCGGGCAGAATGGCGGCACATCTTTTGACTGGAACAACGTCACTCGCGTGCACACCGGCACGCGCGCCGCGTGGCTCTCGGTCTTCGGCTCGTCGCCGCAGGTGACCAGTTCCCGCACGCTCCTCACGGACAGCCAAGGCGCGCGGCGTCCCTACGGTGCGGATGAAAACGCGAGCGCGTTCCGCGTCGCGGGCACGGTCTATTACAAGGTCGAGATGACCCGCCAGGCGAGTGCCGATTGGAGCGGGGTGAGCAGTTACGATTTCGGCGCGGAGCGCATTTTCTTTGGCGTCCCCAATACGGTGGAGCCGGGGAGTGGGCAGCGCCGTTTCGCCATCAACGTCCTCGGCGTGGGCACCTCCTATTCCCAAATCGTCCCCGTCACCGGGCGGCGCTACACACTGGTCACCAAGGTCGATTTCGACCAGCAACTGCTCTCGCTCTGGGTCGATCCGCGGCTCGGCGTGCCGGAGGCGGAGAATGTGCCCGCCATCACCCGGCCCTACACCGGCGTGAATTGGAGCACCGCGGTGCGCCTCGCTTCCGTGGGCGCGGCGGAGTGGGACAATCTCGCCGTCGCCGGAACCTGGGAGACGCTCGCCGTCACCGTCACCACCGACGAAGACGAGGACGACGGCGGCTTTTCCCCGCAGATCGGCGCGGGCACTTCGCTGCGCGAGGCGGTGGAATACGCGCCGTCCGGCTCGCTCATCACCTTCGCGCCGCAGCTCTCCGGTAAAACCCTCCGCCTCGACAGCGCGCTGGTGGTCAATCGCAACGTCGCCATCGATGCCAGCGATCTCCCCGATGGCGTCACGCTCTCCGGCGGCTCGGATGGCGATGGCGTGCTCGAGGCCGGCGAGAACCGCCACTTCGACGTGGAAGGCGGCGCGAACCTGCGCCTCACCGCGCTCACGCTGGCCGATGGCCAGGCCGGCTTCCTGAGCGGTGGCCAGACCGGCGAATCCGGCGGCAGCGTCGTGCACAGCGGCGGCGAGCTGACCATCGAGCGCTGCACCTTCCTCCGCAATCACGCCCCGCAAAACGGCGGCGCGATCCGGCACCAGGGCGGCACGCTCATTCTCCAGAACAGCACGCTCGTGGAAAATGTCGCGGGCGACGACGGCGGCGCGATCGACACCGATTCGCCCGCCGCCTCGATCACCCACTGCACCATCACCGGCAACCGCGCCGGGTTGAGCGGCGGCGGCATCCAACGCTTCGGCGCGGCGCTGGTGCTCACGGCCTCCATCGTGGCGGAAAACAGCGCGCCGACCGGCCCCGACTTCTCCGGCCCGTTCACGCTGCTCGATAACCTGCTCGGCGGCAATCCGCGGCTGACCCCGCTCGGGCGTTACGGCGGCCCGACGCCCACGCGCCAGCCTTTCATCGGCAGCCCCGCGATCGATGCCGTGGCCACGGTCGATCCCGGCGTGCTCGACCAGCGCGGCTTTCCCCGCCGCGTGAATGGCGGCGCGAATGCTTCGGGGTTCGCGGACGTGGGCGCGGTGGAAGCCGGGCCGCTCTTCGTGATTCCCTCCACCGGGGAAACCGGCGGCATCCAACTGCGGTTCACCTTGTCGGGTCTCACGAGTGCCACCCCGGGCGCGCGCATCGGCTTCTCTACGTCGGCCTTTGCCGGCGGCGGCACGCTCCTGCTCGGCGGCAGCCAGATCGTTGTCCCCACCGTGCCGGGCGGCGTCTTCTTCGACGCCACGAATCTCACTGGCCCGGTGACCCTCGACGCCGCCGGGCTGAGCCGCGTGCTGCGCGTGCCGGAGGGTGCGTCGGCGACGCTGTGGAATATGGGGATCACCGGCGGGAAAGTCACCGTCTTCCCGGACTCTTTCGGCGGCGGTATTTCAAATGGAGGAATGCTGGCCCTGCACCGCTGCACGGTCTCGGGAAATACGGCGTCGGCGGCAGGCGGCGGCATCGACAGTTTCGGCACGCTGGCGATTTTCGATTCGACGATCGCGGGCAACGGTCTGGCGGCCACCGGAGCGCCGCCAGATATCGGCGGAGGCATCGAGAGTTCGGGCTCGCTCCTGATCGAGCGCTCCACGGTTTCCGGGAACTTTGCTCGAACCTCTGGCGGCGGCCTCTATGGCTTCGGCGCTTCAAAGACGACCATCCGCAACTCCACCTTTGCCGGAAACACTGCCGGGAGGCGCGGCGGTGCCATGACGCCCTCCAATTACGCGGAGGTGGAGTTTACCACCATCTCCGGAAACTCCGCGAACTTCGGCGGCGGAGGCGTCAGCCTCGCCTTTGGAACCCAGTTTTCGCTCCGAGGCTGCATCGTGGCCGGCAATATCGCTGGCCCAATCGCTGGCCTCAGCTTTCCCGATTTTCAGGTTTCGTCGGGGGTGACGTTCACCACCCCCGGCCCGAATGTCATCGGCGACAACTCCGGCAGCGGGCTCGCCGCCGTGCCCGGCCTCATCGGCACCGCGGCTGCGCCGGTGAATGCGCGCCTCACCGCGCTGGGCAACAACGGCGGGCCCACGCAGACCATGCTCCCGCTGCCCGGCAGCCCCGCGCTCGGCGCCTTCGGCGCGAACGGCCTGCCCTTCGACCAGCGCGGCATCGCCCGCACTTTCCCCATCGATCTCGGCGCGGTGGACGTGGTCGCGGACCGCGAATATTTCCCCGTCACCACCACCGCGAACGACAGCACGGGCTCGCTGCGGCAGCGCCTGCTCGATGCGCCCAGCGGCGGGCTCATCGTCTTCGATCCCGCGGTCTTCCCCGGCGGCGCGGCCAACCGCATCGCCCTCGCCAGCGAACTCATCGCCCCCGCGGGCAAGACGCTCACGCTCGATGCGACCTCCGTCGGCGGCCTCACCCTCGATGCCGGCGGCACGAGCTTCCGCGTGCTGAGTGTTCCGTCCGGCGCCGGGCTCACGCTCCAAGCGATGACGCTCCGCGGGGGCGCGGGCATCCTCGGCGGCGGCGTGCAAAACGCGGGCACGCTCACGCTGGAACGCTGCACCCTCACCGCCAACCGGTCCGGGAACCGCTCCGGCGCGATCGAGAATCGCGCGGGCGGCGTCCTCACGCTGGACCGCTGCACCATTGCCGGCAACAGCGCCGCGAACGAGGCCGGGGCGCTAAACAACCTCAGTGCCGCCGTCGCCACCGTGCGCGGCTGCACCATCGTGGAAAATTTCGCCGGAACCCAGGTCGGCGGCATCCTCAATGGCGGCAGCCTCACCCTCGCGAGTGCGATCGTCGCCGGAAATTACGTGGGCACCCTCCCCGCCGACCTGCGTGGCAGCGGCACCTTCACCACCCAGAGCGGCAATCTTCTGGGCGAAAATCTCACCCTCGCCGCCATATTCCCCGCCGGCCTGCCCAATGCGAACGGCGATTACGTCGGCACGTTCGCCGCCCCGCTCGATCCGCGGCTCGCCCCGCTCGCCCCGCGTGGCGGCCCCACCGAGACGATGCCGCCGCTGCCGGGCAGCCCGGCGCTGGACGGCGCGCTCACCGCCCCGACCGCCGGCACCGACCAGCGCGGCTTCCCCCGCGCCATCGCCAGCACCGTGGGCGGTAGCGCCATCCCGGACATCGGCGCCGTCGAGCGCGGCCCGGTCGTGACCGTGGTGAATACGGACGACCCCGGCGCCGGTTCCCTGCGCGCCGCGCTCGCCGCCGCCACCGCGCCGGACACGCGCATCGTCTTCGCACCCGACTTGAGCGGGAAGACGATCACGCTCACCAGCGCCCAGCTTTTCATCCCCGCCACGCAGAACGTCGAGATCGACGCCAGCGCGCTGCTGCTCGGGCTAACCGTGAGCGGCAACAACACCCGGCGCGTCTTCCGAAATGAAGGCGTCCTCAGCCTGCACCGGCTCACCATTCGCGATGGCGCCAACCTCGACGGCGCGGGCATCTTCTCGTCCGGCACCTCGCTCGCGGTCGATTGCACGTTCACAGGAAGTTCCACGTCCGGCTTTGGGGGCGGCCTGTCCGTGGCTTCTGGCGTGGCCGATTTGCTCCGCTGCACCATCTCCGGCAACACCGCCATCATCGGCGGCGGCCTTTTCCAAGAGGGCGCTTCGCGCACCACGCTGACGAACTGCACCGTGGCCGACAACCGCGGAAGCACCATTGGGTCCGGCGGAATCGCCCTCCTCGGCGGCACGCTGGCGCTGCGGCACACGACGATCACGCAAAACGTGGGAACCGGCTTAAGTAGTGGTGGCCTCTACGTGCAGGCTCCCGCCAGCGTGAGCCTTGAGCGCTGCATCATCGCCGCCAACCGCGACTCCGGCAGCAACCGGGCGGACATCTCCTTCGTCAACGGCGGCACGCTCACCGCCGTCGGCCCGAGCTTCATCGGCAGCAACGAAAGCGTCGCCACGCAATTCCCCACCGGCCAGCCCAACGCCAACGGCGCCTACGTCGGCACCGCCGCCGCGCCGCTCGATCCGCGGCTCGGCCCGCTAGCCACACGCGGCGCGCCCACCGCCACCATGCCGCCGCTCACCGGCAGCGCCGCCATCGATGCCGGCGGCGCGGCCACCACGCTGTTCACCGATCAACGCGGCCTGCCGCGCCTCGTCGGCGCGCAGGTGGACCTCGGCGCCGCCGAACGCGGCCCGCTGCTCACCGTCACGAATGCCAACGACACCGGCGCCGGTTCCCTGCGCGCCACCCTCGCCGCCGCCACCGCGCCGGACACCCGCATCGTCTTCGACCCCGCGCTCAACGGCGGAACCATCACGCTTGGCGCCGAGCTTTTCATCCCCACCACGCAGAATGTCGAGATCGACGCCACCGCGCTGCCCCTCGGCCTGACCATCAGCGGCAATAACGCGGTGCGCGTTTTTCAAAATGCGGGCGTCCTCGGCCTGCACCGGCTCACCCTTCGCGATGGCCTGGCCGGCGACGTCGGCGGGGGGATCGCTTCCTCCGGCCCCGGCTTGCTCGCGGTCGATTGCACGATCACGGGCCACACCGTGCCCAGCGTCGGCGGTGGCGTTTACGTGTTCACCGGCGCGGTCGATCTGTTCCGCTGCACGCTCTCCGGCAACACGGCCGCCAGTGGCGGGGGTGTTTGGCAGGATGGCGGCGGCACGCGCGCGACGCTCACCAACTGCACCGTGGCCGAAAACCGCGCCACGGGCGCCGGCGCGATCGGCGGCATCGCAGCCCTGAGCGGCACGCTGGCGCTGCGGCACACGACGGTCACGGAAAACGTGGGCAATGGCAACGGCGGCGGGCTCTACATGCAGGTGCCCGTGAGCATCGAGCGCTGCCTGATCGCCGCCAACCGCGATCCCGGCAGCAACCGGGCGGACATCTCCCTCAACGGCGCCCCGCTCACTGCCATCGGCCCGAGCTTCATCGGCAGCAACGAAAGCGTTTCCTTGCCGTCGCAATTCCCCGCCAGCTCGACCGTCGGCACCGCCTTCGCCCCGCTCAACCCGCGGCTCGGCCCGCTGGCCCCGCGCGGCGCCTTCACCGCCACCATGCCGCCGCTCACCGGCAGCAACGCCATCGACGCGGGCGGCGCGCCGACCACGCTCTTCACCGACCAGCGCGGCCTGCCCCGCCCCGTCGGCGCGCAAGTGGACCTCGGCGCCGCCGAGCGTGGCCCGCTGCTCACGGTCTTGAGCGTCAGCGACTCCGCCGCCGGCTCCCTGCGCGCCGCCCTCGCCGCCGCCACGGTGCCGGACACGCGCATCGTCTTCGACCCCAGCCTGAGCGGCGGGACCATCCTGCTCACCAGCGCCGAGCTTTTCATCCCTGCCACGAAAAACGTTGAGATCGACGCGAGCGGGTTGACCGCGGGCCTCACCCTCAGCGGCAACAACGCCCGGCGGGTGTTCAATCTGCATGGAGTCTTGAGCCTGCACCGGCTCACCATCCGTGATGGATTTACGACCGACGGCGGCCCGGGCATCTTCTCGGTCGGGGGTTTGCTCGCGGTTGATTGCACGATCACAGGGAATACCACTGTCAGCGCGGGCGGGGGCCTCTTTCTGAGGGGAGGCACTGCCGATCTGCTCCGCTGCACGATTTCTCACAACACTGCGACATTAACTGGCGCGATTGGTCAGGACGGCACCACGCGCACCAGGCTGACCAACTGCACGGTCGCCAACAACCAGGCGACTGCGGTCGGCTGGAATGGCGGCCTGCAAGTTTTCGAAGGCACGCTGGTCCTCCGGCATACCACCGTTACTCAAAACACGGGCAACAGCGCCGGTGGTGGCCTCTACGTGCAATCGCCCGCCCGCATGAGCATCGAGCGTTGCATCATCGCCGCCAACCGCGACCCCAACGGCGACCGCGCGGACATCTTCTTCCACAACGGCACGCTCACCGCCACCGGCCCGAGCCTCATCGGCAATAACGAAAGCGCCGCCGTGCAATTCCCCCCCGGCCCGCTCGTCGGCACCGCCGCCGCCCCGCTCAACCCGCGCCTCGCCGCGCTCGGCGACTACGGCGGCCTCACCTTCACCGCCCCACCCGCGCCCGGCTCCGCGGCCATCAACTCCGCGACCGGCTCCCCGCTAAACTTTGACCAGCGCGGCTTCGCCCGTGTCGGCGCCGCCGATCTGGGAGCCGCCGAGTTCCGCGGCGCACCCGACGTGCGCCTCTACTGGCTCAGCGATTGGGACGCCGACGGCGCCCGCTTCGGCCTCGAGCACGCCCTCGGCACCGACCCCTTCCTTTCCGACCCCAACAACCCGCGCAACCTCACCCCGCCCGCCTTCGACGCGCAAAACCGCGCCCAACTCACCTTCGGCGTGAACAACGCCGCCCTCCCCGGCACCCTGTGGAAACTCACCCGCAGCACCACGCTCCTGCCCGGCAGCTTCACCGAAATCTTCAGCTTCGCCGGCGGCATCGCCACCTACAACAACACGGAAATCAACGCCTTCAACAACGGCACCACCATCACCGTCATCGACCTCTCCCCGCCCCCCGGCAAAGCCTTCTACCGCTTCGAAGCCCTCGCGCCGTGACCACTGCCGCGCCCGATTTCGCCCCCATCCACTTCCACCCGCCGCACTCCGCATCTTATGAAAAGTCACCGCTCACTCCTCCACGCCCTCGTGGCGTTCAGCATTCTCGTCTCCTCTGCAGCTCTGGCCGTCGATCCGCCGGGCATCCTCAATCACCAGGGACGCATCGTCGTCTCCGGGGCGAACTACACCGGTACGGGACATTTCAAATTCGTGCTCGTGGATGCGGCGGGGACGGGCACGCTTTGGTCGAACGATGGCGCGGTCCCCGGCGGCGGCCAGCCACTGGCGGCCGTGGCGGTGACGGTGAGCCAGGGCCATTACGCGCTGGGGCTCGGCGACACGACGCTGCCGGGGATGACCATCCCGATCCCGGCGAGCACCTTCACCGCCAATGCCGTGGTGCGGCTGCGCATTTGGTTTTCCACCAACGCCGGGGGACCCTTTGAGCAGCTCACGCCGGATCGGCGGATCACCTCGGCGGGTTACGCGCTCAGCGCGGCGCGGGCGGAGTTTGCGCAGGCTGCGGGCATGATTACGACCGGCGTCGTGAGCAATCCGAGTTTCTTTGGGACAACCAATATCGACCCGCTCGACCTCTCGGTGAACAACCAGCGCGCGCTGCGGCTGGAGATTCAGAGCGCGGGCGCGGCCCCGAACTTGATCGGCGGATTTAGCGGGAACTCGATCGCGTTTGGCGCGAACGGGGCCGTGATCGCCGGCGGCGGTTCCTTCGGAAACGCCAATAGCATCACCGCCGCCGGCGGCGGTGCCACGATCGCCGGCGGCGCGGGCAATACCGCCAGCAATACAGATGCGACCATCGGCGGAGGCGCCGGCAATACGGCGAGCGGTTTGCAGGCGGTCGTCGCCGGAGGCAGTGGCAACACCGCCAGCCAAGGTCGCTCTACCGTGGGAGGCGGCCTGAACAATGCAGCCAGCGGCGGCGGTGCCGTCGTGAGCGGCGGCTCGGGGAATGTCGCCAGCGGGTCACTTTCCACGGTGCCGGGAGGCGAGAGCAACACGGCGGGCCAGAGCTACACCTTCGCCGCCGGTCGCCGGGCGAAAGCCCTCAATCAAGGCGCGTTCGTGTGGGCGGATTCGCAGGATGCCGAGTTCAGTTCGACGGCGGTCGATCAGTTCAACGTCCGCGCCGCGGGCGGGGCGCGGCTCTTCACCGGCGGCACGGGCTTGAAGCTGGATTCCGACTCCGTGGTCTTCAGCGGCAGTACGCAAACCGGCCGTTTTGGCGGCGCTGCGGGTTTGGATTTCAACACCGGCGACACCGCGAACGGATTCGGGACGCTCCTCGAACAAGGCCTGAGCGAAAGCTCGGGCATCTACTTCGATGGCGATTGCATCACTCTCTGGAGCCCGGGGGACAACCCGGGTAACGGCACCCGGCTGCTCCGCATTTTGGACGAGGACGACATGTCCGTGTCCGGGGGTGCCGCCGCTGCGGAGAAATTTTACATCGATGGCAGCGGCGGCGTTTTTTCTGCCGGGAATGTCACGGCGGCGGGCGCGGTGATCTCGGGGACGACGCAAACCGCCTCCCTGGCAGTGGGAAGCGGGACTTTTTCGACCCTCTCGGCGGTTCACGTCATCTCCAGTGTCGAGCCCACCGTGGTGGTGGAAAGCGCGACCATCAGCAGCCCCGGTATCCTCGTGAAGAATCCCGAGGCCAGGTGGTTCACGGGCATCGACCGTCCGTCAAGATCGTGGGTGGTCATCCACCAGAATGCTGGGGCGACAAGGCTCAAAATCGATGTGAATGGAGACATCTTCGGCAAAAGTTTCAACCCGACG
Source organism: Chthoniobacter sp. (assembly GCA_031390545.1). Taxonomy (GTDB): domain Bacteria; phylum Verrucomicrobiota; class Verrucomicrobiia; order Chthoniobacterales; family Chthoniobacteraceae; genus Chthoniobacter. The sequence goes on along the minus strand of JANMTP010000063.1, from coordinate 52,528 downwards.
AGCGACCGCGACGCGAAGGAGAACTTCGCGCCCGTGAATCCGCGAAAGATGCTGGAGCAGGTCGCCGCCCTGCCGATCACCCGTTGGAATTTCAAGGGCGACACCGACACGCCGCACATCGGCCCGGTGGCGCAGGATTTCCACGCCGCCTTTGGCGTCGGCCCGGACGACAAACACATCGCCACCGTAGACGCCGACGGCGTGGCGCTCGCCGCCATCCAGGGGCTCAACCTGAAGCTGGAGGAGGAGTTGAAAACCACGCGCGCCGAGAACAACGCGCTGAAGGAACGCCTCGGCCGCCTGGAACACGCCGTCGAAACGATGCAACGCCCAGCCGCAGTCGCCGCTGGAAACTCCGGGAGCAACTGATGAAAACGCCCGCCATTTTCACCTGTGCGCTCCTCGCCAGCCTGACGCCAGCCTTTGCCCAATCGACCAGCACCAGCGCGAGCTACATACTACTCCACGCCCCCGCCGGAGACCTCGGAGGCGGGGGCCGCGTGACGAATGCGGGCTCCACCGTGACCGCGGACATTTCCGTAGGCGATCCGGGTTCGGGCGTGGTCTCCGCCGTGAGTGCAGGCGGCGTGCAGGCCAAAGGCAACCTCATCGGCCAGCTCTACGACCCGCGCACTTTCACCATCGCCGTCACGCCCACGGCGGTGAACGAAGGCGGGACCAGCCAGCTCTCCGGCCAGGCGGTGATGGACGACACCACCACGCTCGCCATGCCCGCGACTCAGGTCGTGTGGAGCGTCGGCTTCGGCCCGGTCGCGAGTCTCACGCTCGGCGGACTCATCACCACATCCCCCGTGCTCGGCCCGACCAGCGCGCAGCTCCACGGCACCTTCCGCGGCGTCGCTGATCCTGACGGCACACTGCTCAACGTCATCGACACCGGCGAAAGCGACACCTTTGCCCAATACGCCGGCGACGGCCTCGACGACGGCTGGCAAACGAACTTCTTTGGCCAACCGCCCAACGCCAACGCCACCCCGACCGCCGACCCCGACGGCGACGGCCGCAACAACCGGTTCGAGTTCCTCAGCGGCTTCACTCCGACCAATCCCGCGTCCGCGTTCCAATTCACGATCACCGGCCGCAGCAGCCCAAACGTCGCGGATTTCCGCCTGAACAAAGTCATCCCCGGCCGGACCTACACCGTGAAAGCGAGCACCGATCTCGTGACCCCGCTAACGACCGTGGGCGCGCCGTTTTCCGTCGGGAGCGAGCAGACGAATCGGCTTTTCCAGGACATGGCAGCGACCGGTGGAAAGAAGTTTTATTTCCTCGAAATCAGCAGGCCCTGACGGGCCCCGACCTCACCAATCCGAACGGCTGGCTACCCTTCGACCCCACCACCATCATTGGCAGCGGCAACCCCGCCACCTTCAGTTCCAGCGGCGCCTTCGGAGGCAACCGCCTCTTCATCCGCGCCCGCGTCGGGCCGTAGTGGGCCCCGCGCGACCCGGGCCTCGCCCCGCTCGGCGATTACAACGGCCTCACCTTCACCGCCCCGCCCATCCCCGGCTCCCCGGCCATCGGCGCCGCGCCCGGCTCCGCCCTCGCCTCCGACCAGCGCGGCGCCGCCCGCCTCGGCGCGCCCGATCTCGGCTCCGCCGAATTCCGCGGCGTGCCCGACGTGCGCCTCTACTGGCTCACCGATTGGGACGGCGACGGCGCCCGCTTCGGCCTCGAACACGCCCTCGGCACCGACGCCCTGCGCTCCGACCCGAACAACCCGCGCAACCTCACCCCGCCCGCCTTCGACACCCTGAACCGCGCCCAACTCACCTTCGGCGTGAACAACGCCGCCCTCCCCGGCACCCTGTGGAAACTCACCCGCAGCACCACGCTCCTGCCCGGCAGCTTCACCGAAATCTTCCGCTTCGACGGCACCGCTTACACCTTCAACAACACGCAATTCGGCGTCCTCGATAATGGCGACGCGTTCACCGTCATCGACCGCTTCCCGCCTCCCGGCAAAGCCTTCTACCGCTTCGAAGCCGTGGCGCCGTGAAAGCAGATCGTCCTCGCTGCTCGTCGCCTTCTCCTCCTGAATCTCCCAGCCTCCGCGCCGAGAAATGACGCACTCCATAAACGCCGAGATGAAAGTTCCGCATCGTCTTCTGCTCGCTAGCGCCGCCCTCGCTCCAATCGCAGCTGGCCTCTTCTAATGTATGAAAACTTCGCCCCTGCTTCTCGTCCTGCCCGCCGGGCTGGCGCTGGTTTACTCCACACACACTTCCCGGGGACAGTCAGTCGTCCACGGACCCTCCGCTGCCATCAGCCCGGGCCCGACCGTCAATGATCGCATTCCGGACAGGAAAGGGGACACGACTCAGGCGGGGAAATTCATCCCGGCCAACCGCGCGGCGGAGGGCGCACCGGTCCAGCCGGCGGAGGCGGAGATGAAGCTCCGGGCAGCCCTTAAGGTTGAGGAACTGGCCCCCGGAAAGTTCCGCGTCGGGCAGGTGATATTCGATGCCACCGCCCGCACGGTGAATTTGCCCGCGAAGGTGAATATGCGGGGCGGTGTCATCGAATATGTGCTTACCACCGAGGCCGGCAAGGCCCACGAGTCCATGCTCACCACCACGGCCAGCCCGAAGGATCTGCATCTTGCCTGTCTCTTTCTGGGCATGAAGGGGACGCCGCATACGGGTGCGGCGGGTGAGGCCATGAAACTCGCGCCCGGGGAAAGTGTCAGGATTTCCGTGTCCTGGGAAACGAACGGCCCGGCAAAGGTATTCTCGCTGGCGGCATTGCTGAGTTTGGCAAAGGGCGGCCCCGGAGGAAAAACTTCTCACGTGGCTGACGGCCCGTGGCACTACACGGGTTCGCGCTTTTTCGCGTCCGGATCGTTCGCGGCGGAGGCCGAGGGCTCGTTCATCTCCCTCATCCGCGATGACTCCGCGCTCGTGAACAGTCCCGATCCTTCACGGGACGATGACGACATCCATGTGCCTAATACGACCGCGCTTCCGGCTGCGGGCACTCCCGTCACGGTGAGCTTCCAACTGCCCGCCAAACCCTAACACGGCCCATCCATGAAACTGTCTGCACTCCTCCTCTTCATCCTGGCCCTGCTGCCAGCATCCGCTCTGCGGGCCGCCACCGATCCCTTTACGGACCAGGCGCCGTTCCCGCTGGGGTCCCTGAGCGCCATGGCACAAACGGCGCAGGGCACCAGCGCGCTGAAGGTGACGGCCGTCACGGCGGGCGGACCTGCGGCCGCGGCAGGTTTGCAGGTGAACGACTTCATCTATGGAGTGAATGGAGAGCGTCTGACGCCGCCAGGAAACCCCCACCATGACGGCTGGCGCGGGCCGGGCAGCGTGATGGGTCATGCCATTGAACGGTCCGAGAGCACCAATGGAGCGCTGTCGCTTTTGGTTGTGCGTCCCGGTATTGGCTCGGTCACGCTGAATGCCACCCTGCCCGTCACTACAGCATGGCGCCCATCGTTCCCGGTGGGAGACACGCGGATGGCCGACTATTACGAGAAGGTGTGCGCCGACCTTCACGCCAGGATTCAGGATGCCGCATTCTTTCCGGCGATCACCGGCACCCAGAACGGTCATCACAGTGATTTTTACGGAGCTATCTATGGCCTGATCCTGCTGGCCCATCCCGACTGGAATGCCACGACGGGTCCCCGGCCCTATCGCCTTTCGATCGACAAAGTCCGGGACCGCTCCGTCGCCTATTTCAACACCCGCATCCTGGCGCCGGTGGCAGCGAATCAGCCGGGTTTTGTGAACGTGGGCCGGGAACACTGGTTTTTGATGCCGCAGGCGATGTTTCTCGGCGAGTACCGGCGGAAATCCGGAGACACCGGTGTGAATGCCGACGTGCAGAAAGCGGCGGAGATGATCGCCAACCGCATCATCGATACCAACGGGAGCGTCATGTGTCACGGCGGCGTGTCGCTGGTGGATGGCTACAATGGCGGAGGGCTCAATATCATCAACGCCTACTCCCTGCTGGCCCACGGCATTCTGAGAGGAGCGGGGGCCAATTTTTCGGCGATGGCCGGCCCCAGCGGGCTGACGATCAATCAGAAGTTTCTCGGCAACTGGAACCGTCTAAAAGGCAGCACGAACATCTACAACGGCGCGGACGAAGGGTTTAAGAATGAAGACGGGAATGTAGGGTACGGCCTTGGCATGGCCTCGAGCAGAGTCAGTGACGGTGTCGGCGGAGGATGGGACGGCAACGCGCGCACGCCGTGCACGGCGGCAGGATACCAAATCTACCTCGCGGCGGGCGGCACCGCGGCCACCGCCGACGACACGGACAAACTAACCCGCATGAAGGCCTACACGCCGCGTAACTGGCAGCGTCAGCACAACAACCACGGCTATGCGGTGCCGGGCACCGTCTTTTCCCAGATGGTCCTGCCGTTCCTCACCGACCGGGAGCAGAGTTATTTTCGCGAAAACAGCCGCTTTCTTTTTACCCTGTCACGCGACCGCACGGGAGAGGTGCTCTACTTCCCCGGCCGGGCCAATCTCCAGTTTGGGGACGTGGTGCTGGGATTCGACAACATGCGCCACCTGATGCCGGGCATGGCTTGGGCCGTGGCGTCCGGGAATCTGCCGAGCTTCCCGCTGCCCGCGGGCGCGACCAGCCGGATCTTTGCCAGGATGAATGCACCCCGCAACGACTGGCCGAACATGGAGGCGCGGCGCGTGAGAGTCACGGGGCTGTCGCATGCCCTGGACCTCGATGTCACGAACTATCAGGGCAATGTCATGGCCTCAGGCTATACCGCCGCCTGGACCAAAGTGAGCGGGGCCGGCGTCAATTTCTCCTCACCCGGCACAGTGGATACCACGGTGACTTTTGCCGCCCCCGGATTCTACCGGCTGCAGCTCAATGTCACGGCGGGCAGTTATAACCTGACAGAGCTTTACGACTTCGAAGTGGCCAATGCGGTGACGCCGCCGAACGACACGGCCACCATCACGCGGCAGCCGTTGTCCCGCATTTGTGGACCGGGGCAGAGCGCGTTTTTCAGCGTCGGGGTGGCGGGGAATGGGCCCTTTGTTTACCAGTGGAAACTGAATGGAGTGGCCTACGGGGAACCCGGCACTTCCCCTGTCCTGAGCGTGCCCAATCCCGGTGAGAGCCACTTCGGAACTTACCAGTGCACGATCACTTATCCGGGTGGCCAGCTCACGACAAACCCCGCCATGCTTTGTCCCTCCGGGACATTTGCGGTCGTCTCCGGCGGTCTGAGACGAGAGGTTTGGAATGGTTTGGGCAGCAGCATGACGGCCCTAACCAGTTCCTCCCGCTATCCGCTTTCCCCGGATATTACCGGCACCGTGACGGCGGCCGAGGCCCCGTCGGATCAGGGAGAAAACTACGGTCAGCGGCTCAGCGGCTGGGTGATTCCGCCGACTACCGGCAGCTACCGGTTTTTTATCGCGGGGGATAACGCGGCCGAACTTTGGCTGAGCACGGATGCGAATCCCGCTAACAAAACGAAGATCGCGCAGGTCAACATCTCAGCCTACCGCGCCTACAGTGCCGGCCCCTCCAGCACGGTGAACCTCGTGGCAGGAAGCCGGTATTATATCGAGGCTCTGCACGTGGAAGGAGGATTCGACGATTTCCTAAGCATCGCATGGCACCAGCCTGGGGACGCGGTCCCTGCCGATGGTTCCGCGCCCATCCCTGGTAACTTTCTGGAGGGGACTCAATTCATCCCCGCTCCTGGCTCGGACGGGCTACTTTCCCACTGGAGGCTGGATGAGGGCTCGGGCGGGCTGGCGGCGGACTCTCAGGCAGCAGGAAACGAAGCGTCCATCACCGGGGCCACCTGGACGACGGGGAAGAGCGGAGGTGCTTTGAACTTCGACGGCATTGATGACAGGGTCTTTTGTGATCCTTCGGCCTCCCTCGGAGGCATCGTGGCTTTCACAGTTTCGGCATGGATTAAACTCGACGCTTCCGCCGCCAGCGGAGTCATCATCCAGCAGCGCCCCAACGACGGATTGCCGCCCCAATTCAGTGAATCCGGCCAGTATCAACTGTCGGTAACTGCCGCGGGAACCGTCAATTTTTTGTGCTCCGGGCACAGTTCCATTGAGTTCAACATCACCGGATTCAAAAACCTGAAAGACGGCCAGTGGCACCACGTCACGGCGGTGCGGGAACCCTCGGGGGACGGCCGGTTTTATGTGGATGGCGTGCTCGACGGACAGGCCAGCAGCAGTGGCTATATCTGGCCTCTGGACCCGGAAAACAGCGTGGGGATCGGGGCGGACATCAGCGTGGGCGCCGGTTATTTCAAAGGCAGCATCGATGATGTGAGGATTTACAACACGGCCCTGACGTATGCTCAGGCGCGGGCCTTGGCGCAGGTGGGGATCACCTTCACTCGGGGATGGTCCTCCGCCGAGTGGACGAACGATGCCACCGCGGGCATTTCCACCGCTTCCGCGTGGGCTTGGCACTTCGGCGCTGCCCCCGATAACGCCCCCTCGATTCAGGGGAAGACCGTGAGCGGCACCGCAGCCTTGGCTCCTGCCGTGGCGGGACAGTTTGCCATTACCGGAACGACTGCGAAGGCTACCGACACTAACAGCCTGACAGCACTCACCGGCGCCGGTAGTGCGGTGGCAGGGAAGGACTTTATCTGGGGAGGAAATCCGGCCAGAGTGACACTGCAGGGTCTCGTGCCGGGGCACAACTATGTGGTCACTCTCCTGAGTTGCGGCTGGGAGGCCGCGGGCGGGCGGCAGGTGGCCTTTTCCAGCGGAACCGACGCCCTTACGATAGACCAGGATCAATATGGCAATAATAACGGCATCCGAATCACCTATGGCTTCCTGGCGGATGCTTCCACGCGGGTGATCACCGCCTCTCCGGTAACCCCGGGGACTACCTTCCATTTCTACGCTCTCGCGCTGAGGGATGACGGCACGGACGACGCTCCCCGGCCCGCCGCGCCGTGGACCGGCGATGACACGGCGGGCATCATTCCCGGCATGTCATGGGCCTATCATTTCGGCAGCGCCACCGCCGCGACGGTCGCCGGACAAACCGTCACCGGCGTCGCCGGTGCCAATCCTTCGGTGGCTGGAAGATTCGCCATCACCGGTGTGGGCCAGTCTCTTGGCGATACCAACAGTCTGACATCCCTAAGCGGCACCGGCAGCGCAGCCCTCGCGGGAAATTTCATCTGGGGCGGCAATCCGGCGACCATCACTCTCCAGGGACTGGTGTCCGGCCGGAAATATGTAGCCACCTTTCTCAGCGTCGGCTGGGAGGCCGCCGGCGGCCGGAAGGTCACCTTTGCCAGCGGCAGCGACCGTTTCGTTGTGGACCAGGGTCAGTATGGAGACAACAACGGCATTCGCGTGGATTACCCCTTCACTGCGGACGCCGCCACCCGCGTCATCACCATCACTCCCGTCGCGGCCACACCCACTTTCTCCTTCCACCTCTATGGCCTCGCACTGCGGCAGGGTTCCATCGTCACGAACGAATGCGATTTCGGCCCCGGCTCGCTCCGGCAGGCGCTGACGGATGCCACCCTGACACCTGGCCCGAACACGCTCACCTTCGCCCCCGCCCTCAGCGGAAAAATCATGATGACCGGGAGCGACCTCCCGCTCGGCGATGGCGCAGCCGTGAGGTCCATGACGATGGATGCCACCAGTCTGCCCGGCGGGCTGACGATTTCCGGCCGCGGTTCCAATCGCATCTTCCGGGTGACTGCCGGGGCGACGCTTGGGCTCAAGCGTTTCAACCTCATCGATGGCCGCGCGGCCGGCGCCTTTCCTGCCAGCTACGGCGGGGGCATTTTCGCGCAGGGACCTGTGAACCTGACGGAGTGTTCCATCTCCGGCTGCTCCGCATCCATCGCTGGCGGGGCCATTGCGGCCCTGAACGGGATCGAAGTGACGCTCGACCGCTGCGCCGTCTATAACAATTCCGCCGGCTATGGCGGAGCCGTGCAGAATGAAGCCACGCTCATCGCCTTCACTTCCACGTTTGCCAACAACACCGCCACCCAGGTGGGCGGCGCCATTTCTGCGCCTTTCAACCGCAGTGTCCTCCTGAAGCACTGCACGGTCAGCGCCAACAGCGCGGCCGTCAGCGGCGGCGGACTGGATGGTGGAGGATTCCTCATTGAGAACATTATCGCCGCCGGCAACACCGCTCCCGCCGGCCCCAATATCAACGGCACGCCCGCCGCTGCTGCCGGGGTCAACCTGATGTCCGGCAATCCCTTCCTCGCCCCGCTCGGCGACTACGGCGGTCCCACCCCCACAATGGCCCCTATGCCCGGCTCGCCTGCCATCAACGGGTCCCTCGGCAGCAGCGCCACCAGCGACCAGCGCGGTTTCCCGATCGTCGGCGCGCCCGACATCGGCGCGTATGAAAGCGGCACGCTGACGAACTTCAACGCCTTCATCTGGGAAACCCTGCCCGCCACCGCGACCGCCGCACAGCACGCCGCCACCTTCGACTTCGACGGCGATGGCGCGACCAACGAAGGTGAATACGTCGCTGGCACCGGCGTCACGAACCCGCAGAGCGTCTTCCGCGTGAAAAGCGTGACCCTCGTCGGCGGCGAGCTGCGCCTTTTAATCCCGACCGTCAACGGCCGCACCTATCGGCTGGAAGAAAGCATCGATCTCACCAATCCCGCCGCCTGGACGCTCCTCCCTGGCACCTACCCCGGCACCGGCAACGACCTCCTCCTCGGCATCACCCCGCCCGCCAACACCCCACGCTACTTCCTCCGCCCCCGCGTCGGGCCGTAGAAACCCACAGCCATCGGGCATTCTCCCCTTGTCTTCACCGGCGGCCCCGAGCTCGCGCGCATGGACTTTGGCGGCCGCGCAGCTCGAGCCGGGAGCTGGTTCACGCCCGTGCCCGCGACCTTCGACAGCTTCGAGACGAATTTCGACGCTGCGGACGTTTACAAAGTCCGCCTCGAAAGCACCGCCACCCGCTCCTTCTTTCGACGAATTTCGCGCCTTCACCGGCCGCAGTGACCGCTTCCCGCCACCCGGCAAAGCCTTCTACCGCTTCGAAGCCGTGGCGCCATAAAGCCCTGCCTCGTCCGACGCGCGCAGGCGATGAGGATGGCTTTAGGCGGCGCCGCAACCGCAGGCCGCCGGCGCACTTTCCTCGGCGGGAACGTAGCGACCGGTGGGGGCGACGGTGCCGCCAGCGTCGTAGCGGTCGTGGTGGCGAACCCAGTCGCTGAGGTTGCCGCGCGGGCCGGGTTCGTTGCGGCCTTTGGGCGTCATCTCGAGATAGTGATAGGCGGTGAGAAGCTGCTCATCGCCGCGCGCGTAGGCGGAATAGGTGTGGAAGATTTCGCCCTCGGCGTTGCGGACGAAGGTGCTGCTGCCGGAGAGTTCGTCGATCTCCGCGGGGCCTTCCGCGAAATTGTAGATGACGCGACCGCTGGCCATTTGCTCGGGAGTGAAGGAGACGTGGTAGTCGTAGTTGAAGTCGCTGCCGTGCGCAGAGACCCACGGAAACTTCCAGCCCATGCGCTCTTTGAAAGGCGCGAACTCCGCGAGCGGGGCGCGGGCCACGACGACGAGGGAAACGTCGTGCGCGTGAAGATGCGGCAGGGCGCCGTCGATGCCGTCGCACAGGAAGGAGCAGCCGACGCAGCCTTCGCCCCAGCCGGGTCCAAACATGAAGTGATAGATGATGAGCTGGGAGCGGCCGTCAAAAAGCTCCGCGAGGGTGACGCGGCCTTTCGGACCGTCGAAGGCATATTCCTTCTCGACCCGTTCCCACGGCATCTCACTGCGCTCGGTGGTCAAAGCTTCGCGTTGCTTGGTGAGTGCTTTTTCCTTGAGCAAAAGGGCACGGCGGGCGGCGAGCCATGCTTCGTGGCTAACGATTTTTGGAGTGTGGATGGTGGTCATGTTCATGGCTGTTTTGGATGAGTTGAGGTTTGATGCGCGGAGCGCCGCATGCGGCGGCGGTAGGTGAAAAGTGCGGCGAGGCCGCCCGCGGAAGTGGTGCCCGCGAGAAGGGCGGCAAGGGTGGTGGCGACGCAGGCGGGGCACATGACGAGGAGTGGTCGAGGTGAGGAGAAAATGAGTGGGTGAGCTTTGCGTTCGGCGGTTGTCGAGCTGCGCGGTTCTATTCCCACGACGAACGGGCCGTGGCGGAGAGGACGCTCCCGCGCATCTTTTCGGGAGAACCGCGTCCTCAGCGCCCAAACCTTTGCTTGTCGGCGGGGGCATGGGCTGGTTTCCTCGCCGCCGGAGGTCTCGAATATGCATAGCTGTTTTTCTTTGCCGGGTGTTTTGCTCATGAGCGTGGTGCTCGTTTTACCGGCGCGGGTGCAGGCCCAGGGCTCGGGGGGATGGCAGGCGCGATCGTGGGATGTGGATGTGACGATCCCGCCAGACGCTTATCGCGCGACAAAACCAATCGAGTTAAACGGCGGATTTAAGGTCGAGGTGCAACCGGGGACGATGCTTGAGGGGGTGGAATTTCAGGGCAAGGCTGAGGCGCAACGTTGGAAAATTGCGGGTTCGCAACTGCGCAAGGTGCGGATTGCGGGGCAATTGGGAATTAGGGTCGAGGCGACGGATTCGGTGTTTGAAGAATGCGATTTGACGAAGGACAGCGGTTGGTTTGTGCCTTGGTGGGGCACGCGCTGGACGTTTGAGAACTGCATCTTCACCCGGCAGTTCATGCGCGGTGATCTGCCGGTGAGCGACTACTCGGTGAACGCCGCGCGCTGCACTTTCTACAACCTCAAGTTGCCGTCGATCGGGGTGCGGGAGAATGCGGCGGGTTACATGCAGCAAAAGGACCTGGTCTTTCAAAACTGCCGTTTTGTGCAATGCGAGGTGCCGGAGACTCTGCTCGCCGCGACGGTCGATTGTGTCTTCGAGGGCTGCCAGTTTTCGAGCAAGCGCTTTGCCTGGCCGAAGGAAACGGCTCCGATAAAGGTCCGGGCATTTTTCGCGGGAATGGGGTCTGCGCCGACCTCGTTTCTGAACGGGCCACTCAGCGTGCAGTTTGCCCCCGCAGCCAAGGACGTGGTGGTAGGAAGCACGCTGCCACATACGCAAACGGGTGGACGCGTGACGCTGGCGAATCTGCGACTGCCGGGCCAGTTTGCGGCGCTAGGCAGCGTGTTGAAAAAAGCCAGCGAGATTCCCAATGTGGCCGCCCCAGCCCCGGCAGCAGGCCGCCCCGCCCTGGCTCCCGCGGCCTCACCCGTAGCGGGGCTGCCAGCGGCGCCGGAATTGCACAGTTTCGACGAGTTGCTGCGCCCGATGCCCGTCGGGATCAGCCTCGTCGCGGCCGGCCAGTTGCACCTCGCGGGTGTGGAGTCGGCCAATGCTTGGCTGGCCGCAACCTACCCCGGCCGCCCCGTGGCCATACGGGTCTTTCTGGAAGCGGTGCAGGCGACGTCGGAAGCGGGTTACGCCCACCAGGTGGTCAGCAGGGAGCAACCGGTGACCTTCCGTGGAAACAGCGTGCCGGCTCGCATTCAAGCGCTCTTTCGACCGGAGACCGCTGGGCCGCTCGCCCGACTGCAAAAGGGTGCCGACATGGTCGTGCGCGGAGTGGTGAAGAAGGCGGAGTTTGTCGGCCGAGGACGGTCGGTGGAGTTGGTGGTGACGCTCGCCGAAGCGCGCACGCCGTAGTTGGGGCTGACCGCGGAAAACCATTGGTCGCAGCGGTGCTCTATGCGAGACCTTTTCCCCATGAGCACCCTCTCCCACATTCCCCCCACCGGCACTTATCTTGACGCGACGCAGGCGCGTGAACTCATCGCGCAGGCCTGCCCCGCAAAGGACTACCGCGGTAAAAGGATCCTCCTCATCGTGCCGGACGCCACGCGGACCTGTCCGCTCGGGATGCTTTTCGCCGGGCTGTACGCGCAGATCGGCGAAGCCACCACGGCGTTCGATGTGATGATAGCGCTCGGGACGCATCAGCCGATGAGCGAGGAGGCGATTTGCGCGCGGCTGGAGATCACGGCGGAGGAGCGGCGGACGACCTACGCGGGCGTGCGCTTTTTCAATCACGAGTGGGACAGCGAAGCGGCTCTGCGCAAGATCGGCGACCTGACGCTCGAGGACACGCGGGCGCTGACGGACGGGCTCTTCGAAATGGAGGTGCCGGTGAAGATCAACGCGCGGATCTTTGACTACGACCAGCTCGTCATTTGCGGGCCGGTGTTTCCGCACGAGGTCGTGGGCTTTTCCGGCGGGAACAAATATCTCTTTCCGGGAATCAGCGGGGCGGAGGTGTTGAACTTTTTTCACTGGCTCGGTGCGGTGGTGACGAACCCGATGATCATCGGCAATAAATGGACGCCGGTGCGCCGCGTGGTCGATCGCGTGGGCGCGATGGTCACGGTGCCGAAGCTCTGCCTGTGCATGGTCGTCGATCAGGCGCAGCTCGCGGGGCTCTTCATTGGCAGTCCCGAAGGCGCTTGGGATGAGGCGAGCGAGCTTTCGAAGAAACTGCACATCATCTACAAGGACCGGCCGTTTCACACCGTGCTCTCCGTCCTGCCGAAGATGTACGACGAGCTGTGGGTCGGCGGGAAGGGGATGTATAAGCTGGAGCCGGTGGTCGCGGATGGCGGTGAGTTGATCATTTACGCGCCGCACATCCACGAAATCAGCCTGACGCACGGCCATCTCATCCGGCAGATCGGCTATCACTGCCGCGATTACTTTCTCCAGCAGTGGGACAAATTTAAGGACATCCCGTGGGGCACCATCGCGCACAGCACGCATGTGCGGGGCATCGGGAAATACGAAGACGGCGTGGAAAAATGCCGCGTCCGGGTGACGCTCGCGACCGGCATCCCGCGGGAGCTTTGCGAGGAGATCAATCTCGGCTATCGCGACCCAGCGACGATCAACACCGAGGACTACGCCGACCGTGAAGACGAAGGCGTGCTCCTCGTGCGCAAGGCTGGCGAGATGCTCTACCACTTGCGCGAGCGACCGGAGTGGGCCCGGGAGATGTGAGCGCCGCGGAACCGCCTTAACCATGCACAACTTCCAAATCTGCGACCCCGTCTTTGATCGTCCTGTGGGGCGAAAACATCGGGTGCTTGCCGCGCTGGCGCGCCTGCTCGGCATCAAGGCGGAACTGGTCCCGGCGCACGATCCGACGACCCAGATGATCACGCCGGAGCAACGGATCAATCTCTGGCATCTCGTCGAGCAGGTCCTCGCCTACCGGGTGCCGGGTGATTTCGTGGATCTCGGCTGTTTTGACGGGCGCACTTCAGCTTTCGTCGCGGGCATCCTGGCGCGGCACGATCCGCAGCGGCGACTCCACCTTTACGACAGCTTTGAGCACAACCTCGGTCTGTTTTGCGATACGCGGCAGGCGCTGCTCGCCAATTTTCAGGCCCGTCAATTGCCTGACCCGATCATCCACGCGGGACGGTTTGAGGTGACGTTGCCTGGCGAATTGCCGCCGGTGATCGCTTTTGCGCAGATCGACTGTGGAGTCGGTGGGCCGCCGGAGTTTCATGCGGCTTTGATCAAGCGCTGTCTCGAACACGTCTGGCCGCGGCTCGCGCCCGGCGCCGTCTGCGTGGTGCAGGATTATCACGACCCGGCGAGTGGCAGCAAAGCCGTGGACTACTACCCGTTCATCAAGGCGACGGTGGATGAATTTCTCACCCCGCATGGCGTGTCGGCGGTGGCGCTTTTCTCCGGCCAGTACTCGCACGGCTTTTTCCGCAAGCCGCTCGGCCACGCCGCACCTTGAACCAGCGTGTGTGGTTTGGGCGGCGGCGGTTTTTTTCTCGCGCGACAAGCGTGCGGGGATAGGTAGCTGCGGTGAATGTCCGCCCGTTCTCCCGAACTGCCACGACTCGCCGAACTCGACGGCGTGCGCGGGTGCGCCATCGCGCTGGTGCTGCTCTGGCACTACGTGGCGGAGCAAATTCACGCGCCGCTGCAATCGACCGCCGGGCGGGTGGCGCAGGTGTTGGGGCTGTGCTGGAGCGGGGTTGATCTGTTCTTCGTGCTGTCTGGATTTTTGATCGCGGGCATCCTGCTGGATCATCGTGGGGCGGAGAATTATTTCCGGGTGTTTTACGTGCGCCGGGTGTGCCGGATTTTTCCGCTCTACTTTCTGCTGCTCGGGTTGTTCGTGCTGCTCGCCGGGCTTGGCTTGGGCGAAGACACGCGGTTCCGGGCGCTGTTTGCGGAGCCGATGCCGCTGTGGTCTTACGCGGCGTTTGTGCAGAATTTTTTCATGGGCGCGCGGGAAACCTACGGCGCGCAATGGCTGGGCGTGACGTGGTCCTTGGCCGTGGAAGAGCAGTTCTATCTGATGCTGCCGCTGGTGATTTTCTTCCTGCCACAGCGATGGTTGCCGGCCGGATTCCTGGCGGCGGTGCTGTGCGCACCAGTGCTGCGGGGAATGACCGGCGGGCTGACGAGTTTCGTCGGGATGCCGTGGCGGGCTGACGCGCTGCTGATGGGTGCGCTCCTGGCTTGGGCGGTGCGCTCGCCGGGTTTTCTCGAGCGTGTGGGGCGGCACCTCGCGGCGCTGTGGGCCGTGTTCGCGGTGCTGCTCGCCGGAGCGGCGCTACTCACGTGGAAGCGGCATGCGTTTGGGGTTTTCAATCACACCTGGCTGGCGGCGCTCTATGCGCTCTTGATTCTCCTCGCGCTGGTTTCGCGGCGGGGTGGGCTGGCGGCGGCGCTACGGTGGAAGCCGCTGGTGGGACTCGGGCGGATTTCTTATGGCGTCTATATGTTCCACCAACCGGTGAGCGCGCTGCTGCATGGCTGGCTGCGCGGGACCGCACCGGCTCTGACCGAGGCGGGCGGGATGCAAGTGACGCTCCTGGCGCTCGGCGCGACGCTGCTCGCGGCGGTGCTGTCATATTATTTGCTCGAACTGCCGTTCTTCCGGTATGGGCACACGTTCCGTTACGCGCCTGCTCCGGCCACCCGTCCGACGGAAGCTGTCACCACGAATTAACTGCCCATGGATTTCCTCACCGACCCCACTTTTTGGTCCCGCTGGCTGCGCATTGTTTTCATCGATCTCGCGCTGGCGGGGGACAATGCGGTGGTCATCGCGCTCGCGGTGCGTTCGCTGCCGCCGCGCGAGCAGTTTCTGGGGCGGATTTTTGGGACAGCCGGGGCGGTGGGATTGCGACTGATCTTTGTCTTCCTCGTGTCGATGCTGATGAAGATTCCTTTTCTTCAGCTCGTCTGCGGACTGCTGCTGGTCTGGATCGCGGTGAAGCTCGTGCGCCCGGCGCATGGCGGGGATGAGAATGTCCGCTCGGGAGCCACGCTGAAGGAGGCCATCTGGGTCATCGTCGTGGCCGACGTGGTCATGAGCTTGGACAACGTGATTGCGATTTCTGCAGCGGCGCAGGGCGATATGGGGCTGGTCATCTTTGGGCTGCTGCTCTCGATCCCGCTGGTAGTCTGGGGGAGCGGACTGCTGGCCGGGTGGATGAATCGGTTTCCGGTAATCATCTGGATCGGCGGAGGTGTGCTGGGCTTTGTCGCGGCAGAACTGGTGTTGAAAGACGCCTGGGTCGTGGCGCAGCTCGGGTCGCCAGCGGCGCACGCCGCGCACCACAGCATTCCGTATGTGCTGGGCCTAACCATCGCGTTTCTCGGCTGGTGGTGGAGCCGCGGTCCCGTGCCCGCCGTGGAGGAGGCCTAAAATTTGGAAACCGAGTCGCCCGTCTTTGTGAAGCCGCCATCCGACGTACCGCCCAAGCCCCCCCGGCTTTCAGAAGATCTGCAGCGGCTGCTCGTGGAGATGGGCGGTAGGACTACCACCATCGGAGAGCTGGAGCAGATTTTGCAGGGGCGCGGGTTTGGCATGTTCCTGCTGCTGCTCTCGCTGCCCTTTACTCTGCCGATGGCTATTCCCGGGCTCTCGGTGCCGTTTGGCGTCGTCATCATGCTCATCGGGCTGCGGATTGCGCTTGGGCAGAAGCCGTCGCTGCCGGGTTTCATTTTGCGGCGGGAGATCAAATTTGCGGTCATCGAAAAAATCATCGCTGTCGGTCTGAAACTCGCCCTGAAGCTCGAGAAGCTGGCCAAGCCGCGCATGCATTTTCTCCAGCGCTGGCCGGGTATGATCAATCTCATCGGCCTCGGCATCGCCTCCGGCGGACTGCTGCTCTCCCTGCCCCTGCCCCCGCTGATTCCTTTCTCGAATACCATTCCAGCTTTCGCCGTGATTTTCCTCACCGCCGGCCTCATTGAACGCGATGGCCTGCTCGTGCTCATCGGCCACGTCGTGAATGTCGCTGCGTGGATTTACTTCAGCGTCATGTTTGCCGCCGCCGGCCATGGCATCCACAAGCTTTGGGAGCACTACGGCTGGTGAGCAGGCGGGCGGATTTTCCGAAATTGTCGGTTGCCTTGCGCAAAATTCCCGATGTAGCTTCGCGCCACTTCATGAAAACCCTCCTGAGCTTCGCCCTCCTCTCCCTCCTGACCGTTAGCGCTTTCGCCGATATTCAGGATCCTCCGATCAACGATTACGGTCCGACCCGCAAGTTTGGCCGCGGCTTCGCCAATGTCGCCTACGCGGGCATTGAGCTCGTGCAAAATCCGACGGTCATCAACGAGCGCGAAGGGAACGCCGCCGGTTGGTCCTATGGTGGAGTGAAGGGCATCGGCCGTTTCCTTTTTCGCATGGGCATTGGCTTCTACGAAATGGGCACCGCGCCTTTCGCCACTTACAAAGGTTCCTACCGTCCGCCTTACGCCAGCAATGTCCCGTGGATTCATGGTGGCTACGAAGAGTTTCCGCCCGAACTCGGCTTCGAGAGCCGCTACCGTTACGTGAAGCACTATCACGGCTGGTAAGACCTTCGGCCTTTTTGCCAAGAGGCTTCCGTTGCATAAACGGAAGCCTCTTTTTTTATGCCCGTTCCCACTTCACTCACTCTCCCCATTCACGATGTAGCCTTTGGCGGCAAAGGCGTGGCTCGTCACGAGGGCAAGGTTTTCTTCATTCCGTTCACGATTCCCGGCGAGACCGTGCAAGCCCGCGTGGTGCGGCAGAAGAAAAATTTTGGCGAAGCGGAGTTGATGGCCGTTGAGCAAGCCTCGCCCGACCGAGTCGCTCCGGAGTGCCCGTATTTCGGGCGGTGTGGCGGGTGCAGTTACCAGCACATCGCCTATCCGCGACAGCTCGCGATCAAGGCCGCTCAAGTCGAGCAGACGTTGCGGCGGGTCGGACGGCTCACGGACGTCCCGATGCGTCCGATCATCGCCGCGCCGGAACCTTATCATTACCGCAACCGCATCCGCGTCCATGTCGGTCGCGGCGCCACCGGTTTCTTCGGGCAGGACGGCCACACGCTCGTTGATGTGGAGCAGTGCCCCATCGCGGCGCCGACGGTCAACAAAGCCCTGCGCGAACTCCGGCAGGCGATGGTCGGCGAAGGCGACTACTCGCTGCGTGCGAAAGGCGGCGGCCCGTATTTTGAGCAGACGAATCCGGGGGTGACGCGCGAACTGCTCGCCCTCGTCGAAGCCAGCGTGCGCCGCGGTCAGGGGCTGCTCGTCGATGCGTATTGCGGGGCGGGACTTTTTGCCAAAAAGCTCACCGGGCGTTTCGAGACGGTCGTCGGCATTGAGGAAAACGAGAGCGCGATCGAAAAGGCCCGCCGCGCCACCCAACCCCACGAGCACTATCTTCAAGGCGATGTCAGCACCCACCTCGGCGACCTTCTCGCGGCGCATGTCGCAGCCCGCACCACGGTGATCCTCGATCCACCGGCCACGGGTCTGGATGCCCGCGTTTCCGACCTTCTCCTCGCCGGCGCGCCGGCCGAGATTCTCTACGTCTCCTGCAATCCGGCCACCCTGGCCCGCGACCTGGCGGTGCTCTGCCGCAGTTATGAACTAATCGCGGTCACGCCGCTCGATATGTTTCCCCAGACCGCCGAAATCGAAGTGCTTGCTCAGCTCAGTCGGCGCGCGTAGTGCGTCGGCCTGAAGATTGAATCAGGAAAGCAGGAAGGCAGGAAACGGAGCCTCTTTTTCCTGATTTCCTGCTTTCCTGATTCCATCCCCGATCAGCTCCGGGAGGCGGGCAAAGTTTTTTCGCACCGCCCTAACAAATCGCGCGGCCTGTTCGTTTGCGCCATAGAACCCTATGTCTCCCACGGACGCGCCCGATCTCCTCGCTCTGCTCGACCGCTACGAACGCCCGCTCGTCCGTTACGCGCAGAGCATCGTCGGCGATCTCGATTCCGCGCGCGACGTGGTGCAGGACGTTTTCATTCGCTGGGTGCGGAAGGGAGACCCAGGGCCGGAGTCCGGTGGTGCTGGTCAGGTGACGAATAGCGGCGCGGCCTCAGCCAACGGCCACGCTTTCCCGGAAGACCGCGCCGCGTTCCACCAGTCACCAGTCGCTTCCCGCTCCGAAGCCTGGCTTTTTACCGTCACGCGTAACCGCGCGCTCGACCACCTCCGCAAACATTGCCGCATCATTCCCATGGACCTTCCCGATGACCGTCCGTGCGATTCCCCCGGACCCGCCGCCACTCTCGAAGGGCGGGAAACGGCGACCTCGCTTTTCAGCCTCCTCGACGCACTACCGCCCAACCAACGCGAAGTCATCCGCCTTAAATTTCAGAACGACCTCTCCTACCGCGAGATCGCCGAAGTCACACAGCTCAGCGTGACCAATGTCGGTTTTCTCCTCCACACCGGCCTGAAAAAGCTCCGCGCCCTCCTCCGCGATCAGCCCCAGCCCGATTTCGATCTCCCACTCCGCTCCGCGTTATGAACACCAACGACCCGAAATTTACCGCGCACGTCCTTGGCGAAATGGACGACCTCACCCCCGCCGAGCGCGCCGAAATTGCTGCCCTCCTCGCCGCGGATTCCGAAGCCGCTACCGAGGCGGAAGAAACTCGCGCCTTGGCCACTCGCTTGCGCTGTGAGTTACAGACCGAACAAGCGGCGCCCTTGACCGAAGCACAGCGCGCGGCCGTGCTTTCCGCCAACTCTGCGGACGGAGCTGCGAATGACGCACATTCGGACAACATCGTGATCGCACCAATTTCCGCCCACCGCCGCTGGCTCGCCGGTCTCGCCCTCGCCGCGAGTGTCGCAGTCTGCGCGACGTTCGCGTGGAAAACGGAGTTTCAAAAGCCGATTTCCCCCGCGGAAAATCTCGTTTTCACCGAGCAGTCGTCGGTCGAAAATTTACAGGACGTGAAGGTAGCGACAGCTCCGCATTCTGAGTCTGGGTTGCCCGTGCTGAAACCGCAGGAAAATGCCGTGCTGGGAGCGATTGCGTCGGAAAAGCCGAGGCTTATGGATGCGGACGAACCACCGGCCACGGTTCCGCCAATCTCCGCGCCAGCGACGGCGGTTTCCGCCGACGCGTTGCCGGTCGAAGCGAAAAAAGAATCTCGGATGGCGAATGAGCCCGGCGATTCCGCCGGAAGCAAAGCGGCTGATAACCAGAAGCAGTTGCTTACTGAAGCGAAGGGTTTTGCCGATGGAGGCCGCTTGGATCTCGCGTTCAAACGTTTCGAGCAGGTTCTGAGTATCGACCCTTACAATAAAGAGGCTCGCGCTGGTGAAGAGGCGGTGGCTCGCGCCAAAAGCGATTTTGATATCGCTGCCTACAACGAGACGAGGGCTCGTGCGGTTCCGAAGGTTGAAGCAGCTTGGGCTAATCCCGTTCGCCGATTCGATCATCTCTCACCCGCCAGTCCGGCATCTTCGGGTAGTGCGCGCGGAGCGGCCGCCGCGGGCAATTTGGTCAAAGCCGATTCCACGGACCGCTACTACGAGTCGGTGGCCGAGTCTGTCCGGCTGCAGCGGGATGATGGCACGGAGAGCAGGCCGGAAGCCCGTCAACGGGTTGGACGAATGAATCTAAGTGCGAGTGCCGAATCTGAATCCGCCGAGTCGTATGATTTCCTGCCCGACAATGGCTTCCTCACGGTCGCGCAGGCGCCACTCTCGACTTTTAGTATCGATGTGGACACGGCGAGTTATGCGATTGTGCGGCGCTTTCTCAACGAGCAGAAGCTGCCGCCAAAGGGCGCGGTGCGAATCGAGGAGTTGATCAACTATTTCAGCTACGATTATCCGCAACCGCAGGGCGACGCGCCCTTCTCAGCGACGATGGAAGTGGCTGCTTGCCCGTGGACTCCGGAGCACCGACTCGTGCGCATCGGGCTCAAAGGGCACGAGATCGCCAAAGACAAACGCCCGCCCAGCAACCTCGTCTTTCTCATTGATGTCTCCGGCTCGATGCAGCCCGCGAACAAGCTCCCGCTCCTTAAGCAGAGCCTCGGCTTGCTCATCGATCAACTCGGCGCTGAAGACCAGGTGGCGATGGTTGTGTATGCGGGCAGCAGCGGGACCGTGCTCGAACCGACGCGCAGCAAAGCCAAGATGCGGGCCGCGCTGGCGAAGCTCGAGGCCGGCGGCTCGACCAACGGCGCGAGCGGCGTGCAACTCGCCTATGAACTCGCGGAGAAGGGCTTCATCAAGAGCGGCACAAACCGCGTGATCCTCGCAACCGACGGCGATTGGAACGTCGGCGTGACCAATCCCGCCGAGCTTTTCGAGCTGATTACGAAGAAAGCCAAGAGCGGCGTTTTCCTCACCGTGCTCGGTTACGGCATGGACAACCTGAAGGACTCCATGCTCGTGAAACTGGCCAACAAAGGGAACGGCAACTACGGCTACATCGACACGCTCATCGAGGCGAAAAAGCTCCTCGCCGACGAGCTAAGCAGCACGCTCGTGACCATCGCCAAAGACGTGAAAATCCAGGTCGAGTTTAACCCGGCGCAGGTCGCCGCCTACCGGCTCATCGGCTACGAAAAGCGCCTGCTGGCGAAGGAGGATTTCAACGACGACACCAAGGATGCTGGAGAGATTGGCGCGGGCCACACCGTCACCGCGCTCTATGAAGTCGTGCCCGACGGCCGCGCGCTGCCGCCGGAGTTCGCGAGGGTGGACGAACTCAAATACCAGCGCACTGCCCCGGCGGAGAAACCAGAAACCAGAAACCAGAAACCAGAAACTTCCCCCGAACTGTTGACCCTCAAACTCCGCTACAAAGCGCCCGAAGGCGACGCCAGCAAGCTCCTCGAATTCCCGCTGACCGATAGCGGCGCTACATTGGAGAAGTCCTCTCGCGACTTTCGCTTCGCTGCTGCTGTGGCCGGCTATGGCATGCTCCTGCGCAACTCGCCGCATAAAGGGTCTGCGACGTGGGATTCCGTGCGCGAACTTGCGGTCGAAGGCCAGGGCGAAGATCGCACCGGCTACCGTGCGGAATTCATCACGCTGCTGGAAAAGGCCCGGGCCTTGGTGAGGTGAGTGAGGCAGGGTTGCCGCACTGGCACTAACAAACGGCTATGCCATTTCGTCATTCCGGGACAGTCATGAAATCCACTGCCCTTTGCTTCGCCCTATCTTTGATTCTCTCCGCGCGTGCCTTGTCGCTAGGCATGGACACGGGCACTCAGCCTGCGGTCCAGCAGGAGGGTTGGCCGAAAGGTGCGGTTGATTTGGCAAACCATCCAGGTCGCGTCGCCGGCCACTGGGTGAACCAGAGCGACGTGTTTTTCTTCGCCGGCGACACTGCGGTATTTAACGCCTTTCTCGCGCGCTATGCCGCGCTCTCGGGGGAAGAAACCCCGCACATTCTCACCATTCAGCCGGGCCCTGGGGTGACTACGAAGCTGGGCGAAAAGGAGCCAAAGATTCACTATGATTGGTTTATGGAGATCTCGCGCGCCGGATGGGACGGCGAGCAGCATTACAATCCTGATCCAAAGATCGACCGCTTCCCGGTTCGCGTTCGGATCACTTTGGCGACGGGCGGGGCTGTTGAGTTGAAAGACATCGCGCTGCCGGCCAACATCGATTTGAAAACGAAGAGCGCCGAGGAGATCGAGGCTTGGGTGATGCGTCAGCGGGCGAAGCGTCTGGAGCAGACGCCGTTGAAAAAAGATAAGGATTGTCCTCAGCGACCGAGGTTCGACCTCCAACCAGGCAGCGTCACGCGGTAAACGAGAAGCAACGTGTCGAGCGCGTAGCTATGGGCGGCGATGAGCTCGCCGTTGTGGAAGACGTTGCGCGCTTTGAAGTCGTTGTCGTTGCCGACCAGCAACAGGGCGTCGTCCGGACGCGCGGGATCGCGGAACGGGACGAGGGCGAGGCCCTCCCATTTTTCGCTGAGGGTGTTTTCGTCGCTCTCGGCGTGAGATCGGGCGTTCAAGCCGAAGCGGCCGAGTTCGGCAGGATCGAGCAGGTCGATGAAGGAACGAGTCATCGCCGGAACGACCTCCGGCGGCGGGCCGTCCGCGGGCAGCGAACGCTGGCCGGGAGCATCCTTTTCCAAATCGTAGCCGGTCCCCGCAAGGTTCGTGGCGTCCGCTATGTCCACGAGCATCACGCGCTTAAATCGCGGGGCGATTCGGTCGCGCTCCGCGGCGTCCTGGCCGTGGCCAAAGCCGTCGCGTTCGATGGCCAGAAACTGGCGGTCATTCAACGCGAGCAGTTCATTGAGGACGGTCTGCGGTTGCCCCGGCGCGGTGGTGCGGTGGAGTGGGTAAACGTATTCCTGGACGACTCGCCCGCGTGTGACCGAGCCCGCTTCGAGATCGAAAAAAACCAGCCGGGTGCAAACCGCCACCGCCCGCTGCTCTGCGCTGCCGCTGTCCTGAACGAGCGGACTTTGCAGGGCCGCCACCAGTCGTTTTTCATCCGGCGTCACCGCGAGACCCTCGAAGCCACGATTGTCCATCCGCCCGGAATCTGGCGCGCCGCTTTCCGCGCTGAGCACCGATGCCCCAAAGTCATTTAGCCGAGAACCAAAGCTCGGTCCTTTGCGTGGGAGGAAGGCGTGCGGCGGGGTGAATGTTTCGAGCAGGACGCCGTCGCGGGAGAAGTGGTGGAGCAGGGGACCGTATTCATCGGCGATCCAGAAGGTGCCGTCGCGCAGCAGGACCAGACCTTCGGGATCGAGGCTGCGCCGGCCAGCGCCGAGACTGGCGGGAGTGGTGTGGTCGCCGATCTTGCGGCCTGCGGAAAAGGAAAGGGGATACGACGGATGCGCGGGATCAGCATCGCTGCCGGTAAAGTGCGCGCCTTGTGCGTCGCGGAGAAGCTGGGTGGAGATGAGGCGAAGATTGACGCGGTCTTGCGCTGGAGCGTCGGGTCGAAATTCGAAGAACAGCGCGTGTCGGCGCGGGCGAAAGTCGGCCATCCCGTCGCCAAAACCACGATCGGGCAGAGCGAAAAGTTCTCCCGTCAGCAGTGGTCCGCGTGGCGGGTCGTCGGTGATTCGGAGCGTGGCCGGGTCGAAGGTCATGCCTGAAAAGGTGCCGCCAAGGGTGTCCAGCGCAGGGCCGCGCTGATCAAAGGCCGCGGCAGGAATACGCGCGACACCGACGAGACCTTGGCTTTGAAAACCAGCGAACGGATCGGCGGCGTGCAGCCGACAAACGACGATAAGAAAGCAGACGGATTTCCACATCACTGAGCGAGACTCGACGTTGCTCCAGCGACTTTGAAGCTCGGTTTTGTGACGATCCAGGCACGTACTCGCCAAGACGCGGTTTGTGTTGAAGCGTTCTGCAGCCCCGCGGATAACGGCGGAAGCATGACCATCACTGACCACGAATTCGTTGACCTCGCCACCACGAGCGGGCCGATGCGCACCCATATTTTTCGTCCGGTCGCAGAAGGGAAATACCCAGGCATTTTGCTTTATTCCGAGATTTTCCAAATCACTGGCCCGATCCGGCGCACGGCCGCCCTGCTCGCCGGACATGGCTTCATCGTCGCGGCGCCCGAGATTTACCACGAATACGAACCGGCTGGGACGGTGCTCGCTTACGACAGCGCGGGCGCCGACCGCGGCAATGCGCTCAAGACGACCAAGCCGCTCGACGCCTACGACGACGATGCTCGCGCCGTGCTCGACTATCTGCGCGCGCATCCCGCTTCGACCGGCAAGCTTGGCTGCATGGGCATCTGCATCGGCGGGCATCTCGCGTTTCGCGCCGCGATGAATCCCGGGGTGCTGGCGACGGCCTGCTTTTATGCGACGGACATCCACAAGCGGGGACTCGGGGCCGGGATGAATGACAATAGCCTGGATCGAATTTCGGAGATCACCGGCGAGCTGTGCATGTTTTGGGGTCGGCAGGATCCGCACGTGCCGCTGGAAGGGCGCGTGAAGCTGCACGCGGCGCTGGAAGCGGCTGGCGTATATTTCCAGTGGCATGAGGTCAACGCCGCGCACGCCTTTCTCCGCGACGAAGGCCCGCGCTACGATCCGGTGCTCGCGCAGCAGAGCTACGGCATCGCGCTGGAGATGTTCAAACGCCGGCTCAGCGAAGGCGACGTAATCGCGGCGAAGCCGGCTACGAGCACTGGCGAAACGAAGCACTAGGCGAGTTTGGCGGCGCAAAGCGTTTGCTTCGCTGCAGGCTTCAAGTGCTCATACTCTCTCGGCCATGACCACCGACCTCCCGGCAGCTAATTCTCTCCCCAGTCAGCGCGGCCATCGTCTTTGGTTTCCAGCGGGCGTCGCCGTTTTGGCCGCGATTGGAATCGCGGTCATTCGGCTCCAACCGGAGATGGAGCGGAATATGAAAGGCTGGTCCACCCTCGCGGTGGTTCTGCTGGCCGTGCTTCTCGGGTTGATTTGGTTTCTCTTCCTGAGCCGGCTGGCCTGGCGGACGCGTCTGATGTCGGCGGTACTTTTGGTACTTGCCATTTTTGGCCTGTCCAAAATGACGAGACTTGACGGGACGACGGACGGGGTCGGGCTACCGAAGTTTGTGTGGCGCTGGACGCCGACTCGAACCTTGCCGTTCGAGTCACTCAAAGCGACGGCCACGACAGGCACTGCGACTTCGACGGGCCAATTGGAAAATCTCGCCGACGTGCCGCAGTTCTTTGGGCCCAAGCGCGACGGTGTCGTGCTCGGGGCGGGGCTGGCGCGGGATTGGTATGCGAGTCCGCCCAAGGAACTTTGGCGGCAGCCGATTGGCGCCGGGTGGTCGGCGTTTGCCGTCGTCGGTGGACGCGCCTTCACGCAGGAGCAGCGCGGCGAAAATGAGGCGATCACTTGCTACGATGTGCGCACCGGCCAGTTGCTTTGGACTCACGCGAATCCGGTTCACTTCAAACAATGGCAGGGCGGCGATGGGCCGCGCGCTACGCCGACGGTGCATGAAGGATGGGTGTTCACGATTGGAGCGACGGGCATTCTCGACTGCGTCGAGGCGACCACCGGAAATCTGATCTGGTCGCGCAACGTGCTCGCCGAAAACAAGCTGGAAAACCTTGTCTGGGGCGTGAGCGGATCGCCGCTGGTCTTCGAGGATGCCGTCGTCGTGACCGGGGGCCTGACGAATGGTCCGACGGTTCTCGCCTATCGCCGTTCCGACGGGAAACCGCTGTGGCATTCCGGCACCGACAAAGCCAGCTATGCGTCGCCGATTCTCGCCACCGTGGCCGGCCGTCGCGTGATCCTTTCTTTCAACGCCGCCTCCTTGACCGCTCATGATCCGGCGACCGGCGAAATGGTTTTGAATCATCCGTGGACCGACGACAAATCGCCCAAAGCCGCTCAGCCGGTGGTCATCGGCGACAATCGCGTTTTCGTCTCTGCGGGTTACGGCGCCGGTTGCGAGTTGCTGGAGATCGCTGCCGGCGCCGACGGCAAACTCACGGCGACGCGCGTCTGGAAAAATTTGCGCATGAAGACGCAATTCAACAGTGCCGCAGTGCGCGACGGGTTTCTTTATGGCCTTGATGATGGCCTCCTCGCGTGCGTGGAAATCGCGACTGGCACGCGCCAATGGAAGGATGGGCGCTTTGGCTCGGGGCAAACCCTGCTGGTCGATGACTTGGTGATCGTTCAAAGCGAAGCGGGTTCGGTGATTCTTGCGGACGCCAAGCCGGACGGCTTCAAGGAGCTCGGCCGGATCCGGGCGCTGAGCGCGAAGACGTGGAATCATCCCACGCTGGCCGGGCGCTATCTGCTCGTGCGGAACAGCGAAGAGATGGCGTGTTACGAATTGCCGCTCGCATCGCCGAACGCCGGGCAATCCAGCACGGCTGAAGGCAGTCGCTGATCGTTAGTTTTTTTGGAGCTGGCTACTCGGACGTCGAATCCGCGAAAAGCTGTGGGTCCTTTCAAATTTTCCAAACCATGAGCCAGCCCACCGTTAGCCTGCATCCCTACTTCAAAGTCCACCCCGGCCAGATCGACGCCGCCCAAGCGCTGCTGCCACGGTTCGTGGAGCGGACCGCTTCAGAGCCGGCCTGCCGCTATTACGAATTTACCGTCAACGGCGATGAAGTCTTCTGCCGCGAAGCTTACGCCGATGCCGCTGGCACGCTGGCGCACCTGACGAATGTCGGCGATCTGCTCGGCGAGATGTTGAAAATTTCCGACCTCGTTCGCCTCGAAGTCCACGGCCCGGCCGCTGAATTGGAACAACTCAAAGGTCCGCTCGCCGATCTGAAACCGGCGTGGTTCGCATGGGCCTGCGGTCTAGAGCGCTAAAGCGGATCGAGCGGGCCTTGCCCCCGGGGAAAAGCCGGGCGTAGTATCCCGACTGCGTCAAACGGGGCTGTAGCTCAATGGTTAGAGCAGGGGACTCATAATCCCTTGGTTGTGGGTTCGAATCCCACCGGCCCTATCTTTGCCTCGCGTCTTTTCGCCCTCCTCCGCATGAAATATCTCGCTCTCCTTTTCCTCTTTCTCACCACGGTTGGCGGTCTGGCGCTTTCTGATCGGGAACTCGATTCCATCGGCCGCCGGGTCTGGCAAAATGAATGCGGCGGCACTCGCGACGGGCTGACTTCGTGGAATGTGGGCGAGACTTTCGCCTCGCTCGGGATTGGACATTTCATCTGGTATCCGGAGGGCCAAAACGGGCCGTTTGATGAGAGCTTTCCGAAGCTGGTGCGCTTCCTCGCGGCGCAGGGCGCGAAGCCGCCGGCGTGGCTGGATGGCAATTGCCCGTGGAGCACCCGCGCGGAGTTTCAGGCTGACTTCCAGAGCGCGCGGATGAAAGCGTTGCGTGAGCTGCTGGCGGACACCATTCGGCTGCAGGCACGCTTTCTCGCCCAGCGGATGGACGAAGCGCTGCCGAAGATGCTGGCCGCGGCACCTCCCGGCGAGCGAGCGAATGTGCGCGCGCAATTCCAGCGGCTCGCCGCGACGGCCGAAGGCACGTTCGCGTTGATCGATTACGTGAACTTCAAAGGGGAGGGCACGAAGGACAGCGAGCGCTACCGCGGCCAGGGTTGGGGCTTGCTCCAGGTGCTCGCCGGCATGAATGGGACTGGGCCAGACGCCGCGCGCGAGTTTGGCGAAAGCGCGGCGGCTGTGCTAACGCGCCGGGTGGAGAATGCGCCGCCGGAGCGCAACGAGCAGCGCTGGTTGCCCGGGTGGAAAAACCGGGTGCGCAGCTACGGAGCGCAATGAACGGCGCCCGCGAGGTCCTCCTACCCGCACCACCTCGTCACGGCCGTTGAGCTGAGCTAGACAGGTCGCACCGCGCCGACCTATCCGGTCTTCTCCCGGTGCGCTTCCTCCTGATCAATGAGCGAGAGAAAGACGCTCTCGAGGGCGCCGCTTTCATGCGACTGCTGACGCAGCTCAGCGACGGTGCCGAGGGCGATTAGGCGTCCGTGATGAATGATGCCGATGCGATCGGCGACTTCTTCGGCGACGCTGAGTTGGTGGGTGGAAAGGAAGAGCGTCATGCCCGCACGGGCGCGATCACGGAACTCCTGTTTGACGATGCGTGCGTGCATTGGGTCGAGGCCGACCATCGGTTCGTCGATGATGAAAACGCTCGGCTCGTGGAGCAGGGCGGACGCGATGACCAGACGCTGGCGAGTCCCGTGGGAAAGGTTTTCGGTGAGTTCGTGGCGGTATTCGGAAAGATGGAATTTCTCGAAAAGCAAGCCCGTGCGTGCGGTGATGTCGGCACGAGCGAGGCCGTAGAGGTCGCCGACGAAGCGCATGAATTCGTGGGAGGTAAGTTTGTCGTAGAGGAAGGGGAAGTCGGGGACGTAGGCGAGCTGAGCCTTGGCTTTCTCGGGCTCGCGCTGGATGTCGCAGCCGCCGATTTCCACGGTGCCAGCAGTCGGTTTGAGCAGGCCGGCGAGCATTTTGATGGTCGTGGTTTTCCCCGCGGCATTCGGTCCGAGGAAGGCGAAAAATTCCCCTGGCGCAACTTCGAGATCGAGCTGATCGACAGCGCGCAGGGCGCCAAAGTCTTTGGTGAGAGCGCAGGCGCGGATCATGAAGGGGGCATCGAGGGTGGGGCCAAGGTCCGCGCAGGCTAGGGCGCGGCCTTCAACTCTCAACTCTCAATTGTTTCTCAGGAGCCCTTCAAGCGTCTCACCACAGTCCAGCAAACATGACGCGTCCCCACTGCGGGTCTCAACCGGCGGACTAAGGCAGCGGCATGCCGATGCTGTGCGTGTGCGGTCTCGATCAGCGGCCGGCAGAATTGGGCTGTCCACTAGAGCGATAGACAAAAATGGAGGGTATTTTCTTAAGGGCACATGCCGATCGAACCGCTGTATCACGCGCGTTGGACTGGGGCGCAGGTTTTTATCGACGACATGTTCCGGGCTAAGTATGGGATGGACGCCTATGTGCGCCAGAGCTTCATCACCCGGCGCGAAGGCCGGAATCGGTAGGATGGTGGGCAAGGTGGAGGAGGCCCGGCGCCGCTTTGAACAGGCGTTCTGGATCAATCCGCAATTCACCGCGGCGGAGGCCCAGCTCCGCCAGCTCTGACGATGGCGCGCCGCGCGAAATCCATCGCCCGCCAGCCGGACTCTGCCGCGAAACCGGCGACTCCACCGGGCCAACGTTGGTGGTGGTGGGTGCTGTTGCTCGCGGCTGTGGGTCCGGTGGCCTTCCGGCAGGTCACGGTCTCCGATGCGTGGTGGCATGTGGCTTTGGGCAAATGGCTGGTCGAAAGATGGTCGCTGCCGGATGTGACGCAGTTTTACTTCACCGCCGTGGATGTGAGCCAGGTAGCCAGCGAACTGCGGTGGAGTTGGTTGGGCGACATCCTCCTTTACCTCCTCTACGCCGCCGGCGGCGCGGTGGGCCTGCAGCTCCTCAGCGTGGCCGCCCTGCTGGTCGCGGGCTTTTTTCTCAGCCGGCTCGGACCGGGTCGGGCGGGACCGTGGACGCTGGTGCTGTTGGTTCTCGTGGCTCTCGGCACGTATCAATTGCAGATGCCGCGCAACTCGGTTTTCTCGCTGGCGCTCTATCCGGTGGTGCTCTGGCTGGGGCTGCGGAAGACAGGGCCGCCCACGCGGGGGGAGTGGCTGGCGCTCGGAGCGGTGCTCGCGCTCTGGAGCTGCCTGCACGGAAGCTGTCTCCTCGGCTGGGTCACGGGCGCGCTGCTTTTCGGCGGGCGGGCGGCGACGGCATTTCAAGGCGGGGCGCGTGCTGGCTGGCAAGCGGTGGGCCTCGCTGCCGCGGCCCTGGCGCTGAGCCTGACGGTCCTGCTCGCTGGGCGGACCGGGGCGGGTAGTCTGCTGCTGGCCCCGCTGCGGCATTTCACCGAGCCCACGGTGGCTCTGCCGACCGCTGCCCCCGCCCTGACGCCGGGCGCACCGCCGGCTTCGGCCAATTCGTCGCCGACCTGGCCGCAACGCGCCCGAGCGTGGCTGAATACCTCGATCTGGAAACCGGAGCCGGGCGTGCCGCAGTCGAACGATTTCCGGTCGCCGTTCGACTTCGCCGACACGCGTCCGTTGCAGGCGGCGGCCGCGCTGGTCTTGCTCGCCGGGGCCAGGCTCCTCGTCCTCCGACGGCGGGTGGCGCCGGGGCTAATGCTCGCGTGGGTTGGCGCGGTTTTTCTCGGGCTCGGCTACCTCCGGCTGACCGGCTATGCCGCGCTGGCTTCGGCCGCCGTGATCCTCGCCGGCCGGGGCGGCCTCTTGGTGGCGAGCGGACGTGGTCAGCGCTGGGTGCCCGTGGCCGGCTGGATCGCGGTGGGCGTGTGGGTGGCTTTCGCCGCCCGCACGACGATCGCGGGACGCTGGGATCGATTCATTCCGGAAGGTCTGCACGTCTCACGCGGTGGCCAGGTGCCCGCCTACGACGATGCGCTTTGCGACTGGGTGCGGGCGGAATTTCCAACCGAGCGGACGTTGACGACGATCGACACCGGCAGCCATGCGCTGCTCCGCTGGGGGTTTGCCAAGCCGGTCTTCGTCGATGGTTTTTTCGCGCCCCACACGCGCGCGGTCTGGCGGGAATACGAAGGTGTGAAGAAGACGGGCAACCTCGCTGGGTTCCAGGCACGCACCGGCGTGACGGTGGCGCTGCTGCCCTCGGGTGCGGGTGGGTGGGTCATGCCGTTTTTCGAATCACCCGACTGGCGGCCGGTCGCGGTCGGTGCCGGGAGCGTGGTTTTTCTCCACCGCAGCGTCCCGTTTGGTGCGCGTCAGCCGCGGATTTTTTGCTCGGTCGAGGATTTGCGCCGCACCTCGCTGGCTTGCCGGGTCGAGGGGCTCCGGGTGATTTACAATGTGCTGCAATCGGTGGGGCAAACGCCGCACAGTCTGCCGGCGGAGGCTTGGCTGGGCGCAAACGCGGAGCGCATCGAGGCACTCAACCGCTATCTCGCGGAAGCCGTCCGCGAGCTGGAGACTGCCCGATGAAACAACACGCACTTCATTTCGCTCTCACTGCGGATCGGGCGTGAGAGCCGCCATTTATGTCAGGCTGGAAAATGCATTCCGTTAACTGGTGACGCAGGCGGCCGGATGGAGTTTTCGCACTGCACGCCAAAGACGTGTCCGTGCACGGCGCGACCGTCCGCTAACGAACCGAAGCCCGTGAAAACATGGTGACCCTGCGCCCACAGTGAAGGTGGCGGCTCCTCACTTGCATCCCCATCAGACCGCGCGCACCTTGCGCGTCCTGTGAGCGAAAATTCTGCCTCTATTTACAAGCTGCCTCCGGCGACGCGTTCGGCCGTCATTCTCGTCGTTTTTTTCTTCTCCTGGTTCGTCCTCACCCTGCTTTGGGTGCTCAATGACGCCCGACGCATTAAGCGCGAGAAAGAGCAGACGCGCGCTTTGGTCGCGGGCGGCGGCGAGATGGTCTGGGTGCCCCCGGGACGGTTCACGATGGGCTCGACGAATGGTGCGTTTGACGAACAGCCGATCCGCGACGTCAAAGTGCCGGGATTTTTCATGGACAAGACGGAAGTGACGAACGCGCAGTTTGCCAAATTCGTTGACGCCACCGCCTACGTCACCACCGCCGAGCGTACACCCCCGCCCGGGCAAACTGAGCCAGGTGCGATGGTTTTTACCCGGCCGGTCGGCGACGTGGTTGGGAAGATGAGCTACATCGCTGGCGCGAGCTGGCGGCATCCGGAGGGACCGGAGTCCGACTTGAAAGAGCGGGATAATTTTCCGGTCGTCCAAGTCTCTTGGGAGGACGCCACGGCTTACGCGCGCTGGGCGGGGAAGCGGTTGCCGACCGAGGCCGAGTGGGAATACGCGGCGCGCGGGGGCATCATGCATGCCGCGTATATGTGGGGGCCGGAATTACGCCCGGGTGGACGCTGGATGGCGAATTTTTGGCAAGGCCGGTTTCCGGCCGAAGACTTGGGCGAAGATGGGTGGAAGGGGCTCGCGCCGACCGGGCGATACCAGGAAAATAATTTCGGCCTCGCCGATCTCGCCGGCAATGCCGCTGAGTGGTGCGCCGACTGGTACGGCGCGGACTACTACAAGAAAGGTCCACGCAGCAATCCCTCGGGCCCGGCGGCCAGCGCAGATCCCGATGAGCCCGGCGTTCCCAAACGCGTGGCCCGCGGCGGATCCTGGCTGAGCAGCGAGACCAACGGTGCCGCTTATCGCCCCAGCGCGCGTCTTAGATTTTCGCCCAACTACGCCTCCTCCGATATGGGCTTTCGCTGCGTCCGCGCCAAGCCTTAGCCTTCCGCCATGTCCCTCCTACGTCTTACTCTCACCATCGCTGTCTGCAGTGGCCTGCTGCCGCTCCATCGCGGATATGCGGAAGCGATCAAAATGCAGGGTTCCCCGATCGTTGCGCATGTCCTCGCCGGCGCGGCGCCCAAGCTTCGCGAGCAAGGTATTGATATCAGAGTCTCGGTGGAAGGGAGCAGCACGCTGGCGGCCGGCATGTTGGCGGCGGGTGAAGTGGATTTTGCGCTGCTCATGCGTGCGCTCACCGCGGAGGATCGGGCCCGTTATCCGGATCGCGAGCTGAAGGAGTTTCGCATCGGGACGCAGGCCATCGCGCTCATCGTGCCGCGGGAAGTTTGGGACAGTGGCGTGAAGTCGCTGACCAAAGCGCAGATCAAAGACATCTACGAAAGTAAGATCATCAACTGGAAGGAAGTAGGCGGTCTGGATTTGCCCATCCGCTTTTTCAGCAGCGAGCGTGGACGCGGCGTGTGGGAGCTTTTCGTAACCTGGCTTTACGGCGAGACGCGCAAGGCGGCGCTGGGCAAGTTTACGATCACCGTGGATGGCGAGGATGCGCGCAATACCGTGCACTTCACCAAGGGCGGCTGCGGCCTCGCGCAAATCAACTGGATCGACGGCAAGGAAATCTTCGGCCTCGCCATCAGTGAGGACGGCGGCCCGCCCGTGGCACCAACTGCTACCGAAGTGGCGAGCGGCAAGTACCCGCTCGCCCGTCAGGCTTATATCGCCGTCGGCGAAAGGCCGGTGGGCCAGAAAAAGAAAATTGTGGACTTCCTGCTCAGCCCGGCGGGCCAGGAAATCGTCGGTCAAAGCGACCTGCTGACGCTCGAGGAGTCCACGCCGAAGTAAGCGTGCGGCGCATCGCTGTCATCGGCGGCGGTCCGGCGGGCTTGCGGGCCGCGCAAGTGGCGGCGGAGGGAGGTGCGGTGGTCACGCTGTTTGAGGCAAAGCCGTCGGTTGGGCGGAAGTTCCTCGTCGCGGGACGCGGTGGGCTGAATCTCACCAAGGACGAACCGCGCGCCGTTTTCGCCACGCGCTATTCCGAGCCCGAGCGCTGGCCCGCACTGCTCGCCGAAGCCGATGCCGACGCCATCCGCGCGTGGGCCGCGGACTTGGGCGTGGAGACTTTCGCTGCCTCCACCGGCCGCGTTTATCCGCGCGAGATGAAAGCCGCACCGCTGCTTCGGCGCTGGGTGCAGCGCCTGCGCACCCAAGGCGTGCAACTGGCCATGCGCCATCGCTGGACTGGCCTGCGCGCTGGTCCGCCGTGGCGACTGGATTTCCGCGGGGAAGGGGACCGTGCGATGACCGCCGAA
Source organism: Chthoniobacter sp. (assembly GCA_031390545.1). GTDB lineage: Bacteria > Verrucomicrobiota > Verrucomicrobiia > Chthoniobacterales > Chthoniobacteraceae > Chthoniobacter. The sequence goes on along the minus strand of JANMTP010000063.1, from coordinate 19,212 downwards.
GCCGATGCCGTCATCCTCGCGCTGGGTGGCGGATCGTGGCCGGAGACCGGCTCGGACGGCGCTTGGGCGACGCTGCTCGAAAGTCTCGGCGTCCCCGTGGCTGCGCTGCAAGCCGCGAACTGCGGCTGGGAATGCGCGTGGCCCGAAGGCGTCCGCGCGTGTGCTGGCGAGCCGTTGAAGAACATCGTTGCCCGCGCCGGTGCACACGAGGCCACGGGCGAACTGCTGATCACCGACTACGGCCTCGAGGGTGGGGCGCTTTATCAACTCGGGTCCGCGCTGCGGACCATGCGCGAGCCCGTGTTGACCGTGGATTTCAAACCGCTGCAGACCGCCGAGCAGCTCGGGCGCAAGCTCAGCGGGTGCGGAAGCGATCTTCTAACCGCCGCCCGCGCGCGCTGGCGGCTGAGCAACGGCGCCTGCGCCATCCTCGCCCCGCTCGCGGCCGAGCTCACTTCGCCAGAGGCCCTCGCCGCCTTGGTCAAAGCCTGCCCCATCCCGCTCCTCCGCCCGCGACCGTTGGCCGAGGCCATCTCCACGGCCGGCGGCGTCTGCTGGTCGGCGCTCGACGATGCCCTCATGATCCGCGCCCTGCCCGGCGTCTTCGTCGCGGGCGAGATGATCGACTGGGAAGCGCCCACCGGCGGCTACCTCATCACTGGCTGCTTCGCCACCGGCACCCGCGCCGCCCGCGGGGCGCTGGAATGGCGCGCCCCGTGACCGCGGCCTACTTCAGCCGCTCGGGATTCAAGGCCTGGAGCGCCTTGGGCACGAAGCGACCGTTTTCGCGGATGACCTTCCCGTCGAACGAGATCGTCCCGCCGCCGTAATCCTCGCGCTGGATATTCACGAGATCCCAGTGCACCTGCGAGCGATTGCCGTTGTCCGTTTCGTCGTAGCACTGGCCGGGCGTGAAATGGAACGAGCCATTGATCTTCTCATCGAAAAGGATGTCACGCATCGGCTGGAGGATGTGCGGATTAAAGCCGATCGCAAACTCTCCGATGAAGCGCGCCCCGGCGTCGCTATCGAGGATCGCGTTCAGCTTCTCCGTATTGTTCGCCGTGGCCTGGACGATCTTCCCGTCCCGGAACTCCAGCCGCACATTGTCGAATGCCGTGCCCTGATACACGGTCGGCGCGTTGTAGCTGATCACCCCTTGCACGGACGTCCGCACCGGCGCGGTGAAAACCTCCCCGTCCGGGATGTTGTGCGTACCGCCGCAGGGGATCGCCTTGATCCCTTTGATCGAAAAGCGCAGGTCCGTCCCCGGCCCCTTGATCTCCACCTTGTCCGTCGCCTCCATCGCCGCCTTCAGCGCGGCCATGCCCGGCTGCATCTTCGCGTAATCGAGCGTGCAGACATTAAAGTAGAAATGCTCAAACGCCTCCGTACTCATCCCCGCGCTCTGCGCCATCGAGGGCGAAGGCCAGCGCAGCACGCACCAGCGGGTCTTTTGCACGCGCCAGTCGAGCACCGGCTTCATCTTTTTCGCCACCAGCTTCATGCGGTCCGCGGGCACGTCGCTCATCTCGGTGATGTTTTCCCCGCCGCGCACCGCGATGTAAGCGTCCATCTTCTTCATCTGCGCCAACTGCACCGCAGCCTTCACGTTCAGCTCTTCCTCCTGCGCCTCGCGTGCCAACTCGCGCGCTACCCGGGCCTGATGCGTCTGGGCCAGCGGCACCGCGCCCACGCTGCGCGCCGCGCGGATCAGCGCGATGGTCATCTCCGGCGGGATGTCGAAGGCGTCGATCAGCACCTTCTCCCCGGGCTGCAGCTTGGTGGAAAAGGTGACGAGGCCGTGGGCGAGTCGGTCAAAGCGGGGATCGTGCATAAAAGCGAGGGGCGCAATCTAGCGGGCGACCTGCCCTTGCCAAGCGCGCCCCGGAGAAATATCGCCCCCCGCCTTGACCGCGGCCCCCACCTCGCGCACTTACCGCCGCGCCCTCCCGCCCGTGAACCAGCTCCTCGCCCTCCTTCTCCTCCTCAGCCTCCACGGCCTGCGCGCCGCCGAGCCGCCCGGCTACTACGCCCCGGCCAATAGCCTCACCGGCGCGGCCCTGCGCGCGGCGCTGCACGGGATCATCGATAACCACACCGTGGTCAGCTACGGCGACGCCCGCTTCGCTTTGGAGGACCTCGACGAAGACCCTGCCAATACCGCCAACCTCATCCTCATCTACGAGCGCACCTCCTACCCGAAAGCCTCGTGGATTAACACCGTGCCCGGCGGCTGGAACCGCGAACACTGCTGGCCGAACTCCCTGGGCATCGACGACGCGGGTCCCGAGTATTCCGACCTCTACAACCTCCGCCCTTGCCGCGAAAGCGTGAACAGCGACCGCGGCAACCTTTACTACGACGAGAGCACCCTCAATGGCGGCGGCTACCAAGCCCCGGCCCACAACCTCGCTACCCTCTGCACCCAGGACAGCGACTCCTGGGAACCCGCCGCCGAGGTGAAAGGCGACCTAGCCCGCGCCATGTTTTACATGGACCTCCGCTACGAAGGCACCGCTGGCGAACCCAACCTCGCCCTCACCGACAACGTCGCCGCCATCACCACCGGCAACGCCAACATGGGCCGGCTCACCACCCTCCTCCTCTGGCACCTCCTCGACCCCGTCTCCCCGGCGGAGCGCACCCGGGCCGAAGGCGTCTATGGTTACCAAGGCAACCGCAACCCCTTCGTCGATCGCCCGGAGTGGGTCGAAGCCATCTACGGCGCCGTCTTCAGCCTCACCGCCACCCGTAGCGGCACGCAGCTCCAGCTCACCTGGCCCGCCGCGCTCCCCACCGACGTCGCCTTCATCCAGACCAGCACCGACCTCACCACCTGGCCCGCCGCCACCCTCACCATCACTACCAGCGCCGGGCAAAACAGCGCCCTCGTCCCCCTCAGCCCTGCCCCCCGCTACTACCGCCTGAAGCTCCAGCCCCGGCCTGGCTAGGCTGGAAGGGTCCACCCTCACGCGCTTCGGAGCCCAGTGCTCCCAACCGCCCGTCGGGTTCATCCCAACCGCCTGTCGGGATCACCCCAACCGCCCGTCGGGTTCATCCCAACCGCCTGTCGGGATCACCCCAACCGCCCGTCGGGTTCATCCCAACCGCCTGTCGGGTTCATCCCAGCCGCCGCCGGGTTCATCCCAGCCGCCGCCGGGTTCATCCCCGCCGCCTGTCGGGTTCATCCCAGCCGCCTGTCGGGTTCATCCCAACCGCCCGTCGGGATCATCCCAACCGCCTGTCGGGTTCATCCCAAACGGGGCTTGGGATCATCCCATTTGGCCCTTGGGATCATCCCTCCCAAGAGCGAACCCCATCCATCCCGAGCGCGAACCCCCATCCTTCGTGGTTTCCCCCCCCGGGGTTCGGCGGCGCGAATGGCATCCTCCGCGACCTCCAACCCCACCCTCCCGGACTTCCAATGCCATCCCCAGCTCCGCGAACCCCACCATTCCCGACCTCCAATGGCACCCCCAGCTCCGCGAACCCCACCCTCCCGGACCTCCAATGCCATCCCCAGCGAGCCGAACCCCACCCCTCGCGACCTCCAATGCCATCCTCCGCATCCTCCAACCCCATCCCCGCGCCTCGGAGGATGTCATTGAAACTCGCCCAACCCCACCCCCCGCAACCTCGACCCCCATCCCCCCGCTTGCCAAATCCCACCCCACTAAGCCACTCTCCCCAAGGCGCATCGCGAATCCTGATACACGAATCACTATGGATACCTCACTCACGGCTGGGCTGGTTGGAGCGGCCTTCGGCATACTGGGCGGAATCGCGGGCACCTATTTCAGTATCCACAACACCAAGACGCCGACCGAGCGGCGCTTTATGGTGCTTGCCTCGATCGGGATATGGGTGGGTGTTTCCGGATTCCTAGGGCTGCTCTTCTTGCTTCCCAGCGCGTGGCGGTGGGTGGCCTGGTTGCTTTACGCCGTCATTCTCCCGCTAGCGATCCGTGACATCAACCGAAGGCAGAAAGCGCTTCGTGATCCGGACGGCGACGCCTGACTGGGAGGTCTGGAGCGAGGAAGTGGTCGCGGCGCGATTGACTCCGGCGGGGGGGGCTTTACGGTCGGGGCCGATGTTTTCCTCCACGCGCTTCGTTTATCCCATCGCCCTCGGGCTGGGGGCGCTGGTCGCAGGGGCTAATGGGGCCAATGGCGCCGCGGAGGTGGCGGCGGGGGCGAAGATTTATGCGGAGAAGTGTGCGCTGTGTCATCAGCCGGCGGGGCAGGGGGCGCCGCCGGTGTATCCGCCGCTGGCGGGGAGCGATTGGCTGATGGAGGATCGCGGGCGGACGATCCGGGCGGTGTGCGAGGGGTTGGCGGGGAAGATTACGGTGCTGGGGCAGGAGTATAATAATGTGATGCCGGCGCAGGTGCTGGATGATGCGGAGGTGGCGGCGGTGCTGACCTATGTGGTGAGCGCGTGGGGGAATAAGGGGGAGGCGTTTACGGTCAAGGAGGTGGCGGCGGCGCGGAAGAAGTCGCGCTTTCCCACGTATGCGGCGCTGGTGAAGTCGGCGGCGTATCAGCCGCTGCCCAAGGCGCCGGCGGGTTTCGCGCTGCGGGAGGTGGTGCAGTTGCCGGAGTTTTGCACGCGGCTGGCCGGGGGGGAGAAGGGGGTGTATGCGCTGGGGCAGCAGGGGACGGTGTATGCGGTGGATGTGGCGGGTGGGGCGATGACGCCGCTGGTGCGCGGGGAGGAGTATCTGGACCCGAAGCGGGGGGAGGTGACGGCGATGGGGCTGGCGGTGGATGGGGAAGGACGGCTCTGGCTGGTGAGCAATCAGAAGCGGACGGAGGGGGTGCCGGTTTACACGAATGAGGTGGTGATCTGGCGGTCGGCGCCGGTGGTGGCGGGGCAGCCGGTGAAGCTGACGGCGTGGTTCACGACGAGCTATCCGCAGGGCGTGGGGGGGATGAATCACGGGGTAAGCCACATCGCGCTCGGGCCGGATGGGATGCTGTATGTGAGCAGTGGTTCGCGGACGGATAGCGGGGAGGTGGCGGGGGAGAAGGAGCATTATTTCCAAGGGGCGGAGGTGGAGACGACGGCGTGCCTCTGGCGCTTCGATCCACGGGCGGAGGCGCCGCGGCTGGAGGTGCACGCGCGGGGGCTGCGCAATGCCTACGGCTTTGCGTGGGATGGGGAGGGGAGTCTGTTCACGTTCTCCAATGGGCCGAACTACAGCGCGGCGGAGGAGATGGATCTGATCGTGCCAGGGCGGCACTACGGGTTTCCCTACCAGTTTGCGACGCTGCCGATGAAGGCGGCCTTTCCCTACGCGCACACGCCGCCGCCGCCCCAGGGCGCGGCCTTTACGGCACCGGTGGTGAACCTGGGACCGGCCGCGGGTGGGTCCACGGAGGGGATGGGGACCTTCGATCCGCACTCGTGCCCGGGCGGAGCAATCTGGTGCGGGCCGGATTTCCCGGAGGCGCTGCGCGGGCGCTTTCTGGTCACGCGCTTTGGCAATCTGCTCGGGCCACCCGCAGCCGAGAAGGACGTGGGCTTTGACCTGCTAACGGTGCAGGTGGCAAAGGGAGCGGCCGCGGCCACCGCCCGCGTAGAGACGCTGGTCGCTCCACTGGCTCGTCCGCTGGATGTGCTGCGCGTGGGGTCGGGTCGGGTGCTGATTCTCGAATACACGCGCCCAACGAATTTGAAGGACGGCGTGGGCTGGTTGCCGGGGCGGATCCTGGAGCTGGCGTCGTCGTCGTCGTAGCGATTTATCCCCATGGCCTACCAATACGCCCCACCGAACTGGAAGCTCCGCGCGCGCATCTGGATCATCGTCGTTTTCCTCACGCTCTGCGCGGCGGATTACCTCCTGCTGACGTTCACCTACAATGAATTCAACCCCATTCCGCTGATGAGCGGGGTGGCGATTATGAGCGCGCTCTGCAGCAAGGCCTTGCTGATCGGCATGTGGCGGCGCCTGGCGTGGGCGCGCTACACGCTCATCGGGCTGCTCTTCGCCTCGTTGATGGCCTTCGCTATCCTCATGTTTAAGATGGTCGGCAGCAAAGCGCCCCGGCCGTCCGGGCTGCTCAAGAAGCCAATCGCGGCGATGGCGCTGCAAATGATGGCGCTGGTGCCGCTGGGAAAGTCGCGCTCGATCCGCCGGCAGATGCACCCGATGACGGGGCGGAATTAAGTGGCTCGGGCCACCGTCTGGAGACAGACGGTGAATTTTGCGCCGGCGCCGGGGAGACTCTGGATGAGGATCGCGCCGTTGGCTTCCTTGATGAGGCGCTTGACGATTGAGAGGCCGAGGCCGGTGCCTTGCTCGGAAGACTTGGTGGTGAAGCGCTCTTCGAACATCCGGCGCAGACTTTCCTCCGGAATACCCGGGCCGCTGTCCTCGATGGTGATGGCGAGGAGGGGCGGGTGATTGACGAAGTTTTCGCGGTTGATGACGCGCTGGCCGGCGCCATCAGGAAAGCTGTCGATCGCGATCGGGGTGTGGTGCAGCCGGCAAGTCACTTCCACGCGATGCGGCTCACCGGTGCTTTGCAAGGCGTTGATCGTGAGGTTGAGCAGGATTTGCAGAAAGTCGGTGCCGTTGATGGCGGCGATGACATCCGTCTCGAGGCCACTCACGCTGAGTTGCTGGCCGCGCGCACTGGGGTGCCGGCTGAGGAGTTCCGTGAGATCGCTCATCACTTGATTCACCGCGACGTCGGATTTTTCTGAGTTCTGGCCGTGCAGGAAACTGAGGTAGCGGCGCGAAATCTCCACGCATCGCCCGACCTGACCGTTCAAGCGGCTGAGGTCAACCTTGATGCTTTCGAGTTGCTCTCCTTCGACGCTGGCCGCGTTTTCCATCGAGCGATTGATGAGTTCCACGAAGCCGGAGATGATGGTCAGCGGGCTATTGATGTCGTGGAGCACGCTGGCGTAAATCTCGCCCTGGGTGCGGGCCATTTCCTCCGCCATCTGGTGTTTATGGATCTCGCGCTGGAGGGTTTGGAGTTGCTGGTTGCCATGCTTGAATTCGACACTGGCGCGGTGCTTTTGCGCGGCGTGAGCCACGGCTGAGCGCATGGTGGAAATGTCGAACGGCTTGTTGAGGTAATCGCTGGCCCCATGGCGCAGGGCCTGGCGGGCGGTTTCGATGGTCTCGAAGGCAGTCAGCATGATGACTTCGACAGACGGATCGATCTGCTTGATTTCCTTGAGCGTATCGACCCCGGACATGCCCAGCATCATAATGTCCAGCACGGTGACATCGACCGAGTTTTGGCGGACCAATTCAATGGCGTCCAAGCCATTGGTTGCGAGAAGGACGTTGTAGTCGTTTTTGAAGACGATACGCAGCGACTGTCGCGGGCCCTCTTCGTCATCGACGATGAGCAGCGTAGGCTTGGCGGCGGCCGGACGTTCGGGGGAAGCTACGGCGGTAGGTTCAAAAATTGTATCCAAGGGTAAAGTTCAAAGCGTTACCCTGCGCGCGGTAGGTTCCGTCGGCAACTGTTCCGTTGTTGATCGTGCGAGTCGGTCCGTAGGCCCACTGATAGGCGATGTTCCAGTTCCAATGTTTGAGTTTCTGCCCGAAGCCGGCGCTGAGGCAGTGGCGATTGGAATCCGGGATGATGGGGTTGAAATTGGTTTCAGGCACGGAGTTCTCGCTCCAGATATAGCCAACGCTCGCCTGCCAGCCATGGGAGAATTTTTTGGTCACGCCAAACTCCCAGAACCAACTGGACTGCCAATTGAAGGGAAGCTGGATGTGGGCGCTGGTCTCTTGCTTAAGGGTGACGGTGTTGAATTCATTCCAATCGGTCCAGTCGGCGTTGAATTCGAAGTTCCAGTCTTCCGTCGGGCGAAAAGAAATGCCGAAAACCACATTTTGCGGGATATGGAACTCGGCGCTCGCGGTTTCGCTTCGTTTCACTGCGGGGACGGGAAACGGGCCGAGCGGCGTAGGGACGGCGAAAGCGGGGATGTCCAGCGTGGTGTTACCCTCAAAGTTCATGGTGGACGAACTGTGATAGGTGATACCGATCTGAACCATGCGATGCGGCTTCCACAGGAGACCCGCGCCGAAGCTGTAACTCCAGCCTTCGCCGCGGAACTTAAAGGTGTCGCGAGGCACCACGACACCTTGTTCTAGTGAAGCGTCGCCGTAGTTGAAGGAAGGCCCAGCGGCAACCGACAGCGTGTCCGTAATTTTCCAAGCGACTACGGGATTGATGGCGAGGTAGAGGACATGCCCCTTGCGCGTGGTGGTGCGAAAATGCGTGTCGTCCGGGTATTCCATGCCCAAGCCGTAGGGGGCATAAATCCCCAAGCCGAACGCTACCGGCCAGGTGCTGGGTTTGGTCGTGACGAAAAAATTCGGAACAAACTGGAGTTCACGATTCGCATTTGAAAAAGCCGGCGCGCCCGCTTGTTCCGGGTCGACGCGGACACGCAGGGTGGTGGCATAGGAGCCAAGCAGGGCGCGCGTGCCTTCCAGTTGTGTGATTCCAGCGGGATTGTACCAAATGGCGGAGGGGTTATCGGCGGTGGCGGCAAAAGCGTCACCCCGGGCGGTGGCTTCGGCATTCTGATCGGCAATGCGGAAGCCTAGAGAAAAAGCTGCCGGAGCGGTGCAAGTGAAGAGGGCGGTAGCGCAGAGGAGGGTGCGGGACAGTTTCATTCGCGCGGATGAGAAAGCAAAGAGGGTGCCTTGGCGGGTGACGAAATCGACGGACAGAGTAGCATTCTTCAATTTAGTAAAGGCAGGGACACTCGAACAATACCGGACTCGCCTTTTTGCGAGGACGGTATCTCGATCCTGCCGTTGTGACTCTCAATTATTTTTCGTGAGACTGTCAAACCCAAGCCAAGGCCCACATTGCGTGTGGAAAAGAAAGGTTCAGGCGCACGTTGGGCGATCTCAGAATTGAATCCCTGCCCGGAATCACGGACTTCCACCTCAAGTCGCGTCCCGTCGTTCGGGCTCTCCGCCAGATGCACGGAGACCGTCGGTTCCTCGGGGTTGGCTTGCAGGGCGTTGAGCATAATCTCGGAAAAAGCGTGGCGCAGCGCTTTGTGGTCGCCCGCGATTTTCCACGGCGCCAAGTCCTTGTTGAAGCTGAGTTGAGCGAGTTTCTTTCCGGGGTGAAAGGTGTGCGCTTCGTGAAATGCTTCGACCAGCAAATCGGAGATCGGCACCGATTCCCGGAAATCCGCCTGCCATTCGCGAGCCAGAAAAACCATCTGACTGGCGAGGCGCGAGATGCGTTTTACGCCGGAAGCGAGCACCGAGGAAAGTGATTCCTGGAACTCTGGGTCGTGGATCGAATCTTTGAGCAATTGCTGGTGAGTCGAGAGAGGCACGAGGGAATTGCCGATTTCGTGAGCAAGATGCTCGGCCATCGATTTAACGAGGCGGAGGTTCGCCGATTCGATTTCGAGTTGCTGAGCTCGCTCGTGCTCTGTGACGTCTTCGACAATTAGCAGAGCCGCATTCGTGGCCCCGGCGCTCTGAGTGCGGAAAGGCAGGATCGCGATGCGGTAAAACAGGTCAGGCGACTGCGGTCGCTGGTATTTGAATGCGGGCACGGGCACACCGGTTTTGATGACGGTGAAGACCATGCTCCCCAACATCTGCGGCAAATCAGAAAATTCGAGGCGGGTTTTGCCGGGAAAGTCCTGCAGGAAAAAGCGTTCCGCGGCGGAGTTAGTGTGCAGAGTAGTAAGGTTCCCACCGACGACCAGGCAGCCGCTGCCGAGGTGGCCGAGGATGTCCGCGATCATCGCGTGGTTGGCGAGGAGCTGGTCGTGCAACCAAGTGTTGCGAATCGCGAGGCCCACTTCCTCGAGCATGTGGAAAATCAGCGCCAGCTCTTCGTTCGCGTATGGCTCCCCGGTCAGCCGCTCGTCGAAAACCACGACGCCAAGCAACGATTCCCGATCCAAAATCGGGATCGCGACTTCCGCACCGACGAGCTGGAATTCTTTGGCGATTTCGCGGTTCGTTTGCGCGTCGTGGCTGCTCGCGCGAAGGATGCGCCCCTGGCGGTGCAAGTGTCCGCCGATGCCTGCGCCAAGGGAGAGCGCAAAGTGCTGAAGAACGCTCTGATCATGCCCGATGGCGCACGCCGAGCGCAGCCAGCGGTCGTCTTGAGCGAGAGGACTGTCGCCGAGCCCCCCAGCGGGTTTGCGTAGAAAAATGACCGCCCGATTCACGCCGATGATTTCGCGCAGGAGCAGAAGAAACTGTTTCAGCAGACCCGTGGAATCGAGGCTGTGCGTGAGCACACCGGAGAATCGGCGCAGCGCTTCCAGAGCCCGAACTTGATCGACGTAAGGTCGCAGCACGGAAGTCTCAATCGCCGTTGTAGTGGCTTGGAGGGCAAGGGGACGCGAGGGTTCGTCGTCGGGAAAAAGGCGATCGAGCAGCGTATTGAGCAGCTTGCCGCGCACAGGTTTGGTCAGGACATGCGAGACCCCGAGAAGATAGGCATCCTCTTCCCACTCCCATTGTGAGTCCCCGGTGTAAACCAGAATTGGACAGCTCGGGGCAAAACTCTTAAGCTCTTCGATGAGGCGCACCGCGCGCGCATCCGTCAACTCGACGTCCAAGATGGCCGCGTCGATGGCTCCGCGGGAGAGCAGAAACTCAGCTTCGCTGACGGCTTCTTTGGTAATGAGCTGAAACTTGAGCGTGTCCAGCACTGTAGCCACCGCGGCAGAAAGTGACGGATGTTTGGTTATGACGAGAAGGGTGCGCATTTAGGCGGAGACAGCGACGGCGGGAGTCGCCTGGTGGGCCTGCCGACTGGGCAGATCGACCTGGACGGTTGTGCCTTTTTTCACCACGCTGGCAATGGAAAGATTGCCGCCGTGAAGGTTGACGATCTTGCGGCAGATCGAGAGGCCGAGGCCGAAGCCGCGGTTTTCGTCGCCACGGTTTTTCGTGGTGAAGTACGGCCTCAGAATCCGGCTGAGGTTTTCCTTCGGAATCCCTTCGCCCTGATCGACCACGCGCACGCGCAGCCAATCTGCCTCGTCGTTCCGAGGGAGTCGGTCGAGGTGGACGTGGATTTGTGAGTTCGGACGGGATGCGTCAATGGCGTTTGAAATGAGGTTGGCGATGAGCCGTTGCATGAGCACTTCGTCAACTTCCACAAGGACCTCGCCGGGGGTGACGGAAATGACTTCGACCTCTTTCTTGCGACTCGCACGGGCCAGATCGACGGCGTGCTGGATGACGAGATCCAGTCGTCCGAATTGAAAGTCAGGACGGAGGTTCTCGGAAAAGAAAAGCGCCTCGCGAATGTAGGCGCGCATCGTTTTGATGTTGCGCCGGGCGACAGGGAGCAACTCTTCGTCAAAGGTTTCGCCGTTCTCACCGGAAAGCTGAAGGAGGGTCCAGACAGGGGTGAGGAGGTTGTTCAAATCGTGCGCCATGCCGCGGGACATTCTGCCTAGCAGATCAAGTTCCTGGGTCTGCAAAATCTGCGTTTTCAGGCGAATCTGGTTCACCATCAGACTCATGTTTTTCACGAGCGAGACAAGCAGGTTGATATCCGTGGCGGTGAAGGGCTCTTCGGATATTTTCGGGCCGACGAGCAGGAGGCCGAAGGGCTCGCTTTGCGAGGCGAGAGGAAAACAGAACTCCGCACCGAACTGTTCAAGTTGGACGCTGGCTTCTCGCTCGATATTCCCGGAAGTCATCCGCAGGTTGTGCCGACGCTGCGAGAGGTACTCTCCTTTTCCCCACTCGAAATACCGCAGCATGGGGCCCAATGTCTGGAGGTCCGTCAACTGGCGCACGAGTTCTTCGGGATGCGCACGAAAAACCCGAAAGCCGCGGTTCGTTTCGTCACGCAAAATGATCTGGTAACTTTGCACCCGGAAGGTGCGGACAAAAAGATCGTGCAGGTTGTTGAGCAGGAGGTCGAAGTCGCCATACCAGCTCATGCCATCGATGAAGCTCCGCACCTGATCCTGATACTCGAAACGGTCTCCGAGCAGGCGTCGCTCCAGCTTTTCAACTCCGCCACCGAGCAGCCGCGGAAAGAGCAGCGTGGCGATCAGCGTGCTAACCATGAGTACGCCCAGCGAGCCGTAAAAGGAAACGGTGTTGAACGCCTGGGGAAAACAAAAATTGACGGTGATCTGGAGAGCCAAGCCTATCAGGAACAAAAACAAAAAGCGCACTGCGTGCGCGGCAAAGCGACTCAGGACGATATGCACATCCAGCAACTGATGCTGGAGCACGCTGTAGCCGATGATGATTCCGTAGAAAACCGCCGCGATGCTGCCGTAGGGATAGATCGCCACATGGGCGAATGGATACGGATAATGATCGATCCCGAGAATGGGCAGGATGTCATTCGTCCCCAGCGCGACCAGCAGGCTTTGGGCAATGATCAGACCGGTCAACCTTCGACGCTCCAGCGGCGGTAGCGCGCGTCGGCGCCGCAGAAGAATGATGATCGAGACGGAGGTCATCGAAAATGTGCAAAGAAAAATCCAGAAGCCCGGACCCGCCACAGAGTACCAGGCAAATTCTAGCTGGCGGACTCCTTTGATGAAAAGATCGTTGGCGTTCATCCACGCCAACCCTGCTTGCAGGAGGTAGAGCAAAATAATCACCCGGCTTACCCGGACTCGCGCGATGAGCAGGGAGAGGTGCAGCAACGTGACGGGGATGAAGATCACCCCGTATTGGAGAAACTGCGCCCACCGCAGAGCCGCCTCGGGATCGTTAGAAGCTGTCTGCCACAGGCCATACGACCCGAGGTTCCAAATGGTGATGCACATGCCCCAAGCGAAAAAGACCTGGTTGAGGCGCGACTTCCGGTCGTTCGCGAGGACGAATATCGAAAGGCAGAAATTACAGATCCCGCCGAGCAGAGGAGCGAGAGCTAAAAATTCCATAGATCCTTTTTATACTGACCGAGCAGCAGGCAGGCGTTCTTGCCGCCAAAGCCGCTGCTGATGTTCATCGCCACACGAATCGGGTAGGCCCGAGCGCCGCTGCTCACATAGTCCAGGGTGCATTCCGCTGCTGGTTGCCGCAGGTTGATCGTGGGGGGGATGGTCTGATGACAAATCGCCAGAGCGCAAACCACCGTCTCGAGTGCGCCCGCTGCGGCCATCAGGTGGCCTGTGACTGGCTTGGTTGAACTTACTGCCAGTCTCTGGGTGTGCGCGCCGAAAAATTTGCGAATCGCCTTGGTCTCGACGACGTCGTTCGCCGCCGTCGCTGTGCCGTGCGCATTCACGTAGTCGATTTGGCTTACGTCGATTCCCGCGTCGCGCGTAGCCCGCTCCATCGCGCGCAAAATGCCGATGCCATCGGGATGCGGGGCAACGGGATGGTACGCTTCGCAAGCCCGACCGTGGGCCAGGATTTCGCCGTAAATCTTCGCCCCACGGGAAAGTGCATGCGCTAATTCTTCGAGCACGAGAAACGCCGCACCTTCCCCGAGCACAAAGCCATCGCGAGTGCTATCGAAAGGACGCATTGATTGCTTCGGATCGCCGGGCAGCCGGGTCATCACTTTGCTGTGGCAGAAAGTGCCCCAGATCGAGGGGATGATCGGGGCTTCGGCCCCGCCGGCGACCATCACGTCCACCTCGTCATTTTGGATCATCCGCATGCTGTAGCCGATCACATCATTTCCCGATGCGCTGCCGGTGCTGAGAGTGATGGCATGGCCGCGGGCACCGATGTTCAGCGAGATTTCTCCGCTGCCGCCGCCCGAGTAGCCGTTGATCATCGCAAAAAGGCTGACGCCCCGATAGCCCCGGGCAGCAAACGCCTCCTCGGCGCGGGCGGCAGTTTCGTTATTGCTGACCGTGGTGGCCTCGACAACACCAGTGCGGTCCGGGTCAATCTCGTTGAAGTCCAGACCGGCGTCAGCCACCGCCAACTTGGCCGCGCCCACGCCGAAAAGGATCGAGCGGTCCAGGCGTCGCGCGATCTTCGGATCCATGTAGTCTCCGCCGTCAAAGTCTTGCACCTCGCAGGCGATCAACGTCGGCGAGTCTCGCAGCGGAAAGCGGGTGAGTGGTCCCGCTGCACTTTCGCCATCGCGGACCGTCGTCCAAAACTTGTCGAGGGTGCAGCCGTTCGGGGCGATTACCCCCATCCCGGTGATGACCACCCGTCGTTGCGTGAAGCGTGTCTTCATTGAACCCTCCGCCACGGGATGAGCATTGGGGTGGTTCGCTGGTACTGCTCGTAGGCCGCGCCAAATTGGCGGAGCAGTGCTGCTTCTTCCACGCGAAGTCGTCGAATGAGAGTGGGGATGAAAACGCTCATAGACACCGCGAAGCCCACCCAGGCGTTAAGAATCAACGCCGACCCGAACAACTCGAGGATCATGGAAAAATACACGGGATGACGCATCCGGCTGAACGGTCCGCTCTGCACGAACTCATGGCCCTCGCGCATCTCCACGTGAAAGCTCCAAAATCGTCCTAGCGCGGCAATGGCACGCCGCCGAATGGCGAACGAAGCAAGAAAGGCAGCCACCCCTGGGATCGTGAGCAGCCAGACAGGGTGCAGGCCTCGAGCAATGTATTCTGCGATACAGCCGAAGATTCCGATCAGGCCCGAGAACATAAACAGGTTAAAACCGACCGTCTCCTGGCGCTCTCCCGGTAGAGTCTGTCGATGACTTTTCAGTTCGCGCATGCGCTCGACAAAAAATATCAAAACCAAACCTATGGGCAGGTAACGCAGGTAGAGCTCCACATTCGTGACTGTTGATCTTTTGGTGAGATTCTGCCCGAAAGCGGGCGGGAACGAGTAGCCGTGAAAAGGCCGGTGCGAGCAAGGTGCAAATGTGGGAAACGCGTCCCACCCGCCGCTTCACGGTCCGGCTGGTTTGCATTTCCGCATCGGCGTCAATTCTCGGTGAGCGAATTACGATCATGGCGGCCGCTCGTCCTGCGAAAACCGTGCCTGATACTGATCTCAATTGTCATTTTCCGCCGACTGCCACCTAAATGCCCATGCGACCCCCTGCCGCGAGAATTTCCAGCACGCGCGTCAAGGCTTGTCCAAAATACTCGATCTCTTCTTCGGTGTTGTAGATGTGCAGCGAGGCTCGCACGGTGCCTGACGGGATACCAAGATGGTCGTGCAGCGGGTGCGCGCAGTGGTGGCCTCCACGCACCATGATGCCGTAACTGTCGCTCAGCAGCCGGGTCATGTAGTCCGTGGAGACCTGTTCATTTTCTGGCGTGAAGGAGACGAGGCTGGTGCGCTTTATGCCCGCGAGGGGACTGCATAGGCGTATCCCCGGCACGCTTTCGAGCCGGTCAGCAAGGGTGCCGGAGAGTTCTTCCGTCCGTGCTTCAATCTGCGCCCATCCCAAGTCCTGCACATATTCCACGGCAGCTCCCAGTCCGATCACGGCGCCAATGTCCGGCGTGCCCGCCTCCAGCCGCCAGGGCAGATCCCGCAGCTCGAAAGTGTAATCGGCGCGGACGCGATTGACCGCTCCTCCGCCGAGGATGGACGGACGCAGAGCCTCCAAGCGCTGCCGCTTTCCGTAAAGAATGCCCGAGCCAGTTGGCCCGAACATCTTGTGGCCGGAGAGCACTAGGAAATCGCAATCCATCTTCTCCACGTCGATCTTCTGATGCCCCCCGCATTGCGCGGCATCCACGAGGAGCGGAAGACCGTGGCGGTGCGCCATGTCCGCCCACGGTTTCACATCGACGATTACCCCGGTAACATTCGAGCACATGGTGACGGTGACGGCGCGTGTATCCGCATCGATGAGCGTCTCCGCCGCAGCCAGATCGGGCAGACCTTCGGGCGTTAAAGGTGCACCCCGGTAGGCGCAGTGAACCCGCCATGGCAGGATGTTCGAATGGTGCTCCAACACGGTTCCGACCACGTTTTCATGGGCCTCCAGCCCCAAGCCAGCAGCGACCAACCCGACCCCTTCAGTTGCACCTCGCACGAAGATCGTCTCGACCGATTTCGCGTTGATGAACTTGGCAATAGTCTCGCGGCTGGCTTCGAAGGCCGCGGACGCCTCCTCGGAAAGCAGATGCTTTCCGCGATGAATGTTGGCGCAGTAAGTCCGATAGTAATCATCCATTGCCACCAGCACCGACATGGGCTTCAGCGAAGTGGCCGCGTTGTCAAAATAAACCACCGGCCGACCGGCGATCTGGCGCGTGAGTTGAGGAAAGTCCGCCCTGATTTGGGTAATGCTCTTCATTCGATTTGCCGCTTGCTCCGCCTAGACCAAGCCTTGGAGATCAGGCTCCACCTTCGAGTAGCACAGTCGATAACGGCCGGCCGGGAGCGTCGGCATGATCTCCTCCCGCATTTGGATCGCGACCTCTGCTTCTGTTCCAAGAAGACCTCGCAGTGTTTCCGTCAGTCCTTTCTCATCAACGCCGGCAGCTTTCTCCTGCGGCACGATTTCCAATAAATAGCTGCCGTTTTTTTCCTGCACCAAATTGTAAAAGGCAATGTTTGCGCACCAGGGACCATCGGTGATGGCATCGTCCACTGCGCGCGGCGTGATGACCTCTCCCTTTTTGCCGAAGATGGACTCGGCTACGCGGCCTTCGATGCTGGCGATGGCATCCAAGTGACCCAGCGGAGAGCAGCTGCACGGTTTTCCGGCGGCAATCGCCAAGTCGCCCAACTCATAGCGCAACAAGGGAGTGAGGCGATTGTGCGTGGTCAAAGTAGTCACGGTAAGACGACCGATTTGTCCAGGTTGCGCTGGCTGGCCATTCGCGAGGACTTCCACGTGAAAGCCCGGGCCTACATGGTAAGTGCCGCACGGGCATTGGACGGCGGCGAAACCCATCTCGCTGCTGACGTAGCAACCGAGGACGGGACAGCCAAACACTTCCTCCAGAAGCCGGCGATGAATGCGGCTGCACACCTCAACGTGGAGATGAATGAACTCGATCTTGGGTACGGGTCGTCCGGTGCGCTGAAGGTATCTGGCCAGCGGATAGATGCACGATCCAGCGCCCATCAGGCCCTTCGGCTGGAAGCGCTCGATCTCCTCCAAATACTCCTCCATCACCGCATCACTCACCGTGCAGGCATTCCTGAAGGCATTCATGAGCAGCGTGTTGCCGAAGAGAATTCGCCGCTGGTAAGGGATCGCCGTCTCCATGTGACAAGTGGCCCCGGTGCAAGCCGGCGGAATAAACAGGCACTGACGAGACGTGCTCAGCGGAGCCAACGCACCCAAGGTCTCGTACAAAGTGTAAGCGTAGTTGTCCGCCCCGGCTACAGTCTGGGTGCGGGGTCCGGAACTGCCAGAGGAACTGCGCCACACCAATTCGCCCCACCAAGCCTGGTGTGTTTTCAGGCTTTCAGGATGCAATTGCTCAAAATGTTCACGCAACTGGGCCTTGTTCAGACGTGGGAAATTGCTGAGGTCCTTGAGGCTGTGCAGGTCGCCTTCGGTCAGGCCGTGCTCCTTCAGCAACGCGCGATAGTACGGCACTTCTTCGCGCATGCGTCCCACCGCTGTTTTGAGCCGCTCCAGCTTTTCCGCCGCCTGCTCTTCCCGCCTCGCTTGCCAGCTCTGCTCACGCAGCTCGTTCGTCGGCAATTCGATAACCAACCAGTGCAGTTTGCCGAGGTGGTCCAGGCACGCCGCGATCTGCGCTTCGTCCACGGTGAAGGCAAAATGCAGTTGCACGAATCCGGCAACGGCGTCGAAGCCCAACTCGCCGCGCAATTGTTGGAACGCCCGCATCATGTGCCCCTCCGCTTCGTTCACCCACAGTTGCACGCCCGTGACCGTGTCTTGGGCGACGTAATGCAACTGATCGCGGCCCAACCCGGGAAGGTAACGCGGCTCAAGAAGAATTTCGGAACGCAATAAGGGAAAATGAAGACGGTGCATGGTGATCGGTGAATTCTGCTCGGATTGAACAAGCCGAGCAGCCGTGGGAAGCAGGACGGCGAGCGGGCGCTGTTTTTGGAAGGCGCGGACAGAAAGCTAGCCGGGCGGCCATTGCAAGCCCCGGCCGCCAAGAAGATGGATGTGCAGGTGCGGGACGGATTCGCCGGCATCACGCCCATTATTGATCACCAGCCGGTAACCGCCTTGGGCCAGACCCGCATCGTCGGCAATCTGGCGCGAGGCCAGCAACATGCGCCCAAGGAGCGCAGCGTCGTCCGGTTGTGCTTCCGCGATGCGCGGGATGGCTCGCTTTGGGACGATCAAGATGTGGACCGGAGCCTGCGGATGGACGTCGTGAAAGGCGATGAAATCATCTGCCTCATGGACGACGCGGGCGGGAATTTCACGGGCGGCAATTTTCTCGAAAATGGTCATGCGAGCGAAAAGGTGATCTCGTTTCTAGCGGCCGCGGTGCCGGTATGCTCGCGCGCAAATGTAACGATTTCTTCTCGCAGCGAGTCGCAGTCACGGCTCCATGATTTTTTCGCCCGCAGCAGCTTCACGCAGCGTTCGAGGCCGAGCAGATCGAAACAACTTCCTGGCTGGCGGCAAAGTTCATGGAGGCGCCTTCCCAGCATTTCAAAAAACGCCAGCTCATAGCCCGCTCCCGCTTCCCGAGCGAGTTCGACGAGCGAAACCTGCACCCGCGGCGGTGCCGGAGTAAAATGCTGCCCGATCTCGCCATAACCAATGACCTGCAAGACCGCGCGGACGGCCGAAGTCAGGCGCTCCACTGGCAGGACATTTAGTTCGCGTTGTTCACGGAGGTAGGCAGTCACACTTTCCGCCACGTGCCCGGCCAACCACCACTGTGCATAACCCGCCCGCGACGCCGCCTGCGCCAGCGATCGTACCAGCCACTCGCGCTCGAAGGCGAAGATTTGGCCGCCGGCGAGTTGAATGACGGGGAGGTTGTCTTTGAGGCAGATCATGGGAAATGCAGAAGGCGAACGGCTAACGATGATGGCGTAAAAGGATACGCGGGTAATTGGCAGTCAGACACAGCCTTTTGCCTTTGGTCGTTCGCTTTCACTTAAACAGCTCCGGTTGCAGCCCGCTTTTTTTCGGGCGGCGCCCCAGCGACTGGATTTCCTCCAAAAACTCCCCGATGTCCTGAAAGTGCCGGTACACCGACGCATAGCGCACATACGCCACCTCATCGAGCCCGTGCAGCTTGTCCATCACCTTGGCCCCGATGACTTGCGACGGAATCTCCCGCACGAACTCGCTTTCCAACTCCCGCACCACCTGATCCGCCGCCAGCTCCAGCGTCTCCACGCTGACCGGG
>JANMTP010000058.1:0-48139 GCA_031390545.1 Chthoniobacter sp. | reverse complement strand
GCGAAAACGGGGAGTAACCCCACTGCAGCGCACGGGCTTTCGGCGGCTCGCCTCCTGAGGGCTACTGTTTTCCAGGGCTCTCAGGCGGTAACGGTGCAGCGGCTCCGCCCGCTGTCCACACCCACATACCCTCAGCGAACTGCGGTGCGTCGCTTGTAACCGATGTCGCCACCAGCCAGCCCTTTCGCTGCGACTCCGGAGCCGCCTTATTATGCCGTCATCTTCACTTCGCTGCGCAGTGAGGGGGACCACGGCTATGGTCACGTGGCCGACCGCATGGTGGAGCTTGCCGCGCAGCAGCCAGGCTTTCTCGGGATCGAGACGGTGCGCGGCGCGGATGGGTTTGGCATTTCCGTTTCCTACTGGGACTCTCTCGAAGCCATCGCCGCCTGGAAGCGTGAGACCGAGCACCAAGCTGCGCAGGAGGCTGGGCAGCGTGTCTGGTATGCGGATTACCAACTCCGAATCAGCCAGGTGCTGCGCGCGTATGGCAAACCGGCTACGCCGCCATTAGACTCCGCCGATAGCTGAGCTTGGGAGGCGGAAAAGTGCGGGCCACGCCTTCCCGCGCTGGCCCGGGCGGTTGCAATTCCCAACCACCCCGCTAGTTTCCGCGCCGTGTTGCTCCTGCTGACCAGCCGACTTACGTCGCTCCGCGAACTTTCCGGGCGCGCTTTCCTGCGCCCGGTTCGTGGAGCCTGCCTCGCGTAATCTCTCGGCTGGTGCTGCCTCGGGCGGAGACAGGGACCGGCTTTTCTGAAAGTATCTTCCCGCCCGCATTCCTTTCATCCTCATGTTTTCCAGTCCCTCGACGAAATATCGTCCCTACCCGCCGATCGCTTTGCCGGATCGAAAATGGCCGAACCAAACGCTGACTCGCGCGCCGATCTGGTGCTCGGTCGATCTCCGCGACGGCAATCAGGCGCTGGCCGTGCCGATGAATGTCTCGCAAAAGCTGGAGCTCTTCGAGGCGCTGGTGCGCTGCGGTTTCAAGGAGATCGAAGTCGGCTTCCCGTCGGCCTCGAATACGGAGTTTGAGTTCAACCGCCGGCTCATCGAGGAGGGCCGCATCCCGGACGACGTGACCATCCAGTGCCTGGTGCAGGCGCGGGAGGATTTGATCGAAAAGACCGTGCAATCGCTCCTCGGGGCGAAGCGGGTGATCATCCATCTCTACAACTCGACGTCGCCCGCGCAGCGCCGCGTGGTCTTTGGCAAGACGAAGGCCGAGGTCGTCGCCATCGCCGTCCAAGGCGCGCAGTGGATAAAGGACCGCTTGCCGCGGCTGGCCGGGACGGACGTGCGGCTGGAATACTCGCCGGAGAGTTTCTCCGGGACGGAGCTGGAGTTTGCCAAGGAGATCGCCGAGTCGGTGATGGACGTGTGGCAGCCGACGCCGGAGCGGAAGATGATCCTCAACCTGCCGGACACCGTGGAAGTCGCGATGCCCAATGTTTATGCCGATCAGATCGAGTGGATGGTACGGCATTTAAAAAATCGCGAGTCCGTCATCATCAGCCTGCACACGCACAACGACCGTGGCACCGGCGTGGCGGCGACCGAGCTCGGTTTGCTCGCCGGCGCCGAACGCGTGGAGGGCACGCTCTTTGGTAATGGCGAACGCACCGGCAATCTCGACATCGTGACCGTGGCCATGAACTGCTTCATGCACGGCCTCGCGCCGGGGCTCGATTTCAGCGACCTGAACTCTTACGTGGAGATTTACGAGCGCTGCACCGGCATGACCGTGCCCGCACGGCAACCGTACGCCGGCGAACTCGTCTTCACGGCTTTCTCCGGCTCGCACCAGGATGCGATCAAGAAGGGGCTCGCGGAGTGGGAAGGCGGGGGGCGGGAATTCTGGGACGTGCCGTATCTGACCATCGACCCGCGCGATCTCGGCCGGCAATACCGCGAAGTCATCCGCGTGAACAGCCAGAGCGGCAAAGGCGGCGTCGCGTATTTGCTCGAAAGCGAGTTTGGCATCGAGCTGCCGAAAGACCTCCAGCGCGAATTCGGCCCGCTGGCCAACGACGCCGTGGACCGACTCGGCCGTGAAGTCAGCGGCACGGAGCTGCGCGATATGTTCGCCCGCGAGTACCTCGACCGCACCGCCCCGTGGGAGCTGATCCACTTCCACGCCGATGGGGTGGACGGCAGCTTCTCGTGCCGCGCCTCGGCCCGCCGCGACGACGCGGAGGTCCGCCTGACGGGTTCGGGTAACGGCCCCATCGCCGCCTTCGTCCACGCGCTTCAAGCGACCGACGCGCCGCGTTTTGAGATCGCCGATTTCCGCCAGCACACGCTCAGTGCCGGCGCGGCGGCGAGCGCCATTGCCTACATCCAAATCCGACTCCCCGACGGCCAAACGAAATGGGGCGCGGGCGTGGACACGAACATCGAACTCGCCCCGATCAAAGCCATCCTCAGCGCGCTGAATCGGATTTGAACCGGAGGGGCGCGCTCCCGTGCGCCCCACGCTTTCGCGGCGAAACGACCTCCAGATGATCAGGGACGGGCGGGAGCCCGTCCCTCCGCGGTGGTTCATTCCTCCGATACATCGAAGCGCTCGAAGAGCGCGCCGAGGGCGAGGATGCCCAGCCATGCTTCGCCGGCAAGAACCAGCGCGGCGACTGCACCGGCCAGCGGCATCCAGCCAATGCTCCAGCCCAGCCACTGCGCGGCCAACCAGACCGCGCCGCCGCCAAGCGCGGGGAGCAGCAGCGCGGCCCCGACGGCCAGCAACTGCCCGAGCATGAGGATGAGCCGCAATCCGACGGCTTCGAAGCCTGCGGACTGCGGCCCGCCTTTGAACCACCCCGGCCAGAGCAGCAGCGTGCCGGCGGGGATGATCATCATGGTGAGATTAAACGGCAGCGCGAGGAGCGCCACGGCAGCGGCAGCGGCAAAAACTTCGTCGGCGCGCGCATCCATGATGCCGCCGAGTCCGAGCAGACCGGTGGCGGCGAGCAGCAGCCCGGCCCACTGGATGAGCGCGCCGAGCGCCGCCTGCGTCAAGAGTTGGCCAAGCACGACCTGCCAGCCGCGGATGGGTAAAGTCTGGAGCAAATCCATCGCGACCAGATCCTGCCGCAAATAGGTTCCGCCGGTCGTGAGATTGGCGAGGAGTGTGACCAGAAAGATCGTGCCGCCGGCGATGCTGAGCGTCAGCGCGAGGGTTTCCGACGGGCGCAGCAGCGTGAGCAGCGCGGAGATGGCGAGCGCCGCGGCCACGATCGCGCCCCAGAGCCGCAGGGTGCGACGACCGCCCGAGTAGAGCAGCGCTTTCCAGACGAAAGCCGCAGCTTTCCAGCCGACCGGACGCAGGCTGAAAGCAGGGATTTTGGACATTCGCGGCGCGAGGGTCATGCGGCGGTCGCCTTTCTGGCGGGCGGCGATCAGCGCGGCGCGTTGCTGGGTCACGGCGATGGAGGCTTCCTCGAAAGAAACATCGGCCCGCAGCACCCACCAGTAGTGCGCGGCGAGGATGAGCAGCGCTGGCCAGAGCGCGTGGAGAAAAGCAATCCCGTCCGCGGCAAAATAAGGCCGCACGATGAGGCGAAAGGGCGCGAGCAGCCACGGGCCGGGACCGCTCAGGAGCACGTCGTCAACGTAGGCCGTCAGCAGGTCTTCGCTTCCCAAGGCGCCCAGCGCGGGCGGAGCGGGCGCGAAGTTTTTCCACGCCATGAGCGCGCCCGCGAGCAGCGCCACGACGCCGAGCAGGACGCTGCGCCGTTGCCAGTTCGCCATGCCGCGTTCCATCAGCCGGGTGATGGCAAAGGACGCCCCTAGCCGGTGCAGGGCAAAGATGGAGATGACCACCCACCAACCTCCCAGATGCAGCCAGCCGCGGCCCGTGGCCCCACGGCCGGTGATGAGCGTCATCATCACCGCGAATAGCAGAATGCCGACCTGCGAAGTGAAGAGCTTGTAGCGCACAAGTTCGCGGCGGCTCAGCGGCGCGGGGAAAAGTGTGGCGATTTCCGCTTCGGAAAAAGTTAGGGCCGTGCGCTTGCCGGGGATGATCCACGCAAAGATCAAGACCGCGACGCAGAGCGCCAACGCCGCCAAGTTCTCGCCGAGCATGCCGGCATCCGCCGGTAGATCCGGCGTGCCCTTTGCCCCGAGGAAGAGGAAGCGATAGAAATACGCGTAGAAATAAAAGCCGCCGATGAGGGCACCAAAGAGATACTTGGGTCGTTTCAGTCGAGCCACCCGCTGCTTCAGCGCTCCCGTGAGCGAGCGCGTGTAGAGAAAGAAAAGGGCGGGGTTCATTGCCCCGCGTCGGATCCGGCAAGGCGAATGAAAACCTCTTCGAGGCTCGCTGTGGCGTCGCCGGCAAAGGCGCGGATTTCGTCGAGCGTGCCGTGCACCACTTTGACGCCGCGCTTTAAGATGAGCACGTGCGAGCACACTTCCTCGAGTAGGTGCAACAAGTGTGAACTGATGACGATCGCTGCGCCCGCCCGTGCGCGCTGGACGATCAAATCCTTGGTCCGCCGGATGGCCAGCGGATCGAGTCCCGTCAGCGGCTCGTCGAAAAACATCACTTTGGGCGAATGCAAAAAACCGCAGGCCAGCGCGGCTTTCTGCTTCATTCCCCGCGACAACTCGCCCGGCAGCAGGTCTGCTTTGTCCGCCATCTCCAGCTCCGCGAGCAGCGTTTGGCCGCGCTCGGTGGCGTCGGCGACCTGGTAAAGACGCGCGGTGAATTCCAGATGCTGGCGCACCGTGAGGTAGTCGAAAAGCCGGGGTTCATCCGAGAAAAAAGCCAACTCCTGTTTCGCGGCGAGCGGCGCGCTGGCGAGTTCATGTCCAGCGATGCGGATCACTCCGCCCGTGGCCGGGATGATTCCCGCCAGGCAGCGCAGCGTGCTCGTCTTTCCCGCGCCGTTGGGCCCGACGAGGCCCATGATTTCACCCGGCCGCACGGCAAAAGAGAGGTCCGCCACCGCACGGAAATCCCCGTAAAGTTTGCTCAGGCCTTCGACTTGGATCATGCGGTGAAGGCGAAGGTAGAGCGCAAATCGGCGGGCTGTGGGAGGAAACTTTTCTTTTCGGTAAATCCTCACTTCGCTGCTGGCCGTAATTGCTGCCATCTGCTCCCTTTCCGTCCCGCATGCGCGTCACCCTTTTCATCCCCTGCTTCATCGACTCGCTTTATCCACAGGTCGGCGTGGCCATGGTCAAAATCCTCGAACGTCTGGGCCACGCGGTCGATTACCCGGAGGGCCAGACCTGCTGCGGCCAGCCGCCCTTCAACTCCGGCTATTGGGACGAAGCGCGCGCCGTTGCGGCCCCGCAACTCGCCGTCTTTCGTGATGCGGAAGTCGTGGTTTCCGCATCCGGCTCCTGCGGGGCGATGATGAAAAAATTCTACCCCGAGCTTTTCCACAATCGCCCCGAGGAAGCCGCCGCGAAGACGCTCGCGGCCAAGACGTACGAGTTCTCCGACTTCCTCGTGAACCGGCTCGGCGTCCGCGATGTCGGGGCGCGTTTCGAAGGCAAGGTCACGTTTCACGACGGCTGCCACGGCCTGCGCGAACTCGGCATCCGGGAAGCTCCGCGCGAGCTGCTGCGCGCCGTGAAAGGACTCGAACTCGTGGAGATGAGCGAAGGCGAAGCGTGCTGCGGCTTTGGCGGCATGTTCGCCGTGAAATATCCGCAAATCTCGACGGCGATGGCCGAGGTGAAGTGCAACTCGATCCTCGAAACGGGCGTCGAAACCGTGGTCAGCAACGACTCGAGTTGCCTCATGCAAATCCAAGGTTGGATGGACCGCAACGGCGCTCGAGTCGTGAAAAGCCTGCACCTGGCGGAAGTGCTCGCGAGTCGCTAGCACGGCGACCGCAGACTTTGCGGGATTCGGGCGAATCGCGAGTTGTTAAATCGCGACGGTGTATCCGACACTATCCCGTGCGCTGTCCCGCCCTCCTGCTTCTCCTTGTCGCTCCAGTCGTCGCGCTGGCCGAACCACTCACCCTCGTGCGCGATAAGAATCACTTGTTCATCCGCGGTCCGCAACTCCCCGGCGAAGTCAGCATTAACTACCTCGAAGCCTACTGCCGCGCTGGCTCCACGGACGCGGATTGGGTGAAGCAAACGATCGTCGCGCATCGTTCGGAGGTCGTCAGCGTGAGCCCGCATCAGCTCCAGCTTCGCGACACGCTCGCGGACGGCGTGGTCGTCGAACACACGATCAGCGCCAAGGAAGACGAGGTGGATTTTTTACTTACCGCCTCAAATCCGACCACCACGCGAAGCGAAGCCCACTGGGCGCAGCCTTGCGTGCGGCTGAGCAAATTTCTTGGTGCGGATGAAAAAACGGCGGGCAACGCCGCGGATTACCTCGCCAAGTGCTTTCTCTTTTTCGACGGCCGACTCATGCGTCTTCCTACGCAGCCGTGGGCAACGCAGGCCCGTTACATGCCCGGCCAAGTCTGGTGCCCGAAACATGTCCCGCGCACGGATGTGAATCCCCGACCGCTCTCTTCACTCGTCCCGAGCAATGGATTGATCGGCTGTTTCAGCGACGACGAACGAATGATCTGCGCGATGGCCTGGGAACCGTATCAGGAACTTTTCCAAGGTGTGATTCGCTGCCTGCACAGCGATTTTCGACTCGGTGGGCTGGCCGCCGGCGAGCGCAAGGAAATCCGCGGCAAAATCTATTTCGTCCCCAACGACATCCCGGCGCTTCTCAGACGTTACGAGCGCGATTTCCCGATGCATCGCTGAGCAGCTTCAGCCACCCGCCATTGGCCTGGCTCACCTTCTCGCCGCTTTGACTCCGCCGGGACCGCCTCTACACTCGCACGCTCATGACCACCGTAGTCCCGCAGACGCAGTTTCACACCGACGCCGATCGCACAACGGCGGATGATCCGCGGCGGGCGGCGGTGCGCAAAGCGCTGGGAAATTACAAGGTGGCGCGGGGGAAAACGGAGAGCGCGTTCACAAGCTGGTCGCAGGCGCGGGATGCGGCGGCGGAGATCAAATATGAGGGGGTGAACCGGCTGGACGTTTACCTGGGGGAGTTTGAGGAGAAGTTCACGGCGCGGGGCGGGAAGGTTTTCTGGGCGAGCAATAGCGCGCAAGCGCGGGAATACATCCTCGGGTTGGCGCGGGAGCGGGGGGTGAAATCCATCGTCAAATCGAAGGCGATGACGAGTGAGGAAATTCACCTGAACGCGGCGTTGGAGGAGGAGGGCTACGCCGTGGTGGAGAGCGATCTGGGCGAGTTCATCCAACAGCTCCTGCACGAGCCGCCGTATCACTTCGTCTTCCCGTGCATGCACCTCAAACGGGAGGAAATCAGCGCGCTCTTTGAACGCGAGCTCGGCTCTGTGAAGACGGATTCGCCGGAAGAACTGACGATGATCGCGCGGCGTTTCATGCGCCGGCACTACCTCGAGGCGGACATGGGCATCTCGGGTGGAAATTTCATCGTCGCGGAGACGGGGATGATTTCGATCACCGAAAACGAAGGCAACGCGCGCCTGACCACGGCGCTGCCGAAGATTCACGTCGCGCTCATCGGCATCGAGAAAATGGTCCCGAAACTCGCCGATCTCGCGCTGCTCCTGCCGATGCTCGCGACCGCCGGCACCGGGCAGCATCTGACGTGTTACAACTCGATGTATGGCGGTCCGCGTCAGCCGGGTGAGATCGACGGCCCGGAGGAATTCCACGTCGTGCTGCTCGACAACCATCGCACGCGGCTGCTCGCCGATCCCGAGCAACGTGACGCCCTGCACTGCATCCGCTGCGGCGCGTGTCTGAACGTCTGTCCGATTTTCAAAAACATCGGCGGCCACGCCTACGGCACGACCTATCAGGGACCGATCGGCTCGGTCATCACACCGCACTTTCGCGGCTTGCAGGACTGGAAACATCTCAGCGGGGCGTCGTCGCTTTGCGGCGCCTGCACCGAGGCCTGCCCGGTGAAAATCGACATCCATCACCACCTGCTCCACAACCGCCGCAACGCCGTCGCCGAGCAGAAAGTCTGGTGGGAGCGGCTCGTTTGGTTCGGCTACGTCGAGCTCATGAAGCGTCCGTGGGCTTACAAAATCGCCATGCGCCTCGCGCCGCTCGGGCAGAAGCTGCATGCGCTCGTGCTCGGCACACCGCTCGACCCAGTGGGCGCGTGGACGAAGACGCGCGAATTTCCCGAGGCTGCGCCGCAGTCCTTTCACGACTATTGGCAGGAGCGGAAACCGGGGCCGAGAAAATGATGCTCACGCAAAGACGCAAAGGCGCAAAGCAGGAGGCGCGGCAGAGTTCGAGGTTCCTGGAATTTCTTTGCGCCTTTGCGCCTTGGCGTGAAACCCAATCGGAGGTTCTCGAATGAACGGCGACCGCGCCCAGATTCTCGCGCGAGTGACCGAGGCGTTGCGCGTTCCGGCGCCGCGGCATCACGAGGTTCCGTCGAAGCCCGTGACTCACACCGTCACGGCGCCCTTTCGCGAATGGCTGCCTCCAGTCGGCGCTTCACTGGATGAACAAGTCGCGCTCTTTGCCCGGCAGTCCGAAGTTTTGCGCACGGAGTTTCTCCCCTGTGCCTCGACTGAGGAAGCGGCCGCGCGTCTTGCCGCACTCGCGCGGGAAAATGGCTGGCAGCGCCTGGCCTGGCACGCGGGCGGGCTGACGGATGCCGTGGCCGCATATTTTCCCGGCGAGCTCGCTCAGCTCCGCCTCGAGGCTGGTTACGACAAGCATGCGCTCGAAGGTTGCGACGCGGGCCTCACCGAGTGCGAGGCGCTCGTCGCGCAAACCGGCTCCGTTTGCGTGACCACGCGCAGCTCCGGTGGACGCGCGCTCAGCGTCTTGCCGCCGCATCACGTTGTTATTGCGAGCCGCGCGCAGATGGTGCCGGACCTTGCCGCGGCGTATGAGCGGTTGGCGGAGAAATACGCGGGCAATTACCCGAGCTTTATTTCCTTCATCAGCGGCCCCAGTCGCACCGGCGACATCGAGCGCATCCTCGTCCTCGGCGCGCACGGGCCGAAGAAGCTGACCGTCTTGCTGCTGCCGTAACCCATGGAGCACTCGACCCGAGTGCTGGTTTCGGCGACCCGCCGAAACCCTGGGGGAGTGCGGAGCCTGGGAGAAAGCACGCGGTCACCGATGGTGCGGGCGAGTCGCCCGCACCAGCACTCGGGTCGAGTGCTCCACCCGGGAGCGCGTCCCTCCGCGGCGAATTAGATCTTCGCGTCTTGCGCCACGCTGCGCAGGTGGATGGTCTTGCTCTCCAGATCATGCACCGCGCGGATATACCGCACCGTGCGGCTCTTGGCCCGCATGAGGATGGAATGGGTGATCGCTTTCTTGCCGATCGTCCGCACGCCCGGCAGCAGCGGGCTGTCGCTGATCCCGGTGGCGCAGAAGATCGCGCTCCGCCCGCGGACGAGATCGTCAATCGTCCAGACGCGGTCCAGATCCTCGGCGCTCATGTCCTTAAGCACTTCGGTGCGCTCGGCTTCGTCCCGCGGCCACATGCGCAGGAGCATCTCGCCGCCCAATGCCTTGAGGGCAGCGGCGGTCAGAATGCCTTCGGGCGAACCACCGATGCCGTAAAAAAGATCGACGCCGGAATCCGCGAGCGACGGGGAGACCGCGGCGGTGATATCGCCATCGCTGATCAACCGCAGCGCCGCGCCGCATTTGCGCACTTGGGAGATGAACTCGGCGTGACGTGGCCGATTGAGCGTCATGACGACCAGTTCCGGCACGCGTTTATCGAGCGCCTTGGCGATGCGCTCGAGCGTCAGTTCCAGCGGGTCGTCGAGCGAGATCGGGTCCATACCTCCCGCGATGGCCCGCACCACGTCTGGACCGTAGGCCATTTTTTGTGCGTAAAACGTCGGCAGGTTCTTCATGGCGTGCTCTTCGCCTTCGTGGCGCTCGCTCGCGGCCATGCAGGAGATGGCGTTGGGCAGCCCGTAAGCGGTGTTCGTCGTGCCATCCACGGGATCGAGCGCGATGTCGAAGCGCGGCGAACCCGGCCGCCACGTGCCGAGTTGTTCGCCCAGAAAAATGCCCGGGGCGTTATCCTTAATGCCTTCGCCGATCACCACCTCGCCGGCGATATCCACGAGATCGAAGACGCCATAAATCGCATCGCACGCGGCTGCGTCGGCGAGTTCCTTTTCGCCGCGCCCGAGCCAGTGGATGACGTTGAGAGCAGCGTTCTCGGTAGCGCGGACGAACTCGAATTCGATCGTCCGCTCGGGGTCGGTGGCAGTCAGAGATGGCATCTGCGGATTACGGCGGGAACGGTTGTTGTGGTCAAGGGTGAGCGGTGAGCCTGCGGCGCAAACGCGAAACACGCGGAAGTGGCAAAAGGACGCGAAAAGTGGAACGGCTCAGCCTTTCGCGCATTTTCGTAGCTTCCGCGTGTTTCGCGTTCCCACCTTTTCTCCCCTACAAACTGCGCGGGCGAATCGCCCTACTCCTCGGCGGCGAGGTTTTCCAGGCGGTGGAAGATGTCGCGGTAGAGGAAGACGATGGCAAAAAGCGACAGCACGAGCAGCGGCGCGAAGGCCCACTCGTCGCGGATCGTGGCGATAAAGGCGATGCTCAGAAAGAACTGGAGGACGAACTGGATGGCCATGGCCAGCGGCAGCGCGCCGCGCTTTACGCGGAGCGAAAGATTAGCCGTCAGCAGGAGAAAGAAGACGCCTTGAGCGGCGGTGTAGGCGATAACGAGCAGGCCAGTGACATCGCCGGTGCCGTAAACGTTTCCGGAGTAGCTGCCGCCTGCGATGTTCTTCAGGATCGTCGGAGCGACGCAGAGGGCGCCGACGCCGAAATAGGTGATCGTCGGGAGCAGCGCGGGCAGGATGCCGATGATTTTATGCAGCGCGATGCGTTGTAGCGACATGGGCAGGGTGGCCAGTGTGGAAAGGGTGTGCGCCTGGCGCTCGACCTTGAAGATGCTCGCCGCGACGAAGGCCAGCTCGATGCAGAAGAGCAGCCAGGCGATCCACATTGTGATGAATCCAAAGATTTTCAGCTCCGGAGGGCCACCCCACTTTTCCGGCCAAAAAGCCACGGCCACCAGCGGCAGGCCGTAGATGAGATACTTCGCGAGCATCCAAACCTTGCCGCCCGCGAGAAAGTAAAAGTCCTTCCACGCCAGGGCGCGCTTCCAGGTGCGGCCCGCACCGAGTCGGCGGAGGAAAGCTCGCCGCCGGAGCACGCCGCCGCGGCGCGGCGCGCTCTCCTGCTGTTCGTCACAGAAAAAATCGAAGACGAGCCAAGCGAGGAGAAAGCACCCAGCGCCGAGGGCGAGATTGCTGCCCGCTTGCCAGCCGAAGATGCGGTCGTCGAAGCCGGTGGCGAGGATTTGGGTCAGCCGATAAAAAGGCGAGGCGTTGAGCGCAAAGTCGGCCAATCCATCGAGGGCGGTGACCCAGGCGGCGTCCGTCGAAATGATCCCGAGCCGCGCGGGCAAATGGGCAATCCAGTTTAGCAACGGCACGATGGCGAAGAAGACCACCAGGGCGAGGATGGTCAGCGCCGCGGCTCCGCCGCTGCGTTTAGAAACGACCGAGGCGAGCAGCGCGAGATTTGCGAGGAAGACGAGGAACGCGCCGAGCGTGCAATAAGCTGCGCCGATCTGCCCGAGCGAAATGCCGCCGAGGGTAATCGCCAGCACGGTGAAAGGCAGTTGCGCCCCAAGCAGCAGCAGCGCGCCGCACAGCCGGCTCGTCGATTTGCCGAGCAGGATCGAGAGCGGGTTCAGGTTCGTCATGCGCAACAGCCCGAGGGTCATCTCTTCCTTTTCTTCCGTGATCGCCGAGGCAAACCAGCCGCACCCCGCGAGCACGATAAACACGCAGTCGATGACCATCACCTTGCTGAAAAAGCTCAATCCCGGCGCGTTCTGCCAACCCATCTCCGCCTCCACGCTAAACATGAACAGCAGGATGATCACCACCAGACCCACGCGCGCAAAATAAGTCATCTTCCCGCGCGTATCCTCACGCAGCGAGCGGGCAAAAAGGGCGAGGAGTGGTGAGGTCATGGATGGGAGATTGAGAGCCGATCAGCCTTCGGCAGCGAGATCTTCGAGACGCTGGAGAATCTTCGTCTGAAACGCGGCTCCAAGCAGGGCGCAAAGGAGCGGGCTGATGATGAGCAGGAAGACGGCTATCGGCATATGCAAAGCCGAGGCGACGGAACTGAGCGCGCACCAGATGGCGATGGCCAGCAGGAACGAACCGCGCTTCACGCGGAGCGAAAGATAGGCAGTGACCTGAGCAAAAAGAAAAACGTGCGCGACCACGAAAAAGACGACGTACAAATAGGTAACGAGCGCCGTTCCAAGCAGCAGCAGTGGAAACGGCCTGAGTTCATTCCACGAAGCGCCGAATACCGCCCAAGCCGCGCCGAGCAGAAATCCGCATCCGGCGGGCTGGATGGCGCGGAGGATGCCGGAAACTTTTGCTCCGAGAAGGTGTGTCGGACGCAGCGGTAGCAGGGTCAGTGCGGACAACGTCTGGCCGTGGACCTCGGAACTGAAAACCCGCGACGCTGCCCATCCCGTTTCAAGCGCTAGCGCCACCGCGAACAGACCGGCCACGACTGCACCCTCCGTCGGTCTGCTTCCAGCGAACGGCAGGTTCGCCGACCAAATAATCAATGTGGCCAGCGATGTGTAGGCGAAGATCTTGGACGCAAAAGCGAAGCGCCCGCCGTGGAGGAAACGAAAGTCCTTCCACTCGATCGACCGGTGGGCAGGCGGGCGGTCGAGCGCGAAAGCCTGCCGCCGGAGCTGGCGTTTGAGTGGTCGGAGAGCGGCCAGAGGGTCCTCACAGCGGCGCTCAAACACGAACCACGCAACGAAGAAGCACGCGAGGCCGGCGACAAGATTGCTCCAGAACTGTGGACCGCACGGCGCGTCGTGAAATCCTGTGACAAGAATGTCCTTCAGACGGAAGGCCGGGGTCATCGCGTTGCAGCTGTCGGCCAGCGCAACCAATCCCAAGCTGGTCGAATCGCTGATCCAGTCACCGTGCCTAAGCGCGAGCGCCACGCCATTGAGCGCGCTGCCCGCAAGGCTGATGGCAGCGAGAGTCGCGGCGGTGATGAGCGCTGCCCGTGTCGTGCGGTGCGCTAGCGCAGATGCGAGCAGGGCCAGATTGCTCAGGAGAAAAAGGTAGGCACCGAGGGCACAGTAAGTCGCGATGATCTGAGCCGTGGAAATGCCGCCGAGCGTGATCGCCAGTAATGTAAAAGGGAATTGAGCGGCGAGCAGCAGCAGCGCGCCGCAGAGCCGAGCGGTCGATTTGCCGAGCAGAATGGACAGCCCATTCAGTCTCGTCAGGCGTAGTAGGCCGAGCATTTCCTCCTCCTTTTCCTCCGTGATGACCGACGCGAAATAGCCTAGGCCAGAAAGCGTGATGAAAGCGGTTTGGAGGAAGATGATCGTTTTAAAGAACGCAAGCCCCGGTGCGCCTTGCCATTGGTAGGCGGCGGCGGTGGGCACCAAGACCACGAGCATGAATGCGACGAGCCCGGCCCGCGCCCAGTAGGTACTTTTCGCGCGCGTGTCCTCGCGGACGGAGCGGGTGAAAAGAGCGAAGAGCGGTGAAGTCATGGATGGGAGAGCAAGGGCGGGTCAGCTCTCAGCGGCGAGGTCTTCGAGGCGGAGCAAGATTTTCGAGCGCAGCCTGAGGCCGACCACGACCGCTATGATGGGCACACCGAACCACCCGAGCAGCGGCACCATGAGCAGCAGCCCGACGCCGAGGCAGATGATCACCGCCAAAGGCAGCGCCCCGTGTTTCATCCGGAGGCTGAGGTACCCGGTCAGATAGACGCCGAGGAAGCTCATGGTGCCGACGTAGGCACCTCCGATGCCGCCACCCACAATGAGCATGAGCAGTTCTGCTTTTCCGCCAAATGCGTGGAGGATGGCGCAGAGCACGCATATGCAGAAGAGCGTCCTTCCCGGGAGGAGTGCGCGCCAGCACGGAGCAACCTTTTCGCTCAACGTGACCGGTAGGCTCTGTGGCAGCAGGGCTAGGCTGGAAAGGGTGCGGTCGTGGAGCTCGCAGGCATAGATACGCGACGCGGCAAAGCCAGCTTCGGCAACCAACCAAAGAAGGCTGAGGTAGAAAACTTTAGAGGGGACTGTCTGCCACGCATTGCGTCCGTGCCACATTTCGACCGCGATCAACCCAAGCACGACCACGGCGCTGATCGCAGTCTTCGCGATTTGCGCCAGTCGGCCGCCGTGGATGAAATGGAAGTCTTTCCACGCCACCGCCGCCAGGGCGTCAGGGCGGCCTGGTGCAAACCAGCCCCGAAAACGCCGCTGCAGGAAGGTTCCTCCAACGGGTCGGCTCTCGGTGCGGCCCGCGCACAGGTGCTCGAAGCATCCCCAGGCCGCGAGGAAGCAGAGGAGCCCGACCACGAGATTGCTGCCAACCTGCCAGCCGACGGGTGATCCGAGAAAACCGGTCGAAAAAATTTCGTCCAGCCGCCTGAATGGTGACATCGCTGCGAGCGGCGGCCAAAATTTTCCACCCATCCAACTGGCGAGGAGAACTGCGCCGGTGCCCAGAGCTGCAAACCCCGTGCGTGGAGCGATGACCGACGCCAGCACTGCGAGGTTGCAGAGAAAGAAAGCGTAAGCAGCAAGGGTGGCATACGCCGCAAAAACCTGGCCCGACGAAACGCCTCCCAGCGTGACTGCAAGAAGCGTAAACGGAAGCTGCGCCACCACGAGAAGCAGTGCGCCGCAAAGCCGGCTCGTTGATTTCCCGAGGAGAACGGCGAGCGGGCTGAGGTTGGTCATGCGCAGCAACCCGAGAGTTTCCTCCTCCTTTTCCTCCGTGATGGCGGACGCGAAATAGCCCAAAGCTGAAATCGTCAGGAAGACTGCCTGCAGCCAGGCCGCGTTTTGCAAAAACACGAGACCTGGTGCTCCGCCGACGAATCGTGCG
Organism: Chthoniobacter sp.; assembly: GCA_031390545.1. Classification (GTDB taxonomy): domain Bacteria; phylum Verrucomicrobiota; class Verrucomicrobiia; order Chthoniobacterales; family Chthoniobacteraceae; genus Chthoniobacter. The sequence continues at coordinate 33,182 of JANMTP010000058.1, read as the reverse complement.
AGCACGGCGATGCCCATGTTGACGACCATGAATGCCGCCAGCCCGGCGCGCGCCCAGTAGGTGCTTTTTGCGCGGGTGTCCTCGCGGACGGAGCGGGTGAAAAGGGCGAAGAGCGGCGAAGTCATCGAGCCTACGGGCCGACGCCGGGTTCGGTGAGATCCATGAAGGCCTGGTTCAGGTGCTTCACGTCTTCGGCGAAGCTGACGACCTGCCCACCGGCCGCGAGCGTGGTTTGGAGGATGGTGTTGAGCGGGAGTTGCGCGCGGTCAAACGTGAGCGTGTAGCGCGGCTCGTTCGGCAGTGGGGGAGTGATGCGCTGCATGCCGGGCAGTTGGGCGAGCGCGTCGCTGGTCGGCTGATGCTCCGCGGCGAGGGTGAGCTGGTAGGTGGCGGTTGCAGCGTCGCTGTTGGCGATGAGGCCGCGCATGGTGCCGGTGTATTTCACGGTGCCGCGGTCGAGGATGGTGACGTGGTCGCAGAGCGTCGCGAGTTCGCTGAGGATGTGGGAGCTGATGAAGATGGTTTTGCCCAACCGGCGCAGCTCTTCGAGGATTTCCATGAGCTCGATGCGCGCCCGCGGATCAAGGCCGCTCGCCGGTTCATCGAGGAGCAAAAGATCGGGGTCATGCACGAGCACGCGGGCCAGCGAGACGCGCTGTTGCATGCCGCGAGAAAGGCCATTGATGAGATCGTCGCGGCGCCCGGCCATGTCGGTCAGCGTGAGCACGTCGCCGATGATCTTGTCGCGCTGCACCTGCCCAAGCCCATAGGCCGCGCCGAAGAAATCGAGATACTCGAAGACGCTCATCTGCCGGTACATCGAAAAATGGTCCGGCATGAAGCCCATCCGGCGGCGCACACTATTTCGCTGGAGCACGATATCCTGGCCGAAGACATGCACGCCCGCACGGCTGCCGGCTTGTGGCTTGAGCAGCGTCGCGAGGATTTTCAGTGTCGTGGTTTTGCCCGCGCCATTCGGCCCCACGAAGCCGTGGATCGACTGCCGCCCGACGGTGAAGGTCACGCCGCTCAACGCCTGATGCGTTTTGTAACGATGCGAGAGGTTTTGGATGTCGATGACGGTTTCGGTGTCCATGGATGGATTGGTGGAAGGCGCGCTCACGGGAGAAAAATGTCCTGCACGTAAAGGACCACGCCGTTTTCGTGGGCGAAGCCGCGGCCCTGCATGTGAAAACCGGCGGGTGCAGGCGCGGCAATCAGGAGTTGGAGTTGATTTGCGGCCAGCGGGCGCATGGGAATGTGCGGCGTGATTTCACCCACACCGAGCGCCCGCGCGTGGAGCAGCGGGAGAACTTCACGCAGCCGGGCCTCCGGTGGTTCCTGGTTGTTGTTGCGGTGGTTGTAGGTCAGTTGCTGGAGCTTGTTGCGATCCAAAAAATCGCCCAACGCGGTGCCGCCGCGATTGAGTTCCCACCGATCGTCCACCTTCGATAGCGTATAGACTTGGGTTCCGTAGCGCACCGCCACGTCCAGCCGCCCGGACGGAAAGCCGGGGCCGGTTTTTAGGACTAGGGTTTTGAGCATCGTGCTCGCCATCGGCCGCCCGTCGGATTTCGTCTCCCACTTTTCTACGCTCACTCCGAGGTCATCACCCTGCATCACCCCACGGTGCGTGAACGCACGCGATGAATAAAGCGGGATGTCGGCGTGAAACTTACCGTCCTTGCCGTTGAGAATCTCTCCCCGCGCGGCGTCGTCGGAAGTGGAGGTCGCGTAGAGATTCGCCGGGGCGGCATGGGTGAGCGTGTATTGCCCGCTGCTTGTGGCAAAGGCGCTCAGCCACTGCGTCACGTCCCAACGCCCGCCGCCCAGCGAGTGCGCGATGGAGAGCGAATGCACGGTCTGGCTTTCACCGTAGCCGCGCCGACCGACGATGGAAAAGAGCAGCGCAAAGATGGCCACAACTCCAAGGAACCCACCAATAACCCAGCGGTAATCCACCCGCTTAGCCGCCCGCCACGCGACTGGGCCGATAAGCAGAATGTAAAGAAACGTCAGCGAATTCAGCAGCCACCAACTGACCTTCGGCCGCGTGAGCGAAGCCAGCCGCTCGTAGAGCACCTGTTCGAGATTATGCACCACCGGATTCTGCGGCGTCAGCAGTTCCCGCGGAGGAAAGCCTCGCGCGGCCAGGGTTTCCAGGCGCAATTCTGGGCGGGCGACCCGATGTCGCACGACCTGCCCGGCGCCAACGCGCGTCATTTCGCCGTCGCCATTGAGCACCGCGAGCGTGTCTGGGAAGACGGGCAGCTCGCCATTGGCACCCTGGACGAGGTGGACGATGCCGCCGCGGCGCACCCAGTCGAGAAAGGCCTCGCGTCGCGCCGGCTCCCAGCGCGGTGCGTAATCGAGGATCACCGCGTCGAGCGCATCCGTGGCGGCGACGGTCGTGGGGAAAAGCTGATCGGGAAAAGCCTTGAACGCCCCGGGACGGGCGAAGGTGTCATTTGCATCGACCAGCCAGACGCAGGCGGGCGGGCCGGTCGGAAGCTGACGGTCGAAGTTTTCGCGCTCCTTGGCCCCGCGCCCCCAGACGAGCGTGAACTCCTCGAACCCCGCCCCGATCAACACCTCGAACTGCACCCACCGCTCGCTCTGCGGCCCGAGGAAAACCGGCTGCACGTAGGCCGCGCCCCGTGGCGCGCCGAAGCCCAGGGTCGGGGCTAGCGTGAGCGTCCCTTCAAAGGCCCCGCTGCGCGGGTTCGCCACCAGCACTGAGACCGGGTTGAAGCGCCCCGGCACCACTTTGCCATCAAAGCCCCACAAGACCTGGCGGACTTCCAGCGCTTCCGCGGACGCGACCCCGAGGAGCACGAGCAACAAAAGCACGCGGAAAAAAAAGCGGGGGCCGGACATCAGCGCGCGAGCCTAGGCGAAATCCGGCGCGCGTTCCAAGGGGGGATTCGGCTGTCTTTTTTTCGGGTGGAGCACGCGACCCGCGTGCCGTCCTCGACGGCTCGCCGAGGACACCTGTGTGCGTAAGGCCGGCGGAGTGCGTTCCCGTTCAGAGCCGCATTCGCCAAAGCACGCGCACTCCATTCTTTGCGGCGGGTCGCCGCAAAGTGCACGCGGGTCGCGTGCTCCACCCGGAAATGCCCACCGCTTTTCACCGCCGGAGGTAGCGGTCGGCGCGGGAGAGGGCGAGATGGCGGAAGAGGAGAAGGAGTCCGCCGTAAAAAGTGAAGTTGATGGCGATCACAATCCAGGCGGCGCCGAATATCTGACCTTGAGACCGGTCGAAGGGTGGGAAAAGGGTTAGGCGGGACTGCTCATTGAAAGCCGGGACCACGATGGGAGAAAGGATGGCTAGGACACCGGTGAAAACCTGACGCGTCAGCCAGTCAAAACGGCCCATGCTTCCCAGAAAAATCACTCCAATAATTGGCACCGCGCACCAAGCCACGATCACCGCCAAGGCAGTCAGGATCGCCTTGAAGCGGGTGCGCATCTTCAAGCCGATCCAGAGCGATAGCCAAGACACGAGCGGGAGGTAGATGCCAACGGTGAGCAGCGAACAGACGATGTAAATCAGTGAACCGTCCCTTTCGCCAAAACCCTGGCGTGGAGTAACGCCCCATTCCAAAAAAACCTCCGCCCCGAAAATCGTCAGCAGCGGCACGGCGAGCACGAGCATGAAGCGGCGGAGGACGCGCGCCTTTTGCGCCACGATCTCGCGCGCGGTGAGGGACGTGGTGAGCAGAACCTCCAGCGTCTGCTGCACACGCTCGGCCACAATGGTATTCGCTGCCTGCACGCTGAGTGCGAGGATCGCGAGCGTTCCCACGACCATTGCGACAAGGGACAGCATCTCGCACTGCCCCCGGTAATTGTCCAAGTCCAGCGAGGCCAGCGCGCAAAGCGCGATGACCGGCACCTCAATCGCAACAAGGATGCGGACGAGGTAGTGGACTTTACCAAGCGCTTTGCGCGTCATTTCGCGCCATGCGATGGGGTCGTCGTCCGGCAGACTGCGACCTTCCCGGAGCAGCATCCGGTGGCCAGTGATGCGGTTCGCCCGCTGCATTAAGCCGTCAAGTTTGCGAAAGAGCCGGAGAAAGAAGCTCGAGGGCGGAGCGAAGGCGCGGCGCACGAGGAAGACGCGGGTAAGGCTGAGGAGTGTAACGATGGAGATGAGGATGAGAACGCTCCGACGCTCGACGGTGGACCAAGACGTCGGCGTAACGCCCCATCCCGCGCGCGAGTTTTGAGCTTCTTGCCAAAGTGCGGGTGGAATGAGGAGCGTCACATTGAAGTCCTCCTTCCACCAATAACTGCCTGGAATAAACAGGCTCAGGAGCTTCGCCAAAATGGGCGGCCCGGCGTAGAACATGACGGCGAGCAGATACGTGGACAGCAGCGCGGAAACCGTGCTGCGGCACCACGCGGAGCACATCAGCGCGAGCGCCCCGACTTGCAGACAACTGAGCAGCAACGCGTAGAGCCCGAAGGTCAGGGCATCGGTGGTCACGCCGCCGAACGCGTAGGCGATGGCGGCGAGCGGCATCGCGAGGAGGAGGAAAGAGAGCATCGGCACGAGGCCGCCGAGGTATTTTTGCAGGACGATGGACCACGGCCCGAGGTGTGAGAAAGAGCAGCACCAGCGAGTCACGCTCCTTTTCCTCGGCGATCCGCCCGCACATCATCGCCGGCAGAAAGAGCCCGATACCGACGAACTGGAGGATCAGGATGTTTTCAAACATCTCCCGCCCGCTGCCCATGACCGTGAGTGCATCGTAACTTCCGCGCCACAGCCACCGCGGCGCCATCACCGCGAAGACGACAAACAGCGCCAGTCCATAGACCACGCGCAGGATGTAAGTCCGCCGCCGCGCGGCCGCTTCGGTCAGCTCCTTCGCGAGCAGCGGGAAGGAAAAGTGGCGGAGGAGGGCGGTCATGGTGTCAGGGGGCGCGTCGCGTTAGGGTTCCGGGGAGCGCGCGCCTTCCGCGCGTTGGTTTTGGCGTTCCGCCAAAACGCACTTCCCGACGCGTCGCTCGTGATGGCGTCAGCGTAAGGGTGGCGGTCGCCTGAGAAAAGTTCGCGAACGCGGAACGCGTTCGCCAGCGTGCGGAACGCACGCGCTCCCCGGAAGTCCGCCGCCGCGCAGCGCCCGTTCACGCCGTCTTGCCTTCCGTCAGCTTCATAAACGCCGTCTCCATATCCATCGCGTCCGGCTGAAACATGCGGATGCGGGCGCCGAGCGCGTGGAGCGCATCGGACAGCTCCTCTACGCTCATCTCGTCCTCGCGGAGCTCGATGCCGAGTCGGTCCGGCTGCTCGTCCACGCTGGCCACATGCGGGAGCGCGCGGATTTTCTCCAGCAGGTCGGGCGACGGGTTGGCGAGCTGGACGTGGATCGTGCGACGCAGACTGAGCGCGCGATAGATCTCCACGAGCGAACCGTTCGCGACCATCTGCCCACGCTCGACGATGCCGATGTGGGTGCAGAATTGCGCCAGCTCATGCAAGATGTGCGACGAGACGATGATCGTCTTGCCATCTTCTGCAGCTCCTTCAGCAGCTCGCGCATCTCGATGCGCGCCCGCGGATCGAGCCCACTTGCCGGTTCGTCGAGGAGCAGCAGATCGGGGTCGTGCAAAAGCACACGCGCGAGCCCGAGCCGCTGCTTCATCCCGCGTGAAAGCCCGTCCACCGGCGCGTCGTGCTTTTCCGTGAGGTCGGTCAGCGCGAGCACGTCGCCAATGAGCACGCGCCGTTTCGCCGACGGAATTTTGTAAGCCGCGGCGAAGAAGTGCAGATACTCGCTCGCCGTCAGGTCGTCATAGACGCCGAAGAAATCCGGCATGTAGCCGATCTTCCTCCGTACCGCGTGCGGCTCTTTGACGACATCAAGGCCGGCGACTAGCGCCCGCCCGCTCGTCGGCTTCAGCAAGGTCGCCAGCACCTTAATCGTCGAAGTTTTCCCCGCCCCATTCGGTCCGATGAAGCCAAAGACCTCACCACGCGGAATGGCGAAGCTCAGTCCCCGCACGGCGACTGTCTTGCCGTAGCTGACGACGAGATTTTCAACCGAAACAAGTGGGGCTGCTGGAGCCGGCTCGGGAGCATCGATCGGGGGTTCGTTCATCGGTCGTCCGTTCTAAAAAGCCGCCGGTAGAAATGCACGCCGTCCGTGGTCTTGCGGGAAATGACGAGCAGCCATTCGTGGGGATCGCTGGCGTCGAGCACCGGCAGATCTGCAAAATCCCCGGCGGCATCGGGCGCGGTCCGCGCGAGCCACGCGTTCAGGCCGGACTTCGAACCGCGGCAAAGCTCCGTCACACCAGGAAGCAGCGGCGCGGACGGCTTGGCCAAAAGCGTCACGTTCTCGCGGTTAAACAAGTATGTCCCGAGTGCGGGGTGCTTCGCGGCCACCGCGCGCAGGGCAATGTCGGGAGTGCTGCCGCCGGCGGCGATGGCGGTCTCGAATTCCGTCCAAGGAATCGCCTCCGCGGCTGGCGCAGCATCAAGCGTGGTGATCCGATTGAACTGCGGCGTCCACTGCCGCACCTGCTGGCGGAACGTGTAACGGGCGGGAATTTGCCCGCTAAAGCTGGTGACGTCGGGCTCGGTCGTCGCCCCACGATTGCCGCGACCTCGTTGGTTGAAGTTGAACGCCTCAAGTTCTGTGAGCGCGGCGTAGGCATGCTGGGCTTCCGTCGTCACCTGCCGATCGCGCGCCGCCAGCAGCAGCTCAAATCGGCTGGCCCGCAGCACGCGCCCGCCCGGCCCGACGTCGCTGATCGTTAGAGTCCCGAGATTGTCCTGCCGACCCAGGGCTCGGCCGGCCTCAAAAATTACCAGCGCGGTAAAGCTGGTCGCGGCGAGGGGAAAAAGAACCCACGTCCAGCGCCGGCGCCGCAGCGCTCCAAGCAAAAACCAATCGAGCGGCCCCACGACCACGAGGAAGCCGACGAGCACGAGCGCGAGCGTGCCGGGCGAAATGAGCCGTATCGTCGGCGGGAGCAGCGTGGCGAGCAGCTGCTCGACCTTCCGGCGGCGCCCGGGGCGATCATCATCTGAGGAGAGCTTAAAATTCCACTGGTTGACGGCGCTCGGTCGGCGCTCGCGGAACTTCCAAAGGTGCGCCGCGGCTTGCACCCACCGTTGCCCGGTTAGCCCGTCCTTTTTGGGCTGGCCCGCAATGACCAGCCGGCCCAGACCGGCGCGCAGCAACTGCGGATCGCCCACGGGCGCGGTCAGTTCACCGCGGTCATTGATCGAGAACGGCGCCGCTCCTCCGGCCGGCGCAAACGCGTTTAGAAACTGCACGTGCTCGTCTTTCAAACCGCGCCCCGGCAACACACACACGCTACCGCCGGCCTCCAGCCAGCGACTGAGCGCCGCGAGCTGCTTCTGCCGGAGCAGCGCAAACCCATCGCCCTCCAGCAAGACCAGATCGAAGGCGAAGAAGGCCAGTGGATTCGTGGGGAAATCCTCCGGCGCGACAAAGGCGGGCGCGGTCGTGACGAGCTTATCCAGCTTTCCCCCGACGGGGATCAAACCTTCCAGCCGCAGACTTTGCCACAGCGCCACCTCGCGGGTGCCCGTGCGGCCTCCATCGCTCACCGCGATGACGAAATTGCGCGTGCCCCAGCTCGGCGCTTCGACCGGAAAAAGCCCCAGGTCAACTGCGACGGTCTTCGTCACGAAGCGCAAATGCGCTTCGGTGCCGCCATGTGCTTCGTGCCGCGCCAGGGGCGGAGTGATGACCCGAAACGACTGTGTCCCCGCCGCCAGTGTGAGTTCCTGCGTCCGCTGGCGAAGGAGGACCGTGCCGCCGACCTCGAAGGTGATTTCCAGCGCGCCTTCCAGCAACCCCGCGCCCTGGCGGTGGAGTTTGATGTCGAAGATCGCGGGCGCATTCGTCCGCGGGCGCAACGTGAGCGGTGAGAATTCCGCGCGCAGCGCCTCCGCCTGCGCCGTTACCCCCAAGAGCCACCCCAAGCCAGCCGCGAAAACGCGAAGGAAAAAGCGGGGGCCAGCCATGCAGACGCGCAGCCTAGCCAGAACCGCGCGCCCCGTCCAAGGGCGAAGTCCCAAGCTGTATTGCCAGCGAGCCGTCCCGGTTGTTACGCGCGAGTTACCTGAGACCCCCAACCCGACAGCGCGAAATTCACAGCGGCTCGATGCTCATCGTGCCGGTGGACATCGTCCAGGCGTCGGCGGCGGGGAGGCGTTTGAGTTCGTGGCCAGCGCCCCAGGAGTCGGTGAAAAGAATCTCCTCGTTCTTGGCGTTGTAGCCGATGATGAGGCGCATGTGGCCGCCGGCGTTTTGCGGGATGCCGCGCTCTTTGACGAGGCCGAGCATAACGGTCCAAAGCAGGGGCACGCCCTCGTCGATGTGCGCCTGCACCTGGCGCTGGAAGCGGTTGAGGTCGGCTTTGTTTTTCGTGCGCACGTCCTTCAGCACCTCGCCCTGCATGGCGCGGTAGATGGCGCCGAGGTCGATCATGCGGCCGGGGTCGGGGATCTCCGGGACGCCGGCCTTTTTGGCGGCGCGGTTGTAGTCGGCGATGAGTTTGAGGATGTCGCGGATGGAATCGCCACCGTGGACTTCGCGGACACGCACTTTCAACCGCGCGCTGAGCTTTTTCAGCGCGTCGAACATGGCGGGGCCACTGGTGCCGCGGTCGCTGGTAGTATTGGCGATCTGCGCCAGCTCCTGCTGATCCACGGACTGGCCGTAGTAGCGCAGCACGCGCTCCGCGCTGGCTACCACGCAGTAGCCCTTTTCGCCCTGATCGACCATGGGCACATCGGGAATCCAGATATCGCCGGTGGTGAGGTCCTTTTTGACATGGGCAGGACCGGAAAACTTGGCACGCGCCGAAGTGGTGGCTCCGGCGAGGAGGCCGGCTTTTTTTTCGGGCGGGGCAATTTCGAGGCGGACAAATTCGGCGCGGAAGGGAATGCCTCGGGTTTTCACTTCCTTGGTCTTGCTAAACTCAAGGAGGTAGCGCGCGCGCTCGGTGGCCCAGATGAGGCCGTCGGCCTTGACGGCACTGGTCGGATCTTTGCCGCGGGCTGTGAATTTGACGCCGGTATTTTTGTTCAGCGTCTCGGCGGACTGGCGCACAAGGGCGTCGAATTTCTCTTCCGAGAGATCACCAGCATCACCGCGGGCGTAGATGGTGACGATGATCTCACGCAGTGCATCGCCTTCAAAACGCGCCACGCTTTCCACCGCCGGGAGGCTGAAAAGCGTGAGGTCCGGCCGGGCGACGCGGGCCGAGTCGTTAACGTTGGAGGTCCATTCGTAGCCGAGCGGTTTGGCCGCGGTCATGAAGTCGACGGGCTTCAACGCCCAAAGATTCTGCGCGGAGATCAGCGGATCGAGCGGCGCGGCAAATGCGCTCGCGGTGAGCGCAGCGAGGGCGAGCGGGAGGAGGCGAGTCATGGGGGGGATTTTGGATGGGTGGATTATTGGATGGATGGAATTCGGACGCCGCGCAATCGCTCGTTCCGGCGTCCGCCCTTCATCCACCAATCCCATCATCCAATAATCCAGCCTGCCCTGCGCTTCCCGCGTCCGCGCTTACGCGCCGAGCTTTGGTTGCTGCTGGGTCAGGCAGTGAAAAGCGCCGAGGCCCCAGATGAGTTCACGGCAATCGATGGGGACGATCTTCCGTTTTGGGAAAGCTTTCTCCAAAACCGCGCACGCCCATTTGTCGTGGGTGTCGGCAAAGACCGGGAGAAGGACGACTTTATTGCCGATGTAGAAATTGGCATAGCTCGCGGGCAGGCGCTGGCCGTCGCGAACCAGCTTCCGCGGCATCGGTAGGGTGTGAACTTCCAGCGGGGTCCCGTCCTCGGCGCTCATCATCCGGAGGGCCTCGAGATTCGCGGTGAGCGGTTCGTGGTTGGCGTCGTTCTCGTCCTCCTCGATGACCGTAACGACAGAAGTGCGGCTGACGAACCGGGTAAGGTCATCGACGTGACCATCCGTGTCGTCGCCCTCAATCCCGTCGCCCAGCCAAAGAATATCGGTGACGCCGAGGTAGTCGCGGAGGTGCTGCTCGATGTCCTTCTGTTTGAGGTCTGGGTTGCGGTTCGGGTTGAGCAGGCAGGACTTGGTGGTGAGCAATGTACCCGCGCCATTCACGTCGATGGAGCCGCCTTCGAGGACCATTTTCGGAAAATAGATCGGCAGGTTTTGCTGCTCGGCGATGCGTTTCGGCACGTCGTCATCAAAATCGAAGGGCGGATACTTCCAGCCCCACGCGTTGTAGTCCCAATCCACAATGGCCAGCCGCGGCTCTTCGGCGCGCGTCAGGTAAATGGGGCCGTGGTCGCGGCACCACGGCTCGTTGGTCGGGATGTGGAAAAAGGTGACGTGCTCGGTCTTCGCTTTGGCCTTGGCGAGTTGTTCGCGGACCAGGGCTTCGTGGTCGGCATCGCAGACGTTAATGTGGACTTTCTCAGAATCCGCCAGCGCGTGAACCATCGCCGCAAGCGTGGGCGTAATGCGCTCGTAGGAATCTGGGAAGCTGATGCCGTCGGGCCGCGGCCAGGAAAGCCAGGTGGCCTCGTGCGGCTCCCACTCGGCAGGCATGTGATAGCCGAGCGCGGCGGGCAGCGGTGCGGCCTGCGTGTTCGTGAAGTTTTCGGTCGGAGCGTTCATGGGTCAGTCGATGAATCGCTTTTGGAGGTCGCCATACGCGTCGATCCGGCGGTCGCGGAAAAACGGCCAGTGCGTGCGCTGGGTGTCGAGCGCATCGAGGTCGGCGGTGACGAGGAGGATCTCCTCGTCGCTCACCGACGCCTTCGCAACGATCTGCCCGGCGGGGTCGGCGACGAAACTCTGCCCCCAGAATTCGATGCCGTCGCCGCCGTCGGGCGCTTCGTGGCCGACGCGGTTCGGCACAGCGACGTAGCAGCCATTCGCGATCGCGTGAGAGCGTTGGATCGTTTCCCATGCGTCGTGTTGCCGCGCGCCGTGCTGCGCCTTTTCGCCGGGATGCCAGCCGATGGCCGTCGGGAAGAAAAGAATCTGCGCGCCGGCCAGTGCGGTCAGTCGCGCCGACTCGGGGTACCACTGATCCCAGCAGACGCAGACGCCGATTTTGGCGAACTTCGTCTGCCACGCGCGGAAGCCGAGGTCGCCGGGGGTGAAATAGAACTTCTCGTAAAACAGCGGGTCGTCCGGGATGTGCATCTTTCGGTATTTCCCGAGATACGTGCCGTCGGCGTCGATGATCGCGGCGGTGTTGTGGTAGAGGCCGGCGCTGCGCTTTTCAAAAAGCGACGCGATAATCACGACGCCGCGCTCCTTCGCCAGCTGGCCCAGCGCGTCGGTGCTCGGGCCGGGGATCTCCTCGGCGAGCTGGAAGTATTTGTGATCCTCCACCTGGCAGAAGTATTGCGAGGTGAAGAGCTCTTGCAGGCAGACGATCTGCGCGCCGCGATCCGCAGCCTCAGCGGTCTTCGCGAGGGCCTTCGCGAGATTTTCGTGCGGCTCCGCGGAGCAGCGCATCTGGACGAGGGCGAGGGTGACTTGATGGGACGGCATGCGGAGCGGAGGGTGCGGGGCGCGAGGCCCGCAGGCGAAGCGCTGGTTCGTAAAAAGTGTGTGACGCAGGTTCGCGAATGCAACCCGCGAAAGAGGCCGCGAGTTACTTGATCGAGTCGGCGGGCACGACCTTGATGCTCTCGACGGTGATGCGCTCCTTGGGCTTGCTCGGCTCGCCATTCGCGGCCGTGCCCACGGGCGTGTCGCCGATTTTCTGGAGCACGTCTTCACCTTTTACGAGTTTACCGAAGGCGGTGTATTTGCCGTCGAGCTGAGCGGTCGGGCCGAGGCAGAGGAAAAATTGGCTGCTCGCCGAGTCCGGGCTGGCGGACCGCGCCATTGAGATCACGCCGAGCACATGCTTCTTGTCGTTGAACTCGGCTTTGATTTTTTCGTCCGCGCCGCCTGTGCCCCACGCTGCTTCTTTGGTCAGGTCTTTGGAAAGCGGATCGCCGCCCTGAATCATGAAGCCTTTGATGATGCGGTGAAAAGCGGTGCCGTCGTAGAAGCCGGTCTTCGCGAGCTTGAGGAAGTTGGCCACGGTTTTCGGCGCCACGTCCGGCCAAAATTCCACGACCATTTCGCCGGCGGTAGTTTTGATGACGGCGACTTCTTTCGCCGCCTTGTCGTCCGCGGCCTGGGCGGCGAGGACGAGGGCAGCGGTGCTGATGAGAGAGAGGAAGAGCGTTTTCATAGGGGCGGCAGCAATGCCACGCGTCCGCCGTGCTGTCACGCGGAGAAAATGCGTGATGATGTCGGCGCGGCGGGGATTGGGAATTGTTCGTGCTGGAAAGCGCCTTACTCTGCGCGCGTGCCGTTCTCGCTCTACAAAGAAGTCATCCGTCCGTTCCTTTTCCTCGCGGATCCCGAGGCGGTGCATCATTGCGCGATGGCTGCGCTCAAGCACGGCGGCCCGCTGCTCGCGCCGTTCGCACCGAAACCTGATCCGCGGCTCGCGCGCACGGTCTTCGGTGTCACCTTTCCCAATCCCGTGGGCCTCGCTGCTGGCTTCGACAAAAATGCCGTCGCCCTGCCGGCGTGGGCAGCGCTGGGCTTTGGCTTTGCCGAGGTCGGGACGATCACCGCGCGGGCGCAGCCCGGCAATCCGAAGCCGCGTATCTTCCGCGTGCCGGAATGTGCCGCACTGATCAACCGACTCGGCTTCAACAACGACGGCTGCGACGCGGTGGCCTCGCGGCTCCAGCGGCTGCGCGATTCGGGAAATTGGCCGCGCATTCCGGTGGGGATCAATCTCGGAAAATCGAAAATTGCGCCGCTGCAGGAGGCGACCGCGGACTATCTGCTGTCCTTCGAGCGGCTGAAAAATCTGGGCGATTACTTCGTGCTTAACGTCAGCTCGCCGAACACGCCCGGCCTCCGCCAGCTTCAGGACCGCGCCGCGCTGAATGAGCTTCTCGGCACCATCCAGGGCCGCAACACGGCCAAGCGTCCGCTGCTGCTGAAAATCGCGCCTGACCTCGATTGGGCGGCCATCGAGGACATCCTCGCGCTCGTCGAGGAGCATCGACTGGCCGGGATCATCGCCACGAATACGACCATCGACCACGCCAGCGTCCCGCCGAAACGCCAGCAGCAGGGGGGGCTCAGCGGCTGGCCGCTGCAGGAGCGCTCCACCGAAATCGTGCGCTTTCTCACTGCGCGGACGAAGCTACCGGTGATTGCTGTCGGCGGCATTTTCGACGCCGCCTCGGCGCAGGCCAAGTTCGACGTCGGTGCGGCGCTTGTCCAACTTTACACCGGCTTCATCTACGAAGGCCCTGCCCTGGTCAGGAAAATCTGCGCCGCGCTCGCCGCCCGCTGAGCCGCTTGACCGACTGCAGCTTCGCTGCTCATTTCCGCGCCACATGCTTCGCCTTGCGCTCAAGATGCTTTACGGCGACCGCGCGAAATACGCCATGCTCGTGGGCGGCCTCACGTTCTGCGCGCTGCTCATGTCCCAACAGGTCTCAGTCTTTTGCGGGCTGATGCGCTGGACCACCGCGACGCTCCGCAACATCCAGGTCCCCGTCTGGGTCACCGACGCCAAGGTTGAGCAGGTCAATGAAGTTGTAGCCTTGCGCGACATCGAGGTGGACCGCGTGAAAAGCCTGCCGGGCGTCGAGTGGGCCGTGCCGCTCTACTGGGGCATCCTCAATGCGCGGCTGCCGGACGGCTCTTTTCAGGCCGTGCAACTCACCGGCCTCGATACGGCCACCCTCGTCGGGCGGCCGGGGAAAATGCTCGCGGGTCGCGTGGAGGATTTGCGCCTGCCAAATGCGGTCATCGTCGATCAAGTCGGCGTGAAAAAATTTAAAGCGAAGGGCATCGAGCTGAAAGTCGGCAGCACCTTCGAGATCAACGACAAGGAGGCGCGCGTCGTCGGCCTTTGCCAATCCGACCAGAGCTTTCTCGGCCAGCCCTACGTCTTCACCACCTACGACCGCGCGCTCCAGTACGCTCCGCCCCAGCGCAAGTTACTCAGCTTCATCCTGGTCCAACCCAAGCCCGGCATCGCGCCCGAGACGGTGGTGCAAACTGTCCGCGCCGTCCCCGGCCTGACCGCCTACACGAGCGACGAGTTTTTTCACAAAACCATCGCCTGGTACATGGCCAACACCGGCATCCCGATTTCCTTCGGCACCGTGGTGGTGCTCGGGATCGTTGTGGGCATCGCCATCGCCGGGCAGACGTTCTACCTTTTCGTCCACGAAAATCTTCGCTTCATGGCTGCGCTCAAGGCGATGGGCGCGCGCACGAGCACGCTCGCGAAGATGGTCTTTTTGCAAGCCTTCGCCGTGGGCCTCGCGGGCTATGGCTTGGGCGTCGGCGTGGCCTCCGCCTTCGGCTTCGGCGTGCTCAAAGGTGGTGAGCCACCCTTCTACATGCCGTGGCAGGTGCCGGTCTTTACGGGAGTCGTCATTCTCTTTATCTGCTGCCTTTCGGCACTCATCGGTCTGGTGAAAATCATCCGCGCAGAGCCGGCGGTCGTTTTCAAATGACGCATGAGCGATTCCGCCAACGGCCAACCCTCTATCGCCATCGAAGCTCGCGGCGTGACGAAAACTTTCGGCACGGGGGATTCTGCGGTGGCGGCGCTGAAAGGCGTGGACCTCGACGTGCGGTTTGGCGAGCTGACGATGATCGTCGGGCCGTCGGGGTGTGGGAAGACGACGTTTCTCAGTGTGCTCTGTGGGACGATGAAATTTGAGGATGGCTCGGTGCGGCTTTTCGACCGCGATCTGGCCGGCATGCGCCCGGCGGAGGTCACCGCCTTTCGCGGCAAAAACGTGGGTTTTATCTTTCAGCAGTTCAACCTGATCCCGACTTGGAACGTCGTCGAAAACGCCTCCATCCCCCTGCTCCTTGCCGGAGCGAGTCGAGCGACCGCCGAAGCCGCCGCCCAGCGCTTGCTCGACGAAGTCGGCATCGGCCAAAAGCGCACGGCCTACCCCACGCAACTCTCCGGCGGCCAGCAGCAGCGCGTGGCCATCGCCCGGGCGCTCGTCCATGAGCCGCGGCTCATCATCTGCGACGAGCCCACCGCTTCACTCGACGCCGCCAGCGGCATGAAAGTCCTCGAACTGCTCAAACAAATCGCCTGCCGACCGGATCGCTGCGTGATCGTGGTCACCCACGACAGCCGCATCTTTTCCTTTGCCGACCGCATCGCCGAGATGGAAGACGGGCAGGTCAAAGCCGTGCACGGGAAAGGCGAATATCATGCTCAATATGTGTAAGGGCGGATGGCTGGATCGTTGGATTACTGGATTGTTGGATGTCCGATTCCGCGCCGCTTTTCATCCAATGATCCATTAATCCAGACATCCAATTATCCGCCTGCCCCATGCACAAACGCCTTTCCGTCCTCCTTGCCCTCGTCGGCATTGTTGCCGCCGTGCTGCTCGTGAAAAAAGTGCGGCACGTCGATCCGCCGCCTCCGCCACTGGCCGAGCCGGCGCACGCGCCTTTCAAGGATTCCATCGGCGCGCGCGGCCTCGTCGAGAGCTTCGAGGAAAACGTCCGCATCGCTCCGGCGGTCGCGGCACTGGTCACGAAAGTGAACGTCAAAGTGGGTGATGCGGTGCAGGCGGGCGCCGTGCTTTTCGAGCAGGACTCCCGCGATGCTGAGGCCCTCGTTGATATCCAGGAAGCCGCGATCCGCACGCTTCAGGCGCAGATCGAGCAATCGGAGGTGAATCTCGCCGACAAAAAAGATTCGTGGAACCGCGTGGAGAAGCTCGGAGCCAACCAGGTTTCCAGCGTCGATGAACGCCAGCGTGCCCGCTTTGCCGCCCAGGCCGCCGCCTCCCAACTCGCCACCACCCGCGCTGAACTCGCCGCCGCTCAAGTCCAACTCACGCGCTCGAAAGTGCAGCTCGATCTCCTCCAAGTGAAAGCCCCGCGGGACGGCACTGTGCTCCAGGTGAATCTCCGCGCCGGCGAATACGCCGCCCTCAACGCCGACGAACCCGCCCTCCTCCTCGGCCAGATCGACGAACTTCAACTCCGTGCCGACGTGGATGAAGATAACGCCTCGCGCGTCCGCCCCGGCTGCGCTGCAGTGGCCTATATCAAAGGCCGGCGTGAGCAGGAAATTCCGCTGACCTTCGTCCGCATCGAGCCGTACATCCTGCCGAAGAAATCCCTGACCGGCGAAAGTAGCGAGCGCGTGGACACCCGCGTCCTGCAGATCATCTTCCGCTTCGCCAAGACTGCCACGCCCGTCTATGTCGGCCAGCAGATGGATGTCTTCATCGACGGCGGCGAGCCCGCGGCAAAACCCATCGTCGCCGACTGAGAAAATGAGTTGAGAGCCGCGCCCAGCGGGTGAAAGGTGCGCGCCGCTTTGAACTCCACCAATCCATCATCCAAGAACCAATCATCCGCCCGCCGCGGACGCGTGGTCGTGGGCATGAGCGGCGGGGTGGACAGCTCGGTCGCGGCGTTTTTGCTCAAGGAACAGGGCTACGATGTGATCGGCGTGACCATGAAGGTCTGGCCGCAGGACTGCATCTCCCGCGCCGAGGACAAATGCTGCGGGCCGCAGGCCATCGCCGATGCGCGCGGCGTGGCCCACGCGCTGGGCGTCCCGCATTACGTGATCGATGAAGGGGAAAACTTTGAGCGGCTGGTCATCGACTACTTCACCGAGGAATACAAAAACGGCCGCACGCCGAACCCGTGCGTGATGTGCAATGAGAAGGTGAAATTTGGCAACCTCTGGGGCAAGGCCAAGGCGCTTGGCGCGGATTACATCGCCACCGGGCACTACGCGATTATCGAGCATCACGCCGACCGCGCGGTGCTGCGCAAGGGGCGCGATCCGCGGAAGGACCAATCGTATTTTCTGTTCAGTCTGCGGCAGGCGCAGCTCTCCAAGGCGCTCACGCCACTCGGCTGCATGGAGAAGACGGAGATCCGCGCCATCGCCCGCCAGATCGGGCTGAAGACGGCGGATAAAGTGGACAGCCAGGAGATTTGTTTCGTGCCGGGGAATGACTACAAGGCGTTTCTGAAATCACACTTGGGCGCGGGCGAGTTTCATCCCGGTGGCATTTACGACAAGGCGGGCAACCGCGTGGCTGAGCACGAGGGCATCGAGATGTTCACCATCGGTCAGCGCAAAGGACTGCCGGGCGGTTCGCCGCGGCCGATGTACGTCATCGATATCGACCCAGCGACGAGCCGGGTGATCGTCGGCGAGGCGGAGGATTTGGTGACCGAAGAATTCGTGATCGACCATTGCCTGTGGCACGGCGACACGACGGAGCCTTTCGAGGTCACAGTCAAAATCCGCTACGCCCATCCCGGCGCAACGGCGACCGTCTTCCCCGGTGAAAACGGCGAAGCGCGCGTGCGCCTGCACACGCCGCAGCGTGCGGTCACTCCGGGTCAGGCGGCGGTCTGCTATCGCGACGATGAAGTGCTCGGCGGTGGTTGGATCACGCGGCAGGTCGCGGCGGCCCCCGCGCACGCGTAAATGGCCGAGGAAGTCCTCACCGTTTTCACGACCTGGCCGGATCTTGAAACGGCCCGCACCGCGGCGCGCACGCTGGTTGAGGAAAAGCTCGCGGCCTGCGGCAACATCGTGCCGGGCGTGGAATCGGTCTATCGCTGGGAGGGGAAGGTCGAGACGAGCGCGGAGGTGCTGGTCATTTTCAAGACGGTCATCGGGCGCTATCAGATGCTCGAGGCGCGGCTGCGCACGCTGCATCCCTACGCTGTGCCGGAAGTGTTGGCGCTCCGCATCACCGACGGCCTGCCGGCCTATGTGCGGTGGGTCGAGCAGAGCTGCGGGTAGCAGAGCACGAGCAGCCTTGCTCGCGCGTTGCGATGCCCGTTCGCGTGACCAAAGCTGACCGCGCTTTGTTGCTGACCGTTACAAACGACGCCTACTTGATTGGCGAATAATCGGTCGCCTTCATAAATACCGACTTCACGCCATCCGGCACGGTCAGCGAGCCGCCGCCTTTTTCCTCGCTAGCTGCTTTGGCCGCGGTCCACTTCGGATCGACGCGGAAACCGTCGAAAGACGCCTTCGCCGCGTCCTTGCTGTCGTGCGCGAGGAAATAGAGGAGCGTGCTGTCGGCGTTCTTTTGATCCGCCGTGAGGTGCCAATACCAAAGGTTCGTCATCCCATACTTCCCGAACAAGCCAATGGTATGATCGCGAAAACGCGCGTCCAACAGCGGGAGATTGCCCGGCGTGGCGGTGTAGGTGCGCAACTCGAAAACGCGCCCCCCTTTGCCCGCCTCGGTTTTCACCTCCGGCGAAAAATCCGTCGCCGTCATGAAGAGCTGATCGACTTTCGTGACGAGCGCGCCGGCCGCTTCCGACTCGGCAAACGCCTTCTTCCACGCGGGATCTTCCATGAACGCCCGCCACGCAGTTTCGCGCGCCTCGCGACTCGGGTAGGCGAGCACAAAAACGAGTTGGCTCTCGGGATTTTCGACTGGAACCCAGTATCCAATGCTGGTGATCGCGTGCTTTTTGAAAAGACCGAGGGAGTGATCGCGGAAGCGCTGATGAAGAGCCTCGCTCTTGCCCGGCGCGACGGTGTAGGTGCGCATCTCAAAGACGCGCGTGTCGGGCTCGGCGGCGCGGACGGAGACGAGGGTGGCGAGCATGAGGGCGGCGAGGAGAGGGAGGGAACGCATGCGCGGACGATGATTCAGTGCGCCGCGTCGGACGAGGGAAAAATGCCGACTGGAGAAAACGGTCTGTGGGCGGCGACGTCCGTCCTCTGCATCTCCGCTAGCCTGCGGTCAGGGCCGCGCGTTCATTACCGAGTGCGCCGGTTTTTTCGAGGAAGTAATCGTAGCCGCCGGGGTAGGCGCGGACGGTGCCGGCGTGGACGTGGAGGACTTTGGTGGCGAGCTTGCGGATGAAATGCACGTCGTGGCTGATGAAGACGAGGGTGCCTTCGTAGCCGGCCAGCGCGAGGATGAGCGACTCGACGGTGTGGATGTCGAGATGCGTGGTCGGCTCGTCCATGAGCAGCAGGTTCGGCGGATCGACGAGGAATTTGATGAGGTTCAGCCGGGTCTTCTCGCCGCCGGAAAGGACTTCGGTCTTTTTGTAGATTTCGTCTTTGCGGAAAAGGAAGGAGCCGAGGATGCCGCGCGCTTCGTTCTCCGAAAGCGTGCCGTTCGAGTCCATGACTTCCTGGAGCACGGTTTTCGCCGCGTCGAGGGTGGCTGAGCGGTGCTGGGAGAAGTAGCCGATCTTGGCGTTCAGGCCGAGTTTGCGGTCGCCGCGCTGCGGTTCGAGGACGCCCGCGAGAAGCTTGAGCAGGGTGCTTTTGCCGGAGCCGTTCGGGCCGACGAGGACGGTGCGTTCGCCGCGCTCGACGTCGAGCTCGAGGCCGCGATAGACGACGTTCTGGCCGTAGGCGAAGTCGATCTTTTCCAGCCCAATGATGCGCTGTCCGCCGCGCGGCGGCTGGGGAATCTGGAAGCGGAACGGTTTGCGCGGCGGGATGGGTTTTTCGATCAGCTCCATGCGCTCGATCTGCTTGAGCTTGCTCATCGCCTGGCTGGCTTTGGAGGCAACCTGGCGGAAGCGGTCGTAGAATTCACGCAGGTTCGCGATCTCCTTCTGCTGGTTCTTGTAAGCCGCGTTCTGTTGCTCGTAGCGCTCCTCTTTTAGGCGGAGAAAGTCTGCGTAGTTGCCGGTGTAGGGGACCAGCCGGCGCTCGTCGATTTCATAGACTGAGCCGACGATCTCATCCATGAACGCCCGGTCGTGCGAGATGAGTAGGACCGCGCTGGAGTAGGTCTGGAGATACTGCTGCAGCCAGAGCAGCGAGACGAGGTCAAGGTGGTTGGTCGGCTCGTCGAGCATCAGCAAATCGGGCTCCATGACGAGCAGCCGGGCGAGGTGTGCGCGCATCACCCAGCCGCCGGAAAGTTCGCGCGCGAGCTTCGTGAAATCCGCGTCGCGGTAGCCGAGGCCGGTGAGCATGCGCTTGGCCTTGGCCTCAACCTGTGGGTCGCTGAGCGCCTCGTGCTTGGCGTGGGCTTCGAGATATGCGGGGCTGCTCACGTCGCCCGCTTTTTCCAGCGCGTGCAGGATCGCCTCCAGCCGCGGGACCTCGCCGGCGCGGCCGGTCGCCACGTCCATGACCGTCTCCGCGCCGATGACCTCGGCCTCCTGCGGGAGGTAGCCGATCATTGTCCACTCGTCGCGCTCGACGGTGCCGCTGTCTGGCTCCTCGGTGTGCAGGATGATGTTGAAAAGTGTCGATTTTCCGGCGCCATTCGGCCCGATAAGCGCCACTTTCTCCCCGTAGCCGACCTGCATGCAGGCTTCCTCGAAAAGCACGCGGCCCCCGTGGCTTTTCTTCAAATCGCGGATCGTGAGCATAGTCGTGTGGTGGTGGAAAAAGGCGGGCGCGACAGTGACCGCAAAGCTCGGTGAAAGCAAGGGCGTGGCGGGCTGGCTTTGCTGGCGCTCGCCCTGCTAAAGCAATGCGGCATGTCCCTGCGTCCGCTTTTTGTCCTTCCGCTCCTAGCCTTGCTCAGCGCGTGTAGCAGTCCGAGCTACACCTACCGCTACGTGCCCGGTCGCACCGCACAACTTGCGGGTGGTTTCGCGGTAGCTCCGCCTACGGCTCCGCCGGAAGTGCAAGCTGCAGTCGCCGCGGGAAATCGCATCGCTGGTCTGCCTTACGGCTACGGTCGCGGGCACGGGACCGGTGTGGACAGCGCGTATGATTGCAGCGGAGCCGCCAGCTATGTTCTCCGCGCGGCGGGAAAGCTCGGCTCGGCGCGGACATCTACCGGCTTCCGCAAATACGGAGCGTCGGGTGAGGGCGAGTGGATCACCGTTTATGCGCGCAAAGGACACGTGTTCCTCTCGGTCGCTGGGCTGCGCTTCGACACGGGCTGGACCGGTGGACCAAAAGGACCGCAATGGACGACTCGTGATCGGCCTGCACCGGGGGCCGTGCTCCGGCATCCGCCGGGGCTGTGAGGACTATCCCTGGCGACGCCGCGCGCCAGCAAGACCGACCAGACCGAGCGTAAGCAGCAGGGCCGAGGTCGGCTCCGGAGCAATCCGCCCGGCATTCGTGGTCATGTCCACCGTCCAATCGACATCCCGGTCTTCGATGATGGTGGCGTGTTTAAAGCGAATCCCTTCCCAAGCAAACCGGCCGCCCAGCAGGTCAGCCTGCCCAGCGGTGAGCGGCTCGCTAGCGAGCCTTGGCGTGGCGAAAAGAGAAACAGGGCCGCCCTCACTCCCGAAGTCGAGGCGATAAACGATGTAAGCCATCGGGGTTGGCGCGGCGTTTTCCGCATCCACATCGCCGGTGTCGCCATAAACTGGCTCGGCAGTGGGTGAGGCCAAGGCTCCAAGACGAAAGCTTTCGACACTGCCCGAGTAAAGCGGGGTGCGCAGAGGATTGCCGGCAGGAGCGGGTGCAGGGCAAAGACCGACGTAAAGAATCGCGGTCACATCGATACCCGAGGCTTCCGGTTGGCGAAAAAAGCCCAACGAAGCATTGTCGATGTCGGCTTTGTTGCCAGCCACCGGGAGAGCTTGGTTCAGCGTGTGGGTGACGGCAGGACTCCCCGTCAGAGTAGGCCACGGGGTTAGAATGCTCGGACCGGACTCATCCGGGAGCGAAGCAGGATCGGCCGCAAACGCGGAGGTGCTGGCGATGATGCCAAGGCTGAGAACCGCGGTAAGACGTGGGGAAAAGGAGGGAAGGAGCATGGTGAGGAGCTAGGTTAAATTTAGCGGTGTGACAGTCCCGAGAACGACGGCGGTGTCAAAGTGTTTCGCGGTTGAGAATGCAATTGTCACATTTGAATGGCGGTTTCATCCCTGAGAAAGATATCAGGGTGTTGATGTCGATTCGTCATCCGGTCCGACCGGCCGCCGAGAAATTACTGTCAGCTTCTATTGCACGTTTTGGAAAATCAGCGGCTAGGTCCGTGAGTCGAGCGCCACCACGAGTGGGGGAACATAGAGCAAGCCTTCCACCGCCCATTCGTGAAAACGCTCGTTGAGCGGGCGCCGGGTAGTTTGGAGTAGCCAAGCCTGATAGAACCCGGTTGTAAGAGCGAGCAGCGCGGTCAGGAACGGCGCTTGGCCGAGGCGGGACGCACCCAACGCCAAAAGGATTTGGCCGGTGACGACCAGAGCCCAGAGCAGCTTACGCGTGCCTGTTTTGCCCAAAACCACGGGGATGCTGCGGATTCCGCACCGCCGGTCGCCCGAGGAATCGCGGAGGTCGCAAAGGAGCATGTTGAAGAGGAGATAACAGAAAGCCCAGAGGCTGAGTACGAGGATGCTTTTGATGAAGAGGAAGAAAACCGGAGGGTGAGTTTGCATGAAAACCAGCGTCCACGAGCCGGCCTCGCCTCGCAGGAGCAAGCCGAAGATCGCCACCGTCACGATCATGGGGGCAAACAGCGTTTTTAACAGAGGCACGTCTTTCCAACGACGGCCGAAGATCGGCACAGAGTACCCGAGACATATAAGGCTGCCCGCGACGACCAATCCGAGCGTGAGCCAATCCCGACGCCAGATCGGCAGCGCACTCACCCCCACCGCCGCGAACACGACGACGCCGCAGATGACGCCGTGCCAACGGAGACAGGCGGCCGCCCGTTGCGGCACATTGACTTCATCAGTCGGATCGAGGCGCAACCGATCGACGTTGTAAATGAGCAGCGCCGCGCAAAACCACAGTGGCAGCCACGGCGTGGCGTCAAGGCCAAGCAGCGCACCCATTGCCCAGCCAAACGCGGTGATCCCACCTGCGCCGTAGAGTGCGAGCACGTGGAGCAGCGTCTCCGTCTCGGCGAGGAAACGCGAGCGCGATGGATTGTCGTTTGGCAAGGGAGAGCGCGTGATGTAGGACGAGGACTGTCGTAGAGCCCCCGCCCATGCCTTTCAATCCGAGTGTGTCCCCCCGCCGTGCAACATCGCGTCCGTCTGAACGCGGCAGACTTGCGTGCCGGTTTGCCGGATGCGCCATACCTTCTGGGACGCGCGCCGCCGCGCTGCTGGGACTGTTTTTCGGGTTAACAGCGGGAGCATTTGCGCAGATCGGTGGGCTGGATACCGGTTTCACTCCGGGGGCGATCTTGGGTGAAGGGGGAACACCCGGATCGGTTCGGGCGCTGGTTGCGCAGAGCGATGGGAAAGTGATCATTGCTGGCGATTTCACCTCGGTTGCCGACACCCCTCGCGGACGCATTGCGCGACTCAATGTGGACGGAACGCTCGATACCAGTTTTGCCACGGGAGTCGGAGCCGACGGAGCGATCAACACACTCGCCGTGCAGACCGACGGCAAAGTGGTCATCGGCGGCGAGTTCCTGAGCGTCGATGGCACTCCGCGCAGCCGCATCGCACGGCTCACCACAGCAGGCGCACTCGACACCACTTTCAACCCCGGCACCGGCGCGAATGGCGCCGTGAATGCGGTCCTCCTCGTGAGTTCGACAATCTATCTTGCCGGGGATTTTACGCAGGTAAATGGATCGGATCGAATCCGCCTGGCGCGTCTCGGGGGAACTGGGGCACTCGACACATTCATGAACGGCGCGAGCGGGCCAAATGCCGCGGTTCATGCTCTGGCCTACAACGGCAACTCTAGCACCACCGCGCTCTACCTTGCCGGTGCCTTCACCACTTTCAACGGTGCAGCGCGCAACCGGATGGCCGCGGTGAGTACCGTCAATAGTTCGCTCAGTTCTTTCAACGCGACGGGCGGTCCTGACGGCACGGTCTTCACCTTCCATTTTTACACGCCGTCTGGATCCGAGCCGCAGTTTTTCATTGGCGGGGATTTCCTCAATGTCGGGACGTCTCCGCGCAGTCACCTCGCAGCACTGACCATTTCATCGAGTACGCCCACCAATCCCACGGTTCACCCTGCCATGACTATCCCGGTCGATGGCCGGGTGCGCTGTATCACGTCATCGACCGTCGGTGGAGTTACTTACCGGGTATTGATTGGCGGTGAGTTCACGCAAGTCGCTGGGCAAGCGCGCAACCGCGTGGCCCGTCTGGTTTCGACCGTCGGACCTTATTGGGATCTGGACGCCACGTTCAACACACCAGCCGGAGCCAATGCGACGGTGCGCACGCTCGCCTTAACGACGGGGGAATCCAAGCCGCTGCTTGGCGGCGACTTCAGCAGCATTTCTGGCACCGCCACGCGGAGTGTTGCGCGGCTTTACGGCGACGCCGGCAGCCAACCACCGGCCCCTCCGACAACCCTCGCGGCCAGCGCCGCCAGCACCTCACAAATTATCGTCACCTTCCTCGGAAGCGCGAACGCGACGAGCTACAGAATCGAGCGCAGCCCTGATGGTGCAGACGGTTGGACACAGGTGACCGGTTCGAACACGACGCCCTACATTGACTCCGGACTCGCAGCCGACACCCCGTATTTCTACCGGGCCATCGCGCGCAACTCCAATGGCGACAGTGTGCCGAGCGTCGTCGCCAGCGCCACGACGCTTGCCGCCGAGTGGACTGCCGCTGGCGTGCTTGATCCGGCCAGCGCCGCGGGAACCGGTGCCGATGGCACGATCAACGACACCCTTTTCCAGACCGACGGTTGCGTGGTAGTAGCTGGCTCTTTCACCAACTTGCAAGGAGTCGCCCGCAAGAACATTGCGCGCCTGCTGCCGGATTGGACTGTTGATCCGACCTTTGATCCGGGCGTGGGTCCAGACGGCTCGGTTAGTAAAATTGCTCTCCAACCGGACGGGAAGATCGTGCTCGTGGGGTCGTTCTCCAACGTCGCGGGCACCGCGCGGAAATATGTAGCGCGCCTGCTTGCCAGCGGCGCGCTCGATCCCGGCTTCGTCAACCCGGGAACAGGTCCAAGTACTCCGCCCGAACACGTCGCGCTGCAACCCGATGGCCGTATCCTCATCGGCGGGTTTTTCTTCAACGTGAATGGCACGGGCCACCGCTACTTGGCCCGGCTGAATGCGGATGGGACGCTGGATTCGACTTTCAGAACTGCTCCCGGCCAGTCCGTGGACGCATTGGCTGTGCAGCAGGATGGGCGCATTCTGGTGGGGGGCTTTTTCATCAGCGGCATCAATGGCATCGACACCAAATACGTGGCCCGTCTGACCGCCGACGGTGAGGTGGACGCTTCCTTTCAACCCGGCACCATTGGTGCATTCGTGGAAAGCATTGTTGCGTTGAATAACGGCAAAATCCTCGTCGGCGGATCGTCCACGACGGTTGCCGGCACCACGCGCAGCCGCGTGTTTCGCCTGAACTCAGACGGCAGCCTCGACTCGACTTTCGATCCGGGCGTAGGCCCGGACAGCACGGTGAATGGCGTTGTCCCGCAGATGGATGGTAAGGTGCTCATCTTCGGATCATTCACCAAAGTCAGCGGCGTGCTGCGGCCGCACCTCGCGCGACTAAATGCGGACGGATCGCTCGACACGACCTTTCAGCCCGGCGCGGGGACCTTCGGCACGATTAACACGCTCGCCGTCGCCAACGACACCCGCATCGTTGTCGGCGGAAATTTCACCAGCTTTGGCAGTGGCACGCGCAACCGGGTTGCCAGGTTGCTCGGCGACGGTCTCACTTCGGAGCCGCCGACTCCTTTCGGGCTGGCCACCGTCACGCTCAGTGCTTCCAGCCTCTCCATCTCATGGAGCGACCTGCCCGCGGAGCAAGGCTGGAAGCTGGAGCGCAGCCCGGATGGACTCAGTGGCTGGGCTCCCGTCGCGGCCTTGCCGTGGGATGTGACTTCTTTCACGGACACTGCACTGGCTGCGGCCACGCCTTACTTCTACCGCCTGCGCGCGTCGAATTCTGTCGGCGATTCCGCCTACAGCAGTCTGATTTCCGGCCTCACGCGCACGCTTTTCCAGCAGTGGAAAACCGACCGCGGCTTGGCGTTCAGCGCACCCGGGGACAGCGATGGCGACGGCGATGGCATCGCGCTCGTGGTCGAATACGGCCTCGGTCTGGATCCCACCGAAACCAGCACCGACGGCGCGCCGAGTTTTCAGCTGATCAACGACGTGCTTGCGATCAGCTACCGGAAGTTTCGCCACGACGTGAGTTATTCCGTCGAGGCGTCGGAGGATATGGCGGAGTGGTCCGCCGTGGGCGTCAACCAAGGGAGCGGGAATTTTCCTATCGCGTGGAAAGTCATCGATGGTGCGCCGCAACTCTACCTCCGCCTGCGGGTGACCGCGCCCTGATCCGCAGAGCGACGCGCGCCTCGCCGTTGCCGCGCATTTGCGCGCCTGCCTGCTCTCTCACCTGATGCAACTACATGCGCTCGGGCACTTCGATGCCGAGGAGGGCGAGGCCTTGGCGGAGGGTGCGGGCGGTGGCGTCGCAAAGGGTGAGGCGGCTGGCGCGGGTGGGGGCGTCGGCCTTTAGGACGGGGCAGGCCTCGAAGAAGCTGTGGAAGGTGGAGGCCAGTTCGTAGAGGTAGTTGCAGAGGAGGTTTGGGCGGAAATCTTCGAGGACTTGCGGGAGCACTTCGCCGAAGGCGAAGAGCTTCTTCGCGAGCGCGAGTTCGGCGGGATGCTGTAAGGGAAGCTGCGAGCTTCCCACGAGGGGCGGTGAGGACGGGGGCGAGCTGGCGGCTTCCCCTGCAGTTGCGGGGCTTTGCTCCGCTTTGCGGAAGATGGAGCGGATGCGGACGTAGCTGTATTGCAGGTAGGGCGCGGTGTTGCCTTGGAGCGCGAGCATTTTGTCCCAGGAAAAAATGTAGTCACTCTGCCGGTTTGGCAGCAGGTCGGCGTACTTCACCGCGCCGAGGCCGATGATGCGCCCGATCTCGCGGCGTTCGGTTTCGTCGAGCGCCGGGTTCTTTTCCGTGACGATGCGGAAAGCGCGTTCCTCGGCTTCATCCAGCAAGCCGGCGAGCTTGATCGTCTCGCCGCTGCGCGTTTTGAAAGGCTTGCCGTCGTCGCCGAGAATGGCGCCGAACCAAACGTGGTTCAGATGCACCGCGCACCCCGGCTGCCAGCGGCGGAAAATGGCGAAGAGTTGGCGGAAGTGATGCTGTTGGCGGCCGTCGGTGACGTAGAGGATTTCGTCGGGCGCAAACTCGCGGAGACGGTAGTCGAGCGTGGCGAGATCGGTGGTGGTGTAGTTCGCGGCACCGTCGGCCTTTTGGACGAGCGCGGGCATCGGCACCCACTCGCCGTCGCGCGAAATCAGGAACGGGTCTTCCTTTTCCGGCAAGGTGCCGTCCGAGAAAACGCAGAGCGCGCCTTCACTTTCCCGGGCAATGCCTTTTTCCACGAGCGCCGCGACGACTTCCTTGAGCCACGGGTTGTAGAAACTTTCGCCCAAGGTGACATCGAAGGTGATGCCGAGCCGGGCGTAGATCGTGTCAAACTGCGTTTGCGAAAGCCGCTGCATCTCGCGCCAGAGGGCGAGGTTTTCCTCGTCGCCGGACTGGAGTCTCACGAGCTCCTGATGCACCGCTGTGAGCGTCGCCGGGTCTTCTTTGCTACGACCTGAAATGAGTTTGTAGAGCCGCTCCATTTCACCGAGCGGATCGGCGGTCAGCGCGTCGCGGTTGAGCTCCGTCTTCCAACCCAGGAGGAGCATGCCGAACTGTGTGCCCCAATCGCCGATGTGGTTGTCGCGCACCACGGAATGGCCAATGAACGCGGCGATGCGGGCGAGCGCGTCGCCGAGGATGGTCGAGCGAATGTGGCCGACGTGCATCGGCTTGGCGACGTTCGGCGAGCTGAAATCGATGACGTATTTCCGCGGCGTGGCCGGGGCTGGGACGCCCAGCTTTTCATCCGCGACGAGGGCCGCAAATCGGTCCGCCAGCCACGCCGGTTTCAGCCGAAAATTGATGAACCCCGCCCCAGCGATTTCCGGGGGCTCGCACAGGTCAGCGACTTCGATTTTGTCGATGATTTGCTGGGCGAGCTGGCGAGGGTTGGCCCGCTGCTGTTTGGCGAGCACCATGGCGATGTTCGTCTGGTAATCGCCGAACCGCGTGTCGTTCGCGGCCTGCACGCGAGCCTCGACGCTGCCGAAGTCGGCGACGGCGGTGCGGAGGCGGGATGCGAGCAGGGCAGGGATGGTTTCCATGGGCAAAAGGAGCGCGAGATTGCGCGAGCCGGCCGCGACGCGCAAGGCGTCCGCGCTGTTACGAGGCTTGGAAGATCGAGAGAATCTCCTCAGCACTCGGTGCCGTGCCGAGGCGCTCGCGAACGGCGCGGTCGTTGAGGAATTTCGCGATGGCCGCGAGCGTGCGGAGGTGCGTTTGAAACTGATCTTTGGGCACGACGAAAAGGACGATGAATTTCACCGGCGCGTTGTCGAGCGAGTCAAACTCAATGCCGGTAGTCGAGCGGCCAAAGGCGGCGACGACTTTTTCCACGCGATCCGACGAGGCGTGCGGGATGGCGATGCCAAAGCCGATGCCGGTGCTCATGGTCTCCTCACGCTGGCGCAGGGCGGCGAGAACCACGTCGCGGTCGGCGGGCTTCACCTGCTGCTGGGCGACGAGCAAATCGACCAGTTCGACGATGGCGGTCCAGCGTTCCACGGCCTTCATTTCCGGGAGGATCTGGTGGACCGTGAGTAAGTTGCCGAGCGTCATTCGAGAAGGGGTGATCCGTTGGGAAAAGTGGCGCGAATCTAACAACCGCGATTTGCATGACAAGCGCCTTTTGCCCAGCGGGAGCGGTGCGAAGTCTTCCTCGTCAAGCCGCAGCGCGAGCGTTAATTCACCGCGCATGAAAATCCTTTTCACGGCCAGCGAAATGGAGCCGCTCGCGCGCACCGGCGGTCTCGGCGATGTGCTTGAAGCGCTGCCCGCAGCGCTCGCGGCGCGCGGCCACGAGGTCAGCGTGGTGCTGCCGTGCTATCGCGGGCTGGCGGAAAAGGCGCACGCCACTGGAGTGAAGTTTACAGTGCAGGTCGGGGCGAAGCGGGTGGTGGCGGAAGTTTGGGAGTGCACCGCGCCAAATGGGGTGCAGGTCTTTCTCGTCCGGAGCGACGAATATTTTGACCGCGCCGGACTCTATGGCGCCGCTGGGCGCGATTTTGAGGACAACGCCGAGCGCTTTATCTTTTTCTCGAAGGCCGTAGTCGAACTGGTGCGACGGATTGCACCGCCGCCCGATATCGTTCACGCGCACGATTGGCAGACGGCGCTGGTGCCGGTGCTGATGCATGAGCGGCGCCTGCCCTTCAAGACGGTGCTGACGGTTCACAATCTCGCCTATCAGGGCAGTTTTTGGGGCGTCGATTTTGGGCTGACCAATCTGCCGGGGGAATTTTTCTCCGCGGCTGGTGTCGAGTTTTACGGACGGCTGAACTTGCTCAAAGGTGGGCTGCTTTTCGCGGATGCGATCACCACCGTGAGCGCGCGGTATGCGCGGGAAATCCAGACGTCAGAGCACGGGAGCGGACTCGATTCGGTGGTGCGCGAGCAGGCGCACAAGCTGACGGGAATTTTGAATGGCGCGGACTATGAAATCTGGAATCCGGCGACCGATAAGCTGCTGCCCGAGCGTTTTTCACCAACGGCGCTGGCGGGCAAGAAGGCGTGCCGCGAGGCCCTGCTGAAAGCGTGCGGCCTGCTGCCAGCGCCGCGCGGGCCGGTCTTCGCGATTGTCTCACGGCTGGCGCAGCAGAAGGGGATCGACTTGCTGTTGCCGCTGCTCGACCGCTTGCTCGCGGATGATGTGCGGCTGGTCATTCTCGGCGAAGGCGATCCGGCCTACGAGAGCGAGCTGTTCGTCGCGAGCAAACGGCACGCGGGCCGTTTCGCCTACCGGCAGAGCATGGATGAAACGCTCGCGCATCTTATCTACGCCGGCGCAGATTCATTCCTCATCCCGTCGCATTTCGAGCCGTGCGGGCTGAGCGCGATGTACTCGCTGAAATACGGCACGCTGCCCATCGCCCATGCGACCGGCGGGCTCTACGAATCGATTGCCGATTACGATCCTTCAACGGAAAGCGGTCACGGCTTCCTTTTCTACGACGCCACGCCCGAGGCGCTGTGGGACGCGATTATCCGCGCCAAGCGCTACTTCACCGACCCGCCGCAATGGCAGGCACTGATGCAGCGGGCGATGGCGTGTAATTTTTCGTGGGAGAAGGCGGTGCCGGCGTACGAACGCGTGTACCGGCGGGCGGTCATGGGGAGCTGACGGATAACGCCCGTCGATTGGCCGGAGGGCACGTCACGGGATGTGGCCGAGACTCAGCCAACCTGCGGCATGTTGGTCCTGGGTGGCATTGGCAAAGCGGAGTGGTTGGCCGTTGGAGAGCGGATTGACGACGCGAAGGGCGAGGGTTTGGCCGGCCCGCGACTTGGCCCCTACGGCGATCCTGGTCTGCCACTCGCGCGGATCGTCGTGGGGCAGCAGGCCGGTGAGTTTCCAATCGACCGGCCAGCGCTCAATGGTCTTGCCTTCGGCGTTCAAGGCGGCGACTTCGATGGGCCAGTCTCGATAAAAAGGTGCAACGCCTTGATTGAGCAGGGTAAGCTTGACGAGCAGCTCATTTCCGTCGCGAGTCAGGTCGGCGGTGCGCACGAAAAAATCGTAACCCATCCGCCGGACTTGCTCGATGGCCCGCCGTTGCCGTTCGGGCGGGTTGCTTTGGCGGAACATCCCGCTGTCCATGAGCCAGGTCACATGAGTTTGGCGCACGCATTCGGCGAAATCCTGCACCATGAGGTGCGCGGGCTTTTCATCGAAAACACTCCCCCACGCCTCCGGCCGGATTTCGCCGCCGATCGGTTGGGTGCGCCATTTTTCAAGAGCGGCAGGGCCGGCGGCGCGCAGCAGCGCCAGGTAGAACCAGCTTTCGTCCTCGCGACCGGATGCGGAGATGGTGCCCCAGGCAAAGGAGTCATCGTGATAGCCGAACGGGCGAGCCGCGTTGGGGGCGAGTTTTTGCGAGTTATCGCCGGCCGGGTAGCGGAGGAGCACGGGCGTTTTCGTGAAAGCCTTTTCGTAGGCGTCGAGCACCCGGCGCTGCGTGGCGCGGGGCGCGAACAAGTCCTCACGCGGATAGGTATGCCATTCTCCCCACGAGCCGAGCAGCCCGGCCGTGAGGTAGCCGATGCGCGCATCCCCATCATACCTGCGCCCCAGCGCGGCGATGAAGCGCTCCAACGCTGTGACCAAGCGCTCGTCGGCGTAGTCTGGGGTCAGGCTCCGCTCTTTCGCCGAGCTATCGCCAGACCAGTTGGTGATTTTGACACCGCTCTTGGTGAGGAAGTCGGGAACGCCACCAGTTTTGCCGGGATACTCGAGCCAGATGCGGAAGATGGTGTGATGTCCGCGTGCCGCCACGCTGGTGAGCAGCGTTTCGAGTGGAGCCCAGTCAAAAGTGTCCGGCCCAGTCATCAGGGAGGCGAGCGGGATGTAGCCAAACTCCAGGCTGTGCGGGAATAAGGAGTGATCCATCTGCGTGTAAGGGACGAGTCCTCTGAGCGGATTATCAGGCGGGGATGGCGCGGGGTTGAGTCGGACAGGTTCGCCTCGCCCGACCGCGACGGTAGCGCACAAAATTGCGCAAACCGCCAATAGAAGCGTGGACGAAATGGGGCGCATCGATAGCCTTTTTCCACATGCCGGCGTTTTAGGGAATCTGATTCCGTGTCTGTCCGGGTTCATTCGTGGCTTATCGTCCAAACTCCCTTTTTCGCCATGCTCCCGCAAATCCTAACCCCGATCCCCGGCCCGCGCTCGCTGGCGCTGGCGGCGCGGCTGCGGCGGCATGAATCGCGCAATGTGACTTATCTCGCCGATGATTTCCCCGTCTTCTGGCAGCGCGCGGAGGGGGTGAATGTGTGGGACGCCGATGGGAACCGCTTTCTCGATCTCACCTCGGCCTTTGGCGTGAGCGGGCTCGGGCACACGGATGCAGCGGTGCGCACGGCGCTCGTGGCTCAATCGGGCGAACTACTGCACGCGATGGGCGATGTGCATCCAACCGCGTTGAAAGCCGGGCTGTGCGCGCGATTGAGTGCGCTGACTTTCGAGCGTTGGGGGGCGGGAGACGCCAAGACGGTGCTGAGTAGTTCGGGCTCAGATGCGGTGGAGACGGCACTTAAAACGGCGCTGTTACGGACGGGAAAAGCCGGGGTGATCGCCTTCGCTGGCGGCTATCACGGGCTCGGGCTTGGGGCGTTGAGCGCGATAGGGCTGCCGTTTTTTCGCGAGCCGTTCCGTGCGCAGTTGAAGGATTTTGCGACGCTGCTGCCGTATCCCCATTGTTACCGGTGCCCGTTCGGGCGCGAAAGCGGTGAGCGGCTGGGTGAGGGGACGTTTCCCGCGTGCCTGGCAGACTGCCTGATGGACTTGCGGGGACAGATCGAAGCGACGCTCAGGGAGAAGGAGATTGGGTGCATTCTCGTGGAGCCGATCCAGGGTCGCGGCGGGTGTGTGGTGCCCCCGCGGGAATTTCTTCCGATGCTCCGCGAGATCTGCGACACGCACGGCATTCTGCTCATCGCGGATGAAATTTACACCGGCTTCAACCGCACCGGCGCACTTTTTGCCTGCGAACATTCGGGCGTGGTGCCGGATTTGATCTGCCTCGGCAAGGCGCTCACCGGCGGCTTCCCGCTCTCCGCGTGCGTCGGTCACGCGGACGTGATGGACGCCGCATGGCCAGCCGGCACCGGAGAGGCGATTCACACCAGCACCTTCCTCGGCCATCCCGTCGGCTGCGCCATGGCGTTGGCGAACATCGGCGAGCTTCGCGCGAAGAAACTTGTTCAGCGCAGCGCCAGACTGGGTGAAATGCTGCTGAAGGAGTTGTCCAAAGTCCAAGGTCCAAAGTCCAAAGTCGTCTGCCGTGCGCGCGGTGTCGGGCTGATGGCGGGAATTGAATTGCTCAATGAGGACAGCTCGCCCGCCACCGAGCTTTCGCTGCGCGTGATCAAGAAGCTGCTCCATCGCGGTCTCATTTTACTGCCGGAAGGGGAGCACGCAAACGTCATCAGCTTCACGCCGCCGCTGACGATTTCCGAGGCGCAGTTGCGCCGCGCGGCGGCGGCGTTGCGGAAAGCTCTGGACGAAGAATGAAACTTTCCGAAATGCGGGAACTGCTCGGCGCGCGCGACATCCAGCTCACGAAGTCGCTGGGCCAGAATTTTCTCCATGACCAGAACCAGTTGCGGCGCATCGCCGACGCGGG
>JANMTP010000054.1:0-7443 GCA_031390545.1 Chthoniobacter sp. | reverse complement strand
CCCCCCCCGGGGGGGGGGGCCGCCCCCCCTCCCTGCCCCCCCGCCTTACCCCGACCACGTTCTCTCTGTCGTCCCAAACGTTCGGCCCGCTTTTTGCAAACCCCCGCGCCGGCCAACCTCCGTTGGGGCGCCCGGCCGGTGCTCACGGGGCCGAGCTGAGATCGTGCGTCGCAAAGGAGACAGAGTCTCGCCCGGAGCCGGCGTTCCCAAAGCGCTTCGCTAACTTTGGGAACGAGATGGATCGCAGACGCAGACGGACACTGCATCGAGCTTCTCCAGCAATGACCGTACGGCCTGACCAAGCGGGCGGCTATTTCACCAAGGCGAAGGGTTCGCGCGCCGGCGCTTTTCCGGGGACGGTGCGGCGCTTGAGGGTGATGGCGTGCTTTTCCACGACAAACTCCGCGCCGACCTGGTCGCTGCAGTAGCGGACGGCTTCGATGAAAGGGATGGCGGTGAGGCTGAGGGTGACCGGCGCGGAGGCATCGAGCGCGGGGTCGAGGACGAAGCTGGGCTGGAGGCGGCCACCGGAGGCGACGCCGGCTTTGCGTCGCAAGGCGTCGAGCGCGGTAACGAGGGTGGCGTCCTTGAACTCGATGGTGGGGATGGTGACGAACTGGAGCAGCTGCAGGAGTTGGGGATCGGCGGGCGTCTTCGGGGTGATCCGCGGCTGGGTGCCGGCGCGCGGGCCGACGGAGATGGCGTAGCGCTCGGGGGTGAAGTCGGTGCCGGTGAGATCGCCGACGTAGCGGAGGACTTCCGTGAACGGAGTGGAGGTGAGACGGAGGGTGGCGGTGGTGGTGAGATCGGTGCCGGGTAGCGTGACAAAGTCCGGCACGATCCGGCCAGCGGAGGCCGCGTCGGCCTTGGCTCGCAGGGCGCTGAGGATCGCGGGCAGGGTGGCGGCGTGGAAATTGATCTCGGGGAGGATCAGCGTGTCGAGCGCGGCGAGTTGCTGAGGAGTCGCCGGGGTTTTCGCGGTGACGCGCGTGCCGGGGCCGGTTCTCGGCTTGGCGGAAATGGCGTACTGGTCCACGGCGAAATCTGTGTGCGAGAGGTCGCCGAGGTAGCGGAGGATTTCCATGATGGGCGCGCCGGTCAGGCGGAGCGTGACGGCGGTGGTCAGGTCGAGGCCAACGGCCGGGGCCACGCCGGGCTGGAGCTTTTCGCCGGACCTGGCTGCCACCTGCTGACGCAACGCTTTGAGCACCGCGTCGAGGGACGCGTCCTGCCAGTTCACTTGCGGGAGGATCAGCGTTTCGAGCTGGCGTTGAAGCGGGCTAATCGCTTCCGGCGCGCGCGGCGACTGGGTAGCGGCGAGGCTTTCCCGGCTATCGCGCCGCCAGAGCCGCACGGCGCGCAAGTCCGCGCCGCCGTATCGGGCCAGGTCGCGGATGGGAATGACGGTGAACTTATGGTCCGCGAGGTATTTCACATACTCCCGGAACTGCTCGCGGCTGGTGCCGTGAGGCGAGGTTTCCACGCCATTGAAAACCAACAACGGAATGCGGCCCGGCTGTCTGGTTTCGAGCAATTCGCGGAAGCGCTCGCGCTCTTGGCCGCCGCCGTGAAACCCCACGCCGGGCAGCAGCAGCGGATGATCCTGCGCCGGGTCATAGATCAGGCTCGATACATAATCGATGGCGAAGCCGTAGCCTTTGTCAGCCAGGATCTGCACCGCGGGACCGAAAATGGATCCCCTCGGGTAGCTGAACGTCGTGGGCTGCGGCAGGCCATTTTCGCGGAAGAGGCGTTCGAGGTTTTCCACCCGCTGCAGCGGCTTCTCCTTGGAGTTGTGAAAAAAGTAGTGTCGGCTGTGCGGCGTGGCGTTGCCGATCTCAAAGCCCAGCTCGGAAAGCTTCCTGACCTTCTCCCAACTGAGCCAGCTCGACCGGTCCAGCTTCGCGCTGGCCGGCGGCTCGGTGACGTCATCGATGTAAAACGTCGCGCCGAACTCGTGCTCTTTAAGCAGCGGCCCCACGAAGTTCGCATAGCTGCCGCACGGATTCACAAAGGCGAGGGCCACGACCTTTTCTGGCGTCCGCTCCCCGGCCCGCGTCGGGATGGCCACGACGAAGAGGAAGAGAATGGGGAACCAACGCCGCATGTTTGGTGGTCTAGCTCACCGCAGCGCCCGTGGCCAAACTGACATTGTAAATCTTCCGTAACTCGAAAGCCGCAGCCGCTATTTCGGCCGCGCCTCCGTCTCCTGCGAAGTGCCGCGGCGGAGGCGGAAAGGGTCGCTCTTGGCGATCTCGGTGAGGAGGGTGGAAAACTTGTAGCCGTCGCGGGCGAGGGCGCTTTGGATGCGGTCGAGGGTGGGCTCGTCGTAGTAGTCGAGCCCGCGGCCGAGCGCGTAGATGAGGAGTTTTTCGCTGAGGCAGCGGGTGAAGGCCTCGCGCCGCTCGCGGAGGAGGGCGCGGAGATCGGCCACGCCGGTTAGTTTGCGCCCGGTGCCGAGTTGGCCGGAGGCATCGACCGCCGCGCCGGTTTCGTCGCGGTCGCGCCATTGGCCGATGCCGTCGAAGTTTTCCAACGCGAAGCCGAAGGTGTCCATTTTCGCGTGGCAATTCGCGCAGTTTGGGTCGGCTCGATGCTGCTCGAGCTTTTGGCGAAAGGTGCCGGTGAGGCCTTTGCGCTGGCTGTCGTCCAGCGACGGAATGTCTGGCGGGGCGGGCGGCGGCGGGTCACCGAAGAGTTGTTCGAGAACCCATTTACCGCGCTTCACTGGCGAGGTGCGGGTGGGATTTGAAGTGACGGTGAGGACGCTGGCCTGGGTGAGCAGTCCGCCGCGCGGTGTGCCAGCGAGAGAGACGCGCTTCCACTCGCCCTTCTGGAATCCGCCCTCGACGTTCAACCCGTAAAGCTCAGCGAGCCGGCGATCGACCCAGGTGAAATCCGCATCGAGCAGATCGAGCACGCTGCGATCTTCGCGGAGGATCTCGGCGCAAAAGCGGCGCGTTTCTTCAAGCATCGCGCCGGCGAGTTTCGGGTCCCATTTGGCGAAAACTTTGGCATCCGCGCTGTGCCCGGCGATGCGTCCGAGCTGCAGCCATTGCATCGCGAAGTTATCCACCAGCGCCGCTGACCGCGGGTCCTTGAGCATGCGGCGGACTTGCGCCGGCAGGTTGGCGGCGAGCTTTTTCTCCCAGGCGAGCTGGAGGAGCGTGTCGTCGGGCGTGGAGCTCCAGAGGAAATACGAGAGCCGGGTGGCGAGTTGGAATTCGTCGAGCGGATGGGCGTCGGGATTGTCCGGCTGGGAGTCGGGTTCGAGGCGGAAAATGAATTTCGGTGAGGCCAGGATCGCGGTAATGGCGCGGCGCATCCCGCCCTCCCAGCCTTCGTTGTGGCCCACCGCGTAATCGACCATGGCGCTCAGGCGGTTAATCTCCTCGTCCTTCACCGGCCGCCGCCAGGCGCGGGCGGCAAAGCGGACGAGCGCTTCCTGCGCCTGCTCGCGCTCCGGTTTGTCGTTGGTGAAAACCATGAGCGCCTTGTTCGACGGCGTGCGCGTGTCGAGCGGGCCTTCGGTTTCGAGAAACTCGACGCGCAGCGTGGGTATCGGCTGGCCGCGCTCGGGTTTGTAAGCGGCCAGTGCAATGCGCTCGGTGCCGGGTGCGCCGGTGATTTTCACGGCGATGAGTTGCGCGCTCTTTTCGTCGCGGGCTTTGACTTCCACCGTCTGCAAAATGATCGCAGGAGTGACCGCGCCGACCGCCGCGCCGTCGAGCTTCGCCAGCTCCGCGGCGGGCGACGGATTGGCGATCTTCGGCCCGCTGGCCAGCAGCGCCACGCGCACCGGCCCGCTCCCCGCGCCCTCGACATACACTTTCGCCCGCACCCAATGCTGCTCCCCTGCTCCGATGCGCGCCGGCGTATTCAGCGGCCCGGAAAGAACTGCCTCCCGCTGGCTGGCATTGATCGGGCGAAAGCGATCCGGCGGTACGCTTGCTGACGCCGGCTCGCAATACTTGCCCGCCATAGTGCGCTTCGGCGGACGCGCGGCATTGATCGGAATGGCCTCCTCGGCAATGCGCTCCGCCGCCGTGAGGTAGCGCTCCATGAGCACCGGCGAGACGGAGAGCACGTCGGCGATGTTGTCGAAACCGAAGCCCACGTCGTCGCGCGGAAAATCCTCTGCTGGCTGAAACTCGATCTTCAGCAGATCGCGGATGGTGTTGTTGTATTCCGTGCGGTTTAGCCGCCGCAAGGTGAGCCGGCCAGGATCGGGCGGCGCGCTGCTCGCCGCAGCAAAGACCGCGTTCACCGAGGCGACAAACGCGCGGCGCTCTTCCGCTGTCGGCTGTGGTTTGTCCTCCGGCGGCATCTCGCCGCTTTCCACCATCTCCAGAACGTCCTTCCAATGTTTGCCCGCCCGCAGCAACGCCCGGTCGTCGCGGACCGTGTGCAGAGCGAGATTCGCCTTTTGCTTTTCCTTCCCGTGACAGGCGACGCAGTGCTTTTCCACAAAGGCCACGCCGGCGGTGGCAAAGGGCGCCGACTCCTGCGCCTGAACCGCCGGAACCAGCCCAACCCCGCCGAACGCGACCGCGCGGAGCAGGATGAAAAGGCGGTGCGGCATGGCGGGAGATGGTTCGCGCAGAAACGCGGCGACGAAAAGTGCGAAAACCATGTCCTTTTTTTTCCGGCCCGTTCGTCGTTGCATGAAAGGGGCTGCTGCCGCAGCTCCGCTCGAACCAAAACATCCACTGCCATGATTGTAAAAATTCTCAGCGCTGTCGCTGTCGTTCTCCTCGTGCTGGTCGTCTTCATCGCTTTACGACCCGCCGATTTCCGCGTCTCCCGCTCCACCACCATTGCGGCACCCGCCTCAGCGATTTTTTCCCGCGTGAATGATTTGCACCAATGGGAGGCGTGGTCGCCGTGGGCGAAAATCGACCCGGCCATGAAAGTCTCCTACGAAGGCCCAGCGACCGGGGTCGGCTCTAGCTATGTCTGGTCTGGCAACAACGAAGCCGGCGAAGGCCGCTCGACAATCACCGAGAGCCGGATGAGCGAACTGGTGCGCTTCAAACTGGAAATGAAGCGCCCGTTTGTCGGTTCGAATGATGTGGAATTCGCCTTCCGACCCGTCGGCGAGCAAACGGTGGTGACGTGGAGCATGGCGGGCAAAAACAACTTCATGAGCAAGGCGGCTGGCCTCTTCATGGATTGCGAAAAAATGTGTGGCGACCAATTCGATCAGGGTCTCGCGCAACTCAAGGGACTGGTCGAAACCGTTCCGTCGTCCTAGTCCAAGACGCTTTTTCCCACCTCCGCATCACTGACCATGAACCCGGCCAAGCCCAACGACCGCGAACTCGTCGTCACGCGCTTCATCCCCGCACCACGCGAAAAGGTTTACGCCGCGTGGACCACGCCGGCCCTGCTCACGCAATGGTTCACGCCACCACCCTGGACGACACCCCACGCGGAACTCGACGTGCGGCCCGGCGGCGCGAACTTCATCGTCATGCGCGGCCCTGATGGCACCGAGATGCCGAACCGTGGCGTGTATCTCGAAGTCATCCCGAATGCACGGCTCGTCATCACTGACGCTTATACCGAGGCGTGGGAACCTTCGGCCAAGCCCTTCATGACCTTGGTGCTGACCTTCGAAAATGAAAACGGCGGCACCCGCTACACCGCCCGCGCGCTACACTGGACCGCCGCCGACTGCGAGGCTCACGAGAAGATGGGCTTTCACGAGGGCTGGGGCATTGCCACCGACCAACTTGCCGCGCTCGCCGCCCGCACCTAATCCGAACCATTTCAGGGCCGGAACCAACCGCTCCATCTCACACCAACTCACCAACTCACCAACAAAAACAGCAACCCATGAAAACCAACCTCGTCACCCGCCTCGCGGCCGTCCTGCTTTGCACAGGCAGCCTGATCGCTGCCGAAGTGCCTGCCATGCCCAAACCCGCCAAAGAACACGAATGGCTCCAGCAATTCGTCGGCGAATGGGACATCGAGACCGAAATCTTCATGGCGCCGGGCCAGCCGCCGATGAAGGTGAAAGGCACGGAATCGGCAAAGATGCTCGGCGGCTTTTGGGTCGTGGGCGAAAACAAAGGCGAGATGATGGGCGCGCCCTTCGCCGGCATCATGACTTTTGGCTTCGACCCGGAGAAGAAGAAATACGTCGGCACTTGGGTGGACTCGAACACGAGCGCCCTTTGGCAATACCTCGGGACCGTGGAGGCGAGCGGCAAAATTTTGTCGCTGGAGACGGAGGGCTTTTGCCCGTTGGAAGGCAAGATCTGCCAGTTCAAAAACACGATCGAATTTAAATCACCCGATCATCGCGTGATGACGGGCACGAAGCTCGGCAAGGACGGGAAATGGACGACCGGGATGGTCCTCAACGCGCGCCGCAAAAAATAATTTCAACCCTCAACCTCAATACCATGTCACAAACAACACTCGTCCAACCCTACCTCTTCTTCGGCGGCCGCTGCGGTGAAGCACTTGAATTCTACAAAAAGACGATCGGCGCCGAGATCGGTTTCATCATGCGCTTTGATGAAAGCCCCGAACCGATGCCGCCGGGCATGCTCGCGGAAGGCTTTGAAAAGAAAGTCATGCACGCCGAATTCAAAGTCGGCGACATGACCCTGATGGCTTCCGATGGCTGCGGCGAAGGCGGTAAGTTCGAGGGTTTCCGCCTCGCGCTCGTCGTCCCCACCGAACCTGAAGCTGACCAAGCATTCAATGGCCTCGCCGACGGCGGCAAGGTGGACATGCCGCTGGAGAAGACCTTCTGGTCGCCACGCTACGGGCAGGTCACCGACCGCTTTGGCCTCGGCTGGATGGTCATGGTGCCGCAGCCGATGTAACCAAACCCCATGAGCAAAGTCCGCGTCCTCGTCGGCACCGCGAAAGGTGCGTTCATCCTCGCCGCCGATGGGGCGCGGAAAAATTGGGAGATCAGCGAGCCCCATTTCGCGGGCTGGGAGCTGTATCACCTCAAAGGCTCGCCCATCGAGCCGAACCGCATCTTCGCCTCGCAAACGAGCGGCTGGTTCGGGCAAGTCATTCAGCGTTCGGATGACGGCGGCAAGACTTGGAACACCGCGGACGGCGCGCCGATTCCCGGCGGTTTCGAGCCGCCCACGGGCCGCAGCAATCGCTTCCTCTACGACGGCGAAGTCGGCACGCACAAATGGTACGACGGCACGCAGCATCCGTGGGAATTCAAGCGCGTGTGGCATCTCGAGCCGTCGCTCACCGATCCCGAGACGGTCTTCGCCGGCGTGGAAGACGCCGGTCTTTTCAAAAGCACCGACGGCGGCGCGTCATGGACCGAATTGCCCGCGCTGCGCGCGACCAAAGGCGCGCTCTGGCAGCCCGGCGCGGGCGGGATGTGTCTGCACACCATCATCCTCGATCCGCAGAATCCGCAGCGCATGTTCGTCGCCATCTCTGCGGCGGGCGCCT
>JANMTP010000053.1:0-2114 GCA_031390545.1 Chthoniobacter sp. | reverse complement strand
CGCGCGTGGCTTGCGCGTCCTAGCTTTCGCCCGGCGTGAAATGCCCACAACGCACGAGGGTCTCGAACATGAGCACGTCGCCGACGAACTCACTTTCCTTGGCCTGCAGGGCAAACTCGATCCGCCACGTCCCGAGGTCATCAAGGCGATAGCCAAGTGCCGTGCCGCTGGAATTCACGTCAAGATGATCACCGGCGATCACATCCTCACCGCCACCGCCATCGCCGGGCAGATCGGCTTGGACAGTGGCTCGGGCGTCGTCGGGCTCACCGGTCGCGACTTGGAAAAGCTCACCGACGAAGAGCTAGCCGACGCCGCCGAGCGCGCCTCCGTTTTCGCCCGCGTCGCGCCCGAGCAGAAACTGCGACTGGTCAAAGCGCTGCAATCGCGCGGCCACGTCGTCGCGATGACCGGCGACGGCGTCAACGATGCGCCCGCGCTCAAGCAAGCCGACATCGGCATCGCGATGGGCATCACCGGCACCGACGTATCGAAGGAAGCCGCCGACATGATTCTGACCGACGACAACTTCGCCTCGATCGAAGCCGCCGTGGAAGAAGGCCGCAGCGTCTTCGACAACCTCACGAAATTCATCCTCTGGATTCTCCCGACTAGCGCGGGCGTATCGCTCATCCTGCTCCTCGCAATCATCGGCGGCATCACCTTGCCCATGCTCCCTACGCAACTGCTCTGGATCAATCTGGTCACCGCCCTTTTCCTCGGGCTGACGCTGGTCTTCGAACCAAAGGAAGGCGACATCATGCAACGCCCGCCGCGGGACCCAAAGAAGCCGCTGCTCACTCGCTCGCTGCTCATGCGCACCGCGTTGGTGACGCTCATCTCGACCGTGGGGGCGTTCGGCCTCTTTGCGTGGGAGCACGGCATCGAAGGCACCAACCTCGCCGAAGCCCGCGCGGCCGTCGTCAACGTCATCGGGATGGTCCAAAGCTTCTACCTGCTGACCTGCCGCAGCCGGACGCGCTCGATCTTCTCCATCGGCCTTTTCTCGAATCGGTGGCTTCTCGCCGGCCTCGCCGCGACGTGGCTGGCCCAACTCGCCTTCACCTACCTGCCTCTGATGAACCGCCTCTTCCACACCGGCCCAGCGCGCGCTGAAGCCTGGCTCGACATCATCAGCATCGGGCTCTTCACCTTCGCCGCCGTCGAGTTGGAAAAATGGCTGCGCTTTCGAAAACCAGATCCCGTTGTGCCTGTGCTGTCGGCGGAAATCTTGGAGCAGCCTTGCACACGATGAACTCGCAATTGAAGGCGGAGCATTCACCGCATGCAATTCGCGACCGGCTCGCGATCCGCGCGTCGGCTGGCTACCTCGGTGACGCCGTGCTCGGCGCGATTGATGGCTGCGTGACCACATTCGCCGTTGTCGCTGCCGCCGTCGGCGGCGGGTTTTCGGGGACCGTCATCATCGTGCTCGGTTTCGCGAACCTGATCGCCGACGGCTTCAGCATGGCCGTGAGCAACTATCTCGGCACCAAGAGCCAGCGTGAGGAAGTCGAGAACGCGCGGGCTGCGGAGCTCCAACACATCGACGAAATTCCTGAAGGCGAGCGCGAAGAGATCCGGCAAATCTTCGCGGGCAAAGGGTTCACCGGCGAGGTGCTGGAAAAGATCGTCGCGGTCATCACTGCCGACCGGAAGCTCTGGGTCGAGACGATGGTCACGGAAGAGCTGGGCTTGGACGGCGGCAACCGCTCGCCGCGCCGCGCGGCGCTCGCGACGTTCGTCGCCTTCATTTGCGTCGGGCTCTTGCCGCTGATTCCGTTTCTCGTGCCGCATCTGGACCACGCCACGCGATTCATCGCGAGCGCGGTGATGACGGCATTCGCGTTCGCAGCGGTCGGAGTGACGAAAGGCGTGTTGCTCCAGCGCTCAGCGTTGCGCTCAGGTCTGGAAACTTTGATCACCGGGGGAGGCGCGGCAGCGCTGGCCTATTTCGTGGGCGCGTGGCTGCGGCGCACATACGGGGGATGAAGAAGCGGGATCAGGCAAGGGGCTCAGCGCGCCACGCTTTCGCGGTCTCTTAACCTCACATCCATGATCGAGATCGCCGTTTACGACACCAAGCCCTACGACCGCGAATACCTCGCGCAGGC
>JANMTP010000014.1:0-107729 GCA_031390545.1 Chthoniobacter sp. | reverse complement strand
GATGAACAAGGTGCCGCCATGGATATTCGTGACACCGGTGTAGGTGTTGTTGCCGCTGAAAGTCAGAGCGCCACTGCCGACCTTGGTCACCACACCATTGGTGCCTTGAATCCGGCCGGCGTAGGTCGTGGAGAGATTGTTCTGCCCGATGGTGAGCGTAGCGGTGTGGTTGAAGATGCGTGACGCCGGCTCCGCGCTGGCGAGGGAGCCGATGGTTTCGGTCCGTCCGTTGAGATTGACGCCGGCGTTGACGTCGTTGCCTGGATCACCCGTGAGCGTCACGGCCGATCCGTCCGGGATTTGTTCGTTCTGGCCGAACTGGATCGTCGCGCGCTGCGACGTGGAACGCTGGGTGTTCAGCGTGGTCGCGCCTTGATAGGTATTCGTGCCGGCGGCGAAGTTGAGCACCATCGTGTTGGTATTCGCGTTCACCGGGATCGAGCTAAAGGTCACCTGACCGCTGCCCACGATCTTGTTTCCGTTGGCCGTGTTATTGCCAATGGTGAAGGTCGCGCCGCCATTGTAGCTGATCGTTCCGCCCTGAGGCCCAAGCGTGATGCCACGGTTCGCGGCCAGGGTGATGCCCCGGGTCGTCTTCATCTCGCCCCCGTTCAGGGTAATCTTGTCCGCCGTGTAAGCGCCGGGCACCGCTCCGAGTTCGAGGTCGTCGTTAAAGAAAAGAATACCGCCATTGATCGTGGTGTTGCCCGTGTAGGTATTCACCGGCCGGCCCGCGACGTTCTGGTTATTGCCGTTGCTCAGATCGAGCAGACCCGAGCCGTTCTTCGTCAACCCGATGTTGCCGACGATCCTCGCGTTGATCCGCAAGTTACTCGCCGTGGTCACGATCAAGTCGGGCCCGCTCGAAGTGATCTGGCCTTCCAGTGGCTCCGGTCCGTTCTGTTGCGAGGCATTGATGGTCGGATTGCCAATCACCGCCGCGGTGGTGATGTCCGGCTGATTCTGTGCACCGAGCGTCACGGTCGCCGCATTCGAGATGATGCCGCCCGTGCCAATGGTCAGCAGCCGGGTGCCGTTGCCGCCGAACCCGATGCGGGCGCCGCCGGTCAGGTAGAGCGAATTGATCGTCGTGTCCGCGGCGAGTTGGATCGGCGCACCGGTTCCGTCCACCTTCACGTTGTTGGTCGCCAAGGTGAAATCATTCAACGCGTAGGTGGCGAGCGACACGATATTGCCGCTGCCATCGACGGTGGCGAAATCGAGGATGTTTGCGCCCGAGTTGCTGTCTGGATTCCCGATCGTCGCCCAGCCGCCGATGATTCCGTTGGTCAATGTGACCAGCGGCGCCTTGATCGTCCCCGTGCTGGAGAAATTCACCGACGAGCCGGCGCTGCGATTGAAGCTTTGAAGCGCACCGGAGCCGAAGGTCAACGTCGCCCCGGCGTCCACATTCACCCGCGTCAACCCGGTGGTCAGCGTGAGCGTGCCCACGGTTTCCGTGGTCGTCCCCGTGCCCAGCAGCTCCAGGGTGCCGCCTCGCGAGCTGATGCCCACGGTGTCGCCGATCCGGTTATTGCTCGCATGATTGCCCGCACTGCTATCCAGCCGCAAGGTGGTTCCGCCTTCGAGGGAGACGGAGGACGTCGCGAGGCTGCCATTCGCGCCGGAAAGAGTCAGCGTCGCGCCCACGGTCGAGAGGCTGGTCGTGCCGGAGTAGCCGTTGGCGCCGGTGAAGACGAACGCGCCGTTGCCAGCCAGGGTGAGATTCGAGCCGCCGCCGACCCCGCCGCTCACGGTCACCGGTGTCGCCGTGTTGTTGGTCCACGTCTGGTTGGCGCCCAAGGTCACGGCGGTGCTGAGCGTATGCGCAGCAGTCGAGTTATTCGTCAGTCCGCCGACGCCGAG
This sequence comes from Chthoniobacter sp., assembly GCA_031390545.1. Classification (GTDB taxonomy): domain Bacteria; phylum Verrucomicrobiota; class Verrucomicrobiia; order Chthoniobacterales; family Chthoniobacteraceae; genus Chthoniobacter. The sequence continues at coordinate 105,863 of JANMTP010000014.1, read as the reverse complement.
AGTCAGAGTATTCGCGCCGCCGATGGTCACTGAGCTGGTCGCGTCCGGAGTGAAGCTCAGGCTGCGGATAGAGAAATTCGCGCCGAGGATGGTGTTGAGGTTCCCCGCGCCGAAGAGGTTGAAGAAGACATCGTCCGCCGCACCTGGCAGGCCGGGCGTCCCGTTGTTGAAGTCACCAGAGGACGACCAGTTCGTCCCGTTGGCGCCGCCGGTGTTATTCCAGAAGCTGTTGGCATCGCCGGTCCAGAAGAAGGGCGCACCCTGGGAGATCGAAGGCAGCGCGAGCGCGGCGGTGCCAAGGCCGGCAAGGCACAGTTGACGCCAGGAAGCAGCGGGACGGAAGGAACGGGACGGGGTGGTTTTCATGGGAAACGAGGATTCTTTCTTGCAGGCAGGGTGATCGCGCGGGTGTGAACGAGGTGTTTTGGGGAGTTGCCAACTCTCGACGCAGCGCAGGATTCCAGACCTGCCGGGAAACGGAGTTGTCGCTTCAATTCCCGCCCCGCCGAGGATTCTGACAAAATAATTTTCGGGCGCACTTATTCCTCGGCCAACCGTAGCTTTTGCCGCCGCTCCTAAACTCCCGCGCTGCGGGGGTATGGCGTATTTTTTCTGTCAGCTTTCCCCTTGCCGACTGAATAGAGGGGGAATATGGGCGACGCCTTTGAACTCGAAAAAAACCTGGATGCCATCCTTGGCGGACAGGCCGATGCCTTCCTTGGCATCGTGCGCGAGTATGGCCCGTCGTTGCGGACGTTTCTCGGCACCCAGCTTTTTCATCTGCACGATCTGGACGACCTCACGCAGGAGGTTTTCATCGTGGCCTACGAGCGCCTGCCCACGTTTACCCGCGGCGAAGATTTCGGGGCGTGGCTGCGGGGCATCGCGCGGAACAAACTGCGCCACCACTACGAGCGCACCGCCCGCCGGGCTGGGGCGCTGGAGCTTTTCCAGCGCGAAGCCGCGGCGCTCCTGGAAGTCGATCTCGACGCGGCGGCGGCCATGACGCAGGAAGTCCATCTCGAGGCGTTGCTGCGCTGCATCGGCGAGCTACCGGAGCGCATGCGCCGCGTGGTGCGCGGTTGGCTCGGCCGGGAAAAGGCGCTATCGCTGGCCCGCGAAATGGCTCTCTCCGTGCCCAACATCTACCAGATTCAACATCGGGCTTCGGCCTTGCTGCGGGATTGCATCGAAAAGGACTTTGCTCATGGAGACTGATTTGCTCGATGCCGTGGCCGCCTGGCAAGGAGCCGAGTTGCCGCCCGAGCGCGCGACTTTCCTGCTCGCGAGGCTGCAAGCGGACGCGGAGTTTCGCGCTGCGTTCACCGCGGAGATTTGGATGCTGTCGCTCCTTCGCGTCGCGCAGGCCCCGCCTCCGCGCTGGCTGGAGCTGTATGAAAAACTCGGGCTCGGCCCTCAGCGTTCGCCCGATTCACAAGGGACGCTCGAGCGGGGCGTGATGGCGGCCGTGGTGCGCCGCCCGTTCCAACTTGTGCAAAGCTGGTGGCGGCTGGCCGCAGTCGGGGCGGCTGCGGTTGCCACCGTCCTGGGTCTGCTCCTCCTCTGGCCGAAGCCCACCGTAAAAACCCCGGCACTTCCACCGCTTGCGGAAGTGCTTTTGGTCGAGTCTGCGCGCTGGGCCACTGCCCGCCCTCCTCAGCGAGGTGATGTCTTGGGCCGCGGCCAGATCAATCTTCAGTCCGGCCGGGTCACGTTGCTTCTCCCAAAAGGGGTGCTCTTGACGATTGAAGGCCCCACAGATTTGGAATTGCTCACGTTCAATCGGGTGCTCTGCCATCGTGGAAGAATTCGCACCCGAGTGCCGAGGGGCGCGGAAGGTTTCTGTGTCGAAACTCCGCGGGGCACAGCCACTGATTTGGGGACGGAGATGGGGGTGACGGTGGCAGCGGATGGCACAACGCATGTGGGAGTGTTCGAAGGGGTCGTCTTGGCCTCGATGAAACAGCCCGTCCAGGACGGCGTGCGCACCCAGACTTTGCGACCCGGAGAAGCGGTGCGCATGTCGCCAGGCACGGGGGAGTTTCAACCCGCGGGCATGAAGAATTTTCCGGCGGCACCTGATATTCCACTACCGCCTCTGTCCCTCCCGGCTGATTACCAGGCGACCATTCTTGCTGCGCAGCCGCGGCACTATTGGCGGTTGAATCGCAGCACTCGGGAAGGCTTGATCCCGGACGAGATCGCGAACGGCATCGATCTTCAATCAATGGGGCCCGTCCAATTGCAGGCGGATGCCGGTGGACGCGTCAGTTCGCTGCTCGGAAAAGGAAACGATCCCAGCGGTTTTGTGGCCACGCGGCCGTGGCTGATGCAGCAGGCCGGCGCAGCGGTGGAAATGTGGTTCGCCACCACGACCTGCGGCCACTCCACCCTGACCTCCAGCGCGCCAAACGCCGAGAGCGGACGACAATTCAGCCTGCTGGAGTTTGCCACGCAGTTTCCAGATTTCGTCGTTCCCGGGGGGCACCGAGAGGCCAACCTTCCTTCCTCCTCCCAAACCACCTCGCTGGTTCCGGGACGATTGCGCTTTCTGACGCGGTCGCCAGCCGACAAAGCCGGGGGCGTCAATCTGGTTTCCGATCCTGGAACCGCGCCCTTCGTCTGGCACCATGTGGTCGCCCAGCGCAAGAACCGCGAGATTGCGCTTTACGTCGATGGCCGCCGTCTGGCCTCCGGTATTTGCGACCCGGTGGCTTTCGAAACCCCCTGCGCGCTGCTCTTTGGTTTCTCGATGGGCTTTACCTACAAGGGTGAGGAAACCGCGCCGGGCCGGCAACTTCATGGCCGGCTCGCGGAGATCGCGATCTATGATCGCGTGCTCACGCCGGAGGAAATCCGCCAGCACGCCGCGCTCGGAGGGAAGAAGCAGCCATGAGCCACGAGATTTAGCCCCGGCAAATAATCCCCAGTCCCCCCCTATGACACTTCCCCCAGTCTTCGTCCGCGTCTTCGTCGCTCTGGCGCTCGTGGCGGTCACCGCTTCCGCCGCCGTGCGCGGGCGTGATCCGTGGGCTTTCCGCCTCATTTTAGACAACAAGACACGTATGCTCGCGGTCGCGCTGCGCAGCGATCTGTGGCTCGCCTTCAATCCCGCGAATGGCGGTCTATACAAAGTGTGGAGTGGCGGCATCAATTTCCGCGGCAAGGTCTATGATTTCAGCCAAAACAGCTCACTGACCCTCGGCACAACCTTTCACACCGGGCGTAACACGATCCTCGCCGCCGCGGTGACAACGAGCATTCCTGCCGGGTGGACGGCGACTGGGGTGACCCCGGGCGCGAGCAACTGGACCTTCACTGGCGTGGGTTCAGTGATGACTTCGCCGGTGTTCGATCTGACCGCTTTCGACAGCCCGATCCTCACCTTTTTCGAACAGGGCGGCGGCCCTCTCCGCGTCCAGGTTTCGCAGGATGGCGGGGCTACATGGACGGCGCAGGAATTTGATTCCACGCAGCCGGGCAACGCGGTTCAGGAAAACCAAAAACTGCTCACCGTCACGGGCGCAAATGTGCGGCTGCGCTTCATCGTGCAGGCGGGAAACGCCGCGGGAAAACGGCTGAGCAACATTGCCCTCATTGGCGACTATCGAGTGTGGAGCGCTACGCAAAACGCGGCCGCGGTGCCGCTGACCGTGGACTGGCGCGGCTACCGCACGGTGCAAGATACCGAGGCGATCTTCATCAAATACGATCTTGTGCTGCCGGGCGCAGTGCGGGTCGCGGTCGAAGAAAACCCCGAGGCGCTGCCAGGTATGGCACTGACGCGCACCTTCACTCTTTCCGGTCTGCCGCCGAACACGACGGTTTCGCTGAAAGTGAACGGCACCGGCTTGGCCGAAACGTGGGCGGTGACCGCGGGCGCAGGCACGCTGCGGACGGTTGGTGCGGACAAATTTCTCGACCTGAGCGTCAACGGCAGCACCACCCTCAACGTCACCTGGCCATGAACCTCCCCCCGTTTTTGCGACCACTCCTCGTCACCCTCGCGCTTGCCGCCAGCGCCTGCGGGCAGGCCATGCAGGATGGCGTCACGCTTTGGCTGTATGACATCCGCAATCCCGTGCCCGCCGACCAGCAGCCGATCACCAGCATGCCGCTGCTTAACCCGCCCGGTCAGACGCCAAACCTCTACGCCGTTTATAGCGGGCCGGATCTGAGCAATGTCGATTTCACCGGACCGTGGACATCGCCCTACGCCAGTGGCACGCCGGACTTGGTGAGCTACCTCTACGGACGCATCTGGGGGAATATCAAATTCCCAACTGCGGGCACCTACGAGTTTCGGCTGACCAGCCAGGACGGTTCAAAGTTTTTCATCAACAACGCCCTCGTTATCGACAACGACCTGCCCGGACTGAACGTCGCCACCGCTTCGATCAGTACGCTCGCCGGTTCGATTCCGTTCAACCTCACCTTCTGGCACAACACCGGCGGCGCGCGCGTGCTGCTCGAGTGGAAACCGCCGGGAGCGCCGGCTTTCACGCCGATTCCCGCGACTTCCTTCGAGACGCAGCAGGGCCAGACGCTGGTGACCTCGCCGGGCGTAAAAGCCTTCTACTACGCCACCGGCGGCGGCGGCACCGCGGGAGGACCAGGCGACGGTCAACCGCTGGCGGGCGTGCATCCGAGCTTCACGCTCGGCAACTTCCGCCCCCCGGGTTTCAACCCCGCGGTCGGCGGACTCGACTTTTTGCCCGATGGCCGACTCGTCGTTTGCACTTGGGATTCCGCAGGTGCGGTTTACCTCGTTGGAAATCTAAACGGTCCCGGGGCGGCCACCGTCACCCGCTTCGCCTCCGGCATTGGCGAACCGCTCGGTGTGAAGGTGGTCAACGGCATTATCTACGTGGCGCAAAAGCGCGAAGTGACCAAGTTGCTCGACACGGATGGCGACGGGATCGCCGATGAATACCAAGCCGTAGCTCACGGCTGGCCGGCGTCGTTCAACTACCACGAGTTCACGTTCAACCTGTGCTTTAAGGACGGCTACTTTTGGGTCGCCACCTCGACGCCTTTGAAAAGCGGGGACACTACGTATCTCCCCGGCACGGAGCCCGGCTATCCGGTGCCCAACGGCCCCGGCTCACTCATCCGCATTTCCGAGGCGGCGCATTCGTGGGAGATCGTCTCCACCGGTCTGCGCACCCCGAACGGCATGGGCATCGGGCTGGATGGCGAACTCTTCGGCGGCGACAACCAAGGCGACTGGCTCTCCGCGTGTCCGGTTAATCATCTCCGTCCCGGCCAGTATTACGGCGTCCCGCAAAACACCACGCAGCCGGTGACGCCGACACTGCCCAACGGCACTCCTTTGCAACGCAACCCGCCGGCCCTCTGGCTGCCCTACAACCGGCTTTCCAACTCCAACACGCAACTGCTTACCATTCCGACCGGCACCTACGCCGGACAGATGCTCATGGGCGAACTGACCGACGGCGGCTACAACCGCATCTTCATGGAAAATATCGCCGGCCAGTATCAGGGCTGCGCGTTCGCCTTCACCCAAGGCCTCGAGGTCGGTCAGAACCGCCAGGCGTGGGGCCCGGACGGCTCGCTCTACGTCGGCGGGTTGGGCAGCGGCGGCGACTGGAACTGGCAGGGCACGACCGCCGGCCTCCAGCGGCTCACGCCGAATGGCAACGTCACTTTCGAGATGAAAACAGTGCAGTCGCGCGCCGATGGATTCGAGATCGAGTTTACCCAGCCCGTGCCCGCGACAATCCTCTCCAACCCGGCAAACTACACGATCCAGCAATGGTATTACGCCGCGACCATCGCCTACGGCGGCAGCCCGCAGGGCACCACCGTGCTGACCGCGACCGACGCGCAGATTTCCGCGGATCGGAGAAAAGTGTTTCTCACCATCCCCAACCTGCTCGCCGGCCGCGTGACGTATTTCCGACTGCACAATTTCGTGAACGACAACGCCGTCGCCCCGTGGGCCACCGAGGCTTGGTACACGTTGAACAACAAGTCGCTCAACGCCGGCCCGAGTTTCACGCCCATCGCGCCACCACCATTGCCGCCGCCGCCCGTTGGCATTGCGACCATTTACGAAGCGGAAAACGCCGTTTACGCCCCGACTACGCTGTGGACGAACGCGCAAAGCGGCTTCGCGGCGCGGCCCGGTTTTACCGGCACCGGCTATCTCGATTTCCAAAGTGCGAGTGGCGATTACATCGAATGGACCGTCTCCACGCCGCATGCCGGCAACCACCCCATCGCCTTCCGCTACGCTCTCGGCAATGCGAGCGCCGACCGACCGCTCGCGGTCGCGGTCAACGGCGTCACCGTCATCCCCGGCCTGCCTTTCCCCAATACCGGAGCGGGCGAGGCCGGGTGGATGAACTATCAGACGATCCCGGCCAATGTGTTTCTCAACAAAGGCGTAAACACCATCCGCATAACCGCCATCGGCAGCAGCGGCCCCAACGTCGATCACCTTTCCGTCACTACACCCGTTCCACCGCCCGCCAATGCCACGGTCCTTTACGATGGCACCGCCGCGAGCGTGGCCAATTGGGTGCGCGACGCGAACGCCGCGGCCGCCAATTGGCACAACGCCAACGGTTATCTTGCCGTCAACCACAGCCCCGCACCCAACAGCATCGTGACCGCACAGAAGTTCAAAGACTTCCAACTCCACGCCGAGTTCCTCGCGCCGGCGGGCGGGAGCGGCTCGCTCGCCGCGAATTCCGGCATCAAGCTCCAGCGCCGCTACGAACTGCAAATTCTCAACACCGCCGCCGGGGTGCCGCTGAGCGGCCTCACGAACCTCGACGCCGGCAGCATCTACGCCTTCCGCAAGCCCGACGCGAATGCCAGCACCGGCCCCAACACCTGGCAAAGCTACGACGCTTTTTTCACCGCCGCCCGCTGGAGTGGCGCGACCAAGCTGACCAACGCCCGCGTCACCGCCTACTGGAACGGCATCCTCGTCCACGATGACATCGAGTTGCCGAGCGAAACCGGCTCATCGCCGGCTGAAGCCTCGGGAACGGACGGCATCCTCCTCCAGGATCATGCGACCAATGCCACCGGCGAAGTGCAGTTCCGCAACATCTGGGTGATTCCCGCCAGCACTTTCACCGAGCAGATGACCTCGTGGACCGCCAGCTACAGCCTCACCGGGCTGAACGCCCTGCCCCACGCCAACCCCGCCAAAGACGGCCTGACCAATCTCTGGAAGTATGGCGCCGGAGCCAATCCCACGGTGCCTTCCCTCGCGGCGAACGGCCACTCCTTCGTCCCCGCGATGCAGGTCTTCTCGGATGAAACCGGCAACCGCTATCTCCAGTTCACGCACCGTCGCCGCACCGACTACGCGGCCCGCGGCCTCTACTTCACCGTCGAAACCTCGCCCGATCTGAGCCCGGGAAGCTGGACGACGCAGCCCGCGAGCGAAGTCGGCTCTGCCATCACCACCGGCGACAGTCTTACGGAAATGGTCACCCTACGTGCGACCACCCCGCTCGCGCCGGCCGTGGTGCGCGTCTTCGCTCGCGTGAAAGCCGAAATTTTGCAGTAAGCCCATTGCTTCCAAACTTGCGAGCTATCTCAACCGCATATTTTCACGGCTCATAATCCGGGTCGGCGGCGGCCAACCGACGCTCGCGGTCCGCTTCGTCGGTGCCTTCATATACCAATTGCTCGGCGATCGAGACTTCGTCTTCCGGAACGACCCTGAGCGCGGTGGTTCCAGAGGAGGCTGGGGCTTCATCCCATTCCACGAGATTCTTGGTTTCTTCGGTCAGTTCCGGCGCCGTGACGTCAGTGGGTGTCTCGTCCGAGGCGGCGGCAATTTCCTCCGGGTCGATATCTTCGTCGTCGTTAGGGAGCGGCGTTTTCGGTGTCATACCTGCGCTTCGCACGGGCGGCGTGGCGTGGCCGTTTTTGCCGTCGCCAATCACGGCTCTGATTTTGCGAGCGATTGCCAGAACCGGTCGAGAGGTGAAAGATTCCGGGATGACACGCCATTTCAAAATTCTGCCGTTGATCGCGTTTCTGCTCTCCCCGGCAATGGCCAAAGACAAGCCAATCTCCGTCGAGCAGTGTCCCGCAGCCGTGCAAGCGGTCATTCGCCAATACTCAACGCAGGGAACTTTCGAAGCCGTCGCGTTGGATGAGAAAAAGAAAAGCGGCGGCCCCGCCGTTTACGAAGCCAAGTTCACTCTTCGCGAAGGGAAGCGAGTGGAAGTTATCATCTCTCCCGAAGGCAAGGTGCTGCGCGTCGAAGAAAAAATTCCGAAGCCTTAGATTTTAGCCGCGCCGGATCTTCGAGCCTTTGAACCGGATATTAAAGCGGAACACTTTTTTCACCCGGCAGTGAATCTCGCCAGTCGCGAGGTCGAAGCGGTCTGGGATTTCGACCCGATGCAGATCGACCGTCGCGTGGAAGCCGCGCTCGGAGAAGACGTCGATGAGCATCGCCAGCGCTTCCGGATCGTGAAAAAGCGCTTCTTCGGAATTGATATCGGCCCGCCCGGAAATCGCGTGGCGGACGATGATCGGCATCATCCGCTCGCTAATGAATGCCACTACGGCCTGCAGCACCTCGGGCCGGCTAACTTTGTAACTATCAAGACGCCGCACCAAATCCTGCCGGGCGTGGCGGATGATTTCACTGGCGAGCGGGAGCCGTCGGAGCAAATCGAAAGTGCGCGGATCGAGTTCCAGCGAGCTTTGGTACTCGAGCTCGCGAACAATGTTTTCCTGTACCAGCTCCAGCGGGGCCTGGGCATTGATGAAGTGGTAGTGAAAGAGCTGCTTGAGCGAGACCAGCGCATCGTAGGTTTTTTCCTTGAAGACCTGGTAGCGGGCGCGAGCGAGGGCCGGGTCGGAGTCGGTGTTTCGCTCTTCCCAAAGCTCCCCTAATCCCGAGCGCCGAACTTCATTATTGTGCTCTACCACCTCACGCCCGCGTTTCAATTGGCGGGCGATACTTTCCGCCTCGTCCACGAACAGCACCATGATGTGAAAGATCGGCTGCTTAAAATGCGCTGCGTCCGGCGTGCCGGAGAAGTCGCGCCGCAAGGCGATCATTTCGTCGAAGAGCATCTTTAAGCACTCGACCTGCACTTTTGTGCGCGGAAACCCGTCGAGGATTGCGCCGTTCTGTTGCTCGGGCTCGAGGAGTTTGCGAAAGAGGATGCCCACGACTTCACGGTCGCCCACCATGCCGCCTTGCGACTTCAATTTGCGCGCCTCTGGGCTGTCCAGCAGTGCGCTGACGACGATGGGCTCGGCGGTAATCTCGCGCAGCTCACGAATGAAATCCGTGTTTGTCCCCTTCCCCGCGCCCGGCGCACCGCCGAGCAGGATCAACTCTTTCGGAAAGCGCAGCTGCTCCCGTCCGCGCTCCGCTTCGAGCTGCTTCCAGACGTGATTAAAAATGAGCTGCGCATCTTTGATTTCCAAATCGGCCGGAGCGGCTGGCTGCGCGGCGTGGCTGAGCGTGTCGGTCGACATAAACCGGAAAACCTACCGAGCTCTCATTCGTCCCGTCGAGCCGCAACAACGGTTCACGGACGCTGCGCTCGCAGCAGTCACGGCCTGGTGCGCAAAACAACATGCCCCGGGGGAAACGTCTTCGGCCCGCTGCTCGCCGTTCAAAGCCAGACACCCGCATCTCGTGGCGACGTGCCTTTCCAAGACTTGACCTTCCAGCACCCAAGTGAAAAATCGCTGGCATGAAAACGTTCCTCCACGCGGTTCTTGGTCTCCTGATGTTTGCGGCTGTGGGATTCGCGGAGGAAGCGAACGGATTACGTCTCACCGCGCAAAAAACCGTGCTTGAGAGCGAGACGTCCCGGCCCGGCTATTCTTCATTGCAGCGCGTTGCAAAGGCTCTTGGGCTCAAGGTCAACGGGCGCAATATTTCCTTCAAAGATCTGCCGGAAGGGACGCTCGACTACACCATCATCGTGCGGCGATGGGGTTATTCTCCGGACCGTTACGAAAGCTATACGGGAAGCGAAAAATTCGCCGCCTTGGTGAAAGGAGCTGAAACAAACATGACCGTGGGAGAGGTGCCGCTCGGCGGATACGATAACTTGGGCAGCCGTAAGCAATATCAGGACACCATTGAAGGCTGGCAGATCGTGGTAAAGCACGACGGCAAGGAAACCTTCAAGCTCACGAGCACAGCTGCCTTCGACAAGCTCCTCCCCAAGGCAAAGCCTGGCGCTAAGCCGGTAAAAAACTAACGCCGAAGTCGGAGCCCCGTCTGAGGTTGCTTTACAACGGATACAGGGCTCCTCCCGATCTATCGGAAACGCCCGTTCCGTCACGGTTTCCGGCATGCATCCGCCTTCTGTTGTCGGCCTTCAAACTCGTCCCGCTAACGAGCTTGCGTTGCGTGAATCCTGCGCGACTGCGCCCCGTAGGTAAAAAAGCGACCCCGCCGCCTCCATAACAGAGGCGGCGGGGCCGAAGAGTCGGACAACGCGATGCGGCGCGCGGTAGAAAATACCAATCGCCCGTGCTCACTTCGCACTAGTGCCTGCGACCTGGCGGATAGTCCAGCGATTTTCACCTCGAATTACCGGCCTTTGAGCTGACAGCGCGTCTCCATCAATTCCAAACGCAAAAGTAGCGCTGCCACATTCGGAACCAGCCCGATCTAGGATGCTTCGGAATCCCCGAGGCACACACTGCCAAATTAGTGAGATGCCACCCAGGAATCTCGCGCGGCCGGGGAGAATGCACTGCCAGCATCGGATTCAAGAGTTCCATCGGCAGCGAAGTCCATCAGATCACAGACGGCACCATCAGACTTTTCTTTGATCAGGAAACGGGTGCGCCCTGCGGGCAATTCCCGAACCAGTAGAGTCAACCCCTTGGGCTCGAGTTCTTCCCGAGTGATGCGTTGGATTTGTTCCTCAAAAACAGCTTGCGTGATCTCCCCTTCCGCGCGCCGAAGAGCGGCCTGGGTGATAATGATCCGCACGAGCGTGGGCACAGATTTTAGCCGCCGAAAAATTTCGCTTTGCATCCCCGGATCGTCCCTGAAAACGAACGTCCGAACAATCGAGCCGGTACTGGTTGCGCTGTCGGGAAATTCCCGACGAAAGGCGCCCTACTCGGCTAAACAAAATACGAGTCCTAGGCCCCGCGGCATTCGTGTTCCACCCACTGGACCGCGCGTCGGATCATTTCGGTAAAGGTCCCGATCTTCAGCTTCTCTTTGATGCGACTGCGGTGCGTGTCCACGGTCTTCACGCTCAGGTGCAACTGCTGCGCGATTTCCTTGCTGCCGTGCCCCCGGCCGAGCAACTCGAACACTTCCAACTCACGATCGCTGAGCAGAGAGACGGGCGATTCAGATGGCCGTTTTGCGTGGAGAAATCTTTGAAAAATTCCCGCGCCAATCTTGTCGCTCACATGATACTCGCCGCGCCGGGCTTTGCGGATGGCGCTCATGACTTCGCCGCTGCTTTCGGTCTTCATGACAAAAGCCAGGGCACCGGCGCGTAGCGCACGTTCGGCATAAGTCTCCTCCTCATGCATCGACAGAACGATGGCAGGCAGGTGGGGATGTTCCACTTTGAGATGCTTGAGAAATTCAATGCCATTCATGCCCGTCATTGAAATGTCCGTGATCAAAAGGTCGGGCTGCAGCTCGCGAATTTTTTCGAGCGCCTCGCTTGCCGTCCCTGCTACCCCACACACTTCCATATCGGCTTCCTGGTTGATGAGCTGGGCGACTCCTTCGCGAACCACCTGATGATCCTCGACCAGCAAGATCCTGGCCTTGGCGGGATGCTCCGTTGCGATCCGCTTTGGTGCAGGCTTAGGGCCGCTATTCGAAGTCACTCTTTTCGCCGAAGCGTCGATTCGGACGCGGCGCGGAGGAGTTGTTTTCTTTGGAACGATCATCGTTTTCTTCCTGGCTCATGCGCTCGTTCTGCAGGGCGATCCGCTCAACCCTCGGCTGTGAAATCCTTTCCCGACGCGGTGCGCAGTTCGCTGATCAACTTGCGCAACTCCTCGCACGATTCATCCAGGGCCGTGTCCACATACTTCAACTGCGCCAGCAAGTCCGTCGCTTCCGGCGGGAGTTGCTGTCCGATGGCACTCACCAAAAAGCGCACGCCGGTGATGCTCTGACAGATCGTCTGATGGAGCCGTTCGGCGACCTGCTCAGGCGTCAGGCTTGCGTTTTTTTTGGAAGCGGGTTTTTTCCGCGGGCGCGCGGCGGTGGTTTGGGACGGCGGCATTTTTCGGTTCAGGCTTTGATTTCGCGGGCAGCTTCTTCCAAGGCCTCGAGAATATCCTGGGCGCCAAAAGGTTTCACGATGTGCCGACGAAAGCCCGCCGTCCGGCTGCGTTCCAAGTCCTTGGCGGCACCGTAACCACTCATGGCCACGGCATACACGGGCTGGGAAAATTGCGCCTGTTCCAGGAGTTCCCACCCGTCCCCATCAGGCAGTCCAATATCGGAGAGAAAGACCTCGCAATCTTCCGTCGGAATCGCCGCCAGTGCTGCCTTCATCGTGCGCGCAACGGTGACGGTATGCCCCTGGTTTTCGAGATACATTTTGAGGTAATTCAACGTATCGCGATGATTCTCGACGATGAAGATGCGCAGCGGGTGGGGCGATTTACGAAGGTGAGCTACCATTTGATCGCGTGGGTTGCCTGCACACAGGTGAGGATTTCAGGAGTGATTCCGTTGTACCGCAGGAGCGGCAACCGGACGCAAAAGGTCGCGCCATGGCCGCGGCCCCGGCTGTGGACGTGCAACTCGCCGCCATGCCCCTCCACAATGGCCTTGGCGATGGCGAGCCCGAGTCCCAAGCCACCGAATTTTTGGCTGATCGACTGGTTGGCTTGCGCGAATGCGTCAAAGATCAGGGACTGCTCGGCGGGGTCGATGCCGATCCCGGAATCGGTCACTTCAAGCACGAGGCAGCCGTCTTCGTTGAATGTTCGGACTTCGATCCTCCCCTCCTCGGGGGTGAATTTGGAGGCATTCTTCAGCAGATTGCACGCGACCTGTTCGAGCCGGTCATCGTCGCCGGAGATCGTCGTCTCTACTGCCTCAAGCTTCACCGTCAACTGCTGGTCCTTTTCGTCGAATTCGGGCTTCACGTTCTCTACGACGCGCCTGATCACGGCATGCACATCCAGCGGAGCTGGGGAAATCTCAAACTTACCGTGACCAATGCGCGTCACATCGAGCAGATCTTTAATGAAACGCGCTTCAATCCCCACATTGCGCCGGATCATCTCGAGCGCCTGGTGAACCATGGCGTCTTCTCCGCAGTTGCTCTCGATCAATTCCGTAGCCAGCAACACCGGCGTCAGCGGGGTGCGCAACTCGTGCGAAAGCACGGCGAGGAAGTGATCCTTCGCCCGACCCGCTGCCTCGGCCTCCGCCTGCGCCTGTCGCGTTTCCGCGAGGCTTTCCTCCAGCGCCTGCTTGGCCAGGCGCTGCTCGGTGTAATCGCGGAAAATTTTGACCAGCCCGATCGCCACGCCGGTTGAATCGCGCATCGCGGTCATCACCCCGCTGCCCCAGAAGCGGCTTCCATCCTTGCGCAAATGCCAGCGCTCGTCACTCGCGCGGCCGGTGGCCAGCCCTTTTTCCGCCTCCTGCTCGGGCGCCTGCTCGGCGCGATCCTCGGGCGTGAAGAGCAGGTCCGCGCTCTGCCCGAGTGCTTCCATTTCGGAGTAGCCGACGATCCGATGCGCGCCATCGTTCCAACTCGTGATGCGGCGCTCCAGATCCATGGAAACGATCGCGTATTCCCGCGCGTTATCCATAACCAGCCGCAGCCGGGCCTGGCTCTCGAGCAAAGCCTTCTCGGCACGGCTGCGTTCGAGCCGGATCCAGACGCGGGTGGTCAGTTCCCGCAGCAGATCGATTTCATTTTCCTGCCAATCGCGCGGTGCGCAGTCGTAGAGGTGCAGGTTAAAGCGCCACTCCCCATTGCGCACCAGCGGCACACTGACGAATGCGCCGATGCCGAGCGCCGCCACATGCGCGGAATCCAGCCGGGGGTCGGTGGCGGCATCGCGCACGACGTAAGTTTCTCCCGCGCGAGCGGCTCGCCGGAACTCCGGGGTGTGATAATCGGCGATGCGATACACGCCTTTCAAACTCGCCGCCTCAGGGCGCTTCCACTCGTGCCTGATCGTGAGCGTCTGCTGCGCCTCATCCACCTCGCTAAAGGCACACGGAGAAGCGTGGAAATGGTTTCCGATCTTGGCGCCCAAGACCTCGATCGTCTCGTCAATCTGGGTCAACTTTACGAGGTCCTGGCTGATGTCGGCGAGGAAGGCGAGATTCGCCTCGCGCCGTTTGCGCTCGGTGATGTCATTGAAAAGCACGGCCACGCGTCCCTGCTCCGGCTCACCCACCCGCGAGGCATGCACATCGTAATGGCGGCCGAGCTGCTTGGCGGAGTATTCGAAACGGTTCGATTCCCCGGTGAGCGCCACCCGACCATAGGCTTCAAACCAAAACTCCTCGTGCTCCGGCGCGATTTGGCGCATCCGCCGGCCAAGGGCGTTCGGGATCCCGCTGTGCCGCTCAAAAGCAGGGTTCACCTCGAGGAAGACGTAATCCACGGCGCGCTGCTGGCCATCGAAGATCACCTTAATCACGCAAAACCCTTCGTCGATCGTCTCGAAGAGCGACCGGTAGCGGCGCTCCGTCGCTTGCTCTGCCTCCTCCGCGAGTTCGCGGGCCGCGGATTCCTCCTCCTCCGCGCGGCGGGCCTGCTCGGTATCCTCGAGTAAATTCAGCGCCGCCCGGCGCAACTGCACGTCCATCCCCTGTGCGCGACTCGAAAGGCGCGCGATCAGGTCGCGACTTTCTTCGCGGAGTAACTTGTTGGTGCCCACCGTTTCCATCGGCTTCACCGTAGTTACCGCAGCGCGCTTCGGGAAGTCAGGTGCCACCCCCTGCGAGCAATCAGGAACCGACGCAGGAATCAGGGGCAGACCGGACGGCAGGCGAGCGGGCGTGGGCCGGATTCGCTCATTCGATGTCCTCATTTTACGCGCCGGGCTCCTGCTCAAATTCCAAAGGATAACGGCGCGGTTCCCCGAGGCGCTGCGCGAGTTCGTTAATCTCTTTTTTGAGCTCGATCATCCGGTTCTCGCGGCCCACGGCCACGGCGTTGAAGCGCTGCAGCTCCTCCATCTGCGCGTGGAGCAGGTTATCGGACTGTTTGCGCTCCAGGGCGTCCGCCGTCAGCCGGACCAGCACGTCGAGGAAATGCAGCTCGCGCTCCCCGGGCTCGTGGTGCTTTTTCCAGTGCGTGGACAGCATGCCGAGGATCCGTCCGCTCCGCACCACCAGCGGGGTGGATTGGGCGCTGCGCAGGCCGGCTTCCTCGCGGTGCCAGCGGTCCGCCTCGCTCGGATCGGCTGCCCCGGTATCAAAATGGGTGACCACCCGCCGACGCGTTTCCAGGGCTTCGCCGCACGGACTGCCGGAGGAAACGTCCACTGCTGCAAAGTGCGCTGCGACGTGGGGCGGGAGGCCGCGCTGGGCGGCCATGCGCAGGACCTTGGCCTCCTCATCGAGAATCTGCATCGTCCCGGCGTCCGCGCCCGAGATGGCGATGGCCGCTTCGAGAATCGTAACGAATAAGTCTTTCACGTCGCCTTCCGCGATAAGCTGCTCGCCGACCGTGGAAAGCCGGGTCATCGCCTGGAGATCGCGCTCGAGGAGATCGGTCGCTTCACGCTGCTCAGTCACGTCCACGCAGGTCAGGACCACGCCCGCGATTTGATCCTCCAGCGTTCGATACGGCTGGAGCCGTGTTTGAAACCAGCGACGGTCGTCATGCACCTGCCGCTCCACCGGCACGAGCGTGCGCAGCACCTCCCCGGCATCGCCGATCAGCTCGGGGTATTCGAGCAGTTGCCGCAGTTCCTGCAACGGCCGGCCGAGATCGCCGGGCCGCAGGTTAAACAGCTCCACGGTACTCGGCGTGTAGCGTTTGATGGCCAGATCGCGGTCGAGAAAAATGGTCGCGATGGAAGTCGAGGCCATCAAGTTTTGCAGGTCGGAGTTGGTCGTGGCCAGCTCGTCCACCTTGCCTTTCATCTCCTGGTTCACCGTGGTCAGCTCTTCATTGATCGACTGCAGCTCCTCGCGCGACGTCTCCAATTCCTCGGTCGCGCTGCGCAGCTCCTCGTTCATCGCCTGGAGCTCTTCATTGCTCGCCTTCATCTCCTCGGTGCTCGCCTCGTATTGCTCCACGATGTCGCGCAGATGCCCCTTCACCTGCTCCAGTTCACGCTCGAGCTGGCGGACGATCGGCTCGTTGCTCTGCGTTGGCTGGGGACTTTCGCCGACAGGAAGCCCGCCCGGTTCGCGCACCTCAAAGACGACGAGCAAAAAGCCCGGTGCTATTTCCGTGGCCGGCGAAACGCGGAGGTCGAGCAGCCGCGGCTGGCCGTCGAGCTGCAACGGCAGGTCGATCACGCTGACGGGCAGGTTCGATTCGCCGCAGCGGTAGAGCGCGCCACGCAGCTCCACCCGCACCATCGGGTCCACCAGCCGGAGCAGGTTTGCCGTCGGTTCACCGCCCGCGAGCTTGAGGAAACGGCCGGCACTTTCCGAAAGATGGATGATGTCGTGCTCGGCATTGACAATGACGGACGGCGGCGCGAGCCGCTCGAGCAGTCGAAAATGAACCTCCGAAAGCGTGCTCCGATCCAGTGCCGGCCCCGGCGTCGGCGGAAACGGCACGACCGCTGAATCGGCGGTGAAACGCCGCCCGTGCACCATCGGCCCGCCCTGCGCGCGATCCTGCGCCTCGATCGCACGCAGCAGCGAACTCGGCCCCGCGGGCACGGGGAGCCCCATCCGCAGCGCGGGCTGTTGCGCATAGATGCGGTATTTTTTGTCCAGGGTGCGGTAGAGCGGCGTGCCCTCATCGATCGACTCCGAAGTGCCTAGAAAAAGCAGCCCGCCGCTTTTCAGCGCGAAATGAAAGGTGTCAAAGACACGCTGCTGCGCGGGGCGGTTGAGATAGATGAGCAGGTTCCGGCAAGAGATCAGGTCCATGCGCGAAAACGGCGCATCCTTCAGCAGGTCATGCACGGCGAAGAGCACCATCTCCCGCAGCTCCCGGCGCACGCGGTAGCCGCCGTGTTCCTTGACGAAGAATTTCTTCACCCGGTCTTCGCTCACATCCGCGACCATGACCTCCAGGTAATACCCGGCGCGGGCCTTCGTAATCGCTTCCCCATCGAGATCGCAGGCGAAGACCTGCAACGCCGGCGGGTGGTCGAGCTTGCGGGCGTGCTCGAGCAGCAGCATCGCCATCGAGTAGGCCTCCTCGCCGGTCGCGCACGCCGGGCACCAGACGCGCACCGAGTCGGCCTGCGTCTTGCCCTCGAAGAGTTGCGGAATCATGGCCTCCACCGCGGCGAAGGCAGTGCGGTCCCGGAAAAAATTGGTCACCGAGATGAGCAGGTCCTGGAGCAGCGCACCGCTTTCGCCGGGATGCGTGCGCAGGTAGCTGAGATAGCTCGGGATGTCCTCCATCCCGTTCACCTGCATGCGCCGCGCGATGCGCCGCAGAATGGTCGCCCGCTTGTAATAGGAAAAGTCCCGGCCCGTGCGCATGCGCAGGAAGCCGAGCACCTCGCGCAACGCCGCCTCCGCCTGGTCGTTCGAAGGCTTCGGCGCCAGCGCCGGCTGCGGGCCCTCCTCCGGCGGAAGCTTTAGCGCCTGCCCCTTTTTCATGTATTCGAGCAGGCGCTGCGGCATCTCCCCGACCCGCATGATCCAATCGACCATCCCCGTGTCGATCGCCGTGCGGGGCATGGAGGGGTGCTCCGCTTCGTCCATGTCCTGCGCGATCGTCAGCCCGCCGCGTTCCTTGATGCGCTTGATCCCGAGCGCGCCATCGCCATCCGCGCCCGAGAGAATGATCGCGGCCGCATGTGGCCCGTAGGTGTCTGCGAGGGAGCGGAAGAAGAGATCGACGACCACACGCTTGCCGCGTTCGACCTCCAGCGGATTCAGCCTCAAATGCCCATCGACCGTCGCCAGATCTTTGCCCGGCGGAATGACATAAACGTGGTTGGGATAGACCTTCACGCCATCGACTGCCTGCACCACCTTCATCGTGGTCGTGCGCGCAAGCAGATCCGCCAGCGTCGATTCATGGGACGGCGAGAGGTGCAGGATGACTACAAAAGCCATCCCGCTGTCCCCGGGCATCGCCCTAAAAAATTTCTGCAAGGCCACGATCCCCCCCGCCGATCCACCAAGTCCCACCATCGGGATCATCTGATAGCCCCGGGTCGGCACGGTGTTATCGAGGGGATGATCCTCCTCAACGAAATCGGGCGCATCGACCGATAAGCCGGCTTCCGACGGAGACGGCGAGCTAACGGGAGTCGTGTCTTCCGATTTCATGGCCAAAAATCTACGCCCCTGCCAGGCCGACAGCGAGGAATTCCTCGGCGGTATGTTCGGCGAAGAAAATGCCCGAGCCTCCCCCTGGTTTCGCACCCGGCTAATGCCCGCTGTGCATCACCGCGGGGCTGAGGTCACGTTCGGCAAATGTTTTGAAGCGCGCCAAGTCTTGCTGCAAATCGGCTTCCTGCGACGATCCCAAAAGAGCGGCTACGGCGACGCCCAGCGCACCTGCGGGCGGGTCGTATTCGAGAGCTACCTTGACTCGCGTACTGCCGTTGGGTGTCGGCTCGAACCAAACCGAACCGGCGTTGCTCACCGTTGCTCCGGGCAGCGATTGCCAGGCGAGAAACCGATTCTCCTCCTCGTTGATAACTTCGGCGTCCCATTCAAAAATTTGCCCAGCGGGTCCCGCCACTTTCCAATGCGAACGGCCGTCGCTCCGCTGCTCGACCGACTTCACATGGCGCATGACGCGAGGAAGATTCTCCAAGTTACGCCAGAACTGAAACAACGTTTCCGCGGAGCTCTTGATCTCAACAGCAGCCTCGATCCGGGTGCCGCGATTCCCAGCGACTCCCGACCGTTGATGTCGTTTGTCCACATCCAACTGGCGATAAACCGCGCAGTGACCCGTCAGCGCCCGGTGCAGCAACGCTCCGCCGACGAGCAAGAGCGTCCACCGGGCGAGTCCGTGGCGCGCCAGTCCAGCGGCAATCAGGCTGGCACCCACCACGCCACTCGGAACGCGCTCACGATTTGGAACGTTCATCTGGAGGTCATGCTTGAGCTCATCAAGCTGCGGCGTTTGGGCGAAAGGTTGGTAAGTAAGAGACATAAGAAGCTACCCAAGTTTCGCTTCGCAGTGAGCGCTTGCGTGTCTCAATCCCGTCGGGATTTCCGTAGAGAATCGGGGCATCCACTCGTCGTCAGCTCTGCGAAAAATGAACGTGAGATACGCACACACGCCGCCGGTCGAATCGGGCTATTATTGGCTCAAGGAAGGGGATGATGAAGAGATCGTGGAAGTGTGGACCGACCCAGCAGGAGCAACGGACGAAATTTTCTTTGTTCATCGGTGCGGGAGCGGTGAAGTGAAAGAAGCCGCGTCGATGATGGCGGCGCTGTGGGCGGGACCGATCTCAACACCCGAGCCTGACGTTCCCAATCCTGACCAACTCGAAGTCGCACCTCCGCCACCGCTCGATTGATCAAGGGCGGGCACTGGGTTGCGACACAGAGAATTGTCATCGCTCTGCCTCAGGGAATCACTGACAGGAGGATCAGGCGCGACCCCACTTCCTCGTTGCGATGGTTCCGCTCAAACTCCGGACATGCCGGCTTTGCAACATGTGCACCTTCCCCCCTCCTGCTTCGGCCGTGATCCAGTCGGCGCGCTCGTGGAAGAGCAGTTGCAGGAACTCGCCCATGCCAACGACGAAACCTTTAATTTCAGCGTGAGCAACGCTGGCTGGGTAGTCGCCACCTTCGGTTCGACAAAAGTCACCGGCGAAACTCTGGACGTGGCCATCCTGCGCCTGGCTTCCGCGTTGCTGGACGATCCTCGTTTCACCAAAGGCCTGACCCGAGCCTTACGCTCGGTGACGGCCCTAAGGACGGGATCGCTCTCCCCATCTCCCCTCGCTCTTTCCACCCAATAATCGGTATCTCACCCGACGCTTCTCGGGATCGGTTCAGGCCCCGTGGAAACGAATCTGTGCAGCCAGAGGGAACCTCTCCAGCGATGGATGAGTCCCACAGCCACGTCTCCGCGTCGGCGAAACCTCATCTCTATATGCGATTCTTTGCCTACATCCTCGGCTTCCTCATCCTAATTGGCGGGCTCGCTTGGGCCGCAATCGAACTGGGAGCGCCACAACTTTGGGTCATCATCGGATCCATGATCCTGCTGGGCATCGGAATCATCATGGGCGCCAGTCGCACGCGGATTCATCGACCGGGCGGGGACGTCACGGTGGTGCGAGATAATGACGATGTTTGATCTCGGTCTCGAAAGGTAAAACTTCCCAAATGGAGGGCGTCGATGCGCCGCCTATGCATCCGCGTCACCTGCTCCCATTATTAAAGGACGCCGCCTCCGATTGGGTGGATGACGGCGCGATGCGCCTCAGCTCTTCGCTCGCGTATTACGCCATCTTCTCCCTCGCGCCACTGCTCGTCATCGTGATTTCAATGGCCGGGCTGGTGTTCGGCGAGGATGCAGCGCGAGGACAATTGTCGCAGGAAATCGCCCACTTGGCCGGGAAGGGTGCGGGCGAAGCCATTCAGGCGGCGGTGCAATCCAGCGCGGCGCAAAAAACGACCGGCATGCTCGCTACGGTCATCAGCACGGCGCTGCTGCTCTTCGGCGCATCCACCGTCTTTGCCGAATTGAAGGACGCACTGAACACCATCTGGGGCGTAGTCGTGAAACCCGGCCGGCCATTTTTCACCCTCGTGCATGACCGCTTCTTCTCGTTCTCGATTGTGCTGGCGATTGGCTTTCTCCTCCTCGTCTCGCTGATCATCAGCGTGCTGCTCGCCGCCTTGGGACTCTATATGAGCGGTCGCTTCCAGCTTCCGCCCGCGGTTTGGCAGGCGTGGGATTTTGTCATTTCGCTCACGGTCGTGACCGGACTCTTTGCGATGATCTTCAAGCTGCTGCCCAACGTGCGGCTGCGCTGGCGCGATGTCTGGTTGGGCGCGGTAACCACTTCCCTGCTTTTCACGCTCGGAAAGTTTGTCATCGGCTACTACCTGGCAACCAGCAGCGTAGCCTCCAGCTTCGGCGCCGCCGGGTCGGTCGTGATCGTGCTCGCCTGGATTTATTACTCGGCCTGCATCTTGTTTTTCGGCGCGGAGATCACGAAAGGTTTCGCGCGCAGGTTCGGTTCGGGGGTTGTCCCGAACAGCCGCGCCGTGCTTATCGACGACCTGCTCCGCGCAAGGTTGGGCCTGACTTCCGCAACCATCGAGGCCGCCTCGACGCCCCCCAGCGTGCCACCGCCAGTCGAGGCGGCGCCGGAGAAATAACCCACCTCCTTAAACGCTCTCAACGGCGAGAGGCGCGGGCGTCTGCGGCGCTCGTCTGGCGATCTCTTCCATGACTTCGTTGGCGTATTCCTGGAGGAGGCGCTTTTCGCGCTCGGTGAGCTGGCGCGGCTTCATGTCCAGCAGGCACAGCGAGCCGATCGGCTGGCCGTTGGGTGCGAGAAGGGGGACGCCAGCGTAGAAACGAATGCCGCGCTCCTTGAGCAGCGGGTTGTTCGCAAAACGCCGGTCGCGCGCGAGGTCCTCGATGACCATCACTTGGTTTTTCGCGATCACGTGCCCGCACACCGAGACGTTGCGCGCCGTCTGTCGGGCCTTGGCGAGATCCTCGGGCAGGCCGGTCTGCGATTTGAAAAACTGCCGGTCGCGATCGATGAACGTGATGAGAGCGATCGGCACTTCGAAGACACGCGCGAGTTTCGCGGTGATGCGGTCGAAGACGGGCTCGGCCTCCGTGTCGAGCAGGTTCAGCGCGGCCAGCGCGGCGAGGCGTTCCTCCTCGTCCGCGGGAATCGGCGCGGTGGTCATCTCGTCGTTCATCGGAGGGGCGAGCTTGGCGATTTGCACCAGCGCCTCGGCCAGCGTGGTGACCACGGCATCGGCGCCGGAATCGCGCAGACGGCTGGCCGCTTCCGTCCCGTCTTCCGTCGCGCCCCAAAGGCCGATCACGATTTTTTGCTGGGGCAAAAGCGTGCGCAGTTTCAGGCAGAGATAGCGCGCATGAATGACCGTGGAAGGCGCGACGACCGAGATGCAGATGACATCGACGTCCGCCTTTTCGACCAGCGCGAGTAACTCGCCGGCCACCAGCTTAGCCGGGGCATTTTGCACTCCGAAGCCTTGCTGCCGGAGTAATTGCATGAGCATGGCGCCAGCCAGTTCGTCGCGCTCCGCCCGGGCCGGCAGGCAGTAAACGCGGCAGTCCGGCGCAATCGCCGGCGGCGCTGGAGCCTCGTCATCGGCCGCGGAGTCGGCTTTTTCCACCGCCGCTTCGGAGGGCACTGCCGGGCGGGTGCCAAGGTCTTCGATGATGTCGCGCAGGCTTTGCTCGAGTTCGATGAGCTGCTCCGGTTCCAGCAGATCCGCGCGCACATCGCTCTCCGCCGATGCGATTACCGGGATGAAGACCGAGTCGTAGAGTGCGGTCAGCGAGTTCGCTTTCAAGTAAGACTCGACGAGTTCCAGTTCGTCGCGTTCGCCCGGCGTCAGCAGACGGTGGTAGCAATCTTCCGCGGGCGTCAGCGGTTCCTCATCGCTCAGCAAGACGCTCAGAAAAGCAAGCCGCGGGACATGCCGTCCCATGACGACGAGGCAGACGGTGAGCGGCGTCGCGAGCACCAGCCCGACTCCTCCCCAGAGCCACGTCCAGAAAACCGCGGCGACGATGAGCGCCATGGGCGTGACCCCGGTGCTCGAGCCGTAGAGCCAGGGCTCCATGACGTTGTTGCTCAGGAGTTCCAGCACGACAAAGAGGCCGATCGTCAGCACCGGGGCCATCCAGCCCGGCGAAGTGCCGAGTGAAAGCATGATCGGGAAGGCCGCAGCGATCCATGGGCCGATATACGGAATGAAGCGCAGCACGACCGCGAAGGCGCCCCAGAGCACGGCATTCGGCACGCCGATGAAATAGAGGCCGATCGCCACGGGGATGCCGTAAGTGACATTCACCAGGAGCTGCATGAGCAGATAGCGCGAGACGCGCGCACCCGCGTCGTCCATGGCGCGGGTGGTCGCGCTGATCCGGCCCTGACCGATCAGACGGATCATCCGATTCCGCAAATCTTCGCGCTGAAGCAGCATGAAGATGATCAGCAGCAACACGAGCGCGCCGGTTCCGAGGGGCCCAAGCAGGGGCGCGACCATGGCCTGCAACGCGACGAGCGGATTGGCACTGGTCTCGACCACCTTCACCGGGACGGCGGGCGTGGGTGGATCGGGTGGCGAAGCGACGGCCGTCTCCGGCTTGCCGGCATCCTGCGTCACGGTCGGCACAGCCGCTCCAGTTCCGCCGGGCAACTCTTGCTTTATCTCCTCCACCGTTGCGGAGAGTTTCGAGAAAGCGCCGCCTTTCGGAACATTAAAGGCGCGCATCTTCGTCACGATGTTGCCCTTGTATTCCGGGAGCTGGGCCGCGAGATCGACCACCTGCCGCGTCAGCATCCAGCCCGCCGCGCCCAGCGCCGAGAAGATCAGCACCACCGTCAGCAACACCGCCGCGATGCGGCCAATCCATCGCTCCAGGCGCGTGACCAGCGGTGCCAGGAGAAAGGTCAGCAGCGCCGCAAGCGCCAGCGGGATGAGAATATCGCGCGCGAAATAAAGGGTGGAGATGACGAAGGCCGTGAGGGCCACCGTCCAGATACCGACCAGTGCATCGGTGGAGGTGGATTTGGTTTTAAGGACGGACATGGCAGTGAGAGACGGGCCGGGATTTTTGCAGCCAAGCTAGTTTCGGCGCCGCAGCCAGTCACGCAGGACGTCGAGATCTACGGGCTTGGAAAGGTGTTCGTCGAATCCAGCTTTCGTGGCAGCGAGAATATCTTCGGGGCTGGCGTAGCCGGTCATGGCGATGAGGAGGACTCCGGTCAGCGTGGGCATCGCGCGCATTTGGCGGGCGACTTCAAAGCCGTCCATGCCGGGCAGGCCGATATCGAGAAGCACGACTTCGGGGAGAAATTCCGCGGCCACGGTGAGGGCATCGGGGCCGGTGAAAGCGGTGCGTGTGACGTGGCCGCGCCGCGCTTGCAGGATCGCCATGCTGCGCGCCGAGTCGGTGTTGTCATCGACGATGAGGATGCGCCGCGACGTTTCGCGCGGGGCGGGCGGTGGCGGTGGCGGGGCCGGCGGCGCGTGCCGGAGGATCGGCAGATGGACGATGAATTCGCTGCCGTGGCCCAGGCCCGCGCTGAGCGCCTCGACGCTGCCGCCATGCAGCTTGACCAATCGGCTGACGAGGGTGAGACCGATGCCGAGGCCGCCGTGCGCGCGGTCGAGGGCGCGGGTCGCTTGCACGAAGAGATCGAACACGCGCGGCAACAACTCCGGGTCGATGCCCGCGCCGTCGTCGCGCACGCGGACGATGACCTCGGGCGGCTCGACGCCCACGGCGCGCTCGGCGCTCAGCGAGATGCGGCAGCCATTGCCGCTGTATTTGCAGGCGTTGCCGAGCAGGTTGGTGAAAACCTGTTCGAGCCGGGTGGCGTCGCCATTGAGAAAGACCGGGGTGGCCGGCATCGCGACGGCCAGCTCCTGATGCCGGGCGGCGCAGCCGGAACGGACGAGGCTGGTGGCGGCGGTGAGGATCGCCTCCAGCGCCACGGGCTGCTTGCGCAGCTCGATCTTTCCCTCGGTGATGCGCGAGACATCGAGCAGATCGTCGATCATCCGGCTCATGTTATCGATCTGCCGGCCGATGATGCGCTGGGCCTGCTTCCGCTCGTCGGCGCTGGTCTCCGCGGTTTGCAAAATCTCCGCGGCATTGCGCAGCGGCGCGAGCGGGTTGCGCAGTTCGTGCGCGAGCATGGCGAGGAATTCATCCTTGCTGCGATCGGCTCGCCCCAATTCGGCGGCGCGTTCGACGAGCGTCTCCTCCAGGCCGCGGCGGGTGGTCACGTCCCGCGAAATGGCGAGCAACCGCGTGGCCTTGCGGTGGCTATCGAGGATCGGCGAAATCGTCACCTCCCACCATTTGGGTTCCCCGTGCGGCGTGCGGAAAAAGCCGACGAAGTTTCCTTCTCCGCCTGCGGCCGCCGCCTGCATGGCCGCGTGCGCGGCCTCCCGGTCTTCCCCGGTCCAGAAGTCGATCCAGGGGGTGTTCAGGTAGGGACAAATGTCGTCGATGCCTAGCAGGGCCTGCCCGCTCTCCATGGAAAGCAGATTTCCTTCGAGATCGAGCACCTTGATGCAGTCCGGGCTGCTGTCGATGATGCTGCGATTGAACTCTTCGCTCCGGCGCAGGGCTTCCTCCGCCTGCTTGCGCGCGGTGATGTCGGTGATGTTTTCCACGACCGCACCGGGGTGGCCCTCGCGGTCGCGATCGAGCGTTTTGCGAGCGAGCACGGTGATGCGCTCGCCGTCGCGTTTCGTATGCACTAGCTCGCCGACCCAGTGGTTCGTGCGATGCAGCTCTTCGAGCATTTGCTCCACCGAAACGAAAAATTCCGTCTTCAGCAGGACGTGACTGATCTGCCCCAGCGCCTCCGCCCGCGACCAACCGTAAAGCTCCTCGGCTCCACGATTCCAATAGCGCACTTCGCCTTCCATCCCGCGCACGATGATGGCGTCCTGCGTGAGATCGAGGAGCCGCGCTTTTTCCGCGAGCTGGCGGCCGTTTTCCGCCAGCTCCGCCGCCAGATGTTCGCGTTCGCTGACTTCCGTGCGGAGCTGGGCGTTCAATTGCTCGGCGGTCTCGGCGAGTTCGTGCTGGCGGATCGACCCGAGGAGCAGGGCTTCGTTCACAGCGACCGTCTTTCCGTGGACCTCGGCGGTCTCGGTCACTTGCAGCATCACTCCCACGAGCCCTTCGTCCTGGAGCACCGGCCACATCGTGTAGGACCAGAAGACCGGGTGGGTTTTGGAATTGTCCTGCTCGATGTGGCTCTCGGGACGGCGCGCCTGGAAGACGCGGTCGAGCAAGGTGAGGCAGGTGTCGTTTTCCGGCAGGATTTCGGAGAGGGCGTGGCCGACCAGATTGTCCGCTGTTTTGCCCATGAGGCGGCAAAACGCGGGATTGGCATACCGCACGATGTGCGTGGCGCCCTCGACCGTGGCGATGGGCAAAGGCGCGTGCTCGGTGATCGCCAGGCACAGGCTTGGCAGGTCGATGCCGGGAGGCGCTGCGATGGATTGCTTGTTCGGCATTAGCTCAAGTGTTTGGCTTCGCGGCGGTCGCGAGCACCTGCTGCATCATCTCCAGTAGTTCGGCGGTCGTGTAGGGTTTCGAGAGGATGTGTTTCACACCGAGGCGCGCCAGCTTGGGCGCGTAGGTGGTGGCGGCGAGGCCGCTCGCGCCGATGATTGGCAGGGTCGGATTGATGCCGCGCAAAAGGCGGATGGCTTCCGGGCCTTCCATCACGGGCATCGTCATATCGGTGAGCACCGCGGCGATCTCCGCGCCGCGCTGGGTGTAGATCGCGACCGCTTCCGCACCGTCGCTGGCGAGGACGACACGGTAGCCGAACGATTCGAGAATCTGTCGCGTCACCCAGCGCATGGGCGCCTCGTCATCGACCACGAGAATGAGTTCCCCGTGACCGCACGGCAGGGCGGGGACCGGTGGCGGGGTCTCCGCTAAGGCAGCCTCGGTCTGCGCGGGGATGAAGACCTGGAACGTCGTGCCGTGGCCGACCTCGGTGGCGACCTGAAGAAAGCCGCCGTGGCCTCTGACGATGGCCAGCGATGTGGACAGGCCGAGACCGGAGCCTTTGCCAAATTCCTTGGTCGTGAAAAAGGGATCGAAAATGTTTTCCACGATCTTGGGCGGCATGCCGGTTCCGCTATCCTTCACTTCCAGCAAGACGTAAGGGCCGGGCAGGGCTTTTGGGTTTTGGCTCAGGCCGGGATCGGTCGCATCGATCTCGCGATTCTCCGCGGAGACGACCAGGAGACCGCCACCCGGCATGGCGTCTCGGGCGTTCAGGCAAAGATTCAGGAGCACTTGGTGAAGCTGCGTGGTGTCGCCGATCACCGTCCAAATTCCGTCTGGCACGCGGGTCTGAATTTGGATGTGCCGGAGAAAGGTTTCATTGACGATTTTCTCGATGTCCCGGACGAGAGGCGGCACCCGCATTTCCGCCCGCCGGCCTTCGACGCCGCGGGCAAAGGAAAGAATCTGCCGCACCATATCCGCTCCGCGCTCGGCGCTGGCTTCCAGCAGGGAGAGCAGTTCCTGACTGTCGGAATCGGGGAACTTCATCTTCAGCAGCTCCAGCGACATCATGATCGGTCCGAGGGAATTGTTCAGGTCGTGCGCGATGCCGCCGGCCAGCGTGCCAATGCTCTCCATGCGCTGCGAGCGGAGCGACTGCTGCTCCATCTTTTTGCGCTCAGTGAGATCGAGGAAGGAAGTGATCGCACCCGTGACTTCGCCCGCTTCATTTTTCAAGACTCCGAAATTGACCAGAACCGGCACCCGCGAGCCATCGGGCCGCTCGATCGCCACTTCCACATTGAGCGCGGGGACGCCCGTCCGCAGCACCTCCAGCATCGGGCTTTGCTCCGGCGGCAGGAGCTGGCCATCGGGCCGCCACAGCCGGAGCGAACCGCACAGGCGCTCGACGCCGCAGACCGGTTCGCGCCCCCAGAGGTCCACCGCCCGCGAGTTGTATTGCAGGATGAACGCATTCCGGTCGCAGGCATAGACCGCCATCGGCGCGGCGGCGAATAGCGCGCGAAAACGCGCCTCGCTTTCCCGCCGCTCGGTGATGTCCGTGTAGCTGGTCAGGATGGCTTTTGTTTCGCGGTCCAGCACCCAGCGGCAGAGCGACGGAATGCGTCGGCCATCGCGGGCGCGCTGCACCACTTCGCCGGTGAAATGGCCTTCGCGGTGAAGCTCGGCCTCGATCTCCTCTCTCGGCGTAGGGAACTCCGTCTGAAGTAGCGCGTGCAGGTCTTTCCCGCGCACCTCTGCGTGCTTCCAGCCGTAAAATTTCTCCGCGCCTTTGTTCCAGAAAGTGATGCGATGACCGGAGTCGCGCACGATGATGGCGTCGTTGCTCAGATCGAGCAGGCGCGCTTTTTCCCCCAGCTCGCGGGACGCTTCCCGGAGTTGCTCGTTCAGATGCTCCGCCTCTTCCGTGAGTTCATGCTGGCGCACCGCCCCGAGGATCAGCGCCTCGTTGATCTCCACCATCTGGTGCAGATGCTCGATGTCGGCGAGTGCGTCTTCGGTTGGGAGTTCGGCGGCCATGTTATTTCCTACGGCTTCGCCTTCGGTTCGGGCGGCGCCTCTTCGCGCTGGCCAATGTGTTCCGGCAGGCCGCTGGTCAGCCGCGCGTAGTCCGTCTGGCGCGGGTGGATAAGCACCACGCCTTTGTCCGTGATGACATATTCGCGGATGTCTTTGCTGTGATTGCCGCCGCGCATTTTCACCACCACCATCACCTTGCGAAGCTGCCCGTCGATCTCCACGTAGCGCAGCCGGATGATGTCGTCGGTGAGAAAGGAAATCGCGTAGTGGCTAAAGGACATCGCGGTGAAGGTGTCCTCCACTTCCACGGTGCTGAGAATGGTGACTCCCGCGCCGGTCAGCGCGCCGATCATGCGGTAGAGCGATTCGCGGAAATCCGCACGGAAGCCCGGTGCGAGGGCCATCTCGAAGCCGACCAGCGAGTCGATGGCGAGCCGCTTTGCGCCGACGCGTTGAATGGCTTCGAGCAGCTCCTGCATCGTCTCATCGACCGAGAGATCGAGCGGGCGCAGGTAGAGGATTTCCAGCTTGCCCTGCTTTTGCGGCGTTTTCAGATCCAGCCCAAAACCGGCGGCCCGCTCGGTGTAGCCATGCGGGCGCTCCTCGAAGACGGCGATAATGCCCGGCTCCCCCTGACGCAAGCCCTCGGCGATGAACTGCGTGGCCAGAGCGGACTTCCCCGTGCCGGACGGCCCGGCGATGAGGAGGCTGTCGCCTTCGAGCAGGCCGCCGCCGAGCATTTTGTCCAGCTCGGGGATGCCCATGGAAAGCCGCCGCCGCTTCTGCGGGAGCGCTCTCTTCGGGATGAGACCCAGCGTCCGCGAGAAAGCCTGCAAGCCGTGCTTGCTGATGCGGACGGTGTGCAGACCCGGCACCGACTCCTGGCCGCGCAGCTTCATCACCTGGAGTTTGCGCACCACGGAATTGCGCTCCGGCACCTGCGAAACCCAGAGGAGACCATCGGCGATGGTGAAGACCGGATTGTCCTTCACCTCGTCCGGCGCGTATTCGCCGACGAGGAAAGTGGTGGCTTCCCAACTGGTGAGAAATTGCGCGAGCCGCTGCACAAAGCCCTGCATCTCCAGCTCGCTCGTGCTGGTCATAGCCTTGCGCACGACGGTGCGGAAGGAATCCACCACCACGAGGCTCGGCCCGACCGCGGCGACTTGTTTGGCGATTTCCTCGACGACCGCGTTCAGATCCTTTTCCATGACCACATCGGCGAGATTCACGAATCGGATCGCGGTGTTCAGCTTCTCTTCGTCGAAAAAGGAATACTGCTGCTGATAGCGGAGCATCTTCATCGCGGGCTCGCCCAGCACCGTGAAATAGAGCGCCGGCTTCTTTTCCGTGGCGTTGGCGAAGAGGATTTGATGGGCCAGCGTCGTCTTCCCGCAGCCCGGCGTGCCCGCGATGATGTTGAAGGAATACTCGGGGATGCCGCCGCCGAGGATGTCGTCGAGCCCGCGCACACCGCTGGGCATTTTGCGGATCACGACCTTGCCCGATGCGGGTGGGACTTTCTTCGACGGTTTGCGTGGGGTCGCAGCGGTTGGCTTTTTCATGGTTGATCTCTTTTGGTGAAATTCAGGTCTTCGAGGGAAAGCGTGGGCCAGACATCGCGCACCAGGCGCAGGGTGAGGTTGTCGCCGATGAAAGCGCCCAGCAGCCCAAGCAATTCGGCGACGAGCACCGTGCTGCCGGCGGCCAATTCCTTCGCATCTACCTTCGTCAAAACATCGTCCGAAATCCCCAAGGTGCCGGTCTCGGCCAGGAGCACCGTAAGCAACCAATCCACATCCTTCCGCGACAACGCAAGGGCGCGGGTAACGAGCGCGTGATAGCCGCCCCGTCCCATCAGCGTCGCCAGTTGCGGCCCCAACTTTTCACACACGAGGAAAGCCGCCGGACGCGCTGCTCCGGGCGATCGCTTTTGCTCGCTGATTTCCCCGGCGACGAGCCGCCCGGCAAGATCCCGCATTGGTGGAGTGGCCCGGCTCATGGTGAATTTTTTAGGTAGCGAGCGTGAACGGCGGAGTTGCCGGAGGGCCGATGCCAAAGGGAAGTTCTCCGCCAAATTCCCCGGAGGTCCGTGGTCCACCCGCAAAGCCGTTCAGCAGGAGCGAGCTTAGGTCATCAGTCATCGCCCTCACAGCGTGAGACCGCTGCCGCTGATTCACAATCACCGAGTTCCTTCCACCGCGCGAACGTGCGGCACGGAACGTAGAAGGGCGGTACACAAAGTCATTGCGCTGACCTATCGTGAATCAAGGTCTCCGCGGCTGTCTCTGCGTTCGCGTTCCGTCATAATCGAAGCGCGGCGCCCGGCTGGATGCATTGGTAAGCCGCACATTCCTGAGACTCCCCACGATCACCGAAGCTACCTGCGGCGGTTACTGGGTCTATGGAACTCCAAACTCTCAAAGACCTCTACAGTGCCGAGAAGCAAATCCTCAGGTGCTCCAGCAGACGCTCGACGAAGAAAGCGCCACCGACAAAAAGCTCACCAATCTGGCCAAGTCCACGATCAACGTCGCCGCCAACAAGTAGGCACACACCTCCTTGTCCCAGCCCCCGGCGAACTCGCTCGCAAGCCCCCGGTTGATCATACCGACCGGGGCTTTTGGCGTTCAACCCAGAGTCCAAACGGAAGTATTTTAACCTCTGGAACAGATAACTCTCTCCTACCGCCAAGGCGAATCCATATGGTGTATCAGGCACGCCTCGAACCCCGGGACGGCGGCCACCTCGTCACCTTGGCCTACGGCCGGCGCGGCAGCCCGCTGACCACTTCGGCGCTCGGAATATCCGGGGCCTCTAATTCAGGAGAAACTTCTCGGGATGGTTCAGGGCCGCGGAAACGAATCTGTGCAGCCAGCGGGAACCGCCCCAGCGATTAATTAGTCCCACCGCCACGTCTCCGCGCCGGGGAAACTCGTCTTTATATGCGATTCTTTGCCTACGTTCTCGGCTTCCTCATCCTGATTGGCGGGCTCGCTTGGGGCGCGATCGAACTGGGAGCGCCGCAACTGTGGGTAATCATTGGATCCCTGATCCTGCTGGGAATCGGAATCATCACTGGCGCAAGTCGCACGCGGATTCATCGGCCAGCCGGGGATGTCACGGTAGTCAGGGAAAATGAAGGTCTTTGATCCCGATCTCGAAAGGTAAGTTTCTTCAATCGAGGGTGTCGATGCGCCACACTTTGCATCCGCGTTTCCTGTTTCTTTTACTAAAGCACGCCGCTTCGGATTGGGTGGACGACGGCGCGATGCGCCTTAGTTCTTCGCTCGCGTATTACGCCATCTTCTCCCTCGCGCCACTGCTCGTCATCGTGATTTCGATGGCCGGGCTGGTGTTTGGCGAGGATGCGGCGCGCGGTCAATTGTCGCAGGAGATCGCCCACTTGGCCGGGAAGGGTGCGGGCGAAGCTATTCAGGCGGCGGTGCAATCGAGCGCGGCACAGAAAACGACTGGCGTACTGGCCACGGTCATCAGCACGGCGCTGCTGCTCTTTGGCGCATCGACGGTCTTTGCCGAGTTGAAGGATGCGCTGAATACCATCTGGGGCGTGGTCGTGAAACCGGGCCGGCCATTTTTTACCCTCGTGCATGACCGCTTCTTCTCGTTTTCGATCGTGCTGGCGATCGGCTTCCTCCTCCTCGTTTCGCTGATCATCAGCGTGCTGCTCGCCGCATTGGGACTCTACATGAGCGGCCGCTTCCAGCTTCCGCCCGCGGTCTGGCAGGCGTGGGATTTTGTCATTTCTCTTACGGTCGTGACCGGACTCTTCGCGATGATCTTCAAGCTCCTGCCGAACGTGCGGCTGCGCTGGCGCGATGTCTGGCTGGGAGCGGTGACGACTTCCCTGCTTTTCACGCTCGGCAAGTTCGTCATCGGTTACTACCTCGCGACCAGCAGCATCGCCTCCAGCTTTGGCGCCGCCGGGTCGGTCGTGATCGTCCTCGCCTGGATTTACTACTCCGCCTGCATCCTATTTTTCGGTGCGGAGATCACGAAAGGTTTCGCGCGCAGGTTCGGTTCGGGGATTGTGCCAAACAGCCGCGCCGTGCTCATCGATGACCTGCTCCGCGCGAGGTTGGGCCTCACTTCCGCGACCATCGAGGCCGCCTCGACGCCCCCCAGCGTTCCACCGCCGCCCGTCGAACCGCCGCAGCCGGAATAGGGGTGCCGCCCGATGACTTTCGACACTGGCTACTTCCTACTCGGCGCGCTGTTGATCGCCGTCGCGGTGTTGGGCTCATTCGTCAAGCGCCTCCCTTTCACGACGACGATGATCTATCTCGGCGCGGGAGTAATCATCGGGCCGCTGGGCTTCGGGTTGCTGACTTTTGACGCGCTGGCGAACGCGTCGCTGCTGGAGCGCCTGGCCGAAATCGCGGTGGTCGTTTCGCTTTTCACCACAGGTCTGAAGTTGCGTGTGCCGTTGCGCGACGGTCGCTGGCGGGTGCCGCTGCGGCTGGCGTTTGGCTCGATGACGCTCACCGTGGGACTCGTCGCGCTCGCCGGAGTTTACGGGCTCGGTCTTCCCTGGGGCGCCGCCATCCTGCTGGGCGCGGTGCTCGCGCCCACCGATCCCGTGCTCGCCTCCGACGTGCAGATTGAAAATCCCCACGACCAGGATCGGTTGCGGTTCAGCCTATCCGGTGAGGCGGGGCTGAATGACGGCACGGCATTCCCCTTCGTCATGCTCGGACTCGGTTTGCTGGGCCTGCACGAACTCGGCGCGGGAGCGTGGCGGTGGTGGACCGTGGATGTGCTCTGGGCGATCGCGGGCGGACTGGGCATTGGCGCCGCGTGCGGCGCCGCCGTGGGCCATCTCGTGCTTTATCTGCGCCGCGTGCATCACGAAGGTGTGGGCGGCGATCATTTCATCGCGCTCGGACTCATCGCATTTTCCTACGGCGCTGCACTTTTGCTGCACACCTACGGGTTCCTCGCGGTCTTCGCCGCCGGTCTGGCGTTGCGGGCGGTGGAGCGGAAACAGTCGGGCGACCAACCGCCCGAGCAAGTGCTGGAGATGGCGAGCGCGGCAAAGCGCGATGAGATCGCCACTGCGCCCGAGACCGCCCCGGCCCACATGGCGGGCGCCGTGCTGAATTTCAACGAGCAGATGGAGCGCATCCTCGAAGTGGCCCTGGTGCTCATCATCGGCGTGCTCCTTTCGCCGAGCTACCTGCGCTTCGACGAAGTCTGGTTCATCGTGCTCCTCTTCCTGGTGATCCGTCCCGCCGCGGTTCTCGCCGGGCTGCTCGGAAGCCAGCGCGCTGCCGCCGAACGCGGTCTGCTCTGCTGGTTCGGCATTCGCGGGATCGGCTCGGTCTATTATCTCATGTATGCCGCCAACCGGGGCTTGGACGCGGACGTGGCCTGGCAGCTTACGTCCATCACCCTCACCGTGATCGCGGTGTCTATTGTCCTCCACGGAATCACCGTTACCCCGTTGATGGGTTGGCACCATCGCCGACGCCAGCGACGCGTGGCCAAAGGATGAGTTTCCCTACGGTTTCCCGCACATGCTAACGTCGCCCTAATGAATGCTGCCACCGCTTCCGCCGCCCCTAGCCCGACGCGGCGCTTTGTGATCGGCCTCGCGCGCGCCTTCGGCGGAGCGCTTATTTTTTCCATGCCGATGTTCATGACGATGGAGTTGTGGCAACTCGGCTTCGCGGCGGATCGAGTCCGCATTGCCATTTTGTCGTCCTGATGATCCCAGTGCTCGTCGGCCTCTCGCACTACTGCGGCTTCGAGCCGACCTTTGACTGGCAGGACGATGTCGTCGATGCCTTCGTCGGTTACGCCGTGGCCTTCGCTGCATCGTTCCTCGTGCTGGCACTTTTCGGCGAAATGCAACCCGGTATGCCGGCGCACGAAGTGGTGGGCAAACTCGCGTTGCAAGCCGTGGGCGGCAGTATCGGCGCGCTGCTGGCCGAGGGGCAGTTCGGCATGCGCGATGAGCACGCCGAGGAGGAAAAAGAGAACACCTCGCACGCGGGCGAACTCTTTCTCATGCTCGTCGGTGCGCTCTTCCTAGCTTTGAGCATCGCCCCCACCGAAGAGGTGGCCTTGATTGCGAACAAAATGGGACCGGCCCAAGCCATCGCCCTGGCCGTACTCTCGCTGATCGTCATGCACGCGTTCGTCTATGCCCTCGGCTTCCGGGGACAGGCCGACGTGCCCGAAGGAACGCCGCGCTGGAGCCTTTTTCTCCGCTACACCGTACCCGGTTACGCCATCGCTCTCCTCGCCAGCGTTTACCTCCTGTGGACCTTCGGACGCACCGATGGCGCCGGAGTGGAACACCTCGTCACCACCGCCGTCGTGCTGGCCTTCCCCGCATCGATTGGAGCCGCTACCGCCCGTCTGCTGATCTAAAGTATGAGCGATTCTTCCGACCGAAAAACCCCTTCCAAACCAGGTGCAGCCTCGGACATTCCGTTCCTAGAATGGGTGATCGGCGCGCTCGGTTTGGTGATCGTGACCGCCGTCGTCGGCGTGCTGATCTATGAAGCCGTCGCGGGCGACAAGTCGCCTCCCGACATTAAGCTCACCGTGCAATCCATCGCGCCGTTGCAGAATGGATTCGTGGTCAAAGTCCGCGCGGAAAACATCGGCGGCGAACCCGCCGCGCGCGTGTCGATCACCGCGGAAGTCTGGGCGCAATCCAAAGTCGTGGAAGCGAGCGAAACACAGTTCGAGCATCTCCCTCCGCATTCCTTCCGCGAGGCGGGCGTTTTTTTCCAACGCGACCCGCGCCCTAATGAAATCCGCCTCCGCGCCCTTGGCTATGAAGAGCCCTGATCGTAGCCAAGCCCTACATCTATCGCTCCAAAAAGGGTAAAGAATATCGCTACCAAGAGAACTGCCCGGCTGATTTCAGCGTCGAGTGCCACGGCGCGTGGCGGAAGGGGGGGGATTCGAACCCCCGGAACGTTTAACCGTTCGTTCGATTTCGAGTCGAGTGCTTTAAACCGGGCTCAGCCACCCTTCCGTTTTCGTGCGGGCGGAAGGAAGTAGCATCGGGCTCGCGGTGGGGCCAGTGGAATTTTTTCTCGTGAACAGTTTTGCTGCCGCCGCAGGTCAGGGCGCAGCGGCGAACAGGATCTTCCATCCAAATACTGCGACTCCACCGACCGCATAGCCGGCGGCAACCACACCGATCGCGAACGGAGCAAGTGCGTTCACTCCAACCGCCATACACGCTCCGACCGCGACCACTCCGAAGGAGAAGCAACCCACTCCGACGACGCCAATGGCGACGAATCCCGTCGCTACAATCCCAACGGCCACTCCACCGACAGAGCGCTGGCCGATGGCAATCAATCCGCGCGCCACCCGCGGGCAACCATCCGCGCCGTTGCCGAAGGCGATGTGGATCATCGGCGAACCCATCCACAGCATCTGCGTGCGCCATTCCCAACCCTCGCCGTGCCACTCCGCCACACCCGGTCGCGGAGCGTCGCAGTGCGGGCACATGGCGAGACGCGGATCGACGGGTTCGGCACATTGGCGGCAGGGGGTAGTGGGCATGCGCCAGAAATCTGCGCGCGTTGCACCATGCGGGGCGAGTCTAAACACCGTCCGCCAACTGCGCCGTCTCGACGTAAAAAAGCTCGCACGCGCCGGCACCGGTGTCGGTCCGGCTTAGGGAGGTCATCCACGAGAAACCGTCTGGTTTCGTCGCCTGCACGAGATACCCGCGCAGATGCACCACCTGCCCGGAGCGCAGTTGGCGGATGGTTTTCGCCACGGCGTCGTTGGCGGCGATGAGGTGGTTGTTGGCCGCATGACCGGCGATGTCTTTCTCCGGGATCGGGGGAGCCTGCTGCCACTGGTAGAAAAAGAAGCGGTGTCCCTGATCGATCTCCAGCCCGTCGAGTACCGCCTGATCGGACATCGGCCCCCAGCCGAGAGCGACGTCGTACGGCACCAGTTTGGCGCTGCCGTCCCAATAACGCTTCGTATGAAGCACGCGTGCCTGCACGGCATACTCCGCCAGCGCGGTGAGCGAAAATCCGCGCACTTCACCCAGCGATCGCGGCGGGAGCAGACGCTGCACCGGCTCGCCCGCGGCCAGCACGCCAGGCGCGGTTCGCAGCGTGGGTTGCGGCCACATTTGCGAGACGCAAAACGCCACGAGGCCGAGGCAGAGCAGCATCTGGAGCTTCGGCGGGATGTTCATACCCAGCCGAAAAGCAGGCGGTACGCCGCGCGAAACGCAGGGGCCTCGCCGAGCCTGCCCGAGCCGCTACCAGCCCGCGCCTTTCGTCAGCGTCTTCACGCGGACGAGGAACATGTTCGAGGTGATGTAAAGCGTGCTGCCGTCATCGCCCCAGGCGCAGTTGCCGGTCGGCTGGCCGGTTTGGATCGTCCCGAGATGTTTGCCGGCTGGCGAGATGATGAGGACGCCGTTGGGTCCGCTGGTCCAGATGTTGCCGGTGCGATCCACTTTCAGCCCGTCGGGCAGACCGGGGCCGGTGTTTCTTAGCGGAGCGGTGTCGAAGAAAACGCGCTGGTTGCTGATCGTGCCGTCGGCCTGAAGGTCGTAGGCGTAGATGACTGGGTTTTTCGGATCGCTCACGTTGACGTAGAGAATTTTTTCGTCGGGCGAAAGGGCGATGCCGTTGGGGTAAGTAATCGCATCGGTGAGGAGGGTGACTTTCCCACCGGAGAGCCGATAGACGCCGTTGAAAGTCAGTTCCTTGATCGGCGATTTGTTACCACCGGCCAGGCCGTAGGGCGGGTCGGTGAAAAAGATGTCGCCGTTCTTGGCGAGCGCGAGGTCGTTCGGGCTGTTGAATTTTTTCCCGTCGAAGCGGTCCGCCAGCGTGGTTTGCGTGCCGTCTTTTTCCTGCCGCGCAATGCGCCGCATGCCGTGCTGGCAAAGGAGCAGCCGGTTTTCGGCGTCGCGCCCGAGACCATTGGAGCCGGGCTCGCGGAATTCCGGCGTGGACTCCATGCCCCCGCTCGGTTTGAGAAAAGTGCGCGCGGTTTTTGAGCCCGGCGTCCATTGGTAGATGGTGTTTTCCGGGACGTCGGAGAAAAGCACCGAGCCGTCTTTCCACACCGGTCCCTCGGACCACTTGAATCCTTCCGCGAGTTTCTCCACCACGGCATCCGGGGCGAGCAGCGTATCAAGCGCGGGATCCAGCCGGAGAATGCGCGCGGTCAGCGTGGGCGCGGGCTTTTCCTGAGCGAAGAGGACCGCCGGGACGAGAAGGAATGGGAGGAGGCATTTCATGCGCGGGACTGTGCGCAGGATGCCGCGCGGAGCAAGCCGGGAGTGATGGAGGAATGGATTGTTGGATCGTGGTAGGTGGAGAGCGCGCGGGGCTTCCCAACAATCCACCCATCCATCAATCCGCGCATTTGCCCGCTCGACTTCGACGCCTTCCCGGCCTACCCACACAGCGCACCTCGCAACTTATGAAACTCCCCGCCCTCCTCTCCGCCGCTCTCCTCCTGGCCATGGCCGCTCCGCCGCTTTCTGCAGCCGATGCGGTGGAACTCAAGCAACGCTGGATGCCCGGCAAGCAATATAACCAAACCATGAAGTCTTCCCAGTCCACGGCGATGACGCTGGGCGCGCAGAAGATCGAACAGAAATCCACGACGACCATGGACCTGACCATGGCCGTGCGTCCGCACGAGGATGGCGCCCGCAAGCGTCTGACCATCAAATACGACCGCGTGGCCATGCAGATGGAAATGAACGGACAGAAAATGGGGTTTGATTCCGCCAAGCCCGGGGAGGGCACCGACCCGATGGGTCTGAGCAAGACGCTCGGCGCGACCGTGGGCAAGGAACTGAAGGTTCTGCTCAACCCGGCAGACGAAATCGCGGAGATCGAGAACTACGACGAGTTCATCAAAAACCTCGCGCCTTCACCGATGCCGGGCATGGACATGGGCAAGATGTTCAACAAAGAAAGCATGGCCCAGATGATGAAACAGGGCTCGCTCCAAGCGATGCCGGGCAAGCCGGTCAAACCCGGCGACTCGTGGCCTTTCACCACCACGATTGACCTGCCGCAGCTCGGCAAGGTGGCCATCAAAGGGACCTACACTTTCAAAGGCATGGCGGACCACGGCGGCGCGGCCTGCGCGGAGATTGCCACGGACGGCCAGATCTCACTGGACATGGGCAAGCCCGATCCCGCGTCGCCCGCGGGCTCGCCGCTGGCTCAGCTCGGCATGAAAGTGGAGGGCGGTACGCTCAAGGGTACGGTCTGGTTTGATCCGAAGCTCGGCTTCGCCCGCGATGCCCAGCTCACTCAGGAGATGAACATGACGATGAAGAATCCGACCGACCCGACGGCCACGATCACCGTTCCGCTGAAGCAGGAAATCACCACCACGCTGACCAAGGTCGAAGACCTCAAGTAAGTGACGATGGCTGTGTTTTTCCGCCGGGCGCGGGCGGCGGCTTTCGCGCTGGTCTCTCTTGTCACCGCGACGCAGGCCGCGGATTTTCCCGCACCGGTCAATACCCAGGAAGGCACGCCGATGCCTGCGGCGGACGCTCTCGCCTCGATCAAAGCGCCTCCCGGTTTCACCGTCTCGCTTTTCGCCAGTGAGCCCGACGTGCAGCAGCCCATCGCCCTCGCCACCGATGCGCGGGGGCGGCTGTGGGTGGCGGAAAACTATACCTACGGCGAGGCCAAGGTCGGCTTCGACCTCACGCAGCGCGACCGCGTCGTCATCCTCGAGGACACCGACCGCGACGGGCGCAGCGACAAACGCACGGTCTTCTGGGATCAAGGCCAGCGCTTGACCAGCGTCGAGGTCGGCTTCGGCGGCGTGTATGTGCTCTGCGCGCCGCAGCTCCTTTTCATCCCGGACAAAAACGGCGACGACATTCCTGACAGCAAACCGGTGGTGCTGCTCGA
The DNA here is from genome assembly GCA_031390545.1 of Chthoniobacter sp. Lineage (GTDB taxonomy): Bacteria > Verrucomicrobiota > Verrucomicrobiia > Chthoniobacterales > Chthoniobacteraceae > Chthoniobacter. The sequence continues at coordinate 66,583 of JANMTP010000014.1, read as the reverse complement.
CGGCTTCGACTCCGGCCCGGTGCGGCACAATATCGTGAACGGTCTGCGCTGGGGTCCGGACGGCTGGCTTTATGGACGCCACGGCATTCAGGCGACCTCGCGCGTCGGTGCTCCCGGAACTCCAGACGCCAAACGCGTGGCGATGAACTGCGCGATCTGGCGCTTTCATCCGGTGAAAAAAGTGTTCGAGGTCGTGGCCAGCGGGACGACGAATCCGTGGGGTATGGATTGGGATCAATTCGGCGAAGGCTTTTTCACTAACACGGTCATCGGACACCTCTGGCACCTCATTCCCGGCGCGCATTACGAGCGCATGTACGGCGAGGATCTGACGCCACGCACTTACGAACGCATCCAGCAGCACGCCGATCATCTGCACTGGGATCCGACCGGCAAGTGGCAGGAATCACGCGACCAGAAAAACGGCGCAGATGCGCTTGGCGGCGGGCATTCGCACGAAGGCTGCCTCATCTACCAGGGCGGCGCGTGGCCGGAGCAGTACCACGGCAAACTTTTCACGATTAATTTCTACGGGCGCCGCATCAACATGGAGAACCTCGAACGCAACGGCAGCGGTTATGTGGCGCGGCACGCGCCGGATTTGTTGACCGTCGGCGACCCGTGGTTTCGCGGCGTCGAGCTGCTTGCCGCGCCGGATGGCGGCGTCTTTATGTCCGACTGGAGCGACACGGGCGAGTGCCACGAAAACGAGGGGGTGCACCGGACCAGCGGGCGCATCTACAAAATCAGCGGCGGCACGCCGGGCACCACGCCGCCCGATTTGGCGAAACTTACGAACATCGAACTCGTGCAACTCCAGCTCTCGACCAATGAGTGGCTCGTCCGCCAATCGCGCCGGCTTTTGCAGGAGCGCGCCGTCTCCCGGGGCAAAACGAAGGACGCACAAACAGCATTGAGCGCCATGCTTGCGAAGGAACCCGGCATCGCTGCGCAGCTCCGTGCGCTCTGGGCGCTCCGGGCAGTGGGCGGAGCCAGCGATTCCGTTTTGCGTAAAGCTCTCGCGCATCCCGACGAACACATGCGCGTTTGGGCGATCCGCTTTCTCACCGAAGACCCCCGTGCGTTGAAAACCGTGCCCGCCGAGTTTCTCCGCCTCGCGGAAAACGATCCGTCGCCGGCCGTCCGCCTCGCGCTCGCCTCCGCACTCCAGCGTTTTCCCGTCGAGGCCCGCGCGGCGCTCGCGCGTCCCCTCCTCCAGCACGACGAGGACGCCAATGACCAAAACATTCCGCTGATGCTTTGGTATGGCTTGCTCCCGCTGGGCGACAGCGAGCCCGGCCAACTTGCCACGCTCGGCGGCAGGGCAAAAATCCCGACGACCGTCCGCTGCATCGCGAGGCGACTGGCGGAATCGATCGATAAAGAACCGCTGGCCGTCGATGTCCTCCTCGGCAGCGCGCTCACCGGCCCACCCGAGATCCAGGCCGCCGTCCTCGATGGACTCAGCGCGGGGCTGAAAAAAGCCACGTCCGCGCCCATGCCCGTCGCGTGGGAGCAGTTCACCGCGAAGCTCGCCGACGCCGGCGACGCCAAACAACGCGAGCGACTGGACGCCCTCGACAAACTCTTCGCCGCTGGCCAGATCATCGCCGACGCCCGCCGGACCGTGCTTGATCCGAAAATGCTCCCCGACGAGCGCCGTGCCGCGCTCGAACAGCTCATGGACGCCAAAGCCCCCAGCCTGCGCGAAACCTGCACCGAACTTTTTGCGGACCCCGTCATGCGTTTTCCCGCCGCCCTCGTGCTGACCTCACTCGACGACGCCACCGATACCCCTGCCCTATTCGCTCAAGCCAAAGCCAGCGAAGAACCCCAGCGCGGCCTGCTCTACGCCGCGCTCGCTTCCCGTCCTAAGCACGCCGCGGCGCTCGTCGATGCGGTCGGCGCCAAGAAGCTCCCCCGCTCCGCGCTCACGCCCTCGGCCGTTGAAAAAATTCGCGCCCTCGGCGCCGAAGCTCTGACCAAAAAACTCGACGCTCTCCCGGCAGAACCAGTCCCATCTGCGCCGACTAAAAAAAGCGCCAAAAAACCGGCCGCGGAATAGGGCTTGGCCGCCCAGCTTGCGGGCGATTTTCACGACTGCTAGCGTCCCCCGTTTTCATGCCCGAATCTCCGAACAGTCTCATTCAGGAATGCCCGACCTGCGGCGCACTTATCGACGTTGCCGGCGAGGAACCTTTTGCCCTGATGCACTGTCCGACGTGCGGCGCAGCGATGCGGGTGCGCCGAAAATTCGACCACTTCGAGCTGCAGGAATTGCTCGGCTCTGGCGGGATGGGCACGGTTTATCGCGCCCTCGATCAGCATCTCGGCCGCCAGGTCGCGCTGAAGCTTTTGCAAAAGGAGCAAAGTACGAATCCTGAGTTCATCGCGCAGTTTGAAAAAGAGGCCGCGATCACCGCCTCGATCAACCATCCGCATGTGGTGAAAGTTTTCAGCACCGGGCAGGATCATGGCTTGGTCTATATCGCCATGGAACTGGTGGACAAAGGCTCGCTCGACGACCTGCTGAATCTCGACGAGCGCATGGACGAAGTCCAGGTGCTGACCACCGGCATCCAGATCGCGCAGGGTCTGAACGCGGCGCTGCAGCGCGGGCTGATTCATCGCGACGTCAAGCCGGGCAACATTCTCTTTGCCAACGCGCACACCGCCAAGATCGTGGACTTCGGGTTGGCTGTGCTCATGGAAAATGCGGGCACCGTGATGGGCGAGGTCTGGGGCACGCCGGCCTATGTCGCGCCGGAGAAGCTCGACGACCGGCCGGAGGATTTGCGCAGCGACATGTATTCGCTCGGCGCGGCGCTCTATCACGCGCTCACCGGCAATCCGCCGTGCGACGTGGAGACGAACCAGATGAGCGTCCTGCTCGAGGCGAAAAAGAAGGAGCCCAGCCTGCACGCCGCGGTCCCGCAAATTTCGACGGAGACGGCTTTCGCCATTGAGAAAACGCTGAAATTCAAACCCGACGATCGCTTTCAAACCTACGAGCAATTGATCGACGCGCTGGAGTACGCGCGCACTCAGGCCATCGCTGCCGCGCAAACCACGGCGGCCGCGGCCCGCGCCGAAGAAAACGCCGCACGCCGGCCGGGAAAGGACTTCAGCTGGCTGACCATCCTGGTCACGATCCTCGTTGTGGCCGTTGGACTCGGTGCGCAAAAAATCCGCGAACGCTGGCTGCACCCGCCAGCGACGGCCGAGGAAGAAGCGCGGGGCGGCGGCGGCATCGATGGGCAATACTCCGCGGCCCGCAAACTCCTCGCGAGCGGCGACGCAACCAAGGCGGCGGCGGCCTTCCGCGCGTTGGAAGCGCTGCCCAATGTTCCCCAGCCGCGGCTGAACTGGATCACCCTCCAGACCGGACTCGCCGAATTTTTTGCGGGTCGGGTAGCGGAGGGACGAGCAGATTTCGCAACGCTGGAAAAGCGCGACGCCTTCTCCACCGATCCTACCGAGCAGCGCCTCGCCGGCTTTTTCGTCCAGACCGCCAAGCTGGCTGCGACCGACCAGCCGGTGCCGGCGGCAGCGGCCGCAAGTCTCGACGTGGAGGGCGAAGCGGCCCTCGCGCTGCTCGTCTTCGCGGCCAAGAATTGGGCGCTGCAAGAGTACGAAACAGCGGCCGAACTGTTCCGCCAGTTTGCGGCTGCCGCGCTTCCGCCGAAAGCCGCGTGGGTGGCCGAATACCAGGCGCTCGCCGGACCTCGCGCGGCGGATTGTGCCACGTACATTGCGGCCCGCGACGCGGCGCGCGGTGCGGGCACTTTGGCCCAGCGCGAAGCTGCTCTCCCGATCGTGGAGGCCGCCAAAGCGAAGCTCACCCAGCCGGGCGAACTCCCCGCGCGTATCGACGCACTGGCCGCGCAACTTCGTGAGAAAATCGCCGAGGAGAATACCGCCCGCACCGCGCAGATGGCCGCCCTTGAAGCCGCGGACGAAAAGGCGCTGAACGAAATGAAAGGCCGGCTGCAAACGCTCTGCGCGCAGTTTAAGTATACTGAGGCCTACCTCGCCGCCAAAGCCGTGCCCGCACAGAGCGAGGGCGGCAAAAAGGCTGCCGCCGTGATGATCAAAAAGACCGAGTGGCTGGCCCGTTTCAAAGCCACGCTCATCGCGGACCTCATTGCGATTGGCTACGCTGATCCGTTGGTGAAAAAGAACAACCTCAAGCTCCCCGGCGGCGTCCGCCGCGCCAACGACACGCAAGTCGAGATTGTCTCCCAATTTGGCTCCGTGCCCGTGCCGTGGACCGACCTTGCGCCCGACTGCGTCTTTGCCATGGGCCAATCCTTCCTCCGCGCCGCCTATCCGCCCGACAAACTCGCTGACCGCGCCTGGTATCTCGGCGTCTATGCCTTCTTCACCGGCAAAGATGCCCAAGGCCGCGAGCTCCTCATCCAGGCCAGCCAGGGCAAGGACGAATACAAGGACCAGATCGGACTGTTCATCGGCACAGCGGAGGCGCAGTAGGGCGAGAGGCGTCGCACCCGCGAACCGCGTGGTGAAAAACGTCACCTTGTCAGTGCTGGATCACAAAGAGATGCGAAAGGAACGTTGCGCAGTTTGATTGGTGGGCTGGACTGACGGCTGACCAGTTCTGCAAGTAATCCACGCCATTCCCATGAAGCTCACCGAAGACGTCCGCAAATACGCAACCGAACAGGCGATCTCCGAGGAGGAGGCCTTGAGGAAAGGCATGGAGGAGAAGTCGAAGGCGTAGTCAAATTGTTGCTAGTCCTGCGAATGCAGTCAGTGTTCTCTAATGTCCGCACAGAAAAAATCTTCGAGGTCAGCGATCGAGATGCGACGCGATAGTCAACTCTCGCAAATCGAGGAAGCCATCCAGACATTGGAGGCATACTCATCCGACCTAAAGCAACGGGACCAAACGCTTGATTTGCTTCAAAGCGTGTCGGCTGGCCTTTACGAGGAGATTGACAAGCTGGCAAAGAAATCTCCCGTGGACCAAATTAGTTCATTAGTGCTCGGGCAGGTCAATGACGTGATCCGCGAGTCTAAGGAACTGGCGGCGGACGATCCATTCATGAAACGCTATGCGGAATTCGTTGCTGCCGGTGATAATCCCGAACATCGTGATGTTGTCGTGGTGCTCCGGCAAATTCGCCAAGGCCTCGATAGATTTGCAGAAGCGTTGCCTTCGACGCGGGAACAAGCCGACGAGCTTCTTTCCGATGCCTACGGAATTCAAATGGCACTCCAAATATTCCAGGAAGGCGATGAGGAGGTCACTCTAAGTCATTTGGAAGCTAACGACGTTAGCATTTCAGATCATTGGAAGACCGGCAGCTACGGTAATTTCGTATTTGATTTCGACGTTTTAGACCGCACCGATATCCTAAATTACTTTAAGCGGCCAGGATGAGTCGATTCGACAACGCCGCGGCTCTGCCATTGCTCGCAGGGGTATCCCAGTATGAGGTTGACTTCGTGATCCCTCGACTGGGAGTAGACGTGCCTCTCGGTATCGATCCATTCCTTCTCTTCAAGAGCAGAATCCCAGAGTTTCAGCAGTTGCATCGCATTCTGATCGACGTTTTTCAGGCGGGCGTGAGTGCGATAAAGGCGGGGCGAATCGCTGACGCTAGCCATCTGTTTCAATTCCCCGAAGTGTCCGAGATTGGCTTGGGCTACACGCGGGGTGGGAAACGTGGATCCGGCGTGGGATCGTTTCTCACTGAGCTGATCCTTGAGACGCTGCGAAACTCCACACCACTTCTCGATCGAGGAGTGCGGCATATCGAGGAGCTTCAGCTTGTCTCGGTTGGGATCGGACCAGATCGAGTCAGTGATATCTCAGCCAGTCTCATTAAGGGCTTCTTGATCGAATACACCCAGAAACAATGTGCCATTTGGAGTATCCCTCTGACCGAAGCGGTGCCGATCCCGCACATTTTTGATCCGTCTCAGCTTGAATGGAGTGATGGCTATTTCGACCTGCCTGTCAGCCCGCATGACGGCTCGCCGATTATCCTGGTGCCCCGTCGAATCGTGAGAGCATTGCCATGGATCAACTATGACGACTTCGTGAAACTTGAATTTGCGGCCTATTTGAGAGCGAAAGCGGTAAAGGGACGCTCTGGGAGCGGGAAGATAGGTGTGCCCAAGAAAGATATCATCGCCGTGAGTCGGAAGGAACTCGAGCGCGTCGATAAATACATCAGAGTGAAGGAAGAGTCTGCCGTGGAAGCCCAGCCCACAAGTCTCGCCACCGAACCGGATGGCATCACTGCGGAAGCAACGCAATTAAAGAATCGTCTTCAAAATATCCCCATCGGAGCATCTGATGCGACGACCTACCAACAAACGGTCCTTGAGATTCTCAACTTCCTGTTCAACCCAGAGTTGATCGACGGCGAACTGGAAGTCCGAACGATAGACGGAACTGAACGGCGGGACATCGTTTTCACGAATGATTCGGACCAGACTTTCTGGACCTATGTAAGAGGAGAACACTCGGCTCTCTACTTGATGTTCGAAACGAAGAATACGCAAGATATCGGTCCGGCAGCATTGAACCAAACTGCGACATACCTCGGCGACCGCCTCGGACGACTTGGCTTAATCGTAACCAGAATTCCGCCTGGGGAATCGTCCCAGAGGAAGGCGTTCTCGATTTATAACGATTCAAGCCCAAGGAAGATTATCCTGTTTCTCTCTGATGACGACCTTCTGACCATGCTCAGCGTGAAGAGCGGTGGCAAGAACGCCATGCGCCACATCCAGGACTTGTATCGAAGTTTCAGAACTTCCGTTCAATAGCCGTCTCGCGAGTAATCTCGGAACTAAATGAAGGAAACACTGGCCATCGTCGAACAACTCCACGCTGACAGCGTCATCGGGCCATATGCGGTCGGCGGGGCCGTGGGGGCGGCGTTTTACCTGGAGCCGGTCGGGACGTTGGATGTCGATATCTTCGTGCTGTTCGAGCCGGCGCCGTTGATCCTCACCCTGACGCCGATCTATGAAGCCTGTGCGAAGCTCGGCTATCCGGCGGAAGGCGATGCCATCCAGATCGAGGGCTGGCCGGTGCAGTTTCTCCCCGCCAGCCAACCGCTGGTGGCCGAGGCCGTGCGCGAAGCGGTGACGCGCGAAGCCGACGGCCTGACCACGCGGGTCATGACTGCCGAGCACCTGATGGCCATCGCGCTGCAAACCGGACGCGCCAAGGATCACGCGCGGCTGGTCATGTTCGTCGAAGCCGGGATCGCCCACATGGATCGCCTGCGCGACATCCTCGCCCGCCACTCGCTGCTTGAGGCGTGGGCGAAGTTCGAGAACCGTTTCCTCCAACCGTGAATCCCGATCTTCAGCACATCATCCAATCCAAGGAAGCGGAACGCCGCCGCCTGCGCGCGCTGCCGTGGCTGGAAAAGCTGGAGATGCTCGACCGTCTGCGCGAGCGGCACCTTTCGCTCCAGCGAATGCAGCCGCGCCCGGCAAGAACACACTTGGCTTCGAGCTGAGCACTGGGGACGGCCTTCCTGAGTGAACCTTCGGTGCGCTTGAGGGCGCGTTCGCGAGAGCGGAGGTGCTGCAACCTTTTCCTCGTTGCCAAGCTGAGGGCTCGGGAACGCAAACTTGGTAGCTGTGTCGGCGGCGAGGAAGGCCAGTGGTCAGATGTACGCGCAGGCGAGGATGCGGGCGATGGTCGGCGCGAAATTCTTCTCCCATTTGCGGGTTTTCCGGGTAGCTTCCGCGCCCCTTCTTTATGTACCGCACGCATCATTGCCAGCAGCTCCGCCCGTCCGACATCGGCCAAACCGTCACGCTCGCCGGTTGGGTCAATTCGCGGCGCGATCATGGCGGCGTCATCTTCATCGACTTGCGTGACCGGGAGGGTCTGACGCAGGTCGTCTTTCGCCCGGAAGAGCATCCGCAGGTGGCGGAGGCGAGTCACGGGCTGCGCAGTGAGGATGTGATCCAACTCACGGGCGTGGTGGCGGCGCGGCTGGCGGGTTCGGAGAATGCCAAGCTGGCGACCGGGGCGATCGAGATCATCGCCAGCGAGCTGAAAGTGCTAAACAAGGCCGACGTGCCGCCTTTCCCGCTCGACGACCCGAGCGTGAATGAGGACTTGAGGATGCAGTACCGCTACCTCGACCTGCGCACGGCGCACATGCAGCGCAACCTGAAGCTGCGTCATCGCGTGGTGAAGGCGACGCGCGACTATCTCGACGACGCTGGTTTCCTCGAAATCGAGACGCCGATCCTCTCGAACCCGACGCCCGAGGGCGCGCGCGATTTTCTCGTGCCGTCGCGGCTGACGCCGGGCTCGTTTTACGCGCTGCCGCAGGCGCCGCAGCAGTACAAGCAACTGCTCCAGGTCGCCGGGCTGGAGAAGTATTTCCAGATCGCGCGGTGTTTCCGAGATGAGGATTTGCGCGCGGATCGGCAGCCGGAGTTTACGCAAATCGACGTGGAAGCGTCGTTCATTACCGAGGTGGAAATCCAGACGCTGATCGAAGGTCTGCTCGCGCGGATTTTTCGCGAAGCGAAGGGCGTCGAAATCCCGGTGCCCTTTCCCCGCATGGCCTACAGCGAAGCGATGAACCGCTATGGCAGCGACAAGCCGGACCTGCGGTTCGGCATGGAACTCACGGAGCTGGCGGACATTTTCCGCGACTCACAGTTCAAGGTCTTCCGCTCGGTCGCCGATGGCGGCGGTGTGATCAAGGCGCTGAACGCCAAGGGCGCGGCGGCGATGCTCAGCAAGGAACAGCTCAAGAAGTGGGAGGAATGGGTGAAGACGGAGTTTGGCGCGAAAGGGCTGGCCTACATCAAGTGGAGCGTCGGCGGTGAATGGGAATCGCCGATCGTGAAGTTCTTCAGCGACGCGGAACGCGCCGCCCTGACCGAACGGATGGGTTTCGCTGAGGGCGACGTGCTCTTTTTCGGCGCGGACCTGAAGCTCGAAGCCGTGTGCGAAGTGCTTGGCCGCGTACGCCTGCGCTGCGCGGAACTGCTCGGCTTGCTGGCCGCGACGAAGGATCAGCTGAATTTCCTCTGGGTGGTCGATTTCCCGCTGCTCGCGTTTTCGCCGGAGGACAACCACTGGGTCGCCGTGCATCACCCGTTCACGCGTCCGAAGGCCGAGGACATGGCGCAACTCGACGCCGGGGATTTCGGCAAAGTCCGCGCCGTCGCCTACGACGTGGTGCTCAATGGCGTGGAACTCGGCGGCGGCTCGATCCGGATTCATGAAAAGGATTTGCAGGCCCGGATGTTTGAGGTGCTCGGCGTCACCCCCGAGCAGCAGCAGCTCAAATTTGCCCATCTCCTGCGCGCCTTCAGCTTTGGCGCGCCGCCCCACGGCGGCATCGCCCTCGGACTCGACCGCCTGGTCATGCTCATCGTGGGCGCTGAGTCGATTCGCGACGTGATCGCCTTCCCGAAAAACAACCGCGGCACCGACCTGATGACGCATTCGCCCGTCGAAGTGGACTTCAAGCAGCTTCGCGAAATCTACATCCAGAGCACGGCGAAAAAGGGCTAGCGCTGGCCGCCGGTTCCGGTCTTTATTCCCGCTCGCTTCATGTCACGCCTCACTTCGTCTCTCACCGCCATCGCCTTCGCTGTCAGCTTTGCCGGCGCGGTGAAAGCCCAGAACGTGCTCGATGGAATCGCCGCCGTGGTGAACAACGACGTGGTGACTTTCTCGCAGGTGCGGGAGTTGGTTGGGGCCAAAGAACGTTCGGCCGCAGAGACCTACCGCGGTGAGGAACTGGTGCAGAAGGTGAAGGAGATTCGGCTCGCCGCGATTAACGATCTCGTGGACCGCCAGGTCATCCTTTCGGAGTTCAAATCGAAGGGTTTTCAAATCCCCGACTACTTCATCGAAGAGCGGGTCACGACCCTCGTGCGCGAAGAATTTGGCGGTGATCGTTCGGCTTTCATCCGCACCCTGGCGGCGCAGGGCTTCACGCTGGAAAAGTTCCGCCAGCTCGAGAAGGACAAGATCATCGTTTCGGAAATGCGGCGGCAGGCGATCAAGGGGAACGTCACCGTTTCTGACGCGCAGATCGCGGAATACTACCGGACGCATCAGGACGATTTCGGCACGCCGGAGCAACTGAAGCTGCGGACGATCACGGTGCGGCGCAGCGCGGAGAACAATTCGCGGCGTAAGATGATCGAGGAAATCCGCGAAAAAATTGTGGGCGGCGCGGAGTTTGGCGATCTCGCGCGGATGTATTCCGAGGACGACAAGCAGGAAACTTACGGCGACTGGGGTTGGATCGATAAAAAGACGCTCAATGAAAGCCTTTCGAAATCGGCTTTTGCGCTCAAGCCGGGCGAAGTCAGCAAGGTCATCGAACTCGGCGGCAGCTATTACCTGCTCTACGCCGAGGCCAAGAAGCCAGCGACGGTGAAGCCACTCAAAGACCTGCGCGACGAGATCGAAAAGACGCTCATCCAAGTCGAGCGGCAGAAGCTTCAAGCCGACTGGATCGCGAAGCTGCGGAAGAAGGCTTACATCAAGATGTATTAGGCGATGCCGGTCATCGGCATCACTCTCGGGGACGCAGCGGGCATCGGGCCAGAAATCGTGGCGGCAGCGCTGGCCTCGGGAAAACTGGATGCCGGGTTTGAGTATCGCGTCATCGGCGAAAGCGCGGGGGCGACGCCCGGCGAACCCACGCCCGCGACGGCGCAAGCGGCGTTGGCCGCGCTCGAGGAAAGCGCGCAACTGCTCCGCGCGGGTGAGATCGCCGGGGTCGTTACCGGGCCAATCCACAAGGCGCGGATGCAGGCCGAAGGATTTGCGTTTCCGGGACAGACGGAATTTTACGCCGCGCAGGCTGGCGTGCGGGATTTTGCCATGTGCCTCACGGGTGGCGCGCTGACCGTCGCGCTTGTCACTTCCCACGTGCCGCTGCGGGATGTCGCCGGTGCTTTGTCATCCCACGAAATCATTCGTGTCGGCCGCTTGCTCTCGGCCTTTCTCCAGCAACGGCTCGCACGCGAACCGCGCATCGCCGTCGCGGGCCTGAACCCCCACGCCGGCGAATCCGGCGCGCTTGGTCGCGAGGAGATCGAGTTGATCGCGCCCGCCATCACGCTCCTAGGCCCACCGGTTTTCAGCGGCCCATTTTCGCCCGACACCGTTTTCAACCGCGCGGTCGCAGGCGAGTTTGACGGCGTGCTCTGCATGTACCACGACCAAGGCCTTATCCCATTGAAGCTCCACGCCTTTGACTCCGGCGTGAACGTGACCCTCGGCCTCCCCTTCCCTCGCACCAGCCCCGACCACGGCACCGCTTTCGAGCTGGCGGGCAAAGGCCTTGCCCGCCCCGACTCGATGATCGCGGCGATTCGTCTCGCGGCGGAGCTGGCACTGTAACCCCGAGCCAGTGTGCTCCGCTCTAGCGCGCCGCTTTTCGATAAACCTCCAGGCGACAATCGAAGCCGCCGAGGTCCACAACGTGCCGGGACTGAAGCCGGAGGGACGGTTGTGGGCTCTCCATCCGAAAGGGATTGGTGAAAACCAACCGCCCATCCGGCGCGAGCATCTGCGCGGCGACGGCGAAGAGGTCGTCGAAAAGCGCGCGCAGGTTTGGGATGCGGACGCGGCGCCCCAGCGGTGGATTGGTGATGATCAGTGTGAGGCTGTGCGGGGCGACGCCAGCGATCTCGGCGAATTCGCGGAAATCGCAACAGGCGAAACGCGCCTCGGCGCCCGCGACTGGCGCGGCAGCAAAATTTCTCTCTGCGATGCCGATGGCCGCGGCATCGCGATCTGTGCCGAAGACGCGCGTCACTCCGCCGAACAGCGCGCGCTCGATCAATTCCTGGCCCGAGCCGCAAAACGGATCCCACACGCGTTCGTTTTCCACGCGTCCGACGAGGCGCGCCATGCAGGCCGCGAGCGGCGGGTGGGACGCCGCGGGCACATCATCGAGGCGGTAGGTGTGCCGCGGATCGGGCGACAAGCGCGGTCGCAACTCCACGGAGTCGCCGTGCGCAGTGGGATGAATGTCCACGGCCCACGGTGCTTCGCGCGCGTCATTGAGAATCCGTGGGCACAGCACATAGGCGCGATCCGCTACGCGCCGGACTGCTGCCCGCTGGTGTCCCTTGCCAATAAAATCCAGCCGATAGCGAATTGCGCCCTCGGTCAGCGCATCGAAGAGCCGCTGCGCCACTGGCGAAGTGATCGCCGCAGCGAGCGCATCCGTGGCCTCAACTTCGGGCGCCGTTTTCACCAGCCCGAGCACCAAACCCACGGTGCCGAAACAGCGTAACGTGAAAATGTCGGCGAGCGTGAATGGGCTCAACGCCGTGACCGCGACGAGCCCCGGCGTCACCGCCAGCACACGAAATTTTCCCTGCGCCTCCACCTCTTCCCGCACAATGCCTTCCAGCCCCTTGCGCCCGCGCAAATGGATGCGCAGCCGCCCGAAGCCGGTGAGCACGCGCTTCAGTCGCACTACGCCAGGGCTGGCGGTGCGGGCCACACTCGCTTTCACCCGCTGCTCCGTCCCGGGCGAAAGGCCGCCCGCCGCTTCGAAGGCTTCCAACGTCGCCTCCCCGCCGATTTTATCGAGCGTCTGTCCGAGGAATTTCTCTTCCCGCGCACTCGTCGTCGTCTGCAATAGGGCGAGCAACTCCGCTTCTTCGCCCGATTCCGCACCTACCTTGGGCAGCGCCGCCATGGCATAACGGCGGATCTTTTCCTCCGGATCATGGAGCAATCCACGCAGCCATTGCTTTACCTCCTCACGCTGCGCCGCCGGGCCGGACTCGGTAAAAACCACGCCCACCGCCCGAATCACCGCCACCCGCGCAAACCGCTCTTTTGCCGTCGCGCGAGTAAAGCGCGGCACCTCTTCGCCCCACAGCCGCGCCCACGGCAGGGCGCGCAACTGCTGATAGAGTTCCTTGGTGGTGGGGCCGTTTTTCATGGCGGAGTAAGGGCGGAATCGTGGTCCTCGCACAATTCAGAATCGGTGGGCCACGGCGCGGGTCCCAAGAAGTTTTAACAAGAGTTTGACATTGAGCAGAGAAAATCTCTTTATCGCGACCAGTCTCTTTTCCCGAATCTGCCCCCCAAGCCGTGTGTTTTCTCAACACCATGACGCGACTTCTCGTCGCAAGCCATGCCGGTCCTTCCGCCGGCAGTTTGCCGATGCGCTCGCTGGTCACGCTGACTGGCCGCTTCACTTTTCCTTTTCAAACAACAAGCCAACTCCAAAGCCAAATGAAAACCACCCGCCGCACCATCCTCGCCAGCAGCATCCTCGCACTCACTGCCTCCGCCACATTTGCCCAGACTTGGACCGGTGCCGGCGACGGCGTTTCCTGGAATCAGCTCGCCAACTGGACGGCGCTTCCAGTCAGCCAGCAGGGACAGTTTATCAATTTCACGAATGCCGGCGTGCTCGTCACGAACCAGAATCTCGCGAACCCATTCATCCTCGGGTATCTTCAGCAGAACACGACGGGGAACCTCACCATCGGCGGCAATGCGCTGAATTTTCAGGATCTCTCCGGCCAGGCGACGATCACGCTTTCCGCGCTGAATTCCTTCATTACCGCGCCGGTGATCTTGACCTCGGCGACCCAGATTTTTGCGGACAATCTTTTGATGTCGGGCGGCGTCAGCGGGGCCGGTGAATTTCGTATGGGCAGCGGGATCGTGACGCTCAGCGGTGCAGGGACGTGGACGGGCGGGACGAACCTCGGGAACAACGGCAACGGCACCCTGCGCATCGCCGCGGCCAATGCCTTGAGCGGAAACGTGTCGTTCGGCTTCATTTACGCTTCGGTGCTCGAGTTCGTCTCGCCCACCGCGATGACCTTTGGCGGCACGTTCTCAAACGGTTTTGTCGCCGGCCAGATCGTCCGGCAAAGTGGCCCGGGTACGCTCCTGCTCTCGGGCGCATCACCGACTTTTTTTGGGGCGATGCAAGCAGCCGGCGGCATCCTGCAAAGCGGCGGCGTCAGCGCGCTCGGGAACGGCACCGTGCAGGTCCAAAGTGGCGGGACGCTCCAGATGGCGGCCACCAATTCCCTGAGCGGCCCACAAAACATCGCCGTTGCGGCCGGCGGCACGCTCGATGCCGGCGGCTTCGTCCAGTCCACCGCAGTGCTGATCAACAACAACGGCACCGTCTCCCTCCCCACCGGCAGCGATGTGACCGTCGGAGGCGGTGCCACGTGGACGGGCGGTAGCACCGGCGCAGGCGCGCTCACCTTTAATGGCTTCATCACCCTCAACGCCGGCACGGCACTCACCCACACCGGCGGCACTCGCAACGTCGGCGGCTTTGTCCAGATCAATACCTCCAACGCCCTGCCCGACACCGGCCTGCTCCGAGTTAGCGGTGGATTCGTCAACCACACCGGCACGGACACCGTCGATACCGTGCTCGTGGATGGCGGCAATCTCCAAGTCACCACCCTCACCGCCACGGGAAACGTGGACCTCCAATCCGGCTCCTTCACCGGCACGAATATCACGACCAACGCCGCCTTTACCAAAACCACCGCTGGCACCGGCGTCATCTCGGGCGTCACCCTCGGCGCGGGCGGCACCGTCAGTGCTGGCGTGCTCGACATCAATGGCCCGGTGAACGGCGCGCTGACCAACAACGCCACGACGAACCTCAACTTCGGCGCCACCCTCACCGGAGCGACGAATAACACCAGCGCGCTCAACGTGTCCGGCGGCACCCTCGCCGGCACCGTTGCCAATTCCGGCACCATCACCGCCAACAACGGGAACATTAGCGCGGCCATCACCAATAACGGCACGGTGGACACAACAAGTTTTAGCAACGCCATCTCGGGCAACATCTCCGGCCCTGGCAACTTCACCAGCAACGCCGCCATCACCACCCTGAGCGGCGTCAACTCCTACCTTGGCGGCTCCGTCATCGTGGGCAGCTTCATCACCGGCACCACCGACTCCATTCAGGGCGCGTGGGCGCTCACCTCCAGCACGCTGAACTTTGCGCAAGCCACCTTCGGCACCATGGCCGGCAACATCACCGGCGACGCCGTGAGCTCGATCCAGCTCTTTGGCACGGGCAAAGTCACGCTTTCCGGCAACAACACCTTTGGCGGGGGCGTTTTCCTCAGCGCAGCAGCTGCCCATCTCGGCTTCGGCAGCAATACTGCCGCCGGCACGGGCGGTCTGATCCAGGGCGGCGATTTCAAGCTCAGCGCTGAAGGCGGCGCGCGCACCATCGCCAATCCGCTCCTCCTCGCTCTCGGCACCACCGAATTCACCGGTGGCAACAACCTGACCTTCACCAATGCCACCGCCAAAACCCTCAGCGGCACCGCCCAAATCCTTCACACGTCCACCGCTAGCACCGTCGTCGGCGGCACCTTCCTCGGCCAAAACACCACCACCATCAACGTCAACGCCGGCCTCCTCCAGCTCGGCGCGCTGGTGAATAACGGCTTCCGCATGGACGGCGCAATCAACGTGGCCAGCGGCGCGACCTTGCAGATGGTCTCAAACAGCCCAGTCAAACTCGGCCCGACGAACCTCAATGGCGGCACCCTCATCGCCCCCAGCGGAGTAGCCGTACCCACCGGCCTCGCGCTGACCGCTACCGGCACCATCCAAGGCCGCGTCTCCTCCGAATCCGGCTCACTCATCGAAGCCACTGGCGCGCTCAGCATGGGCGACGCCACCAACTTCGCCGGATACTTTTCCAACGGCGAACTCCGCACCCAACAGCACAGCGTCACGCTGCTCGACAAAAACCAGGCGGTGCTCGGCAGCATCACCGAGATCGGCAACGGCGCGAACCCCGGGGCGCTCACCGCGACCAACGGTGTCTTCGTGGACTTCGGTCGTGCCATCACCGGCTGGGGCACCGTCGCCGGCACAAACGCGCTGGCCCAGGCGACGATCATCAATGGCGACGCCGAGGGCACCTCCTTCGCGCAGCCGCTGGACTTCACTGGCTACGTGAAAGGGATTGGCGACTTCAGCAACGTGATTTTCAGCGGCACCTTTTCGCCCGGCCTCAGCCCAGCGATTACCCCGGTGAACAACGTCATCTTTAGTCCGACGAATACGCTGATCATGGAAATCGGCGGCCTCACCCCTGGCAGCCAGCACGATCAGCTCGATATCACCGGCCTCCTCGGCCTCAACGGCCTGCTCGACGTGGACCTCATCAACGGCTTCAACCCGTCTTTCGGCGACACCTTCAATATCTTCGACGGCACCACCACCGGCACCTTCAGCAGCTTCAGCTTCCCCACGTTGGGCGGTGGTCTGAGTTGGGACACGAGCGACCTTTACTCCCAAGGCGACCTCAAAATCGTGCCCGAGCCCGCCACCGCGAGCCTCCTGCTCCTCGCCGGCGCCAGCGTCCTCGCGCGTCGCCGCCGGCGGTAACAGCGGCAGTTGCGTCAGGCCATACTCCCGAACCAGCCGAGCTTGGCGGGCGCGAGGTTGATGTTGATCTGCTTGGTCTCCAGGTAAGCGTCGAGACCGAAAGTGCCGAGTTCGCGCCCGATCCCGCTCTGCTTGTAGCCGCCCCACGGCGCTTCGTTGAACGTCGGGTGATAGGTGTTGAGCCAGGTGATTCCCGCGCGGAGCTTTTTTAGCACACGCAGGCCCTTGGCTTGGTCGCTGGTGAAGACGCCGCCGGCCAAGCCGTAGATCGTGTCGTTGGCCAGGCGCACCGCTTCCTCCTCGGTTTCGAAAAGCTGCACGACGAGCACGGGGCCGAAGATTTCCTCGCGAACGATTTTCATGTCGGGCTGCGAGTTCACAAAGATCGTGGGCGCGACGAAGTTGCCGGCGGCAAGCGCGCCATCGGTCAAGCGATGTCCGCCGCAAATTGTTTCCGCGCCCTCGGCCCGTCCGGCTTCGATGTAGCCGAGCACCTTTTCCATGTGCGCCCGCGTGATGAGCGGCCCTATCTCCGTCCGTGGATCAAGCCCATCGCCGACCACGATCCGCGCGCTCGCCTCGGCAAGGCGCGCGAGAAACTGGTCGGCGATCTTTCGGTCAAGAATCAGTCGCGAACCCGCGCTGCACACCTCGCCCTGGCCGGCGAAGATCGCGAACATCGCGTATTCGAGCGCAACCTCGAAATCGGCATCGGCAAAGACGATGCACGGCGATTTGCCGCCGAGTTCGAGCGTGACATTTTTGATGTTGCCGGTCGCCGCCGCCATGATCTTGCGACCGGTCGCGGTGCCGCCAGTGAAGGCGACTTTGTCCACTTCCATGCTCGCCGCGAGTGCGTGGCCGACCGTGCCGCCGGGGCCGAGTAGAAGCTGCGCGGAGCCCGGCGGAAAGCCGGCCTCGGCGATCAATTTAAACAGCTCGATGGCGGTCAGCGGCGTGGTTTCCGCCGGCTTGAGGATGCAGCAATTTCCCGCCGCCAACCCCGGCGCGAGTTTCCACGCCGCCATCAGCAGCGGGAAATTCCACGGGATGATTTGCCCACACACGCCCACCGGTTCGCGCACGACCATCGCCTGGATCGCCGGATCGCCGACCTCGTAGGTCTGCCCCAGCGGCTTGGTGATCAGCCCCGCGTAATAGCGGAAGCACCCCGCCGCATCAGCCACGTCGTAGCGCGCCTCGCGCAGTGGTTTGCCGTTGTTCTGCGTCTCCAGCACCGCCAGCGGCTCGGCGTTCTTTTCGATCAGGTCGGCGAGTTTGAAAAGATAGCCGGCCCGCTCCAGCGCACGCATCTGCGGCCACGGGCCTTCGTCGAATGCTCGCCGCGCGTGAACGATGGCCAACTCGGCGTCACGCGTGCCACCGTCGGTGACTTGGGCGAGCGACTGGTTGTTCGCGGGATTGAGGATTTCGCGTGTCGCGCCGTCACCGGCTTCGATCCACGCGCCGTTGAGAAACATCGGGAGCGTTTTCATAGGCAGAGCTTTCTGATTCGTATCTTAAATGCTAATCGCAATCCGCTGCTCCGCCGCCGGAGATTACGACCAGGATTAAGAATACGAACTCCCGCCATGCTTCGCCTGTTTCTGCTCTGCCTCCTCGCCTGTACCACCGTCAGGGCCGACGACAAATCCGATGCTGTGAACAAACTCATCCCGTGGTTGCTCGACGAAAAGGAAACGCTCAAGGGCATCCCCTTCGCCGAGGTCATCGCGGCTACCTCTGGAAAAAAGGTCATCGCCGTCGATCCCAAGGACGCCGACGACCAGCGCGTGCTCGCACAGATCGGCGCGGCACTCGAGGCCGTCCTCGCCGCGCTCAACGCCCCCGATAATCCGACACGCGGCGTGAAGCGCGTGAACGAGATGAGCGCGAAATTTGAGAATGCCATTCTCGCCCAACTCCGCGCGTTGCCCGGCTTGGAATGCACCATCCCGCCGACCGCTGCCGGGGGGCGCCAGCGCAGCGGCTACCCGGATTTGCGGCTGCTCGACAAAGCCACGGGGCGCGTTTTCTACCTCGACCCGAAAGTCTTCGCCAAAGGCAACAAGGCGAGCGCGCTGCGGATCTTTTACTTCGAGCTGAAGCGCGAGACGAACAAGGTGAACGACGACGCCCGGCATATCCTGATCGGCATTCAGCACGAGCGCGATGCCGCGGACGTCGTGCATTTCACGAAGTGGGAACTCGTGGATCTAGCGCGACTGCGGGTGCGGCTGAAAGCGGAGTTCGAGGCGAGCAACGCGGATATCTACCGGCCGGAGGCCATCCTTCGCAGCAGCCCGCCCGTCGCTCCGTGAGATCAGCTACAGCTTCGCCTCACGGCGGGAGAGGAGGGCGATGAAGCTGGCGGGGGTTTCGGCGGCGCGGAGTTCGCGTTCGGCAGCGGGATCTTTGAAAATGCGGGCGAGCAGGCCGACGATGCGGAGGTAGTCGGCCGCGAGAGCGCGCGGGACGCCGATGCAGAAGATGTAATGCACCGGCAAACCCTGGCCGTCGAAAGCGATTCCGGCAGTGCTCCGGCCCACGCTCATGACCATCGCGCTCACGCACTCGCCGCGGGTGTGCGGGATGCAGATGGCAAAGCCCCCGCCCGCCTCGGGCAGACAAGGCGCGGAGGCGTGGAGCCCGGCGAGCAGGGCCGGCCAATCGTTGACGGCGACATCACTTTTCAGCGGAGCGGCAACTTCCTCGATCGCTCCGTGGGGCGAGGTGGCCGTGAGGTCGAGGTGGACGTGCTCCGGGGGCAGGATGTCGGCGAGGGTGATCATACGGCAGTGCCGCTCCATTTGAGCTTTTGTCGGAGAACTTCAAAAAAGGTGGTGCCGGGCAGCATGGCGAGTGGGAGACGTTGCGGGGCCTGAGTGATGCGGATGAGATCGCCGGAGAGGATGCGAACGGACGCCTGGCCGTCGAGGGAGAGGAAAATATCCGGCTCTTCGCGTGAGGGCGTTATCTCGATGACGGAATGCTCGCTGACGAGGACGGGGCGCATGGTCAGCACATGTGGGCAGATGGGCGTGATGACGAAGACGCCGCTGTCTGGCGTGAGCACGGGGCCGCCGGCGCTGAGCGAGTAGGCGGTTGAGCCAGTAGGGGTGGCGACGATGAGGCCGTCGGCGTGGTATTCGCTGAGCGTCGCGCCGTCGATGGCGACGTTGAGTTTGATGAGGCGAGAGAGTTCGCCACGGCTGATCACTGCGTCGTTCAGCGCGATGTAGCGGGCGGCGACGGCACCGGCGCGGAGGACCTGGACTTCAAGGAGCGCGCGTTCGCTGAACTGGCAGGTGCCGGCGGCGATGGCATCGAGCGCCTGCGGCCAGGCGGCGGCACTGACCGAAGTGAGGAACCCGAGCGAGCCGAGATTGATGCCGAGGATGGGCAGGAACACGTCGCGCAATTCGTGGACGACCTGGAGGATGGTGCCGTCGCCGCCGAGGACGAGGAGCAGGTCGGTGACGTGGACGAGTGCGGGGATATCCGCTTCGGACTCCACGCCGATGATCTCCGCGGTGCGCTTCTCCAAGATGAGCGGCAGGCCGCGCGTCGCGCAGGCGCGAGCGATTTCGTGGACGAGTTCGCCCGCGCCCGCCTTGCCGTCATTGGCGATCAGGCCGATGCGCGCAGGCATGCGAGAAATTCTTTGTTGCCCTCGCCGCCGAGGATCGGTGACTCGATGACGCCCGCCCACGCCACGCCAGCCAGCGTCGCGGTGAAGGCACGGATTTTTTCCACAGCGCGATCGTGCAGCGCGGGATCGCGGACGACGCCGCCGCGGCCAACGTCTTCCTTGCGAAGCTCGAATTGCGGTTTGATCAGCGGGACGATCACGCCGCCATGACTCAGCAGCGCGGCGGCGGGAGGCAAGATCAAAGTCAGCGAGATGAAGGACACGTCGATGACGCAGACGGCGATGGGCTCGGGAATGTCCGCGCTTGTGAGATGGCGGGCGTTGAGTTTTTCGCGGACCACCACGCGCGGGTCGGAGCGGATTTTCCAGTCGAGCTGGGAGTGCCCCACGTCGATGGCGAAAACCCGCGCCGCGCCGTGCTGGAGCAGGCAGTCGGTGAAGCCGCCGGTGCTCGCGCCGACGTCGAGGCAGGTCGCGCCGGTGGGGTCGATGGCAAAGTGGGCGAGCGCGCCTTCGAGTTTGAGGCCGCCGCGGCCGACGTAGCGCTCGGTGCTCTTCACGATGATCGCGGCATCCTCGGCCACGCGCGTGCCCGGCTTATCTGAGCGCTGCTCGCCGACGCTGACTGCACCAGCCATGATCGCGCGCTGGGCTTTTTCGCGGGACTCGAAATAACCGCGGGCGACGAGGAGCTGGTCGAGGCGTTGTTTGGCGGCGGACATTTTTTGCGGGCGCAGAAGGAAACCGCGAAATGGCTTGAATCCGAATCTTTTTCCACGGAAAGACACCGCCCCGCCATGCCCGAAGAAAACCTACGCGAAGTCATCAAAGAGATGATGGTCGAAAACCTGATGCTCAAGGTGTCGAAGGAGGAGATCGCCGACGATCTGCCGCTCTTTGGCCCAACTGGGCTCGGGCTGGACTCGATCGACGCGCTGGAACTCGTCGTTTCGCTGGAGAAGAAGTTCGGCGTGAGCGTGCCGAACTCGGAAACCGCGCGGCAGGCGTTGGCGACCGTGAATGCGCTGCACGACTACGTAGTGGCGAACCGGAAGGCTTAAGGCACCAGCCTGTTTGGAAGGGAATTTACGGCTTGGCCGCGCGCCGAAATCTAGACAATTTCGCGCGTCCTCCTCCCCCCGCTCTATGAACACGAATCCCCGTCCGCGCCTCTCGTTCTGGCAGATCTGGAACATGAGCTTCGGCTTTCTCGGCATCCAGTTTGGGTTTGGCCTACAGCTCGCGAATATGTCGGCGATTTACGCGAAACTCGGCGCGGAGCCGGACAAAATTCCGCTCCTGTGGCTGGCTGGGCCGATGACCGGGCTGCTCGTCCAACCGATCATCGGCTCGATGTCCGACCGCACTTGGAACCGGCTCGGGCGACGGCGGCCTTACTTCCTCGTGGGCGCAGTCCTCTCGAGCATCGCACTCTTTTTCATGCCGGACTCCCCCACGCTCTGGGTCGCGGCAACGATGCTCTGGGTGCTGGATGCGTCGATCAATATCTCGATGGAACCCTTCCGCGCCTTTGTCGCGGACAAGCTGCCGGTCGAGCAGCGCACCACGGGTTTCGTGATGCAGAGTTTTTTCATTGGCATCGGCGCGGCGGTGGCGAATGCGTTGCCGTGGATTTTGGAAAGCTGCGGCGTGGTGGGCAACGCGGCCAACGGCGTGCCGCTCACCGTGCTCTATGCTTTCAAGCTCGGCGCATTCGCCTTTCTCGTGGCGGTCCTGTGGACGGTTTTTACGACTAAAGAATACCCGCCCGATGATCTCGTGGAGTTCGAACGCCGGAAGCGCGAGCACCGCGGCTTTCGCGTGCAACCGATGTATCTGCTCGGTGGCGCACTGGTCGGCGCGGCCTTTGGCATCAGCCGCGGCCTGCTTGTGGATCATCACCTTACCGCGATGCACATCCTCGTCGGCGGCGGGCTGGGCGCGGTCATTGGCGCCGTGCTCGGCGGGCCTGAGGTGTCGTCGGCCCTGCGCGAAATGCCGCGGACAATGCGGCAGCTCGCGGTCGTCCAGTTCTTCACCTGGCTGGGGCTCTTCTGCATGTGGATGTTCTTCGGCCTGGCCACAGCGCAGCAAATTTACGGGACGACCGATCCAAAGTCTGAGCTCTTCGACAAAGGAACCGCGTTTGGCGGGCAGACCTTCGCCATTTACTCGATCGTTTGCTTCCTCGTCGCCTTTGCCCTGCCCGTCCTTGCGGCCAAAATCGGGCGCAAGACAGTGCATTCTCTCGCCCTCCTCGCAGGTGGCGTCAGCCTGCTTTCCACAGGGATGATCCACGACCCCGGCGCTTGGAAGCTGACGATGATCGGCGTCGGCATTGCCTGGGCCTCGATCCTCTCCCTGCCCTACGCCATCCTCAGCACCGCGCTTCCGGCGAACCGCATGGGTGTTTACATGGGTATCTTCAACTTTTTCATCGTCGTCCCGGAAATCCTCGCTGCGCTCACCCTCGAGCCCGTGGTCAAACAGCTCTTCAATAATGATCCGGTGAAAGTCGTGATGCTCGGGGGCGCCTCGCTTCTCCTGGCGGCACTCGCCACGCAGTTTGTGAGCGAACCGCCGCTTCCCGGCACCACGCCCGACGTAGTGCCGATCGACAAGGGGCTGCTCGCTCCGCTGGCTCCACCGGAAGTCCCGGGGACTTGAGCGGGCGGTAGTGGTAATCGAAACGGGTGATAGGTCGGAGAGGCGAATCGCCAGAGTAGCATCCATTAAGCGCCGCTGGCTTTCGTGCTCCAGCACAGACTTTCCAGAAAAGAGCGGACGTACAGGCACACCGGCTGCTTTTCAGGCAGCTAAATCCTACTGCCCATGTCCCAGACCGCCACTCTTCCCCTGCCCGAAACCATTCAAACCCCGGACCTTCATCCGAACCCGGCGGGACTGCGCATTCACGAGCCGAAGGACGGGGCCTCGCCCGCACCGAAAAAAGTCCTCCTCTTGGAAGACGACGCCGCTTTCGGCGAAATCATGACCTGCTTTCTGACCGAGAGCGGCTTCGAGGTCGTCGCGGTGGCGAATGGCGTTGAAGGCGTCCACAAGGTGCTCGGCAACGATTTCGACCTCATCCTTTGCGACATGAACATGCCCACACTTCCGGGCGACATGTTCTTTCGCGCCGTGGAGCGCATGCGCCCGCACCTGTGCGAGCGATTCGTTTTCATGACCGGCCATCGCAATAACCAAAAGGTCAACGAATTCATCGCCAGCGTGAACGGCACGATCTTGACCAAGCCTTTTCATGTCGATGACCTGCTGGAAATGGTCGCCTTCATCGAAGTGCGAAAGTTTCTCCTCGCGGCGTAGCTCCTCTACCATGCGCGTCCTTGTTGCTGATGATGACCGCGACCTCGCCGCAGCGCTCGCCGATTGCGTGCGGGCCTGTGGACACGAAGTGGTGGACACCGTCACTGGTGGCGGCCTCGCGGTGATTCAAAGCTTCGCTCGGCACGCCCCCGACATCGTCCTCCTAGACATCCACATGCCGCGCTGCAATGGCCTCACGGTCTGCCATGCGCTCCTCAGCCGGCGCCCGGATACAAAGGTCATTTTCGTTTCCGGGAGCGTCGATGGCGACCATCCTTTTGTCAGCGGGTGCGGAGCCGCCGGGTACATGCGGAAGCCCGTGGGGCTGGTGGAATTGGCCGAGGTGCTCGACGGCGTGGCGGCGTAGAGCCGGAGCGGTCCATTGGAGTGGAGCGACGCGTGCGGGAGCACGCCTTAGACGCGCTGGAGCGCTCGGCTCCGTACCGGAGCCAAGCGCTCCTCGCGCCAGCCTCGCGCTCCTGCGCTTGGACTTTGCCGCATCCGGCGGATGCCGTCCGCCTTGCCAGCGCGCTGCCGCCCCCCTAGCCTCGCGCTCCCTTTATGACCACCAAAGCCAAAGCCCCCGCCCGCAAGAAATCGTCCGTGAACAGCGCCGAAAGCCTCCACCGCGCGCATTCCCGGCTCGTCGTCGATGGCGCGGAGCGGGCGGCCAGCCGGGCGATGCTCCATGCGGTCGGTTTTGCGCGCGAGGACTTTAAGAAATCGCAGATCGGCATCGCCTCGACGTGGTCGATGGTCACGCCGTGCAACATGCACATCGACCAGCTCGCGCGGCAGGCCGAGGCTGGGGCGAACACCGCCGGAGCGAAGGGCGTGATCTTCGGCACGATCACCATCTCCGACGGCATCTCCATGGGCACGGAGGGGATGAAATACTCCCTCGTCTCGCGCGAGGTCATCGCCGACAGCATCGAGACGGTCATGGGTTGCGAAGGCTTTGACGGCTTGGTCGCCATCGGCGGCTGCGACAAAAACATGCCCGCCTGCGTCATGGCCATGGCCCGGCTGAACCGGCCGAGCATCTTCGTCTATGGCGGCACCATCCTGCCCGGCTGTATCACCGGCATCCTCGCGGAGAAGCGGCTGCGCAGCGATCGGCGGGAAAAATTCGCCGGCAAAAACCTCGATGTCGTGAGCTGCTTTGAGGCCGTGGGCGAGCACGCCAATGGCACGCTCGACGACCGCGAACTCGCCCTCATCGAGGAGCAGGCCATCCCCGGCGCCGGCTCCTGCGGCGGCATGTACACCGCGAATACCATGGCCAGCGCCATCGAAGCCCTCGGCATGTCTTTGCCCAACAGCGCCGCGCAAAACGCCCTCTCCCCCGCCAAAGCCGCCGACGCCCGCGCCGCCGGCCTCGCCGTCGTCGAGCTCATCAAACGCGGCATCCGCCCGCTCGACATCATGACGAAAAAGGCCTTCGAGAACGCCATCACCGTCGTCATCGCCCTCGGCGGCTCGACCAATGCCGTGCTCCACCTCATCGCCATGGCCCACAGCGCCGGCGTCGCGCTGGGCATCGATGACTTCACCCGCATCGGTGCGCGCGTCCCCGTGCTCGCCGATTTAAAACCGAGCGGCCGCTTCCTCATGAGCGAGCTCGTCGCCATCGGCGGCCAGACCCCGCTCATGCGCACCCTGCTCGACGCCGGGTTGCTCCACGGCGACTGCATGACCGTCACCGGCCGGACCATGGCCGAAAACCTCAAACGCGTGAAACCCTACCCCAAAGGCCAGGAGATCATCCGCCCGCTCGACAACCCGATCAAAAAAGACAGCCACCTCGTCATCCTCCGCGGCAACCTCGCCCCCGACGGTGCCGTCGCCAAGATCAGCGGCAAAGAGGGTCTCACCTTCTCCGGCAAAGCCCTCGTCTTTGAAAACGAGCAGACTGCCCTCGCCGCGATCCTCGACGGCCGCGTGAAGAAAGGCCACGTCATCGTCATCCGCCACGAAGGCCCCGTCGGCGGCCCCGGCATGCGGGAGATGCTTTCGCCGACCAGCGCCGTCATGGGCAAAGGGCTCGGCAAAGACGTGGCCCTCATCACCGACGGCCGCTTCAGCGGCGGCTCCCACGGCTTCGTCGTCGGCCACATCACCCCCGAAGCGGCCCTCGGCGGCCCGCTCGCCGTGGTGAAAAACGGCGACACCATCACCATCGACGCCGCCAAACACACCCTCACCCTCGACGTCCCTAAAGCCGACCTTGCCGCCCGCCTCGCCAAATGGAAAGCCCCCAAGCCCACCTACACCCGCGGCGTCCTGGCCAAGTATGCCAAGCAAGTCGCCACGGCGAGCAAGGGCGCGGTGACGGATTGAGCGGGCGCTAATCACGGCCGACGCAGGCACAATCGGCTATCACGTATGCTCAGCGCCGTCTCCCCTGCTGCCCATCCGATGAGCGCACGGAATCGGCTGGCGATGATTGTCGTCCTATCCATCGGCTGTCTGGCGACACTTCGAGCAATAAACTACCTGCTCGGAGCCATCCTCAACGTTCCCGCCCAGGTAGGCATTCCGCTCATTCCTGTTATAGCGACGATCGCATGGTCTGTGCCGTTGATCGCGGTGCGTTCCTTGCGCGATATTGGCACTTTTCGACTCCCGCTCAGTTGGTCGGTGCTCCTGCTGCTACCCATCGTTGTTCTTAACTGGGTTTTCTCCCTGTATTTTGCAATTCCTATGTTGCTGCCTTGGCTGGCATGGAAGAGTGGATATGGAGTGGCAACAGGAGTGTTCGAGGAGCTGGTTTGTCGCGGTTACGCGTTTCGTCGGGTTCCAGAGACTCATCCGCGCCTCGTGGTGCTCGCCTCAGCGTTTTGCTTTGCTCTTGTACATTTGCCGTGGCTAGCTGAGCGTCCACTTGCGGCAGTGCTCCAGCAGATGGTCTTTGCTGCAGTTGTTGGAACCGCACTCGGCATCATTCGTATGATTTCAGGCAGCCTTGGCTGGTGCATGCTGCTGCACGGCGCGATCAACGCAGCCCAGCCTGCCGATGTTCCAGGCCTCAAGCAGTACACACCTTACGTGATGATACTCGTTGCCATCGCTTCAATCCTTACGTTGTGCCGTCATTCCATATTCCGAGCCCGTCTTCCAGCTCGCCGTGCCCTATGATTTTGCGCTCGTGGCTGAATTGCACCTGGGAACGAGCGGAAGCAGCGAAGACTTCTATCCCGCTTCCGCGCTTGCTGTGAAAGCGAATGGTACTAAAGTCGCACTTCATGCGAACTGAACTCGTCACCACCCTCAAGCGCAAGGCCACCGAAATCATCGCTGACCTCGAATCCGACCAAGCTCCGGTGCTCATCACGCAGCACGGCAAACCGGCAGCGTATCTGATGGGCGTGGCGGCGTTCGACATGCTGAATCGCCGCCTCGGCATTTTGGAGGGCATCGCCCGCGGCGAACGTGCGGTCGAGGAAGGGCGCGTCGTCACTCACGCCGAGGCCAAAAAACGCATGGCGCGATGGCTGAAATAGTCTGGACGGAACCGGCTCTCCAAGACCTCGACGCCATCGCGGATTACATCGCCCTCGACGACCCGCCCGCGGCGCGAGGTCTGGTGCAGCGGGTCTTCCAGCATGTCGGCCAATTGGAGTCGCATCCCGAGAGCGGTTCCCGCCCGCCGGAGATGCGGCAGTCGCGCTACCGGCAGATCGTCGAGCCACCTTGCCGGGTGTTTTACCGCTACGACGGCTCCCAAGCGTTCATTCTCTATGTCATGCGCGGCGAGATGCGCTTCCGCAAGAGCCGCCTCATCAAGCGTGATCGCGACAATCGAAACGCATAAACCACCCATGCCCCACGTCCTGATCATCCACGAAGTCGCCGACTACCCCGCTTGGAAGCGCATTTTTGACCAGGCGGCGGACATTCGGAAAGCCGCGGGCGAACGCTCGTTTCAGGTGCTCCGTTACGAGAACGACGCCAATAAGATTGTGCATTTCTCGAGGTGGACTTCGCTGGCCGACGCCCGGCGCTTTTTCGAGTCGCCGGAACTCGTCCGCATTCGCGCCGAGGCTGGGGTGAAGTCGCCGGACTTTATCTACCTGGAGCAACTCGAAGTGGGGACGCTGTGACTTGAGCAGAAGTTCGAGCGCTGGAGCGCCAGTGGGTCGCGCGGGAGCGCTTGGCTCCGAAGCCGCGGAGCCGAGCGCTCCTGCGCGACCCCGAGGCGCTCCTGCGCCCGGATCATTGCTTCCGCTTTGCAGGTCTGCGCCCATTGCGCGCTGCGCCGAGGAATCCGCGCACTCGATAGCTTGACGGGCGCGGCGCGGTGTGGCGCTATCTCGGCAGCTTTTTCTCGCGATGTCTTCTCAGGTTGAAAATCCCACGATCATCCGCAATCCGAACCGCAGCCTGTGGCAGGCGGCGGTGGCGGGGCATCGTGCGGAATTGGGGCAACTCGCGGCGCGCTGCTGGCCGCCGGTGTATGTTTGGATGCGGGTCGGTGGCGCCGAACCCGAGGAAGCGGCGCAACGCACGGAGGATTTCTTTGCCCGGCTCCAGACCGTGGATTTGCCGCGTCCGGAGGAGGAAGATACGGCGCACTTTCAGGAGTTCATTTTGCACCGACTCGGGGCTTACGCGGAGGCGGGCTTTCCGGCGGCAGACATCACGACGCAGGCGGCGGCTTCTTTGGTGATTGATCGGGCCAAGGCGGAGAAGCGGTTCGGCCAGGAGCCTTCGAACCGCTCGATGGATGACCTTTTCTCCCGGCGCTGGGCGCTGACCACGCTGGAGGCCACGCTGGAGGCTCTGCGCCAGGAATATGCCGGGGAGGGTAAGGAAAAGATCTTCCCGTTTCTGCCCCAGTTTTTGAGCTTCAGCGGCGGCGAGGAGCGCTACGTGGAGGTAGCGCCCAAGGCTGGCCTGTCGGTGAGCGCGCTGCACGTTACCGTCTTCCGTTTTCGCCAGCGCTACCGCGACGTATTGCGGCGCTTCGTCGGTGACACGGTGCAGGATGAGAACGATGTGGATAGCGAATTGACCAAACTCCTCGTCGGCGCTAGCTAACGCTTCGCTGATGCCTACGAACCCGGACCCAGATCCCGCCGACGACGCCGCGCCGGAGAGCGGGGCGTTGCCCTCGATCCTCGGCGGGATGAGCCCGGACGAGCTATTCGCGCGCGGCATGCAGAGTGTGCGAATGACGGGCGGGGGCAGCCTGCAAAGCTGGGAGCCGCCGAGCGTGAAGGAAGCGGAGAATCTTTTTCCGAACTACGAGATCAGCGAAATGATCGGCCGCGGCGGCATGGGGGTGGTCTATAAAGGCCGCCAGACGGCGCTCGACCGCGTAGTCGCGATTAAACTTCTGCCGCTGGAGGTGAGCATTGATCGCGATTTCGGCGAACGCTTTGTCCGCGAGGCGCGCACGATGGCGAAGATGAATCACCCGAACATTGTTTCGGTCTTCGATTTTGGAAACACGACGGAGGGGCACTTGTATTTCGTCATGGAGTTCGTCGAAGGGACGACGCTGCATCATTTGATCAAGAGCGTGGGGCTGAAGCCGGTGCAGTCTTTGGAGCTGATCGTGGGGGTTTGTGAGGCGCTCCAGTATGCGCACAGCGAGGGCGTCATTCATCGCGACATCAAGCCGGCGAATATCCTCGTCGATATGAAAGGCCGGGTGAAAGTGACCGACTTCGGCCTGGCGCGTATGGACACCGCGAAATCGCCCGAGCAATGGGGCCAGACCATGACCGGCATGGTTCTCGGCACGCCGGACTACATGGCTCCAGAGCAGAAAAAGGGCATCCGCGTGGATCATCGGGCGGACATCTACAGCATGGGCGTAATGCTTTACGAAATGCTCTGCGGAGAAATCCCCGCGGGTATTTTCGATCCGCCGTCGCAGCGGGTCGCGGTGGATGAGCGCATCGACCAAGTCGTCATTCGCGCCATGCAGCAGGAGCCCGACCGGCGCTTCACCAGCACCGGCGAGATGCAAACGGCGGTCGAAAACATCCGCAACACGCCTTTCCCGCAAAAGCCTGCCAGTACCGCCGCCACGGCGATCGGCAGCGTGGGTGCTCAGAGCACCGTGGTTCCGCCGCCCGGCACGATGCAAAGCCCGGCGCAAACGGCCTACGCTCCCGCGCCTCGACATCACGCGCCGATCGGCACTTTCATCGCCGCAGGTTGTGCAGTAATCGCCGTCGGCATCGTCGCGTGGAAGGAGTTCCGCAAGCCCGATCCGGTGATCAATCCGGCCACCCCGGCACCGATCGTGGCCGCAGCCACGCCCGAGCCAAAGGTTGACCCCGTCAAAGTGGAGCCCGAAGCGCCGAAAGTTGAACCCAGCATCGCCGCCGCCACTCCGGCCCCGCCGATGGCCACGCCCGCGCCTCTACTCGCCGCAGCGACTCCGGTTCCGATGGAGAAATCCCACGAACCGGTCGCTCCCGTCCCTGCTCCACCCACGGAGCGTCCCGTCGCGGTGGCGCAAATCCCGGTCGTGCCCGTGCAACGTAATAACCAGATTCTCCCCCCGCAGTACGGTGCGCCGCGGGTCACCGGCATCACCCCGCCCGTGGCCATTGCTCCACCCCCGGTTTTCGATCCACCGCCGGAAAACACCGGAACTCCGCTGCTTGCGAACGATTGGAGTGCCCTCGTCGCCTCCGGCGATAATCTCATGCGCCGTCGCCAAACCGACGACGCCATCGACGCCTACTACCAGGCCATCGAGATTGCGCAGAGTAATCCGAAGGGCGTCTCGGCGGAACAATTTGGCCGCGTCTGCATGAGCTTGAGCAGCCTCCAGTTGCAAAATGGTTCGCAGCCGGAAGCGAAACGGACCCTGATCGAGGGGCGCCGTTTTCTGATGACCAACAAGGGCTCGGCCGCGACCATCCAGCAGATCGAAGGTCTGCTCCGCAAGCTCCAGAAGGAGTAGCTCCGGCGGGTGACTCCACCCGCCGAAGCGCTGGCAATTCCCACCGTGACCGCTACCGTCGCCGTTCCTATGTCACTTTGGAATACTGCCCATCCATGGCTGCGCGAACTCGTCTCCTACGAACCCGGCAAACCGATTGAGGATGTCGCTCGTGAGCTCGGCCTGAAGCCCGAGGAAATCATCAAGCTCGCCTCGAACGAGAATCCCCTCGGGCCTTCGCCAAAAGCCCTCGCCGCGATGCGCGAGATGCTGGAGCGCTCCCATTTTTATCCGGACGGTGGCGGCTACTATTTGCGCGAAGCCATCGCGGCAAAGACCGGTTTGAAGCGAGAGAACGTCATCCTGGGTTGCGGCTCAAATGAGGTCATCGAATTCATCGGCAAAGCCTTCCTCTCGCCCGGCGACGAAATCGTCACCGCCCGTCACGCCTTCGTCGTCTATAAGCTCATGGCTACGCTGTTCGGCGCGACGACCATCGAAGTGCCTGACCCTGGTTTTGCCCACGATCTCGACGCCATGCTCGCCGCGATCACCCCGCAGACCCGCGAGGTTTTCATCGCCAATCCCAACAACCCGACGGGCACGCTGCTCGCGCAAAACGAAATCGACCGCTTCATGGAGCGCGTACCTGGACACGTCGTCGTGGTCTTCGACGAGGCGTATTTCGAGTTCCTCGAAACCCCGCCCGACACGCTGAAATTCGTCCGCGAAGGCCGCAACGTCGTCGTGCTTCGCACTTTCTCGAAGATCCAAGGGCTCGCCAATCTCCGCATCGGCTACGGCCTCGCCAAACCCGAGTTGATCGACGTGCTGCAAAAGACCCGGCAGCCCTTCAACGCCAACGGCATCGCTCAAGCGGGCGCGCTCGCCGGCCTCGCCGATGACGATCACCAGCGCAAAACTCGCGAGCTGACCATCGAAGGCCGCACTTGGCTCCAGCAAGAGTTCGCCACGATGGGCCTCGAGTTCGTGCCGAGCTTCGCGAACTTCATTTTGGTCCGCGTCGGCGATGGCCAAGCCGTCTTCCAGGCGCTGCTCCGCAAAGGCATCATCGTCCGCGACATGGCTTCCTACGCGTTGCCCGAGTGGATTCGCGTGAGCATCGGCACCCAGGCGCAAAACGCCCGCTTCCTCGCCGAACTGCGCCAACTCCCAAATCTGGCGACCGCGGCACCTGCCCTCGCAGTTCACTAAACGCGTGCCGCAGATTCTGGGGAGCGCGCGCTTCCAGCGCGTTGGTTTCGGCATCCTGCCGAAACCCACTTTCCAGACGCGTACGGTTATGGCGCGCGGCCCCGTCTTCCGCGCCTCCGGAAGTCCGCGAAGGCGGAACGCCTCCGCCAGCGCACGCAACGTGCGCGCTCGCAAGATTCACCGCGCGTCGAGTTTCACCTGCAAACCAAGTTTGCGGGCGAGCGTTTGCACCTCGGCCGTGAGATTCTCGCGGGTGCGCCCGCGCAGCAACCGGTCGGCTTCCGCTTTTTCCCGCGGAACGCCGCGGCGCAGGTCATCGAAATAGGCCGCCAAACTGGCACCGCCGGGCGCATCGTGGTGGAGAAAGTAGTGCGCGAGCAGCGCGGCGGAATTGTAGAGCGGATACGCGGTGACCGCGGAAACCTCGTCGCGCCACTGCGGCGCGGTGAGCGCCATCAGCCGGGCAGGCGGAATGAGGAGGAGATCGCGGCGGTCTGGCGAGGCCCGCCATTTGCGCAGATACTCGCTCATGGCGCCGTCGAGATTTTGCAGCGAGTAGCGACCGCGTGTGTAGGGCATGGACGCGACGCACTCGGCAAAACCCTCATTCAGCCAGACGGGCAGCCGCATACTCCAACGCCCGAGCAACTGATGCGTGACTTCATGTTTCAGGACGAAAAGCTGCCGCTGAAAATCTACGGCGAGCGCATACGTCCCCTGTTTAATTCCGAGGTTGGGCAGGAAGATGAGCATGCGCTGGCTCGGTGCATCGAAGTATCCGCCACTGCCCTCAATACCGCCTGCGGCTTGATAAGCGGCCGCCGTGGAAAACATGGCGACCGCATATTTTTCATCCTCGTCCCCGCGCAACAGCCCAAGCGGCAGCGCGATTAGCAACGCCCGGGTTGCCTCGAAAGCTGCAGTGATGTCGCGCACTACCGGAACCGGCAGCTTGAGATCCGACTCCACCACGAAATGCGTGCTCTCGTAGGAAAACTTCATCGCCACCGCATCCTCGGCGACCACGCGCACCTCAATGTTTTCCCCAACGGCGTCCGGCGGCCACGGGGCGAGCCGTTCAGGATCGATGAGTGGAGCGCGATGGTTTTGCCCACGCCACGCGCGCACGTAACGCACATCCTCCGCGCTCAGCATGGCGAAAGGGACGACCATCTTTCCACGGCCGGGGACGAGCAGAGTGGCCCGCAATCCATCCGCGGCCAGCAACTCCGCCTCGAACGGATTTCCCGGAGGCGACGTCCACTGGCGCACCTCACCCGCCCAACCCACACCGGCAAGGAGTAGGAGCAGCAGGAAGATTGGCTTCATCGAAGATCCGGGGTGAGAGTCACGGCGCATCGCTAAACCGAACGGGGCAGGCGGGCAAGACGCGCGCTGTTAGGGGGAAGCTGGCAGGTTCCCCTACAGTGCCGCCGCGCTACTGCCGAGCGTTGGCGCGGACTTTGATGAGCTGGTTCTGCGTCGTCACGTAGAGCGCGCCGTTGGCGGCGGTGGCGGTAGCGCTGATCGGGGATTTGCCCGGAATGTTGGCGAGGATCTTCAGTTCTTTGCCCGCAGCGAAAATCCAGAAGTCGCCTTTTCGAGTGCCGATGAAAACTTTGCCGTCGGCAACCATTGGCGAGGCCCAGACCTCGCCGCGAAGATCCTGCTTCCAATATTCGGCGCCGGTCTCCGCATCGAGACAGCGAAGGTTGCGTGTGTCTGCGATATAGACGAGGCCGTCGCGGATCGCTGCGGTCGTCATCACATGCCGATCGAGCGGGGCGCTCCAAAGCTGCGCGGTGGTGGTAACATCGTCGGTTTTGGTGGCGTCGATGCACTTCAGCCAGGCTTCGTTTTTGCCCCACCAGAGATCACCGCCGCCCGCGACGTAGATACGGTTCTTGAAGAATACCGGCATGCCGAAAATGTCGCTCGGGCCTTCCTGTTTATTCCCGGTGAAGCGATGCACGTCCGTCTTGGGCGCAGCCGGATCGATGTCGAAAGACCAGACCTTTTTCAACTTGTGCACTTCGCCAGGCGGCGGGCTTTGCAGGACCGGCTCGAAGGCGCGCACGATCCCGTCTCCGCCGGCGAAGAAAATGAGCGGCTTGCCATTCACCTCAGCGAACGAAGGCGACGACCAGGTCGCGTGAAAGATTTTGTTGCCGATTTTCTCGTCGTCCTGCGCCACCAAGCGGCCGGTAGTTTTATCGAGGACGATGAGGCTGGGTGCGTCGGGGCGGCGGACAACACGGTGCGTATTATCCACGCCGTTCCCGGTGTTCACGTAGAGGAAATCGCCGTGAATGAGGATGGAACTATGCGCGCCGTCGTGCGGCCAGGTGCCGGACTGCGCGGGCATATCGTAGAGCCACAGGATGTCGGCGTCGGTCTGACTGGGCGGCGGGAGCGGAGCGAATGACTCGACGCGCACCGGCTTGAAATCAGGTGGCGGCGCGGGGAACTGACGCATGTGGGCGGCCTCATCCATGAACGGGCCGTCGTTGCCATTGGTCATGCCAGCGGCATCGAGACAGACAACTTCCCCACGGTTCGTCAGCGTATAAACGCGCTCGCCTTCGACCGTGACGGGCGAGGCCAGGCCCGTTTTCGGCCAGTCGAAATATTGGTCCTCGGTGCGCTTCGGGACGACAAGTTGCCAAAGCAGATGGCCGTCACTTTCGTCGAGGCAAAGCAACACGCCGGAGTCAGCGGTGAGTTGCGGGTCGCGCGGCACTTCGTTGTTCGTGCCGATGTAAATGCGCCCGTTCGCAACGATCGGCGTGCTGTGGGTCTGGGTGCCGAGCGGAACGATCCAAGCGACGTTTGTCTCCGCTTCCAGGTCAAAGGTGTCGGGCAAGCCACGCTCCTCCGAAACCATGTTGCGCGTATGGTTCTCACCCCACTGCGGCTGGTCGGCCGCGTGGAGAGCGGTGGTGGCGACGGACGCCGCGAGACACAAAAAGCGCATTACTTTTTCCGGTGCGCCGGGACGACAAGGACCGGACACACGGCGTTTTTTAAGACGCCCTGAGTGATGCTGCCGACGAGCAATTCGTAAAGCGCGCCGTGGCCGTGCGAGCCCATAACGATGAGATCTGCGCCGTGTTCAGCGGCTTGCTCAATGATCTTTTCGACGATCGGACCCTGCACGTGAAAGGCGCTCACCGCGAGTCCGTCGGCCGCAGCTTCGGCTTTGAGTTCATCGAGTCGGGTATGCTCGGCGCGGAAGTCGTGGGCCACGGCCACGCGGACGGTCTGTGGGCCGGGCTCGAAGCCGACGAAGTCGGGCTCGGGTTCGGCGACTTTGAGCAGGACGAGATGGCTGCCAAGCGCACGGGCAAGAAGGCGGGCCTGAGCGAGGACGGGGCCGGTGGCGTCGGAGAAGTCGATGGGCACGAGAATCGTTTTCATAGGGAGAATTCCAAAGGGTTGTTTGGAGTGCTTGAACTTAGCTGCGCAGACCGTTCGTCGTCGCTCTTTTCTTTGGCGAAAGCAGGACAGATTTTGTCCAAGGCAAGTCACCCGGCGGATGAAAACTATCCGGCGGGAAAGTGCCCGCTCGCGGCGTGGCGGGGAAGCGTTGGCCATTTTTCTCTGGAGAACTGACCGGCGCAGAAGGGGGGCATGCACGGTGCTAAAGGGGCGGCATGACCAACCCCGAACTCAAAAATCGCTTCTTCACTAACCTCCAAGCGCGGCTCGCGGAGGCCCGTTTTCTGACGTTTTCCGCCCTGATCCACACGCTCATTGTTTTGCTAGGGGGAAGCGTGGTGCTTTTCGAACGAATGGCGGAAACGCCGGATTTCACCACAGGCGAAGGCCCGCTGGTCTCGAATGAAGTGGCTCGAGTCATGACGTCGGAGGAGCTGAAACCGCAAATGGATCAGATTACCCCGACCGCGCCCACATTGACCGCACCGCCGATCTCGACACTCGTCTCCAACAGCAGCGTCCCCACCGCATTCACCGCTCCCGTCGCGACTGCTCGGGGGTCCGCAAACAGTAGCGCTCTCGATCAGGCCGTGGAGAATGCGATGAAAGGGGCTGGCAAAGGCCTCGGAACAGGAATGCCGGGTGGCACGGCGAAGTTTTTCGGCGACAAAGAAAAAGCGGTGCACGGGCTGACCGGGACGTTTTACGACACCAAGCAGAATCGCAGTGGCAAGCCGACCGACGTGACGATCGACGACTACTCGAAAATCATGACCAAGTTTGTGAAAGAGAATTTTCGCCAGAGCGTGCTGAGCGACTATTTCAAGGCGCCGGGCACGCTTTCGACGACCGAGATTTTCATCCCGAACATGTCCGCGGACGAGGGGCCGAAGGCGTTTGAAATGGAGAAGGTGGTGCAGCCCAGCCGCTGGCTGGTGCATTACCAGGGAAAGGTGGCGTCGCCGCAGGATGGCACGTATCGCTTCGTCGGCGCGGGCGATGACTACTTAGTGGTGCGTTTCAACGGCAAGGTGGTGCTCGACCACGGCTTCGCCAAAGCCACGGAATGGGAGGCCGAAAAATACTACGACTACGGCTGGACCGGCGTGCCGCGCGGCTTCGCGCGGGGCGACAAGATCCGCGTGAAGGCGGGGCAGTTTTACGACATCGAAATCCTCATCGGCGAACGGCCGGGTGGGCTGGTTTTCTTCTGTCTGATGCTGGAGGAAGAAGGCGCGGACTACAAACGGGACGCGAAGGGCAACCCGATCCTGCCCGTGTTCCGGCTCGCGGGCGGACCATTCGCTGAATTGGGGCAGGGGCAGACGCTACCGCCTTACGAACCGGAGGGGCCGATCTGGAAGGCCGCACCGCTCAAAACGGGCACCAGCTTTAGCGAACTCTTTTCGGCAAAATAGGGGAGCGGCGTGTGGACCGGGTGCGAATGTTCTGTTGAATAAGAACGCCACCCTTTACGCCCCACGCCCATGACTTCACTCAAAGCTCTTCTCCCCGCCTTGCTCGCGGTCACTGGCCTCAGTGGCTGCGTGTATGACGAATACAGCGAGGCCTATTACGAAGAACCGCGACCAGCTTATCGCGGGGGCTATGTGGATCGCGAGGTCGTCGTCGTCCAGCAGCGCCCGGCTTATTACTACGAAGAGCGCCCGCGGTACTACTACGGCGGGCAACGCCAGTATTATCCGCAAAGCCATCAGCGCGCTTATTACCAGCCGGGGTATCAAACGAACCGCTCGCGTTATTCGAACAGCAGTTACACCAGCTACAATCAGCAGCGCTACGATCGCGACCACGACCACAGCGACCACAGCGACCGAGATCGGAACCGCGACCGCGACAACGATCGCGACCGGGACGACGACAACGATCGCAACAAGAAGAAGAGCGGCGATTCGCAGAAAAAGCAGGAGGGCCGGGCCCGTTCTGGTGGCGCACGGGATAATAGCTATGTCGCCGCTTATGCGCCCAATAGCGGGGCACGCGATCGGCAAAAGTCGTCGGATAAAAAGGACAAGAAAAAGAAGGATAAGGACGACGACTAGGGTGTGGGGGTGGTGGGATTCTTCCGGTAGCGCAGGCGAACGCTAGACCGGCGGAGGCGCGTCTGGTTTACTCCGCGGGCTTTTCGCACGCCACCACATCATGCCCACGCTTCCGACCATTATCTATACGCAGACCGACGAAGCCCCCGCGCTCGCCACCTACTCGCTCCTGCCCATTGTGCAGGCATTCACCCAGCACGCCGGTATCGCCGTGGAGAAGCGCGACATCTCGCTCGCCGGGCGCATCCTGGCCACTTTCCCCGATTTCCTGACGGAAGATCAGCAGATCGGCGATGCCCTCGGCGAACTCGGCGCGCTGACGCTGAAACCGGAGGCGAACATCATCAAGCTGCCGAACATCAGCGCTTCGGTACCGCAGTTGAAAGCGGCCGTGGCCGAGTTGCAAAGCCACGGCTACAAGCTGCCGGATTTTCCCGAGAATCCGCAGACGGATGCGGAAAAGGAAATTAAGACCCGCTACGCCAAAGTCATGGGCAGCGCGGTAAACCCGGTCTTGCGCGAGGGCAATTCCGACCGCCGCGCGCCCAAGGCGGTGAAGGCCTACGCCCGCAAACATCCGCACTCGATGGGCAAGTGGACCGCGGATTCCAAGACGAGCGTCGGCACGATGGGCGGCAAGGGCGACTTTTTCTCGAATGAGCAATCCGTGACCATGGCCGCGGCGACGGACGTGAGGATCGAATTCATCGGCGCGGATGGGATGGTGAAAGTGTTGAAGGAGAAAACGCCGCTGAAGGCCGGCGAGATTCTCGATGGCACGTTCCTGAGCAAGAAGGCGCTCGTCGCGTTTCTCGAGGCGCAGATCGCAAAGGCGAAAGCAGACGGCGTGCTTTTCTCGCTCCATCTAAAGGCGACGATGATGAAGGTCAGTGACCCCATCATCTTCGGCCACGCGGTGAGGGTGTTCTTCAAAGACCTCATCGCCCAACACGCCGACACGCTGCAAGAACTCGGCGTCGATTTTAAAAACGGCTTTGGCGATCTCGTGGCCAAAGTCGAAAAGCTGCCTGACGACAAAAAGGCGGCGATCGAAGCGGCTATCCAAGCCGCTTACGCCAGCGGTCCGGGGCTTTCGATGGTCAACAGCGACAAAGGCATTACCAATCTCCACGTGCCGAGCGATGTGATCGTCGATGCCTCGATGCCGGCAATGATCCGCGCCGGCGGCAAGGTCTGGGACGCCGCGGGCCAGACCGGCGATACGCTCGCCGTCATTCCCGACAGCAGCTACGCCGGCGTTTACCAAGCCGTTCTCGATTTCTGCAAAAAGAACGGCGCACTCGATCCGAAGACAATGGGCAGCGTGCCGAACGTCGGCCTCATGGCGCAGGCCGCCGAGGAATACGGTTCGCACAACAAGACCTTCGAGATCCCAGCCGATGGCACGGTGCGCGTGACCGACGCCAGCGGGGCGGTCTTTTTTGAGCACGCCGTCGAGGCCGGCGACATCTGGCGGGCGTGCCAGACGAAAGATGCGCCCATTCAGGATTGGGTGAAGCTCGCGGTAAAGCGCGCCCGCGCGACCGGGGATGTCACCGTCTTTTGGCTCGATGAAGCGCGTGCGCACGACGCGCAGATCATCGCGAAGGTGAAGACCTACCTTGCCCAACACGACACCAGCGGACTGGACATCCGCATCCTGCCACCCGCCGCCGCTTGCACGCTTTCGCTGGAGCGCATCGTTCAAGGCAAAGACACGATCAGCGTCACAGGCAACGTCTTGCGCGACTACCTCACCGACCTCTTTCCGATCCTCGAAGTCGGGACCAGCGCCAAGATGCTTTCCATCGTCCCGCTAATGAACGGCGGCGGTCTTTTTGAAACCGGCGCCGGTGGTTCCGCGCCGAAACACGTCCAGCAATTTCTCGAAGAGAACTATCTGCGCTGGGACAGCCTGGGTGAGTTTTTTGCCCTCGCCCCGTCGTTCGAGCACATCGCCGAGACGTTCCAGAATCCAAAGGCCAAAGTCCTCGCCGACACCCTCGACGCTGCGACAGGCAAGTTCCTCGACCAAGACCGCTCGCCGGGCCGCAAGCTCGGCACCATCGACAATCGTGGCTCGCATTTTTACCTCGCGCTTTACTGGGCCGAAGCACTCGCGGCGCAAACTGCGGATGCCGAGTTGCGAGCGACCTTTACCCCGGTCGCGGAAAAGCTCGCGACGAATGAAGCGAAGATCGTTGCCGAACTCGTCGCCGTGCAAGGGAAGCCCGTGGACCTCGGCGGCTACTACCAGCCGGACGAGGCCAAAGCGTCCGCCGTACTGCGGCCGAGCGCGACCTTCAACGAAATCCTCAGCGCGCTTTGAACACAGCTCGGCGTCTGGAGAGGAAGCTGGCAGCTTTCCCTCCAGCCGTAGGCCCAATCTGAAAGGTCGCCGCGTTCCCTTCTTGAACCTTCGGCCCGCCCCCCGCACCTTGAGCCCCGGATGAATCTCGAAGAGTTTCCCACACCCTGGCAGAAAAAGACCATGTGGAGCGCGCTGGCGGCGCTTTCCGTGGTGGCCATCGGGGCCATCGCCGTGGGGCTCGTGTGGCTGGTTTCGACGGTCATTGGCTTCCTCCAGCCGATCCTCATTCCCTTCGCTATCGCTGGCGTGATGGCCTACCTCCTCGAACCGGTGGTGGCGAAAATTGTTTCGTGGGGATGGTCCCGACAATTCGGCGTCTTTTCCGTCTTCGGCCTCGTCACCATCGCGTTCGCGGGCGTGATGGTCTGGATCATCCCAGCCATCTGGGTGCAGTCGGCGCGGCTCGTGCATCAGGTGCCGACGTATCGAAATGCGATCATCAAAAAGGTCGGGCAATTCAACGAATGGACCGCCACTTTGGAGAAAAAATACGGCATCCAGGCCGTGCTTCCGCAGCTCCCGTCCAAGTCCGAATCACCTGCGGTCGCCCTGCCGGACCCCAACTTCATTGGTCCGCCCGTGCCAGACGGTTTGGAAATCTCGCGCAGCAATCCAACGCTCGATTTGCAGAATTTCCTAACGGGCGACTGGATTCGCACTGCGCTTCCCGTGGTTCTCGCGAAGACTTGGGACGTCACCCAAAAAAGCGTCGGCGGCTTTCTCGGCGTCTTCGGCTTCCTGCTCTCGATGATCATCGTGCCGATCTACCTCTACTACTTTCTTATCGAGTCGCAGAACATCTCCCAATCGTGGGGCGATTACGTGCCGCTGCGGGCCTCGGAATTTAAGGACGAAGTCGTCGCCGCTTTTAATGAGATCAACGGTTACCTCATCGCCTTCTTCCGCGGACAGCTTCTCGTCAGCATCATCAACGGCACCGCTACGGGCATCCTGCTGGTCTCGGTCGGGCTGGATTTCGGGCTACTCATCGGCTTGCTGCTCTGCCTGCTCGGTATCATTCCGTATCTCGGGATTGTGCTCTGCTGGATTCCTGCGGTCATCATCGCCTCGGTGCAAAGCGGCGTCGGCACCTGGATTCCGGGCGATCCGTGGTGGGTCTTTCCCGTGGTCGTCACTGCCATTTTTGCCATCGTGCAGCAAATCGACGGGCTTTTTATCACCCCGAAAATCGTCGGGGAATCTGTTGGTCTGCACCCGATGACGGTCATCGCGTCGGTCTTTGTTTGGAGCTTGCTCATCGGCGGACTGCTGGGCGCAATCGTCGCGGTGCCGCTTACCGCCACGATTAAGGTGCTGC
The DNA here is from genome assembly GCA_031390545.1 of Chthoniobacter sp. Taxonomy (GTDB): domain Bacteria; phylum Verrucomicrobiota; class Verrucomicrobiia; order Chthoniobacterales; family Chthoniobacteraceae; genus Chthoniobacter. The sequence goes on along the minus strand of JANMTP010000014.1, from coordinate 25,893 downwards.
TTCGCCGCTACGTCTGGAAGCGCACTGTCTTCGCCGCTCCCATGCTGGCCACCGAAGAGACTTTCTCCGAGCAGCAGGCCCAGCAACCGGACGCCAGCGCCGCCGCACCCGTCGGAAAGTGAACCCTCCCCCGCCCCGCGTCGTCCTCCCGAGCACGACGAAACGCGATGCCCTCTTCGCCACGCTCGCTGGCCTGCTGGTGCTTGGTTTTGTGGCCTTCGGTGTCGTCCACATGTCGCGTCCGGTGCAAGGCAACAAGCTGACCGGTGTGCTTGTGGAAAAAACCTTCGCTCCGCAGAAGGAGCGCCAAATCGATTTCAGCGGGCGCAAGATTCAGAAAACCCGCGAGATTGACGGCGAGTATCTTTTCAAAGTCCGCGTCGAAGCGCAAAATCGCACCTATGACGTGCCGGTGGAGAAGCCCATGTATGAGGAGAAAAAAGTCGGCGACACCGTGACCTTCCTGCGTCCGGAATCGGAGCAACGCTAAACGGTTCCTCAACGCACGCCGGACCGCTCCCGCCAAATAGCTTCCCCTTTCGTGCCCTTTCGTGTCTTTCGTGGAAACCACTCCGATGAAACTTCCCCTCGCCCTCACGCTCGCCCTTTCCCTACTCCTCGCCCCAATCCACGCGCACGACGCCTCGGTCGAAATGGCCGCCGCGGCGAACAACTTCCTCGCCGCCCTTACCCCAGAGCAGAAGACCCAGGCCACTTTCGATTTTGTCAGTCCAGAGCGGACGGACTGGCATTTCATCCCCCGCGAACGGAAAGGGCTGCAGATTAAGGAAATGACCCAGGAGCAGCGGCTCCTCGCGCAAGCGCTGCTGGCCACGGGTCTGAGCAATCGCGGCTACGCCAAGGCCACTTCGATCATGAGCCTGGAGGCGGTGTTAGCGGAGTTGGAAAAAGCGCGTCCCGGCAACGTGCGCGATCCGGAGCGGTATTACGTAACGATCTTCGGCAAACCAGGCGGCACTGAGCCGTGGAGCTGGCGCTTTGAAGGGCATCATCTCGCGCTGAATTTCACAGTCGTCGGCGACGCTGCGCCCGCCATGACACCCTCGTTTTTCGGCGCTAATCCCGGCGAAGTCCGCACTGCTCCCCGCACCGGGACGCGGGTCCTCGCTGCTGAGGAGGAACTGGGCCGCACGCTCGTGAAGGCGCTCACCGACGAGCAGCGCAAGGAAGCCGTGATCGCCACGGAGGCGCCCAAGGACATCCTGGCCATGCCCGGCCGCAACGACGTGAAACCGCAGGGGCTCGCGCAAAGCAAACTCACGCCCGAGCAGAACGCCATGCTCGTACGGCTGGTGAAGGAATACCTTTTCCGCTGCCGCCCCGATGTGGCCGCTGAGGATTGGGCCAAGGTCGAAAAAGCCGGCGCGGACAAACTCTTCTTCGCGTGGGCCGGAGGCTTCGAGCGCGGCCAGCCGCACTACTACCGCGTGCAAAGCGGCAACTTCGTCCTCGAATACGACAACACCCAGAACGAGGCGAATCACGTCCACAGCATTTGGCGCGACTTCGATCACGACTTCGGCGCAGACCTGCTCGGCGACCATTACAAAGCCGCGCACCCTGCGGCGAAATAGGTTCCATGCCCTCCCCGTCGTCCCATCCACGCGACCCGTTGCATGGCGTGACGCTGGAAACCGTCGTTCGCCATCTCGTGGAGCGGCATGGCTGGGAAGAAATGGGCTGGCGGATTCCGATCCGCTGTTTCCAGCTCGATCCCAGCGTGAAATCGAGCCTCACCTTTTTGCGTAAAACACCGTGGGCGCGGCAGCGGGTCGAAGCGTGGTTTGCCGAGGATGCCGTGGAAGTTCAGCCCGAGGTCCCGGACAGCTCTTCCCATCGGCCGGATCGCGGGTAGGTTCCGCGCTCGCACCCGTGAATATCAAATCCGCCATCTTCCAAATCAGCGCGCCGAACGTCGCCGCGTGCCCGGTTTCCGAACTGCCGGAATTCGCCTTCATCGGCCGCTCGAATGTGGGCAAGTCGTCCCTGCTCAACATGCTCGCCGGCGCCAAGGCCCTGGCCAAAGTTTCCGCCACGCCGGGCCACACGCAGCTCATCAATTTTTTTACCATCGACCGCACCTGGAGTCTGGTGGATCTACCCGGCTACGGCTACGCCAAGCGCGCCAAATCCGAGCGCGCCCATTTCCAGCAGATGATCGCCGGCTACCTTTGCCAGCGCCCCAACCTCGTGTGCGTCTTCGTCCTCATCGACTCGCGCCACGAACCGCAGGCCATCGACCTGGAATTTGTGCAATGGCTGCTCGAGGAGCGCGTGCCCTTCGCGCTGGTCTTTAGCAAAGCGGACACCGTTTCCGCCGGCCGGGTGCAGGCGAATATCGAGCTCTTTCACAGCAAGACTGCAGCGTGGTGCGAGGAATTGCCGCGCGTTTTCATCACCTCGGCAAAGACGCGCAGCGGACGCGCGGAACTGCTGGGCTTCATCGGGGACAAACTCGGCGGCGTGGATTCTTTGGCCTAGCGATGACCTTGGAAGACCTCGGCTGGAATGCGGAGTTTGCCGCGGAGTTTGCGCCGTATGAACGCGAGGGCTGGAAGCCGGCGCGGCTGATCCGCGACAACAAGATCACCTACGGCGCGCTCCTCGGCGATGGCGAGGAGCTGGAAGTCACGATGGGCGGCAAGGTTTACCACGATGCCGCGACCGACGCCGAACTGCCCGCCGTCGGCGACTGGGTGGCGCTGGAACTCGGCGGCGAAGACGGCGAAACCATGATCCGCGCGCGACTCACCCGGCAGACCTGCCTCTCGCGCAAAATGTCGGGCCGCAGCACTGAGGAGCAGGTCATCGCGGCCAATGTCAGCGTGGTCGTGGTGGTGACGGATGCCGGCTCGGACTTCAGTTTGCGACGGATGGAGCGTTACTTTGCGATCATCGGCAAGAGCCGCTCCAAGGCCGTCGTGCTGGTGAATAAGTGCGACCTTTTCCCCGCCGCGCAAAACCAGGAAGCCGCGGCGGCGATCCGCGCGCTGAATCCCGACGCCGACGTCCACATCACCAGCGCGGAAAAAGGCACGAGCCTGAAAGTGCTGCGGCAGTATTTGCAGCGCGGCGTTTCCATGACGCTGGTCGGGTCGAGCGGCGTGGGCAAATCGTCGGTGATGAACCATCTGCTCGGCGAGGATTACCAGTGGACCGACGAGGTCAACGAAACCACCGGCAAAGGCCGCCACAGCACCACCGCCCGCGAGTTGATCGTGCTGCCCGGCGGCGGCATCCTCATCGACAACCCCGGCATCCGCGAAGTCCACATGTGGACCGACGAGACGACCCTGCGCGAGCGTTTCGCCGACATCGAGGAACTGGCCGGCCAGTGCAAATTCCACGACTGCAAACACGGCACCGACGCCGGCTGCGCCATTCGCACCGCCTTGGCTGGAGGCAAGCTGAGCAAGGCGCGCTTCGACGGGTTTCAAAAGCTGGAGGAGGAGCTGGAAAAACTCCGCCTCAGCCGCAAAAAACGCGAGCTGACCGGCACCCGCCACCTCCGCCGCCAGCAGCAAACCAAGGCCCGCAAATACGCCGAGCGCCGCGACCGCGAACACGAACACGAACCGCCGCGGCGGCGCGGGTAGGATGCTTGTTAAAAAAGCGTGTCATCCTGAGCGAAGCGGAGGCTTTGCGGAGCGCAGTCGAAGGACCCCGCGCTAACACCAGCGACCCCGCCCGCGGCTTCCACGGGGTCCTTCGACTCCATTCCGTCCCGCCTGCGCCCGCGACGGAACTCCGCTCAGGATGACCTGGGCGGCGTGCGATCCGCGCCGAAATACTTCTCGCTGCGATAGCGGAGCCAGACGCGCAAAACCTGCGGCACCTTCTCCCGCTCCGCGTCGCTGAGCCGCTCGTAAAGCGCCAGAGCCTTCTCACGTTCGCCGCGGCAGGGGCCGTTTTTATGCGCGTCCCACAGACTGCGCGCCGCGCGGATGCGGCGGCACGTTTCCTTGAGCAACGCCGCGCCCATCAGCGGCGGCCCCGGCTTCTTCTTCGCAGGCATCGCGCGCTCAGCCCGCGAGCAACGTCTTCTTGAAAAACTCCACCGTCCGCGACCACGCCAGCTTGGCCGCGGCTTCGTCGTAGCGCGGCGTGGTGTCGTTGTGAAAGCCGTGGTTTGCGCCTTCGTAGATGTGCGCCGTGTAGCGCACGCCCGCTTCTTTCAATGCCGCCTCGTAAGCCGGCCAGCCTTCGTTCACCCGCGTATCCAGCCCGGCGTAATGCAGGAGCAGCGCGGCTTTGATCTTCGGCACATCCGCCGCCGCCGGTTGGCGACCGTAAAACGGCACCGCCGCGACGATCACATCGGGTAGCCGCACCGCGAGCGTATTGGCCATCGCCCCGCCAAAGCAGAAACCAACCACGCCGACCTTGCCGTCGCAGCCCGGTTGCGTCGGCAGCCATTGCGCGGCAGCGACAAAATCTTCGGTGATCTCCTCCGGCTTGCGCTGGGCCTGTAGCGTCTTCCCCTCCTCGTCATTGCCGGGATAGCCACCGAGCGGAGCCAACGCATCCGGCGCAAAGGCGATGAACCCCTCGACCGCTACCCGCCGCGCCACGTCCTCCACGTACGGATTCAACCCGCGGTTTTCATGCACCACGAGCACACCCGGCACCTTCTTCGCCAGACCGGCTGGCTTCGCGAGATACCCGCGCATCTTTCCCCCACCCTTTGGCGATTCATATTCCGCGTAGCTGGTTTCAAGGCGCTTGTCGTCCTTCGCGACCTGCTGCGCGAGCGCGTAATTGGGACTGAGCGCATCCAGAATCGCCGCCGCAGTCAGCCCGCCCACCGCAAACTTGGACGCACGCTGTAGGAAGCTGCGCCGATCCACCCGCCCGTGGGCGTAGTCGTCATAAAGGTCGAGGACTTCCTGGTCGAAGTGGGAGGCAGTTTTTCGTTCCATAGGCGCCAAGGCTACGACGTCTGGACGGGTTGGAAAGCTCACAGCTGCAATGGCAGTGCCTCGGCTCCGCGGCTGCGCGCCGGACTCGTCGCCTTCTGCCGGAGATCAAGTTTCTCCGCCTGCTCGAACTGCGGCTCGACACCATAGGTTCCGGCTTCTTCCGCCGACGGCAAACGCGGGCGGCTGAGCTCCGGGCGGTCCACGCAAAACCAATGATTGCGCGCAAAGCGGAACGTTTCCGGCGCCGCGCCGGGGCCGATATTGACCCCACCTTCCGCCCAACCCGTGGAATGAAAGACGATGAGGTTGTCGCTCACGACGCCACCGCGACACGGCACGAAGCCCGGCGCTTTCGTCTCCTGCAAAATCCGCAGCGCCCAGCGCCCTGGGCGGTAGATGGTATTAAAGCGCACCACCGCCCCATCGACGCCGACAAAAGCCAACGGTGCGCCGCTGCCGATGAAAGTGTTTCCCTCCACCACGATGTCCTTCGCCTCCCAGCGCCCGCCATTTTCCGGCCACTCCGCGAGCGGCGGGCGGAAAAACTCCAGTCCAGTGCTGCCGCCGATATTCACCGCGCGCGTGCCGGCGTGCTCAAAGCGATTCTTTCGGATCACGATGTTGCGGCTCCCGCCCTTGGCCTGAATCCCAGAACCGCCGGTGGCGCGTTGATCCTCCACGTGGCGGAAGGTGTTGCGGAGAAAAAGGCCGTCTTGGCACCCGACCATGTCCACGCCGCTGCCACTACCGGTGCCCCAACGCTCGATCACGCAATCCTCCACCCGGAAGCCAGCCAACCCCGAAAGCTTGATCCCGTCGTGATTGCCACGCGGACCGATCTCCGTCACCCGGAGACCGCGCAGAACGAGCTCGCGCGGCGCGGACGAAAAACGGCCGCCATCATCGATGCTCACCCCGTTCGCGGAAGCCCCGCGAAAGTGCAGATGATGAAGCTCCACAAACGCGGGGTTGACCAAATGCAGACCATTGCCGCCACCGGTGAACCTCGGCGGACGCGCGGGGTCTGCCGCGGCAATGACGATCGGCTTTCCTTTTTCCCCACGCAGGTTTTCGAAATAGAAGCCACCGGCGTAGTCGCCGGGCGCGAGTTCGATCCGGTTGCCCGGCGTCGCCGCCCGAACTGCCGCGCGCAGTTCGTCCCCACTGGAGACGCGGACAAGTCGCGGACTGTCCGCGGCGCGGGCCGCAGCGAGCAAAGCGACAGCGGGGAGCAGGATCGAGAGCAGCATCAGCCGACTGAGGACAGATAGAAAGGCAGTCATCGGGGACGATTTCGCGACGACTATCCGCCTGCGCCTCATCGGTGTGCAATCATTTGCGTGCGAAGCAAAACTGGATCGCGGGCGGCCTCTCGCGGAAGATCGACGCGATGAATGACACTGCGCTGGCCGGGCGCTTGAAAGCGGCCATTTTACTGCTCGAGCAAGTCGTGACGGATCGAGCGCTGCTCGCCAGCCTCTCGGACGAGGAGCGCGTGCGGCTTTTTCAGGCGGCCGGAAAAATTCACACCCCCGACCTGCAAGCGCGGCGGCAACTGGTGAAGGCCAAAGTGCGCCAGCGGAAGACCGAGAAGGTGCAGAGCGACGAGGCGCGGCTGAATGAGACCGGCATCCGCAAGTTGCGGCAGCGGCCGGTTTTCACGACGCCCAATTTACCGCCGCCGCCGGATGAGGCGCAGGTAGAGGTGGAGGGCGATCCCGATTTCCGCGAGATGCTGGAGCCGCAGAACTGCTACATCTGCAAGCGGGACTATTCGACGATCCATCATTTCTACGACCAGCTCTGCCCGGCCTGTGCGGAGCTGAATTTCCGCAAGCGCAGCGAGACGGCGAACCTGCGCGGGCGCGTGGCGCTGCTCACGGGCGGGCGGGTAAAGATCGGCTATCAGGCCGGCATCAAGCTGCTGCGCGCGGGGGCGCAGCTCATCGTGACGACGCGCTTTCCACGCGACTCCGCGCTGCGGTTCGCGGCGGAGGCGGACTTTGCGGAGTGGGGGCAACGGCTGGAAATCTTTGGGCTCGATCTGCGGCACACGCCGAGCGTAGAGGCGTTTTGCCGGCATCTGCTGGCCACGCGCGAGCGGCTGGATTTCATCGTGAACAACGCCTGCCAGACGGTGCGGCGTCCGCCGGATTTCTATCAGCACATGATGGCGCTGGAGACGGCGGCGACGGATGAAATGCCTGAGAACGCGCGTCGGCTGCTTGGCGCGTATGAGGGACTGCGCGGATATCATCTGCTGCCGGAAGGCGACGCCGTGGTGGCGCAGCGGCGGATGACGGAAGTGGGGATGACGCACGCGGCAGAGCTTTCGCAGGTGCCGCTGTTGCCAGATGAAATGGTCGCGCAACAGGCGCTCTTTCCCGAAGGCCGGCTCGATCAGGATTTGCAGCAGGTGGATTTGCGCGAGCGCAATTCCTGGCGGCTAATGATGGCGGAAGTGCCGTCCGTCGAGTTGCTGGAAACGCAGCTCGTAAATGCCATCGCGCCCTTTCTCCTCAACGCGCGACTGAAGCCGCTGATGCTCCGCACGCCGGAGCGCGACAAGCACATCGTCAATGTCTCGGCGGTTGAGGGGCAATTTTACCGAAAGTTCAAAACCACGCGTCACCCGCACACGAACATGGCCAAGGCTGCGCTGAACATGATGACGCGCACCTCCGCCGCGGACTACCACGCCGACGGCATCCACATGAACAGCGTGGACACCGGCTGGGTCACGGACGAAGACCCGGTGCAGATCGCCGCGCGCACGGTCGAGGAGCATCGCTTCCACCCACCGCTCGATATCGGGGACGGCGCGGCGCGGATCGTGGACCCGATCATCGCCGGGGCGAACACGGGTGAGCATATCTGGGGGAAGTTCTTGAAGGATTACGTGCCGACCGATTGGTAGCGCTGGCCGTGGCGACACCACCCGCTACGCTCACCCCATGAACGTAGAACGAGTGAAATATGTGATCTGGGCGGCGGACATCCGGCGCGCCGTGGCCTTTTACCGCGATGTGCTCGGCGGCGAGGTGGTGAAAGAGTCCGACGCGATCAGTGAGGTCGTGGTCTGCGGCGCGACCATCGGCATCCACGGCGGTGGGGAGGGAAAACGAACGTGGACGGGGCTGACTTTCCAAGTGCCCGACGTGATCGCTGGCGCGCGCGAAGTGGTGGCCGGTGGCGGTCAGCTCACGCGTGAACCTCAGCCCGAAGACAACGAACCGCCGCACCTCGCGATGTGCGTGGACCCGGACGGCAACGAATTCATGCTCACGCGGAAGCGTGGGCACTAGCCGGGCTTCACGAGCCGGATGCCATCGGGCTCAATGCGAATGCGCTGCTCGCGGTAGAGGACGCCAATGGCTGACTTGAAGGCTTTTTTGCTCATGCCAAAGGCTGCGCGGATTTCCTCGGGGGAACTGCCATCGTGAAAAGCCAGATGGCCGCCGGCCGCCTCCAGTTTGGCAAGAATCTGCCCGCCGAGCGGCACGAGCCGACCGTAGCCAGCGGGGTCGAGACCGAGGTCGATTTTGCCGTCCGGGCGGACCGTGCGAATGAAGCCGTCGAGCGCCTGGCCGATGACGAGCGGCGCGGCGAGTTCCGCGCGGTAAAGCAGACCGAGGTGCGCATGGTCGATGATCGCCTTGTAGCCGAGCGGCGTCTCGCTTTCGACGATGAGCTTCACCGCCTGCCCCTCGGCATACGCCGGCGGAGTGAAATCCAAGTACCGCCCCAGCCGCGCGCTAGCGATGATGCGGTTCGAGCGTTCGTCGAGCGCCACGCGCACGAGCACCCAATCGCCTTGCCGCAGCGAGGCGGCGTGCTCGCGTAAGGGAAGGAGAAGGTCTTTGTCCAAGCCCCAATCGAGAAACGCGCCGACACTCGGATTGCGCGAAACGACGCGCAGATGGGCAAACTCGCCGACCATCGCGCGCGGCGTCTCCGTCGTGGCGACGAGTCGGTCCTCGGAGTCGCGATAGACGAAGACATCCATCGCTCCGCCAATCGCCCAACCCGGCTGAATGTAACGGCCCGGCAACAAGATTTCGCCCAGCGGCCCGCCGTCGAGATACAGACCCGGCGGGGCTTGGCGGACGATGGGGAGCGAATTGCGTTTGCCGAGAAGAGCCATGAGCGCGGCATCTTGGCCCCGCCGCGGAGGCATGAGGAGGAAATTTCCCGGCCCGCTCAGTATGCGGCGGCGACTTGTGCCAGCAGATCCGCCTGGAGCGCCCAGTACGACCGCCCGGCGGGCAGGCCGTTGGCGATGATAGCGAAGGTGAATTCACGGCCCGTAGCGGTGTGGAGGAAGCCAGTCTTGGTTTTCACGCCGGACATGCCACCGATTTTTCCGCGCACCGCCCCGTCGGCGTAGGCGGTCAAGCTTTCGTAGAAACGCTGGCCGTGCGGGCCCCGGCGGGCGGCGAGATTGACGCAGGCGAGGTCGAGTGGGCGGATCATATTCGCGCGGGCGAGGCCGCTGCCGTCGAGCAACCGCAGGCCGGTGAACGTGACGCCGGCCTTTTCCCAATACTGGCGCACGGCCACGGCGGGATCGGTGCCTGCGCCCTGGCCGAGGGTGAGGAAGAGGCACTGCGCTTCGAGGTTGTCGCTGACTTCGTGGAGGTGATCGATGATCTCGGCGAGCGGTGGCGAGCGGTGGCTGGCGAGGATAGTTTTTGTGGAGGCGGTGAACGGGCCGGGGCGGTCGGCGAATTTTACGCCGGCACTTTCCAGACGGGCGCGGAGCAGTTCCGCGGCGAGCGCGGGCGGATCGGGAATCGCGCCCGAAACGGTGAAGCCGGCAGCACCTGCGGGTACCGTGCCGCGCAGGGTGATGGTGCGACCGTAGGGCTGGGAATAAATGACGACTTCATCGCCGCTTTCAGGCGGGCCGGTGACGACATGATTCTCCCAACGCGTATCGCGCGTCACCGGTCCGCCACCCGCGAACTTCGCCGGCGCACCCGGTTGAGGGCCGGGCTCGAAGCGAACCTCCAGGCGGTTGTGGTCGAGATTTATTCCAAAGGCGCCAGCGCCGTAGGCGTTGCCGATGTCGCCCCAGTTCCAATGCTCGCTCACGGGATTCTGCGGAAAAATCGAGGCGTCGGAGCGCACCCGCCCGGTCACCCGTTTCAAACCCGCAGCCACGGCGGTGTCAGCCAACGCGGAAAGATTCGCCTGCGAGAGCGTAGGATCGCCACCGCCGATGAGCAGAAGGTCACCGTCGAGCGTGCCCTCGGCGGTGAGCGCCGCGGTGCCGGCGAGCACGGTCTCGAATCTGAACTCCGGCCCGAGCAAAGCGAGCGCGGCACCGGTAGTCACCGTCTTGAGCGCTGAAGCCGGACAAAGCGCCATGCCAGCAAGGGGCGAGGCAAAGACCGTCTCGCCACTTTCATCGAGCACGCAGAAGCCGATCAGCGCCCCGGCTACTTGCGAGTTGGCCGACCAATTACGGAAAATGCGCTCAATCTTCCCCTCCTCTAGCGGCACCGGCTGAACAGCGACCGGCTCCGCCGACTGGATCGTCGGCCTTTCCCGAAGTCGCAAACCGAGCGCGCCAGCCGCGACCCAGCCTGCGAGCATCAGAATGACTAGGAACAATTGGCGGGAGCTAAATCGACGACCCATGAGTGCGCATCTTGGCGGGGCGGTTTCGGCAAGAGGAGAAATTTCCGAGACTGGACGCTGGACGAAATCGCCCCATCTTCCCTCCATGCGCGTCCTGCTCATCCCCCTCGGACTCATGCTTCTCGCCGTCGCGGCAGAGGCCCAGATCAAACCTCCAACCGACGTGGCAGCATACGATGCGGTGCTCGCTGCTGTGGCTCCGGATCAAGCGACGGTGACGCTGGGCGATATGATCGTGCCCGTGGAAACCGTGCGGCTATGGCGCGACCAGCTCGCGGGGACAGCCGCGCCAGGGAGCGCGTCGCAAACCGGCATTAACAAATGGACCGGCGGCAATGTCTATTACGCCTTCAACGCCAACGTCAGTGCCGCGCACCAGACCGCGATGCTCGACGCGATGGCCGAGTGGGCGATGTTTGGCAACCTGACGTTCACCGCGCGCACCATTCAGACGAACTACATCATGATTAACGACGGCGGATCGGGCCTGTTTGGTGGCAATTCCGCCCTCGGCATGGTCGGCGGGCAGCAGCAGCTCAATATCGGTTCGGCGAGTTGGAACCGCGGCACACTCGTTCACGAGCTCGGCCATGCGCTCGGGCTCATCCACGAGCATCAGCGGAGCGATCGTAACACCTACGTGACGATCGGTGCGGCCGTGGCCAGTGATGGAAACTTCACTCTTATCCCAACCTCCACAAACAACGGCGCCTACGACTTTCTCTCGGTCATGCATTACGCGCGGGACGGGTTTGCGCCGCTTGGCGTGGACGACATCACGCCGACAGCGGGCTACACCCAGTTCATCGACATCATGGGTCGTTCGTTCGAGCGAATCCTCAGCCGCGCTGACCGGGACGGCATTGCGCTGATGTATGCTCCGGCTCCCGTGCTGACGACGGTCGTGACGAATACCAAAGACTCGGGGCCCGGGAGTTTGCGCGCGGCCATTTATAAGGCGCTCGACCTTGCCACCGACACCCCGGGGACAACGCCGACGATTACTTTCCAAATCCCGAACACCGATCCGAACTTTAGCGGTGGGGTCTTCACCATCCGCCCCACGGCCCGTCTGCCGGCACCAGGGTCCGGCACAACGATCGACGCGACCACGCAGTCGGCTTTCACTGGCAATACCAACGCCAATGGCCCGGAAGTCGTGCTGAACGGTGCGCTGCAAATTAACGGCGACACCTACGGGCTGCGGTTGAGCCAGGCGGGCGTGACGGTGCGCGGGATGGTCATCAATGGCTTCGGCACGTATGGCGTGCGGTTTACTGGCTCGGGCGCGACGGGCAACACGGTGGCCGGTTGCTACATCTGCACGAATGCCGCCGGCACGGCGCCGGTGGCCAACGGCTTCGCGGGCGTTGAATTTGGCGGTGGTGCGACGGGCAATACCGTCGGCGGCACGGCGGCAGCGACGCGCAATGTGATTTCGGGAAACACAACGCAAGGCGTGTTAATCAGAGATGCCGGGACTAGCGGAAATGTGGTGCTGGGAAATTACCTCGGGCTGAATGCCGCGGGCACTGCTGGGTTGGGCAACGGCTCCAGCGGGGTGCAGATCGCCGGCGCTGCCACGAACAACACGGTCGGCGGTGCGGTAGCTGGCTCGGGGAATGTCATCTCTGGAAGTCCAACGTCCGGCATCTCGGTGAGTGGTCTCGGAACCACCGGAAATGTGATCGCGGGAAATTTCATCGGCACGAATGCCGCGGGCACAGCGGTGATTCCCAATGCGTTTGCGGGCGTAACGCTGAGCAACGCCGCAAGCGGTAATAATGTCGGCGGCACTGCACCGGGCGCGGGCAATGTGCTCTCGGGCAACACCAGCCAGGGCATCCTGATTTCCGGGACCGGCACGAACAGCAATCTGGTGCAGGGCAACTGGATCGGGCTTAATGCCGCAGGAACAGCGGCTCTGCCGAATGGCTTCGCCGGCGTGCAAATCGGCGGTGGCGCGCAGAATAACGTCATCGGCGGAACGAACGCGGCGGCGCGCAACGTGATCTCCGGCAACGTGTACCAGGGGGTCTTCATTGGGGACGCGGGAACGAGCGGCAATCGCATTGCGGGAAACTTCATCGGGACGGATCCCGCGGGCAACGTTGCCATCGGCAACAACCAACCGGGGGTGGAAATTTACGGACCCGCGGCAGGCAACATCATCGGTGGAACAGAGCCGGGCGCGGGCAATGTGATTTCCGCAAACCGGCATCGCCAGATCACCATCGCGTTTGCGGGCGCGACCGGAAATGTCGTCGCTGGAAACCTCGTCGGACTTAACGCGGCTGGATTGGCGGCGCTGCCGGCGGCGATGAACCCCGGTGCGGGCGTCGTGATTTTTGGCGGGGCGCAGGGCAACACTATCGGCGGAACGAGCGGAGGACGGAATTTCATCTCTGGCAATCCCGCCGCAGGCCTGTCGCTCAGCGGACTGGGGACAAACGCGAACTTCATCGTCGGTAATTCTTTCGGCACTACGCCCACCGGCACCATTGTCGGCAACACTGCCGAGGGGATCGCGCTTTTCGCTGATGGCTCGGGCGGGCCGCAGGGCAATTTCATCGGCGGCAACTCGCCGGGCGCGGCAAATCTGATCTCCGGCAATGGCGCGGCTGGCGTTGCGCTTTACAACGACGGCACAACGGGGAACCGCATCAGCGGAAACTCAATCACCGGCAACGGCGGGCTGGGCATTGATCTATGGAGCAACGGCGTGACTGGCAATGACAGCGGCGACGGCGACACCGGGCCGGCTAATTTACAGAACTTTCCGGTGCTGACTTCGGCCGTGCTCGGCGTTTCGACTCAGGTGGGGGGCACACTCAACAGCGCCGCGAGCACCGCGTTTCGCATCGAGTTTTTCGCCAACACCAGCACCGCCCGGGAAGGCCTGAACTTCGTTGGTGCAGTTAACGTCACAACCGACGGCAGCGGCAACGCGACGATCACCGCAGTCCTCCCCGCTATCATTCCCGCCGGTCAGCACATCACCGCCACCGCCACGGACCCCAGCGGCAACACCTCTGAGTTTTCGTCCAGTGTCCTCGTGACCACCACAGACAGCGAACCTGACGGGCTCCCTGACGCCTATGAAATAGCCCACTGGCTGGGCATCGCCGTGACCACGGGCAATGCCGATAGCGACGGCGACGGTCTCACGAACGCACAGGAATTTCGCGCCGGTACTGATCCGCGCAGCGGTGGAAGCTTCCTTCGCCTCGGACCACCTACAACCGTCGGTGCCGACAAATTGCTGAGCCTGCCGAGTCTCACCGGGCGCACCTACCGGATCGACTTCGCCGACAGCCTGCTCGCGCCGCTTGTGTGGCGAACGCTGGCCGATCAGATCCCTGGCAGTGGAGGCGCGCTGATCTTTACCGATCCCAGCGCGGCGGCGCTACCCCAGCGCTTCTACCGCGCGACCGTGGTGCCCTAAACCGCATTTGTCGGCCGCGGTATCAACCCACAACCGGCGGATACCAGACGTAAAGCATGAGGTAAACGAGGACGCCAGTAACGGAGACGTAGAGCCAGACAGGAGCAGTGATTTTCGCCATACGGCGGTGCTTGTCGTAGCGAGCGCGGAAGGCGGGGATGATGGTCAGCAGAACAAGCGGCACGATCAGTACGGCGAGAGGGATGTGCGTCCAGAGGATCCAAAAATAGAGGGTTTTCGGCCAGCCGGTATAAGTGAATTTCGTGACGATGCCGTCTTTCATCACGTGGTAGGTGACGTAGCTCGCAAGGAAGAGGGTGGAGGTGATGAGCGCGCAGAGCATGGCGAGGATGTGCGCCTGCTTCATTTCTTTTTTGATGAACGTGAGACCCGCGAGAATGAAAATGGTGCTCAGCGCGTTGAGGCTGGCGTTGAGAAGCGGCAGGTCGGAGACGTTCATGGTTTTTCGTCGAGCAGTTTGCGCGTGTCACGGAGGAGGTCGCGCACGCCAGCCTCGTCGGTGGCTTCGTAGAAGCCGCGGACGGCGCCGGTGCGGTCGATGAGGACAAGGCGGGTGCTGTGGATGATCTGCTCGCCGGGCTTCGCCGGCTCCGCGATGGGCAATTTGAAACCATCGCGCGCCAGGCCGTAGATGGCGTCTTTCGATCCGGTAAGGAAAAGCCAGCGATCAGTGGCTTGGAATTGTTCGGCGTAGAGTTTGAGCACTTCGGGCGTGTCTTTTTGCGGATCGATGGAGATCGAGACGAGACGGAGATCGTTTTCGGAACCGAAGGCTTTTTGCACGTCGCTCAGCCGACTGGTCATCATCGGGCAGGGACCAGGACAGGTGGTGTAAAAGAAATCCGCGATCCACACTTTGCCTGCCAGATCGGCAAGATGGAGCGGTTGGCCGCTACGCTCGGTGAGATTGAAGTCGGGGAGGCTCCAGTATTTTGCGAGCGCCGCGGACGGACTGGGCGGCGGCGACATCATCTCAAACGCCGGCCCACTCTTTTTGCACCCGCCGAGCAGCGTGCCGAGCGCGAGAAGCGCGGCAATAAAACGCGGCAAAGTAGCAGGGCCGCCTAGCACTTCGTGAAGATCATCAGGCCGAGGATCAGCGGGAGGTAGAAAATCGAGGCGAAGAAAAGCACCCGCGCGGTGGGACGCGAGCGGTCAAAAAGGAAGCGCAACGCGCAGACTAGCATGACGCTATCGAGGAGCAGGGCGAAGACGAGATAGACGCTGTTGTTGATCCCAGCGAAAAACGGGATCGCGGTGATGACGAGGAGGGCCAGCGTGTAGAGCAGGCTTTGCACGGCGGTGGCGCTGCCGCCGTGGTCGGCGGGCGGGAGCATGACGAAACCGGCCTGCGCGTATTCGTCGCGATACATCCAGGCGATGGCGAGGAAGTGGGGCATCTGCCAGGTGAAAAGGATGCCGAAAAGCACCCATGCGCCGAGATCGAAGGACGGGTGGACGGCGGTCCATCCAATGACTGGCGGGATCGCGCCCGCAACCGCGCCGACGATGGTGCAGAGCGAGGTGCGGCGTTTCAGTGGGGTGTAAAGCGCGACGTAGATGATGATCGTGGCCGCAGCGAGATAGGCGGCCATGGCGTTCGTGGTCAGCCAAAGCCACACGATGCCACTCGCGCCAAGACCGATGCCGAGCGCGAGGGCGGTGGCTGGTTTCATGCGCCCGGCAGGCAGCGGACGGTAGCGGGTGCGCTCCATCAGGCGGTCAACTTTGATTTCGATTCGCTGGTTCAGCACTCCCGCGGCGGCGGCGGCGAGGGTGGTGCCGAGGATGGCGTGGAAGAGGCGCAGCCAGTCGGGTGTTGCACCCGAGGCCATACAGAAACCGACGAAGGTAGTGATGATGACAAGCAGGCTGAGGCGCGCTTTGGTCAGCGTCATTAGGTCAGTGAGCAGGCCGGGTTCGGCGAGATCGGAAACGGCGTCGAGTTCGACGGCGGCTTCGGGGGCGGCTTGGTTCATACGGTTACTTCCTCGAGTCGGCGGGTGCGCGCCGGGGCGGCACTATCTTTGACAAAACGGCTCACGCGCATCGCCAGGAGCACGCTGAGCGCGAGAACCGCGGCACCGTTGACGACGTGGATGGTGGTGAGGGTGATGGGCTTCGTGTGCAGGATGACGGCAATGCCGAGGGAAAACTGGACAAGGAGCAGGCCGAGCAGGCCGGTCGCGGGGTTGGTAAGGCGAGCCTCGCTATTCGCCCGGCGGAGGACGAGGACGGTGAGCGCGAGGATGAGCAAGGTGACGCCGACCGCGCCGATGCGGGTGTGGGCGAAATTGAGATCGACGTATTTGTTATGCACCTGGGGCAGGTAGCCGCCGTCGGCATTAGCCTCGGGGAAAGTGGGGATGGCGAGACCCGCGCCGAGATGACGCATGGTCGCACCGAAAACGAGTTGGCCGAAAATGGCGAAGACGGCGAGCCACGCGAGACGACGTACGGCGTTAAGCCGGGCTCCGGGGACGCGCCACGAGTCCATGATCCAACTACGCGAAAGCAGCACGGCGACGGCGACCAGCAGGCAGAGTTCGATCTGCGCTGAACAGCCATGGACGATGCGCAACGCGGTCGCGGTGCGGATGTGGCCGGCTGTTTCAAGCGTCACCCGCAGTCCGCCAAAGGTACCCTGCAAACACACGCCGACGAATGCGGCGACGGCCAACCAACGGACCGTCCTGGAAGTCGGCGAGAGGAAAACCCAAACGCAAAGGCCCATGATCAGCAGCCCGATTCCAGCGGCAAAAAGCCGGTGCCCGTGCTCCAGTCGGACGGGAAAATCCCCCCACCAACCTTCGGGGTTGAGCGAGCCAAAACTCAAAGGCCAATCTGGCACCGCCATGCCGGCATTGTGAGAAGTGACCAATCCGCCGATGAAGAGCAGCACAAAAGTGGCTGCGACCACCGCTCTCGCGTAGAGCGCGAGGGCGGGGTTGTAGGCACTGGTTTTGGTGGCTTTCAAAATAGAGGCCGACCTTTGTCGCGAGCGCCCAGCTTCCCCTGCGGCTGGCCCGCTGGCGCCCGCGCGTCGGCGAGTCAGTTCGCGGGCTTGAGGCTGAGTTGTTCTTTCTGCCAGGCGTCGAAGTCCGCCTGCGTCTCGACTTTCATCACGGCGCGCATGGCGTAGTGGCCCGCGCCGCAGAGTTGCGAGCAGACGATCTCATACTCGCCGGCCCGCACGGGGCGGAACCACATCGGGATACGCGAGCCGGGAATGGCGTCCTGCGACATGCGCATGTTTTGGAGCTGCAGGCCATGGATCACGTCCTTGGAGGTAATCTCGATGATCGCGGGCTTGCCGTTGACGAGGTGGAGCTCGTTTTTGGAAATGAGGTCGTCTTTACCTGCGGTGTCGGTGGCGTCGAGACCGAGTGGATTACTGGCGGAAACGAGCAATGCACTCTGCCGTCCGAAGATGCCGTCCGCGCCGGGATAGTGAAAATTCCACGCAAACTGCTCGGCGACGGCGTGAACCCGGATGGCTTCTGTGTCCGGCGGAAACTGTTCGCCGTTCACGCGCTTGCCCCAGAGCGGCAAGGCAAAACCGAGGAGCAGCACCGCTTCGATGAGCACCACGCTGAATTCGAGATGCGCGGAGGCCTTACTCTGCACTCCGTGATAATCGGCCTTCGGGTGCCGCGATTTGTGAAAGCGCCAGATGGTGTAGAGGAAATAGAGCGACCAACCGACGAAAAGCGCACCCATGAACCAATGACAGAATTCGAGCAGATGATCGACCGCATAGCCGTGCTCGGAGGCATTTGGGACGATGCCCATGGCTTTGTTCAGATTCGGAAACATAGATTTAGGAGCTGGCGCGGAGGTCGGAATCCGGCGACGAAAATTCGCTATGAGGCGGGAGCGGGGCGTTGGCGCGCTTCATCAATGTGATCCCAAAGGCCACGAGCAGGCCGAGAACTCCGCAGATGCAACCAAGCAAAAGGAAAATCGCCGCATTCATTGCCCCGGCGGACTTGGAGTTCACGTCGCCCATGCAGGTCGAACAAGCACTGGTGGTGGCCGGAAAGTGAATCAGCACGCCGGCCGAGATGAGGCTGAGGAAGCGAGAAATCTGGGACGACATTAAATGATCAGCTTTCGCGATTTTTTTAAGAAATAGACTCCGTAAATCAGCAACGCGACGGCGAGTCCCACGCAAGTGCCACTGAACCCGAGAGCCATCTCGTTAGCGAAGCCCCACGCGGCACAGCCCGCGGCGAGTAGGATCGCCAGAACGATGAAGAAAATGTGGAACGCCTTGAGTGACATTTAGTGCGTGGTGTAACTAGTGCCGAAGATGGGGTCGGCGTAGTGGAATAAGGTCAGCAGGAATAGGCCGGCGCAAAAGAACACGGTGAAAAGAAGGAACTTCCAGATCATCCATTTCTCGCCTTTCAAGTGCATGAAGATGGCGGCAACAAACCCCACTTTGACCGTAGCCACAGCCATGGCCACGATCCAGTTCGCCGCGTGGCTGCCGAAATCGACGAAGGACAGCCAAACGGTGACAACCGTCGCGAACAGCAGAAAACCGCCAACACCCAGATACAGCCCGAGGTGCATGTCGTGGTGGGCATGGTCTGCGTGCGCCGCCGAAGCGTGCGAGTCGGTGGTGGCGACTTCTTTTGGGTGATCGTGAGATTCGCTCATATGGAATTTAGAGGAGGTAGAAGATTGGGAAAACGAAGATCCAGACGAGATCGACGAAGTGCCAGAAGAGGCCGACAACTTCGACACGGTTGGCCAGATGCTCGGGGTTACGCTTAAACATGTTGGCCCCGCCGGCAATGGGCAGCCAAAGGTAAATCATGATGAGCACCCCGGCCAAGACGTGCAGGCCGTGCAGGCCGGTAATCGTGAAGTAGACGGCGAAGTAGGAGCTGTGTTTGGGCGCAAAGGCGCTCCAAGTCTCGACGTCTTCGCGCTCGATTTTGCCGATCTTTTCTGTCGCGCCTTTGTACCAGAAATGCGGCTTGTCGCTTTCAGGATTGGTCGGCTCGGCGTTGATCGGATCGAGCGCGACCTCAAAGGCCACCAGTTTGACCCCAGGCACCTTCTCCAACTGCTCGACGGTACCGGGCTTGAGGTGCTTGCCTGTAACAAGCTGCACGCCGGGATGCGCAGCGTCGTGCCCAGCCTCCATTTTTAGGTGATGATCCTGAAGGAAGGCGTCGAGCTTTTCCTTGCCAGCTGGCTCTGCGGTGATCTCGACGCCATGCAAATGGCCCGAAATTTCCACCCGCGGCGGGAGGCCCTTTTCCTTGAGGTAGGCGTTGCCGAGATATGGCTCGTACTGCGCCAATTCAGACTGCTTAATGAAAGCGCCGAAGTGGTCGAACTTCTGTGGCCACTCATACGCCAGTTTCACGATGAGGAAGATCGCTCCGCAAATGATCGAGATGCCCATCCACAGCTTGTATTGGGAAAATTTGCGCATCTTCAGCGAGGCCCACGCGAGCACCACCGTGACGGAGGACGCAATGAGGATCGCGGTATTCAGCGCGCCGACCGGCACGTTGAGCAGGCCGCGCGGCCAGTAGCCGTCCTCCGCGCCCATGCGGAGGAAGATGTAGGCGGAGAAGAGACCGCCGAAGAGCATGACTTCCGAGGCGAGGAAAAGCCAGATGCCGAGTTTGGCGTTGTAAAGCCCGGTATCGGGACGGGCAGTGACTTCGTGCGGGATTTGCATGAGCTACGAAAAGGGCAGGCGGTTTAGTGGGCGGCAGCGGCGGCAGGCACTGCGCCAGGCGGCAGTTGGGCGGATTTTGGCGCTTCGGTCTGCGGGGTGTAGTCCTTGTCCGCACCCGGCACGCTGTATTCGTAAGGTCCGCGATGGACAGAAATGTCCTTAATGAAATTGCCGTGCGGCGGCGGCGTGGGCGTATCCCACTCCACGGTGGTGGCATGCCACGGATTGTCGGTGGCTTTGCGCCCGTAGAACATGCTCCAGCAGAAGTTGAAAATGAACGGAAGCTGCGCAATTCCGAGGAGGAACGCAGATGTGGACATGAAGCTATTCCAGTGCAGCACCGGCCCCGCAAGTTGATAGGTCAGCTCTTGGGTTCCGTCGGCGAGAAACCTGCCCCCGCCGTCGTACCACCGGCGATGCACGCCGGCCATGCCTTGCAGGAACATCGGGAAGAAGATGCCGTTCATGAAGATCAGCGAGAGCCAGAAGTGCATCTTTCCGAGGAAATCGTTCATCATTCGCCCCGTGGCTTTCGGATACCAATGATAGACGCCCGCAAAGATGGCGAAAATCGTCCCCGGGGCCACGACGTAGTGAAAGTGACCGATGATGTAGTAAGTGTCGTGCAGGTAGAGATCGACGGAATTGAAGGCCAGCGGGATGCCAGTCAGACCGCCGATGCCGAACATCGGCAGGAAAGCAGCAGCGAAGAGCATAGGCACGGTAAAGCGGATTGAGCCGCCCCACAGCGAGAGCATCAGCGCAGTCACGAGAATGACCGACGGGATCGAAATCATGATCGTGGTCGTCTGGAAGAAGGCCGCCACTATCGCGCCCATGCCCGTCATGTACATGTGGTGCGCCCAGACGATGAAGCTGAGGAAGCCGAGGACGAAGATCGCACCGACCATCGCTTTGTAGCCGTAGAGCGGCTTGCGCGTATTGCAGGCGATGATCTCCGCGACCATGCCGATGCCGGGCAGGATGAGCACATAAACTTCCGGATGCGCGAGGAACCAGAAAAGGTGCTGCCAAAGGATCGGGCTGCCGCCTCCGGACCACTGGGCGATCGCGCCATTCACGATCAAGCCTGTGGGCATGAAGAAGCTCGTGCCGAAGACGCGGTCCATGAACTGCATGACGCCCGCGGCCTCGAGCGGCGGGAAGGCGAGCAGGAGCAGAAACGCGGTGACGAACTGCGCCCAGACAAAGAAAGGAAGGCGCATCCACGTCATGCCCGGGGCGCGCAGTTGAATAATCGTCGCGATGAAATTCACCGAGCCGAGCAGCGACGCGGTGATGTTGAAAATCATGCCGGTCAGCCAGAGCGTCTGGCCGTTCATAAACGGGTCTATGCCGGGGCCCATGTCCGCGATGCCGGCGAGCGGCGGGTAGGACGTCCAGCCAGATTTTGCCGCGCCACCGGGCACGAAGAAAGAGACGAGCATGAAGATGCAACTGACGAAGAAGCACCAAAAGCTGGCCATATTGATCCGCGGGAACGTCATGTCGATCGCCCCAATCTGGAGCGGCACGACGAAGTTCCCAAATGCCGCGAAGGCCACCGGCACGATACCGAAAAACACCATGATCGTGCCGTGCATCGCCCCGAAGGCGTTATAGCCGTCAGCCGTCAGCACGCCCTTCACTCCATCCGCGGTGGACTGGAAAGCGCTCGGGCCGAAAAACGTCTGAAGCATTCCGCCGATGACCGGCACCGGCATGCCCGGATTGGCGAGCTGCCAGCGCATGATCATCATGAGCATGAACCCGAACATCAGGAACGCCAGGCCCGTGACGCCATACTGCACGCCGATCATTTTGTGATCGGTTGAGAAAACCCACTTCCGCCAGAAGCCGGGCTCGTGGTGGTCGTCGTGGGCGTGCGCATGATCGTCGTGCGCGTGGGCGGTGGCGGCGGTGAACATTTTTTGGGAAGTGGTTTGGTTTAGAATCGGGCCGGCGGCAAGGCGGCGGACTGCGCCCGGCGGTTACTTCGCCGGGGCGTCATCTTTCCAAGCATCGAGCTCGGCTTGTGTCCACGGCGTCTTGCGGTCAGCAAATTTTTTCCGCGCCGCGGCCACGACTTCGGGGCCGACCGGGCCGGCGTTGTTGCCGAAACTGGCGCGCGTGTAGGTGATGACAGAGGCGATTTTCTCGTCGGTCAGCATCGCCTCCTGGCCGGGCATGATGTTGTTGTAAGATTTGCCCTCCATGACAAAGGGGCCGGCGTTGCCTTTCAGAATGATGGCGGCGAAGCGCTCGGGGGAGCCGCTGACATACGGCGACTTCGTGAGCGGCGGGAAGACCGAGGGGAGCCCGGCACCGTTCGGCTGATGACAGGCCACGCAGATCATCATGTAATTCTTTTTGCCTTCGGCCAGCGGATCGGGCGCGGCATCCTGAGCTTGGATGAAAGGCGCGAGGGCGAGCGCGAAGCTAAGTGGAGCGAGGGTTTTTTTCATCATGAACATAACGATTGAGAAGGAGAAATGGTTGAGCCGAAAGTTAGGGCGCTGCGCTGCCGAAAGCCTTGAGGTCAGCTTCAGTCCATGGCGTCGTGCGAGCGGCGTGTTCTTTACGCGCAGCCGCGACGATCTCGGGTGTGACTGGCGAACTGCTATTGCCAAAACTGCCGCGCACGTATGTCAGAATGGACGCGATTTTCGTGTCGGTGAGCATCGCCTCCTGCCCGGGCATCATGTTGTTGTAAAGTTTGCCATCGACGGTCAGCGGCCCGGCGACACCTTTCAAAATCATCGCTGCGAAGCGCTTAGGATCGCCGGTGACGTATTCGTTCTTCACCAGCGGCGGAAATACTCCGGGAAGTCCCATGCCGTTCGGCTGGTGGCAGGCCACGCAGATCGCCATGTAATTCTTTTTGCCCTCGGCCATGAGGTCGGGTCCACCTCCCGATGGAGCCGCAGCCGGCTTCGCGGCGGCAGTCACAGGAGCCGCGCCTGACGCAGGAGCGGCGGCACCGGCGGCGTCGGGCAGCGTGGCATCGGCGGGAATCTGAAGAAGCTCCGCTTCCGTCCACTGCGCCTTCTGAGCGGCAAATTCGGCGCGGGCGGCTTTGACCTTCGCCTCGGAAATTTCCGGGGCCGTATTCCCCCACTGCGAGCGGATATAGCTGACCACGGCAGCGATTTTTTTGTCCGAAAGCGAGCCCTCCCATCCAACCATGTTGCCGCCCCAAGAACTCGTTACACCGCCGATGGTAATCGGGCCTTGCAAGCCCTTCAGCATGACCGCGACCAGCCGCTTCTCAGACCCCGTCACCCACTCCGACTTAGCGAGCGGCGGGAACTGTCCTGGCACACCGAGCCCGTTGCCCTGGTGGCAGGTGATGCACTGGCTGTAAACCGCTTTGCCTTGCTGAGCGAGCGACTGCGGAGCCTCCGTAGCAACCGCGCCGCCACCGGCTTTCGGCGGCTGTGGAAAAAGGACCGCGGGTGAGCTTTCAAATTCGTTGTAAACACTCGCGCTCAGGCCGCCGTGAAAGACGCCAAAATAGGTGCCCGCCCAGACCATCGCGCCCGCACAGATCCCCGCCAGCCAGAGCGGCATCGGAGTGGTTTCGGCGGAGGGCTCGGGCTTTTCGCGTTCAACGGCGGCGTGGACTTCGGTGATGTCCGCAGATTCGCGATAGTCGATGCGGTCGGGGCCTTCGTTCATCGGATTAGTAGGCTGGCTCACTTGGCAGCGACCTCCGGCGCGGAACCCTTCACTTCTTTGAGCGGGTGACTTTTGTTGAGCGACATGAGGTAGCCGACGAGCACCTTGGCCTCGGCCTTGGGCACGACTTCATAACCGGGCTTCGGCGCGTCCTTGCCAGTCAGCGCGAGGGCGTCCGCCGAAGGCTGGCTGACGATCTTGCGCGTCTCGAAGAGGTAGCGGTAGGGCGGCATGTTGGAGTTCTTGATCACCGTCTGCGGCGCGTAGAGGTGGAGCAAATGCCAGGCGGCGTCGCGCTTCGCTGGCTTGTATTTCGGGTCCTCGTCCTTGGGTTCGTTGCGCCATTCCGGGGAACCGACATTCGCCAGATCGGGCCCGAGCCGCATGCTGCCGAGAAAGGGCGCCTTTTCGAAGATGTAATCCCGCGCCACCGTCCGCCGCACGCCCCAGCCGCGGAAGATGTCTGTGCCGTTCTGCTCATCGCGAATCTGCTGCGAGTGGCAGTAAACGCAGCCTTCCGATTTATAGACCGCGCGCCCCGCCTCCAGGCCTTCGTTTTTCACCGGGTAAATATCCGTGATCTTTCCCTCGTCTTCCGTGAACTGCGGCTGCAGCCCGCCAAGCTGGCGCTGCGGCACGATGAGCAGCGCGTAACAGGAAAACGCGAACGAGCCGATGATCCCGGCGAACAAGGTAAGCGAGCGATTCATTTAGTGTTTCTCCTCCCCGATGGGCGCGAAGAGCGTGGGTTCCCCACCCGGCTGGCCGATGCGCAGGAGCATGAGCAGGAAGTGGAGCGCGAAGACGAGATGCCCAATGAGGATCATCCCCCACGCGATGGAGGCGGCGATGTAATAGACCGCGCCGGCATCGATGACCTGCGAAAACAGCGTCTCGGGATCAGCCAGCGCCGAACCGTAGGCGATGCCGGCGATGCCGAGGATGGCGATGAGCATGCCGCCGCCATAGGCCGCGCCCCAGAAATGCAGGCTGATCATCGACGACGACAGCCACTCACAGCCGACTAGGCGCGGTAGGATGTAGTAGATCGCGCCAAACATCACCATGCTGAAGAAGGCATAGAGCAGGAGGTAGGACTGGGCGGATTGGAAATGGGTGAAATGGAGCACGCGATCCACCGAGCGCAGGGACGAAAATAGCCCGGTCACCCCCGCCAACGAAAAGGCAATCGCTCCAAAGAAGGTGAAGCGGATGGTCGGCGAGTGATAGACCATGTGATATTGCCCGCGCATCGTCAGAAGCAGGTTCGCCGAAACGGTGACGAGCTGGACGATAAGGAGGATGGTCGCCGCGATGCTCAGTGTAACAATCCATACCGGCACCGGTCCACCGCTCAGCCGCACCGCGCCGGTCAGGCCGGTGAAAAGGATGAACGACCAAAAGCCCGTGGACGCCAGATTGTAGCTATGCACGGGGCGGTTGATGACTTTCGGGATGAGATAGTAGGCCGCCGCAAGACCGATCGAGGTGATGAAGATGTTGAGAAAATTCTGGACCGCCCAAGCGCCCACGAGGTTCTGCACCACGCCCTGCACCGAAGGCATCGCCACCGAGATGTGCGCGAGGGCAAACGTCCACGGGAACCAAAACATCGCCGCCACCAGATACCATACCGAGATGTAAGCCGTGCCCTGCCGGCGGTAGCCAAAGAGCAGGGCGCCCCAAAGTCCGACGAGCGCATAGCCGAGGAGCATCAGCACGGCGGAACTACCGGGGATTTCCAAACCTTCCACGCCCGTCGATTTCCCCGCGAGTATCTGCACGATGCCGATGGTCAGACCGATCTGCCAGAAGATCGCGCCTGTGATCAGCACGCCCGGCCATTTGATTTGCACGCGGCAAAGGCGCGCCAGCAGCCAGATCGCGACACCCATGCCGGAAAGCGTCGCCCACCCGTAGCCGAGGGCGTTGGTGAAAGCGGGCAGGATGCGGCCGTAGGTGAGGAAGGGAATGTCGGCGAGAAAGCCGGGGCTATGCAGTTGGATCGACGAGATGAAACCGAGCACCGTCGCGAGCAGTAGCCAAAGGAGGCCGTTGCCAAAAAAGAAAAGCACCGGGCCGGAGGTGGAGGCGTCGATGGCGGCACGCTCCACCGCCTGAGCGTGCGCGGCGCTAGGCGCCGCGGGAGCTTGCGGGGTAGGCGTGGGACTTGGAGCAAGGGCGGCGGCGGTCATTGCGCGGGTGCGGGGTTCTCAGTCGGGTTGGGCGCTGCCGGAGCAGGCTCGGGCGCAGGAGGGATGGCGGGGATCGGTGCGTCGGGAACTGGGATCGGCACAGAAGGAACCGGGGCCGGGACGGCGGGAACCGGGGCCGGGGCGGCGGGAACCGGAGCCGGAGCGGCGGGAACCGGAGCCGGAGCGGCGGGAACCGGAGCCGGAGTGGCGGGAACCGGAGCCGGAGTGGCGGGAACCGGGGCCGGGGCGGCGGGAACCGGGGCCGGA
>JANMTP010000001.1:0-4876 GCA_031390545.1 Chthoniobacter sp. | reverse complement strand
CGCGGGCATCGCGCGCAGCCGGCAGGCGACTTCGAAGCCGTCCATGCCGGGCAGCCCAATGTCGAGAAGCACGACCTCGGGCAGGAACTCGGCGGCGGCAGCGACTGCCTCCGGGCCGGTGAAGGCGGTGCGCGTCTCGTGGCCGCGCCGGCGCTGGAGGACCGCCATGCTGCTCGTGGCGTCTTCGTTGTCATCCACGATGAGAATCCGACGCGATTTCTCTGGCGCGGCGGGTGTGGCGGGCGCGGGCCGCGGCGGCACGGCGACCGGGCCGGGGAGGATCGGCAGGCGCACGATGATTTCGCTGCCGTGGCCGAGGCCCTCGCTGCGCGCCTCGACGCTGCCGCCGTGCAGCTTCACGAGCCGCTGCACGAGGGTGAGGCCGATGCCCAGCCCGCCGTGCGCACGATCCAGCGAGCGGGTGGATTGCACGAAGAGATCGAAAATGTGCGGCAATAGTTCGGGCGCGATGCCTATGCCGTCGTCGCGCACGCGCACGATGACCTCCGGCGGCTCCACCCCGGCGGCGCGCTCTGCGCTGAGTGAGATGTGGCAGCCGGAGTCGCTGTATTTGCAGGCGTTGCCGAGGAGATTGCCGAAGACCTGATCGAGACGCGTGGCGTCGGCATTCAAAAAAATCGGTTCGGCAGGGAGCGAGATCTCCAGCACCTGGCGGCGGGCCGTGATGCCGGACCGCGCGACGCTCGCTGCGGAGGCGAGGATGTCCGTGAGCGCCACGGGCTGCCGGCACAGCTCGATCTTTCCCTCGGTGATGCGCGAGACATCGAGCAGGTCGTCGATCATCCTCGTCATGTTATCGATCTGCCGGCCGATGATGCGCTGCGCCTGGCCGTGCTCGTCGGCGCTCGCGCCCGTGGTCCGCAAAATCTCCGCTGCATTGCGCAGCGGCGCGAGCGGGTTGCGCAGTTCGTGGGCGAGCATGGCGAGGAATTCGTCCTTGCTGCGATCGGCCCGGACCAAGTCCAAGGCGCGCGCGGCCAGCGAGTCTTCCAGCATGCGGCGCTCGGTGATGTCCGTGTAGCTGGTTAGGATCGATTCCGTGCCCCGGTCTAGAACCCAGCGACAGAGCGCGACCACGCGCCGGCCATCACGAGCCATCTGGACGACTTCGCCGCTGAACTCGCCTTCAGTTTGAAGTTGCGCGAGGATTTCCTCCTTCGGCTTTGCACATTCCGTCTGGAGCAAGGAGTCGAGGTGTTTCCCGATCACTTCTTCGGAGGTCCAACCGTAAAGCTTTTCCGCGCCCTTGTTCCACGAACTGATTTTGTCATCGAGATCGCGCACGATGATGGCGTCATTACTTAGGTCGAGCAGCCGTGCCTTTTCCGAAAGCTGTTGCTCCGCCTGCTTGCGGGCGGTGATGTCGAAACGCACGGCTATGAACTTGACCGGCTGACCGCGCTCGTTGAGGACGGGTGCGATGGTAGTATCTACCCAGTAGAGTGAACCGTCGTTAGCGCGGTTGCGGATGTCATTTCGCCAGACTTCGCTCTTGGCTATGGTCAACCAAAGATCCCGGATGAACTGTTTGGTGTGCAAGCCGGAGTTTAACAGCCGGTGGTCCTGGCCGATGAGTTCTTCGCGCGAGTATTTGGAGATGTTTACGAAGTTATCGTTAACTTGTTCAATCCTTCCGGTCAGATCGGTAACGGCGATGATAGCCGTTTCGGAAACTGCACCCTGAATAGCAGCTAGCTCGGCGGCAGCCAGCGCTGCCTTAACCAGTGCTTCCTCCGTCTGCTTGCGCGAGGTGTTGTCGGTGCCAATGAACAGGTAGCCGATGATGGCGGCCTCCGCGTCGCGCAGCTCCGTGACAGACACCATCGCGGGGAACCGGCTCCCATCCTTACGGACGTTGGTCAGCTCATAGACATCCTCGATCCCGCGCGCGGCCTTGAAGACCAGGGCGTCGAATCCCGGCGCAATCGGGGTGCCGAATTCGACACTCAGCGCGTCGGCCCGTGCGATCGCTTCCTGCGAATCGTGAAGTTTGGCGGGCATGATCTTGTTCATCACTTCGGCGGCCGTGTAGCCCAGCATCCGCTCCGCGGCGACGTTGAAGATCTGAATGATGCCCTTCGCGTCAGTGGCGATACTCGAGAAGTTGGCGCTGTTAAAGATTGCGCTCTGCAAGGCTCTTTTCTTGAGCAGCACCTCTTCCGCCTCCTGCTGGACGTTCGACGAGTCGGGCGGCTGGTTTGTGCCTGAGGTTAATTCCGTTTTCAAAATGAGAGGAGGTCAGATTAAACCGACCGGGGAGTGCAGGAAGCTACAGCGCGGGGGAGTGCAGGAAGCTACAGCGCGGTTCTTCCATCGCCGCGTGGTGATGGATGGCGACGATGTTGCCACGGAGAAAGAATGTCGCTTTTATGGAGCGAACCTACGGCAGCAGCATGAGCGCGCACAGCTTTCTCGCTTCATCGAAGAGGAGCACCGCGCCTGACTGGCGTGCTCGCGAACATTAAAGGTAAGATGCTCGCGCTACGGTCGCGCATCGCGAAGTTTGCGGCGGCGTTCATCGCCGATCATCGCGCGCCCGTGCCGACGCTGAGCGGCTTCAACCTCGCGGAACTTTAGCGAAGCCGCGGCACGCGCGACGCTGGCCTGTGCCACAGGCTGGCTGCTTGTGCGAGGAGGACGGCCAGCGCGGCGCCGGCGACCGCGAGTGCCATGTCCTTTTGCGCATCCCAAACGTCACCCTGCGTGCCGAGATAGGCGGTCCCGAGCTCGGGGTTCACATTCCACGCGGCCACGGCTTCGATGATCTCGAAAAGCCCGCTCAGCGACACGACGAGCGTCATCGACAGACACCACGACCAAAAGCCGCGCACGCCCGCGACGCGCATCAGCACTTCGCGCGCGGGCTGGAGCAGCAGCAGACCGAAGGAGAGATGCACCAGCCGGTCGAAGTGATTGCGTGACAGCCCGAACGTTTACTTTGCCCAATAACCGAGCGGCACTTCGGAATAGGTGTAGTGCGCGCCGACGGCGTGCAGCAGGAGGAAAAAAAAGAGTAGCACGCAACTGAGATCGCCGAGCGGCAAGCGCCGATAGGTCGCGACGAGCAGGCCGACGAACGCGAAGACGATCAGGTTTTCCAAAAGCCAATCGTCGCGCTTCACCGGATCGATCGCGGCCACGATCCAGGCCACGAGGTAAATGGCGCACAGTGCGTGGAGCAGGTGTCTTTCGCTAAAGGGGCGCACGTTCACGGAGGAGTAACGGCTGGCGTTCGCGCAGTCATGCGCTCGATCAGGCACGCGGTCAGCATCGCCGCGCAGGCTCCGCCCAGCGCTGCGGCCATGTCCAACTGCGTGTCCCACTCGTCACCCTGCGCGCCGAGCCAGGCCGGCCCCGCGCCGGGACTGACGATCTCCGCCACGACGGCCTCAATGACTTCAAAGACGCTGCTCAACGCGAGCAGCGCCGCGATCAGCAGCCAGTAAACATGCGCGCCGGGCACGCCCGCGACCCGCCCGACGATCTCGCGCAACGGATACGCCAGCAGCAGCCCAAACGCGCCGTGGCCGATGCGATCGAATGGATTCCGCTGCAGCTCGAACGCCGCGCGCAACCAGTCGCCGAGCGGCGCCTGCCTGTAAGTGTAATGCGCGCCGAACGCGTGGACGCAGAGATAGATCGCGATCAGCACATACGAGGCATTTGAGAAAGCGAAGCGCCGCCACGTCAGCGTGAGCACTGCGACGAAGGGCAGGACGAGCAGATTTTCCAAAAACCACGAGCGGCGATCCATCGGCGCGATCGCCAGCGCGATCCAGACCAGCGCGTAAGCGGCGAGCAGGGTGAGCGGAAAGCGGGCGCTGGCACATTTCATCCGCGCGACTCTAGCTCGTCGCGCGCGGCGGAGACAGACTTCCCGCTTGTGCTGCGGCGTTGCAACGGTGGGTCACCGGCGCCGCTTCGTTTGCGGGGTCTTCACGAGAGTCTCGACCGCCTCCTTTGGCCCACGACCCAGCCCCACCTGCTGGAAGACGATCACGCCCGATTCATCCATGATCGAGATCATCAGCGAGTGCGCATACTGCGTGGGCGAGCCGGGCTGGTAGTTGAAGCCAACCATTCCCGCTAACTGACGTGTGGCTTCCGCGCTTCCGCGGAGCAAAGTCCAGCGCTCGGTCGGCAGCTCGTGTTTGGCGCGGAAGGCACGGAGCACTTCGGGCGTGTCGCGCTCCGGGTCGATACTTACGAGGAGGAAGTCCACCTTTTCGCGCACCCCGCGGGGCAGCGCTTTGTCGATCGCTTTCATGTCTGCGACGATGAGCGGACAGGAATGCTCACAGTTGGTAAAGAAGAGCGCGATGACCTGTGGCCGGCCGCGCAACACTTCGAGCTTCACCCCGCGACCCACGTCGGAGGTCCAGACCGAGTCGAGGGAATACAACGACTTCTCGCTATACTTGCCTGGCGGAAGTCCTTCCCGGCAGCAAGGCGGCTTGGGTGTTGAACTCTTTGGTTCGGAGGCGCCAAATGCCCACGGCGCGCAGGCGAGGGTGAGGAGGGATACGAGGGTTGTTTTCATAGCAGTGAACGTCAGGTGGTCGAACGCAGCTCGTGCGGAATGGCGGCATGCACCTTTCTCACCCAGCTCTGGAAAACATCTTTCGCGAAGGCCGTTGCTTCGTCGCGGGAGAGATGCTCGGTCACATGCTCGGCGGACGGGAGCCACGGCCGCGACTGGTGCTCGCCGTCGCCTGATGCG
Organism: Chthoniobacter sp.; assembly: GCA_031390545.1. Taxonomy (GTDB): domain Bacteria; phylum Verrucomicrobiota; class Verrucomicrobiia; order Chthoniobacterales; family Chthoniobacteraceae; genus Chthoniobacter. The sequence goes on along the minus strand of JANMTP010000001.1, from coordinate 135 downwards.
GAGACGCCTCGCGCGAAACTATCCAGCGCCACGGAAATCTTTTCCGCCGATGGGTCGTATTGCGTCTCCGCAGTGGCGTAGACCTCCAACTCGCCATCGCCTTCCTGAAGCGTCCCGATGATCTCGCTGGTGAAC
>JANMTP010000040.1:0-33003 GCA_031390545.1 Chthoniobacter sp. | reverse complement strand
CCGGGATGTGCGGTTTCACGGCGGAAAGTGGTGCTCCCAGCTCCGGGAGGTGAGGTTTCACAGCGGAAAGTGGTGCTCCCGGCTCCGGGAGGTGCGGTTTCACGGCGGAAAGTGGTGCTCCCAGCTCTGGGAGGTGTGGTTTCACCGCGGAAAGTGGTGCTCCCAGCTCTGGGAGGTGTGGTTTCACGGCGGAAAGTGGTGCTCCCAGCTCCGGGAGGTGTGGTTTCACAGCGGAAAGTGGTGCTCCCAGCTCCGGGAGGTGCGGTTTCACGGCGGAAAGTGATCCTCCCGGCTGTGGGAGGACCGGTTTCAGCGGTCGCGAGGCGGTGGCTGGAACCAGCGGGAAGCCCTTGGCATGAGACAATGCTCCTCCCCCACAGCGCGCTGCTGTGCCCCTGGGAACCCCGCAAATAAACCACACACCTCATACAATTCTCGGAACTGCCCGCGACGCTGCCCCACCCCCCGCACCTCAGTCAACGCCAAATTTCACCGCCAGCCGGCCTCGCCGAGAATGGTCCGCTCCGTATCGTTTGGCGACGTTGTCATTTAACCTCCGGGTCAAGGTGGGAAAGGAGGTCTGGCTCGTCGATCTTCCACCAGTACTCTCTCTTCTCTTTCGGGCCATGGTGCTCGTATATGCCGACCAAACCGAGCAACTCGATCGGATTGTCCGCGAGAAACTCCCAGCCGTCTTTCTGCGCGAACCACCATTCGTGTTCCTTGTCGTAACGCAGCACCCATCCCTGCCGTTCGAGGACGACAAGCGCGGTGTTATAGACATTCAGATATGAGCTTAGATCGGGCATGCGTGGCTTATCCCAAATCGTGTCATGTTGATGTGCAGAGCATGCTCAGGCCACGATTCTGGGTCTATGCTCATATTCAGCACGCTGTCCTGCCGGAATAACGTTTCGTAACATTTCACGCTCGAAAGCTCCAAACTCACGGAAGTTCTTCCGCCCCTGCCGTAGCGTGAGGCCATGGTTCGGGCCAGACTCCTCGTCCAACTGGTCGATGTCCTGCCGTCATCCTCCCAAAAGCAAATACGACAGATGAGGTAATTGCCCCGCTCCGGCAGAGAAATGTAATCGCAGCACGGACACTGATGCCGGGGGGTAGGGTCTGCTGGCTCATACCAAACTGGTGCGTCGTTCGTCATGATGAGTGATGTCCCCTTACATGATCTTATCCAAAAAGATACCGCGCAGCGTTGGCAGTGGGGTGGGGTGATGACACGAAAAAGATGGGCGGGGGGGCAGCGGAGGGTGGCTTTTCGCGGGTTCGCGGGGAGCGCTGGGGGCCGCTGCTTTTTCCCATGATGTCTCCGCTCGATCGTCTCGCCCGCATCCGTGCTGCCGCGCCCGGCCGTGATCCTTTCCAGGTCGTCCGCAGCCGATCTCCCCATCCACGGCGCTGCGGGAATTTTTTTCTTAGCCGGTCCCTCCAGCGGGTCTCAGCGCTGGGGATGGTAGCTCTTGACCATCCGCACGACCGGGAGCGTGAGACCGCCGGCGAGAGGCACTTCGTAACGCTCGGCCACGGAATAGCCGAAGGAAGCGTAGAGCGGTTCACCGGCGAGCGTGGCGACGAGGACGGCGTCGCGGAAGCCAGCGGCGCAGATCGCTGACTCACACGCCGCAAGAATGGCCCGACCAATGCCGCGACGCGCCCAATCGGGATGCACGAAAAAGGCGCGGATGCGAGCGGGGTCACGCTCTGGGTCGAGGGCGGGGTCCGCGGCGGGTCGCGCTCGGTCGCCGCCGAAAACCGCGCTCCGACGACTCCAACCGCCACACCCCACGACCTGTCCTGAATGCTCGACCACGAAGTAGGTGCCATCGGCGAGCAGTTGACCGTCCACGCCGAAGACGGGGCCGAGCGCCGCCTCCATCTGCGCGCCGGAGTAGAAAGGTGCCTGCAAAACACGCACGGAAAGTGGAATGAGGACTTCCAAAGTCGGGATGTCTTCCGCTCGTGCGAGACGGATGGAGAAAAGTTCGTTCATGGTGCCAACGCGGCGGCTCACTACTGGAGGAGTGCGTGGGTGGATAGTGGATGGCAGCGCAGGTCATCATCCAACCATTTATCCACCCATCCCATCGCGCCCCGCACGGGCGATCATCGACAAATGAGGCGCGGTCATTAGGTTACTCGCGCTCATGCCTTTTCTGCCCGCTGACCTGACCCGGAAACTCCGCGACCGCGCGGATACGCTGCCGTTCGTGCGGCGCGGGCGGCGCTTGGTGGAGACGGTGAGCCGGAGGATCACGGGCAAGCAGCGGACGGTGACGGAAAGTCCGAACCTGCTCCCGCTGCTCATCCAGGTGCTGGCGGCGTTTTCCAAACACGATGGGCAAGTGCTGGAGGAGGAGATCGATTCGTCGCTCGGCTTTTTGCGCTACGACTACCCGGAGGCGGTCTATTCCGAGCTGCGCAAACTTTTCCGCCAGGCGCTGAACGAGAACCAGGATCTCGGTGCGATGGCGATGAAGCTCGCGAACGAATTGAGCGCCGAGCGCAAGGTGATGCTCGGGGTGCAGCTCTACGATCTCATCTCGAAGGCGGGCATGGAGCAGCAGCAGGTGGTGAGCTTCTATTCATTTATGACGCAGCTCGGCATGGCCGCGCAGGCCATCGATATCGTCTATCAACTCAATGCGGCGGAGGATTCCGACAAGGGCATTTATCAGCACGGGCAGTCGCCGCTGGAGTCGCTGGCCTTTGGCGCCAATGGCGCGGCGGACGTGAAGCTTCGGGGGTTGGCCGGACCGGAACGGCTGGTCGCGTTTCGCTACCACGATCTCATCCTGCTCAAAAACCAGAGCACCAAAGGCATCGTCGTCCGCGGGCGTCCGCTGGTACCGGGGGCGTTTTGCCGCGTCTATACGGGTCAGCGGATCGTGCTGGGCGAGCAGGTGCTGACCTACGAGGACTTGGCGTATTATTTCAACGCGAAGAAGAACGTGGCGCTCACGCAGATTTACCTGACGATCGATAGCGACGACGAGGTGCAGCTGGAGAAAGAGAAGACGCGCGAATCCAGTCTGGAAGTGCGTTTTGGGCTGAAGGTGCAGGTGCGCGCGCTCAAAAGTGTGGATGCGCTGCTCAATGGCATCGCCCTGCGCGCGGGGACGACGGTGGACGCGACGCTGGATGACAAGATCGTCTTTCACAACGACTCGGAAATGCCGCTCAGCGATCTGCGGCGACGGGCGCGGGCGCTCGGCGGACGCTTTCAACTCAAGGCCTACAAGACGGGTTACCTCGTCTCGAACAACCCCGCACTGCTCGACACCGACGACATCCTACTTTCACCCGGCACGAGCGGTGAAGTGCTGCTCAAGATCCTCTGCGACTACGAAAACCGCGTGGGCAAGCTTGAGGTGCTGCACGCGGATCGTCCGATCTTCGTCGGCGATTTTGCGGTGAAGGGGACGGCGACGTTGCAGGATGGCGACACCATCCGCATCGACACCGGACAGGTGCTGCGCTGCGATTTTGCGAACCGGATCATCGAGGAAGAGCGGAACATCATTTCGTCGCTCGAGCTGCGCGACATCTCGCACAAGTTCCGCCGCACGCAGAGCGCGATGGACAGCATTTCGTTTGCAGTCAGCCGCGGCGAAATGGTCTGCGTGATGGGCGCGAGCGGCTCGGGGAAATCGACGATGCTCAAATGCATCGCCGGCCAGCTCCAGCCGCAGCAGGGGGAGGTCATGCTGAATGGGCAGTCGCTCTACGCCAATGTGGACGGGCTGAAACGCTTCGTGAGCTACATCCCGCAGGACGACGCGTTCGACGATCACCTGACGATTGAGGAGAACATGAGTTTCGCCGCGGCGATCCGCTCACCGCATCTCTCGCGGCGCGATCGCGGGCGGCGGATCGAGGGGAAACTGACGGAGCTTGGATTGAGCGAACGGCGTGGCAACATCGTCGGCACGGCCACGAAGAAAACGCTCTCCGGCGGCGAGCGGAAGCGGCTGAACATTGGCCTGGACATGATCTCCAGCGCGGACGTGTACCTTTTCGACGAGCCGACCAGCGGCCTGAGCTCGAAGGACAGCGAGCATGTCATCGAGATCATCCGCTCGATGGCGCACAACAAGATCGTGCTCGTGACGCTGCATCAGCCGACTTCGAAGCTGTTCCAGATGTTTTCCAAGGCGCTGCTCCTCGACAAAGGCGGGCGCATGGTTTTCTACGGCACGCCGAGCGAGATGCTCGCGTACTTCGCGGCCGCGGAGCACGAGCAGCACTTCGGCACGGAGCTGGGCGGGTGCCCGGCATGCGGCACGACGCGCCCGGAGTTCATCTTCGACGTGCTGGAAACGCCGCTCCGCGATCTCAGTGGCGATGTCATTTACGAGGACAATTTCCAGGGGCAGCTCGTGCCGGCGCGACGGTTTTCGCCGGACTACTGGCGGGACAAATACGAAAGCTTCCGCCTGCTCCAGGACGTGAAGCAGGTGAACCTGCGCAAGCAACCGCCCGCGCCTGCGCCCACGCCCGCGGCGGCTGCGGCGGTCCGCCAGCGCAACCCGATTCGCTGGCATGATGAATGGACGCAGTTTCGCACGCTGCTGCGCCGCGCCTTCATGTCGAAGGTGCGTAATCTCGGGAATTTGTTCATCACCCTGCTCGTCGCGCCGGCGCTCGCGGCGCTGATCGGCTGGGCGCTTTATTTCACCGACGACGCTTCGGGCAAATACGACTTTGCCAGCGCGTTTCATATCCCGACCTACATTTTCATCTCGCTGCTCGTGGCCATGTTCCTCGCGCTGATGAACTCGGTCGATGACATCATTCGCGACCGCGTGATCCTGCACCGCGAGCGCAATCTCGATGTGCGGCTGCCCTATTACATCTTCGCGAAATTCGCCACGCTGGCGCTTTTCTCCGCCGTGCAATGCGCGCTCTTCGTGCTTGTGGGGAACAAGATTTTGGAGATCCGCGGGATGTTCTGGGAGTACTTCATTTACATGTTCATCACCGCCGCGAGCGGCACCTCGCTCGGGCTGTTCATCTCTTCGCTCGCCGCGGACGGCAAAACGGCCGCGAACGTGGTGCCCCTGGTGCTCATTCCCCAGCTCATCTTTGGCGGCGCGCTCATCAAGTACGAGGACATGAACAAGGATCTCGACATGATCTACACGTTCGAGCGCTGGCTCACCCGGCACCCGGCTTCGGCGGCGGCGGGCACGCGCGACGATGCTTCCCTGCGCGTGCCGGTGATCAGTCGGTTCGTGGCCACGCACTACAGCTACGAGGCGCTCGTTGTCGCCCAAGCGAAACGCAACCCGCTTTCCTATCGCCAGGACCGGATCCAGCGCGAAATGGACAGCATCGTTAAGACGCGCCAACGCTCCGACGCGCAGAACCAGCGGCTCGACGATTTGAAAGACACGCTGGCTTTGCTCAGCGGCATGGAAGGGAAAAATGTCCGCGACATCGAGCGGCGACTAAAGCTCGTGGATGCAGTCCTCGCCGGTCAGCCGCTCGACACGGCCAGCTTGCGCGGCCGGGGCCATTCATCGACCGAGCGGCTTTATACCAACCAAAAGGTGACCGATCTCGTGACCAATGCCGAGACCGTCCAACATGACATCCGCCGACTCGACGCCAACCGCCAGCCCATCCCGATCAACCTCTTCTTTAGTCCGGAAAAATTCTGGTCGGTGCCGTATTACCGCTGGCACTGGACCAGCCCGCATTGGGAGCTGAAGTACACCCGCATTCGCATCTCGGTGTTCACCTATGCGATCTCGATTCTATCCGGCACTTCGCTGATTCTGCTTGCGGCCATCTACGGCATCCTCAAGCGCCAGCTGCGCACGCGCGGGATGTAATCTGGCGGCTAACCCAGCCACCTCTACGAAGTGCCGTCTTGCTCTTTCGCAGGCTCGCTCGGCTCCGGTGTGGCGGTGCGTTTGAAATGGAGTTGGCCCACGCGGCGGCCGTCGCTCTGCGTGATCGTCACCTCGTAATCATCAATGCGGACGTGCTCACCCTGCTTGGGCAGGTGCCCGATGAGATGCGTGACGTAGCCGCCAACGGTGCTGACGTCGGCGCTTTCCAATTCCAGATCCGCGAGGTCCTGCAGCTCATAAAGACCAAGGCTCCCGAGGACGGTGAACTCGTCGTCATTGATCCGCTTGAACTCGGCGTTCTCCGCGTCGAACTCATCCTGAATTTCGCCCACGAGTTCCTCGAGCACGTTGTCGAGCGTGACGACGCCGACAGTGCCGCCGAACTCATCGACGACGAGCGCGAGGTGGGCGTGTTTCGCGAGGAAGAAGGTGAGCAGTTTTTCCAGCGGCATCATTTCCGGCACGGGGAAAATATCGCGCCGAATCGAATGCATGTCGGCCTGCGGCTCGCGCATGAGCTTGAGCATGTCCTTGATGTGAACGAGGCCGATGGTGTTATCGAGATGGCCGTCGCAGAGCGGGAAGCGGGTGTGGCGCGAATCGAGGGCGCGCTTGAGGTTTTCCTCGAAGGTGTCTTCGGTGTTCAGAAAGACGACCTCGCCGCGCGGCGTGGTGATGTCGCGCACCACGCGGTCGGCCATGTCGAGGGCGTTGATGAGCAGGGATTTTCCGAGCGGGGTGACCTCCTCGGCACGCTCGCTTTCGGCGAGGATGACGCGGAGTTCCTCCTCGCTATGGGCCAGCTCGTGTTCGCTGGCGGGTTTGAGTTTGAAGACGTGCTTGAGGACGAGGTTGGCGGCCCCGTTTAGAAACCAGATGGCCGGGCGGAACAGCAGGTAAAAGAGCGCCAACGGACGGGCGATCCAGAGCGTCGTTGGCACGGACTTGCGGATGGCGAGTGACTTGGGCGCGAGCTCGCCGAGGACGATGTGGAGAAAGGTAATGATCGAAAATGCCAAGGCCACCGAGACCGTGCGAATGACGGGCTCCGAGGTCACACCCGCGAGATAGAAAAACGGCTGGATCATCTTCGCGAGAAAGGGTTCTCCAGTCCAACCGAGCGCCAAACTAGCCAGGGTGATGCCGAGTTGGGTTGCCGAAAGGTACGCGTCGAGATGGGCGATGACGTAGCGGGCAAACGTCGCCTTCGTTTCCCCGCCTTCCTCGAGCGCCTCGAGCTGGCTGGCGCGGACTTTGACGATGGCAAACTCCGAAGCCACGAAGAAGCCGTTCAGCAGCACGAGGAAAAGGACGATCGTGAGCTGAAAAAAGATGGTGGTCCCCGGCTCCCAAGTGGTCGCGAGAGCCTCAGTGGAGGCGAAGAGCAATGGAAAAGTAGTCATTGGCCCAAAACGAAACGAGTCGCGGGTGGCGAAACCCGCGACTCGAAAAAAGATTGGAAGCTCGGGGCTACCAGCTCGATTTCGTCACGCCGGGGATCATCCCGTTCGAGGCGAGTTCGCGAAAGGTGATACGAGAAAGTTGGAAGCGACGGATGAAGGCGCGCTTGCGGCCGGTGACGGCGCAGCGGCGGCTGAGCCGGGCGGCGCAGGCATTGCGGGGCAGTTGGGAAAGGGCGAGGTAGTCGCCTTTCGCCTTCAGTTCGGCGCGCAGGGCGGCATACTTCGCGACCGTCGCGGATTTACGTTTTTCTCGTTCGAGCCAGCAGGTTTTAGCCATAAGATTTAGGGCGCGGAAACTAACGGGGTCGGTAACCTTTGCAAACAGTTTTTTCGGCGTCCGGACTCACCGTTGGACCCGCCCTCCACTGCTGCCGGCGGCAAGGGCTTCCACCTCGGCGAGCGAGAGCAGGGCGTAGTCGCCGGAGATGGTGTGCTTCAGAGTGCTAGCGGCGACGGCGAATTCGACCGCTTGCGCCGGGTCGTCCCCGCGAAGGAGCGAGAAGATGAGCCCGCCGGTGAAGCTGTCGCCGGCGCCTACGCGGTCGATGATCTCGATCTCGTTGCGGCGGGAGAAGTGCGTGGCGCCGTCGCTGAAAAGCGTCGCGCCCCAGCCCGTCGAGCATGCAAGCGATCCAGAACGCTGCGTCAGGGCCACGGCTTTGAAGTCAAAGCGGTCGCGTAGTTTCACCGCCGCATCGGCGGGATCGTCACTGCATTCGAGACCGAAAACCATCCGGGCCTCCTCGACACTGGTGACGCAAAGATCGACATGCTGCATCAGCGGTGCGAGCACCGCGCCGGCCTGCTCGTGGGTCCAGAGCTTGGCGCGGTAGTTCAGGTCGAAGCTGATCGTCAGGCCAAGGCGGTGGGCGGCGGCGCAGGCTTCGGCGGTGAGTTGGGCGACGGCGGGTGAAAGTGCGGGGGTGATGCCAGTAAAGTGGAACCACTGCGCGCCGGAGAAGATTTCCTCCCAATCAAACTCCCCGGTGCGGGCCTCGGCAATGGCGCTGTGCGCGCGGTCGTAGATGACTTTTCCCGCGCGCTGGCTCGCCCCCTGTTCGAGATAGTAAACGCCGATCCGCTCCCCACCGCGCGCGATGTGCCCCGTGCCCACGCCGAGCCCGCGCAGTTCATTGATCGCCCGCTGGCCCACGTCATTCTCCGGCAGACGGGTGACAAATTCCGCACTGCCCCCGAGCTGCGCGATGAGAACTGCGACATTCGCCTCCGCTCCGCCGTACGTGATTTCGAAATGCGGAGCCTGAACCAGACGCAGGTGGCTGGGCGGCGTGAGGCGGAGCATCAGCTCGCCAAAGGTGACGACGTCAGCCATCAGGCGGCGCTTTGCGCCTGGGCTTGCTGAACGTCGGCGGGGTCGAGCCACTCACAGTATTGCGTGCGGGTGGCGGCAGCGATTTCGATGAGCCGAAACTGGATGCCGTCGAGATACTGGTGCAGGCCTCCGCCAATGATGTCGGCGATTTTTGCGTAAGTGAGATCGGAGCACAGTTTGCCAGCGAGGCGCTCTGCTTCATTGGCAAAGTGCGAACGACTGGACCCCGATATGGTGTGCAGCGCGGTGTCGAGTTGCTCGACGCAGAAGCGGATGCTCCGCGGGAAATGCTCATGCAGCAGGATGAAATTCGCCACGCTCCCCGGCGTGACCTGGCCGGTGTGGATCTTTCGGAACGCCTCGAAGGCGCTGCACGATTTCAGCAGGGCCTGCCATTGCACGGTATCGACGTTGCCGCCGACCTGCTCTCCTCTCGGCAGCAGGATGTGGTATTTCAGATCAAGAATGCGGGAGGCGCTGTCGGCGCGCTCGAGGTATTTGCCCACTTGGAGGAAGCTCCAGCCTTCGCCGTGGGTCAGGGTGGCGTCGGTGGTGCCGTGAAATTGGTGCGCCTGATCCACCAACTGCCGGTAAAAGTCGATGGCGCTGGCGGCAAAGGTTTGCCGGGCCTCAGGCGAGTTTATCCACAGATAGAGGCCGTTAATCCGCTCCCACATTTCGCTCGAGATGTATTCGCGCACGGTCCGCGCATTTTCCCGTGCCGACGCCACGCAAGAGCGGATCGAGTTCGGGTTTTCCTGCGCGAAGGTCAGGAACTCGCAGACCGTCTCCGCACTCGTCACGGCATAGAGTTTTTGGAAAAGCTGCTGATCTTCCAGCGTGGCGAGGATCGGTTGCCAGTCGATCTTGTCTGCGTCCTCACCCACGTTGTCATCGTCCAGCGTGACCTGCAGATTCACATCCAGGATGCGGGAATTGTTTTCCGCCCGTTCGATGTAACGAGCCAGCCAGTAAAGCGAGTCAGCAACGCGAGAGAGCATGGAAGAGTTATTTAAAAGCGGGTGCTATTCATCGTCCAAGACCCACGAGTCCTTGGAGCCCCCGCCTTGTGACGAGTTGACGACGAGGGAGCCTTTGCGCATGGCCACGCGGGTGAGGCCGCCGGGGATGATGGTGGTTTTTTCGCCGCTCAAAATGTAAGGGCGGAAGTCGATGTGGCGGCCTTCGATGGCGCCGCTGTCGGCGACGATGGGGCTGCGGGAGAGAGAGATGACGGGCTGGGCGACGTAGTTGCGCGGGTCGGCGATGATGGCCTGGCGGAATTTCTCGTGCTCCTCTTTGGTGGCGTGCGGGCCGATGAGCATGCCGTAGCCGCCGCTTTCGTTGGCGCTTTTGATGACCAGCTCTGGGATGTGATCGAGGACGTATTTGCGGTCCTCGTCGAACATCGTGAGGTAGGTATCGACGTTGGGCAGGAGGGGTTCTTCACCGAGGTAGAATTTGATCATCGCGGGGACGAAGTAATACGTGACCTTGTCGTCCGCGATGCCGGTGCCGATGGCGTTGGCGAGGTTGACGTTGCCTTTGCGATAGGCCTCGACGATGCCGGGGACGCCGAGCAGGGAGTCTTTGCGGAAGACAGTCGGGTCGATGAAGTCGTCGTCGATGCGGCGATAGATAACGTCCACGCGCTTGAGGCCTTTGGTGGTCTTCATGAAGACGACGTCGTCTTTCACCACGAGATCCTGGCCGACGACAATTTCGATGCCCATAGCACGGGCGAGGTAGGAGTGTTCGAAGTAGGCCGAGTTGTAAATACCGGGCGTGAGCAGGACGACAGTCGGGTCTGCGGGATGGGGGCACCGCGCGGGGGCGACGAAGCGGAGGGCGTTGAGCAGCTCCTGGCCGTAGTTATCGACGGGGCGAATTTTCTGACGCGCGAAAAGTTTCGGGAAGACGCGCTTCATGACCTGGCGGTTTTCGAGGAGGTAGCTGACGCCGCTCGGGCAGCGACCGTTGTCTTCGAGGACAAGGTATTTCCCGTCGCGGTCGCGGATCATGTCGCTGCCGCAGATGTGAATGTAGATGTGCTTCGGAACATCGAAGCCGACGAATTCGGGGCGGAAATGCTTTCCACTCAGCACGACCTCCTGGGGAATGATGCCTTCCTTGAGGATGCGCTGCTCGTGGTAGATGTCGTGCAGGAACATGTTCAGCGCGACGATGCGCTGCTTCAGCCCCCGCTCGACGTGCTCCCATTCGTCGCGAGGGATAATGCGCGGGATCAGATCGAAGGGGAAGATGCGCTCGGTGCCTTGGTTGTCGCTATAGACGGTGAAGGTGACGCCTTGGTTGAGAAAAGTCTCCGAGGCGAGCAGTTGCTTGCGGTCGAGTTCGCCGTCGCCCATTTCGGCAAAGCGCTCGAGGAGGATGCGGTAGTGCGGGCGGACTTCACCAGGCGCGGCGAACATCTCGTCGTAGAAATCCCCGACATCGTAGTTGCTGAATGGTTGTCCCATAAAAAGTCCCTCGGCGAGATGTCAGGTGGCCGCGAGTTGCGGGGCGAAATCGCAGGCGGTGTTCGTCGAGCCAAATTTCGGATAGACGAACTTGCCCGCGGGCACGTTGTTCTTCGTCACGCCGATCGCGCGGGCCAGTCCCGCGGTACGCAAAAGGGCGAGCGTGTGGTGGAGCAAGGCGCTCCCGAGGCCACGGTTGCAGTATTCCCCGAGCACGCATGGGCCGGAGATGAGATGCGAGTCGGCATCGATTTCGGTCGAGACGACAGATGCGGCGATGATCCGCGGGCCGTGCATGATGACGATGGCTGGCGCCGCTTCGCGAGCGAAGGCCTGCTCAAGGTCGGTGGCCAGCCGGGTGTGGAAGCGTTTGATCGTATCGCACCATGCGGAGTCCAGCGTGAGCGCCGTGAAGATGACGTGGCTTACTGGCTTGGCCTCGTCGCGCGCGGCGGGCCGGATGAGGTAGGGCGGGGGAAGCTGACTTTCGAGCGGCGGGAGGTTGGCTAGCTCCCAGGTAAAGCGCTTCCAGCGCACTAATTTCATAGGCGCGGAGTGTAGAAACGGGTCCGCCGAAAGCAACGACGAAGCGCGGCCGGCCTCAATTCTCCGCGCTAAAACGCGCCGGCGGTCTTCAGTGCGTCCTGAAATGGCGCGTAAAACTCCTGCGTGCGGAGCAGTCCACGGCGCAGGACTGGGCGGAGATTGACCACATCCCCGAGGCCGATCACGAGATCGACGTTGTGCTCAAAGGACTGCATTTCGTCGCCAGTGATGAAGCTCGAACCGACGAGCACGATGAACTGCCGCCGCCGCTGTTCCGGCGGTGGCGATACCGCGACGGAGAGGATTTGATTGGTCTCCACATCGGTCGCGTTGAAGTGCTCGGAGACCACGACCACGTCATAGACATGCGTGCGCAGTTTGAGCTGCACGTCTTCGACAAAGAGTCCGGTGTGAATCTTGTAATCGAGGGCGGTGAGTTGATCGACGACGATGCGCTGGACCTCGGGCACGTCGAGGCAGACGAGCGCGGTGAGGTCGCCGGGGGCGAAAAGATCGAGGCGGTTTTGCGTTTCCATGATGAGAAGTGATTAGACGCCGACGCGCAGTGCACCAGCGGTCGGGGCCATGGCGTCGAGATCGAGCTTGAATCCGGTCGGCGTATCGTCGGCGAGGCCGCGCTGCTTTTTCACTCCGTCGATGTAGCGGGTCATCTTGGCCTTGTTCGTGGCGTAAAGATCAGCCGTCTCCTCGGTCACGAGCCCGGCCTGGTAGGCGCGGGAGAGCGACTGGTCAAAGGTCGTCCAGCCAAAGGTCGCGTTCGATTCGATGATGTCGTAGAAGCTACGTCCATCCACCTCGCCGAGGGCGATGGCTTCGCGGACCCGGAGATTTGTGCCCATGATTTCATTAATTAGGAGCCGCCCGCCGCCGACTTTCGGGGCCAGCCGCTGGCTGACGATGTAGCGCAAAGTCTCGCTCAGGCGCAGGCGGAGCTGTGTTTCCTCCGCCAGCTCAAACATGCCGAGGATGCGGTTAATCGACTGCCCGGCATTGATCGTGTGGATCGTGGAGAGAACCAGATGACCCGTCTCCGCCGCCGTCATTGCGATCTCCACGGTTGCGCGGTCGCGCATTTCGCCGACGAGAATGACCTTCGGAGCCTGACGCAGCGCGGAGCGCAGGCCACTGGGGAAAGCGTCGAAGTCGCCGCCCAGTTCGCGCTGGTTGAAGGTCGCCTTCTTGTGCTGGTGGATGAATTCGATGGGATCCTCGAGCGTGACGACGTGCACGGCTTGCGTCTCGTTGATCTCGTTGAGCATCGCGCTCAGCGTCGTCGTTTTGCCGCTGCCGGTCGCGCCGGTGACGAGGATGAGGCCGTTCTTCTCCCGCGCCATGTCGCGGAAGATGGGCGCGAGGCCGAGGGATTGGAGCGAAGGCATTTCGCTTTGCGCTTTCCGCATGATGATCGCGAAGTTCCCGCGCTGCTTGAAGATGTTCACGCGAAACCGGGCGCGGTCGTTTAGCGCGTAGCTGCAATCGCAGGCGCCGCGCGTCACGAGGTCGCGCAAAAGATGCCGCGCCGGGCCGATGATATTGAGCGCGATCTGCTCCGTCTGGTAAGCCGTGAGGCGTTTCACCGATGGGTAGCCGTGCACTTCCTTGAGCTCGCCGAAGCTCTCCACTTGGAGCGGGCGGCCCACGGAAAAGACGAGATCGGAGATGCCGGGATGCGCGTCGAGCATCGCGGCGAGGGTGGCGTTGAGTTCGGATTGTCTCATGGTGAAAAGGCGCGGGCTTAGTCCTCGAAATCGTCCGGCGGCGTCTTGAGGAAGACGCGGAATTTCTTTTTGTCCTGGCACTTGTCGTAGGCTTCCTCCGGCGCGATCCGCGCGGCGCGCAGGTGCTCCATGATGGCGTCGTCGAGCGGCTGATTGCCCTTCTTTTTGCCGACCTGCATCATGCCCGGAATCTGGTGCGTCTTGCCCTCGCGGATGAGGTTGGCGATCGGCGTATCCACGACCAGGATTTCCAGCGCGGCGACGCGGCCCGGTTTATCGATGCGGCGGAAAAGATTCTGCGCCACCACGCCCTTGAGCGATTCCGAAAGACCGGCGCGGATTTGGTTCTGCTGGCCGGCGGGGAAGACGTCGATCACACGGTCAATGGTCTTCGGCGCGCTCGGCGTGTGCAGGGTGCCGAAGACGAGGTGACCCGTGGCTGCCGCCGTCAGCGCCAGCTCGATGGTCTCCAAGTCGCGCATTTCACCGACCAGAATGATGTCCGGATCCTCACGCAAGGCCCCACGCAGCGCGCTGGCAAAAGACTTCGTATGCATGCCGACCTCGCGATGGTTGACCAGCGACTGCTGCGAGCGATGCACAAACTCGATCGGGTCCTCGACGGTGATGATGTGATCCTTCCGGTGCAGATTCGCGTAATCCAGCATCGCCGCCAGCGTCGTGGATTTGCCGGAACCCGTCGGCCCGGTCACGAGCACGAGGCCCTTTTTCAGCATCGAAAAGCGCTTCAGCACCGGCGGCAGCCCCAGCTCCTCTGCGGTCAGCACCTTGCTCGGGATGAGACGGAAAACCGCGGAGATACCACTCTTTTGGTTGAAGAAGTTCGCGCGATAGCGGGCGAAGCCGGGGTACTCGTAGCCGAAATCCACGTCTCCCGTTTCCTCAAACGTTTTAATCTTCTGCTCCGGCGCGATCTCATAAACGAGCGCCTTCAGGTCGTCGTTTTGCAGCGCCGGCATATCCACGCGCACGAGTTCGCCGTGAATGCGCAGCATGGGGGGATTGCTGGTCGAGAGGTGAAGGTCAGAAGCATTCTGCTCCTTCATGAATTTGAAAAACGAGTCGATGCGAGCCATGCGTCGCTGGGATAGCTAGCGCGATGCCACACGCCGGGCGGAGTGGGGAAAAGTAGGGAGCGCGGAGCGGGCGCTTTCATCCCGCCGCCACCTACTTCTAACCCGGGGCCGGGCAAGGATTTGGAAAAATGGCTAATTTTGACCAGAGGAAAAATTTGCGTCGTAAGTGGTTGGAATCACGCTTGTTCCTCGTAGCGCAAAATGACTTTTTGGGCGTGTAAAGCGGCTCCATGGGGGTGTAAAGCGGCTCCACGGGGGTGTAAAGCGGCTCCATGGGGGTGCAAAACGGCTCCACGGGGGTGCAAAACGGCTCCACGGGGATGGCAAGCGGCTCTACGGGGGTGCCAAACGGGTCCACGGGGATGGCAAGCAGGTCCACGGGGGTGGCAAGCAGGTCCACGGGGGTGGCAAATGGCTCCACGGAGGCCTCATATCACTTCGCGCGGGTGTCAGGCGGCTCCATGGGGATGGCGAGCGCCTCCAGGGAGTCATCAAGTGACTCCTTGAAGGGATCAAGCGGCTCCGCGGAGATGTTCGACGACTTTTTAACCGCTTTCACTGACGCCGAGTGGGGCGCCAGCCTCAGCAGCAGCGGTTGATGTTCTTGTAGCGCTCCTCGGTGGCGGTGAGGAAGACGTTGCGGCGGGGGGAAGGCTTCTGGTCGGGGGTCGTGGCGCAGGCGCAGGCCTGATCGAGAGCGCGGGCGCGGTCGATGGCGGCTTCGCCGGAGACTTCCTTGAGCAGGGTGAAGCCGAGGGCGGCGAGGCCGGCGATGGGGAGCGGGCGCGGGGCGAGGAGGGCGTCGGCGGGGAGCCAGACGGGTTCGGTTTCGTGGAGGACGACGGCTTTAGCGCGGAGCAACAGGCGTGTCCATTCCCACACGCTGAGGCCGACGATGCAGACGACGAGCCCGAGGAAGAGGGCGGTGACGATGGTGTCGAGGTGCTGGTTCTGAATCTGTTTTGCGACAGCGACGACAGCTTTGACTCCGGCCGCGCTTTTGGCTTGGGCGATGGCTGAGGCTTGCTTCGCGGCGGCAAGCGCGGGTGCGGGGGCGTCGGCTTTGATGAGTTCGTTCTCAGCCCGCACGGCTTCGAGGCTGGCGGCGCTGGCGGCGTCGGCGGCGCGTTCGGCAGCGGGCAGGGCCTGCGTTTTGAGCTGCTCGGCTTTGGCGATGAAGCCGATGGCGGGGCTAGAGTGGCTGATCTTCTGCCAACCGGCGGTGCCGGTGACGGTGAGCAGCCAGCAGAGCGGGAGGAGGGTGACCAGCGCGAGGGCGGGGCGGCGTTTCTCGCGGAGCTGCATTTTCAAAATGACGGTGGTGGCGAGGCAAAGGGCGATGCTGGCGAGGAGCTGGTTGGCGATGCCGAAGATGGGCCAGAGCGCCTTGATGCCGCCGTCGGGATCGTGCACGGCGGCCACGAGGAAGTAGCCCCACGCGCCGGCGATGAGCGCGCTGGCGAGGATGCCGGCGAGGAGGTTGCGGGTGTCGCCGAGCGGTTTCCAGACGTGGCCGAGGGCGTCCTGGAGGAGGTAACGGCCGACGCGGGTGCCGGCGTCGAGCGTAGTGAGGATGAAGAGCGCCTCGAACATGACGGCGAAGTGGTACCACACGCCCATCCAACTGCCGCCGAGGAGCCGGGAGAAAAGGGCGGCCATGCCCACGGCGAGGGTCGCGCCACCGCCGGTGCGGCCGAAGAGGGTGTCTTCGTGGACCGCCGCGGCGAGGGAAGTCATCTGCGCGCTGGTGACGGCGAAGGCGGGGCCGTATGCGTTCACCTTTTCGACGACGGCGGCGGGGTCGCCTTTGATGTTGATCGCGAGATAGACGCCGGGATCGAGGGTGCAGGCGGCAATCATGGCCATGACGGCGACGAGGCTTTCGAGGCACATCGCGCCGTAGCCGATGGGCCGCGCGGCGCTTTCGCGGGTGATGATCTTCGGGGTGACGCCGCTGGCGATGAGCGCGTGAAAGCCGCTGATCGCCCCGCAGGCGATGGTGATGAAGCAGAAGGGAAAGAGTTTGCCCGGCACGACCGGCCCGGAGCCGTCGATGAACGGGGTGAGCGCGGGCATTTTCAAAACGGGCAGGACGAGAAGCGTGCCGAGGGCGAGGGCGAAGATGGTGCCGAGCTTCATGAACGTGCTCAGGTAATCGCGCGGCGCGAGGAGCAGCCAGACGGGCAGGATGCTCGCGGCGAAGCCGTAGAGGATGATGGCCCAGGCAAGAAAGCCGCCGTCTTTTTTGAAGATGGCGCGCAGGGTTTCGTGCTCGGAAACCCATTGCCCACCCCAGACCGCGAGGAGCAAGAGGGCGACGCCGAAGACGGATGCCTCGAGGACCTTTCCGACGCGGACGTAGCGCAAATAGCCGCCCATGAGAAAGGCGATGGGGATGGTCGCGGCGACGGTGAAGACGCCCCACGGGCTTTCCGCGAGCACGTTCACCACGACCAGCGCGAGGACCGCGAGGAGGATGATCATGATCGAGAGAATGGCGATCGTGCCGATGACGCCGGCGACGGGGTTGATCTCGTCGCGGACCATTCGGGCGAGTGATTTCCCATCGCGCCGCATGGAGGCGAAGAGGATCACGAAGTCCTGCACCGCGCCGCCGAGGACGACGCCGATGAGGATCCACAGCGTCCCTGGCAGGTAGCCAAACTGCGCCGCCAGCACCGGTCCCACGAGCGGCCCCGGCCCGCTGATCGCCGCAAAATGATGGCCGAAGACAATCCACTTGTTCGTCTTCACGTAATCCTTGCCGTCCTCGTGGACCTCGCACGGCGTGGCCCGCCGTTCGTCGAGCGCCAGCACGCGGGCGGCGATCCATTTCGAGTAGAAGCGGTAGCCGATGGTGTAGGTGCAGAGCGCCGCGATGAGGATGTAGGCGGAGTTCAGCGGCTCGCCCCGATGCGTGGCGATGGTGAAGTAAGCAAACGCGCCAAGCAGGGTGACGTGCAGCCAGGTGAGGGCGGAGAGGGATTTTTTCACGGTCGCGCGCAGTCATCTCGCGGTTGGCGCAACGAAGCAATCCCGGGCTGTTGGAGGATTCGCCACTTGCCGCCGCCGGGGGAATGTGGTCAAGACATGCATCGCATGAAACTCTCCCTCCTTCCTCCGCTCCTCCGTCCCACCCTCGCCGTGGTCACCCTGCTCGCGCTGGGCAACGTCTCCGTTTTCGCCCAGCTTGTGGCTGATCCGCTAAAGCCCGCGACGACCGGGACGCCCGGTGCCACCCCCGCGGCCGGTCAGGCCAAGCCGGTCTCGGCAGCGGACAAGAAGTTCATCAAGGACGTGGCGAAGTCGTTTTACTACGAACTGCAGCTCGCCGATCTCGCGAAAAGCCAGGCGACTTCGGACGCGACGAAGAAATATGGCGAGCTGATTAATACCGAGCTGACCAAGGCGTGGGCGGCGCTGACGGAACTTGCCCAGAGCAAGGGTGAGATGGTGCCCGCCGAACTGACTGGCGGTGACAAGAGCGGCGTGGAGCGGATGAAGAAGATGAAGGGCGACGCTTTCGACAAAACTTTCTTTCGGGAGATCCTCAAGGAAGTGAAAGGCGTAGAGCGCGACTTCGAGTCAGCCTTGAAGATGGCCGCCGATCCCGCGGTGAAGACATTTGCGACGAACTATCTGCCGATGGTCAAAGGGCAGGCGTCCGAAGGAGAGAAAGCGGAGAAAGCTTCCACCAAGAAACCCTGACCTGCGCATAAGGCGGAATCGATTTCGCCCGACCGCAGGTCATCCTGCGGTCGGGCTTTTTATTTCACCTAAGCGCAAAGCCCCGTCGGAACCCGAACTAAGCGCGTGAATTTTCCTCTGCACGCGTCCTCCCCCTCCGCGTCAACGCGCAAGATTCCGTTTATCCCCATCGTCGGCCTGTTCGCGGCGCTTTATTTCGCGCGCGACGTCTGCCTGCCGCTGGCGCTCGCGGTGCTCATCAGCTTCCTGCTCGCGCCATTGATTCGCGGGCTGGAGCGCTGGCGGCTGGGGCGCGTGCCGGCGGTCATTGTTGCCGTGTTTCTCGGATTCTCGGTCATCGGAGTCGTAGGCTACACCATCGCGGGGCAAGTCATCGATTTGGCCTATGAGCTGGAGACGTACAAGACAAACCTGCAGGCCAAAATCGCCTCGCTCAAAACCACCAAGGACAGTCCGTGGAACCGCGCCTCCGGAACCCTGCGTGAGTTGAGCGCGGAATTTTCCAAGAAGGACCCCCCCCGCCGACCACTGCACCGCCCAACCCGACCACTGGCGCCCCAGCTCCGGAGGCGGCCCCCGCCGGTGCTCCCGTCCCGGTGGAGGTCGTCTATACGCCGGGCAGCGCCATGGAAACCCTGCGCACTTTCGCCTCGCCTATCCTCGGGCCGCTGGGGGTGGCGGCGGTGGTCATCGTCCTCGTCATTTTCATGCTCCTCGAACGGGAGGATCTGCGGGATCGGTTCATCCACCTCACCGGGCGTGGGCGCATCCACGTCACCACCCAAGCGCTGGACGAAGCCGGCGCGCGGGTCAGCCGCTACCTCGTCGCGCAGTGCATCGTGAATGTCAGCTACGGCATTCCCATCGGCATCGGCCTTTATTTCATCGGGATTCCCAACGCCATCCTGTGGGGGCTGATCGCGACGATCCTGCGTTTCGTGCCCTACATCGGGGCGTGGATTGCTGCGCTTTTCCCCCTGGCGCTGTCGCTCGCCGTGGCGCCGAACTGGACGGCCCCCACGCTTGTCGCCGCGCTCTTCATCGTCATGGAATTGCTCTCCAACAACGTCGTCGAGCCGTGGCTCTACGGCTCGAGCACCGGCCTTTCGCCGATGGCCATCATCGTTGCCGCAATTTTCTGGAGCTGGCTGTGGGGCGCTGTCGGGCTGCTTCTCGCCACCCCGCTCACCGTCTGCATCGCGGTGGTCGGAAAGTATCTGCCGGACTTCGCATTCCTCGATGTGCTCCTCAGCGATCGACCGCCCATTGCGGTCTCGGATCGCTTTTACCAGCGTCTGCTGGCCCTCGATGGCGAGGAGCTTTCCAGCCTGTGTGAAGAGTATCGCGCCACGCATTCGCTCGCTCAGACTTACGACGAGGTTATCATCCCGGCGCTCCATTTGCTCGATCTGGAAACACGCGAGCGCAATCTCGACGACAACCAGCGGCGGGAAACTCTCGCCCTCCTCCGCGTGGTCCTTGCGGAACTTGGTGAAGACCTGCACCCCGAGCGCGAGGGCGGCGTCCTCTGCCTGCCGGCGAGCAACGAGAGCGACGAAATCTGCGCCCTCATGCTCACGCAACTCCTGGCCGAAGGCGGAGTGAAAGCCGAGCTCATGACCAGCAAAGCTCTTGCTGGAGAGATGGTGTCGCAGGCCGTGGAAATCCGGCCAAAGATGCTTTGCATCTCGTCGCTGCCGCCTGCCTCCGTCCTGCCGGCGCAGCATTTGTGCAAGCGCCTGGGCGACGGCCTGGGTGAGGGGACCCGGCTGTTTGTCGGCTTCTGGAACGACTCGTCCCCCGACCACGCGCGCCGTGCCGAGCGCTGCCGCCGCGCTCAAGCCTCGGATGTTTTTACCTCCTCGAAAGCGCCGCCCGCGAGATTCTTTCGCATATCGACGCCGCCGAGCCCGTGGCGAAGATTTAGCCGCGCCGATTTGCGGCCCGTCACGCATCGCGTATCGTCGGCAAACTCCGCACGATGGACGACGACTTCGACCTCAACGCCCCCGGCGAGCACCTCTCGCCACTGGACCGCCTCGACCGTCTCATCGCTGCTCTGCCCCCTGGCGATGTCGTCCGCGGCGAATTGCTCGACCTGCGCATTGAGTTTGCCGAGCAGGGCGACATGGTCGGCGAAGCGCGCGAGACGATCGAGAAGATGGAAGGCATCATCAAGAAGGTCACCTCCCCTGCGAACCGCATCGGCACCTTCCTCGCCACGCACAACCGCGAGACCGCGCAGATCGTCGTCGGCGGCGCGGACTACTACTGCAACCTCGACCCGCGCGTGAGCATCGACGGGCTGCGCCGCGGCACGCGCGTGTTGGTCAATGAAGCGTTCGTCATCGTCGGCGACCTCGGCTTCGACAAAACCGGGCCCGTGGTGAAGATCGCCGAACTCCTCGGCCCCGACCGCCTGCGTGTCGGCACCGAGCACGGCATGCAATCGCTCGTCCTCCAGCGCGGCGATTTGCTGATGAAGGAAAAGCTCAAGACCGGCGACGAAGTCCGCACCGACCCAAACTACAAGATCGCCATCGAAGTCCTCGCCCGCCCGCACGCCGACGAATACTACCTCGACGCCGTCCCCGAGCTCCCGTGGGAAAAAGTCGGCGGGCAGCAGGAGGCCCTCGCCGCCATTCGCGACGCCATCGAGCTCCCGCTCCTTCACCCCGATCTCTTCAAACGCTTCCAGCATTCCACCCCCAAAGGCTTCCTCCTCCATGGCCCCCCCGGCTGCGGCAAAACCCTCATCGGCAAAGCCACCGCCTACAATCTCACCCAGCAACTCCAGCAGCAGACCGGCACCGAAATGCGCGAGTATTTCATGCACATCAAAGGCCCCGAGATTCTCAACATGTGGGTCGGCGAAAGCGAGCGCATGGTCCGCGAAATCTTCGCCACCGCGCGCGAGAAACGCCGCGAAGGTTTCCTCCCCTTCCTCTTCATCGATGAAGCCGAAAGCATCCTCGGCACCCGCCGCGCCTCGCGCCACTCGAGCATCCTCAGCACCCTCGTCCCGATGTTCTGCACCGAGATGGACGGCATCGAATCCCTCGCCGAAGTCGTCATCATCCTCGCCTCCAACCGCGCCGACCTCATCGATCCCGCCATCCTCCGCCCCGGCCGCATCGACCGCAAAATCAAAGTCCACCGCCCTACCAAAGACGGCGCCCGCGACATCTACCGCATCTACCTCGCCGAGAATCTACCCTACGACCCCGCCCTCGTCCGCGACGCCGGCAGCGTCCCCGCCGCCATCACCCAGGTCATCGACAAACTCATCGACCTCCAATTCTCCCACCGCGAAGAAAACCGCTTCCTCACCATCACCCTCCGCAGCGGGAAAAAGGAAACCCTTTACCGCGGCGACCTCGTCAGCGGCGCCATCATCGCCAGCATCGTCGAGCGCGCCAAAGGCCTCGCCATCAAACGCGCCATCGCCAGCGCCCAGGAGGAAGGCATCAGCATGGACGACCTCCGCGCCTCCCTCGACGCCGAGTATTTCGAAAACGACATCTTTCCCCCCGACGACCTCACCGAAGACTGGCTCCAACTTATAGATCACGACCCCGAAAACGTCGTCAAAGTCACCCCCGTCCGCGCCCCCGGCCGCGGCGGCGCCAGCGCGCCGAGTTCAGTAGTGTGAGCCGGTGCGGGTGCGTCAGGCAGCCTACCTGGTGCAGACGGCTAGTGATCAGCGAACTGCTTCGAGCAGTTTTTGCAGCTCACTCCGCCGGGGCTCGAGGTCGCGTTTCACGGCCCATTGGTTCAGCCACCAGAGGAATGCGCCGAGCAGGAAAAAGACCGCGAGAGAACCGATGAAGCTGGACGGTTCGCGCGGCCCGGTGAGCATCTGATGAGTGGTATCGATGATCAGCGCGCCCATCAGCGGGCCGATGTACCACCACAGCACATTGCGCAGCAGCCAGATCTGGTGCTCCAGCTCGGCCAGCGCCGCCCGGATCGTGTCCCCCATCGTTTCCCCGGGTCCCGGTGCCGCTTTCCGCCAGCGCAGCCGGTCGATGACCATGAACCCCGCGACAAAGACAAGCGCCAGGACGATGAGGTAACTCGTCCAGAGAGCGTCCTCCCGCTGCGCGGAGGCGACGAAGATCGGGATGAGCACGAGCGCGACACCCACCTCGCGGAAATCGCGCCAGAAGATCGTGCGCTGAAATTTCTGGTGCTTCCTCCCGGCCGTCGCAAGGAGCGTAGGGACATCCGCCAGGGGTTCCGGGAGGGGTTGATTTTGCCAGAGGCGTTTCATTTCTTCGTCATTCATGGCGGGCTCCGTTCATAAGTTTCGCGAGTTGCGCGCGGGCGCGGGTCAGTTTTGTCCCAACGTTGGCTTCCGAGAGACCCATGACTTCCGCCATCTCCCGATAGCTCACCCCGTCCAGGTGCATCATGATCAGCGCGGTCTCGGGAGCGGGGAGTTGACGGATGGCGGCGTAGAGGGCGTCGATCTGCGCCGTGTCCGGCGCGGGCGGCGCGGGCATCGTGTCGAAATCGGCCACGTCCGCTTGCCGGGCGCTCCGGCGTTTCGCCGCGCGGCTCCAGGCCATGGCCGTATTGAAGGCCACGCGATACACCCAGGTGGATTCGGCGCATCGTCCATCGAAGCGGGCCGCGGATTGCCAGAGCTGAACGAGCACGTCTTGGAAAAGCTCCTGTTCCTCCTGCCGGCAGTTGGCGAAGCCGCGGACGACCTTCGCGAGCAGCGGCCGGAATTTTTCCAGCCATTCGCGCAGCCGTGCTTCGGGATCGGGATGAGGGTTCGGCATGGAGGTCTGTCCTAATAGTGACCGCCTCCGCTGAATCCTTACGTCGCGATGTTTCTATTCTTCCTGTCCGACGCCAGCGCGCCTTCGGCCCGGCTCAAAGGCTCCTGATTACTCGGCGATCCGCACGCAGTCGTCGGTGTCGAGGCGGGTGTGGGCTTCGCGGAGGGGGTTGGCGCCGGGCTCTTCGAGGGTGCGGTAGAGTGCGCGCAGGGAGTAGCCGAGCTGGGCCATGATCTCGCGGCGCAAGGCGCGCAGCGCCACGGCGGCGGCGGCCACTTCCGCGATCTGCGCCGTAGCGCGGCCCGAAATCGATGACGTAGCGCGCGAAGCCCGCGCCACTCAGAGCGTCGTCACCATTGAGATAGGGAAAAGTGACCTCGGCGTTGCGCGGGTCGCGGGCGATCCACGCGGCGCGCGTCTCGGCGGAGATGAGGAAGCGGGGATGGCCGATCATCTGGCCATTGAAGCAACGCTGCGGGGAAGTGTTGGCGAGGAGCGGACCGGCGGCGGTGACATCGATGCCGGCGGAGAGCGAGGAATTGATGACCGGCAGCTCGAAGGTTTCTCACGGGCTGTCCACGGAATCGCCGCGCTGGAAGGTGAGGCGGCAGGTCGGGGAACTCTGGGTGGAGCACTCGACCCGAGTGCTCTTTTCGGCGACCCGCCGAAAAGATTGTGAAGACGCGGAAACGCCTGCGACATCGCCCGAGGGGACGTCTTCCGGTGCGCGCGCGGACACCGGTGTCTCCGGCGGGTCGCCGGAGATGGCACTCGGGTCGAGTGCTCCACCCGGAATGCCCGGCGATGCCTTTTCCCCTTTCTCCCAATTGACGATGCTCACATGCACGGCGGCGTCACCGCTCCAGACCTGGCTGGAGATGGCTTCGGTGATGACGCCGCCGTTTTCCACGAGGTGATCGAGCCCGCCAATGCGCGATTGGTTGTTCCGGATGTTCTGCGTGCCGACGAGTCCGGCCCGCCCGCCCGCAGCGAGTTGCTCGTGGGCTTTGCGAAACCAATAGACGCCAATAGACGCAGAAGTCCGCCATGCCGGGCACCTGCGGCCAGGCTTTGCGCAGCCGGTTCACGTAGTCCGCGCCGTAGGAGGGCTTGAGCAGCTTTGCGCCGAGATAGGGCGGGTTGCCGATGATTGCGTCGGCGCGGGGCCACGCGGTGAAGAGGGCGTCCGCGCAGCGGATGTTGGCGTCGAGGTTGTCGAGCGGGAGCGGCTTTTCCTGGAAGAAGAGGCCTTCGCTGGTGCCGAGGCGGTCGGCTTCGCGCAGCTCCAGCTCCTTGGCGACATGAGGGTGACTTTGGCCAGCTCGACGGCGAAGGGCTGGGTATCGAGCGAGGAAAAGCTGCGCTTCGCTCTTCTCGTCGCCCTTCAAAGAACGGGCGAATTTGACGAATGATTCGAGGGAGGATTGCAGTTCAGCCGTGGCCACGGCGTGGGAGAGTGGCGGGCGAGAAAGTCGAAGACAAGGCGGGCGTGTCTGGTGCGGCTGAAATCCCGACGCGAGGTAGCGCCCGAACTATTCTGGGAGCTCGTGGGGCACGAATAGGAGGCGCTTTACCGCGGCGACTTCGTGAGCGGCGCGATCATCGCCCGCATCGTGGAGCGCGCCTTCGCCAGAGCCGAACTCTGGCTCCGCAAATAGCCGCGGGGGTCAGTCCGCCCCGCCTGCAGCGGCGGCGTCGGCCACTTCTTCCTGTTTTTTGAGGGCGAGAACCTCCTCCGCGGTGGGGGCGCGATCCGGATGATGCTGGTGGTCGGCGTTCTCGAGCTTCTCATGCTCCTTTTTGAGATGCTCTTCGTGCTTTTGCTCGGCCAGCTTTTGTTGGTTCTTTGGTGAGTTATCGCCCATAGCGCACTGATTCGGCACTGGAGACGGGCGTGACCGTCTGGATAAGCCAAATACTTTGCCACGCCCGCACGAGCGGCTGGGCTGAATTCACGCCTCGAGGTAGCGCTTGAGCTTCTCCCGCAACTCGGTGCGGGCGCGGAAGAGGACGCTTTTCACAGCGGGGACGGAGAGTTCGAGGATTTCGGCGATTTCCTCGTAGGAGACGTCCTCGTAGCGGCGGAGCACGACGGCGAGGCGCTGGGTCTCGGGGAGTTCATCAATGGCGCGCTGGATGGCGATCTGCATTTCGTCGTCGAGCAGGGAGGTGTCCGGGGCTTTGACGCCGTGGTCGGGCAACTGCATCGGGCGGTCGTCGTCTTTGACGGCGTCCAGCGATTGGGCAGGGTGGCGTTTGCGGCGGCGGAGTTCGTTGAAGACGAGGTTGCGGGTGATCTTGAAAAGCCAGGTGGTGAATTTGGCGGTCGGTTCGTAGCGTGGGGCGCTTTTCCACACGCGGATGAAGACCTGCTGGGCGATGTCTTCGGCGTCGGAGTCGTCGCCCAGCATTTTGGCGACGGTGCCGATGATGCGGTGCTGGTGAGCCTCGATGAGTTGGCGGAGCGCCTCGGTGTCGCCTTGTTTCACCTGGCCCATCCACACCAGATCCTGCGCCGCAGCGTCAGTCTCCGAGGTGGGCGTCGTGTCGGGGCTCATGAAGAAAGTGGGGGCAATCGCGGCCCGGTCACGGCCATCGCATTGGCGTTTTACGATGCCCAAGTAACCCGTGCTCTTGCAATTAGTTTCCCTGCCGCGCAAGTTCCGCGCGCCTGCCCGAAAGGCGTCTTGCTTTCGTCACACGGCGTAAACTACTACCCCATAGACAGCCATCGACGCCTTCATGACCGACCGACTTCTTTCGCCCGCGCTCCGACCCATTTACAAACAGGTCGTCGCGGGCTCCCGGGTTTCGGACGGAGACGCGGAGGTGCTTTATCCCTCGAACGACCTGAATGGGATCGGGATCATCGCCAATGTGCTGCGCGAGCGGAAGAACGGGAACGTGGCGACCTACATCCACAACCAGTACATCAACTACGCGAACCACTGCCTGCTTTCCTGCCAGTTCTGCGCGTTCGGGGCGAAGAAGCGGGACGCTCACGCTTTCGAGATGACGATCGACGAGATCGTGGAAAAGGCGCGCGCCGGGCTGAAGCTGGGTATCACCGAGATTCACATGGTGGGCGGGCTGCACCCGAGTTTGAAGGCGGAGTGGTATCTGGAACTGGTGAGCCGGCTGCGCGCGCTGGACGCGAATTTCTTCGTGAAAGCGTTCACCGCCGTGGAGATCCGGCACCTGGCGTTGCGCGTGTTCAAGAAGTCCATCCGCGCGACGCTCGAAGCGCTACGCGACGCCGGACTCTGCGCGATCACCGGCGGCGGGGCGGAGATTTTCGCCCCGGAGATCCGCGAACAGATTTGCCGCGGCAAGGAGAGCGCTGAGGAGTGGTGGGAAGTGCATCGGACGTGGCACAAGATGGGGATGCGCAGCACGGCGACGATGCTCTACGGGCACATCGAGACGACTGCGCAGCGGGTGGATCACCTGCGTCGGCTGCGCACCTGGCAGGATGAGACGGGAGGGTTTACGGGCTTTATCCCGTTCGCCTTCGAGGCGGCCGGCGCGCGGCCTGGGGTGCTGCAAAACATTCGCCACGTGACGGCCTTCGAAGAACTCAAGAACCTCGCGGTGGCCCGCATCTACCTCGATAACTTCGACCACATCACGGCGTACTGGGTCAGCCTCGGCCTGCCGCTCGCGCAGCAGGCGCTGAATTA
The DNA here is from genome assembly GCA_031390545.1 of Chthoniobacter sp. GTDB lineage: Bacteria > Verrucomicrobiota > Verrucomicrobiia > Chthoniobacterales > Chthoniobacteraceae > Chthoniobacter. The sequence continues at coordinate 6,294 of JANMTP010000040.1, read as the reverse complement.
CGGCGTGGACGATCTGCACGGCACGATCATGGAGGAAAAGATCTTCCACATGGCCGGCGCGACCACCCCGCAACAGCAGAGCTGCGCCGCGCTGGAGAAAGCCATCCGTGAAGCGGGCCGCGAGCCGATGCAGCGCGACACTTGGTACCGCCGCATTGCGCCGACGTGGCATCAACCGGCGGCGTTCGCTGCGTGACCCGCTACCCCGCGCTGGCTGCGCTACGGGTCGGCTGCGTCCAGTATTTGAACGCGAAGCCGCTCGTCCACGGCTACACGGGGCCGGTCATCTTCGATCATCCTTCCGGCCTCGCTCGCGACCTCGATGCAGGACTGCTCGACGTGGCCCTCGTGCCCATCTTTGAAGCGCTCCGACACCCGCGCTACCTGCTCGCCGACGGCGTCGCCATTGCCAGCGATGGGCCGGTCTTCAGCGTCTTCCTGGCGCACCGCGGCCCTCTCGAAGAAATCCGCAAGATTGCTCTCGATCCGGCGTCGCTCACCTCTGTCCACTTGCTCCAAGTTTTGCTTGCCGAATACCACGGCCTCAAACCTCAGTTGCTGCCGATCAGTGCTTTCCCCCACGAGACCGACGCTGTCCTGCTGATTGGCAATCAGGCCATCGACTTCCGCGAGCGCGACGGCGGCGCCCACCAGATTCTCGACCTCGGCGCGGAGTGGCAGCGCTGCACGGGCCTGCCCTTTGTCTACGCGCCCTGGCTGCTGCGCGCCGATTTATCGAACGCGTCCGCGGTTGCCGCCGAACTCCGCGCGCTCAAGGACTACGGCACCGCCCGCATCGATGAGATCGTCAGCGCAGATCCTCACGACCGTGCGCTCAGTCAGCGTTATCTCACTGAGCACATCCGATTTGGCCTCGGCCCGCGCGAAAAAGCGGGCATCGAAAAGTTCCGCGAGTTGCTGGTAAAGCACGGGTTCATCGCCGCCTCGTCTGAACTGCTCAGGTACGTGTAGCGCGACGACTGTCGGGGAAGCTGACAGCCTCCCCTACAGCCGCCGCATTTTTCCAAATGCCCAGCGACCAAGACTCGACGCCCCTTCACCCTTCGCCGAAAGTCCGCCCATCGTGAACGATCCGAAGTTCATCATCCAGATCAGCAAAGGTCTCATCCGCGACCAGCGCGCCCGGCGCATGGTCATGTTTTACAGCATCCTCATCGCGCTGGTGATGATCTTCGTCGGTTCAGTTACCTTCAGCAAAGCTTGGGCGCTTGAGCATCCGATACTCTTCATGGGATTTTGGGGCGCATGCGCGTGGATCACGCTGCTCGCTGTGCTGCTCGCGCTCTACGATATGCTCAAAGTCCGGGGCGAAGCTCAGCGCGAGCGGCGACGACTGGAGCGGGAACTGGCCACGAAACTCGACGAAGAAAATCCCGGTGACCGAAGCTGATCCTGCATGATCCGCACGCGTGCTGAGAAAGAATTGCTGGAGCGCGAGACGCTCGCTCCCTACGCGCAGAAGGCTGCCGATTCCACCGGCCGCGCGCACCCCGAGCCGCCGCACCCGCACCGCACCGATTACGAACGCGACCGCGCCCGGATAATTCATTCGCGAGCCTTCCGGCGGCTGGAGTACAAAACCCAGGTCTTTCTCAATGGCACCGGCGACCACTTGCGCACGCGGCTCACGCACACCATCGAGGTGGCCTCGATCAGCCGGACCATCGCCCGCGCGCTCGGGTTGAATGAAGACCTCGCCGAGACCATCGCGCTCACCCACGACCTCGGCCATTCGCCTTTCGGCCACAGCGGCGAGGAAATGCTCGACGGCCTCATGCGTGACCACGGCGGCTTTGAGCACAACGGCCAGAGCCTGCGGATCGTCGAACTGATCGAGCAAAAGTACCCGCGTTTTCCCGGCCTCAACCTCTCGTGGGAAGTGCGGGAGGGACTGCAAAAGCACGCCAGATTTCACGAGGTGGCGGCGCCTAAAGCCAAGACCGGCGAGTTTCACAACCCGTCGCTGGAAGCGCAGATCGCCAATCTTTCCGACGAGATCACCTACTACAGCCACGATCTCGACGACGGCCTCGATTTCCATCTCATCACTCCTGAGCAACTCGCTGAGCAGGCCGCGTGGCATCACAGCTACGAGGAAGTGCGGGGCCATTTTCCCGAACTGGCCGGCAAGGAACTGCGCAGCTATGTCATCCGTTGCATCATCGATCGCCAGGTGCAGGACGTTATCGCGACCAGTGCCGGACTCATTGACGAGGCAAAAGTACAAAGTGCCGATGACGTGCGCCGCCATCCGCACCCGCTGATCCGTTACAGCGACGCCTTGCTTCTCGCCAACCGCTCGCTGCGCAAATTTCTCTACGCAAATTTGTATTACCATCCGAGCGTGGCGGACGCCAATCAACGGGCCTGCGGATTACTGCGCAATGTCTTCGATGCGTACCTTCACAAGCCGGCGCGCCTCGGTGAATCCACCTCGAAGCGCATCGCCACCGATGGGTTGCACCGGACGGTGTGCGATTACCTTGCGGGAATGACCGACCGCTACCTTATCGAGGAACACGCCCGACTTTTCCAGACGGCGAATCCCGTCGGCTAAAGCATCTCCGCCGAGAGATGCCGGATGAGCAGCCGCAATCGCTCGCCGACGCGCAGCTCCTCAAAAACATCCTGCCGGTGCCGCGCCTCGCGGAGGAAAGCGTGCGCGACGACATCGCTAAGCACGCCCGCGTCCTCAATTCGCGCGAGTTGCTGGTCGAGCGCTTCGGGCACGTTTAGGCCGTGCGCCCGCCGCTGCGCACAGACTTTGAGCAGCTTCGCCATCAGCATTTCGCCCTGCACCGGTTCGGCTGGGATCGGCTCAAGCGGACGCAGTTCAGCGATGCGGAACGGCCGATCTTGGATGAAGCCGGTCAACTGTACGCGAGCCAGCCCCTGGAGCATGAGGTGCGAGGTGCCGTCTTCCCGCTCCACGCACGCGCGCACCAAACCAATCCCAACGGTGTGATGAAAGTCGTCCGTCGTTCGGGCTTCGGAAATGCCTGGCTTCATCGGCGCGATGCAGCACATGCGCTCCTGCTCGAGGCTCCACGCCAGCATCTCCCGATAGCGCGTCTCGAAAATGTAGAGCGGCATCAGCGAATGCGGAAACAGCGCCGCGCCCGGCAGCACCATGACGGGCGCACGGGTGGGAAGATCAAGCTGTTGGTTGGTAATGTGTTTCACGCGGTTTCCGTATTTCTAATACGCGGCCAGAGCTGTCGCGGACTGTGCGGCCGTATGCTTTTAGGAAAACAGATCCCCATCCCGCTTCGGCGCGGCGATCCCGAGTTTCTTGTAAGCGAGCGGCATCGCGACGCGGCCCTGCGGCGTGCGTTTGATGTAGCCCTGCATGATGAGGTAGGGCTCGTGCACGTCTTCGAGCGTGCCCGCATCGTCGCCGACGGCGACGGCGAGCGAATTTAGGCCGACAGGACCGCCGCTAAATTTGTGAATGAGAGCTTCGAGGAGGCGCTTGTCCATTTCGTCGAATCCGTCGGCGTCGATGTCGAGCATGGTCAGCGCCTGATCGGCGACGTCGCGGTCCACGCGGTTGCCGGCGCGGACCTGGGCAAAGTCGCGCACCCAGCGGAGCAGATTGTTCGCGATGCGCGGCGTCCCGCGGCTGCGGGCGGCGACCTCTAGCGCACCGGCTTCGTCGATCGGCAAACCGATCAGCCCGGCGCTACGTTTCACGATCTTCTGCAACTCATCGGCGGTGTAGTAATCGAGCCGGCAATTCATCCCGAACCGCGTGCGCAGCGGCGCGCTCAGCATCCCGGCGCGAGTGGTCGCACCGATCAGCGTAAAGCGCGGAAGATTCAGCGGAATGCTCCGCGCGTTCGGCCCCTGGTCGATGATGATGTCGAGTTTGTAATCTTCCATCGCGGGGTAGAGGTATTCCTCGATGGCCGGCTGGAGGCGGTGGATTTCATCGATGAAAAGCACGTCGCCGCGCTCCAAAGTCGTGAGCAGACCCGCGAGGTCGCCGGCCTTCTCGATGGTCGGGCCGCTGGTGTTCTTGATGTTCACGCCCATGGCGTGCGCGAGGATGTAAGCGAGCGTCGTTTTGCCCAAACCCGGCGGACCGCTCAGGAGAATGTGTTCCAGCACATCGCCCCGCTGCTGCGCCGCCTGCACCATGAGTTCCAGCCGGTCGCAGACTTTCTCCTGCCCCGCAAACTCGCTGAACATCGGCGGCCGCAGCGAGATGTCGAAAGGGGTCGCGGGGGCGTCGAGGGTTTTGCTGATGAAATCGTCCGGCACGCGGCTAGTGAAAGCAGAAGGTCCGGGGGTTGTGAATGGTGATTCGTGAATCGTGATGAGGGAGGAAGCCGAGCCTGTTTCCTTCACCCTTCACCGATCACCAATCACGCCTCATCTTCTTCGTCCGCCCGATCCTCCACATCCAGCTCCCGCCGCGCCGCCAGCATCTGCTCGTGCACCGCCTCGTCCATCCCTTCCGCAATCAGCTCCTCCGCCACGTTGTCCTGATCGTCGAACCCCAGCTTCGCCGAATGATGCCCCAGCGAGCTCGTGACCATGTCGTGCCCGGAAACCACCATCTCCATATCCATCTCGCCGTTCGTGTCGTTCCGCTCGTGGCCCCCGTGAAGTTCGCGCTTCGCGTCGAGCCAGTCCTGCTCGTTCGATTCATGGCGCCCGTCGATCTGGGCCAACTCCAAGGCCCGCTGTCGCACGGTATCCGCCGTAGGCATCCCCATCCCCTCCGAGTGCTGAATGATCTTCGCCGACTGCGGTTTCGTCGTGCTCATGGAAAAAGGTTAGGACTCTCCACCGGATGAGCAAGGGCGAGTTCGCCGCGGCTTGAAATTTGCACTGCATCCGTTTTGGGCCTATCGCCGGATTGCCCACATGTCTTTCCACTCCTCCACGCCATGAAGCACATCAAACTCAGCGGTCGCGAACAGGCCGTCCTCCGCGCCATCGACTACACCAGCGGCAGCACCGGCGAGGAGATCCAGGAGATCACCCACATCGAAGGTGAAGAGGTCGCCGACATCCTCAACGGCCTTTGCGATGCAGGTTACGTGGAAGTCTTTCCCTACGCGGAAAAGATCACCTACCTTACCTATGAGAAATCACGCTTCGAGCAGAACCCATCCTACGCGCTCGAGCTGAAAGAAGCCCTGCGGCGGCGGTAACGCCGCTGTGGCTGTAGGGGAAGCTGCCAGCTTCCCCGGCCGGCTTCCGGGTGGAGCACTCGACCCGAGTGCTGGAGCGGGCGACTCGCCCGGTCCCACCTGTGGGCGCGTGCTTTCTCCCAAGCTCCGCGCTCGCCCATCGCTTTCGGCGGGTCGCCGAAACCAGCACTCGGGTCGAGTGCTCCACCCGGAGTTTCCGGCCACACCTTTTAGGACACGGCGCTAGACAGTCGCCGCGGCCTTCTCCTCCGTCTGCTCGTGGAAAAGCTGGCGGATCACTTCCTCCACCGGCGGCTCCTGCACGCTAATGTCCGTCACCTGGCAGGTCCCCAAAATCTCCCGGCACACCTCCGTCACCCGCGCCCGCAGCACCTTGAGCCGCACGCTTCCCGGCGTCCGCTCCACCACTTCACCGAAGGGCGCAAAGTCGCACGCCGCGCCGTCGGCAAAAGTCAGCCCCACGATCTTGTGCGTCGCAAAGCGGTCGATGATATCGCTCAGCGGCCCGTCGAAAAAAAGCCGTCCGCTGTCGATGATGATCACCCGTTTGCACAGCTCCTCGATGTCCTGCATGTAGTGGCTCGTCAGCATCGTCACGATGCGGTTGCCCGCATTGTAGGTGCGGAGAAACTCGCGCACTTTTTTCTGGCTCGTCACGTCCAGGCCGATGGTCGGTTCATCGAGGAAAAGCACGCGCGGCGAGTGGAGCAGCGCGGCGATGAGTTCCATCTTCATCCGCTCGCCCAGCGAAAGCTCGCGGACCATCACGTCGAGCTTGTCCGCGCAGTCGAGTAGCTCCGTCAGCTCGCCCACGATCTTCGTATAGCGCGGTTTCTCGATCGCGTAGATCGCCCGGTTCAGCTCCAGCGACTCGCGCGCCGGCAGATCCCACCACAGCGCATTCTTCTGCCCCATGAGCAGGGAAAACTGCCGCTTCATTTCATCCCGCCGTTCCCACGGCACAAAGCCCAGCACCTTCGCCGTCCCCGCCGTCGGATTCAGCAGCCCCGAAAGCATCTTCAGCACCGTCGTTTTCCCCGCCCCATTCGGCCCGAGGAAACCCACGAACTCGCCCTCCTCGATAGAAAACGTCACCCCATCCGCCGCCCGC
>JANMTP010000015.1:0-2151 GCA_031390545.1 Chthoniobacter sp. | reverse complement strand
TGGTGACGCGGGCTGGTCGTGGCGGAAGTTGATCCACCCCGCGTTAGCGCTGTAGGCGAATTTGCTCGCGGAATTGATGGTGGAGGCGGCGAAGGCCACGGTGCCACTGATGAACGCGGCGCCCCCCTGCCCAGCGGATGGCTGCCTTGGACCTGAGTGGACTGCTCATGTTCGCATCTCGCAGCGATAGCGCACGGGGGGTGCCAACGACAATGCCCAAGTCTCTCCGGCAAAGTGGCACACCCGTTTTCTCAGCTTAGCCGTAGCAATCCAGTTGCGGCGCAGTCACCCTGCCTGCCGGTCGCAATGCCGACGGCAACGGACCGCCCTCGCGCCCCAGCAGCCAGGTTGGCCGCTGGCCCCACAAGCTGGAAGCCACCGCCGCAAAGGCGCGGTCGCCTCAGTCTGTGAAGTTCGCCCAGGGGCTGGTGGAAGTGATTGTTCCCTCGACGTTGACGATGGGGCCGACCTGCGAGTTGGTGAAGTTGAACTTCGTCCCGGTGATCTGGATGACGCGGTTGCGCACCACGAGCGAGGCGGCCCCGGGGGCGCCGGCCAGGCCGTTGGCGCAGCCGTTCACGAAGTTATCCTCGAACACGGCGCGGCTGGAGCTGAAGATGCCGGTACCGGAGGAAAGAGCCGACACTGTGCAGCCGCGCACCACGCCGCCGCCGGAGTGATGAATGCCGTAGGCTCCGGTGTCCCTCGCTTCGCAGGTGCGCGTTTCTCCCCCGTCCGGGCAGACAAATCCGGCGGAAAAGGACGCGCCGATGCCCGAAACAGTTGTCACCGTGCAACCGGTCGCCAGACGGTAGCCGCCGATGCCGATCGACGAGCTGCCAGACGCAGAAATCCCGCCCACGGCGCTGTCGGCAACCCGCACGGCGGTGATGCCCGACGCCTGGCTGACGCCGCTCACCAGCCTCGCGCTGCAGTTCGACACGGTGTCACCGACGATCCCTTTGGCCCCGCTGGGGGTCGACCCGATGGTTCCGACGTTGGCGACGGTGGAGTTGTGTATGGTCGAGCCGCCGATGCCGGTGACGAAGCCGCTTGTACCGGCCGCGATATTCGTGGAGGTGCAATCGGAAACCGACGTTCCGCTGATGCCGGTGGCCGTCTCGCCGGGACCTAGCGCCTCGACACCCGCTACGCGGCAGCGCGGAACCGAGTGGGCCGTGATTCCCTTGGCGGCACCTTCGAGGAGCGCGCGCACCGTAGTGACGGTGCAATCCGAAACTTCGCCGCCGTTGATGCCGGTGGCGGCTCCGTCAGTGTTGACCAGGCTGTCAACCGCGCACTGGGAGACGACGGCCGCGGAGATGCCCACCACTTCCCCGCCGGAGCTGGCAAAGCTGACCACGGTGCATTGGGAAGCGACGGTGGCGGAGGCGCCCAAGGCGATGCCGGGGCCACCGCCGCCGGTCACGCTCACCCGCGTGGCGGTTGCCGAGCTGGCGTCATATAACTCGACTCCGTTCCTGCCACCGACGATGGCGAGGTCAAGCAGCCGGACTCCCCGCGCGGCGCCGTTGGTTGACGCGATTGCAGAACCCCAGCCAAAGAGGCTGCCGTTGACAACGGCGACCCCGCTGGGGCCGTTGTTCAGTTGTATACCGATGGGGCCGCTCGAGCCGGCGACCAGACGGAAGCCGTTCAGGTCGATGGTCACGTGGGAGACATCCACGCGGATGCCGGTCTTACCGGCTTCAGCGACCAGCTCCCCGGTGAGGTAGTAGGAGCCGGGCGCGGAGATGACGCGAGATGCGGTGGCATCGCCGGGCAACCCGGCGAGGTCCCGGCGCGGCTCGATCTGGGCGAGAGTCTTCATCGTCGGCGCGGGCGCGCCGGGCGGGGTCAGCGGGCCTTGGGCAAAAGCGCGAGGCATGAAGCCAGGAGCGAAGTGCAGGGCGATGAGGGTGAAGGCGCGGAGCGCTGGAAGCTGCAAAGATGTTTTCATCGGCGTGGCTGGTTTATCTGTCCGAGTTCCTGACTTTTTAATTGATGGTCGATTCCAAGCAGCGAGCCGAGGTCCAAATCATTTTTTGATTAGGCAGTCTCCGCGTCACTGCAGCGGACGAATGGCTACAGCGCGGATGAATTTTTTTGTCGTGCTCGGCCAGGAGAGGAGCTTCGTCGTCATCGCGCCCG
>JANMTP010000069.1:0-57507 GCA_031390545.1 Chthoniobacter sp. | reverse complement strand
GAGACCATCGCCGCGGAGGACTTGCTGCACGACCTCGGGGCGTTCTCGATCATGTCCAGCGACTCGCAGGCCATGGGGCGCGTGGGCGAAGTCGTCATCCGCACCTGGCAGACGGCGGACAAGATGAAGGCGCAGTTTGGGAAGCTCGACGCGCCCATGCATCAGGCCGCCGACAACTTCCGCGCGCTCCGCTACATCGCGAAGTACACGATCAACCCCGCGATCGCCCATGGCATCGCGCATGAGGTCGGCTCGATCGAGGTCGGCAAACTCGCCGATCTCGTCGTCTGGAAGCCGGCGTTCTTTGGCGTGAAGCCGGAGGTCATTTTGAAGGGAGGGCTCATCGCCATGGCGAACATGGGCGACCCCGGCGCAAGCATCCCGACGCCGCAGCCGATGTTCTACCGCCCGCAGTTCGCCGCGCACGGCCGCGCGAAGTTCTCCACCTCGCTCACCTTCGTCAGCGATGCCGCGCTGCGCAGCGGCACGCTCGCCACGCTCGGCCTTGCGAAACGGCTCAGCGCGGTGAAGAACACGCGCCAGATCAGCAAGCGCGACCTGCTTTGGAACGACACGCTGCCGAAGATCGAGGTCGATCCCGAAACCTACACCGTCAAAGCCGACGGCCGCGTCCTCACTTGCGAACCGGCCAAAGTGCTGCCGATGGCGCAGCGGTATTTCCTGTTCTAAACGCGAACCTTCAGCGCTTGGCGGTGCGGCGGCGGACGGGGGCGCGGGTCCAGTTTTCCAGCACGCGGGTGATGTCCGCCAATTCCGCGCGGCGGCGGACGAGGTCGCGGGTGAGGTCGGCGCGGGTTTGGCGCTCCAGGGCTACGCGGTCGAGGGTGCGGGTGAAGTTCCAGGCCGGCGCCTCGCGGGCCTCGGCGATGCTGCGGCGGACGGCGTGGAGCGTGCGGACTAGGTCAGTGAAGACGGCGCGGATCTGCGCCAGCGTGGTCTGCGGGCCGAAGCGCTTTTCGCGCACATCGGCAAAGGCAAGCAGCGCCTCGAGTCGCTCGACGTTCCCCGCGGCGTAGGCGGCCTGCACCTCGTGCCAGACCTCCGCCACAGTCACGTCGCCGTCGGCGCGGGTATCGGGGTGAAGTCGGCGGACGAGTTGGCGATAGAGCTCCTTCACCCGCGCATCGGGGTTCACCGCGGAGCCGGGCTGCGGGCGGGGCGGTGGCGCGGACGGGCGCGCTTTGGGGCCGGCGTCCGGGCCGGCCATCTTGCGCTTGAACTCCTTGAAGAGCGCATCGTACTCGCGGCGCTTGAGCTGTTCCGGGTTCACCCCCAGCTCCTGTGCGCAGTACTCCTCGAACTTCTCCGCCAAAAGGAACCGCTCCATGTCGTCGTCATCGTCGTCCTCGTCCTCCTCCGCGGCCGACGCCTTGGCCGCGCCGGTCCGTTCCTCCGGCTCCGGGGCGAAGCCCTGCCGCACGCGCTCCCGGCGCTTCATCACCACCAGATACGCCTCGTGATGGCTCTCGCTGCCGCCGAAAATCATCTCCATCTCGATCGCCTCCGCGAGCCCCGCCTTCTCCGCGTACTGCGCCTCCAGCGTGCGGATCTCCGTCATCGCCTGACCAAACTTCCCCGCCATCCAGCGCTCGAAAGCCGGCCGATCTTCCCGCTCGAAACGCGCCAGGTCAGCACGCGCCTTCTCGATATCCGCGAGACACTCGTCGCACCGCTCCGCGGCCGCACGCCGCAGCGGTTCCTGGTCCACCACGATCAGCGCCCAGCCCACGGCGCGGGCGGTCTTCGCGGCGGTGGGACGCGGTGAGCGGGGTGGTTTCCGGGCGGGCGGCATGCGGCGGGGAAAGTAATCGCGACCCGCGCGTTGCCAAGCGGCGAGTGGATCGGGGCGGACCCCGCTCTTTTCCGTAGCCCTCCGCCCCGCACTGCTGCTACATCCCGCGCACATGCAGATCATCCGCGGCCCTTTGCGCCCACCTTCCGAGACCCTCACCCGCATCCCCATCCCTACCGACCGCTACACCCTCGCCAAGCGCCGCTGGCGCGGCGTCGCCGACGACGGCCTTGAGCTCGGCTTCGACCTCGACGCCCCGCTCACCGATGGCGCCGCGGTCTTCCAGACGGACACCGCCGTCTATGTCATCGCGCAGCGGTATGAGCCCGTGCTGGAAGTGCGCAGCGGCACGCACGGCGTGTGGAGCGGCGACGCCGCGCGGCTCGGCTGGATGATCGGCAACCTCCACTTTCAGATCGAAGTCATGGGGGAGATCATCCGCGTGGTCGATGACCCGGCGGTGCGCCAACTCTTCGAGCGCGAGAACATCGCCTACACCCCGTGCAAGCGCATCTTCCATCCGCTCAGCGGCAGCCACGGGCATTGAAAGGCGCCGGGCACGACGCGCCCGGCGATGGCCTCGCCTGGCTTCCGTATCTGCTCCAGACGAGCGATGCGCTCTTCCCCACCGGGGCCTACGCGCACTCGCTGGGGTTTGAGGAAATCGTCCGCCTCGGGCTCGTGCGGGACGAGGCCACGCTCGCCGCCTTCCTCCGCCAGCAGCTCCTCCCCGCCCTGCGCCAGCAAGAGCTCCCCTACCTCCGCTTCGCCTGCGCCGCCGCGGACCTCGACACCCTCTGCGCGCTCGATGCCGAGATCAGTGCGTGGAAACTCGCCCGCGAAGCCCGCGAGGCCAGCGCCCAGCTCGGCGGGCGACGCCTCCGCGCCCTGCGCACCATCGGCGACACCCCAGCGCTCTCCGCCTTTGCCAGTGCCATCGGCAGCGGGCGGGCGAAAGGCCATCACCTCATCGTCTGTGGGCTCCAGGCGCGGGAGGCGGGCGTGCCCCTGGCGGCGGCCCTGGCCACCTACCACTACCAGGCGTTGGCCGCGGTGTGCGCCGCCGCGCTGAAGCTCATCCGCATCGGCCAGGATGGCTGCCAGCGCGTGCTCCACGCAGCCGCGCAGACCAGCGCCGCGGATGTCGCCCACTCCCTCACTGTCGCCCGCGCCGATGCCGGCTGGTGGAATCCCCTCCTCGAAATCGCCGCCATGCGCCACGAGCGGGCGGAAGAGCGGCTCTTCATCTCCTAGCGCCAGACGGCGGCGCGGCTGCCCTCGGCCCGGCGTCCACCTCATGACTACCCCTCGGCGGGGGGCGCCTGCTCGAGGGCGTAGAGCGCGGCGCGGCGGGACTTCTCGGCGCGATGCAGGCCGATCCAGGTGTCCAGCAGCTTGGTGGTGGACTCGGCCATCATCCGGCGGCTTTCCGCGAGGTGGCGCTGCGCTTCTTCATCCAGGTGACCCGTCGCCTCCGGCGCGATCGGCAGGGGTAACTTGTCGGTGCGCTCATTCATAAGACCATCAGTGCCACGCAGTGGGCGTGCGTGCACCGGGAAAAGCGACCCCCCGGCCTCAACCGGGGCGCACCATTACTCGTCCCAGCTGCGAGAGTGCGTGGGCTGCGGGGAGGGGTCGATAAAGGGGATCCGCATGATGGCGACGCGCCTGTCTCGGTCCCCGCTTTCACCGCCTTCCACCCCGCCGGTGCGCGCCAGCTCGAGCGCGAGGAGCGCAGCCCTGCGGGTCTGCCCCGCCCGTTCCAACGCGTCCAAGGCCTCCCGCAACACGGCGCCGGACGCGACCACCGCCTGACGATTGTCCGCGACGAGGCGACGAGATTCTTCCCGCAGCGTAGCCCACCGCTCCATCGTCATCGTGGCGATCAATAGGTGAGTGCTCTCAATCATCGAGCGATCCGTGCCACGCGGGTGGGCGGCTGTCCACGGGGGAAGGCCCTGCGGCGGCCTCGACCGGGGCGCACCACTATGCCGGACCGTTCGCCGTCTCCCGAGCGCGCCGCGCTCCGGCCCAGGCGCGGGCGGCGGAGCGGCTGTTCAGCTCGTCAGGCCGGGGGGCTTTTCCTCCTCGTCCGCCGTTGGCTGGGCGGTGGCGTCCTGCTCCGGCGGCACCTCCGGCACCGGCGTCAGGCGCGCGGACTTGGCCACGAGGGCGTCCATCTTGTCCTCCACATCCCGCAGATCCGCCGCCTGGACCAAGGCCCGCTGCACCGCTTTGGCCAGGTCCGCCTGGACGGCCTCGCGCGGCGGTTTGGGAGGATCATCGGGCATCATCGGCGAATCGGAGCAGACGAGCCGCTGGCCGTAGGAATTTCCAGCGGGGCGCACTATTTCCGCCCGACGGCAGGAATCCTCTCCTGCCGGGCTTGACATCCCGCCCGCGCTTGGCCAAGCAAGCGGGCGTCACGCAGCCAGTTTCTCCCCAGAAAGATTCATGGAAGAGGAATCAACGAACGCCCACATCTCACCCGGCCGTCTGGCCACCCGGATCGTCGGCACGCTCATTGTCCTGTTCCTGTTGTATGCTCTCAGCTACGGGCCGCTGTATGTCATGAGCCTTAAGACCGGCCATCCATCCCAAAGCACCGTGTTTGCCTTTCACGAGCCGCTTTGGTTGCTGGCGGAGATGACCTCGACCACCGAGCTGTTGGATACTTACTTAGATTGGTGCGTTGAAAGGTTCGTGCCCATCGAGTCTCGGCCATAGGGAAATTGATGCGCCGGGTTCCCCTCCCCGCGCTTGACATCGTGCCCGCCCTTGGCCAAGCAAGCGGGCGTCAAGCAGCCGGTTCCTCCCCAGATTGCGCGGACTTTTGCGCGGAAGCCTCGGGCGGGACGGGCGGCATCACCCAGCAATACCAACGAATAGAAGTACCCAAGCCATGTCATTCCACTACAACGTCCGCCCCGGCAATGCCGGCAAAGTCACCACCAATCCGCACTTCCAAGGCACGCGCTCCGAGGCCGAGCATCTGGTCGCAGTCGCGGCCGCCGCCGGGATCAGCGCGGTGCAAGCCGAGGCCGCGCTAAAGGCGCACTACCAACTCGTCATCGCGGATGCGCGGGACACCATCAAATACGACAACCTCCTCGACCTCGTGGACATCCAGCCCACCTCGGGGGGTTCGCATGCGGATTCCAGCTTCCCCTCCACCGTGGCCAATATCCGCCCAAACATCTCGTGGGCCCTGAGCAAAGCGGGCCGGGCGACTTTTGAGACCGGCATGACCTTTGTCCGCGCCAGCGAGAGTGGGCTGAAAACGCCGATCATCGACTCCGCCAAGGACCTTTCCACCGGCCAGCCGGATGCCTTTACCCTCGGCAAAGCGGTGCTGCTGGAGGGTGAACTGCTCGACTTTGACCCCGCGGACGTGACCCAAGGAGTCTTCCTTTCCAATCCCAACGTGCCGACCCCGATCCGCGTCCCGGCGAGCGATTACGTGCTGATCGAACCCAGCCAAATCCGCTTCCTCATCGCCGCCGCACCCGGCAGCCCTGCGACGGTCACCATCAAGGCGAAAATGAACGGCTCGATCCGGTCCTACATCTACCCCACACCCCTCGAGACCACCAACTGACCCCCTCCCAGCCGGACCCCGACTCCCCCCGGTCCAGACCCCGGCTCCCTGGGGTCCAGACCCCGACCCCCTGGGTGCCGGACCCCGGCTCCCTGGCCGTCGGACCCCGACCCCTCGGCCCGCACACCCCGACCCCCTGGCCGCCGGACCCCGACCCCTCGGCCCGCTGACCCCGACCCCCTGACACACAGGGAGTCGGGGGTGGAGACGCAGGGTGCCTCTCCTTTTGGTAGGGAGTGGCGCCCCATTCCAGTGTCATCCTGAGCGGAGTTCCGCTCCCGGCTTGGCGGGAAGGAACGCAGTTGAAAGCCGAGTCTGCGAGGCGCCACGTGGGCGGAGGCGGGCAGTGGCAAACCCCGGCGGTCCGATCACGTAGAGCGCTGGATCGGACCGCCGGGGTCCTTCGACTCCGCTACGCCCGCCTTTCCGCCTCCGCTCCGCTCAGGTTGACACCTCTTTTAATCGGATGACTCCATCTATTGCGCACGTCGGCGCTCTTGCCGTGGGCGGAATGGGCGGTTATTTACCACCCATGACCCAAGCCGTGGCGCACATTTTGGAAGAGGTGGAGCGGCTTTCTCCCCCGGAACGCGCGGACCTCGCGGACCGCATCGTGGGGAACCTCGGGCAGCACATCCCCGCAGACCTCGCCGACGCGCAGACGGGCGAAGTCCGCCGGCGCATCGCCGAGGTGGAGGGGGGTAAGGTGACGCTGATTACGGGCGAGGAGGCGCTCGCGCGGGTGCGGGCGTTGGTTAGACGTCCCCCGCTTCGCACGAGAACGAACCATTATGGATTCCTTCCTTACTGAGTCGGGCTTCTATCTCCTGGTCGCTGGATTCGTGCAGGGTATGGGCGCGCTCATTATCGCGCCGTTCTTCATCCCTATTGCTCGTCGCCTGACCAACCCTTCTTTCCCGTCGGTGCTCCGGGCCTACCTCGTCTTCAATGCCTTCCTCTTATTTTGGGGGTGCTTGGGCCACTACACGTTTCACTCGATGACCTTCGGCAGGCTCTACGTGAGCGCGGACCGCATGGTGGACTGGTTTCCCTTCATTCCATTTGGCCAGTGGGTGCTCGATCAGTCTCTCGGGCAGCAACGCGGCCATCTGGTGGGCACGGCTACGCTGTGGGAGCTCCGGCTCATTTGGTTCGCGGTGGCCGCGCCGGTTTGGCTTCTGACTTACGTGTCCACAGCCTTGGCGTTGCGCCTTCGCTTTTCGCCGGCACCGACCTTTCTCCGGCAAAGTCGCAAGGTCTGACGTACCGCCGCGGTGCGGAGAAGCGAGGAATGCGAAATGCACTTGCCGCCGCCGCCCGCGGCTGCGGAAGTGGGGGGCGATGTTGACGCCTGCTATCTTTCTGGACCGCGATGGGACGCTGATGGAGGAGGCGCAGTATTGTGCGTCGCCGGAGCAGGTGCGGGTCTTTCCGGAGGTGCCGGAGGCGCTGCGGGCGCTGCGGGCGGCGGGGTTTGTGTTGGTGATCGTGACGAATCAGAGCGGGATCGGGCGGGGGTACTACACGGTGGCAGACTTCGAGGCGGTGCAGGCGCGGCTTTTAGCCCTGCTGGGGCCGGGGCTGATCGCGGCGACGTATTTCTGCCCGGAAGCGCCGGAAGCTGGGTCGCCGCGGCGGAAGCCTCGGCCGGAGATGGTGCTGGAGGCGGCGCGGGATCTGGGGCTGGATTTGGGGCGGTCGTGGTTCGTGGGGGATAAGGCGATCGATGTGCAGTGCGGGCAGGCGGCGGGGACGCGGGCGATCCTGGTGCGGACAGGGCACGGGGCCGGGGAGGACGGGGGGGCGGCGGAGTTTGTGGCGAAAGACTTTGCCAGCGCGGCGGGGTTCATTTTAAGACCTGCGGATGCCAGCCGCTAAAGTCGCCGTCGTGATCCCCGCCCGCTATGGGTCGGTGCGTTTCCCCGGCAAGCCGCTGCACGTGATCGCGGGGAAGCCGCTGCTGCAGCATGTGTGGGAGCGGTGCCGGCGGGCGCGGGGGGTGGAGGCGGTGATCGTGGCGACGGATGATCTGCGGATCGCGGAGGCAGCGTTCGATTTCGGGGCGGAGGTGTCGATGACGTCGCCGAAGCATCGCAGTGGGACGGATCGCTGCGCGGAGGTGGCGAAGCGGCTGAAGGGGTTTTCGCATGTGATCAATGTGCAGGGGGATGAGCCGCTGATCGACCCGGCGCTGGTGGGGCGGTTGGGCAAGGCGCTGGCGGCGGATCGCAAGCTGGAGATGATCACGGTGGCCGCGCCGTTTGCGCCGGGGGAGGATGTGGGGAACGCGAATGCGGTGAAGGTGGTGGTGGATCGGCGCGGGGATGCGCTCTACTTTTCGCGGAGCCCGATCCCGTATGTGCGCGGCGATGGGGTGCGGGCGGGGGCTTACCGGCACCAGGGGATCTATGGGTATTCGGTGAAGTTTTTGCTGCAGTTCGTGAAGTGGAAGCCCGGGGTGCTGGAGCAATGCGAACAACTGGAGCAACTCCGCGCGCTGGAGCACGGCACGCGCATCCGCGTGGTGCCGACGAAGGCGGCGAGCCTGGGCGTGGATGTGCCGGCCGACGTGGCGCTAGTCGAACGGCTCCTGACGAAGTAACCTCCCGTCGGCCGCGCCCGGCCACCCACTTTGAACCCTCAACTCTCCAACCATTGAAATACATCTTCGTCACCGGCGGCGTGGTCTCTTCGCTCGGCAAAGGCCTGGCGGCGGCGTCGCTCGGCACGCTCCTGGAGCACCGCGGCCTCAAGGTCGTCATGCAGAAGTTTGACCCCTACCTGAATGTGGACCCGGGGACGATGAGCCCATATCAGCACGGCGAGGTGTATGTGCTGGACGATGGGGCGGAGACGGACCTGGACCTGGGGCATTACGAGCGCTTCACCCACGCCATTCTGACGAAGGCGAACAACACGACGAGCGGGCAGGTTTACCAGACGGTGCTGGATAAGGAGCGGCGCGGGGACTACCTCGGCAAGACGGTGCAGGTGATCCCGCACGTGACGGACGAGATCAAGGCGCGGCTGCGCAAGCTGAGCACGGATCAGCCGTGCGATATCGTGATCACGGAGATCGGTGGGACGACGGGCGATATCGAGGGGCTGCCGTTTCTGGAGGCGATCCGGCAGTTCATCCAGGAAGTGGGGCCGAACAACGCGCTGGTCATGCACGTGACGCTGGTGCCCTACATCAAGGCCGCCGGGGAGCTGAAGACGAAGCCTTCCCAGCAGTCCATCGCGAAGCTGCGGGAGATCGGTTTGCACCCGCAGGTGCTGGTGTGCCGCACCGAGCATCCGCTGGGTGAGGACGTGCGGCACAAGCTCTCGGTCTTTTGTAACGTGCCGCTGGAAGCGGTGGTCGAGGCCCGCGACGTTGATCACACGATCTACGAAATGCCGCTGATGCTGCAAAAGGAGCGGCTCGATGACACCGTGCTCCGCCAGCTCCACCTCACCGCGCCGCCCGCGGATATGACGGATTGGAAGAAGTTCGTGGCCCGCATCATCAAGCCGAAGAAGCGCGTGCAGATCGCCGTGGTGGGTAAGTACATCGAGCTGCAGGACGCGTATAAGTCCATCTACGAGTCGCTGACGCACGCGGCGGCGAGCGTGGATTGCGGGATCGATCTGGTGCAGGTGGATGCCGAGGAACTGGAGGAGAAGCACCCGTCCAAGCTGCTCCAGGAAGTAGCGGGCGTGCTCGTGCCCGGAGGCTTCGGCGACCGCGGCATCGAGGGGAAAATCCGCGCCGCGCAATACGCCCGCGAGGAGGAAATCCCCTTCCTCGGGCTGTGCCTCGGGATGCAGATCGCGACCATCGAGTTCGCCCGCAATGTGTGTGGGCTGAAGGGCGCGAACAGCACGGAGTTTGATGCGAACTGTGTGGATCCCGTGATCGATTTGCTCGAAGAGCAGAAGGACGTGACCGACAAGGGGGCCTCGATGCGGCTCGGGTCGTGGCTGACAAACATCGCGGAAGGCACCAAAACGCGCGCGGTGTACGGCAAGGCGGAGATCCGCGAGCGGCACCGGCACCGGTATGAGTTCAATATGAAGTATCGGGCGCAGATGGAAGCCGCTGGGTTTGTGATCAGCGGGACGTCGCCGGACGGGGCGCTCGTGGAGGTCATCGAGCTGAAAGACCATCCCTACTATCTGGCGTGCCAGTTCCACCCGGAGTTTCAGTCGAAGCCGAACCAGCCGCACCCGCTCTTCCGCGGCTTTGTGACGGCGTGCCTCGGGCAGGGCAGCTAGCGCTCGGAGGTCGTACATTTTTTTGACAACTCCCTGACGCCGCCCTGACACACGCGGTCGCGGGAAGTGAGAGGCTGCAGGCATGAAAACGTCACTCCCACTCCTCGCCGTCCTCCTCACTTCGGTTGCTTCGCTCGTGCCGGTCTTCGGCGCGCCACCCGACAAAGGGTTCACCGCTCACGAATGGGGAACCTTCACCAGCGTCCAGGGCGCGGACGGGGTGCAGATGGAATGGAATCCACTGGTCGTCTCCGACTTGCCGAAATTCGTCTATGAGCGCAACCGCGTGCTCGCGGGCAAGCCTGTGCTGGCCGCCAAGACCGGCCGCTTCTGCCGGCAGCGCATGGAAACGCCGGTCATCTATTTCTACACGGACAAGTCGCGCACGGTGGATGTGAAGGTGAACTTCCCGCAGGGGCAGATCACGGAATGGTATCCGCAGGAGACGGCAGCCGATCTCGGTCTGCGCCGGAGCGACCGGGCGAACGCCAAGCCGGCGTTGCATTGGAAGGACGTGCGGCTCCTGCCTGCGATGGTCAGCAGCATGGCGCCTCCGGCGGTGGGCGACTCCGACAGTCACTACTTCGCGGCGCGCGGAACGGATTCGGCGCACGTCTATACGAAGACGCCGACCGGTAAGTCCGAAGTCGAGGAGTTCCTCTTCTACCGCGGCACCGGCAACTTCACCGCGCCGCTGACCGTGAAACTCGACAGTGCCGACCCGCAGCGCGTGGCGCTGACCAACACCGGCAAGGAGCCGCTCCGCCACCTGTTTCTCTGCGAGGTCCGCGGCGATGGCGCAGTGTGGCTGGCGCTGGAAAACCTCGCCCCCGGCGAGACCCGGGCCGTCGCTCTGGCGAACGCCAAAGGCACCGATACACCCACCCTGGCCGCGGCGCTCCGGACTGCGCTCGTCACCGAAGGGCTCTACGAAAAGGAAGCGGCGGCGATGGTGAAAACCTGGGAGAGTTCCTGGCTCGGCGAGCGCGGCTTACGGGTGCTCTACACGCTGCCGCGCGGCTGGACGGATGAGGTGCTGCCCCTCGCGATCACCCCGGCGCCGAAGGCCATTGAGCGCGTCATGGTCGGACGCGCCGAAGTGATCACTCCGGCAATGGAGCAGGCGCTGCTCGGGGCCGTGCAGGGATATTTGGGCGGGACCGCAGAAACCCGCCCGCAAGTTGTCGCGAATACGCGCGCACTCGGGCTGGGCCGTTTTACCGAACCAACACTGCGGCGCCTGATGGTGGCGGAGAAGCGCGCCCCTGAGTTCAGCGCCTATTCGTGGGAATTGCTGGAGAAGGTCTCCGCGCCGGTGAAATCGAGCCCCTCACAGTAGCCAGCCTCCGCTCAACGAGGGCGGAGAGAGGCTGCGGAAGAGCGGAAAAAACCCAGCGGCACGCGCGCTGCTTTCTCACTCGCACCATCGGCGCGATGAAAGCTCCCACGCATACCCTGACCAATTTCCACACCGCCGCCCCCCGGCGCGCTCTTCCCTACCTTGGGAGCGAGGCCTGATCATGCTCTCCGCGCTCCGCAAAGCTCCGATCAAGCGCAAGCTGATGCTCGTCATCTTGCTAAGCTGTGGGGCCGCTATTCTCTGCGCTTCCGTCATCGAAGCGTCAGTCCGACTGCTCACCGCGCGCAAGGACTTCGGCGGAGACATTGCCGCACTCGCCAGAGTCATCGCGGCCAATACCACGACCGCCATTTCGTCGCACGACGCTCGCGCTGCCCAGGAAGTCCTCGGTTCGCTGCGCGAGCATGAAGCGGTAGTTGCCGCCGCCGTCTGGCTGCCGGACGGCAATCCCCTCGCCCGCTTCGGCGTGCCGGACGAACTCCCCGCGGGAGCGATAAACGGTGCTGCCCCCAGTGCCACGTTTGATTTTCTGATGCTGCGCCACACCCAGCCCATCGTCCGCAATGGTGAACTTCTTGGAACCCTCTACATCCGCGCGGATTTCGAGCCGGGGTTGCGGGCCGCAGTGCATTTTGACGTCCTCCTTTTCCTCGGCGTCATCGCCACCTCGTCGCTCCTCGCCTTTCTCGTTTCAAACTGGCTGCAAAGCTCAATCTCCAGGCCGATCCGCGCCCTCGCGAGAACTGCTGCGAGCATCGCCGCGAACAAGGACTACACGCTGCGGGCGAAGAAATTTGCGCCCGATGAAGTGGGCGCGCTGACCGAGGTCTTCAACTACATGCTCGATGAAATCCAAGGCCAGCATACGCAGCTGAGTCGCGAGATCGCCGACCGCAAAAAGGCTGAACAGGAAGTGGACAAGCTGCACAAGCAGGTGCTCTCCGCGTCGCGTCAGGCCGGGATGGCCGAAGTCGCCACCGGGGTGCTGCACAATGTCGGCAATGTGCTCAATAGCGTGAACATCTCGACTGCGCTGCTCAACGAGCAGCTCGATAAATCGCGCGCGGCCAACGTCGGGCGCATTGCCCAGCTCCTGCGGAGCCACAGCGCCGACTTGGGTGCATTTTTGACCAACGACCCAAAAGGTCGCGCGCTTCCCGAATACCTCGCCGAACTAGGCCAGAGACTCGACGCTGAACGGTTGAAAATGCACGGCGAACTTCAGGGACTGGCGGCGAACATCGAGCACATCAAGGAGATCGTCTCCATGCAGCAGAGTTACGCGCGCGTTTCCGGTGAAACCGAATCGCTCGCCGCGGTGGAACTGATCGAAGACGCGCTCCGCATGAATGCCGCCGCTTTCACCCGACACGGCGTCACTCTGCGGCGGGATTTCACACCCGTGCCTTTCATCTCGGTGGACAAGCACAAAGTCCTGCAAGTGCTGACCAATCTGATGCGCAACGCGAAATATGCCGTCGATGAAACCGCCGATCCGCAGAAGCTTATCACGGTCAGCACACGGATTGTCGCGGGCGGATTTATCGCCATCGCCGTGACTGACAATGGCATCGGCATCGCCCCAGAAAATCTCACCCGCATCTTTGCCCACGGCTTTACCACGCGGAAAGAAGGCCACGGTTTTGGCCTGCACAGCGGCGCGCTCGCGGCCAAGGAAATGGGTGGCGCTCTGACCGCAGAAAGCGCCGGCATCGGACGCGGGGCAACTTTCACCCTCACCGTCCCGATCGCTTACGACCTCGCAGTTTCTCCTACCACCCAAGTATGCCCACCGAAAATCCCAGCGCTAACCGTCGCATCCTAATCGTTGACGACAATGCCGCGATCCATGAGGACTTCCGCAAGATCCTCGCTCCGGAGGTGGCCGACTCGCAGGCCATCGACGACCTGGAGTCGCTGATCTTTGGCGACGCTGTCGTGGAGACGCAAGCGCGCTTCGAGCTCGCCCATGCCTATCAAGGACAAGAGGCGCTGAAGCAGGTGGAGGCTTCGCTTGCGGCCGCCCAGCCTTTCGCCCTCGCCTTTGTGGATATCCGCATGCCGCCCGGCTGGGACGGCGTGGAGACCATTTCCCAACTCTGGGCCGTGAATCCGGAATTGCAGGTCGTCATTTGCACCGCGTATTCGGATTACGGCTGGGACAGCATCACCCAACGGCTCGGCGCGTCGGACAATCTCGTCATCTTGAAAAAGCCGTTCGACCACGTCGAGGCGCTGCAACTGGCCTATGCGCTGACCAACAAATGGAATCTCGCCCGCCAGGCCGCTCTACGCGTTGACGATCTCGAACAGATGGTCGCCGCCCGCACCGCCGAACTGGAGGCTGCCCAGGAGCAGCGCCGGCAGGCTCACAAGATGGAGGCCGTCGGGCGGCTCGCCGCCGGCATCGCGCACGATTTCAATAACGTCCTGACGGTTATCCAAGGTTACACCAGCCTCCAGCTCGCGCGCCTTCCTGCGGAATCCGACGTGGCTCAGTCGCTGGGTTACATTGCCACCGCGGCCGAGCGCGCCGCCAGCCTGACCCGCCAGCTCCTCGCCTTCAGTCGGAAGCAGGTCATGCTGCCGCAGTTGCTCGATCCCAATGCGCGGCTTTCCGCGTTGGAGCCGATTCTCCGCCCACTCCTCGGGGCACACATCGCTTTGCGGTTTGAACTCGCGGAAAATCTACCCGCCCTTTTCGCCGATCCGTCCAACCTCGATCAGATCATTCTCAACCTCACGCTCAACGCCCGCGACGCCATGCCGCATGACGGCAGCATCGTCATCAAAAGCTCACTCGAGAACATTACCCCCGCTCAGATCCCCACGATTGCCGACAGTGCCGCGGCCGGGTCGTATGTGCGCATCACCATCGCTGACACTGGGGTCGGGATGGACGCGGAAACCGCCAGGCATTTATTCGAGCCCTTCTTCACCACCAAGGAAGTCGGCCAAGGCACCGGCATGGGCCTCGCCACGGTGCAAGGCATCGTCCAGCAGCACCACGGTTGGGTCAGTGTCGAAACTGCGCCAAATCAGGGCTCTGCTTTTCACGTTTTCCTCCCCGCCGCAGCCGAGGCCCTCCAAAGCAAGGAAGCGCCACCACCACCCCGCGCCCTCCGCGGCACCGGCACCGTCCTCATCGCGGAGGACGAAGAGGCGGTCAGTCTGCTCGCGGCGTGCACCTTTGAAGAGCACGGGTTCAAGGTCATCGCCGCGCCGAATGCCGCCGAAGCGCTCCAACTCTGGCAGCAGCACAGCGACGACGTGGTGTTGCTATTCACCGATATGGTCATGCCCGGCGGCATGTCTGGTCATGATCTCGCCCAGCAACTCCGAAGCGAGCGCCCGGCCCTGCCGGTGATCTTCTCCAGCGGCTACAGCCGCGAGCTTCTGACCGGCGGCATGCAGCTTCAGGAAGGCGTAAACTATCTGCCCAAGCCGTATCGCCCTGCCGACCTCTCGGCCATGATCGCCACTGCCTTCGCCGCCACCTGCGCGGCGTAAGGGAGCCAGAGCGGGGCACCTGAGGAAAAGGGAAAAGTCCGGTGGAATTTTCCGGATACCCCCGTAGGGTGCGCGCCCAATGTTTGAGCGTAGGGAACATTCAGTCACCGTTGCCCGGTGCGCGGGAGGCTCACGAGCCGCCAAATCACTGTTTCGGGAAAGCTTTCTCGCCATCCCCTTCGGGATGGTGCTGCTGATTCTCCTCGAATTGGGCGGAGCATCTGCCTGGGCAGTCACGCGCTACGTGGACCAACTCACCGGTGCCGACACGCGCGACGGCCTGACCCGCGCGACGGCCTATCAGACGATTGGTAAAGCCTGCCAAGTCGTCGTCCCGGGAGACACCGTCATCGTGCTGCCCGGCGTTTATCACGAGCACGTCCAGTTGCTTCGCAGCGGCACCGCCACTCAGCCCATCACCTTCATGGCGGATCAACTCGGGAAGAACCGCGTCGTCGTCAGCGGTGCCAATCCCGCGGTCCGGGCCGGCCAAGTGTCGTGGCGGCTCGAAAATGCCGCGCTCCAGCTCTACTCCGTGCCGTTCACCCACACACCGGGGCGCATGCTCTACGACGATCTCGATCTCCTGAGCTACGCGTCGCTGCAGGATTTGTCGTCTTTCCGCATCTCCGACTTAGCCGAAGGCAAACCCGCACCCGGACCGCGCCACGGCTACTTTTTCGATGCCGCTGCGCAACGCCTCTACGTGCGGTTGCATTCGAGCGGCAAGTACGGCTCCCCCAACCCTGCGCAGCACGTTATGAAGATCGGCCCGCCTGGGGCGGCAGGCCGCTACGGGACCGAGATTGAAAAGCGCACCGACTACCTTTGGGCCATTGCTTCCAGTCAGCCTGCGCACGTCATCCTCGACGGCTTCACCTTTGAGACGCCAGGCTTTGCCGCGGTCTGGGTCCATCGTGGCTCGGCGACAATCCGCAACTGCTGGTTTCGCGGTTGTCGGGCCGCGGTCAGCGGTTGGGCCTTCAATGATCCGGCGCGGCCAACCTCAGACGTCACTATCGAATATTGCGACATTAGCGAAGCGCCAACCATGGCCGACGCCGAGGAAGTCATCGCCTACGTCGAGACGCTGAGCGCGGCGGAGCGCGATTCCTTTCCCCGCTTCTTCTGGTGGCACCGCAAATATCCGAGCCTCACCAGCTACCAGGGCGGCGCCTTTAACGATCTCGGTTTGCGACCGCGCATCCTGCAGAATTTTTTCCACGATATGATGGACGGTGTATCGGGGTTTGCCGTCGATTGGTCGGAGAACTGTGAAGTCGCCTACAACCGCTTCGAGCGCATTCTCGACAACGCCGTCGAGGCCGAGAACCACGCCAAAAATCTGCGCGTGCATCACAACTACGCAAAAGACGTTTTCGAACCCTTCTCGTATCAGCCGCTGAGCGGTCCGCCCTGGCCGGCGTCGGTCTGGTTCCATCACAACGTCGTCTTCACCACGGCAGCCGCGTCCGCCCTCTGGCGTAAACCTCTGCTGCGCTGGACGCCCGGCAGCGTGAAGATCAAGGCGCAGAGCGGCTTCACCGCCCCCGGCTTGGATGGTGTCGCCGTCTTTAATAACACCATCCTTTTTGAGAGTGGCGATGTCTTCACCCTTAGCTCCAACACGGCCAATTCCAGCAACTTCCATTTCCACAACAACCTCGTCGTAGCCCAGCGACTCGATCGCACGGTGCCCGGCACCATGCTGCCTAACATGAATTTCGCGCGTAATCTCGTGGCTCCGGCGGCGCCGGGAGAGCCCGGCCCCGGCGCGGTTTTCGCCGGGACGAACGGCCAACTGCTGACCTCGCGCGCCGCCTTCGGACTAGTGGACGCGGCGGGCGAAAATTTCGCCCTCGCTCCCGGCAGTCCGGCGATTGGCGCCGGTGCCGTGCTGCCGCAGTATCCCGGTTCTTCAGCGGATGTCGGCGCACTCGCCTTCGGCGAAACCTGGCAGCCACCCAACGTCGGGCCGCAAGTTGCCCTTCAGCCACAACTCTATCAGTCGTGGAGCGAGGCGTTGTTTCCCTTCCGCCCGCGGGACAGCGGGGTCACAAATCCGCTGGCCGACGCGGACTTTAACGGGCGCATCAACTTACTCGAATACGCTTTGGGCGGCAGTTTTTCACAATTGCTGCCCACTCAAGGGAGTGATGGACGACTTCTCCTCAACTTTACCCGGCCGGACCCGGCCCCACTTGACCTTCGCTACGACTTGCAAGTGACGAGCACCCCGTCGGGGCCTTGGAATACCGGCAGCCCGCACGTCGAGACCACCGACGTCGAACCGGATGGCGACGGTTTCGCCGAAGTCACCGTGCGTGACAACATCCCCCCGCCGAATTCCAAAACGCGCTTCATGCGAATCGGCGTGAGTCAGATTACTCCCGCAGCCCGGCCTATCGTGACCTATCCGCCGTACACCGCCCCCGTGGATCGCACGGGCGCGATCATCTCCGACGACGCTTTCACCGACGGTAACCGCAGCGCCGGCGCGGACCCGCTGGACATGGATTGGTGGTGGCTCTCGCCCTCCAGCAGCGGCGCCCCGCCGACCGTGAGTGTCACCGACGACCAGGCAGGCCTCGGCGGCGGCCTCGCTCTGCGCATGGATAACGCTGGCACCGATACCAATCCCTACTCTTCCAAATCCATCATCGCGACGTTCCCGGTCCAGACGCTCACGGCGGTCGGTCAGCAAGTCGTCCTCACCTTTGATTTCCGCTTCACCTCCATTTTCGCCAGCCATCCGCTAAATTTCTTTCGCCTCGGTCTTTACCACAGTCAGGGAACGCGCGTGACCCAGGACAACCGCTCCAGCGAACCCAACGACGACAGCGGCTACACCGCGACGCTCAGCTTTGGCGACCTGCCGGGCCGCAGTATTTTCACCGAGGAGCCGGGCACGACGTCGCCGATTTTCAACGAAGATCTGGTCCAGCTCGGCACCGACATTTCGAATGTCTTCAGTCTCGGCGTGACCAGCAGCAAGCTACGGGCACGCTTCGCCGTCGAGCGCACCTCGACCGGCGTCCGCCTTGCGGTGAAAATCTTCGATGCCGCAGGCGCGATGCTTCTTGAGGCTTACGAAACGGATAACGTGACTCCGTTTACTACGTTCGATGAGATCGTCATCTCCACCACTCGGACGGAGGCGGATTACCTCATCGATAACGTGCGCATCCAGAAAGTGCCCGCGCCGTGATGGCGTCCGCCATCCGGTGCCCCCGGCCTTGACTCAACTGCCCACGGCTCTATCGTCTGCCCAACCAATTGCAGGGGAGCCGTTTGGCTGAGAGGTTTCGCGCGAGCGAGACGACCCTTTGAACCTGATCCGGCTCATCCCGGCGAAGGGAGCCGCGCCCGCCGGGGCGCCATTCAAAGCTCAGCTGTGCTGCATCTTCCGCAGCACGGCTTTTTCTTTTCCCATGATCGCCACCAAAGACTCCATCGAACCCCACAGCAGCGACCAACTCCCCGCCAGCACTCGCGTGTATGAGCGGGGTGAGCTTTTCCCGGAGGTGCAGGTGCCTTTCCGCGAAATCGCGCTGTCGCCGACAAAGAGCTTTAGCGGCGAGTTACAGGCGAATGAGCCGGTGCGCGTGTATGACTGCTCGGGACCGTGGGGCGATCCGGCGTTCACCGGAACATCCGACGAAGGTCTGCCGACGCCGCGGGCGAAGTGGGTTGCGGATCGCGCGGACGTGGAAGCTTACGACGGCCGCGAAGTGCTGCCTCAGGACAACGGCTACCTCAGCGGCAAACACGCCGAGTACGCCAGCAAGGCGGAGCGCAATCGCCTCGTCGAATTCCCCGGGCTCAAGGGACAGCGCCGCCGCCCGCTCCGCGCGAGCGCCGGGCATCCGGTCACGCAGCTTTGGTATGCGCGGCAGGGCATCATTACGCCGGAGATGGAATACATCGCCATCCGCGAAAACCTCGGCCGCCAGCAGATTGCTGATCGTCGATTGCTGATTGCTGATTTGGAGAAAGACATCGTGCGGAACGACCTTGTGAAACAGCACGCGGGCTCGGCGCAGGCTTCAATCAGCAATCAGCAATCAGCAATCAGCAATTTCACACCGGAGGTGTTCCGCCGCTTCCCGCAGCGCATCCCCGCGCAGATCACGCCCGAGTTCGTCCGCGAGGAAGTCGCCGCCGGGCGCGCCATCATCCCCGCGAACATCAATCACCCCGAGCTCGAGCCGATGATCATCGGCCGCAATTTCCTCGTGAAGATCAACGCCAACATCGGCAACAGCGCCGTCGCGTCGTCGATCGAGGAGGAGGTGGAAAAGATGCGTTGGGCGACCAAGTGGGGCGCCGACACCGTCATGGACCTCAGCACGGGCAAAAACATCCACGCCACGCGCGAGTGGATCCTGCGCAATTCGCCCGTGCCCATCGGCACCGTGCCGATCTACCAGGCGCTGGAGAAAGTGAATGGCAAAGCCGAGGACCTCACCTGGGAGCTCTTCCGCGACACCCTCATCGAGCAGGCCGAGCAAGGCGTCGATTACTTCACCATCCACGCCGGCGTGCTCCTGCGCTTCGTCCCGATGACCGCCTCGCGCATGACCGGGATCGTCAGCCGCGGCGGCAGCATCATGGCGAAATGGTGCCTCAGCCATCACCAGGAAAATTTCCTTTACACCCACTGGGACGACATCTGCGACATCATGGCCGCCTACGATGTCAGCTTCAGCATCGGCGATGGTCTTCGACCAGGTTCTATTGCCGACGCCAATGACAAGGCACAGTTTGGCGAACTCGAAGTGCAGGGCGAACTCACCCGCCGCGCCTGGGCCAAAGGCGTGCAGGTCATGAACGAAGGCCCCGGCCACGTCCCCATGCACCTCATCGAGGAGAACATGGCCAAACAGCTCGAGTGGTGCGGCGAAGCTCCGTTTTACACCCTCGGACCACTCACCACCGACATCGCCCCTGGCTATGATCACATCACCAGCGGCATCGGCGCCGCCATGATCGGCTGGTATGGCTGCGCCATGCTCTGCTACGTCACGCCCAAGGAACACCTCGGCCTCCCGAACAAGCAGGACGTGAAGGAAGGCGTCATCACCTACAAGCTCGCCGCCCACGCCGCCGATCTCGCCAAGGGCCACCCTGGCGCGCAATACCGTGACAACGCCCTAAGCAAGGCCCGCTTCGAGTTCCGCTGGGAGGATCAGTTCAATCTCGGCCTCGACCCCGAGCGCGCCCGCGAGTTCCACGACGAAACCCTCCCCCAGGAAGGCGCCAAAACCGCCCACTTCTGCAGCATGTGCGGCCCGCATTTTTGCAGCATGAAGATCACCGAAGACGTCCGCAAATACGCCGCCGAACAGGCGATCTCCGAGGAGGAGGCCTTGAAGAAGGGCATGGAGGAGAAGTCGAAGGAGTTCGTGGAAAAGGGCGCGGAGGTTTACGCGAAGGCGTGAGGCGGATGTAGTTCGGCTGGCTCGAAATCCATTTGCACTATGGAGCCTACCGAGCAACGACCTAAACAGCAGAGCAATTGGATAGCCGTCTTGGTCGCGACTGTCGTGTGGTGGATCATTCCGATAGTCGTGCGGGTGCTGCCACGCAGTGACGAACCTCCAGCAGGCTTTGCGTTCGCCTGCTTGATTGGCCTCGGGATTGCCCTCGGTCTTTGCGCACAGTTTCGCCAAGCACGTTGGATCGTCCTCATCTGGATTCCGCTGCTTTTCTGGACAGGGTTCGGCGTGTTAAAAACGTTCGGCGCAATCGCTAGCGAATCGCACGGAGGACCAAACGCCGCTCCGCTTGAAGGCGTCGCGACTTTGATTGCCTTAGCTGTAGGTCTCATCCTCAGCATCGGCGCAGTTCTGTGTTTGGTCTGGCGTCCGCGTGTCTTCTCGGTGCCCCTTCTGATCTTGGCCATCGCGAACACGAGCGCCATTTCATACCTGACTCCGTTGGCGAATCGTCAAGCCACGCGCCAAGACATCATCCTTCACGTTCTCGACTCACAGGGCCGTCCACTATCGGGAGCCGAGGTTCGATATACGCGCTACGGTTATGGACCCGGAGGGCGAGACGTATTTGATGCAGATGGCGGCCCCCTTTTATCCGGTGCGGATGGGGTTGTAATCATTCCATCGCGACGGATGCGCTACGAAACCAAGGGGACAATTAGCAAAACCGGATTTCGCGACGTTCTCTTCACCGTGGAGATGCAATATAGCGAATGGGATCGCGACCGCGGCGCGACGGTTTCCACACCGGAAACGGCAAACATTGCCCACGGTCGTATTCCGGCTACGGACCCGGTAACTCTCTCGATCTATGTTCCGCCACTAACCGAGGCACCTGATCGCTCCCGTCCAGTAGAACGTATAGAGGCAAGGTCCGACATCGGCAACCATCCCGACGCTGCGCGATTCCTCAATGCTGAAACTGGTAAGTTCAGCACCGACCCCACCGGGGATCTCCGATTCGACCTATTCTTCGAGATGGATGGCCAATACGAACGACCGCGCCTTCGCATCACCGGCGTAAATGGAACAAAAGTCCTTCAGGTCCCACCCAGTATCTCGTTATCTGGCGCGCTGTCTCCCTACGAGCACGTCTTTCGAATTGCGCCAGAGAATGGGTATCAGGACGAGGTAGTTATACAGCAACCCGGCTCTTCCCCAGGACCAATGATTTACGTGTCCGCACGCGGCGGTCGTTTTTATGCGCGGATGACCGTGGATGCGTCGGGACGAAGTAATGAAACGAAAGCTCGCTGTTCGGTCCGACTCTTTACCAACAACTCCGGTTCTCGTTTGCTCGAATAACGATTCAACCCTTTCAGGGTTGGCGGTTTGGTTGGATGGGATGGACCCAGGGTAGTTTCGTTGGAACGAAACAACCCTGGGCTGGATGATGGAACGCCGTTGGCGTTCACGGCGTGCGCTTCGCGCCGCGCCATTCCACAACGGAGCCACGGCACAATCCCGACGACGCCGCGGCACAATCCCAACGGGATTGAATCAATCAGCCCAGGGTTGCGAGGAACGAGCTACCCTGGGAACCGCCGGCAACACACGCATCAACCCTGAAGGGGTTGCATCACCCAACGATCAATTTCCCGCCGCCGCAATCCGGTCGCGTTGATTCAACCCTTTCAGGGTTGGCGGTTTGGTTGGGTGGGATGGTCCCAGGGTAGTTTCGTTGGAACGAAACAACCCTGGGCTGGATGATGGAACGCCGTTGGCGTTCACGGCGTGCGCTTCGCGCCGCCATTCCACAACACAGCCACGACACAATTCCAACGTCGCCGCGGCACAATCCCAACGGGATTGAATCAACTAGCCCAGGGTTGGCCGCCGCGGGCTACCCTGGGAACCGTCCCACGACGCGCATCAACCCTGAAAGGGTTGCATCACCCGGCGACCAATCTCCCGCCGCCGCAATTCGATTCGCGTTGATTCAACCCTTACAGGGTTGGCGAATTGGTTGGGGGGATGGACCCAGGGTAGTTTCGTTGAAGCGAAACAACCCTGGGCTGGATGATGGAACGCCGTTGGCGTTCACGGCATGCGCTTCGCGCCGCGCCATTCCACAACGCAGCCACGGCGCAATCCCAACGTCGCCGCGGCACAATCCCAACGGGATTGAATCAACCAGCCCAGGGTTGCCCGCTGCGGGCTACCCCTGGGAACCGCCCCCACACCGCCAGCCCTGAAAGGGTTGCATCACCCGGCGATCAACCGCGGGAGCTCACGAACAAACCGCGATGATTCGCGTCCGATTCAACCCCGTTGGGGTTGATGCCATTTTTCGCAATACTCAGGGTAGTCGCTTCGCGCCAACCCTGGGCTGAATGATCTAACGCCGTTGGCGTTCCCAACACGCGCGCGCCACCGCCGGGGCGGCATCAATCCCAAACATACCGCTCATCGAACGCGATCTCGTAACGCTGCAACAACCGGCGGAATTCCTCCTGAAACGAAATCTTCCGATGATGCTCCTCCTGCCCGGCGATGTAGGCGCGCACATCCTCGACCTGCGATTGGCCGATGGAGAAAACGCCATAGCCGTTCTGCCACGCGAATTCCGACAACACGGGCGCTTTGGTTTTCAGCCACACGGTCGAACCGCGTTTCAACTCCTTCACCACGTCCGCCACCGTGGCCGTGCGGGGATGCACGAAGAGCAGATGCACATGATCCTCGACCCCACCGATGATGAGGGGCTGGCATTCGAGATTCGTGAGGATGCCGCCGATGTAACGATGGAGTTCTTCGCGGAGCGTTTGGTCTTTCAGAAAAGGCCGCCGCTCCTTGGTCGAGACGACCAGGTGCAAAAGAATCTTTGCGAGCGACTGCGCCATGGCGGGAGCGTGCGAGTTTCGGCAGATTGATTCAACCCTTTCAGGGTTGATGCGTTGTGGGGGCGATTCCCAGGGTAGCCCGCGGCGGGCAACCCTGGGCTGGATGATTGAATCCCGTTGGGATTCGCAAGCATGAAACCGGGATTCGGGTTTTGTCACCCGCGGCGCGCGGCCTCGATCTTGGCGACGTCGATTTTGCCCATCTCCATCATCGCGGTGAAGGCGCGCTTCGCTTCCTCGCCGCCTGCGGTGAAGGCCTCGGTCAGGACGCGCGGGGTGATCTGCCACGAGAGGCCCCAGCGGTCCCGGCACCAGCCGCACTCGCTGGCCTCGCCGCCGTTGGCGATGATGGTGTTCCAGTAGCGGTCGGTTTCCTCCTGGGTATCGGTGGCGATCTGGAAGGAGAAGGCCAGGCTGTGTTTGATGTCCGGCCCGCCGTTGAGGCCGAGGCAGGGAATGCCGCAGACCGTGAACTCAACCGTAAGGACATCGCCGGCCTTGCCTGAGGGATAGTCGCTGGGCGCGTGGTGGACCGCTGTCACTTCACTATCCGGAAACGTGGCCGCATAGAAGCGCGCCGCGTCGAGGGCATCCTTATCGAACCAGAGGCAAACGGTGTTTTTGGGAATGGTCCTTTTCATCGGGCGAATCTCGTCGGTCCGGTTCAGCGTGAAAGCCCGGAGATCGCCTGCGCGACACGCTCGCCCGTCACTCGCTGCTTGTGGCGTGGACGAAGTTCGAGAAACGTTTCCTCCAGCCGTGAATACCCATCTTCACCACGTCATCCCATCCACGCGCCGAATCTTCATTCTTGCGATCTTCGCCATCGTAGTCTGCTGCACTGCGATGGGAGCGGACGACCAGTGGATGGACAAGGAGGCGCTGGGTAAAATCAAGCTCGGGCAGAAGGCGGCGGAGGTGACTGCCCTCATCGGCAAACCCGACAGCAAGGGCAAGGATGTCGAGTGGGACGCGATCGGCGAGTGGGTGCAGGAATGGAGCTTCAAAGCGCAGGGGCTGACGCTGAACATGGCATCCAAGTCCAAAGCGGGCGCCAAGACTGTCCTGACCATTACCGCCGCGGCACCATCGAAGCTCGCCACCGCACGCGGCGTCCACATCGGCAGCACGATCGCCGAGGTGACCAAGGCGTATGGCAAGGTCCAGGATAAGGAGCAGAGCGTCCCCGGCAAAACCTTCGTCGCAGGCTCGGTCTATGGCGGCGTCATTTTCACCTTCACCGGCGGGAAGGTGTCGCACATTTTCATCGGCGCTGCAGCAGAGTAGCGCCTCAGGCTCCAGTCACTTGAATGAGGCGAGCCTCTTCCAGAGTCGCGTGCGGAGGCGGTTGGAAAAGCCCTCCTTCGCCATCTAATCGAGCAGTTCCAACTGCTGTGGACTGGAGCCCTCTCCCGCAGCCGGGACAGCGATTGCCGGCGGCAGCGAAATCGCGGCGGCGGAAAGTCCGACGAACACCGGCACGCGATCGTTGCCGAGACGGGCAGATTGTTCCGGAGTCGCCGGCTGGGTGACGACCTTGAGCAGGCGGTAATCCTTGCCTGGTGGTGGCGGGAGGAGGAGGCCTTCGATACAACTGTCAGGCGGAACCGAGGCCCAGTTTTGCCGGCCGGTGCGTTTGTCCTTCTCCCCGAAACGCTCAATTCCGGGGATAATGACTTCCTCGGCGCCTTCGCGGCGGATCCAGTAGTTGCGGCTTTCGCTACGGGCCGGGCCGCCGAAGACCGCTTCGTCGAAGGGCAATTCGAAGTATCCGCCAGGTCCGCGCATGAGGACGGTGGTCTTCTGGCCGGGCCGCACCTCGCGCCCATCTTGGACATAGCGATTGCACATGGGGCTCCACCTTACGCATCCGGCGCCCGGTTTCCATACCCGGGCGCGAAGGATCCGTGAGCCTCAGGGCTGATCGGGGATCTCGGGATCGACGAGCTGGGCGAGAAGGATGAGCGACTCCTGCCAGCCCATGTAGCACGCCTCGGCGGGAATGACGGCGGGGACGCCTTCCTGCGTGATGTGCAGCTCGGTGCCGCAAAAGACTTCCTTCAGCTCGACGGTCACCTGCATTTCACCGGGCAAGTTTGGGTCCTCGAATTTGTCGGTGTAGCGGATGCGCGTGTGCGGCGTAAGTTCGGTATAGGTGCCGCCGAAGTGGTGGCTCGAGCCGGTGGTGAAATTCGTGAACGACATGCGGTAGGTGCCGCCGACTTTCGCGTCGAGGTGATGCACTTTGCCGGTGAAGCCGTGGGGGGGAAGCCACTTGGCCTTGGCGTCCGCATCGAGGAAGGCGCGATAGACTCGCTCGGGCTTGGCACGGAGGACGCGGTGGAGGCGGATGGTGTGAGTTTCAGTCGTCATCTTCGTGAAGGTCTTGGTTCAAAAACACAACGAACGGAGTCCGGCTGTCAGGACATTTGTTTTGCCTCGCTCCGGCAAAAATCACGCGGCTTTTTGCTCCGCTTTGAGCGTGGCCATGTCGATGACGAAGCGGTATTTCACGTCGCTCTTCGCCACGCGCTCCCACGCCTCGTTGATGTCCTGCATGGAGGTCATTTCGATCTCGGGCTGGACGCCGTGCTCGGCGCAGAAATCGAGCATTTCCTGAGTCTCCCGGATGCCACCGATAGCGGAGCCGGCGAGGGAGCGGCGTTGCATGAGGAGCGGGAAGACTTGCGGCGAAGGGTGCGGCGTGGCCGGCGCGCCGACGAGGACCATGGTGCCGTCGAGTTTCAGCAGGTTGATGAAGGGGTCCAAGTTGTGCGAGGCGGCGACGGTGTTGACGATGAGGTCGAACTGTCCGGCATATTTGGCCATCTCGTCCTCGTTTTTGGAGATGACGACTTCATCGGCGCCAAGCTTTTTGCCGTCGGCGACCTTGCTCTGCGAGGTGGTGAAGAGGATGACCTTCGCGCCCATGGCGTGGGCGAGTTTTACACCCATGTGACCGAGTCCGCCGAGGCCGACAATGCCGACGGTCTTGCCGGGGCCGGCCTTCCAATGACGCAGCGGGGAGTAAAGGGTGATGCCCGCGCAAAGCAGCGGAGCGGCTTTCGCCGAATCGAGGCTGGCGGGGATGCGCAGGACGTAGTTTTCGTCCACGACGATGACGGTGGAATAACCACCCTGCGTCCGCTGGCCGCTTTGCTTTTCGACGCCCATGTAGGTCCCGCCAAGCATGCCTTCGAGGCAGTAGTTTTCTAGGTCGGCCTGGCAGTTGTCGCAGTGACGGCAGCTATCGACGAGGCATCCGACGCCGACGAGGTCGCCGACCTGGTGTTTGGTCACGTTTTTCCCGACTTTGACAATTTTACCGACGATCTCGTGCCCGACGACTTGCGGGTAAGTCACGGGCATCCATTCGCTGCGCGCGTAGTGCAGATCGGAATGACAGACGCCGCAAAACAGGATGTCGATCTGCACGTCATCGTCGCCGACTTCGCGGCGCTGGAAGTCCCAGGATTTGAGTGGAGAATGCGGGTCGAAGGCGGCGTAGGAGTGGGCGTCGATCATAAGTAGGTGGAGAGTTGGGTGAGTGGAATGCTTCGCAGCGGCTGCTCTTTTTGCGCGTCTGCTTTGGATTGTTCTGGGGAGGGAGAAGCGGAGTGGGCCGTGCGCATTCGTGGGATCGACTTCGCGGTCGCGTTGGGTGCAGCGCAGTTTCCCGGTGGCGACGAGGCGGGTGGCTACGGCCCCAATCTGCGGCATGCATTCGCGCCAATCATCGGGAACCAGGCGGCGGGCGGCTTCGGAGGGGCAGAAGGTTTTTCCCCCGGCCCGTTCGATCGCGAGGGTGAGCAGGCACTTCTCAATTTCCCGCCTGGTAGGCGTCACAGCGCGGCGAGGAAACTTTGCGCGGAGTCGCGCACCGTGTCCTGATCGCGCGGGGCTCGCTTGAGCCAGGAATTGACGATCATCTTCATGCGCGGATTTCCGCCGAAGCGGTCGGAGTGGTGGTCGATGAAGTTCCAGTAGAGGTAGTTGAAGGGGCAGGCGTCGGGACCGGTCTTTTTATCCGGATCGTAGCGGCAGCCGGCGCAGTAGTCGCTCATCTTGCGGATGTAGGTGCTCGTGGCGGCGTAAGGCTTGGTGGCCATGAAGCCGCCGTCCGCGTGCAACGCCATGCCGATGACATTCGGTCCCATGACCCAGTCGAAGGCATCGACATACATTTCCAAATACCAGCGCAGCGCTTCTTGCGGGCGGATGCCGGCGATGAGAAAAAAATTCCCGAGCACCATGAGTCGCTGGATGTGGTGATTGTAGCCGAGTTCGAGCGTCTGCCGGACGACGTGGTGCAAGCAGTTCATCGACGTGTCGCCGGTGTAGAGCCACGCGGGGAGTGGGCGCTCGGCGCCAAGTTCGTTCAGCTCGTTGTATTCCGGGCCACGCAGCCAATAGACGCCGTGGATGAACTCGCGCCAGCCGATGATCTGGCGCACGAAGCCCTCGACGGAATTGAGCGGCGCCTCGCCTTTCTCGTAAGCGGCGATGGCGGCCTCAACGCATTCGCGCGGCGTGAGCAGGCCGAGATTGAGCATCGGCGTGAGCACGGAATGGAAAAGGACCTCCTCTCCCTCCGCCATCATGTCTTCATAAGCACCGAAGGTCGGCAGGCGTTCGGCGATGAAGCGCCGCAGCCACCTCCGCGCGCCAGCGCGATCGACGGGCAGCCACATGTCGGCGGCGCGACCAGGATGATCAGGAAACTCGCGCTCGACCAGCGCGATGACCTCGCGGCTGATTTCATCCGGCGTCTCGCGGACTGCCGCCCTGCCGCCTGGGCGACCGGCTTTCTTCCAGGCGGTAAAGGTCTGGCGATTCTCCGCGTCGAAGTTCCACGCGCCGCCTTCCGGCTCGCCGCTCTTGGTCATGAGAAAGCCAAAGCGTTTCCGCATGCGGCGGTAGTGATTCTCCATCAGCAGGTGCCGCGAATCCTTGGCCCACGCGGCGAAGTCGCCACGCGGGAGGAGGAACTGAGTCGTCGGAACAAACTCGACTGGCACGCGCAGCTTGCGACCGAGCGCGGTGAGCGCGTCGGTTTCGAAGAAAGAGTTCGGCTCGGCGAGGACGAACTTTTCCGGCTGGTGCTTCTCGTAATGCGCGCGCGCGGCAGTCTCGAAGGTGACACCCTCCTCAAGCCGGTGGTAATCCACGGACCAACCCCGCTCACGCAACTCGGCGGCGAAGTGCCGCATCGCGCTGTAAACGAGCACGAGCTTAATCTGATGATAACGATGTACCGCACCGCGCGCCTTGCTTTCCACCATGAGCACCCGCGCGGTCTCCGGCGAAGCAGCGGCGAGCGCGGCGTTTTCCAGCGAAAGCTGATCGCCGAGGATCCAAATCGTGTGCACGGGAGATAAAGCTACGGAAGCTTCTTCGCCGCGGTGCTCTTCTTGCCACTTGCCGCTCGCTGCTTCTTCGCGGCGTTCATGTTGTCCACGAGACTCGGGTATGAGCGGCCGGCTTTCTTCGCGGCGGCTTTCGCGCTGGTTTTGCTTTTGGCCGTGAGCTTGACGTGACTGCTCTCTTTCGGCGCGGGTTTTTCCCACGGTTCTTTGGCGGATTTCTTAGTGGCCATACCCGGAAAACGTCCGCGAACCCCCTCTTAGACGCGTAGAATTTGGCCGCCCAAGGCGTGAGCAGCCGAACGGCCCCACTTTCACAAAACACATCGGCCAGCCGACGGTCTCGCTCCGCCTAGAACTTCAGCGTGCCTTCGATCGAATCGTCGAGCGTTTTTCCGATTGCCGCGCCGACCAGCATCTTCAGACCGGCGATGGCCTTGCCGTGTTTGGTATCCCAGTAGTAGCCCTCTTCGGGCGTGAATTTCAGCACGGTGATCCGCGGGTCGCTTTCGCCTTCGGTAAACCACGTCTTCATGATCGGCTTCCAGAGTTCGTCGATCTTGGTCTGATTGCGCGAGGCGTTGACCGTGCCGGTGAGGACGAGAAAGCCCGAGTGGGCGGAGGTTTGAAAGTAGAGATGTACGACGGGGTCGAGCGCGACTTCCTCGTTCTTGTGGCTGTCGCTCGCGCTCAGGAACCAAAGGCTGCCCGCATCATCGACCTCTTGCACGGCCATGGGGCGCGAACCGCTGGAACCGCGCGTGGCGATGTCGGTGCAGAAGAAGCAGCTTTCCGCTTTGCCCGCCAGTTCCTGGACTTTGCGGATGGCGTCGGGGCCCTGTAGGTCGGCGCGGTTTTGTTCGGGTTGCTGACGATTGATGGAGTCCATGGCGATGCCAAGGATTCGTCCAGAGAGTGGATGTCGGACGGGCCATCGCGACGAATTCGGAATTTTTGCCTACTGATTTGACGTGCAACCATTTGGTTGCATATAGTGCCGCTGTTGGATTCAGTCTTTAAAGCGTTAGCCGATCCGAGCCGCCGGCAGTTGCTGGATGCCTTGCACGCCGACAACGGTCAGACGTTGTCGCAATTGTGTGCGCATCTGGAGATGACCCGGCAGGCGGTGACCAAGCACCTGGTTCTCCTCGAAGAGGCGAACCTCGTCGCCACCGTCTGGCGCGGACGCGAGAAGCTGCATTTCCTCAATCCGGTGCCGTTGCACGAGATCTACGAGCGCTGGATTGCCAAATACGAACGCGACCGGCTTCAAGCCCTGAGCGACCTCAAAAAGGGTCTCGAACAAACCGACAACCAATAAAACATCATGGAAAAGAGCACCTTCGTTTACGTCACCTACATCCGCACCACCCCGGAAAAACTCTGGTCGAAACTGACCGAGACGGAAGTGCCGCGAGAATTCTTCTTTGCCACCACGCTGCACGCTCCGGAGTGGAAAGTGGGCGCAAAGTGGAACTCCACGGCGCCCGACGGCACGCTCGTGGACGGCGGGGAAGTGCTCGAGATCGATCCGCCCAAGCGCCTCGTGCTTCGCTGGCACCATGAAATGCGGCCCGAGCACAAGGCCGAGGGCAATTCGCGCGCGACCTACGAGTTGGAGCAGAAAGAAGGCATGGTGAAGCTCACCGTGATTCACGAGATGGACCGCGGCCAATCGAAGTTCATCGAGGCCGTCTCGAATGGCTGGCCGACCATCCTCTCCAGCCTCAAGAGCCTGCTTGAAACCGGCGACGCGCTGGAAGAGACGCGCTCCTGGTAGCGTTTACGGACCCGCATTCCGTCTCCGCTTTGTGAACAGCGACCTACCACCCGTCCCGGTTTTTTCAACAGGGGCGGGTTGCGGTCGGTTAGCGGTCCTTGCGAAATTGCTCCGTGATCATCGCGACAGTTACGCCAGCTTTGCTGAGGGTGGCGCGGTTAATCATGGTGGCGCCATCGGGCTGGAGATACATCCACTGCGACATGTGGAGATGGCCGAGTGAATTGCCCGGCAGCGCATCAAGGGTGAAATCGAGATGAAAGACGTTGCCGCGCGCTTCACCGCGCGCGATGCCGATGATGCCAGTGCCGGTCGCGGTGTAGCGGTGTTCGTCAACGCGCCGGACGAGCCAGGAACGGTGTGATTTCCGGCTGCCCTGAAAGACGAGATCTTGCTCAAAGTGCAGACCATCCGCTTCCCGACGTCCTGTCGTCGCCGTGGTCAGAACCTTGCTGGGCTGTCCACTGCGCGTTTCGAAAACGCCCCACGAATGGGTCCGACCGGCAAAGAACTGGAGCGGATCGAAGATCGGCCGACCGCTCTCGAACGCAGCGATGGGCTTACTGGCGCACCCGCCGACCAAAAGTGCGATGCAGATCAGGAGGGTGTAGCGTAGCAAAGGTGAGGACATGGGTGTTCACAGATTCGCGTGCGGAAAGGTCCTCGCGTCTGCGGTTAAGACACGATGCGCGGGGCAGGACGCGCGCCAGGCGTATTCCGAACGATCTTAGCGCGAGGCGTGAGACCTCATTTATGAGTAGAGCATTCGTCAAAGAAGATACGGAGATTCCGGAGCGTACGCATCGCCGGCGCGGAGCGTCGGGATTGCCGCCTGGCGCGGTGAACTATTTAACGGAATCCGGCGCACGACTCTTGCGCGCGCAGGCAACTCGGCTGCGGAAAGAAGGGAAGTGCGAGGCCGCGGCGGAAATTGAGGACGTGCTGAGTTCCGCGAGGATCGTCCCGCCACCGGATCTGCTTCCCGAGGCGGTAGTCTTCGGCGCCACGGTGACGGTTCGGGCCACCGACGGCACGGAGCGACGCTACCGCATTGTCGGCGTTGATGAAGTCAGCCTTGAGCAAAACTCGGTGAGCTGGATCTCGCCGCAGGGCCGCGCGCTGCTTGGTGCCGCACGCGGCGAGAAGGTGGTTTTAAAGCCGGGAGCGCAACCGGTGATCGTTCTTGCGATCAACTACGAGCGATAAGTTGTGCGGACCCACGAACGATCCGCGAAATTTTTGCCGCAGTGGGTCAGCGCGAAAGGGACGCGTCGTGGGATGCGGGAAAGCGCGTGGCGGAGAAAGCGGGTGCTCGGCGAGACTCGACAATGAAGCTCTTCTCAATACGCTACGCCCCATCCCATGAAAACTCCCCGTTCTACTTCCTCCTCGCTCCGTTCCATTAAAAACACGCTGGCCACCGGTGTCGTGCTCTGCGGCTTGTCAGCCGCGGTCATGGCCCAGGCTCCGAAGAGCCTGCTGCCGGCGTTTGGCAATGAAGGGGCGGAGTTCACGACCAAGGCGCAGGGCAGCCATGTCACCAAGGGTTGGCTGCCGACCGAGTGGAAGGATAACAGCGAGTGGGCGCAAGTGACGGCGACTTACACGAAGCTCGCGGACTCGCCGGACAAAGCGGCGGGCGCAGTGCGGATCAAGGTGGAGAAGATGGATGAGGGGCAACTCCAGCTCACGACCTTCCAGGGGAATCAGAAGTATGTGAAGGCCAAGAGCTATGTGGTGACCGGCTGGGTGCGCAGCGCGGACAAACTCGGCATCAAGGTAGGTGTACGGCAGAACGCGGAGCCGTACGAGTTTTACCACGAGGCGGAACTGACGACCGGGGCGGAGTGGAAGAAGTTCGAGTTCGCGTTCAAGCCGACGATGGATTTCGAGGCGGTCTTGATGTTCGTCGTGCGGGAGACGGGGACGGTGGACGTAGCCGGTGTGGCGGTGGCGGAGAAGCCATAGCGCGGGCGGATCGCCTCCGCATCACGGTAATCCACAGTCCGCTTTCTTGACCGTCGCGTCCCAGCGGCGCTGCATTCGCGCGGGGTGACTTCCTCAATGATTTGCGAAAGAAGCCATTCGTGGGCGAAGGGGTGGTTTTTCGTCCGGGGGCTGCTACATGCTCGCCCTTCAGACAAATATCCATGGCCATAATCAGACTTTCCGGAACCGTTCTCGGCGCCAATGACCCCCACCGAGCGTCGCGCGCACGGCTGCTTTACCTGCTTTATGCCGCTGGCTGGGACATCTACAACTCGAATGGCGATCAGCGCATCACCCTCAGCAATATCGAGAAGAAGATCATCGAGTCGGACGCCTTCGTCTTCACGCCGGGGGCAACGCTGGAGGATATGTTTAAGGCGATCTCGATCTTCGTCGGCTATCAGACGCTGGACGGAAATCTCGCTGGAAAACCGACCGTTATTTGGAATGAAGACGGCTCGTGGAATCCGCTTTTCGCGGTGCTGGCGCATCTCCAGACGATGGGAACGGTGAAGCAGAATTACGCGGACTTCCTGATCGGCGTGGAAACGCCCGGGGCGGTGTTGGACGCGCTGCGGCGGGTGCAGGCGCGCGGCCTCCCGGAAGCGGGACGCCATCTCATCCAGGAAAGTGATCCCACCACGATTCTCGATGCGCCGGTGCCGGACGATTACATCGGCAATGCGTGCGTCTTTTGCTCGGCGTCGTTGGAAGATCCGCACTATTTGGCCGATGGCGAAGCGCTCGGGCGCATCCTTGCGGAAAACAGGATCGGCTGCATCTCTGGCGCGGGCCGCTCGGGCATCATGGGCGCGGTGGTGAAAGGCGCGGTGGATGCGGGAGGATGGGCTGCTGGGTCCAACGTGCCGCACATCATCCAACTCGAAGGGCTGCCGGATGGACTTTCCGCGTTTTGGCTGCGTCCGGACATCTACACGCGGATGGAAGTGATGATCGAACAGTCGGATGCGTTCATCATTTTCCCCGGCGGTGCCGGGACCGTGCAGGAGCTGCTGGCGCTGATGATCTTCAAGCATCAGAAGAGTCCGCTCATGGCAGGCAAGCCCGTGGTTATTTTCAACCGCGCGCATGATTCTGGACTGCGCTTTTGGGATCCGCTCATCGCGCTCCTCGGCAACATGGCGCAGCCAGGAGATTTCCTCGTCGCCGATACGCTGGAGGACTTGCTACCGGCGATCACGCCAGGGATGAAAACACTGAGCGCCGCTTAGGGCTCCGCGAGCAGCGGCTTCCAGCTTGAGCGGGCCAAGGACTGGCGCAGCGGTAAAAGGTCCGCCGGCCAAGGCGCAGCGGGGCTTTCCAAGCCGTGGCGGAGGGCGGCGAGGAAGGCGGCGGGCTGCTCTTCGGTGGGCACCGCGAGGGCTTCAGGAAACTCGGCGTCGAGCAGCCAGGTGGCGTCGTCGGAGATGCCGATGAGCTCTTCCGCCCAGCGCAGGATGGTCTCCACCGGCGGCCCGGCGAAGCGCTGCGCGACGAGGCGGAGGATGTGTTCGCGGCCTGGCACATTCAGCAGCAGCGCGAGGAAAAAGCGGTGCTCCACCTCCGCCACGGAGCCACGCAGCTCCGCGAGCGTGTCGCGGCGGATGATCTCGTCGAGCGTGGGCGCGACACCCGCCGCCAGCCGGCCATGCTTCGCCTGAAAAGCCGCCAGCGCCTCCTCCCAACGACCGAGGCTGCGGAGATGGGTCATCCCGTTTTGCAAAATGAAAAAGCCGCGCTCGAAATCCAGCGTCGCAACCATCTCCAGCACGAGCGCCGGGTAGCTGGGGTCGTCCGTCTTTTCCAGCACATCGAGGAGCTGCTTGCGGCGGGCGGTTAGCGCGTCGTGGTGAAAGGGATCGACCGCGAGATGCGGCGGTAAGTAGGTGAACTGCGGCCCGGTGCCGGGGTCCGTGTGCGTGCGGATGACCACGCTGAGCGACGGCGTCTCGAGATGAAACAGCGCGTGGATATGCTCGCGCCCGGAGATGATCGGCACCGTGCTGCCGGTCTCCAGCAGCCGTGTATCTCGCATCCGCAGATCCCCCACCCGCAGATGCGCGGAGATGGACTCGGCATTTTCAAAGACGAACTCCGAATGAATGC
This sequence comes from Chthoniobacter sp., assembly GCA_031390545.1. Lineage (GTDB taxonomy): Bacteria > Verrucomicrobiota > Verrucomicrobiia > Chthoniobacterales > Chthoniobacteraceae > Chthoniobacter. The sequence continues at coordinate 23,390 of JANMTP010000069.1, read as the reverse complement.
TCGACCCCGCGAGGACGTGAAACGCGCCCGAGAATTTGTGCTGATGAATGTCCGTCGTGCCTTCCAGCCAGAAGAGCATCTGGATGTAAAAGCGCGGGTCATCATAGACCACCAGCTCCGGCTGACCGAACCCCGAGCTGGTCTGAAACGGCTGCTCGTCCTCCAGCAGAAACTCCTTCACCAGCGCCGCCAGCTCCACATGCTCCGCCGGCGGTCGCGCCTCCAGCGCGCTTTGCGCGATCTCCGGGAAACGGGCCAGCGAGAAGTTCTGCGCCTGCCACCGGGCTGCGACCGTCCGCCCGAGTTCCGCGAAGAAGAGATTCATGCCGCGATTGTCCCGCAGACCGGCGCAACGACAAGGCGCATTCCGCTACAGGCGACCATCACAGGTCCGGGAGGCCCGTTTTCGGCGACAATGTCGCTGCCCTCAGGTCCGGGAGGACCGCTTTCGGCGACAATGTCGGTGCCATCAGGTCCGGGGGGTCCGGTTTCAGGGACAATGTCGGTGCTTTCAGGCCCGGGAGGTCCGGTTTTGGCGACAATCTCGGTGCTCTCAGGTCCGGGAGGTGCGGTTTCAGGGACAATCTCGGTGTCTCGGGATGTCGAGGGTGCGGTATTGGCAAAAATCTCGGTGTTGCGGGATACCGCAGGTGCGGTATTGGCAAAAATATCGCTGTTGCGGGAAGCCGTAGGGGCGGTTTCAGCGACAAGGTGTGGCGGTCGGGTGGTCACGGGTGCTCTTTTTCTCCCCCGGAGGTGCAGGTCAGGGGGTGGGTGACGCTTGAGTTGTGGGCGGCTCCGTGGTCTGGTCCGCTCCCGCCGATCCGTGCCCGCCGCAGGGGGCGCGTGGCGGCTATTTCGCCCGCCATTTTGACCACGCCAAACCCCACTCCGCCGACGCACGCCTGGGGGGTGCTGCGCCAGCCGCAGTTCGCCCGCTACATGGGGGGCGAGATGATCTCGATGCTCGGCACCTGGATGCAGATGCTGGCCCAGGGTTGGGTGGTGACGGCGCTGACGACGAGCGCCTTGACGCTGGGGCTGGTGAATTTTGCCTCGGGTCTGCCGATGTTGGCGCTGACGATGTACGGGGGGACGATCGCGGATCGTTACGACAAGCGGCGCATCCTCATGGCCACGCAGGTGGTGCAGGCGGCGCTGGCCATCGCCGTGGGCTGGCTGGTGGCCACGGGGCAGGTGCAGATTTTTCACATCGTGCTCGCGGGCATCTGCCTGGGGATATCGACGGCCTTCGAGATGCCGGCGGCGTCGGCGCTGGTGCCGGAGCTGGTCCCGCGGGCGCAACTCTCGGCGGCCATCGCGGTGGATCGCTCGGTCTTTCACGCCACGCGGCTGGGCGGGCCGGCGCTGGGCGGCTGGGTCATCGGCCAGTACGGCACGGCGTCGGCGTTTTACCTGAATTCGCTGACCTTTGGCACGCTCTTCATCGCGCTGCTCACGATCCACCCGCGCCCGCGCGGCACGGCGGAGGAAGAGCGCCAGCGGCAGACGGGGATGAAGGATGGGATCGCCTACGTGCGCCAGGATCGGCCCACGTCGTCGATGATCCTGCTGCTGGCTCTTTCGACGATCTGCATCTCGCCGTTTTTCATGATCATGATGCCGCTCTACTCACGGCATGTGCTGCACCTCGAGGCAGGCGAGCATGGGCTGCTCATGGCGTCGTCGGGGATCGGGGCGTTCATCGGTTCGGTGTGGCTGCTTTCGATCCGCCAGCAAAGCCGGGTGGCGTGGCTGCGGGCGGGAGTGGTGACAGTGGTCGTGGCCATGACCGGGCTGGCGCTGGCGCAGGCGCTGTGGCCGGCGGTGGGGGCGATGATCGTGCTGACGCTGGGCACATCGACGCTCTTTGGGCTGGCGAATACCATCGTGCAGGAACGCGCGCCGGACCCGCTCCGCGGGCGGGTCTCGGCGATCACGGGGTTGAGCTTCTTCGGGGTGCTGCCTTTTGCCGGGCTGCTGGTGACGCAGTTCGCCGACCTCGCCGGGATGCGCGTGGCCATGGGCACGGCGGCGGGCTGCTACGCGGTGGCGGCGTTCTGGGTGCTCCACCGCTACCGCCGCGGGACGCTGGAGGATCAGCGCGCGGCAGCGGCAGCCACGCCGCCAGCGGAAGAAGCTAGGCGGTAGAGATCGCGCAGCCGCGGGAGGGAAGTTCGGGTCCACGCATCGGTAGTTTCCCGGCACAGTCGGAGGATGCGTGGCCCCATTTTTGCGTAGGCAGGGGGCATGAACCGATTTTCTGCCACTCCATTTCTCGCGGCCATCCTCGCCGTGCTCGCCGTCGCACCCGCGGCGCAGGCCCGCTACACCTCCGCCAATCCACCCACATCCGGCCCGACCGTGCCCGGCGACCGGGCGATGATGGATCGCAAGACCGGCATCGCCTTTGCCCCGGAGAATGCCCCGGAATGCGTGAAGCGCGCGATCTGGGCGACGAACTTCCTGCGCAAGAAGCCGTACGTCTGGGGCGGCGGGCACAGCGGTTTCTATCAGGACGGCTACGACTGCTCGGCCACCGTCTCCTTTCTGCTCCGCCACGCGGGCAAGCTCGATCGGCCCACGGTTTCGGGGGCGTTCACCCGCTACGGGAACGGCGGCAAAGGGCGCTGGATCACGGTGTATGCGAAAAACGGGCATGTCTTCGCGGTCGTGGCCGGCCTGCGGCTGGATACCACGGACATGGACCGCTACACCTCGGGCGAAGGGCCGCGCTGGCGGCTGTCGGCGCGCAATCCCGCTGGCTTCGTAGCGCGGCATCCGGCCGGGCTGTAGGCGGGAAAGGCCGGCCGCGCTAAAGGTCGCCGCGGGTGTCCTCGAAGTAGCTCGCGACCTGCCAGCCGGCGATCGCCCCGCCACGCCCGAGGGCTTCGTCGTAGTGAAAGCCTCCGTTGCCGCCGCCATTGATCTGGAAACTTTTGACGACAAAGGAACCGATGGTTTCGACCGTGCCATTGAGCGTGGCGGCATAGGCAGGGCCGTAAAAGGTGAGGTACTGCACGGCGTTGCCTGAGGCGGTGTAGGTCGCATTGCTGGCGGTCGAGGTGCCGATGACGGCGAGGTGCGAGGCGACTTTGCTGCTGCTGTTGTTCGCGTTGATGGAGCCGTTGCCAAAGTCCACGTTGCCGCGCACCCAGATGGTGGCGTTGACGTTTGGCGGGATGGTGATGCCAGCGTTCCCGCCATTGCCGGTGCTGAGATTGCCGGTGACCACGATCTCGATATAGCCCGTGGTGCCCACCGGCGGGGCGGTGACGGCAAAGGTCCCGAGATTGCCGGTGATGGTGTAGCGGGTGGGGTTGGACTGGGTGCCGGTGAGATAGCTGGAGGGGTTGTTGCCCTGGTAGGTCCAGGTGGTCCAGGTGGGCTCGGTCAAAGCGGAGATATCCTCGTCAAAGTCATCCTTGATCCGGCTCTGGATCATATTCTGGTTGCCGGAGACGTTCTCGTGCGCGGTGGTGGTCGGGTCGTCGCCGCCGAAGGTCTGCACGTCGCCTTTAACGACCGCACCATTGCCCTCGATGAGCGCGCCAACCGGGCTGTTCGCGGGGCGGGCCTCGGCGCTGGCGATGCTGCCGTAACTCTGAATTTCGGAAGGCGTGTTGGCCGGATAGACGCCGCCGGCCGTGGTGCCTGGCTCGGATTTGGCGGTGTCTGAGGAGTCGAAGCTGTCCACTTCCCAGTTGTTGCTGTTGCCAAGGGCGAGCCCGGTAACGCCGGTGATGGCGCGGCTGTAACGATAGCGCGGGCGGAGGACGACCTCAACGGTGCGCGTGACGTGGGGATCGGCCGCCGAGCCGTTTTTGGCGGACAGTTTCATGCGCCGCAGTTCGGTGTCTCGGCTGTCAGAGTTTGCGTATTTTCCCGGCAGGTTGGCGCGGGCCGTCGAGCGGACGCGGAACCACGGGTTGCGCGTGGGCGCGCTGCCGATCTCCTCGCGGGTATAGACATCCACGGCCACGCGGGTGACGCGAATCTGGTTGGGCCCGCCGAGGCTGGGCAGCTGCCCGGATCCGAGGGTGCGCTCGCCATTGAGCGCGTAGGTCGCGTCCGTCACCGTCCAGCCATTGGCCGTCCAGGGATAGGCGTTCGGGTCAGTATTGGTCGCGACCCAGGAGTTCAGCGAACGAATGACATTTTCCGCGCCGGCTTCCGCTCCGTGCAGCGCTTCCTGCCAGCTCGAGGCCTGGTAGGCGCCGCGGTATTTCGGCACCAGCGTCTGGTAGTAGGCGGCGATGGTCATCGAAAGCACGGCGATGATGAGGGTGGCCATCACGAGGGTGCTGCCGTGGTTTTGGCGAGGTTGGGTTTTCACAGTTTAGTCGCGCCGGGGATTTCGGAGGCTCACTTCCACAAAGGCCTCGGTGCCCGTCGAGCTCACGCCGGTCCGGCGGTAGCGGGGATTGAAGGCCGATTGCAGCCGGAAGATCAGCCCGTCATTCCGGCCAGAGACGACGAGGCTGGTCGTGGAAAGATTATCCGAGATACGCTCGGCGATCTGGCGCGTTTGGCTGGGGTTGGTCGCGCCGGCGGGGTATTCAGCCCGGAAAAAACCGACCGAGCTTGCCCCCATGGTGGCGGTGCCGCGGAAGTAGCGGATCTCCATTTCCCCGCTGCCGGCGCTGGCCGGGGCAAAGCGGGTGACGTTCTTGCTCGCGACCGTGGTGACGGCATCGACCCATGGGACGGTGCCGTTGAGCGCGGCGATGCCGCTGCTGTTGTAACCGGCGGAGGTGTTCAGCGTAGCCCGGGGGTAGCGCGTCGTTTTGAAGGCCGAGCCCGCGGTATTGTCGGGCGTATTGGCGGCGTAGTAGTCGGGGACGCTGATGGTCAGGATGTTGGTCTCGTTGACGACGTAGTTGTTGTAATTTTTCATCACCGTGGTCGTGTTTCCGGTGCGCATGCCCACACGCGCGGCACGGCGGAGATCCTGGGCCACGTAGTCCATGAGCCGGGTTTCATTGGCCGTGCTGACCGCATAGTGGCTGGTGGCGACGATGCTTTTCCGAATGGACCAGGCGGCTGACAGCAGCGCCCCGACGACCGCGGTGGCGACCAGCGTGGCGACGATCATTTCCACCAGCACGATGCCCCGTTGGCGGTGGGAAGAGAGCCGGCGCAGCATGGCCTACAGCCCCCCCTTGGTCATGATGGTGGAGAGCTGCCGCGTGCGCTGGACGTTGCCGATCCCCGTCCAGGTCACACTGACCGTGAATTTCACGCACTGTTGCGTCGCCAGGCTGGAGCCGGTCGTCGAGAGCGCCCCGAGCGGCGTGCGCGTGACCACCAGCGGGGTGCCGCCCGCCGGATAGGGCTCGACGGAAAAAGTCTCCGTGGCGTTTTTGAAGTTTGTCGCTGTGGCCGCCGCCGTGGTGACCAGGGTGGTGATGCCGGCGGCGGTCGTGATATTCGTCCACGGTGGAGTGTAGCGGAAACTCTCGATTCTCTGCTGCAACATCTGGCTGGCGGCGGCGATCTCCTGGCCGCTGCGCACGATCCGGATGGCCTGGCCAGTCGCCGCAAAAAGTGCCACGAGGCTGATCATGCTGACGGCCATCGCCACCATCGTCTCGACGAGGGTAAAAGCGGTGGCGCGGCGGCGGATGACCAGCCGTGAGAGGAGCTGATTATGGTTTGTCACAACTTTGATAATAGCCAAAACAGTGCCAACTAGCGCAGTTTGCCAGATTCGCCGCGAAACACTGCTCCGGTGAATCCACGCGCGCGGCGAAGTATGATGGCGCTTACCTTTTGCAACGCATCGTCGATCCCAACGCGGTCATCGCGCCAGGCTACAAGAGGCGAACGAAGCGACCCTCACCTCGCTCGCTGACGGCAAAAAGCAGGCAATTAAAAAGACCGACATCAAGGAGCGCCTGGGGCCTAGCGCCATGCCGCTTGGCCTCGGCGACGTGCTCGGCAAACGCGGCCTGCGCGGTCATCGAGTATCTCTCGACGGTGAAGTAAGCGACGCGGCCCATCCCGCGCCAAAGGCTATGCCGCTTCGCTGTCCGGCAGCTCCGTGGACGAACCTGCCGCGCCGCTATCCACCTCCGCAGCGGTGCTCGCACCGCGCGGCTGCACGTCGGGACAACCCACGCCGCGGGGCTGGGCGAAGGAAATTTTTGAGCGCGGGAGCAGCGTCCCTAGGCAGAGGTCGGCGATGGGGAGGATGACGTTGAAGTTTTTGTGCATGTAGCGGTGATGCAGAATGTGGTGACCGTTCAGTCGGCGGAAGAGCCATGAACGCTCCACGCGACGGGCCTTGGGCAGGTGCATGCACCAGTGCAGGTATTCATAGACGCCGTAGTAGCCAGCGATAGCGACCGCGGCGCCCGCAGCCACGGCCCAGCTCCCGATGACCCAAGCCAGCCCCAGCATCGGGATCATGCCAATGACGATCAGTAACGGGCCATTCCACCACGCCATTGGGATGGTGTCTTTGTCGGCTTCGTCGTGCAGGTGGTAGGTATGATCACCTTTGAAGGTGTGGTGGTGAACAACGGCGTGCGCCTCGAACGGGTAACGGAGCCAACCGAGCGGCCGGTGCATGATGAAGCGGTGCAGCACCCATTCGAAAAACGACACGAAGACGAGTCCGCTGAGGAAGCCGACGATGGACCACAAAATGGATGGAAGCATGAGAATGAAGCTGAAGGAGATTAATCGTGTGGGATAGCGTCCCTCGGTTGCGAAGGGCGGAGAGACTCGTCAGATCGGGCGCCAAGGCAATCGGAATCTCGCCAAATGACGACGCCGTCTTCAGCCACTTAGCCCGCCAGCGCAGCGTCGATCATGGCGCGCCGTTCGGCGGGTTGGCTCCAGCGCCAGCGGTCTTCGGGCTCAAGCGAGGTAATGGGATCGAAATAGAGGAATTGTTTGCCGGGTTTGACGCTGGGACTTTCGAACACCGAGATGCCAGTGGCGCGGTCGTAACGCTCAGCGGAATGCACGTCGCGTTTGCCGCCACCGCCGGGTGTGTCGAGAACGAAAGATGGCGTATTAAATCCGGCAGTTGCGCCGCGGACGCGTTTCTCCAAAAGCTGTGCGGTGGCGAGCGGAGTGCGCAGGTCTTCTACGCCGGGGACCATGTCGTGCACATAAACGTAGTAGGGATGCACATTCACATAGCTGAGCCGGCGAACGAGTTGAGTCATCGTGGCGGGGTCGTCGTTCACGGTGCGCTGGAGCACGGTCTGGCAGCGGACGTGAATGCCGCGCGCCGTGAGGACGTTCATTGCCTCGCGCGTGATCTCGGTGATCTCGTTTGGATGATTGAAATGCGTGTGGACGACGACGTCCTTGCCCAACTGACGACCCAGCTCGACGACGCGGGTGAGAGCATCCGTCCAGGCATGATCGCTGAGGATTTTCTGCGGCTGCACGCACAGGCCTTTGGTGGCGTAGCGGATGCGGCGGATGTTCGGCATTTGCAAAAGGCGCTCGCCGATGAGTTGGAGGTGCCCGGCGCTGAGATTGTAGCTGTCGCCGCCCGAGATCACGATGTCCTCAAGTTCCGGCTGGCAAGCGATATAGGCGAAAGCTTGCTCCCAGCGGGTAAGATTCGCGGCGAGCTTCATTTTTTCCACGGCATCGGTGTCGCTCCCGACGGCGTAGCTGCGGGTACAGAATCGGCAATACACGGGACAGGAATCCTGAGGCAGAAAGAGGGCCTTGTCCCGATAGCGATGCGTCAGGCCTGGGACCGGCGAGTCCTCGCGCTCATTGAGTGAGTCGTAACGCAACATCGGGTGGTCAGGCTGCTGCTGGCTGCGCAGGGGGAGAAATTGGGTCCGGATCGGATCAGTTTCCGGCGCTGACCAATCGATCAGCGAAACGAGATAGGGAGAGATGCGCAGGGCCATCGGCGCGTTTTTGACGCCGGCTTCGAGATCCTCGTAGAAGCTGGCGGGCACAAGGTCCGCGAGCGTTTCGCGGAGTTGGCGGACATTGGTTACTGAGTGGCGGTTTTGAAAAGTGTGGGTCCGAAATTCTTTCGGTGAGACTTGGGCGTAGGCGGGGATGGCTCGCCAAAATTCATCGCCGCGCAAGGCGCGATGATCGGTGACGGGGGCGACGGCAGGCGGGTCAACGTGAGCAGTGTCGAGGAGCATGGTGGTGTGTGTTTGGGATTTGATCGGGATGAATCGCAGAAGCGCAATCAGCCGGCCTTGCGGGCGGGAGCGCGAGTGGCCTTCCGGCGGACCGGGGTCTCCGCGGCCATGGCGCTGAGCACATCGGCGAGGGTGCGGTGAGCGAGTGCGGTTTCCAGCGCGGTTTGCGCGGTCGCAAAGACTTCATCAAGCACCCGCTCAATGCCGGCGCCGACCGGACAGCGTTGATTTGGCTGGTGAGGATGCTGAGCAAAAGCGCTCCCCGGTTCTACGGCTCGATAGACCGTATCCAGCGCGATTTTTTCGGGTGGCCCACACAGCGTGGCCCCACCACCCGCGCCCTTTTGCGTGGTGACCAGTCCGGCGTGGCGCAGTCGAGTCAGCAGACGACGGATGATCACGGGGTTCGTATTCACACTTCCGGCGAGGAACTCCGAGCACACTCCACCGTCTTCCCGCTTAAGAGCGAGGACCGCGAGGACATGGACAGCAAAAGCAAAACGACAACTGGACGCCATTGGTAGGCCGATCTGTAACTTCGGTGGTTACATTTGTCAACCACTCGGAAGGTTGCACTTTGCGGCACCTAGATTGTTGCCGTGGACTGTGGGCTAGGCGGGGTTGTGCCGCGCTCGCGCGGTAGGCAGAAAAGATTCGTGTATTCTTGACCTGCCGGGATGCCGGTGAATGGCGTCAGTCCACGTTTACCGACGTGGTGTGTCGCGTAGCCTAGCTCGCGCAGGGCAGCGAGGAGACCGGCCTCGCTGGTCCCGAGCAGTTCGAGCCGCTTGGGGTTCAGCTCGATCAAGATTGCCGGGCGAAAGCGCTCCAAGGTCGCCTGCCCACCCGCCAAGACGCGCACTTCTGCGCCCTCGACGTCGATCTTCATGGCGTCGAGTCGCTGAATCCCCTGCTCCGCGACAAAGGCATCGAGCGTGACCGCCGGAACGCGCTGCCCGCCCTCAGCGAGGATGCGACCGGTGCCGCGGTTGTCGGCGGCGGGAAGTTGAAAACACACCTCCCCTGGTTGGTCGGAAAGCGCCACGGGGAAAGTGCGGACGCGTTCCGCCGGATTGAGCCGCACATTCTCCGTGAGGAGCGCGTAATTCACCGGGACGGGCTCGAAAGCAAAGGCCTGCGCCGCGCAGTGGCGCGCCAGCCACAGCGAATACCAACCAAAGTATGAGCCAATGTCGAAAAAGACACCGCCGCGCGGCAAGTGGGCGGCCAGTAGTCGGCATTCCACGCGATCAATGAACCCGTGATAGAAGAGTTTGCGCTGGATGTGGCAGGTCGTCTGCAGTTTCCACTGCAAGTCTTGGATGCCGACAATGAAGTCTTTTCCGCGGTCGCTTTCCTCCAAGCCGCTGAGCCTGACCAACGCTTCGACCACGCGCCATTTGCCGGGGTGGTACGGCAACCGGCGCGCATAGGCATCGATCAAGCCGTGAGCAAGGGAACTGGAGGGCATCCGCGTTAAATTGAGGTCTCGCGCCTTTCGAGCCGAGAGAAAAGTAGCTAAACGGAAAGGCAAAACCCGCTCGATCCTCGGAGCGAAAACGACCGGTGCCGACTTAAGGAGTGGGTAGTGGACGAGCTGGGAATCGAACCCAGAACCTAGCGTTGGGGAGGTATCAAGGGAATGGTTCGGGGTGGTTGATTTCCTCTCTGGCGGGGTTGATTGCGGTTGACGGCTTTGCTCCGGTTTGCTCCGGTCGGCGGGGTGATTCTCAGCGCTTACGAGAGATCGGATTCCCCGTTCGTCCGCATCCAATATGCGGACGCCACCGGCAAGAAACGGTTCGTGAAAACCAATATCCGCAAGACTGACCCAGAAAAGGAATTGAAGGTCGCAAAGCAATTGAACGCTATCGAAGCCCAGCTCTTGAATTCCACGGCGCGGTCCACTGGGGGCGGCTGGCAGTGGGTGCCGGGCTGGCTGCGCGGAAAGTACGCTGGCAAGCCGGCGACCTTGCAGACCTACGAGGCGCAATGGCGAAAGCTCGCGCTGTTTCTCCGCGAAAGCGGGCTGCACGAGCCCGGATCGGTCACACGCGAAGATTGCTATGGTTACGTGCCGTGGCGAACGCAGCCGAAGAAGCGCACCCAGGCGCGGCATTCCGCGGACCGCCAGACCGGCGTGAATACGACGATTAACGAACTGAAGCTGCTCGGACTGCTGCTTGATGAGGCGATGGCGCGTGGGCTTTGCGCGAGCAATCCCGCTCGCAAGCTCGGCTTGTCGCGGGAGGACGCGAAGGTGAAGCCGGAAATGACGGATGATGAAATCCGCCAGATCCTGCGCGCGCTCAAATCGCGGCCCGAATGGATGCAGCGGAGCTTTTTTCTTGCCCTCCAGACGGGGCTCCGCTTCGCCGAGACGGCCGTCGCGCGGTCGCAGGTCAATCGCGAACGCGGTGAGATCGTCATCGAAAAACCGAAGGGGGGAAGTGGGCGGGCCTTTGCGATCCGCATCTACCCCGAAATTGCGCCAATGATCGATGCCTGGCTGACAACCAAAGCGCAGGTGCTTTGGTCTTTGCCGCCCCAAGAGCGGGAGTTCGCCAGCCTCGTCTGGACGAAGTTTTTTCGTGAACTGGGCCTCGGGCATCTCTGCTTTCATTGCACGCGGGTCACCTTCATCTCGCGCGGCGCGCGGGCCGGCATCCCCGAGGCGATGATGATGAAGTTGGTTAACCATGCTTCAATCGAGGTTCACCGGGTTTACCAGCGGCTGGCAGAGGACGATGCGCTGCGGTTTCGGGCGCGGATTGCAATCCCAACCGGCGACGACGCCACAGTTTGAAATCGGATGGAAAGACACGCTTCCCGATGCGCGGAAAGCCTTTCTCTTTGGCCAGCGCTTTCACGTCGCTGTAGGGCAGGCCGGTGGCGACGGCGAGTTCCGCAAGGGTGAGGGCCTCGTCATGCCCCTTGGCCGTGCGCACGGCCTCGCGGTCGATGCCGGCCAGTTCTTTATTGGCGACGGCGGCGCTCATCAGTTCCGTCCTCCCGTTTCCGCGCGCTCCTCGATCCGCCCTTGGCGCACGCCGAGCCAGTAGGCCCGGTCGGCATCGGCCTTCCACTGCCGGTAGCCGGCGCGTTTGCCCAGCGCGTAAGCCACCGCCGCGGCCACGCCGGCGAGGCCCGCAGTGTAGGCGGCGATGATGGCGATGAGTGCCCAGGGAATCATACGGGAACCGGGGTGCCGCGGGTGGCCTCGCGCATGGCCGCACACACGCGCTCGATGGTCGCCCGCGCGGATTTCAAATCCTCCTGGTGATCGAGGAAGCCCGCCGGCAACGGCTCGCGCTCGTTGGTCGCGGCCAGCAAGCGCAGCATCCCGGTGATCGCCCGCGACGCGGTGTCCTCGCCCTCCAACGCAAGGGCACGGATGGTCTGCTTTTGGTTCGGACTCATAGGCAGACCTTTCCGTGCAGCTCGCGAAAAAAAGCCTCATGGCTCGCGAGATTGTTTTTCTGCCATTGGAGACGGCGAGCAAAGTCCCGGACATAGCTCTCGTCTGCGTAGATGCCATCCTGAGTGGTCCACTCGGCGTCCGCGGCGATCAGAGCGTGGGCCTCTGCCGCCCGCTGACGCGCCATACGCAGCTCTCTCTCCGCACCCCCGACACGGGCGCGCAGGCGCTGGATGCAATCCCCGAACCGCCGCTCCGAATGATTCGGGTTCTGAGCACTCACGCGAAGGCCCTCACTTTCTTGTTCGCGCGAGACCAGCTTGCCCGGCTCCGCTTTTTGGCCCGCGCTAACAGCCAGCGCGACGTCACCTGCGCGTTGTAGGCATTCTCGACCTGCTGCGCGGCGACATAATTATCGCCCCACAGATTTCGCGGAGCCGATTTCTTCAATAGAAAATCGATGAATCGCCCATGTTCTTCGAGGCGCGCTTCGAGTTCCGCGTCCGTGAGGTTGTGCATCTCGCGGTTAAAGGGATGATACGCCTCGGTGTGATGCGTCGGCGCTGGCAAGGCAAGCGGAAGAGGCCGGAGTGCGATCATACCGGCGATACCTCCACGATGCGCGCAAGGCACGGTGGCAGTTGCCCGTCGCGCGTGATCGGGCCGGCGGCATGCACGGCAACATGATGCCCGCCGACGTGCAGGTGCGCATGCAGGTGGCGGCGCAGAAAACGCCGGGCGACATCCCGCCAGCTTCCGAGATCGAGCGGGGAGCGATAGCCGAAGCCTTGCACCTTTTTCGCGAGCGGACTGCGTTCCACGCGGCGGGCGCGGCCCAGCTCCGCGGTTCTCAGGACCGTCATCAACCCCGCGCTCATCAGCGGGCAGTGGAGATCGGTCAGCTCCAGTTCGAGCTTCTTTTTCACGCGTGCACCGCCTTTCCCGTCGCCTGGTTGCCCGCCCATTCCGAAAGCTCGTAAAGGAAGCAATGCGTGGGCAGAGTTTCGAGGCCCGGCGTCAGGCCATTGGCCATTTCCATTGCGGCATCGGTGATGTCCGCCATGAGCGGGCGGCATTCGTCTTTCACCCACCCGGCGATCTGCTCCGGCGAGCAGTGCGGGAAGAGGAGGGCGAAGCGGCAAAACTGCCGCGGGGTCATTTGTGTGTTTTTCATGCGTGTTTGGCTTCTTGCTGCAGTTGAGCGGCGGCGCTCGGGTGAAGCGCCGCGGCGGAAAGCTGGGGAAAGGCGAGGCCCCATAGGACGCGGCGGGACTGCTCGGTTTGCGGGAGGGCCGGGTGTTCGGCAAAGGTGGCAGCCACTTCCGCGTCCACCGCGGCGAGGATCGCCGGCATCCCGAGTAGCGCCCCGGCGCTGCGGGCAAAGCGGCTCCGCGTCTCGGGTGAAAGGAGCGCGGCCATACTCAGACTTCGACCCCCGCGAGTTTGAGTTGCGCCTTGTCCTCGGGTTGCCACTCGACGAGCGGCCCGAGGTTTTCCTCCAGAAAAGTCTTAAGGCTCTTTCCATCCGCCGTCGCCTTCATCTTCAGCAGCCGATGCAGGTCCGCGGCGACCGGCCCGAGGTTAGCAAAGTCACGAATCAGGAAGCGCCCCAAAAGTATTCTCGCCCGCGCAATGGCGTCTCGGGATTCGCAGAATGGCAGCGCCTCCGCATGCGCCACGACACTTTGAAGTGAAAAAACCGTCAACTCACTACGGAGTGGGGCCGACCACGAACGCGGCATTAGCCGGGCCTTCCAAATGAACTCCGTTTCGCGGTGGTTGGTATGCAGCGGAGAAATCCAAATCCGGCCGGTTGTGCCAAAGGCAGACTCAATCTCCCTCACCCGCCGCGGGATGACCGAAGATCGCCCGATCTTCACGCGGCCCGAATCGATCAGTTCAATCGCGTAGAGTCCGCTGGCCCATCCATCAGAAAACACGCTCAGCAGATCAGCGGTTGTGGTGATGCTTCCGATCATTTCACGGCCTCCATTTGCATCTGCGCCGGCTCAGGAATTTCAATTTTTTCCCCGCTAGCCTGCTCAAGTCGATCCCGGTTCAACCGGACGATGTCCCAAAGCGCGGGTTCAGTTATTTCGTTCAGACCCGTCCCATCCAAAGCAGTAAGTAATTTTAAAAAGCGGTGAAGCTGCGAATTGACCGAAATTGTTTTCGGTTTGGCAGGTGGCAATACACTCGTCATGGTCCCTTTATGGTCCCTGTTGGGGTCCATGCCAAGAAAAAGTTTGAAGAAAGTTTTTTTTGCGGCGTCTCTGGCTGCGTGCCCGACGAAAACACAACTAAGCTCCGCCTCCAAAAACCGACCAAGGACCGACTCAACAGAATTTCCAAAGCTGTCGGCTTTAGTGCTGAACTCCTCGCGGACCTGTTACTGACCGAGGCATTCGACCAGATCGAAGATGATCTCATGCCGACAACGATCCTGACCCATGTGATTGTGGCTCGAAAAAGAGCCGGAAAACGCGTCGTGGAAAGTCACACTGAGGCGATCATTGATCGGTTCTTGGTGGCCAGCGGAAAGCCTCCGTTGTCAGACCAAATCGACGAGGCTATCGCCGCCGAACAATCTCCCGCCACGCCAATAGAGCACCTCTACGCCAAAGAAGTAAAACACCAGTCCGCGGAAAAAGTGCGCTACAGACGGAAGAAGTTCTGAACGCCGCTTTCGAGCAGCTTTTCATGTTTCTGACCGCCGATCCAGACCGGCCTTGCGGCTGGCCAATCCTCACAATTTCCCGTGACGGCGAGCGGCACTGGCGCTACGGAGGGCCATGAAGACTTGGATTGCTCTCCCTCTCGGAGCCGCTTTGGCCGTTGGAATCACGGTGCCAGTCATGCGCTCAATCGCTCCCAAACCCATCGTGCAGACCGTGCTGCCGCCAACACCCACGCCTGCAGCCACGCCAGCACCGGCGCTGCCGGCCGCACCCGCGGCAGATATCCGCGCCCGATCCGGCGATGACGGACACTCGGGTAACTTCGTTGTCTCGCGAACCGCGACGGGCGGGGCACAGGTGCGCGAGTTGCCGCGCGGCGTCAGCGCGATGCAGTCCATCGGTGGTAGTTTCGTGGGCGGCAGCGGTGGCGACTACGAAGGACAGGCCCAACCCACCCAACCCAACACTGCGGAAAAACGCGCCCTGCTCGCCTATCCGGAACTGGGAATAGCCAACAGCAAATTAAACAAAGAATTCCTCGCGCGGGCGGCGCGTTATCGCCGGGATAAGCCGGGATTTTTTTCCGCGGAGGAATGGCCTACCATACTGGCCCTGGAATGCCTGATCGAGCAGCGGTAAGCGACTGGGCTAAACCGTAAAGCGAATCCGCGTCTTGATCGCGGCTACGCGGCGCTTCTTGCGGAAGACGCCGCCTCCTTCGCGGGAACCGGCGGCATCGGTATTGCCTTCGATGGTTTCAACCATGCCGTCGGCATCCGGAGCGCCGATAGCGAGGCCGATGTGGGAGAATTTGAAAATGACGATGTCGCCAGGCGCGATGTCGCGACCCGGGGCGCGCTTAGTGTGGGTGCTGTGATCCTGCTTCAGCGACCAGTTTTCAAAATCCCACGCGCCCGCGGTGGTCGGGCGCTGGAAGGTGTAGGGGCCGCCGAGGAGCATGGCCTGGCGCACCAGCCAGCAAATGAAGGCGGCACACCACGGCCAAGCTTCGAGCGGCGGGAGTTTCGTGGCCGCCTTGTATTCGTTAACGCGGGGGCCGCAGTTGGTGCCGGCGATTTCTTCGACGCCGACTTCGCGGTGGGCAAGGGAGACGAGCGCGGAGGGTAGCGTGCTCACAGCTCGGGCGTGGTGAAGACGGCGGCGGTGGAGAGGCCCGAGGCCATGCGGTCGATGACGGCGGCGCGTTCGGCGGGCGTCTGCGGGGCGACGCGGGCATACTCGCGGGCGAGGCCAGCGGCGACGGTGGGCAGTTCGTGTCCGCCCCAGGCATTCACCACGCGGACAAGGCTGCCGCTGTTGACGATGTTGGCGCTCTCTTTCCACAGGCCGGCGGCGGCGCTGTGGGCAAAGTTGGTTTTCTCCCCGGCGACGTGGCGGCTGTCGGCGTCCTGGGTGAGCGAATCGAGGGCGATGCGGAACGCTGCGGTGCCGACTTCCTGCAGCACGGCATTTGTTACGCGGCCACGGCGATCTTTGGCGGGGTCGCCTGTGTCCGTTGCGCAGGCGGCGAGGGTGCAGGCGGCAAAGCCCGCGAGCAACGCGAGCGAGAGAGTCTTGTTGCCACCTTCCCCGTCGGGCACACGGTTCGGTTCGGTGGCGGTGCCGTTGCCGACGACCTTGGCGTCTTTGGCGACGAAACCATTGATCAGCTTGAGCAGGACGGTGGCGGCGATGCCCGCCTTGATCACGAGCGGCTTCCACTCCTCGGGGATGATCGTCGAGAGTTCGCCGAGTTGCGCGGGTAGTGCGGCGACGATGGTGAGGGCCGAGGTAATCGCGGCGAGGGCCGCGGTGAGCGAGGTGCGCCAGTTGACGCCGAGGAGTTTTTCGAGCGGGTTCATACCCGCCGGGCGGTGTCAAGCCGGAGGGCGGCCCGCGACGCTGGCGGCGATGCTTTTCACGGCATCGACCATGGAGGCGGTGGCGGTGCGCTCGCGAGCGATCTCCTCGCGGAAGTCCACGCGCTGGAGGCGCAGGGCTTCGGTGAAGGCGCTCTTGGATTCCACTTCTGCCGTCTTCCATTCGGCCCGCTCTTTGGCGTGCTCGGCATTGAGCCGCTGAAAAGCGGCGGCGTGCTCCTCGCTGAGTTTCTGTGCGGTCGCGGCGTGGGCGCTGTCCTTCTTTTCGAGGCTGCGCACGAGCCAGGTGATGCAGACCACGCCGCCGCCGATGATGATGGCGAGGGCGGCGAGGAAGAGCCAGCGATCGCTGGCGGCGGCCGCTTTGTCCACAATGGTGATGCCGGTGTCGAGCTGGGCGAGAAAGATCACGGGGCGACGACCTCCCCGTCGAAGAAATTCTGATACACCGCCGCGACTTGATCGACGCTATTCGCTCCACAATAGAGCCAAACCTCGAAGTAATCCCCCGGCACGCAATCAAACGCGGCGCTGCCGCCGAGCGAAAAGCCTGCGGTGCCCGCCTGGAAAAAAGCGACCACGCGGGTCGTGGCGTTGAACGCTCCGTTTTTGCGGAAAGCCAGGTAACACCCGTCAGCCGTGCCGCCATTTGGCGAGAGAGTCAGCGTGGCGGCGACGCGCACGGTGCCGGTGACGCCGGGACTCCAGCGGTTGTTGGTGGTATCCCACGTCGAAAACGGATCGGCGACGACTGTCGGGAAAGTGACCTTGGTCCAGCTCCCCACGGCGGTGATGTTTTGGTTGACGCCCTTCGCGACCTGGAAGCGCGGACGCGCAGGCGTGGAGACGAGCGCCGTCCAGACGCGCGTCCCGGTTTCGTTGACGTAGATGGACGTGCCCGCGCCGGGCGCAAAGCCCGTGCTGTCAGCGATCCGGCGGTAGCGCGATCCGGCCGGCGCGATGAAATCCGGCAGACCGGTGCCGTAGAAGAAACCCGCGGCGCTTTCGGTCGGCGCGTTATGGACGACCGTGGCCGTTCCGGTGCCTCCGCCAGTCGCGGTGTAGGTGCCCGCGGGATTGCTCGCGCTCGTGCCGCCGCCGGTGAATTTGGTGACGTTGCCCGAGGTGCGCAAATCCCACGCGGAGCCGTTGTAAATGAGGAACGCAGAATCTGAGGCGCGAATGAAGCGGTCTGGGTAGCTCGCGTTGCTGCGCGCAAAGGTGCCGGTGAGATCGGGCGAGAGCGTACCGGTGATGGTCACGGTGCTGGCGGACCGCAGCTTTTCCAGGGCGACCATCGGCGCGCGGCGCTTCCAAGTGCGCGCGTCGCCGTCGAACTGCAGCACATCCCGCCCGGTCGCCACGGCCTCCTCCACGGCCTCATTGGCGAGAGCATCCGCATCATCGAGCGCGACCAAATCAGCCAGCGACCCAGTGAAGGTGAAAACCAGCACGCGCGCGACGAAGCCACCGGTGAATTTCGTCTGCGTGCAGTAGAAATAAACGACGCCATTCACCTCAACCATCGTGCCGTCCGCGAGCTGAAGCGTGGGCTGTCCGCTGATCAGCGGCACATCGGCCCGGTCGATCATCAGCCGCGGGCGCGTCCAGCGGAGGAAATCCAGACTCCGCGCGTGATAAATCTGGCAGCCGTCGTCGGCTATGCTGACTGCCCAACCTCCATCATGCATGAAGGTGTGGTAAAAGTTCCCGACCTTAAAAATCGGGCCTGGCGAATAGGTGGAGTCGGTCTGGTCTGCCGCCCCGACCGCGTTGAGTGCTGCGAGGGGTGCCTCGCCGTTCTGGAAAGTCCACGGGCCGCTGGGTGCGGTGGCCGTGAGATAGAAACTGCGCCACGTATTACCCACGCCCACTCCGCCTTCGAGCAGCATGCGATAGGTGCTGCCGTCCTTTAGGATGTGAAGCGAGTTCCATCCGTTACTCCCGGCGATGGCGTTATAGGCGATCTTGATGCCGACCGCGGTGAAGTTCACGCCGTCCGTGGATGTCGCCAGCCGGATGTTGCCACTCGGGTCAACGGCGTTGTCCGAATAGTAGAGATAGTAGGTGCCGCCCTCGACGTAGAGCGACGTGCGGAGGCCACTAAGCCCCGCGACTGCTCCCTGCGCGGTGAAGGTAATGCCGTCCGTCGAAGTCGCGCGATAGATCGTCGTGTTGATCGCGTAAAACATCCGCCACAGCGCCGCGCCCGAGTCGTAGTGGACCTCGGGTTCGCCAGCCCCACCGGCGAGGGCGACGCCGCGATATTCCCAGCGCTGGCGGAGACTTTTGGCGACGTGGGCGACAGGCCGATCCGAGCGCAAAGTAGTGACGCCGATCAAACTTTCCCACGCGCCGGCGGTCAGGGCTGTCCCGCGCCATTCCGTCGAGTTATCGAGCTGCGTCCCGCGCTGGCCGACGGCGAGCGGAGCAGTCGCGGTGCGCGCGGCTGCATTCGCAAAGACCGCCGGAGTGTGGGTCAGGGCCTCTGCACCGATGTCGCCCAGCTCAGCGGCGAAGGCGATGCGGTCGGCGTTGTTCTTGAACGTCAGACCGCCGTCGATTTGCGTCTTCGCCTGCCCCGCCGGCGGGGCGATGCGGTTGATTCGGCTGACGGGGAGCGAAGGATTTTGCGCGAGACCGCTCAACGCGAGGAAGAGGGAGAGGAGGAAGACGAGGCGCTTCATTGCTGATTCACGGCTGTCAAAGCGGCACGCGAGGCGAGGAAATCGTCATAGACGCGGCGCATGGTGGCGTCGCGGCGCGGACGGTTGCGGGGCGGGTTGCCAAAGCTGACGAAATCGAAGGTTTGATGGTAGCGCGCTGGGGGCTGGTTGGTGGCGTAGTTCCACCCAGCCCAAAACCCTCGATCAGGGTCGTAGGGCGGCAGGAGAATTGGCTGATTGGAAGTCTCGGCGACGCACGCAGAAATGACCGCATCTTCGCCCCAGCCAGCTGGGCCGTGGAGTTCCGAAAAGGCATCGACCACCGGGAGCGCGCTGGCGGCGGCTGCCGCGCTGAGGCGGTAGGCGAACCCGCGTGCGACCTGTAGATTTTTCCAGACATAGGGAAGGCCAAAAAGAGCGGGCTGCAGCCTCTGCGCGAGAGCCCGACTACGATCCCCAAAGCAAAGGGCATCGCTATCTACTTTCCACACCGCCTCATGGCTCCCACAGGCAGCCGACAAGGCCCGCAAAACGGCCCCCGGGACGCCTGGCCCCGTCAGATTGCTCATCGCTGGCCTCTGCCGAAATTGGACGCCGTAACGCGCGACGAGCCGCGCACGAACGGCCGGGGCGATGGGCGCGACATCTTCCTCGCAAACGGTGAACTCATCGCCGGGCTGCGCGAAGTTTTCCGCCCAGCTCTGCACGCTCAGCGCGAGCGCGGCGGAGTCCGGGGCAAACGAATGCCAGACAAAAGCCAGCGACATACTCGCGCGATTATGGCCCGGGCGCGCCGCCGCTGCAGCCACAGATCCCGCGGCAGGTAAAGACGCCACTACCCGTGTAGTCGCGACCGCCCAAGCGGAATGAAGCATTGCAGGTGAGACTGCTCCCGGCAGTGATCGGGATCGACGTGAAGCTGAAGCCGCCATTGAAGCCACGGCTGGCGCTGGTGCGGCGGGTCTGGCCGCCGAGGGAGACATTGAGAAAGCCCAAGCCCGAAGGCCCGCCGGCAATGCTCACATTGGCGTGGAGCGTGATCGGACTCTCACCCGCGCCAAAGGTCGGGTAACAATGCTGCGCGGCATCTACGCCTGGCAGCTCATCGGGCAGGGTGAAAAATTCGACGGTGATCGTTGGCTCAACAGCGCTACCGCCGCCTCCACCACCTCCACCACCTCCACCACCACCGCCCCCGCCTCCCCCGCCCCCGCCTCCACCTCCACCTCCGCCTCCGCCGCCTCCACCACCGCCGCCATTGGATGGCGGGCCGGTCGGCGCGGGCGGTGGTGGATTGACCGCGCCGGGGCCGCTGGGATTCGCGGGGTTGCCGTAGCCTCCGCCCGACGCGGGCCGGGGAGTGCCGGGCAGGGTCGGAGGCGTGGAGCCCGCGGGCGGCTGGCTGGTCGCGCCACCCGCGCCGTCGTTCCACGGTTCATCCGTCCAGTCCGAGGCGAGCAACTCCGCGGCGGTGATCTCAGCTTCGACCACATGGCGCTCTGGTGGCACGTTCGTGGCGATCTCCCAGAGCGTGCCGCGCAGCACCAGCCATTGCGTCCAGACCGCCCGGCGCACGGCGATGCCGGTGACACCGAGGGCGTAGGCTTGAGAGAAGTCGAGGTCTTTCACGCGTTGGCGATCATCTGCCGTTCGACTCCGAGGGCGAAATTCTGCGAGCTACCGCGCACCGTCGTGAGCCCGCAATCCGGCGTCAGCGTATTCGTCCACGTCCACTCAAACTCAAACAGCGCGGTGAGCAGCGTCCCAGCCTCGTTTTCCGCGTTGAAAAGCTCCGCGTCCAACTGCGCGTCGGTGAGCAGGACCGCCATCCGGTAGTAAGTATCCGGTCCGGTGGCTGCGCGACCAAAGGCGGTGCTGGCGATGACGGACGCTTCGGGTTCAAAGACCTTGGCCGCTAGCTTCAAGGTGAGAAATGCGATGTCGCAGACCGCGCCGTTCTTCACCGGCCGAATGTGCAGGAGCCTCGCGTCCCCGCTTTTCAGCCAGGCCAGCACGGTCTGCTGATCGAGCGTGCCGCCGGGCGTGCTCGTCAGATCATTGACCGTCACAAGACCGGTGCTGAGATCGAGAATCACGTCGAGCGCATCCACGGGAGCGGTCCAAGTCGTGGGCGTAATGCCGGCAACGAACAAGCCCGGCGCGCTGGTGCCCGAGGCGTTCGTGGCGGTGAGGGCGAATTCATAGACCCCCGGCATGGTCACCGCACCGGAGAGCAGGCCGGTCGTGGCATTGAGCGAAAGGCCCGGCGGCAGCGCGGAGGCCGCCGCCCAGCTCGTGGGAGTTTCGGTGGCAAAGGGCTGGCGTGCCCACGTCTGCCATTGGGCATAGTAGAGCAGCGAGCGGACGGGTGAAATGACGGGGACGGGCATGGCCTAGAGTTTCACGATGCTGGCGGTGGCGGCTTTCATGGTGAGCTTCACCTGGCCGGCGGGTCGGGCGACATCGGCCACATCGAAGTGGGTGAGCTGCGCGAGGAGGACGAAGCGTGGAGCGGCGGGCACACCCGCAGCGGCAGCGGCCCCAAGGTAGCTTTGTTTGGTCGCGCTGAGCACCCCGCCGCTCGTGCGCGTGGCGGTGTAGGCGAAGCTGTGGGTGACCGCGGAGTCCGATAGAATCAGGCTTTGCGAGATAACCGTCTCATCCCAAGTCACCGTCGCGAGGTTCACCGGGCCGGCCCCGGTGGTCGTGGCCGTGCCGCGCTTTAGCTCGAAGAGGTAGTAGCCATCGCAGTTCCCAGCAAGACTGAGGGTGAAGCCAAAGCTCAGCGAAAAGCGCGTGCCGACGGCGAGCATGGAATCATTGACGGCAAGGGCAAAAAGCTGGCGGTCAAATTCGCCCGCGTAGTAGTTCACCCCATCGACGGTCGCTTTCCACCAATCGAAGCCGTCGCTGAAAATCACGTCGCCATTGACGAAAGACTTGCGGCGCTGCGGGGCGACATGCGCGGCGGTGGCGACGGTGCGGTAAGTGCCAGCGTTGCCGCTCGCAGCCTTGGGCGCGTAGCCAGTGAGGCTTCCGCCATTGGTCGGCGAGATTTGCGCCCGAGGTAGCAGAGCAAAGGATTTGCTGGCGAGGAGGGGCGGGTAGGCGGCATCATGATCCGGGATGCGGATGAGGATCGAGTCCCGCGGCGCGGTGCCCTGAAGGAGATCGAGAAAGAGCGTGCGAACCGCCTCGGTAAAGGCCGGGTTGGCGAGGAGGGCATTCGCGATAGTCGTGATGAAGTTCGTGTTGGCCGTCAGCGCCGTGCCGATCTGATCAATGATCGTGCTGTCGGTGATCAGCGTCCGGAGCGTGGTCAGGAATTCCGCGCTCTCGCGCAACGCCCGCGCCAGCGAGGCGAGATCCAGCTTGTCCGCGGTGATCGAACCGGCCTCGATGCTACTGCCGGGGATCGAGGGCCAGCCGTCGGGCAGGGCGGCGGTCAGCTCGTCGAGGATATCGTCAAGCGTGGCCATGTCGCTCGCGCGATAGATGGCAGTGAGCGGGTGGGTGTGCGTATTCGTCCACACCTGCGCCTCGAAATTTGTGCAGAAGATTTTCAGCGATCCGACGTTGCCCGTGGCCGGCGGCGTATAGGGAAAGGTGAGGTGGACGACGTTCGGATCGCCATCGCTGCGGGCATCATATTCCGTATCCACAACGATCCGCCATTTGGCCGGCGAGACATTGACCAGCTCGAAAATCGTCACGCCCGGCGTGAGCGTGTTGAGGTTGTGCGCGAAGGCGACGCTGTAGCTGCCCGGCGTGGAAACGGTGCCACTGCCCGTAACGATGACGGCCGCACTGCGCTGGCCGATGATCAAGGCTTCATCAGGATCGGCGGAGACATAGACGGTGTCGTAGTGCGTGGCGATGGCTCCGATGGCGGCGCTCGTGGTACGATCGATGAGCGTATTGAGGCAGGTCGCGCGGGTATCGCGGATGAGCGTCCACTCGTTGCCGTCGGCATCAATGCCGACCAACTCAAACACGAGATTCACACCTTCCTTCGCGGCAACGGTCAACTCCAGCGGTAACTCGGTGAGCTGGAAATCCGCCTCCGGAGTGTCGAGTGGCTCCTGCCCAAACAAGGTCAGTCCGAGGAGCGGCACGGCCTGTTTAGCCAGCGGGCCGATGCACTCGATCTGAAATGCGCTGCTACTCTTGAGTACGCGGAAACGCGGCGAGGAAGCGCCGTCGGTGAAAAGCGCATTGAGCGAAGCGGCGATGGTGGCCGCATCCGCGCCGACCTCGACGAGCGTCGTCTCAATCGTGGCATGGGTGAAGCTGAAGCTGCCGACGGCACCAGCGGGAACGGTGAGATACTGGATGCAGTTTTTCGTTAGGTCACCGATGCGGCCCATCGCGATGGTCGGCGGTGGTGGCGTCGGGTAACTCCAGGCGTCCGCATCCGCAAAGGCGAAGTACGCCTTCACGAGCTTGACCATCGTATAACTACCCGCGCCGTCCGTGCCCTTGCGCACCCGCGCGGTGCAGAGCGGAGTGAGGTCGATCTCCGAAACCTCGAAGGTGTAATCGTTCGCCGGATTCAGCGGGCGGATGATGTAGATGTTGCTCGCGTTGCCGGCGGTGACCTCCACATCCGCGAC
>JANMTP010000062.1:0-13664 GCA_031390545.1 Chthoniobacter sp. | reverse complement strand
ATTTCGCCCCCTTCCCCCTCCTTTACGCCCACCCTGCACCCCCTTTCGCTGGCCCTACTCATCCCTACGCAAGCCCGCCCCACGCCTTCGTCAGAGGCCAACGTCATTTTTTCTGGGGAGTAAGCAAGCATCCAAGCACCTCAGGCAGCTACCCGTCCGGCCTATCGGGCTACGGCGACTCGGTCAACTTTTTTTTCAGCAGTTCGACCATTTTTTTTGTCCGCATTGTCATCTCATGATCCTGCCCCAGCTTTTCCTTGTAGATTTCAAAGGCGTATTCTTCCAAGGAAAGAGCCTCGTCGATTCGACCTTGAGCCTCGCGAATCACGGCTAACAACTCCGTCGGTACGGCCGCCCTAGGATCGCGTTCGCCAAAAGACTGCTGGCGAATCTTCACGGCTCTCGCAATCAAATCTTCAGCTTCAAGAAATTGGTCATTGTGAGCTAAAACTACCGCCAACCGGACAAGCGAGTCGGTAATGTCCGGATGCTCCGGCCCAAACACTTTTTCTAAGAGGTCTATTGCTTCCCGGTAGAGAGCTTCAACTTCGGTGAAGCGCTCTTGCTTATACAGAATGCTTGCGAGCACGATCATTCCAGCCGCCAAGCGCCTACTCTTGTCGCCCTGCCCCTCCCCTATCCGGTGAAGTGCCTCCCGTGCGTAGCGCTCTGCCTCGCGAGTCTGCCCAAGGTCGCCCATGATCTCGGCATGAATCGCAAGTGCGTCGGCAACTTCATTGCTTCCCCGACCAGATGTTTTTTCTGCAAGAGCGAGGTTAAGTTCGGAAATCTTAAGAGCGTCAGCGAACCGTCTAGTCCGTTTGAGTAGATTGGTGAGGTTGAGCACCGCGTAGTATGCCAATTTTTGGTTGGAAAAGTCCTTTTGTTGGCTCAACGAAACCGCGCGACGAAGGTAAGTCTCCGCATCTACATTGTTCCCTAGGTCGCCTAGAATCAGGGCGATTTGGACAAGCGCCGCGATGACACCATCCGCTGCGTGAGGTGAAGAATCACCCGGTTCAGCAAATGCTTTTTCGCGCATGACGAGACTTTCTTCTGCAAGGCGCAACGCCTCTCCGGTACGGGAGTATTGCCGCAATATCTCAGCAAGAAGCCCGAGGGGAACGCTCTTCTGTTCCAAGGCCTCTGCGGGAGTGGGCAGGCCAGCAACTTCGACGGCTTGATCGAGAATTTTGCCCGCAAGCGCGTGTTCTCCACTCTGGTTGGCGCCGTAAGCGGCTCGCGCGAGCAGCGTCAGTCGCTGGGCGACCTTTTCTGGCTGGTCGCGAAGCTGTTCGGCCCCAGCAAGCGCACGGCGGAAATCGGGAGCATCCTCGGCGGGGCCTCGCAACACGGCTGATTGGATGTCACCCTGATCGAACGGAAGATCGCCGAGGTGAGTAGATTCTACTTTAATGAAAGCGCGGCGGATGCTCCAGAGGTCAGGGGCCAAATCGGGCGCGGTGGCGAGGAGTTCGTGGGTGCCGCAGAGGAGGAGCGGGAGGCGGAGGCGTTGGGGCAGGAGGTTGCGGACGTGGTTCAGCCCGGCGAGGCCGCGGGCGAGGGCGGCGGGCCACTCCTCGGCGTCGGCGGCGCTGGCCGCATGGTAGAGGGGCAACCACAGGGCGGCGGTGTTGGCCTCCGGGTGAAACTCCAGGAGGGCATTGGCAAGCCCGCCGACGCTGGCCGCATCGAAGGGACCGAGCACGGCGAGGGTGCGCTGTTTTTCCGCATACTGCGCGGCCAGCGCGGCCCGCCACCGCTCCGCCTGCCCGGCGCTGGGAAAGATGAGGACGAGGAGGCCGAAGTCCTCCAGGAGACCGAGGTGGGTCTGGAGCTTTTCCCAGCTCGGGCCGGTGGGCGCGGGGAGCATGGGTGAGCCCGCTTAGCTTCTCGCCGCCTCGGTAGTGGCCCCTGTGGCGGCCTTGCTGGCGTCGGCCCGGGCGGCGATCTCCAGCACTTCCTCGCGGATGACGGGATGGACGTCGTACCAGTCGCGCCCGTTCGAGAAAAGGAGGACGAGATGGTTATCGAGGAGGCGAGTGAAGCGGCCGACATTTTCCGGGCTGGAATCGGGCAACGACGCGCGCCGGTGGGTGGCCACTTCGCGCAGCCAGAGGCTGTCCGCGATAGAGATGGGCATGGAATCGCGCAGGTCTTTCACCGCGGCATCGATGCGCTGGGAGGAGATGGGGAAGGAACGGGCGGTGACGAGGGCTTCGTTGGCAAGAAAGAGGAGGTCGCGGAAGTGACCGCCGCAATAGAGGATGAGATCGTCGAGGTGCTGGCGCTGGCCTTGGTCATTGAGCGGGCCGAAGAGGGCCTCGAGGTGCTCAGCCCCGATGCGACGGGTCAGTAGGTCGCGGAAGTGGTCCCATCCGATCTGGCATGGCTGAAGGTCGCCCTCGCCGCTGGAGTATTCCCAGAGCTTCACGCAGGGGAGCGTGCGTTCCAGGCGCACCGCCCCCGGGGCGCGGTAGCGAAGCCACGGTGGGACGGTGTAGATGAGATGGATGTAGGGGAAGCGCAGGAGATCGAAGGACTGCGTGAAGATGCGCTCGATGCTCTCCATGATGCCCTGCTCTTCCGTGAGTCCGCCGCGAAGTTGCTCGAACTGATCGAACATGAAAACGAAACCGGCAGGGCCGGCACCGGCGATGGTCAGCCAGCCGGTGGCGTCTTCAAAGAACTTGTTGACCTGAGCCTTCAACTCCGAGGTGCGGTCGGCAAGAATCCGATGGATTTTTTGGCGAAAGCTGGGGGTCGTGCGGAAGGTCGTTTTGAATTCGCCGGCGAACCCTGCGACTCCACCCTTGAAGCCGAACTCCCTCAGTTCGACTTCGGTCAGATTCAGGTAATTCCAGAACCGGGTGAGGTAGCTCTGGCGCGTGGGGCTGGCCCCGAGCTTCTCTTCGACCTGCTCGCTGAGGGCGGCGGCGAGGACCACGAGGAGGGCACCGATTTCGATGGGCTCGGCAGGGTTGAGATATTCCAAGGCATCGACACGGAAGACACAGTAACCGTCCTTCTCGAGCAGGCGCCGGAGGCGGTGCAATTCAGTGGTCTTGCCCGAGCCCCGGCAGCCGCTGAGCAGTTGGATGCTTTCACTCCCGGCGACGACGATCTTGTCGCGCAACTCCATGATGGGGTCGGACTCGTCGGGATAGATGGTGATGTAGTAGTCGCCGTCCGGCTCGATCGGCTCGCGGGGGTTTGGATCGAGGGCTTTGTAGAGCCTCTTTTTGATTTCGAGATCGTTGGACACGGCCATAAGGAGCGGCTGAAGAAAGCGCTCGCCGGATTTACGGAAAAGCGTTCCACGCGTCAACGGGCATCCACACCGCGCCCGCCGCGCTCAACATAATCCGCGTTCTTTTCTCCCGAGCAGACAGACGACGCAGTGTTTTCCAAGCGCCCTGCGGCGTGTCCAATGATGGAGGGGCGGTTACTTGGCGGATGCAACGACGTCGTTGAGCTTGAAGATCGGGAGGAACATCGAGATGACGATGCCGCCGACGCGAAGCTGATCCACGATTGGGTGGCGCAAGGTTCGCCGCTGGGCACGTTTGTCGCCTTTGAGCATAAGAAGGAAACCCGCGTGGTGGTCTCGCCGGAGGAGGCACGCGATGTCCGCCGGGCCGCGCAGCGCATCGACCAACTCCTCGACGAAGGGATGCGAGCGCAGGGAGTGAAACCCAACCCGCAAGTTTCCGACGAGACCTTTGTCCGCCGGGTTTACCTCGATCTCGTGGGACGCAACCCTAGTTTCAACGAAGCCTATCAGTTCCTCACCAGCCGGGACCAAACAAAGCGGACGAAGCTGGTCGATGCGCTGCTGAACTCGGAGGGTTACGTGAGCCACGCCTTCAATCGTTGGGCCGACGCCTTTCGCGCCAAAAACGATGTGGTGGACTCGCCGGCGGATAGCTACCTCGCGTGGATCAAGCAAGCGCTCCGGGAGAACAAGCCTTACGACAAGATGGTGACGGAGATGATCACCGCGGAAGGGCACTTTTGGCAGAACCCCGCGACCGGGTTCTTTCTCCGCGACGAAAGTAACCGGCTGGCGGGCGTGGAGGCGATCAGCGGGCTCTTTCTCGGCACGCAGATCGGCTGCGCGCAATGTCACGATCATCCCTACGACAAATGGACGCGGCGCGACTTTCACGCCTTTGCCGGCTTCATGCTCGGCATTCACTCAAACGGAAACTCGGAGCCGACGCTGAAGAACGTCGATTTGGAAGCGGTGAAAAAGATCGATGATCAGTGGAGAAACTTTGGTCGTCTGCGCTCCGCGAAGACGGTGGACGACTCGCAGGCGCCACCGCTGGAAGGCCTCTCGCCCGCGACGCGCGAGCGGGTGCTGAAGTATTCCGGTCACCACGTCTTCGGGCTGCTCGCTTTCCTTTCGACCACGAGCATTTCAAAAGTCGTGGCGATGCCCGGACGGAGTCCGTTCTCGACGCGTTACTGGCCCAGCCTGCCCCACGACTACCAATACAGCGATGCCAAGCCGCGAGCCGAGGTCCAGCCAGTCGTGCTGTTCGGCGAAACACCCAAGGTGGAAAAGCTTACCCCTAAAAACGTCGTTGGCACTTTGTTGCCGCCTTTTGCCTGCGCCTGAGGCAAATACTCCGCTGTAGGTGCTCCGGATTTGAAAAACTGCCCGGGGACACCGGAATACAACCGATAGCGGAACACCCAGCGTTACAAAGTTCACTGCATCACTGCTCTGGGCCAATGCCTAAAACGCAAACCATCCAAATCGACGGGCGGGAACTGGTCACCTCGAATGCCGGGAAAATATACTTCCCGGAGTCTGGTTTTACTAAAGGCGAAGTCATGGCGTTCTACGCTGCCATCGCTGAAACAGTTTTGCCACACCTGCGGGACCGCCCATTGACGATGAAACGCTACCCGGAGGGCGTCACAGGTGAGCCCTTTTACGAGAAGAACGCGCCCAAGCACACCCCGGCTTGGGTGAAGACCTTCGCGGTGCCGCGGAGTGAAGGCGGTTCGGACATCAACTATATCCTCTGCAACGATCGCGCGACGTTGCTGTGGGCGACCAATCTCGGCGACATCGAAAAGCACGTCCTACTCGCGCGGGCTCCTGACTTAAATCGGCCTACCTCGATTGTCTTCGACCTTGATCCTGGCGAACCGGCTAACCTCTTGGATTGCGCCAAAGTCGCTCTGCACCTGAAGGATGTGTTCGACGCTATGAAGCTCAAGTGCTTCGCGAAAGTTTCAGGCTCCAAGGGTTTGCACATCAGTGTTCCGCTCAACACCGACGTGACTTATGAAGTGACCCAGCCTTTCGCGAAATCGATCGCGGAGCTAGTGGAGCAACAACTGCCCAAGCAAGTTGTTTCCGCGATGGCAAAGACGGTGCGCCGCGGCAAGGTGCTCATAGATTGGAGTCAGAACTCCGACTTCAAGACAACGGTGTGCGTGTATGCGATGCGGGCGAAGGATGGTGGGCCTTTCATTTCAATGCCGGTGACGTGGGATGAACTGGCAAAAGCGGTGCGTCGTGGAAAATCAGACGCCCTGTTCTTCAAACCGGACGCCGCAGTGAAGCGGATCAAGCGCCTCGGGGACTTGTTCGCACCAGTGCTGAAACTTCGGCAGAACTTGCCTGCGGCTTTCACCAAGGCGCTGGCGGCCGGACCCGCGCCGAAACTTTCGTCGTGGCCGCGCAACCGCAACAAGTCGGGCCAGGATCACGACAAAAGTCTGCGCGAATATGCGGCGAAGCGGGACCACACCAGGACGCCCGAGCCTGCCGCCACACCTCGCTCGAAAATCGTTGCTGGCGAAGGCGTACAGCGATTCGTCATTCAAAAACATGAGGCGAGTCACCTGCACTACGATTGGCGGCTTGAAATGCAGGGCGTGCTGCGTTCGTGGGCCGTGCCCAAAGGCCCGCCCTTGAAAATGCGGGAGGCGCGCCTCGCGATGCACGTCGAAGATCACCCGCTCGATTACGCGGATTTCGAGGGGACCATTCCGCCCGGCAACTACGGTGCCGGCACCGTGATGGTCTGGGATCAGGGCGAGTATGAAGACCTGACCGGCAATCCCGCCGCGGCTTTTCACCAAGGGAAAATGCATGTCGTAATGCGCGGCAAGAAACTGAGGGGAGAATGGATCTTGGTGAAAGACCGGCGCGAAGAGGCGGGCAATAAATGGCTGCTGATCAAAGCCGGCAAAGCGCAAACGATCTCCGCAAAGGCAGACGATCAATCCGCTATTAGCGGGCGCACGATGCAGCAAATCGCGCGAGACAACGACGCGCAGTGGCAGAGCAACACGCCGGCCGAGAAACACGCTAAACATGGACCCTCGAGTCATCGCATCGTGCCGCCCAGCTTCGTCGAGCCGATGCAATGCAAGGCCGTGGCCGAACTTCCGGAGGACGGTGAATGGACGTTCGAGATCAAGTTCGACGGCTACCGTTGTGTAGCCGTTAAGAGCGGCTCAAAAGTTACGCTGTTCTCGCGCAATGAGAAGAAGCTGAACGCCCGTTTTCCGGCGCTCGCCAAGGCGCTTGCTGAGACGAACGGTAACTTTGTTGTGGATGGGGAAATCGTGGCGCTCGATGAGCAGGGCCGACCGTCCTTTCGGCTTTTGCAAAACGGCGCGTCGGAACTGCCGCCCATTCTCTTTTACGCCTTCGACCTGCTCCATCACGAAGGGGAAGACTTGCGACCCAAGCCAATCGAGCAGCGACGCGACCTTTTAAGCACACTATTTTCAACGCCGACGGATCCGATCCGGCTTTCACCGCAACTCCCTGCATCCGCGGCGCACATTCTGGATGCGGTGCAGAAGCTTGGCCTGGAAGGTGTGATCGGGAAACGTATCGGTTCGAGCTACGAGCCAGGTGTGCGGAGCGGGGCGTGGATCAAAAAGCGCATCAGCCGCGGGCAGGAGTTTGTCATTGGCGGTTTCGTGCCCGGATCTCGAGGTTTCGATTCCCTGATTGTCGGTGTATACGACAAGAAGCAATTTAACTACGTGGCGAAGGTGAAGGATGGATTCGTTCCGAAGATCAGAGATGAGATTTTCCCCGCGATTCAACGACTACAAACCGACGCCTGCCCTTTCACCAATCTCCCCGAGAAAAAAGCGTCACGTTGGGGGCGACCGATTACCGCCGAGCGAATGAAAGAGTGTCGATGGGTGAAACCCGAACTGGTCTGTCAGGTGGCGTTTGTCGAGTGGACGGACGGGAACAAACTCCGGCATTGCTCCTTCACCGCGATGCGGGACGACAAAACTGCCAAGTCTGTCATCCGAGAAACCTAGACTTTGGCTATGCCGCCTTTTTCGTGGCCGGTTTACGAGCGGCCCGAGAGGGGGCGTCTTTTTTCTTCGCCGTCACTTTTCCCTTTGATTGCTGAAGGCTCTCTTGCAGTACCGCCACCAGGTCAATCACGTTGGTCGCCTGCTTTCTCTTGGCCGGTGCTGCGGTCGTCTTATCCGGATGCTCAATTTTCTCTTCGATCAGCTTTTCCAAGGCCTCGTGATAGTCGTCGTTATACTGCTCTGGCTCCCATTCCTTCGTCATGCTCTCGATGAGTTGTTTGGCCATTTGCATCTCCGCTTTACCCACGGCTTTCTCCACCGGTTCATTGAACTCCGACACATCGATCAACTCCTTAGGAAAGTGCATAAGCTCGAGCATTAAGCCTTTCTTCTGCGGTTTGACCGCCGCCAGATGTTGCCGCGTGCGAATGACCACTTTCGCGATGGCAATCTTCCCGCTCTCGAAGAGCGCATCGCGCAAGAGAATGTAGGCTTTGTCTCCGCCTTTGGAGGCTTCCAGGAAGTAGGGTTTGTAGAAAAGGAGCGGGTCCACGTCGTCAATGCTGACGAAATTCATGATGTCCACGGTCTGTGTCGCTTCGACATCCACACGGGCAAAATCCTCTTCCTTGATGATCACAAACTTTCCCTTCTCGTACTCGTATCCCTTCACGATCTGGTCCCAAGGGACTTCTTTGCCGTCCGCTTCCGCCACGCGCTTGTAGTTCACCGGGCTCTGGTCGCTTTTCCTAAGCTGCCGGAATTTCAATTCCTCCCGACGAGTCGCCGGAAATAACGAAACGGGAATCGTCACCAGGCCAAAGGTGATGGCGCCTTTCCAGAGTGCTCTCATATGTACGCCTATCGTCCCGACAGAGGCTCTTGGCCGCAAAATGCTTCAGTCCTCAACGATTCGCTTTAGGAGATTGAACGCGGCGACTGCCTTGCCTTCCTCCAAAACGGACGGTGCATCTGACCGCCGTTGGGACAAAAACGGATAAGGGGGAAATCGGCATTTTCTTGTCGGAACGGAAAGGGCGCTGGATCAAATTGCGACGCACTATGAGACACGTTCTAACGTCCCTTTTCGCGGCGCTCCTCGCTGCGCAGGCATCCGCCGCGGAGTTCACCATCACGGTTACAGACGCCGCTACGCAGCAACCGGTGGCGGCCCGCATCTATGTGGAAAATGCGGAAACGGGCAGCCGTCATTTTGTGCGGGCGCACAGCGAATTGAACGGGGTTGTTTACAATAAGAAAACGAATGAGAAATCCATCGAGCATCACACGAGCGTTCCGGCGGCTCCGTTTGTGGCGGAAAATTTACCTGCCGGGACCTACACGCTGACCGTCGAACGGGGAAAAGAGTACTTCCCGGAAACGCGCCGCATCGTGCTGGCCGATGGCGAAAAGCGGGCGGTGGAAACGGTGGCGTTGCGGCGCTGGGTCGGTATGTCGGAGCGCGGTTGGTGGAGTGGTGAGACGCATCTGCACCGTCGGCTGAATGAACTGCCAGTGGTGATGCAGGCGGAGGATTTGAATGTGGCAATGCCGCTCACGTATTGGGTGATGAAAGCCTTCACGCCGCCCGCGCAGGGGGACAATAATCAGAGTGGGGAAATCCTGGATAAACTCATCGAGGTGGACGCGACGCACGTCATCTGGCCGCGCAATACGGAGTATGAAATTTTCACCGTCGGTGAGCATAGGCACACGCTGGGCGCGCTGTTCGTGCTCAATCACCGCAGCGTCCTCGACAAAGGCGTGCCCGACTGGAAACCAGTAGCCGAACAGGCGCGGGCCGAGGGTGCACTCATGGACATGGACAAGCTCGACTGGCCATTCGGCATGACCCTGCCGCTCACCAGCGGCGCGACGCTTTACGAACTGGCGAATAATCACATGTGGCGCACGGAATTTGGGTTCACGCAATGGGTCACGCCCGCCCCCGCATTTCTCCAGCCCCCGAACGGTGGCGCGGGCGGCGACGAGCGCGACTGGTTGGCCTATACCCTCGGCCAATACTACACGCTGCTCGATGCAGGATTCCGTCTCGTGCCGACGGCGGGCACGGCGAGCGGGGTGCATCCCGTGCCGGCGGGATTCAGCCGCGTTTATGTGAAAATGGACGGCGCATTCAGCTACGAAAAATGGCTCGCGGGGCTGAAAGCTGGGCGCAGTTTCGTGACCACGGGGCCGATGGTTTTTGCGGAAGTGAATGGTCAGCAACCCGGCGAGACGCTCGTGGGTGGCAGTGTGAAAATCTCCGCAAACATCCTCAGCGAATATCCGCTCGCGAACATCGAACTCGTCTCCAACGGTCAAATTATCGCCACGCTGACTCCGCAAAACAAACTCACGCCGGAGGGTGCGCGGCAGAGCGAAATCGCCGCCGACTTTTCCACCGCGACGAGCGGCTGGATTTGTCTCCGCTGCACCGAAGACCGACCCGACAAACGACTGCGCTTCGCCCACACCGCGCCGTGGTGGATCGATGTGCCGGGCAAGCCACTGCGGCCGACGCAGCAGGAAAAGGATTACCTCGTCGCCCGCGTGAAGGCAGAGATTGCGCGCAGCACCGGCATCCTCCCCGGATCGGCGCTGGCGGAATACGAGGCGGCACTGAAACATTTCGAAGCGATGCCAGCGCAGGAACGACAGAAAAATTGAAGACAGAAAAATGAAGCGACTTCACGGTGCTGCCGACACGGCGGGCTGACGACGCAGGGTACAACGCGCTTTATGGATGTTCGCAGCCGGTTTGGTTTTCGAGCCGCGAGTGCTCGAGGTTGATTCGCGTTTTTCAGGCCTGCTGCAAACGGACAAAGCCGCACGACGCAGCCCGCCCGATGGAGGCATAACATGAAAACACATCTGATTTCTTTCGTTGCCGCGAGTGCTTTAGCCGTAGCCGCCCAAGGCCAGCAAGGTGCGCCGCCTGATCCGCAAATGAAAGCGGTCCTCGATGCTCACGCGTCGCTCGGCCCGAAGCCCATCGAGACGCTGTCGCCCGAGGAAGCGCGCAAGCAGCCCGGAGTGAATAAAGCGGTCATGAAGTTGATGAAGGAACAGGGCAAGAAGCCGGAGACAGTCGAAGACATTGACGACCGGGAGGTGAAACTGGAGGGCGGCAACGTCAAGGTCCGTATCTATACACCCAAGGGTGACGGACCTTTCCCGGTGATCCTCTACATCCACGGCGGCGGCTGGGTGATCGCCGACTTGGATACCTACGACGCGACGCCGCGCGCCCTCGCAAATGCGGTTAACGCAGTCGTGGTTTCCACGCACTACCGCCAGGCTCCCGAATACAAATTCCCGGCCTCGCATGAAGACGTTTTTGGCGTCTATCAATGGGTCGTAGGGAACACGGGGAAGCTCAAAACAGACTCGAAGAAGGTCGGGATCGTTGGGGAAAGTGCCGGCGGCAATATGGCTGCAGCGGTTTGCCTGATGGCGAAGGAAAAGGGGATGCAGATGCCGGTTTACGAAGTGCTCGTTTATCCCGTCGTGGATATGACGGGAGCACCGGCGCCCTCGGTCGAGGAGAACGCGATGGCCAAACCTTTGAACAAGGCGACGCTGGAATGGTTTGGCAAACATCTCATGAAGACGCCCGCGGACGCGAAAGACCCGCGCCTGTCCTTGGTGCTTGCCGGTGATGCGCTTAAAGCACTTCCACCGACCACGATCATTCTTGCGCAAATTGATCCCTTGCGCAGCGGCGGCGAGGCGCTGGCGAAGTTGCTCACTGACGCCGGTGTGAAGGTGAATCTCAAAACATACGACGGCGTGAGCCACGAATTTTTCGGCATGGGGGCGGTGGTGGACAAAGCCAAGGAAGCGGTTGGCGTAGCCGCGGCGGACCTGAAAACCGCCTTCGGAAATTAAGCCACGGAAATTCTAATGCAGGCCCTTCCCGCGGAGGTGGCTGGAGCCGGAATCGAACCGGCGACACGACGCCCTCGCCGCCAACGAATGGGCCGTAATCGCGATGGGCGACGACAAACTCAAGGTCATCGCCGCCGAACTGATCACCAAAGTCCGCCAAAGCGTGACCATCGACTGGACCCTCCGCGAAAGCGCCCGCGCGAAGATCAAAGTCATGGTGAAGCGCATCCTGAACAAATATGGCTACCCTCCCGACTTGCAGGAGGAAGCCGTCAAAACCGTGCTTCAGCAAGCGGAACTACTTTGCGCGGAGTGGGTCTAACGGACGGGCGATGGCCGCGCGGCGGCGGGGCTGGCGGAGTTGACCGGGGCGGGAGTTCGACGAGCATGGCGGCGCCGGATGACAAAAAATTCCAGTCCTCCCAAAAGTTTGACCGAATTGCTGGATCGGCTGAAGGAGGCCGGGGAGGGCAAGGAGGCGGTCGCTGGATGCGATGATGGAGGCGGTGGGTCACCGGTCCTTCGCGCCGCTGCTCCTGCTGGTGGGGGTGGCGCTGACGGCGCCGGGGGTGGCGGACATCCCCGGGGTGTCCACGATGCTGGGACTTTTCGTCCTGCTGGTGAGCGGGCAGTTGCTATGCGGTCGCGAGCGCTTCTGACTGCCGCAGTGGCTGCTGAAGCGGGAGATTTCGCGGAAGAAGCTGGAGAAGATGACGGGGAGCCAGTGGGTGCGGCGGCCGGCACGCTGGATCGACGCGGTGCTCCGGCAGCGGCTGGAGGTGCTCGTGGGGCAATACCCGATCGCGGTGGCGAGCACCGTGCTCGGGCTGGCGATGCCGCTGACGGAGCTGGTGCCGCTGAGCGGGATCGGGGTGGGCACGGGGTTCATGGCCTTCGGCTTGGCGCTGGTGGCGCGGGATGGGCTGATGGCGCTGTGCGGCTTTCTGATCTCGGGGGTTACCCTGACGCTGGCGATCGTGGGGATGAAGTGAGTCGGGCCGGTTGCGCAGACGCCGGTCCAGGCGCCCAACCGGAGCGGTTGCGCGAACTGCTGGCCGTGGCGAGAGCCAGGCGTGGTCTCCACGAGCTGTTGATAGACAGACTGACCCCATTTTCCTCCCGCCACTCGCTTCGCCATTCGGCCGCTGAACCTAGAAGACTGGCTCGAAGCTCATCGTTTGGTCCCCGCCATTCTCGAGACGTCCCGCAATCGGCAGAAAATGTCGTTCATTGCTTCGCCCGGCCCGATCTTGAAGCGGTCGCCCTTTCGGACGCGATGTTCGATTTCACCCACCGCGGAAGCCGTCCAAGCCAGCGGCCGAGTCAACAGCCGCAGCGCCCAGGTTTTGCGAAACGCACCCTTTTCGTCTTTCCCGACGGTGGTGGCTTTTTCGAGCAAGAGCATTTGCTCATCATCGAGCATCTCCATCAGTTCGCCAGCGAGCATCTCTGTAATTTGTCCGCCGACGGCGCATGGTCATGCTCTCTTGGCCGTCCCGAGGTGTGCGGAAACTCCGAACGCGTCGCATGTTCATGCTGGGTACCTGCGGTAGGAACATGAACATGTTCGAGCGCACGCGTACCCGCTCGCGTCTGTAATTCCTCCGAGGTGTTCGGATTTTCCGAATGCGTGCGGATTTCCCTAACGCTTCGCCCGTCGTCGGCAACCTGCTCAAGGGCGTCGGCTCCGCCATCCGGCAGGGATCGGGCCCGAAGTATTCACGGTCCACTCGCTGACTCAGGCTAAGGCGCTGTTCAGAGAGCGCATCGGCCTGGTTGGATGCGGCAATCTCCGCCGTTAGGCCCGGCATTTGCGCGGGGGCGAACTGGCGCCCGTCTGGCAGAACAAGGCCGCCATTGGCCTCGAAGTAATCCAATTCGCGGTGGAGTTGCGCGGCGTATTCCCGATCAAGGCGCGGACCAATCTTACGCCAGTCCGCCGGCTTCGGGAGTAGCCAGCACCACAACGGCTTTTGGCGCTGACGCGTGACAAACTCGCGGGCGGGACTTGTGCCGATGACGCCGTAGTCATCCTCGAACCGGCGGAACACTGCCGAGCAATCGCTGCGATGGATATGCGTGAGTCGCACCACGTCATCGAGTCCCCTGCCCCGCTTCAACATCTCGCCTCACATTTATTGGCAGAGCCGCATATTCTGCCGCTAGCATCCTAATCGAGTCTGACTCCCGCGCGTACTCATAAAAAATCGCCGCAGAGAGATCGTGCTCTTCGGCGGTGGTAGATGGTTTGGATTGAATTAAAGCCCTGAAATTCAATTCGGTTTCGTGCAATTCCACACGTTTGAGGGCGTCCAACATCATTTCCCGCGTCATTCTGCCTCGTAACATGGAGGGATCATTGATCGGTCGCGGAGTGATTCCCAAGCAAAAGGTCTATAAAAAGGCGATCCGGAGCCCCCCTCGAAGCCCCCCTCGAAGCCCCCCTCGAAGCCCCCCTC
>JANMTP010000052.1:0-41342 GCA_031390545.1 Chthoniobacter sp. | reverse complement strand
GAAGGAACAGAACGGCACGCTGTATTATTTCAAAGTCGAGGTCGTCCAGGCGTCCACACTCCCGCGCGATCCCGACACCCGGAGGGATGCGCTCCTGCGCGTTCCTCGCTTTCGGATGGCGCATCGCCCTGAGAGTTAGGGACGTGCAGGAGCCCGTCCCTCCGGGTGTCGGGATCGCGCGGGAGTGTGGACGCCTGGACGACCTCGACTTTGAAATAATACAGCGTGCCGTTCTGTTCCTTCATCACCACTTCCTCGTCGGAGAGCGCGGTGAGCGAGGCGGGGCACCAGTTGACCATGCGTTTACCGCGATAGATCAGGCCCTTTTTGTAGAGGTCCACGAAGACGCGCGAAACGCAGTGCGAGTAATCCTCGTCCATGGTGAAGCGCGTGCGCGACCAGTCGCACGAACAGCCGAGGGCGCGGAGTTGCTGAAGAATGATGCCGCCGTATTTCTCCTTCCATTCCCAGATTTTCGCGACGAGCGCGTCGCGCCCGAGGTCGTCGCGGTGTTTGATTTCGCCCGCCTTGCGCAACGTTTTCTCGACCACGTTCTGCGTGGCGATGCCGGCGTGATCAGTCCCCGGGAGCCAGAGCACTTCCTTGCCGAGCATGCGTGCGCGACGGGCGAGGATGTCTTGGATGGTGTTGTTCAGGACGTGACCGAGAGTCAGAACGCCGGTCACATTCGGCGGCGGGATGACGATGGAATACGCCGGACGCTTTTCGCTGACGCGCTCGGGGTCGGCGTGAAAGCAGCCATCGGCGAGCCATCGCGCATACCAGCGCGCTTCGATGGCCTGCGGTTCGTAAGTCTTGGAAATCTCGGACATGGGAATGAAAAGGGGCGCGAATGTGCCTTGGCCCAGTGGGGTTGGCAAACCTCGGTTGGCGGCGATGGCGTTTGAGTGTCAAATCCAGTCCCGCCACGGAGGATAGTTCCACCCCGAAATCCCGATCCGCAACTCCGACGCCTTCCTCGCTCCCGCCGCACCGCAACCGCGTCAGCCCTTTTCATCAGCCGTATACTCCGGCGGGCAATACACATTAACGGCACTGCCACCCCGACCCCCCGATTCGTAAAACGATTCCGCACCCCCCGCCGGAATGAAAGACGAAGTTAGTCGCCGGGCGAATAGGTCCACGACCGTTTCGAAAGGAACCCGCTCCTGCTCGAGCCACAGACCCTCAGAGCCAAGCCGTTCGAGCGCGGCTGCTTCGGCGGAAGTCAGTCCCGTTATTTCGCTCCGGTAGGGCGTGACTTTCAGCGCGAAATCTCGATGCCGTTCGAGCGTAGCGAGATCCATCATCACACTCTCGGCAGCCGGATAAGTGGAACGCAATCGCGCAAGGATCGCGAACCCGCGGGCGTCCATGTCGCCCCAATACAAGATGCGCGCTTGCTCCAGCCATGCTGCGCCCACGAGAAGGGCGGCGGCATCTCCGCTGCCCATCACGACCACGGCATTTGGCAGCGGCGGCAGCGCGAGGAAATTGCGCAAATTCTCGGTGACGATCGCCTGCACACCGTGGAGCGGCAGTGCGCGAAAAGTCGGCGCAGGGATGGCGAGGTCAGCGACTGGAAATCCGTGGGCGGCTTGCAGCGTCGGATCGAGAAAACGCACGCGCACCAGCGGCTGCTCCCAACGCAAACCGTGGCGCGCCTCGAATTCCTTCATGGTGAGGTCAATCGCCTCCGGCTGCGTCTGCAACAAGAGCGCGTGCAGAATTCCTTTGCGCTGTTCGAAAAATTTCGTGTCCACGCCCTTGACCGGAATTTGCCGGAGATAGAGGCCGGAGCGCGGATTGGCACTGAACCAAGCGACAACGCGCATCAGCGCGGGCCACAGCCCCTGATGCTGGATAACGGCGAGCGCATTGGCGGAGAGCCACGTTTCCAGCGCCGGGCATTCCGCGCGAATGAGCCCGAGGTCTGCGCGGAAACAGCGTGCTTCCTCCGTCCTTCCGAGCGCGCTGAGGAAGGCCGCTTCGTTGGCGAAGAACGCGCGCTCCGGGCGCTCGTGCGGACCAAAGCGAGGGTCGCTCACCATGCGCCACTCGACCGTAACGCCGAGCGCCACCGCCGCTGCGCGAAACTCCGCGAGTTCGGCGGCGCGCTCCGCGTAACTCTCGGCGCGGCGGGTTTTGCCGATGCGCAGATCGACGGGAAAGAACGGCGCGCCCCCGACGACCGCGCGGAGAAATTCCGCGTAGCGCCGCCGGGCCTGCGCGAGCAACTCGTCGCGGCTAAACATTCGCCGGAACTTGCTGGCGCGCGGTTTCGTATTGCGCGCGGGTGGCGCGGCGGACGCGCGAGGCATCGCCGTTCGAGTTAACGGTGAGGTGAAAACTCTCGACGTAACGCTCGGCGATGCGCGCCTCGGCTTTCCACGGCGCGGCGAGCAGGAGTTGGAAACCGAGCCGCTGAAAAAGCTCCAGCGCGCGATGGGAATTCTGCGCATCGGTGCGCGCGAAGACCTCATCCACCACGACGAGGCGCAGGCTGTCGGCGCGATCCGGCTCGTCGGCCATGCCGTATTGCGCGAGCAGCGACGCTGCGAGAATGTTGAAGGCCATTTTCGCCTTTTGCCCGCCCGATTTCCCGGTCGAGGAATCCATACTGTTCACCACCACGCCGTCGGATTTGCGCCGCTCGTTCACGCTGAACTCCAGCCTCAGACGGCTGTCCGCCACATGTGCCATCCACTCCGGCTCCTTGCCAAAGCGCGTCACAATTTCACGAATTTTTTTGTAAAGTTCGAGCCGCTGGTTCTCGTCGAGATTGAAACCCTGGCCAAGGCAATCGCGTAACCGCGCCTTGAAATCGCGGATGGCCACGTCGCGCGTGTCGCGGCAGATGAGTTCGACGAAAGTCCCGTCGCCGTAATCGAGGCGACTGAGCGCGCCGTTCACCTGCGCGATGCGTTCGCGGTGCGCCTTGACCTCGGCATCAAGCATCGCCTCTAGCCCACCAATGCTCTCGGTGAGGTTAGTGTTCATGAAATTGCGGAACCGCTCTTTGTGCTTCGGCAAATCCTCGCGCACGAGCTGATCGTGCAGCGCGACAAACTCCGCCGCGTATTCCGACTTCGCGCTCAGCGTCTTCCCTTCATCGGGATATGCGCCCAGAAATTTTTGCATCGGCGCAATCATCACCTTCTCCGCCTCGTTGATTTTCGCCGTGAAGTTGCTTGCGCGCCCGCGCAGCGATTTGTCCACGCGCTCGCGCACTTCACCGAGATTGAGATGCGTCAGCACCACGCCATCCTCGGTTTCGATGAAGGCGGGCGCGAGTTCCGCAAAATCGCACCGCTCCTCACGATCCAACCGCGCCTCAAGGTCATCGAGCTTCGGACGGAACTCCGCGAGCTGTTCGCTCTTTTTTCCGCGCGTCGCCACTAAGCCATCCCGTTGACCTTGAAGTTTTTCCAACTCGGCCTCCGCGTTGTTCAACTGCCTCTGCACCGCTTCTCGTTTCTTCGACGATTTCTCCAAGTCCGCGCGCTGCTTCGCCAGCTCCGCCAGCCGGGCCTGCTCAGTGGAAAAATCAATCGCCGCAAAACCTCCCAACGCGCCCGCAGCCTCCACTTTCAGCGCGCGCTGCTGGAAAACCACGGCCTCCTTCCGTGCCATCTTCTCGATCGCTTGAGCAGTAGCCAGCGCCTTCGTGTCCTCGGCGAGCTGCTGTTCGAGCGCTTGGATTTTCCGCTCTGGCGACCAGCCGAGCACGTAGTCGCGGCGTGAGCCGAGCGCGCGGCGATCATCTTTGACATGGCGCGTGCCGTTGCGGATGAGGCCGTCCTTAGTCAGCCCGAAACGCTCGCGTTCCAGTTCCGCCGTATCGCGGCAGCAGACATGGGAAAAACTTGTCTGCACCTCGCCAGCGACCCAGCACCACAGCGAATACTCTTCACGAAAGTTCAGCCGTGCCGCCACGCTGCGCGCATCCGCTTTCACGAAGACGCGCGCGCCTTCCTGCGGCACGCGGTGAAAAAGTAGCCGCACACCGTCGCCCGCCGAATTGGTTAATCTGCGTCCGTTCACCCAGCGCGCGACGCGCTGGTAATGGCGCTCGGGCACGAGCAGCGACACACCGAAATTGTGCAGCAGTCGCTCAATGGCCCCGCTCCAATCTTCCGCAAACTCCGGCTTCACTTCCATGAGTTCGCCAGCGAACGGCAGATCATCCACCGCCACTCCCGTCGCGTCGCAAAGGGCCGTGCGGATGTGCTGGAGATAGCCGGGAATAAGCGCCGGCCGGCCACGTAGCGAATCCAGTTCGGCCTTCTCCGCCGTGACTTCATCTCTCAATGTTCCCGCTTTCACGCCAGCGTCGTTCGCCTTCCCGTTTGCGCTTTCCTGCCACGAAGTCAGTTCGCCGAGCCGCTTCGCCAACTCGGTCCGCATCGCGATAAATGCCGCTTCATTTCCCGGCACGTTGCCGAGTTCCTCCGCGCGCAGAAGTTCGGCGAGTTGCTGGTGATTCCGCTCCCGCTCTCCCGCCCGCAGCTTCACTTTCTCCATCTCAAGTTCAAGCGTTTCGATAAGACGGCTCGTTTCATCCGCATCGAGCTGCGCCTTGAGCAGATCGCGCTTTATCTGTGCCTCCGAGCGCCGTTCCTCCAATTCCGCCAGGGCCCCGTTCGCCACCCCGAGTTCCTCTGCGCACTTGTCGAGATGCTCGCGCAACAAATCCGCGTGGCGCTGGAGATAGTAGTGCGACAGCGCCGCTTGCAGCTTTTGCACCTCCGCCCGCTTGATCTCCAAATCCGCCACCTCGACATGCGCCGCGGCGACGGGAGCGAGCAGTGCGATTTGATTTTCCGCGCGCCCGATGTCGTTCCAGCAACTCTCCAAATCGCTGAAGCGCGGGACTATCTGCTTTTGAATGAACTCCTGCGCGCCGCCGTGCGTGAGCAGATTCCGCCGCAGGAAAACGCTCACGTCCGACACTTCCTTCACGCCGATGGCCTGATTGAAAATCTCCAGCGCGCCTTCGCCGGGGATACCCATGCGCGCGCAGAAATCCTCGCGATAGGCCTTGTAGCTATCGCGCACATCGAAGCCGCGCCGTTCGAGTTCCTTCTTCATTCCGCGCCCGGTTTCCATGCCTTGCAAATGTTCCGCGATGCCGAACTCGCCGGCACCGACAAGATATACGGGCACCTCCTTCCCGTTCGCCACCCACAGGATTTGCGCGAGCGTCAGCGCAGCCTGGCGGCGCGCGTTGCGAAAAACGGCGAGCACATAGCTCGGCGTTTCCTCTTTCCGCAAAAACTTCATCTCGGTCTGCGCGTCGTCGTCGTCACGCTGCGTGGCCCACGCGCCGCGGATGTAGGTCGTTAGTGTGCGGTCTTTCCTTTTCTGTCCGCCCGCCGCGTCGTTGAAGCTGTGCGCGAGCGCCACGCGCGGCGCGAGCAGCGTGCGGAGCGCATCGACGGCGGTGGATTTTCCGCTTCCGTTTTCGCCGACGAGCAGCGTCCAGCCGCCGTCGGGCGCGAGCGTGTGGACGTGGCCTTCGCCGAAGGTGCCCCAGTTCGCCATCTCCAGCCGGTGCAGCCGCCAGCCGCCCGGCGCGGAACCGCTCGCGCTGAAATCGAATTCACTCACCGGCATAGCGCGCCAGCCGCTCCTTCACGGCTTCGAGTTCTCCCGCGCCGAAGCGCGCCTTGATGATGCGACGCACCTCGAACGTGTCCGGCGTGCCCGCGGTCTTGATGAAGCCGAGTCCGCGCAGTTGCTCGATGGCCGCATCCACGGTCTTGAAATCGCGCACCTGGTTGTTCGATTCGCGGAGAAATCCGCTGACGAGTTCGTGCAGTTCCCGGCGGGTGCGTCGGAGCACGGTTT
Source organism: Chthoniobacter sp. (assembly GCA_031390545.1). Lineage (GTDB taxonomy): Bacteria > Verrucomicrobiota > Verrucomicrobiia > Chthoniobacterales > Chthoniobacteraceae > Chthoniobacter. The sequence goes on along the minus strand of JANMTP010000052.1, from coordinate 35,492 downwards.
GGTCGGCGGTCTGCGTGTCGAAGCGATTCAGTTCGTCACGCAGGCAGACGAGCAGCAGCGTGGCGTCGTAAGTCAGCTTTGCCCGGCGTACGAGACGCGGCACGCGCTCGTCGGCGCGCGGTTCGAGCTGGCGGAGAAAGGCGAAGCCCTCCGCTTCGTCCATCACGAGTTCGAGACCGACTTGGCGAAAGTAGTCCGCGATTTCAGTGCGCTCGGGCTCGCGCAGCAGCGTTTCCCACAGCGCCCCGTCTTCGAGATAAAGCGGGCCGCCGAGCAGATGCGCTTTGGCGAAAGACGACGGCGGGAACTGGAGCGGCGTTTCGTCCATGCGAAATCACGCGGCGACCGCGCGGCAAAACATCACACGCGGGAAGCGCCAGAGCGCGCCGGCGCCGAGGTCGAGATCGTCGTGCTGGCCGGGCGCGTGGTAGTGCGGCGGATGCGCGGCGAGAATGAGGTAGCCGAGCACTTCCAGCACGCCCTGCGTGGCGGGGAACCGTTCCAGCACTTCGGTGAGCAGCACGAAATCGTGGTTTTCCAAACACGTCGCCACATTCTCGCGCAGCGTCTCCAGCGCGAGCAGCGGCAGCCCACCCAGCCGCGCGAAGTCGCTCATGTCCGCATCCGCCGGAGCCGCGCTGAGCCCTGCATCCAGCGCGATAGCGCAGTCCTCCTTCCACAGGGGGCGCGAGAGGCCGGGCCAGACTTCGGGCAGTTCCTCTACGTCGAAAAAATCCGCGCGCGGCGGCGGATTCTCTTTCACGCGCAGCGCGAGCGTCTGGATTTCGCCGATAAGTTCGCGCACGCGCCGCCGCTCGGCGAGCCGCGCCGTCTCCAGCGCGCGACGAAGATTCGCGGTGAGCCGCTGCGTGGAGGCGCCTACTTTTTCCTGTTCCGCGCGCAGCCTCGGGAAAAGGCGGCGCAGCAACGGATCGTCGCGTAGCTCGGTGGCGAGCGCGGGGATTTGCAGTGCCCGTTCAACCTGCTCCTCGAACTGCTCGCGCCGCACCGGGTCGAGCAGCAGCCGCACGAATCCGTAAAAGCTGCGCCCCTGTGGCGACTCGCGCACGCTGTCGTGCGAGTCCAGTACGCGCCCGACAATCTCGCCCTTCGTAGTGCCCGCCTCAGTCTGCCGTTCGACGACCTCCTGCGCGAGACGGCGAAAATTTTCCTCCACCTGTCGGAAGTCGCTCACGAGAGTCCGCGCATCCTCCAGCACGCGGGCGTAGCGTTCATTCACCTGCCACGGTTCAAAGGTCTGCGGCTTTCCGCCCGCGAGCAGCCGCGCGATTTCGTCGTCCAGTTTCGTCCGCTCGGCGCGGAGATACTCCAGCCGCGCATCCGGGTCATCGGAGGTTTGGCGCAGCAGTTCATCCAGCTCGTTGAAAATCCCCTCCAGCCGCGATTCCGTGCCGACGAACGCTTGTCCACGCAGATCGTCCAACCACTTGAGCGCCTTTTCCGTTGCCGCCGTCAGCTCAAACGCCGGCTCCAGCCCGCCGGTATGAACCTTTCGTACCCACGCGCGATCCTCTGCGCACCATTCATCGAGTCGTTCGCGCGCCGACCCTTCCCATTTGAAAGTCTCCTCAGCACGCCGCTCTGTGAGCCAATGCTCCAGCCGCGTCTGCAACAGTTCCTCCGGCACCGCAACCTGTCCGCTTTCCTTGAAAGCCGTGTGCAAAAACGCGAGGGCAAACGCCGCCTGATCCGCCCGCAGCAGGCGAGCCGCGGGGTGCTTCAGCAGGAGGGAGGCTTGTGCAAAATCCACGAGCGCACTCAATATCGACAACCAGAATGCGTCGATACGAAAACGGCCGTAGAACTGACCGTTCGATTGCTTCCACCCGCAGTAGCATTCGCCCAAAAAAAGCGACACAACTGCAGCCTACTCCCCGCGCGGGATTTCCGGCTCCAATCCACCCACGCGCGGGAAGCAGCCTCGGATGCTCGGGTGGTGAATGGTGAGCGCGGCGGCGTCGCCTGGCCAGCCGGGACAGCCCGCGGCATCCACAAAGGCAACGCCAATGGGCGTGTCCGGTTGCGTGTCTGCGAGGTGGGTGATTTTGGCTTCGGCCTCTTCGGACATTTCGATCCAAGCGCGCTTGAGCGCCTGCGGGTCAAGGTTGCGGGCTTGGATTTCGTGGAGTTTCGCGGGGTCGATTTTGGCGAAACGGCGCATTAGGCCCAGCAGGGAGAGCGGGTTGAAGCCGGGGTCCTTGCCGCACGCCGCCCAGACGATGGCGGCGAGCGGATAGATGCGGTGCAATTCGACGATGTCCACGTAGTCGCGCGTGATCGAGCGAGCGCAGAGGGCCAGGGCTTTGTTTGTGGCCATGTCGAAGAGGTGCAGCCGCCACCCGAGCAGCGGGTCTTTCTCCACCGGGAAAAAGCGAAACGCGGAGTCGGCAGCCCAGTCGATCTCGACGCTCTGACCGCCGCGTTTGGCGATGGCTTTGCGAAATGTGGTCGGCTGCGACCAGTCGCCACGGAGAAGCGAGATTTCGAAACCAGCGGTGCGGAGCGTGGCGACATCGGCGTCGCTGGCGCGGGCGACATCCTCGGCGGCTTCGTGGAAGATGTCGAAGTCATGGCTGAAGCGCGCGGAGTCAGAGTCTGCGTGGAGGACGAGGCCGCCGGCGAAGTGGCTGAGTTCGTCCCGGTTCGCGGCGATGACGCCGATGACTTCGCGCTGGAAGTCCGTTACCGGCATGACTGCAACGCCTGCGCCTCGCTCCACTCTTTGTGCCCGCCGTTCTGCCGCAGTCCGGCGATGACGAACGGGATGTCTTCCTCGGCGATTTCCATCGCGGGATCGGACGACCAAAAACAATCGGCGTGATGCTCGCGAAACGCACGCCGGGCGCGCGCGAGCCGAGTCTCATCGACACGTTCGGTGGCTTGAGGCGTGGCGTTCATGCCGGGCAAAGTAGCCACACGGTCCGAAGCGGGCAAGGCGCGGGAATTCTGCTGCGCGCCTACGCCGCGTCCGGTTTTGGAGGCAGATGGTGCGCCCGCTTTTACCGCAGGAACGCCTCGTGCAGGCCGCCGTCCACGGTGATGATTTGGCCGGTGGTTTTGCTGAGGCGTTGGCTGACGAGGAGGAAGTAGGCTTCGGCCTGGTCGGCGGGGGTGATGGGCGCTTTGGTGAGGGTGCGGTCGGCGTAGAATTGCGCGAGCTTGGTGGTGAGCGACTCGTCGGCTTCGTCGTCGGTGTAGGGGATCTGGTATTTCGCGAGCGCGCCGATGACGCGGGCCCGGCTAAACATGGAGCTGCCCGCCACGACGGTCGCCGGGGCGACGCCGTTGACGCGGACGAGCGGGGCGAGCTCGATGGCGAGTTCGCGGACGAGATGATTCGCGGCGGCTTTGCTGGTGTCGTAGGCGGCGGATCCTTTTTTCGCGACGACGGCATTGGCGCTGGTGGTCAGCACGATGGCGCCGCGCAGGCCTTGCTCGCGGAAGGTCACGGCGGCTTCATCGGCCACGAGGTAGCTGCCGGTGACGTTCACGGCGAAGGTGAAGGCCCATTTGTCGTCGGGAATGTGGCCGGTCGTATCGACGGGCACGAAGACGCCGGCGGTGACTTCGACGGCGTCGAAGCCGCCGTAGGCGAGGGCCACGTCGTTGAGCATGGCGCGGATGCTGGCGCGGTCGGTGATATTGGCCGCCAGGCCGAGGGCGGGGCCGCAGCCTGAGATGCCGGAGCCGGCGACGCCGATGCCGATGCCGTATTTGTCGGTGATTTCCTTGGCGGTGGCAGTGGCGGCGTCCTTGTTTACATCGACGCAAACGATGTGCGCACCTTCTTTCACAAGCCGGTGCGCAGTTTCCTTGCCGATGCCGGAGCCGGCGCCAACGACGATGTGGATCTGCCGGGCGAGTTCCTTCTCCGCGGGCATGCGCTTGAGCTTGGCCTCTTCGAGCAGCCAATACTCGATGTCGAAAGCCTCCTGCTGCGGGAGCGAGATGTATTCGTCGATCGCTTCCGCGCCGCGCATGACTTCGACGGCGCAGTTGTAAAACTCGGCGGTGACGCGCGACTCGGACTTGTCCTTGCCCCACGCGATCATGCCGAGGCCGGGGATCAAAATGACCGTCGGATTCGGGTCGCGCATCGCCGGCGAGTTCGCGTGCTTGCACTTGTTGTAATACTTCGCGTAGTCGGCGCGATAGTCCTCGAGGCCTTTGCTGAGCAGCTTCTTTAGCTTGTCGAGGTCGCCGCTGGCTGGGTCCCAGTTGACGTAGAGCGGCTTGATTTTGGTGCGGAGGAAATGGTCGGGGCAGCTCGTGCCGAGTTCGGCGAGGCGGGCGGCATCCTTTGAATTTACGAAGCGGAGAATCTTCTCGTCGTCCTGCACGGTGCCGACGAAACGCTGTTGCTGCGAAACCTGGCCGCGGAGCCAGGGGAGAATCGCGGCGAGCTTGGCGTAGCGCTCTTCCTGCGGGAGCGAGTGATATTTCGCCCCACCAAAGCAGGTCGTCTCGCCACCTTTCGCCTGATACTTCGCTTCAATGAAAGCGGCGGCTTTTTCGATGAGCGTAAGGGTTAGCTCGTAGCATTCCTTTTCGTCGTTCGCCCAATTGATGAGCCCGTGCTGGCCCATGATGATGCCCTTGGCCCGCGGATGATCTTTGCAGATTTTCTCCATCGCCAAGCCCAGCTCAAAGCCAGGCCGCAGCCACGGGGTGTGGATGACTTCGTCGCCGTAGATTTCCTTGGTCAGCGCGACGGAGTTTTTCGACGCGGCGACGCTGATCGCGGCGTTCGGGTGCATGTGATCGACGTGCTTGAACGGGATGAACGAGTGCAGCGGCGTGTCGATGGACGACGGGCGCGGGTTCAGGTTGAAAGTGGCGTGCGTGTACATGCCGACCATCGCGTCCTCGGCGTCGCTCTTCGCCCCGCGCGGCTCCGTTGCGGCGTAGCTTTTCTGCAAACCGATGAGCTTCGATTGGTAAAGCGACGAGAAGTTTTCGCGCAGCGAAGTGCGCAGATCGCCCCCCGAACCTTTCACCCAGAGCACCTCGACCTGCTCACCGGTGAGCGGGTCCTTTTCCATGATCTTCGCCGAGGTATTGCCGCCGCCAGTGTTGGTGATGCGCTGGTCGGCCCCGAGGATATTCGAGCGGTAAATGAGGCGGCCGACGGGATCGAGCGACGCGGCTTTGGCGTCGTCCCAGGAATGGTTCACAAATTTGAAGGCGGGCATAGGGTTGGGTTGATGTTTGAAAATGACGGGCGCGTAGAGTGCGACGCCGGGAGTTGGGCTCGCAAGCGCGGAGTTGCGGCGGGTGAAGGCAACGACTGGGGCGGAGGAGCGCCTTTACCTCTGCACGTCGTCCGCCGTCCACATCTGGCGGTCCACGCCAGCAGAGCGGATTTCCATCTTGGAGGCCGAGACTTGATGGAAAAAATAGGGGGTGCCGAAGCGGTCGCAAAGCTCGCCTTGGTTGTTGAGCTGCGAGCCGGTTGGGACGGTCAATTTCAGTTGTTTGAGATTGTCGCCCAGCAGCGCCTTGGTGATTTCGGCGTTGTTGCCGACGGGATTGCCACCAAGGCCGGTGCGAAAATCGCGCAGGGTGAGTTGAACGTCTTCGATATCCGCCCTCAGGCGGTCCGGCGTGGGTAGTGCGTCGGCGGGGCCAAGCGCATTGGGCAGAACCGCAGGTTGCGTCGTGGAGGGCAGGGGAGCAGCAGAGGGGGGCGGCGACGTGGTGGGGGCGACGCGCGGCGAGGCCGTTTCGCTTACGCCAGAACCGGGGATCTGAGCGGTAGGACTGGACGTGGAAGATTCTGGGGCAGGCCCGGCATTGTCCGCCTGCGGCGGCGGGGAAGACCGGTTCAGCCAGAGAAAAACAGCCGCAGCGAAAACAGCTAAAACGACAATCCCGAAAAGGCGTTGAGGTTTCACTTGAGAAAGGAAACGGCTCGCAGTTCCGCGTCAGACCATGAAGCCGAGGTCGGGGTTGGCGAAATGGTCGAGGTTGGGAAAGACCGTGGAGAGATCGCCGCTGCTCACGCCAAACCACCGAGCGAGTGTGGCGCTGTATTGATCGACAGCGGTGGTGGGAATCCAGCGGCCTTCGTTCGAGCTGGGGACGGCATCGGGGCCGCTGACATTGATGACGGGGAAAGTGCCATAGGTCTGCTTTCCTTTGACCGCTCCACCGACGACCAGATGATGACTGCCCCAAGCGTGATCGCTGCCCTGGCCGTTGGTGCGGCAGGTCCGGCCAAAGTCACTGGCGGTGAAGGAGGTGACGTCATTGGACGCGCCGATTTGCTCCATGGCGCGCTGGAAGGCGAAGATCGCCGCGCCGAGTTCGTTGAGCAGATTGCGATGCGAACCGAGGACACGGTCGGCTTCGGTCGCGCCGTTGTTCTGCACCTGGCCGGTGTGGGTATCGTAACCACCGACGGAGGTAAAAAAGATCTGCCGCTTCATGTCGAGGCCAGCGGGAGTGTCGCTGGAGGTCCGGCGTCCGGCGTGAATGAGGCGTGCGACCATTTTGAGCTGATTGCCGATGGAGGTGTTGGGAAAGGTCGAGGTGAAGAAATTGGTCGGTGCCGTGGGAGCGATGGCGGCGTTGAGCAGGTCGCCAGTTTCGATCGCATTTGAGGTGACGTCCGCGTACGCCGTGCGCTGCAAGTTGGGATTGCTCATGCTGAGAATGTCTTTCACGGCCTGGAGGCGCCCGCCGCTCACATTGGAAAGCAGCACGGCCCCGTTCGTGGAGACGTGATATTGGGCGAAGATATTGCCGACCTCGAAGGTGTTAGATCCGGCGATCGAGGTGCAGAGCGCGATCTTAGCGGCGTTGGCGGTGGGCACGCCATTGACGAGGGGATACTGCTGCGGATGGATGAAGTCGGCGATGCGCCCGCCCCATCCGCTCTTGGGTGGTTGGTCGGGCAGCGACGTCTGCCAGTGCGTAACCTGATCGCTATGGGAGAAGAGCTGCGGAGGTTTTGGCACCGAGTTCGCCGAATACTGCGAGCGGGTCATCGGGTGGACGAGCGGCCCGACGTTGAGCACGAACGCAGCGTTGCCTTCGTCAAAGAGCGTCTTGATGCCCGGCATAGTCGGGTGGAGACCGTAGCTATGGCCGTCGGGAATGTCCGAAACGAGCGGCAAAACCATGCCTTCGGGGAGCGCGAGGTTTTGCCGAATGGCAGCGTAATTGGGGTATTCGCTGCCGACCGGAATGATGAGGTTATTCGAATCGTTGCCACCTGACAGGAAGACGCAGACCAGCGCCTTGTAGCCGCTGAGCGGCGTTCCTTGGGCGGCGGCGGTATTGATGAAGCGCAGGTCGCGCAGGGTCGTGGCCATGCTAAACGTGCCGACCGCGGCACACGCGGCTTGGCGGAAGAAGCAGCGCCGGGAAAGGAGATGGGCGAGGTCGGAGCGTTCCATACGGTTTTATTTTTGGGTGGTGAAGTCGGGGGAGGTGATGAGGAGATGGACGACCGCACGCACGCGATCACGCAACTGAGTGGCGGTCGGCGGAGCCGGAATAGCGATAATCGTTGCGCCGGCTACATTCAGGCCGGCGATGCTGCTGCAGTTCACGGGAACGGTGAAGCGATTGCTACTAGTTACAGTCACCGGGAAGGTGCCATTGATGGCCGGCGAAAAAGTGCCGCCCGTTATTCCGCTGATTGTGACGGTATCGCCCGTGGTCAGGCCGTGACCGGTGACGCGAATTTCGCACGGGTTGCCAACCCCTGTAAGGCTGACCACAGGCTGCGCGACGGGCGTCAGCGGCGGCAGCGTGACGACGTAATTGCGAATGGCATCCTTGGCGTTCACGATCACTCGCGGGGTGCCGTAGGTGTTGGTACCAGAAGAGGGAAGCTGTCCGCCCATGAGCAGCGTATTCAACTCGTCGATCAGCGCGTCAAGATTGTCATTGTGCGCCCAGGCTTTGCCGCCTGGTCCCGTGCCCATCCACGGCCGCAAATCGACCATAATCTCGCGGTTCCCGCCCTTGAAACTCGAGAGGCCGAGCTGCCCGAGACCGTCGTTGAAAATCCCGCTGTAGAGGAAATTTGACTGGCGGATGACCGTCGTTTCCGAAGTGATTTCAAATTCCGGCGTGGTTAGGCCGGCGTTCCCGAGAATGCCGGGGAATTGGTAGTCCGGCAGGAAGAAATTAAAGACCGTCGGCGAGTTGAGCGGCGTTTGCCCCAAGTCGGTGTCGGTGTAGTCCATGGTCCAGTCGCTGTAGGTTACGCCCAGCGGGCCGCTGCGGCTCGCGGCTTCCGCGGTTCGCGACACGACCGCTGCTCCCGTTACTGTCGGCAGAACATCCGCCGCGGGAATGGCGATGGCGATACCGTTCCGCGTCACGGCTTCAGCGGCGGTAATGGCGTAGGTATTGGCGGTCGGCGCCGGGTTGGCAGCGACGGTGTAAAGACCCGAGACGGGCAGCGATGCTGTCGGGGTTAGGAAGTTGATGTGCAGGCTGGCGCCAGCGACGAAACCGTGCGCCGTGGAGGTGATCGTGAGCGTGGTCGAGGCGGCGGTTTGCGCATAGGTTCCGCGTTTTGCTGAGGCCGCAGCGATGACGACCTGCATTTCGTCGTCGCTCACGTATTCGACGGTATCTGGACCGTTGGTCGGGGGGGTGGGAACGCCGTCGAGGTATTCAGCGTAGATATTTTCACCGGTAATGAGGCCGAAATCATTGTTGCCGGTGACGCTGAACCGGACAATCGCGCCGCCTTGAGCATAGGTAACGGCAGATTCTGAGGATCGCGTGCGCACGGCAAAGGTCGTTGTGGTCGGCGCTGGGGTAGCGAGCACAGTATAGTTTGCATCGAGGGGAGAGCCGGGATCACCGCCCGTTGCGGTGCCGAAATCCAGATAAACGATTTGGCCCGCGGAGTAGAGGTGCGGCGCGCCTGTATTCACGGTGATGAGACTGCCGTTTTGGGTGTAGCTGCCGGTGATCTCGGCGGGCGCGGGGAAGGCGCGGGCGACAGCGGTCACGCGGGCCAGTGGTTCACGCAGTTTTCCATAGCCCTGCTGACTAAGAAGGGTGGCGGAGCGCGCTTCGTAATCGAGCAGGATGGCTTTGATGACCGCGACCATGTCTCCACGCACGCCGCTGCCGTTATTCTCGAATTTCTGCACTACGCGGTAGAGGTAGCCCCGGCTCGGAGTGCTCGTGACCAGCCGCTGGATAAGTTGGCGGCAGAGGAAAGGGGCGATGTTGGGATGGTTGAAGAGCGCATCCAGCGAGGCGTCCAACTCCTGCCCCGCGAGCGCTTGGTAAGCGGGCATGTCATATTGTGCCGCCGTGTGCGTGGCGTTCGGATCGAGCGGGACACCGGCAAGCATCGGAAGGCCTGGCAGCACCACGTTGTTGAGCAGCCGTTTTTGGCCGGTGAAATGGCGCACGGGCACTTCGCGCATAGGATTGGTCCAATTTTCCGGGGCATCGAAGCTCGTCCGATACGCGCCCGTGTAGCCGTAGTACCAGCCGGTAAAGACGTGCGAGAAGCCGATGATCGCGTCCTGGTCGTAAGTCGGGATGAGTTCGCCCTTCGAGTTCAGGATCAGCGAACCGTCGGGATGCATGCGATTGAGCCCGATGGAAAAGAGCTGCTTGATTTCGCGGGCGTAGTTTTCATTTGGGATACGGCCGGTTGAAGGGTTCGGCTTGTCGTTGCGCAGCATGTCCAGGTAGCGACCCATCGCCGGGTGCAAGGTCACGTTTTCGAGCAGGGTGCGGAAGTTGCCAAAGGCGCCTTCCAGCAGCATGTCGTAGTAATCGCTGAGCGTGTCGGCGCGATCGTCGAGCGGGCCGCTTTCCGAGACGACGAAAATCTCGCTGAGCGCAAAGGCGATGCGCTGCCGGAGTTGATCCGGACCGGTGACGGAGGCGCGCCACCACGCGTTGAAAGTCAGCGGACCGTCAAAAACGGTTCCGCCGGTCTGATCACGATTCGCGAAAACGTAGGGGTAATGATATGTCGGTTGCTTACCGATCTGATCATTGATCCAGCCCTCGAATCCGAGCGATTGGACGGCCGTGATTTCCGCGGCCGAAGCGCCAAAAGTCGACTGCACGAGGAAACGGGAAGCACCATTGCGGTTGAGCGCGCTTTCCGCATTGGTCCCATCCGCCGGATCGCTCCATGTCTGGACGGCGGGCGGCGTAAACGTTTGTGAGGCGGCCTGCAGCTTGAGGAAACCTTTGATCTCACCGGCCGGCCAGAAAACCGTGTGGATGTTGATGTAGGTATTACCAGCTTTGATCATGTTCCGAATGTCGGCCACGGAGAACGCCCCAACGGGCACGATGTGCCAGGTGTGGCTGCCGTCGGCGTTCGCGGGCGCGGTGTCGATGTCGAAGATGATCTCCCCGTTCGTGCCGGCGTGGATGTGCTGCCCGGTCATAGGACTGGTTAGATTCGCATGCGTGAAAGTGAGCACGGCCTGCGATTCGTCCGCGCTCAGGCGCAGGGAAGCGCTGCCGTACCCGCTAGTGACCGCCCCGCCTTGGGCGGTCATACTTGTGGCGAAAAGCGTGCTCTGTCCGCTGATAATCGTGGGCGCTACGTAGGGTGATAGCGCATAGCTGGGTACGACTTCAGTCGCAGCAACGGCATTGGCCGGATCCGCGCCGCCCTCCCCGGGCTTTAACCAGCCAACTGAGACGTGGCCATCCGCGCCGGGGTCAGCGTGCCGGACCTCTACGGCGTAACGCTTGCCGGCTTGGAGCAACAGCAGGGGGGACTTGCCGGCATTTGGGCTCGCCCACTCGCGCTGCGCGGTGGGGCCGGCGGTTCGAGCGCGACGGAAAAGATTCACCGGCTCGTCGTCATCGGAAATCCACAGCTCGGCGCCATCGCTGCCCGTGACCCAAAATTTGTAAATGCCGGTGGTCGGTGCCGTAATCGAGCCACGCAGCCGCGCGCCGTAATCTCCGCCCCCAGGAGCCAGCGGTCCCTCCAGCGCGGTGACCAGTGCGCTGCTTGTCGGAGCGGTAGCTAGCGGCAGCGCCGTGACATCGGCATACGTGCCGCTCCAAACATCCCGAGTGATCCCCCCGCCAGTTTCGATGACCGTAAGATTCAGAATCGCGGATCCCGAGCCTTGTGCGTTTGTCGCTGTCAGGACGATCGGCCAGCTTCCTGCCACCGTTGGCGGACCGCTGACCACCCCCGTCGTTGCGTTGTACGTCCAGTTGAGCGGCAGGTTGGCTGCGCTGTAACCTGTTGGTTCGCCGCTGGCCACGATCTGGTAGTTCACCATCGGGCTGCCCTTAATGACCATCAGTTCCAACGCGCTAAGAATCTGCGGTGGCGTCGCAGCGAAAAGCCGGTTTTGAGGAATGACCTGCAGCGGTTGGTTCGCGCTCTGCCAGCTCAGGATCGCCGTGGGCGCGGTCGAGCGAGCCATATGCTCGAAGACGATGGGCACGCGCTGCCCGGCTTGGAGCTCAATTGTTCCGCTATACGTGCCCGCCGCTGGTGAATTGCTCCAACTGCTGAACAAAAGCTGTCCATTTACCCATAGTCGCCCGCCGCGCTGGACCTGCCCTTGAAAAGTGTAGATCTGCGAAAACTCCGGCAGCACATCGCCGGTGAACCGCGTCACGAAATACGTAGTGTTGAGGTTCGTGGCGATGGGAGCCGCAGTCATGTTGATCTGCGATTCAATGCGGTTGAGCACTGGCGTTGTGGAGCCGTTGGTCGCACCGGTGGTGTTGGTAAAAACGGGGATGGTTGTGTCCGTGTTGTTCCAATAGCGCGCCCTTACGCCATTCCCGCTGGCTGTGCCTTTGTCGTCGATCAGCAGGGCCGCTGTCGCCGGCACGCCCACGTTGTATGCAGCGTTCGCGGTCACGGTCAGGAGGACAGACTCGGCCGATTCGACCAACACATCCGCCAGCGGAGTGATGACCACCGTCGCGCTATTCACCCCCAAGCCGAGCGTCACGCTGCCGCTCACGCCCACGTAATCGACGCCCGCCACCGCCGTTCCGCTCACCGAGTAGTTCACCGTCACCGCATTGAGATTTCCCGTGCGCCGGATTTCAAACGCGCCTGTCTGCGTCGCGGGCCCGGCACTCGCCGGTTCGGCCGCGCTGCTGTCCGCGGTCACGACGGTCACAGCATTGACCGAACCGAGTGCCTGCGTAATGCGCGCCAAATCATTCGCCGCGCTCAGGCCGTTGCTAAAGGCATTCGTCGGGTCGAAGCCCAGCGTGACTTCCTCCCAATCGTTCACCCCGTCTGCGTCCGTATCCATGTCCTGCACCACCACGCGGTAAAAAAATTCGGTCGCGCCTGCAGCTGGAATCGTCACCGCTAGATCCGCGCCCGTGCCTTTGCGAATGCCGCCCTCTGCCGTCCACGTCGCAGGCGCGAGGCCTGGGGATTTTTGCAAGACGTAGCCTTTTCCAAGGAGGGTCGGGAAAGTGAAGTGCTGCCCATTCTCATCGCGGCTCATCGACGCGATGCGCACGGTTGAATTCGCGCTAAATGGGTTCGTTCCCGCCGCCGCTTCTGAGGCATCAGTAATCCCGTCGCCGTCCGTGTCCGCGGTGGGAGAAAAACTCGTCACCCCATATTTCAGCGCCCAAATGTCGCTCACGCCGTCCGTGTTCAAATCGACCACCACGGCCTGAGCCGGAAGCACAAGGGCAAGCAGTGGGATGAGGAGAAGCCGGCGGCAAAAGCCGGTGAATAGAGGGGCGGGGGTTTCACTCATAATGGCGAGGTGGTTTAGAGTACGCGCGAAGATTGCTGTGTCGGACTCGGGGCGTTTTGGGGGAAGCGCGCCCGCGAAGATGTCATGCAAAGATCGTGCTGGCAAATTTGTTACTAAGAAAAGCGCGGGTTGCCGCGATCGCTTCGTTGAAGTGCAAGCGCGCTTGCGGATTTGAGCAGCATTTATTCCGCCTCCAGATGCGAACTCAGAGCAGCGGTATTTGTTCGTCGCCGTCTGTGTGCCCGCTTTTCGACGGAGCAGGTAACGTCAGCGTCCGGCCCAGTTTCGCAGCGAGCCTTTCGCAAGTTTGCGGGGCGAACCCTTCGAAATGGTTGCTTGCCGCCACAAATACTTCGCGCCCGCTTTCCACCGCCTGCCGAATGCGAACGGCCCAACTCTCCAGTCCCGCCTCGCGCGGCCACTGAAGCGCGCGGTAGCTGTAATCCCTGCCTCCGGTAGCGTAGTTTTTGCCGAGGTCGCCCATCAGCCGCACATAGGCGAAATCCGTCGTGTCCGGTAAGAACACAAACGCACCTTCCGCCTGCGCCTCCTGCGAAGTTGCGTCATTCCACGCCCAGCAGACGCCGTGTTCCTCCAGTAAGTGCGCCACCCTGGGCACATGCCACCCGGCGTGCCGGAACTCGACGGCAAACCGCACCCCCGCGGGCAGGCCGCGGACGAAATCGCGCAACGCCGTCTCGTCTCGTCGTGGCGTGAAAGACGGCGGCAATTGCACCAGCACGCACGCCAGCTTTTCGCCCAGCGACTCCAGCGCTGCGAGAAACGCACTGAGCGCATCGCCAGCACCGCGCAGCTTTCGGTCGTGCGTGATCTCGCGTGGCAGCTTGCAGGCAAAGCGGAAATGCGGCGGCGTCACTTCATCCCAATGCTCCGCGGCGTGCGTCGTGGGAACATGATAGAAGGTCGAGTCCACCTCCACCGCAGCCAAATGGCGTGCGTAGAACTCCAGCCACTTCGCCGGCCCCAGATGCTCGGGGTAAAACACCCCGCACCAATCTTCGCAGCTCCAGGCGCAGGTGCCGATATGGATATTGGATTCGGTGCTCAAACTTTCTTCGTTATACGAGCCGATCCGCCATCCTAGCGCGCGTTTTTCTACCTGCCACGGTCACGCCCCTGAGTCGGCCTGTTCGCTACCGCTCGGCGCGTTAGGCCAGCAGCTTCAACAACGTGCCTGCTTGCGACGGCACGACAAACGATTTCCCAATCACAAACTCCCGCAGCGCCACCGCCATCCATTCCCTCGAAGCCGTCGCGTCCTCCACCACCAGCCGCGTCTCTGGCCCTTTCTGCTTCAGCGCATAGCGGGTCACTTGCACTTCGATCGGCTCCGCTTCCCCCACCAATTCCAGCCGAAGCCTCACACTTTTGTTTTTCGTATCAATCGCAAACTCGGTCATCTCGCCCATCCCCCGCAGCTTGTGGTTGCAGTAAAACCGCACACTTCCCGCCAGCGCCGCATCGGCCGGATGGCGGAGGATTTTCCACATGGAAGAGACGCGTCCATCCGTTACTCCCCCGACGGCGTCCCGCGGCTGCTGCTTTGGCGCTTCCCCGCGGCGGACCGCTTTTTTTTGGCAGCACTCGATAGGCTGGGCGCGGTGCCGGAAATCAACTTCAAGGCTTCTTGCACGGCAGGAATCTGTCCCACCGCCTGAGCGAGCTTCTGCGTTACCGAGCCAGCTACGGCGCCACCTTTTTCGACCTTTTTCTTCACCTTCTCTCCGGACTCACTGCGGTCCATGACCATCGTCATCAGACTGGAAAGTATCCCCGACGCCACTGCTGTCACGACCTTCGGGCCATGCTTGCGGATGGCTTTGTTGACCTGCCTTTTGATGGTCTTGCGGGTCTTGCGTTTCACGATTGTCATAAACCTCGAAAGATGGTTCGCGCGGCGCAGTCCGCGCGGTCGCCCGGATTTTCCCTCGCTCTTAGAATTTCGTCCGAGCACCGTCCCCGGCTTGACCAGCGCTGCTGGGCCCCAACTCAATCTCGACGCACTGAACGCGCGCCTGATAGCCTCGCCAGCCGCGACATGAGTTCCGCCCCTTTACCCAATTCCCGCGAGGCTTTGGAAATCCCGAGCCGATGGCGGGTCGCGCAGGAGGAATCGGGCAGCGCCGCTAAGACGGCCCTCCGCGAGCTGGCGGAGAGCTACTGGTATTGCGTCTATGCCTGGTGGCGGCGGGCCGGCCTCGACGCAGGCCGCGGGGCCACCGCCACGCTGGCCTCCTTTGCCCGCTGGCTCGGCGATGCTCCACCGCGCGCCGCGGACTCCGGGGGCGCGCGGCTCCGCGAATGGCTCCCAACGCGGCTCGGTGAACTTTCCAGCGCGGGGGTGAAGCTAAAGGGCGCTCCGCCGATCACCATCGACCCGGAGTGGGCGGAGGCGCGTTACGCCACCGAGCCGGAGGGCGACGCCGACGCGCTCTTTCAGCGCCGCTGGACGCTCACCGTGCTCGAGTTTACCGTGAGCTCGCTACAGGCAGAGTATGCCGCCCGCGGGGAGGAGCAGCTTTTCGGTGAACTCCTGCCCTTCGCCGGCTTCGAGCACGCCGACGAAGAGCGCTACTCCGTGGCTGCTGTGCGAACCGGGCGGACCAGCGGCGCGATGCGCAAGACGGTCTTCGATTTCCGCACCCGCCAGCGCGAGGTGCTCCGGACGTTCGTCGCCGATACGGTCGCGAATCCTGCCGACATCGAGAGCGAGATCACCGCGCTGCTTGTGGCGTGCGATGCCCTCGGGCCGGAAGCCGCCACCGCGCCCGTCCCGAGCGTGCTCGGCGCCGTGCTGCCGGACCAGATGCTCGCCCGCGCGATGGCGAGCATGAAAATGTCGAGCGTTGGTGCCCACGGTTGGACGCCGCCGAGCGACGCAGAAATCGCCCGCCTTTTTCCCCAGTACGAGATGCACGGAATGCTCGGCCGCGGCGGGATGGGTGCGGTCTATCAGGCGCGGCAAATCCAACTGGACCGCCACGTCGCGATCAAGCTCCTGCCCCTGGAGGTCAGCGTGGACCGCGACTTCGCAGACCGGTTCCGGCGCGAAGCACGCGCCATGGCCAAGCTCAACCATCCGAACATCATCGCCGTCCACGACTTCGGCACCACGGGCGAAGGGCACCTCTATTTTTCCATGGAGTTCGTCGAGGGCGCGAATCTCCACGACGTCATCCACCACGGCGAACCGCTCCCTCCCGCCGACGCGCTCGCGCTCGCCGGGCAGGTCTGCGACGCCCTCGCCTACGCGCACGAGCAAAGCATCGTCCATCGCGATATCAAACCCGCCAACGTGATGGTCGATCGCCGCGGGCGGGCCAAGGTCGCCGACTTTGGCCTCGCCCGCATGGCCGAGGCTGACCCCGCGCAATGGGGCTCCACCATGACCGGCGTCGTCATGGGCACGCTCGATTACATGTCGCCCGAGCAAAAGCGCGGCATGCACGTCGATCACCGCGCGGACATCTACAGCCTCGGCGTGATGCTCTACGAAATGCTCTGCCGCGAGACGCCGCAGGGCGCCTTTGAGCCGCCGAGCAAACGCTGCGGCCTCGACAAGCGCCTCGACGCAATCATCACCAAAGCCCTCGCGCAGCAAGCCGACGCCCGCTTTCAAAGCACCTCGGAGCTGAAGACCGCGATCGAGACCGTGCGCCCCGCCGTGGTCAAGGCACAGGCCAGGAAGTCCTCTCCCAAACCTGTCGTCGGCGCGGCAGCCCCAGCGCGTTCGCCCATCGCCGGGGCGCTCGTGGCGAAAAGCCGCGCGCCGCTTTACATCGGCATTGCTGTGGCCTTTGTCGCCGTCGTCGCCGCGTTCCTCTCCTTCGGACGGTCCAAACCGAAGCCAGGGCAGACCGCGAAAGCCCGCGAAGCGGACAAGCCGCAGGTCGTTGTTGACACGGCTTCGCCCAGGTCGGTCCCGGTTCCGGCGAAGGGGCCTCCTGTCGCCGCAACGTCCGCGTCCGATGAAGCCGGGCCGACGGGCAGTTTGAAGCAGACGGTCAATCTCATCTCCGCGCTTGATCTCACCCGCGACCGCGTGGCGTCCCCCAACCTCACCAAAGCGAACCAATGGCGCCAGGTCGACGGCAAACTCACCTACCTTCCCGATGGGGGGTCGGGGAAAATCATGACCCCAGTCAGCCTTGCCGGCGTGCGGGAGTATTCGATCGAGGCCGACTTTCGTCCGCTCGGCTACCCATCGGAGTTCACCATAGACCTGCCCTTATCTTCATCGAAGCAGTGTGGCCTCGTATTTCACCCGGGTGTAACGATTTATTTCGCGGGCGTAAAAGTTGAGAAGATCGGTGACTGGCCGCTGGGGGGCGATCGTAGTGGTCGGCTGCTCGTGCTCGTGAAGCTCGCGCCGAATGGGCGCGATGGCAGCGTCACCGTCTGGCTGGATGGCAAGCCGATCGGTCGATGGGCCGGGGCTCTGGCGGAGATAAGCATTCCCGTCGATCAACATCCCGCTTTCTCCGGCCAGCAAATACCCGGCCTCTTCTGCAGCCGCGAAAGTTGGGAATTCACGAATTGGACCCTGCGCGTCTTCGACGGCGAAGCGAAGGTGCTCGGCGGGCCGGGCGCACAGCCTGCGCAGCCGGCCCCTGTGGCTGCCGCACCAGTCGGCTTACGGACCATCTTCGACGGAAAGACGTTTGCTGGCTGGCACGGGTTCGGTGAGAGCGGCGTGCCGACTGGGTTCCGCGTGGAAGGCGGCGCGCTCATCGGCGAAGGACAACGCAAGCTACTGGTCACCGATGAGCTGTTCGGCGACTTCGAACTCTCGCTCGAATGGCGCGTGGGCAGCGGTGGCAATGGCGGTATCTATTCCCTCATCGGCGGCTCGGAGTCCGGCGCAAACGTGACCGATTTTCCCGAGTTCAATCTCATGGACGATTCGATCGGCCCAAAGAATAGGACGGGCTCGCTCTATGACGTACAGGAAACGACAGCGGCCGCGGCGAAGCCAGTCGGCGAGTGGAACACGGCGAAGCTCATCCACCGCCGCGGCACGGCGGAACATTGGGTGAACAACCAACTCGCCTGCGCCTACGATCTCAAGACGACGAGGTTCCGCGAGAAGGCCGGCAACAAAGGAAGAGTCGGTCTGCAGGGGTGGACCGGAGAAATCGCCTATCGCAATGTGCAGGTCCGCACGCTCGATGCCGCAGCCACGGTGCCGGCCGCCCCCGCACCCGCGCCCGCTCCGTCCGCGGCGCAGAGTGCGACCGGCAAATGGCTCGCGGAGCAGGAGCCGCAGTGGCAGGCGGCGTTTGCCAAGGAAGTCAGCGAACCGTTTCAAAAGAGCGTGGGCGACTTGAAGAAGCAGTATCTCGCGGGCCTCGACGTGCAGCTCGCGATGGCGACCAAGGCGGGGAAGCTCGACGAAGCCGTGGGTTTCCGCGCGGAACGCGAGAAGATGGCGGGCGGCGGCGAGTTGCCCGTGGAAGATGAAGCTCTCGCCACCGCCACGCTCAGGACTCTGCGGGCGAGCTACCGCACGGCTTTCACCAAGATCGACGCTGACCGCTTTGCCCGAGCGAAGAGCGTCCACGCCCGCTACGACGCGATCCTCGGGCAAAGCCAGACGGCCCTTACCCAACGCCAGCGCTTCGACGAAGCCCTCGAAATCAAGGCTAGGCGCGAAGCCCTCAGCGCCGCCTGGCTGAAGCCGCCCGCCGGAGCCGCCGCCGCCGCGCCTGCCGCGCCGGCGGCCCCCGCCACGCCGCCGCCCGCGCTTGGCCAGAAGACCGCCCCGCCGCCGTCCAAAGCGCCCAAGCTCAAACCCCGCGAAGTCGTCGAGCGCCTGCTGGGCATGGGTGCCTCAGTTTTCATCGGCGCGCCCGGAGCCCTCACCCCAGTCGAGAAGCTATCCGACCTGCCCGGCGGGAAGTTTGCCATCATGGAGGTGCGCTTTCGCCCGGCCGACGCCCTCACCACCGCCGACCTCGACATCGTCGAGCAACTCACCGAAGCCGAGTTGATCGCTTTTTCGGGCGTGCCCGCGACGGATGCGACCATGGAAAAACTGCGCGGTCTCCCGGCCGTCAAGGTGCTGGAAATGCGGGATCTCCCCCAAGTCTCCGACGCGAGTTGCACCTCCATCGCCGCGATGCCTGCGCTGACCAACCTGCTGCTGGGGGGGACCCTCCAAGGGGCCAGTCTGGCTTCGCTCAACAAGGCCCGGAACCTGGGGTGGCTCAGCATCCATCAGCAGAGTTTTACCGAGACGCAATTCACCTCGATCGCCGGCATCTCCAACTTGTGGCATCTGGGGCTCATGACGGCCGAGCCAGTGCCCCCCGCCGCTTGGGGTCGCTTGGCGCAGGCCAAGCACCTGCGGCGGCTCGCGCTTGAATATGTGCAAATCGACGCCGCCGGGATCGCCCAGATCGCCAAACTGAACGGCTTGGAAGCCATCAACTTTGGAAGCCTCACTCTGCCCGATGCCGCCCTGGCCCCGCTCGGCGCGCTGAAATCGTTGCGGAGTTTGGGGATCGGAGCCCGCAGCACGCTCGACGGCAGCGTTTTCGCTACCTGGCCGGTGCGCACTTCGATGGAACGACTGGAATGGTACAGCGTCGAAAGCCTGACCGACGACTCCATCAAAGCGATCACCGCCGCGTTTCCAAAGCTGAAGGCGCTCTATGCCACCGTCCACGCCGGCAAAGTCACCCCCGCCGGCCTCGCTCATCTCAATAAGCTGCGGCAACTCGAAATCCTTTACCTTGCCGGCAATGCCCTTGACGACGCTGCCCTCGCCCAGATCGCGCAATGTGACAAGCTGAAACAGATCTACGTCATGCGAGGGACAGCCACGGATGTCGGCGTGCAGTCGCTCAGCAAGCTGAGTCACCTCGAAGAACTCTCCTGGTCCAACCCACCCGTCACCGACGCGGCGCTCAAGAGCTATGGCAAGATGCGCGCGCTTACCAAGTTCACCCTCAGCCAGGACACCTCACCCGAGACCGAGCAAAAGCTCAAAGCCGCACTGCCCAAAGTGACGGTGAAGTTCGAGAAGTAGCGGCGAGCCGGCTTCGTCCGCACGTTCCTTCGTTGCGCAAAAGCGCGACTTCCGCGTGCCGTGGATGGAACCTTGGACCTCCCCGACCTCCCGGAGCTCTGCCGCGCCCTCTTCAATCTCAACGAATTCGCCTACCGCGACTAAGGTGCCCGATTTTCAGTTGGCGCATTTCTGCCGACCACGGCATCGCCAGTTGCGCCCGCATTCTCGCCGTCTGCGAGCTTGAGTCAGGCGGCACTCTGTTTCTACGATGCTCGCCAGCTAGGAGGAAATTTACCGATGCAATGTCCCAGCCGAAGCATTCCAAGAGCCCTCACGGCAGGGGTGATCGCGGCCGTGGTTACGGTCAGCATTTTCTATGTGACGGGGAGCTTGAGCCTGGGGCGGTGGTGGGTCGTGCTGCTCGCGGCCGTCATCGTAGGCCGCGGATTTCTTTACATGTCGCGCGGCGGCTCGATGCCACAGGTGCCGCCCGGGGCTCTGTTCGAACCACCCCCACCTCCGCCTCCGCCGGAGCCGGCGAAGGGCTTGCCGAAATGGCAGGATTGACACTGTTGCATGGACTTCCTTCTGAAACGCACACCTATATTCCGATGAAATCGCACTCTTCTCCCACTAGCTTTCGGCTGAGAAGCCGATTCGTGACAGCGCTCTCGCTCGTGATGGCGCTCGCCACACTCCCCGGTCCGCACCGGCTTGCGATGGGCCAGGTTGCGGGGGCCGGCGACACCCAAGCGATCGCGAAAGCGCGGGAAGTGACCTCTGAAGCTCAGGCTTTGCAAAAGAAGGGCGAGCTAGCCGCAGCGTTGAAGAAGGCGAACGAAGCAATCGCCATCCTCCCCAGTGCCTTCGAACCACACATCGTCCGAGGCGGCATCTGCATGGCCATGAAGCAGTATAAAGATGCGCTGGATGACTGGTTATTCGTTAAAGGGAAGATGGAGCCGGGCAACGGACTCCTTTACATGGTTCATTTTTATATGGCGGAGTGCCGCCTGAATCTGGGCGACAGGGCTGGTGCCCGGGCCGATGCCCTCGAAGCCAAACGGCTGGCTCCGGCGTCGGCGAACCCGGAAAAAATAAAGGAGCTCGCGATGCTCCTCCAGGTCAGCGCGCTTCCTCTGGATGCGCTGTGGCTAAGTCGGCTGACGGAAGAGGGACAAGACGTCTATTCCATCTGGGAGTTGCATTCAGATGGCACTTGCGTGGTGCACTCGCAGCCCTTCCGCAAGGTAGGCGACTACACGATCGACGTGCCCGCGAAGGGGGCATGGCCGAAAGACGTGCGCACGCACATTGGCAAGGCGACCTTTGAAGCCGGTCGCTGGCGGATGAGCCTGACCAAGCCCCAAGCCAAGACGGTGGAAGGGACTTTTGAACTCAGCCCGGACTACCAGACGATGACCGTGGTGGTGGACGGCACGAAGGGCCGCGTCGAGTGCAAGCGGATCGCGATTTTTGAAGTCAGTTCGAAGGCTTCTATTACCCAGCAGCAGAATGACCTGGCGAGCGAAGCCATGGCCTTGAAAGAGAAAGGGGATCTGCCTGCCGCTCTGAAAAAGGCCGATCAGGCCGTCGATTTGCTCGTGACCGCGATCGCGCCGCGCATTGCCCGAGCTTCCATTCTCATGTCCCTCGAACGGTATAAAGACGCGCTGGCGGATTGGTCAGACGCAAAACTCTTCATGGAGCCAGGGGACCCGCACGCGTTTCGGCCGCGTCTGTATAGCGGCCATTGCAAACTGAAACTGGGCGACGCGGCGGGAGCACGAGCGGAAGCGCTGGAGGCGAAGCAGATGGCTCCGAAATCGATCAAGCCGGAGGACATGAAAGCAATCGATGAGCTGATCGGGGCCGCCGGTAGAGCAATCAAGGATGATCCGCTCGTCGTAAAAGACGGCACGGTCACGGGAACCATCGAAGCCTTCCACAAAAAGCAGGGTGAGCTGATGGACGAAGCGCAAGCGCTGCAGAAAAAAGGTAATCTTCCCGCGGCGTTGAAGAAGGCCACGGAAGCGGTCGATTTGCTTCCACTAACCTTGGATCCGCATATCGTGCGCGCGAATATCCTCATGGCTCTCAAGCGCTACAAGGACGCCTTGGTGGACTGGTCGTATCTGGTTGAAAACTCGGAACCGGACGACGAGGACGCTTATTTTTTCTACTTCAAGCGGAGTGACTGCCGGCGTTTGATCGGCGACCGGGCCGGCGCTCGCGCAGACGCCATCCAGACGAAGAAACTGGCTCCAAAGACTCTCAATGCCGAAACGATGAAGGAGGTGGATAGGCTGTTGATTATGGCCAATCCCTTGCCGGTGGGGGCATACTGGACGCGCATCAAGACCGACGGCAATCGCAAGGTTTTTTCCGTTTGGGAACTGCTCGCCGATGGGAGGTGTGCGGTGCATTTGCTGCCGTATCGCAAGGACGGCAAGTATCAGTTGGGCCCACCCCAGGCCCGCGCCTGGCCGGGGTATCTGAGCACTTGGATCGGCGAAGCAACTTTTAAAGACGGACGCTGGCGGATGACTTTCTCCGATCCTGCGGGAAAGATTGCGCAGGGAACTTACCGGTTGAGCGCGGATAACAAAACGCTGTTCGGAACGGAGGACGGTATCGAGGGCGGCTTTACCCGTCAGTGGAATGGATTCGGGGATGAAGGCGTCGTCCCTGAGCCGTAGCCGTCCGCTGCCCCCCAGCTCAATCTCAAGGGTCGGACGCGCCTGATAGCCTCCGCGCCGCGACATGAGTTCCGCCCCTTCACCAGACTCCCGCGGATCTTTGAACATTCCCCTGGTTTCCAAGCAGAGCTTGGGAACGAGGGGAAACCGCCATGCGCTCCGGAATTTCCACCCGGCGAATCAGTAGTCCTCCCCGAGTCGGGGGGAATGGCATGCGCTATCTCAACAATCGCCATGAATATCCAACCCGCCGCCATCCCCCCCTCGACCCATCCGCTCGCCGCCCGGTTCGAGCTGTTTTTGCACGTCTTCGTCCGCCGCCCCGCCCCGCAGCAGGTGCGGCACATCCGCCGGAGGAACTGAGTATGCCTGCCCGCCGCATTCTTTTTGTGGACGACGACAGCGCTCTCACCGGGCTCTATCGGCTCCTGCTGACGCAGGTGGGCGATTTCGAGATCGCGGAGGAGGACGAAGGCAAGCGGGCGCTCGAAACGGCGCGCGGCTTTCACCCCGACATGATCTTTCTCGACTGCAATCTGCCGGACAAAACCGGCGGTGAGATCGCCATCGAACTGCAGGCCGACGCCGAACTCAAGACCGTACCCGTGGCCTATCTCACCGGCTCGCTTTCCCGTGAAGAAGCCGCCTGCGGCCAATTCGACGGTCTGCCCGCGCTGGCCAAGCCTTTTCGCTCGGAGGAGTTCATCCGCTTCGTCACCGCGTGCACGCCCTGGCTGCCGCCGAAGTGACGGCGAGCGGAGGGGCTTCTACGCCATCGCGTGGGCGATGGCTCCGTACCAGGTCTCGTGGAGCTTGGCCGTGGGCCAGATGGTCGTCTCGCCATCGGCGGTGATTTTCAAATCCGGGCCGCCGACGGTGCCGAGACGGCGGGCGAGGAGTTCGAGGAGCATGAGGACGGCGCTGGCATCGGTGGCGGCGACGCTGAGGACGATGCGGGATTGGGTTTCGTTGAACAGCGCTTGGTCGGGGCGCAGGCCGCGGCCATTGGCCGTTTTTATTTCGCCGAGGTCGATGGTCGCGCCGATGGGCTGTTCGCCGCTCATGCAGGATTCCGCGAGGGCCACGGCGAGGTCGCCTTCGCTACCAACCGCGGGCCTTTGGCGAATCCCGAACGGGCTTGCTCCCCACCCTGACGGCACATCCCTCGCACTTTTCTCTGTAAAACGAGCATTGATCAACTCGGGTAGAGGGCCAAAGACCGTTTCTCGAGCCATTCACGCGGTTCGTCGGGCAAGCATGACGCCTGCACCTGGAGGCCACGCACTTTCACGAGCATGTGAGCCGCTTCCACGAGCATGTAAGACGATTTCAAGAGCATATAAGACGATTTCACGAGCACGTAAGCCGCTTTCACTCGTATGTCAGGCGCTTTTACGAGCATGTAAGCCTCCCAAGTGACGCACTGATACGCTTTCCTCAGGATCATTCCATCCTAATCGCGCTTGCAAAACCTCAGCCAGCCTGCTTCCGTCCCCCGGTTCCCCATGCCCGACGCCTCCTCCCAGCCTCCCATCCCCGCCCAGCCGCTGCTCACCGCCATCTCGGACCCCACCCGCTGGCGCATCATGCAGGCACTCCTCGACAGCGAGCCGCTCCCCGCCTCCGAAATCGCCCGCCGCCTCGGCATCCCCGCCACCAATATCTCCAAACACTGCGCCTACCTGTGCCGCGCCGGCATCCTCGTCCGCGGCTTTGGCGATCTCTACAAAATCAAACCCGACCTCCTCGTCCCCGGCGAACCCTCCATCGACCTCGGCCAGATCCTCCTCCGCCTCGACCTCAAAAAACCCTCCCCGCCCCCCGCACCCCCTCCCGCAGGGTGACGTGGCGAATCTGCGGCCCGCGCCCCCCGAAGCAGAGCCTCCTCCCTCGTTCCGCGACTCCATCGCGGAACGCACTTGTCCCCGCGACTCCATCGCGCCGCTACCGCCACGGATCGCACCGCAGCACCGGGCAAGTCCCCTCCATCCACTCATGCGCCGATGAATACCGCCAATGCTCCGGCGACGCCACCAGCCCCCGCTTGACCGGATTGTTGTGCAGATACTCCAGCTTCTGCCGCATCATGGCATCGTCGATCACCGCCTGCGGATGCACCCCTTCCTGCCACACCTGATGCTCGGCCGTCGCCTGGCGATGCGCGGCCCGGAAGTAGGCGAGTTGATTGAGCAGCCACTCGCGCTTTTCCTCCCGAAGCTGGGCCAGGATCATGCGTGCGGTGAAGCGCTTGAAATCACGGATGGTGTCGGCCAGTGCGGGGCCGGAGAGGATGGCGTGGAAGTGGTTGTCGAGAATGACCCACGCGTGGATGCGCAGGCTTTTGTGCTCCCGGCAGTGCTCGAAAGAGCGGATGAGGACATCACAGCAGGCCGCGGTCGTGAAGACGGGAGCCACTCGATAATCGTGGAGGTGATGAAATGCGCGGCATCCGGCTCGTGGATGCGGTAGCGGCTGCGCATGGCGCGAGCCTGGGGCAATGGAATTGCGGGGACAAGTGCGTTCCGCGATGGAGTCGCGGAACGAGGGGCAAGAGGGGCAAACGAGGGTCAACTCCTCGTGACGAAACTCCATTTCGTCACGCCCTTGTCTGCGCAACTCCATTGCGCCTCCTTGTGTCATCGCGCTCACTGCCGCGATGGATTGGCGGGACAATGCGTTCCGCGATGGAATTCGCGCCCTCGTTCCCCAGCTCTGCTTGGGCACGCCCTTGGGAGCGAAGTTGCACGTCGCACGGCGGGGGTGTCCGCGGGCGGCGCGCACCGCCACCCCCCCGCGGACCCCCCGCCCCCCGCGAAGTGCAACTTCGCCCCACAGCCATTCCCAAGCAGACTTGGGAACGAGGGTAATGTGAGCGCAACGCTTTGGGGAACGCCCGTCCCGGCGAGAACCTAGGATCTCCCCACGGAGTAGCTAAAGTTCAATTCGAATGTGAAATTTTCACGCTCCGTTACTAAACGCTTCGCTACCTCGATTGTTTTTCGGCAATGAGCAGCCTCACAACTGAAATTGGGTTTTCGATGCACAATCGCGTTGCGATAGCCACGGATCTCATCGAACTCTTGGAGAACTTTGAATGGAATTACCCCTTCGAGTTCTAGCAGGTTTGAGACGACGCTTACAGGATAGTCGGGACCTTCAAATTTCTTTCGCCGATCAGAGTTAATGCGGCGCTGACCGTCTGGGTAATCGCAATTCTTTGACTCTAGCAACTCGCGCCATCGCTTGTTGATTTCACCCTCGACAACAAACCATGCGAGGACAAGCGAAGTATCGTAGTTGCCGCGTTTGTATTCCGATAAGCTTTTCGCCAGAATCGAAACGGAAGAAGCTAACTCGGGCCGCGTACTCAGATAGTCAAACTTAGCTATCAGCAGGTCAAACGCAGTTCGTGGCAGCGGAATTCTTCCGTCTAGATTCGTGAGGAATTCGATGGGTTGGCGGACCAAGCTAAGGTGGCGGGAATCCTGTAGGTATCGGACATGGCTCTCAGATGCTACGTCGCACGCACTGAACTGCCCATTTTCGAACCGAATTCGGAATGCGTCACGCCTAGTGACCTCAGAAAAATTAAAATAACCTAATCGAGCCTCTTCAATTACGCAGCAGTCCAAAAGGAGTGCCAAGCAATTCATCCACATTAGGTAACCACTCCACCAAGCAACATAGCCACCGATGTCTTGGACTTCAATTAATGGCAGCAAGGTTTCAAGCTCGCTCATCTCTAGCATTAATAATCCGTCTCTGCACACGCGAAGAGAAAACACGCCGGTATCATGGGATACAATTTCCTCGGACATCGCTGCCCTGTATGCCTCCGGCGTTAGCGGGCTGTCGAAGGTCGGACTGTTTTCGACCCAGAAAGGTCGAGATGTGTAGTGAGCTGTGAAATTACGGATCGATACCATCCCTGCTGAGTGATGCGGGTTGATGCGTGTTTACGCCTCCATCGCGTGGGCGATGGCGCCGTACCAGGTCTCGTGAAGTTTGGCCACGGGCCAGATGGTCGTCTCGCCGTTGGCGGTGATTTTCAAATCGGGGCCGCCGACGGTGCCGAGGCGGCGGGCGGGGAGGCCGCGGAGTTCGAGGAGCATGAGGACGGCGCTGGCATTGGTGGCGGCGACGGTGATGACGATGCGGGACTGCGTCTCATTGAACAGCGCCTGGTCGAGGCGCAGGCCGCGGCCATTGGCCGTTTTTGTTTCGCCGAGGTCGATCGTGGCACCGATCTGCGTTTCGCCGCTCATGCAGGACTCCGCGAGGGCGACGGCGAGGCCGCCTTCGCTGCAATCGTGGGCGCTTTTCACGAGGCGGGATTTGATGAGCGCGCGGACGGCGTCTTGCACGGCGAGTTCGCGCGGGTAGTCCATGCGCGGGACGGGGCCGACTTTCTGGCCGTGGATGACTTTGAGGAAATGCGAGGCGCCGAGTTCGTCGCCGAGGTCGCCGACGAGGAGAATGGCGTCGCCTGCGGTTTTGAAATGCGAGGTGGTGACGTGGCGCTCGTCCTCGATGAGGCCGACCATGCCGACGGTCGGCGTCGGGTCGATGGAGCCGGCGGGGCTTTCGTTGTAGAGCGAGACGTTGCCGCCGGTGACGGGCGCGTTGAAGAAGACGCAGCCTTCGGCGAGTCCCTCGACGCACTCGCGGAGCTGCCAGAAATTCTCGGGCTTGTAGGGGTTGCCGAAGTTCAGGTTGTCCGTGGTGGCGAGCGGCGTCGCGCCCGCGCAGGCGAGGTTCCGCGCGGCTTCGGCGACGGCGATGCGCGCGCCCTCGCGCGGGTCGAGCGCGCAGTAGAGCGCGTTGCAGTCGCTGGTGGCGGCGAGGATTTTATTGGCCTCGCGGACGAGGAAGACGGCTGCGTCGGAGCCGGGCAGGACCATCGTGCCGGCGCGCACCATGTGGTCGTACTGGCGATAGACCCAGTTTTTCGACGCGATGCTCGGATGCGCGAGGAGCGTGAGCAGCGCGGCGCGGCAATCGGTCTCCGGCAGCGACGCGAGATCGAGCGGCGCAGGCGCGAGGCGCGGGGTGGCTTCGCGCTCGTAGAGCGGGGCTTCGTCGGCAAGCTGGCGCGCGGGAATTTCGGCGACGACTTCGCCGTTGTTCAGCACGCGCATCATGCCGTCGTCTTTGACCACGCCGACTTCGGCGTAGGGCAGGTCCCACTTTTCAAAGATGTCCACGACGGTCTGCTCGTGGCCCTTTTTCACGATGATAAGCATGCGCTCCTGCGACTCGCTGAGCATGATCTCGTAAGGCGTCATGCCGGTCTCGCGCTTCGGCACTTTCGCGAGGTCGATCTCCACGCCAGTGCCGCCGCGGCTCGCCGTCTCGCACGTCGAGCAGGTCAGCCCCGCCGCGCCCATGTCCTGGATGCCGGCGACGGCGTCGGTCGCGAGCAGTTCGAGGCAGGCTTCAAGGAGCAGCTTCTCCTTGAAGGGATCGCCGACCTGCACCGCGGGCCGGTCCTGCTTGCTCTCCTCGGTCAGTTCCCGCGAGGCAAAGGCCGCGCCGGCGAGGCCGTCGCGACCCGTCTCCGCGCCGACGTAGAAGACCGGATTGCCGATGCCCTTCGCAGCGCCGCGCGCGATTTGCTCGTGCCGCAGGATGCCGAGATTGAAGACGTTCACGAGCGGATTGCCGTCGTAGCTTTCGTCGAAATAGACCTCGCCGCCGATCGTCGGGATGCCGATGCAATTCCCGTAATGCGCGATGCCCGCAACCACGCCCGCGAACAGGCGGCGGTTTGCGGCGATAGCGGCTTTCTGGTTTCTGGTTTCTGGTTTCTGGTTGCCGTCGTTCGCGCCTGCGTCTGGAGAGGTGGAGGAACCAGAAACCGGAAACTTTGAACCTGAAACTTCCTCCGTGATCGGCCCGAAGCGCAGCGAGTTCAGCGAGAAGACGGGCCGCGCGCCCATCGTGAAAATGTCGCGAATGATCCCGCCCACGCCCGTCGCCGCGCCTTGGAACGGCTCGATCGCGCTCGGGTGATTATGACTCTCCATCTTGAACGCGATGCCCCACCCGTCGCCGATGTCGATGACGCCCGCGTTTTCTTCCCCCGCTTTCACCAGCACCGTCGGCCCCGTCGTCGGGAATTTCCGCAGCTCGCGCTTCGAGTTTTTATACGAGCAATGCTCGCTCCACATCACCGAAAAGATGCCCAGTTCCGTGAAGTTCGGCTCGCGCCCGAGGATCGTTTTGATGCGCTCATATTCGTCAGGCGTAAGGCCGTGTTTGGCGATGAGGGCGGGAGTAATTTGCGGCTCGGTCATGGGTTTTAAAGAAGGTGGAGGCCGTGCGGCACAAAGCGCACGAAATCGTCGCGGTTGTAAGTCGCTAGTGAGGCGCCGCGGCGGATGGCGGTGGCGGCGATCATGCAATCGCTCAGGCTGCGGGAACGTCGGCCAGTGGCGTTGAAAAGCTCAGCCGCCTTTTGCGCATCTAGTGGGAGGAGCGGGATGGGCTCCGGGAAGAGACTGTTGGATTCCGTTTCGGCGTCTGCGGAAAGCGGCCCGCACAGAAACTCGGCGTAGGCCACGGTGCTGATCGCCAACTCTTCATTCTTCTCCACCCATCCATCGAGCAGGGCAGCCGCCCCAGTATTTTCAGCCAACGCAGCGACGAGGAAATTGGCGTCGAAGTGAATCATCTAGGCGACCGCAGCAGAAATGACTGCACTTAGAATTTCTGGTCACGGATGGCTTCCATCCATGCCGCGGCCTTTTCCGGTGTCAGCGCGAGACTCTTCCGCAACTCACGCAAAGCACGCAACCGCTCTCCCGGTGGCACCGCAGTCTTGAGATGAGATTCGGACAAGATCGTCAGGTAGCCATGGCCCCTCGCGGGCATTTTTTCGGGCTCGAGGGGCGTGATGCGCCCGTCGGCAATATCAACTGGCAGCGTCACGTAACTCATGCGTTCAAGATGGGCGAAGTCTGGCCGCTCAACAAGCGTGGCCTCACGCTGCTTGGCGGACGCCGAGGGTGGAAAGAATGGACTCGAAAACCACGCGTCCATCGATGCTGCCGAGCCGGGCGTCGCAGGCGCGTTCGGGGTGGGGCATGAGGCCGAAGACGTTGCGCGCGGCGTTGCAAATGCCGGCGATGTTTTCGGCGGAGCCGTTGGGGTTGGCGCTGTCGAGCGCAGCGCCGTTAACGTCTGTGTAACGGAGGAGGACGCGGCCCGTCTGGTTGAGCTCAGCGAGCGTGGCGGCGTCGGCGGTGTAGCTGCCTTCGCCATGCGCAATCGGAATACGGAGGAGTTCGCCGGTCATGGCTTGATGGAGGAAGGGGTTCGCAACGTCCTCCACCCGGACGTGGACGTGCTCGCAGCGAAAGTGCAGGTCGCGGTTGCGGATGAGCGCGCCGGGCAGGAGGCCGGCCTCGCACAGGATTTGGAAGCCATTGCAAATGCCGAGCACGAGCGTGCCTTGGGCGGCGGCTTCTTTCACGGCTTTCATGATCGGCGAAAAGCGGGCGATGGCTCCGCAGCGGAGGTAGTCGCCGTAGGAAAATCCGCCCGGTAGCGCGATGAGGTCGTAGCCTGCGACCGACTCGTTTTTGTGCCAGACAAAGTCCGTTTCGACGCCGAGTTCCCGCAAGGCGAGAACGCAATCTTGGTCACAATTGGAACCGGGAAAACGGATGACGGCGGCTTTCATTCAGGATTTAAGATCTTTCGCGATGTCGCGGAGGCGTTGCTCGTTTTTGTGGTCGCTGACGACAAAGAAGGCGTGAATGACGCCCGGCAGCCAGCCAAAGAGCGTCAGGATAATGCTGAGGAAAAAGCTACCCATTCGGCCGGTGAAAAATACGGCGAGCGGCGGGAGCAAAACGCAGAGGAAGAAGAGCATGGCGGGTTTTGATAAGAGACGCCGCGGGCGGCAATATTCAGCGGCTCAGCTTTCGACGCTCAGCCGATAGTCCTCGATCACCGGATTGCTCAGCAAATCGCGGCAAACCTCGTGGAGCTGCGCTTCGGTCTCCGTGCCGTCGAGTTCGAGTTCGATGAATTTTCCCACCCGCGCCGACTTTACCGCGGGCAGGCCGTGATGATGGATCGCATCGCGGACGGCCACACCCTGCGGGTCGAGGACGGTCTGTTTCGGCATCACGATGACTTGGGCTTTCATAAGCGGCGCAGCGTAAGGGCGGGGAATGAAAGTGGAAGTGGAAAGTGAACGCGCCACAGCACTTTGCACTCTCAGTGGGCTAATCTGAACCCCACGCACTTTGACCTTCCACTTTCAATCTCCGCCCCGTTATCGTCCGCTGATGAATCCGACTTTCCGCATCCTCACCGGCGGCCTCGCAGCCGTCTGTTTATGCGCCTCCGCAGCCGGCAACGCGACTCCCCTGACCCCCGAGGAAATCACCGGCGCGACCCGGACCGACGACTTTTCCATCCCCATGCCCGGCGAGTTCATGGCCACGCTGAACAAGCTCGGCAAGATCGACTGGACGAAGATGTTTCGCCCGCCCATCGCCACGAATTACACCAGCCGCACCCAGATGGCGCTGAACCTCGGTGGCCTGATCGCGGACGGCTACGTGGCCATTGAGGCGGAGGATTCGCCGCAGGTGAAAAGTATTGGCAGCGATGTCCTCGCCATCGCGAAAAAGCTCGGCGTGAGCAAAGACGTGATCGAGCGCGGAGCGAGCATCGCGGGGTTTGCCAATGACAAGCAGTGGGACCAGCTCAAGGAGGAGATGGAAGCGACGCAGAACGAGGTGAAGGCGGGCATGACGGAGCGCAAAGACGACGATCTCGTCACGCTAGTCACGGTCGGCGGTTGGCTGCGCGCGATGGAAGTGATGAGCGGCTACCTCGCAAAGAATTACACCGAGGCCGGGGCCAAATTGCTGCGCCAGCCGGGCATCGTCAGCTTCCTCAACAAACGTCTGGAAGGTCTCAGCGAAAAAGCCGTGGCCGACCCCGTTGTCGCCGCAGTTCGCGGGCGGATGGGGGAGATCGAAAAGTTGATCACCTTTCCTCTCGAGACGGCGCCCAGCGCGGACGACGTGAAAAAGTTGAACACATTGACCACGGAAACCGTGAAGGAAATCACCAAGAAACAATCGAAATGAAGCGCCTCTTTTTTACCCTCGTCCTCGCCGCGGCTCTGACCTCGCCGCTCCGCGCGGCCAGTGATGAAGAAGTCAGCTCCCGCAAGCTTGCGCTGGAAGTGGCCGGGGCATTTTCCAACGACGGCTTCAAGCTTCGGGACGGTAACTGGGGCGGTAAATTCGCGCCGGGCAAAGCCGCGCTCATCCAAGTTAATCTTTACGCCGGCAATCAGTATTGGTTCACCGCGGCCTCAACCGAAGCGGCCAAGAAAGTGGCGGTTACGGTCTTCGACGAAAACGGCAAGCCCGTGGCGACCGAACCGTACTCCGACACCTCAGTTGCCGCCGCCGGCTTCGCGCCGGTGAATAGCGGACCTTACTACGTTAAAGTCGAACTCGTGGAAGGTACTCCGACCGCCTTCTGCCTCATCTACAGCTACCGCTAAACGACCGTCCTGCCGCAATCCGATGCCGTTCGAATCCACGCAAACGACCGAAAAACTTGGCGGCCCCCGCGTCACGCAGTTCTCCATCTTTCTCCCCAATCGCGTCGGCACTCTCCTTGATGTCGTGCGCGTCCTCAATGAACGGCACATCCACGTCCTCGCGATCAGTGTGCAGGATTCCGCGGACACGGCCATCGTCCGCATCGTCGTGAGCGATCCGGAAAGCGTGCAGCAAATGTTCATCGAGCACGCCATTCCGTTTTCGATCTGCGAACTCGTCGTCGTGGAACTGAAGGAAGGTGCTACCGAACTCGGCCGTCTCCTCGCCGCGCTGCTCGCCGCCGAATGCAATATCTTCGGCAGCTACGCGCTGCTCACCCGTCCGCGTGGCCGCACCGCGCTGGCGCTGCATGTGGAAGATAACGAGTGCGCCGCCGCCGTGCTCGAGGGGCAGCAGTTTAAGATTCTCAGCCAGTCCGACATCTCGCGTTAAAGGTCGAGTTTGTCCTCGTCTTCGGTTGCAAAGGCGAGGGTCGGAATTTCCTGCAGGGCGTTGCCGGAAATGGCCTGCACGTCGCCGATCATTCCGGCCATGCTTTCAACCACGGAGTTGATGTGCTTTTCGCGCTTGGCCCAGGCACGGGTTAGGCCGCGGCGCTCCTTTTCCAAGTCCTCGCGCATCATCACAAAAGCCTCGATCACGCCCGTCACCCGTTGGCGGAATTCGACGCCGGTCAGGTAGGTGTAGAGAAGCTGCATCTTTTCCTGCGCACCCTCCTGGTGCCCGCGTGCGAGCGCTAGCTCCAAGACCATCCGGCGCAGCGTGTGGGCGAGGGGAATCGCTGAGGCCAGGTCGCAGACAAAGATGCCGTCATGCTGGCCAAACCGCGTCACCCCTTTCGGCAACGCTTCCGAAACGACGACGCCGATCTCCGCCTTCATGCCCCGCATGTCTTCCTTGAGCTTCGTGATCCAGCTGTCGCTCCAGTTTTGCGTGCGCTTGAGTTCATAGACGATGACGCCACAAGCGCGACCGAGCGGGCTCCGCACTTCCTGCGACACATCCGCGCCGCGCAGGCCTTTGGAAACCTCGCTGATCAGGTCGAGCGGAAAGGCGGAACGGAGCTGCTGTTCAAAATCCAGCTCCAACACTTCGCCCTGCGTCTGTTGCGAACCTTGCGTCGCCTTGCGCTGCGCTTCGTCGAGCTTCGTCATCAGGTCGGTGATGACTTTCTCCTTCTCCGCAAGTCGCAGTCGGTTCTCCTCGTCCGCGGCCGCGCGAAGCTGGGCCTTCAATGCTCCGCGCTCCTTGTCCAAAGTCCGCTGCACTTCCAGCTTCATCGCTTCGGTCGCTTCTTCGAGTTGGCGTTGGGCGCGGCGCAATTCGAGTTCCTGGGCTTGGGCTAACTTCAGGGCGTTCGCCTTTTCCGAAAGCTCCGCGCGCAATTCTTTCACGGCCATCTCCTGCGCCTCGGTGGCCTGCTTAACCGCCTTGCTTCTGATTTCCGCTGTCTGCTGCCCCACGCGCTCGCGGACCGCGCTCTCGACCTGTTCCTGTAAATCGGCGGCCTGCCGCGTCAGCGCCGTCTGTTGCTCGTTGAGCGCCTTCACTTTTTCGGCGACCGCTTTTTCCCGCCGCTCCACCTCCACGCGCAGTTCTTTTTCCAAGCCGTCGCGCACGCTGCCGAGCACGGCATCGCCAAGTGGAAACTCCTCGCTACAGGCTGCGCAGCGAACGGTGATCTGTTGGGACATAAGCAGCCTGTTTCTGCCGCGTGCGCCGCGTGCTGACGAGCGGGAAAACCGAGCGCTCCGCTTGCTCTCCTCAGCGAGACGCAGCTTTACTCGGCGCATGTTCCTCTTCCCCCGTCTGCTCCTCCTCGTTCTTTTCGCGGCCATGCCGTTGTGGGCTGCGGCGGCAGATTTTTTGCCGGGGATCAAGCGGATCGTCTTTTTCGGGGATAGCATCACTCATTCGGGGGAATACGTGGATAACTTCGAAACGTTTCTCTTCCTGCGCTTTCCCGATCGGTCGTTCGAAGTCATCAACGTCGGCCTGCCGAGCGAGACGGTTTCCGGTTTGTCGGAGGACGGTCACGCAAATGGGAAATTTCCGCGCCCCGATCTCCACGAGCGCCTCGACCGCGTGCTCGCCAAGACTAGGCCCGATCTCATCTTTGCCTGCTACGGCATGAACGACGGCATTTATCTGCCGTTCGACGAGGCCCGGTTCGCGAAGTTCCGCGACGGCATCGAACGGCTGGCGGCGAAAGCGAAAGCGGCCAATGCGCAGATCATCTTTCTTACGCCGCCGAGTTTTCATCCGCTCTCGGCACGGACCTCACCCAGCACAAGGGAGAAGACGACGCTCGGCGGCTACAATCTCGTGCTCGACCGCTACACCGCGTGGCTACTGGAGCAACGGGCGCGCGGCTGGACGGTGATCGACCTTCACGGGCCGATGAACGCCTTCATCGACGACAAGCGGAAGACCGAGCCGGATTTTGTCTTCGCCAAGGACGGCGTGCATGCCAACGCTGCGGGTCATGAGCTGATGGCAGACGCGCTCATCGGCGGACTGGCGCCGACCGAAATTAACTGGTGGCGCAAGGAGCGGGCACGCGAGTTTTTTCAGACCACCAAAGCGAAAGCTTTCACCGACGCGATCCGCCAGCGCGGGCGTCTCCTGACGGATGCCTGGCTCAGCGATATCGGCCACACGCGGCCGGAAATGGGGAAGGGTTGGCCGCTCGTCAAGGCGCAGACGGAAGCCGCCGCAGTTGCGGACCAAATCCGCGCTCAAGCGAAGCAGATCGCCGTGCAACCGTGAGCGAGTTGCCGCCCGAGAAGCCGAAGCGCCGCGTGCGTTACTCCGGCAAGAATCCCCGGAAGTTCACCGAGAAATACAAAGAGCACGCACCCGAGCGCTACGCGTCGGACGTGGAGAAAGTGCTGGCGAGCGGCAAGACGCCGGCGGGCACGCATCGGCCAATCATGGTGCGCGAGATCTTGGGGGTGCTCAACCCTCGGCCCGGCGACACTGCCGTCGATGCCACCCTCGGCTACGGCGGGCACGCGCGAGAGATCCTGGCGGCGGTCCAACCGGGCGGACGGCTCATCGGCTTGGACGCCGATCCCATTGAACTGCCGAAAACCGAAGCCCGCCTGCGCGCTCTCGGATTTCCTGCCGAGTCGCTGCGCGTGCGCCGAATGAACTTCGCCGGCCTCGCCCAACTTCTCGCCATCGAAGCGCCCGATGGTGCCGATCTCATTCTCGCCGACCTCGGCGTCTCCTCGATGCAGATCGATAACCCGGCGCGCGGATTCACCTTCAAAGCCGACGGCCCGCTCGATCTCCGCATGAATCCCGCGCGCGGCCAATCTGCCGCCGCGCTGCTCACCGGCCTCAGCGCGCCGAAACTCTCGGCGCTTCTCACCGAGAACGCCGATGAGCCGCATGCGGCGCTGCTCGCCACAGCGATCATCGAAACGCA
>JANMTP010000037.1:0-21859 GCA_031390545.1 Chthoniobacter sp. | reverse complement strand
TCCAGCGCCCCTCGCGCCGTCTTCTCTTTCACCCGCACCACGAAATGATCCGCCACCATCGTCTTCTCCTCGATCCGCACCTCCGCGCCCGCCTCATCCTTCCGCCAGACCTCCTCCACGATGAGGAACGGATACTTCCCCTCCGCCTCGAGCAGCCGCCGCTTCGTGAAGCGCCCGTCGCCGCCGGGCGGCGTCGCCCTTTCCTCCAGCACCTTCGCCTTCGCGAAAATCCCTGCCTTCTCGCGCTCCGCCGGCAGCTCTTGAACGGCATGCGGCGCGACGTACGCCGGCCGCGTGACTGGCACGGTCCTCACCGGAACAGCGCCGAAGTCTTCCGGCGGCGCGACCACCTCCGCCACCGGCCAGGAACGTGGCGACGCGACTGGTTCACTCGCGGGAGCGGCGGAGGGTGACGCCCGATCTCGGCGCGGATCGCCGATGCTCACGATGAGGAGCAGCACTGCCAAGAGCGCGGCGATGGCGAGAAAATGGTTTTTTTTCATGGAGTGGGAACAGAATGCCAGCGCACACGTGTCTAGTCGCGGCTGGTTTGGCAAACTGATTCATCGCCGTCCGCCGACGGGCTAGCCCTGGGTCCGACTCACACATCCACCCGACGGCATGGTTCAACCATTCACCGCGCCAAATTTTTTAAAACCGCGGCGGCTGCCGGCGTCGCGAAATGCCGACCCGCCGGGCGCACAGCCGAAAGATTCAAACGATCCGAAGGCGTGGGTTCAGTGGTGTCGCGAGAAAGGTATCAGAGCGAAATGAACCAATGGCCTGAGCTCAACTTTGTAGTGCAACATTGGTTAGTGATGAAGGAAGCATTCATTGGGGGTTTTGTAGCCATGTCTTTTGCGGGGTCGTTCATTGAGGTGATGGGCGAGGGCGTCGCATTCGCTTTGGGTTAGGTCGGTCATGCTTTGGCCTTTGGGCAGATACTGCCGGATCAGGCCGTTGGTATTTTCGTTGGTGCCGCGTTCCCAGCTATGGTGCGGGGTGGCGAAGTAGAACCGCACTCCGGTCCGCGCTTCGAGGGCGGCGTAGCCGTGGAACTCGGTGCCGTTGTCGGCGGTGATCGGAACCGACCGCGTTGCCGACGCATCAGGGCGAGGATGGTCCGTTGGTTTGCAGAACGGCCGCGCGGTCGACTTGCCGATCGCCATGGTACCACTGGTCCGGGGGGCCTCCCCCGTCTTCGTCAGTGGCCCTTCGGGCGGGTTGGCGGGGTCGCGCGGGGGCGGGTGGGGGCAGGCGTGGTGGGAAAGAAGTCTTCGCTCGGGGCTGGGGCGAGCTTCTTCCGGCTGGCTTTGGGGTCGGCTTTTTCCTCGTCGAGTTTGGAGGTGGGTAGGGTTTCGAGGTATTTTTGCAGTTCGGATTGGCTAAAGGAACGGTCCACGAGTTCAGTGCGGTTGATTTCATCGACGGTCGCTCGCTCGAGGCCGGCTTCATTGTTCACGATGTAGGGCGTGAGGAAGATAAGCAGTTCGCGTTTGGTGTCGTTGGTAATGGTCCGGCGAAAGGCCATGCCGAGGAGCGGGATGTCGCCGAGGATGGGGACTTTCTGGACCGACGAGACTTTCTGCGTCTCCATGAGCCCGCCAATGACTGCTGTCCGTCCGTGCGGGGTGACGACGACGGTTTCTGCTGAGCGTTTGGAAATCACCGGGGCGAAGGTGTTGTTGCCGATGGGCACGGTCTGGTCGGTGAGCGCGGAAATTTCCGGGGCGACGATCATTTCGACGGTGCCTTCGGAGGTGATGAAAGGCGTGACGCGCAGGATGATGCCGACGTTGTCGTACTGGATGGTGTTGTTCGTCTGGCCTTCGGGCGTGAGGCTGCTGGAAGTGATGAACGGCACCTCGGACCCCACGACGATGACGGCTTCCTGATTGTTGCGCGCCATGATGGACGGACGGGAGAGGATCTCGACTTTGCCCTTGCTTTGGAGCGCGCGGATCGTGGCGGTCCAATCGTCGCTGGCGAGGCGGATAAAGCTGCCGGTGGTGAGCGTGGAAAGGCCGTAGAGACTCTCGAGCGTGGCGGTTTGACCGATGTTGGCCAGGGTGTCCAGCGGGGTGGTGAGGGTGCTGTTGGTCGCCGTGGTCCCGCCGGGAATGGTGCCGGTGGTCGCGGTGGTCGTGGTGCTGGAACCGGTGCGCGCGGCGACCGGGCTCTTGAGATTAAACGTGTAGCTACCCTCGACGCCGATATCGAGGCCCTTGTTGTAGGTGACTTCGAGGAAGACGACCTTGATCAGCACCTGGGGCTTGGGCTTGTCGAGGGTCTTGATGACGTTGTTCATCTCCCGATGCGTGTCTTCGTCGGTGACGATGACGAGCGAGCGCGTTTCGGGATCAATGGTGATGACGGCGTCGCCGAGTTCGGTATTGCGGCGGTAGCCGGTCGTGGAAGTGCTGCTGGTGCTGCTGCGCGGCGTGGTTCCGCCGAGAGCGCGGCCCGTGGTGCCGGTCGTGCCGCGGGCGTTGCTTCCCGGACGCGCATTCTGGGCGTGGAGCGGAAGCGCGAAAAGGAGCGCGGCAAAGATGCAGCCCCAGCGTCGCGCACGGGGAGAAAGGAATAAGGAATGGGGCATGGGGAGGCGGGGATGTGGAATGCTCTGCGCGGGTTTTTAACGTCCGCGGCCGCCGCCGCCGCCGCCGCTCAGATTGGTGGAAGCGTCGTCGGTGCTCATGGCCGCGCCGTTGGTGCTGCGGCGGTTGAGCGCGCTGCCGGCTTGCTGGGCGTTGGTGGTGGTTTGCTGGCCGAGCATGCCGCGGAGGACATCCGCTACGCCCTCGGCATCGGCGTGTTGCAGGCTGTAAGTATAGACGCGCTGCTTCTTGGCATCGCTGGAATCGAGGCGCCCGATGATTTCGGCGATCGTGGACATCGTTTCGCGCGAAGCAGAGACGAGAAGGGAATTCGTGCGCGCATCGCCGACCGCGACGACACGGGCTTCCTGCAGGGCCCGCTCGCTGCGGGCGGTGTTGGTGTTTTGCTGCTGACCGTTACCGTTGCCGCCAAACCCGCCACCTTGCCGCTGTTGGCCGCGCTGGTTGTTTTGGGCGGTCTGCGCGGTGGTGTCGCCGAAGGACGCGGTAATCAGGTCGGCGGTTTCGAGGGCGTCGGCTTTTTCCAAACGGAAAATGCGGGTGGTGCTCACGTCAGTGATGTTCGTATCGATCTTGTTGACGATCTCCGTGATGCTCGGGATGAGCTCTTCCGGCGCGCTGACGACGAGCGAATTGCTCTGGTCATCGGCCACGGCGATAACCCGTGAATTGGCCTGCCGAGCTTCGCTCGCTGCCGCGGCTGGTGCCGCGCCGCCACCGCCGCCGGGGAAGCCGGGAAATCCCTGAAAGCCGCCGCCCCCACCTCCGCCGCGTCCGCCGCGCCCGCCACCGCCGCTACCCCCCGCGGTATTGGCGGCAAAAAGCTGCGTGACGACCGTCGCCAACTCCTTGGCGTTGGCAAATTTCAGCGGATAAACCTGGAGCGTGGAAATCCCGGCCACCGAGGTGTCGATGGCGCGAATGATCTCGGCGATGCGGCGGATGTTCGTCTGCGTGTCGGTGAGGAGGAGGGAATTACTGCCCTCGTTCGCGCTGATGGTCGCGGTCTCGGCGAGGAGCGGACGCAGGTTTTCCACGAGCTTGGCGGCTTCGCCAAAACGCACCGGGAGGATCTGCGTGACCATCTCGTCCTTGCGCGGGATGAGCTCGGGATCGCTGCCGGTGCGCACCGGGAGGTCGCGCTTTTCGGCGTTCTTGCGACTAACGATTTTCAGGATGCGACCGTTGCGAATGGCCACGTAGCCTTTTTCGAGCAGCACGGTATTGAGCAAATCGACGGCGTCTTCCGGGGTGATCGGCTGGCGGCTGACCACGTTCACGGTGCCGCTGACTGGGGCTTCCTGGACGATGACAAAGCCCGCGGCTTCGCTGAGATAGTTCAGCACGTCGGTCAGCGCGGCACCTTGGAAATTGAGCATGATACCGCCTTTCGTGGGCGGGGCCGGGGCCGCGGGCGCCGGTGCCGTGGGTGCGGGGGCGCGCTGGATCAGTGCTGGAGTGGAAGGATCGAGTTCCGGGAGCGCCACTTCGATATTGGTCGAAGCTGGGGCTTTCGCCGGGGCCGGAGTGGCGGCGGCTGGCGGTCGGTTGCCCCGTTGCTGCTGGCCCAGGGCCAAAGTGGGCACGAGCAGGGCGGCGGTAAGCAGCAGGTAAACGGTGGTCGTCGGGCGTTTGGTTTTCATTTGGACATTTCCTTTTGGCGTCTCTCCATCATGCGACGGAGGACTTCGTTGGGTTCGTTAGCGTTGGGGGGTGCAGAAGCTGGAGCAGTGGCGGTGGCCACCGGAGCTGCGGGATCGGCGGGCGTTGCGCTACCTTCGGTCGGCGTTGCGACCGCGGGCTCCTCCGGTGCGACGTCGGAAGGCGCGCCGTCGATCTGCAGCTGCTGGCCCACGGCAAGGACGACCGGTTTGCCCGCGCGCTCCAGCTCGATCTGCGTGGCTTTGATGGCGGTGATTTTCCCATCCGCGATGCTTTCGCCCACGGTTAGCACCTTGCGGTAGTCGGCACGCGTGCCGTCGAAAAAGGCGAGCGCTTTTCCTTCGGTGGCCATCGTCCCGGTGAGGGTGAGCGAGCTGTTGCGGTTCGGTCGCGCGGCGGTGCGCGCCGTGGAGTCAACGCGCACCGGCTTGCGGTTCGGATCGAACATGTTCCGCGTGCGGATCAGCTTGAAGCTGTCGTAGCCCGCGACCTTTTCTGCGGCCCCGGCGGGCAGCCCGGAGAGCAGCAGCGCGGCGGTGAGGATTCTGGCGAAGGGTGGCTTCATCGTGTGGACTTTCCCGTTGCCGCGATGTGCACAAAGCTGAAGCGCAGCGAGAGCGAGAGCTGCTTGCCGAGGGCGTCGCGAGTCATGATCTCGCACTCCTCGATCCGCGCCGGCAGTGCGTCCGTTTCGATCTCGTAGAGCAGCCGCCCGAGCGACGCCAAATCGCCGTTCGCCGTGGCCCGACATTCAAAGGCGTCGTAGCCCTCGTCCGGATGCTCGCGCCATTGCTGGGTCAGGCTGGCGAAGTTGACCTTGCTGTCGCGGTTCCAGCGCCCGATCGCTTTGGAGACATCGCTTTCGGCATCAGAACGATCGGCTGGCAGATTGGCCCCCTGCATTTCGCCCCAGCGGGCGCGGAGTGTTCTCTCACGCTCGAGGAGCTGTTTGCCGCGCTGCACTTTCTGCCGCAGTGCGGTCAGCCGCTCGCTTTGCGCCTTCCATCCGGCAAAGGCTGGCGTGATGACTACGCGGTCGAGGAGAAACAGCCCAACGACGGCTCCGACGGCGATCTTTAGAATGAATTCGCGGCGCCTACTTTGCATCGTTGGGCCCCCATTTGTAGGTCATGGAAAATTGGATTGGGTTGTCGCCGCGCTGCTGCTGCATCTGCACCTCGCGGGCCTCGGGCAGCGCGCGGAGACGGTCGAGAAAGGTGAGTAAGGCGGTTTGGTTCCGAGCGAAACCGGCGCAGGTGATTTTTCCGCCATCGTTGATCTGCACGCTTTTCGCCCACACCTCGCCCTGCTCGGGAAAGGCCGAGTCGAGCGCTTCCAGAATTTGCAGATTTGGCGGGGCCGGCTCGAACCACAGGCGGAAGGTGCGGATCCGCTGCTGGAGATTCTCGACGTCAGCAACTTGCCGCTTCATGCCGTCCCACTCCGCGTTGAGGCGGCTCTCCATCCGCGAACGCACGATGAAGACGAGGATCGGCAAAACCAGCGCCGCGACCACGGCCCCGGCCAGCCAGCGGCGGCGGCGGTCGTCGAATTGCTTAGCTACCAACTGCCAGCGGTTGACCTCCGGCGTGAGAAATTCAAACGCCACGGCCCGCCCGCGCAGATGCTGGCCCGCCGCCTCCAGCGCCGCGCCGGGATGCGCCGCGCCATCACTGCCCGGCGGACGGTCGAACCGGCTGGCGATGCCCATGCGCGTGAGATGCGGGCGCATTTCCGTGCAGAGACTTTCGGCCGAAACCGGCGAACCGCTGAAGTGCGCCTCCTGCACTTGCTGGCGCAGCGCGTCCGGCAGCCGCCCGAGGGTGATGCGGACTTCGCGGGAAAAACCCAGTGCATCGAAAGCCGCGGTCTCCGCACTCGTCGGGCCGGGTAGCGTGCGCACCGCCGCTATGCCGCCGCCCGCCGCGATGATCACATCGACATGATTGCCATTTGCCAGAAAATGCAGCGCTGGCGGTAGCCCGCCGACCGGCAGGCAGCCATCCAGCCCGAGCGACACGGAAACTGCGCGGCACTCGGCCACGCCGAGCATGCGCTCGACGGCTTCCATGCGTTTTGCGGGCACCGCCGCGAGCGTGGC
The DNA here is from genome assembly GCA_031390545.1 of Chthoniobacter sp. Classification (GTDB taxonomy): domain Bacteria; phylum Verrucomicrobiota; class Verrucomicrobiia; order Chthoniobacterales; family Chthoniobacteraceae; genus Chthoniobacter. The sequence continues at coordinate 15,478 of JANMTP010000037.1, read as the reverse complement.
GCACTCTTTGCCATCGGGTAAAACGTAGGCACACCACGAGAGCCGCAGGTCGGCGATGGCGATGGGAAATTCTCGCTCGGCGCGCAGCTCGAGAAAGGCGCGCAGGTCCTCGGCAGCGACGCCCGGCACGTCCGTGGAAGTCGTCAGCGCCCAACTTGCCGGGATGCAGACCACGCTGCGCCGCTCGCGAATGCCCGCCGAAGCCAGCTCTGCGGCGAGACGCTGGCCGGCGCGCTCGGGATCGGTCATCACCGCGTCCGCACCGATCGGCAAGGTGCAGGACTGGAGCACGCGACTCGTGTTTTCCTCGCGGCGGACGAGATCCACGATTACCCGGCCCGACTCGATCGTGATGGCCAGCGTCGAGCGTACCTGCAGGCGCTTTTTCAAAGTGGCGAGGTCGAGCTTCAACGGACCTCCCTGTTTTGCGCGAGCGTTTCCCGCACTTCGCTGCCCAGCGCCCAGCCGAGCGGTGCGAGATTGCGGCGATAGACGACGCGCGGTGCGCCGGTGCTGGTGTCGATGACGAAGCGCGCCCGCCGGAAACCGCGACCCTGTCGCCCGACCGCTGCCACGTCCGCACTGACCTGCGAAGTCTGCCCGGTGAGAAATGGCCCGGCCTGCACCGCGGCTTCCGCGCCAAGCGCATCGACGACCCAGGAGATATTCGTGTCCGTCGCGGTGCGGCTTTGCCGAGCGGCGACGAGCTTCGCGGCGTTGTCGGTGCCAATGCCCGGCACGCACGCGAGCACCGTGCCGCTCGCCGTGTTCACATTGATCATCCCGGGGCGGTAGGTGCCGGTGCCGACGGTCAGCGAATCGATGACTTGCCCCAGTTCCTCGGCCTTCAACTGCCCGCGCACGTAAAACTCCAACACACTCCGCAGCGGAGCCTGGCCGAGATTGGCAGTGATGATCGCGGCGCGGTCGGCACCAAGCTTGTCCGAGAGTAGCGTCCCCAAGGTCGTGCCGGGCTGCGCGAGGTTGATGCGCGCGGTGCCCTCGGCGTCTTTGTTCGACTCGCGGCTGAAGACCGTGACGTAGGCGAGGATGCCCGCGTCGAGTCGACCGTCGCTGTTGTCCGTGGGCAGCGCCTTGTCACCGTCGTCCTCGTTGGGTTCGAGCGTGCCGTTGAGGTTCGCGTCTTCGCCGTAAAGAATTTCCCGTGTCGCGCCGTGCACCAGCGCCAGCTCTTCCACCGACTCAAAGGGCGCGTTCTTCGCCTTGTACGCCGGCGATTTTTGCGCGTAGATCGTGGACTCCGCGCCGTTCGTGGTCAGGTCTTCGTCCGTGTCGCGCCAGTCTTTGATCGAGGCGGCAAAGGCGTCGGTCATGCCCGGGAGCATGCGCAGCATATCGACCGTCGCGGTGTTGAGGTTCAGCTTCGCCGCTTCATCGACCAAACCGTATTCGCCGGTCTGTCCCGTGGCCGTATCCGCCGGCGTGCCGAGGAACCAAAACTGCGCCTCGCCGACTGGCACGGCTTCGCCCTTGTAGGCGGTCAGCGCGGGCATCGCGCCCGGCGTGGTCGGATTGACGAAGAGCATTTCCGCGTAGCGCACCGCGCCCTCGATGGCGAGGTCGGCCTGACGTCCGGCGAGATCATTGTCCGCACCGCGATAAGTCATCATCATGGAATGTCCGAAAAGCAGCGCGACGCTGACCAGGCCGATGGAAACCCACATCACCACGATCAGGACGGAGCCACGTTGGGAAAGGAAAGCGCGACGGTTCATGGCGTGGTGGTCGTCGTGGTTTCGATGGCCGACTGCGTTAGCCAGGGCACGAGCACCTCGATGGGCGCGGGGACCGAGGCACTCGCCGTCTGGCGGGCGGGCTGGATGCGGACGCGCACGGCCTCGGGCAGCGTTTTGGCTTCGGTCGTCACCTCCCAGGATTCCTGCCAGCTCGTGCCGTCGTAAAAGGAAACTTCCATCGACTCCACGCCCGCGAGCAGCGGTTCCTCGGTTGCTTCCTCGGTGGTCGGCGCGAGCAGGTTGCGGTTGTAGGCGCGCACCAGCAGGCCGGCCCGCTGATCCGTCGCCGCGGGATCGGTGACGATGTAATACTCGACCGCCTGCACGTCGGGATCGGGGATGTCGTTCACGTCTGGCGTGGTCGTGGTCGTAAAGGTGAGATAGCCGGGAAAACTTCCACTCGCGCCCTTTTGCGAACCCTCCAGCGTGGCCGCCAGCGTGCCGCCGGAGACGAGCGCATTGCGCAGATCGTTGCGCAGGATGCCCGCGGCGCGGGCGCGGACGCGCGTTTCGCGGGCGCGTTCGGTGGTGTCGTCGCGCAGATGCACGGCTTTGGAAAACACGCCAAAGATCGCCGCGAGCAGCACCGCGCAGGCGGCCATCGCGAGCACCAGTTCGATGAGCGTAAAGGCGCGGCGCATCATGGTGTCGTCTCGGCATCCGCCTCTGCGGTCTCGGTGGCGCTCGCCAGCGATTGGTTGGCTAGGGTGCTCAAGCGCACGGAATGTTCGCGGCCTTGCACGGTGAAAAAAACGTCGAGCGTCAGCTCGGTCATCGCGCCGCTCTCCCAGTCGCCCTTGGCCAGCTCCCAGCGGTAGCCGGGGAAGTCGTCGTCGAAATCGCCGCGGCTCTCCGTCGAGCTCCACGCATCGCCGAGCATCAGTTCGCCCAGCTTATTCTCCCCGAGCTGCATCGCCACCGTGGAGCGATCCGCCACTGAGCCGACGCGGCTGGAGACGAGTAGTGCGGAAATCAGCACTGGGATGAGAATCCCGACGAAAGCCATCGCCGCCAGCATCTCGACGAAAGTGAAAGCTGCGCTCTGTTTCACTTCGTCTCCCTCTGGATTTCGTAAGCCCAGCCATCCGCCGATTTTACGATGGTAATGCCCTCGTTGGAGCGGTCCACGAGCCGCACCCTCTCAATGCTCGTCAGCGTAGGCGCACCGTCCGCGGCAAATTCAACCGCGTCCACCTGGCTGCCGCGTGCGGCGGGTTGGTCGATCTCAAAACGCAGGTCGGCATGCACCGCAAAGTCCCGGTCGCGCCCGGCGGCGCTGTCGTAGCCTGCCTTTGGCTCCACGCCAAAACGATGCGTCGTCGGGTCGATCCAAACGATCATCGGCACGCCCTGCGAGACCGCCTCATTGCGCCCGTACTCGGTCGCGGCGAGGAAACGCGCGGCCTCGTCCTTGAGGTAACGCGCGCGGACGGAGCGCGCCAGACTCGGCACGGTCAGCGCGGCGCAGATGGCGAGCAAGGCCATCACGATGACGAGTTCGACGAGCGAAAAGCCCGGCGCAGACCGCGTTGGTTTACTTCTTCCCATCGAAATTGGTCACGTCGTCCTGGGATCCAGCCTGGCCATCGGGGCCGGCGGAGATGATGTCGAAATGCTTCGGGTTGGTCTTGCCCGGATAGCTGTAGATGTAGGCATTGCCCCACGGATCAGCGGGAATGCCCTTGCTGAGATAAGGGCCTTTCCAGCTCTGCAGATTATTCGGCTGTTCGATGAGCGAATTCAGCCCGGCGCTGCCCTGCGGATAAAACCCGTTGTCCACCTCGAAGGAATTCAGCGCCAACTCGAAGCCCGAGATTTGCGATGACGCGGCGGTGATCTTCGCCTGCTGGCTTCGTCCGGAAAATTTCGGAATGACGATGGCGGCCAGCACCGCGAGGATGACGAGCACGAGAAGCATCTCGACCAGGGTGAAGGCGTTACGGCGGCGGAGACGGTTGGAGTTCAACATAGGGATTTGGTGGGGTTACTTGATGTAGTCTTGGATCGTGAAAATGGGGATGACCATGCCGATGAAGATCGTGCCGATGAGGCCGGCGATGGCGAAAAGCATGATCGGTTCGGCGAGCGCCACAGCCGTCTTCAGCTCACGGTCGAGAGTGATCTCGGTCACGCCTGCGAGCCGCACCAGCTCTTGATCGAGCCGCCCGCTTTCCTCGGCGACGGCAATCATCTCGAGCGTCGAGCCGCCGAAGAGCGAGCGGCAATCCGCGAGGCTCGCGCCGAGGGCTTCGCCCTTTTTCACACGCTCCGTGGAGTCGGTGACGAGATCGACCAGCGTCTGGTAGCCGAGCGAACGTCGGGAAACCGAAAGCGCGCTGATCAGCGAAACGCCCGCGCCGAGCAGCGTCCCGAGCATGCGGCAAAAGCGCGCCATGGCGATCTTCGCGGCCAGCGGGCCGATGACCGGCGTGCGCATCATCCATGACTCCCAGAGCCGGCGGCTGCTTTCCTTTTTGAACCACGTCCGGCCAAACCAGATCGCCCCGATCACGCCCGCGAGCATGTAGAAGCCGTAGCCGCGGATAGCGTCGCTGGTCCCCACGATGACTTGGGTGAGCGCGGGCAGCGCGGCGTCGAAGCCCTCGAAAAGCGTCTGAAAACGCGGGATGAAAAAGACCATCAGGAAGATGAGCACGGCGACTGCGAGAAAGAGCAGCACCGCCGGATACATCATCGCCGACATGACCTTCGCGCGCATTTCCTTCTCCCGCGCCTGGAAGTCCGCGATCTGCGCGAGCACCACGTCGAGAAAGCCGCCCGCTTCGCCCGCCTCGACCATGGCGACATAGACGCGCGGGAAAACTTCCGGCGAACGGTTCATGGCCTCGGCTAGCGGAACGCCGTCGATGACGAAGTCGTGCAACTCACGCCATTTCGCGGAGGCCACGGGGTTCGACGATTCCTTGTAGAGAATGGTCAGCGCGCGGCTGAGCGGGACATTGGCGGCGAGCAGGCTGGAGAGCGAGCGGGTGAAATCTTCGAGCGCATCGAAGGTCACGCGCTTTGACTGAAAGAGCGCCCGCCCTTCCTTCACCGCGACCGGCTTTGCGGTGCGCGCACCGTTCGCCGGGGGAGCGCCTTTCTCCGTCAGCCGTAACGGCGTGAGGCCGCGCTCCTCCAGCGTGCGCGCAGCATCCTGCCGACCGCCGGCCTCAATGCTCCCCTCAGTGGTCGCACCGCTCGCTTGCATGGCTTTGTAGGCAAAAGTGGGCATCGGCTATTGGGTGGAGCACTCGACCCGAGTGCGCTTTTCGGCGACTCGCCGAAAAGACCGGTTACGGGTCGTCGATAGAACGGGCGTCCGAAGCGGTGCGGTTTCACGGTGTTTGCGGCGGGTCGCCGCAAACAGCACTCGGGTCGAGTGCTCCACCCGGAGTTCCCCTGCCGCGCTGGAAGATGATGCGGGCGTTTTCATGTGCTCACCGCGAAGCCGTCGGTGCCTTCGTCTTTCGAGACGCGGAGGACTTCGGTGGGGGTGGTCGCGCCGTCGCGGACGAGCCGCCAGCCGTCCTCGATCAGCGTCTTCATGCCTTCCTTTTTCGCAGCGTCCTTAATTTCGATGCTTGAACCGCCGCGCAGCAAAATCGTGCGGATCGGTCCGCTCATGGTCATCAGCTCGAAGATCGCGCGGCGACCGGTGTAGCCGGTCATGCGGCAATTTTTGCAGCCGGTGGTGCGGAGAATTGTGGCCCCACTTAAAGCCGCGACCCGCTCGCGCAACGCGATTGTCCGGAGAGTCGCATCCTCCACTTTGCAGTCCTCGCAAAGCACGCGAACGAGGCGTTGGGCGATGACCGCTTCAAGCGACGACGCGACGAGATACGGCTCGACGCCCATGTCCACGAGCCGGGTCAGCGCGCCGGGTGCGTCATTGGTGTGCAGCGTGGAGAAAACCATATGGCCGGTGAGCGAAGCCTGGACCGCGATCTGTGCGGTTTCCTGGTCGCGAATTTCGCCGATCAGCACGACATCGGGATCGTGCCGCAGAATCGCCCGCAGCCCGCGGGAAAAGGTCAGACCGGCCTTTTCGTTAACTTGGATTTGGTTGATTCCCTTGAGCTGATACTCCACCGGATCTTCGATGGTGATGATCTTGCGGACCTCGTCGTTGATCTGGTGCAGCGCGCTGTAAAGCGTGGTGGTTTTACCGCTGCCGGTCGGGCCGGTGACGAGGGCGATGCCGTGCGGCATTTCCAGCACACGGTCGAAAAGCTCGCGCTCGCGGTCGGCCATGCCGATGCCACTCAGGCCGATCATCCCGGAGTTTTGCCGCAGCAGACGCATGACCACGGCCTCGCCGTGGAGCATCGGGATGACGGAAACGCGGATGTCCACGTCGGCATTCTTGACGCGGATTTTGATGCGCCCGTCCTGCGGCACGCGCTTCTCGGCGATGTTCAGGTTGCTGAGGATTTTGATGCGCGAGACGATGGCCGGCTGGAAGCGCTTGATCTGGGCGGGCACCGGGACTTCCTGCAAAAGGCCGTCGATGCGGTAGCGAATACGTAGCTCGTGCTCGAAGGGCTCGACGTGAATATCCGAGGCTCGCAGGGAGAGCGCGTCGCTGAGCACCTGATTCACGAAGCGGATGATCGACGCGTCTTCCGCGGCTTTGTCGAGGTCGCCGGAGTCAGCGAGTTCGTCGGAGACGACTTGGAAAAAGTCGTCCTGCTCGAGCAAGTTCAGCGTGTCTGCGCCGACGCCCAGATGCTTTTTGATCTCGCGCTGGAGCGCTTCGCTCGGGGCGAGGATCGGTTCGAGTTTGAGACTGGTCAGCGAGCGCAGGCTGTCGAGGCCCGGAGTGGCAAAAAGCCGGCTGACCGCGACCTCGACCACGCCGTCGCGTTCGCGCAGCGGGAGAAGCTCCTCCTTCAGTAAAATGCGCGCGGGAAAGCGCGCGAGTAGGGCACGATCCGGCTCGATCTTGTCGAGCGGGGTATAGCCGAGCCCGTATTCGCCGGCGAGCCACTGGAGCACCGCCTCCTCCGAGTCCGTGAGCACGGCGCTGCCGGCCAGGACCTCGGCGTCCATGGCGGAGAGCTGTTGGCGCTCCACCATGGACGCTAGAAGGTCCTGGTGCGGTTCAGCGGTTGAGGTGAGGGGGCTCTCAGTCACGCGCGAGCCGATTAGTCGAGGAGGCCCATCGAGACGAGGACGGCCTCCTGCCGGACGGTGACCACCTTCTTGAGGTTTTCGCGGGCAACGACGAGTTCGGCAGCGCCCTTTTTCCGCACTTCGCGCACGGCGGCCAGCTTGGCCTTCAAGTCGTCAGCCGAGGTGCTGTCGCTTTCAAGGGCGGTGCGCAGCGCGGCGCTTTCGGCGGCACCCGGGCGCGTGTCCGCGGCCCCATCATTGCCGCCACCACCCCCCCCGCGTCCGCCGCGACCGCCCCAACCGCCGCCGGCCATGGCCGCGCGCTGGGCAGTCTGCACTTTTTCGACGAGCGGCTGGAGGACCGTCCATTCTTCATCGGTCACTTTGAGCGAGGTCTTGATGCGCTCGTCCATGCGCTGTCTGAATTCTTCGGGGCTGCCTCCCTGGCCGCGCTGGCGACCGCCACCGGGTGCGGCGGCATCTTGAGCGGACGCGAGGATGGTGGATGCGGCCAGCGCGAAGGCGGACAGGAGGATGGTACGGTTCATTTTCATGTTGGTGTTGCTAGTTGCGGTTGGTTTTTGGAGGGCCTCATCGGCCCAGTCGGATAAAAGGGGGAAACCTCCGGGGCTGAGCTGGGTTTCCGCAGAATGAACACCCCCTTTGTTAAGTGGTGGTTTGGAGCGACCGGGAAAATTGTTAAGAGTCCATTAAGTTTGCCGCTTTTCCCCGCCGCAGGGGGTTACGCTGCCGCCCACGCCTGTGATTCCACCCGCTAGCACGCCCAGTTCTCGCCCGCCCGCCGCCGCCCGGCGCGTGCTGGTGATCGACGATGACCGCGAGCTTTGCGCGCTCATCAAGGCCTACCTCGACCCGCTCGGCTACGAAGTGCTCGCCGCCCACGACGGCCCGAGCGGCGCGGATCGCGCGCTGGCGGAAAAGTTCACCGCCATCATCCTCGATGTGAACATGCCGGGCATGGACGGCTTCGAGGTGCTGAAAGCGGTGCGTGAAAAAAGCGACGTGCCGATTCTTATGCTGACCTCGCGCGGTGAGGAGACGGATCGCATCGTGGGTCTGGAAATGGGGGCGGACGATTACCTGCCGAAGACTTTTTCCAGTCGCGAACTGCTCGCCCGCTTGCGCGCGGTGACCCGCCGCAATGGCCGCCCAGCGGCCCCTGGAGAGGATCGCGCGGAGGCCGAGATCGTAGTCGGCCCGCTGCGGCTGAATCCGAACTCGCGGGTCGCCCTTCTCGGCGAGGAACTGCTCGCGCTGACCGCGCTGGAGTTCGACCTGCTCACCTCGCTGGCCCGCGCCCGTGGCCGGGTAAAGACGCGCGAGCAACTCATCGCGACCATCGCCGACCGCAACTCGGACGGCCTTGACCGCTCGATCGACGTCCATATCTGGTCGCTCCGCAAGAAGCTCGGCGACGACCCGAAGGAGCCGCGCTTCATCCGCACGGTGCGCGCCGTCGGCTACATGCTCATCAATCCGGACAATGCGTGACGCCCCGCCGCCCTCGCGCGTCCACTTCCCGCTCTACGGGAAAATCCTCGCGTGGTTTTTTCTCAACCTCGTCATTGTCGCTGCGGTTTGCGTGCTGCTCTTCAATGCGCAGTTCAACTTCAGCCTCGACTGGTTCTTCTTCGCCGGCGCGCGCGACCGCATGGAGGCGGTAAGCGCGTTGATTATTGGCGATCTCGACAGCACTTCGCCGGATGAATGGGCTGGTGTTTTGAAACGCTACGACGCCGCCCACCGCGTGCGCTTTGCGCTCTTCGACGACGACGCCAACCCGCTCGTCGGCGACACCGCTGGCCTCCCCGACGAAGTGCGCGAGCGCATGCTTCAGCGGACGCCTTTTCCCCCGACCCAGCCGTCCCCAGCCGAGGCCACGCCACCGCCCGAGCGCAACGGAGATCAGCGCCGGCGTCGCGGGCGCGCGCCACTCCGGGCCCTGATGCGCACCACCGATCCCACGCAGTACTGGCTGCTCGCCAGCGGGCGGCTCGACAACCTGCTCGTCGGCGATCCGCTGCGCGTGGTGCTCGTGGCTCGGTCGCCCTCGCTCAGCGCGGGTGGGCTTATCTTCAATCCCAAACCGTGGCTCGCGCTCGTCGTGGGTGTGTTTGTTTTTTCGCTGCTTTTTTGGTTGCCGCTGATCCGCGGCATTACCGGCACCATCGGTCGGTTGATGCAGGCCACGCGGCAGATTGCCGCGGGCCGTTTCGACGTACGCCTAAACCTGCGGCGGCGCGATGAACTCGGCGGCCTCGCGCAGTCCATCGACCAAATGGCCGTGCGGCTCGACGGGCTGGTCACCGGCCAGAAGCGCTTCCTCGGCGATGTCGCCCACGAGCTGTGCTCGCCGCTCGTCCGGTTACAAATGGCGCTTGGCATTCTCGAACAGCACGCCACCGCCGAGCAGGCACCGTTCGTCCGCTCGGCTTCGGAAAAGGCGGCGCAGATCGCCGCGCTCGTGAGTGAGTTGCTCTCCTTTTCCCAAGCGGAAATCGGCGCGCCCTCCCAACCGCTGGAGGCTGTCAGCGTGGAAGCCGTCGGTGCCGAGGCGGTGCGCCGTGAGGCTGCGGAAAATGCCGACGTCCGCCTCATTCTGCCTGAGGAAATCCTCGTTCTCGCCAACCCCGAACTGCTCACCCGCGCCCTCGCCAACCTGCTACGCAACGCCATCCAGCACGCGCGCTCCACCGACCCGATCACGGTCCGCGCCGAACGCGAGGGCAGCGAGGTTGTCATCACCATCGCCGACTCCGGCCCGGGCGTCCCCGAGACCGACCTGCCGCGCATTTTCGACGCCTTCTACCGCGTCGATCCCTCCCGCACTCGCGCGACCGGCGGCACCGGTCTTGGCCTGGCCATCGTAAAAACGTGCGTCGAAACCTGCGGCGGCACCGTCACCGCCCGCAACCGCGAACCGCACGGCCTCGAAGTAGCCCTCCACCTCCAGCCCGCACCTGCGGCTGCTACATGATGCGGTCGCGCAGCGGGGTGCCGTCTAGGTAGTGGCGGAAGTTGGCGAGGAAATGGCGGACGAGAGTGCCGGCTTCGTCGCAGTGGCCGCCGGCGGTGTGCGGGGTGATGAAACAGTTTGGCGCGCTGAGCAGCGGATGGCCGTCGGGCAGGGGCTCGGGGTCGGTGACATCGAGCCACGCGGCGGCGAGTTGGCCGGCGCGAAGGGCGTCGTTGAGGGCGGTCTGATCGACGGTGGTGCCGCGGCCGATGTTGTAGAGCGCGGCGCCGCGGGGTAGAGCGGCGAGGAAGGCGACGTCAATGAAGCGCCGGGAAGCGGGATTGTCGGGGAGAATATTGACGACGTGATCGGCGGTGGCGAGGGCGGCGGGTAGTTGGTCGGGCGTGACCGTGGCGACGCCTTCATCGCCCCGCGGGGCACGGCGCAGAGCGGTGATCTCCATTTCAAATGGCGCGAGCAGCTTCACCAAATGTGCGGCGATGCTGCCGAAGCCGAGGATGACGAGGCGCTGGCCGCGCAGAGAGATGCCCGCGGAGCGGAGGTGCTGCCATTCCGGCGTGCCGTTGGCGGTGCGGGTTCGCAGGGCTTGCGGGAGGTGGCGCGACTGCGCGAGGAGGAAGGCGAAGACGTGTTCGGCGCAGGCCTCGGCATAAACGCGGGAGCTGTTCGTCACGACGAGACCGCGGGTGGTGGCGTGGTCGCGAAACTCCGGCGTGTCGTAGCGGGTGAAGCCGGCGCTGGAAATCTGCACCCAACGCAGCCGCTCCGAGGCGTAGATGCTGTCGAGATCAGGCTGGCCGAAGGCAATGTCGGCAAGGCCAAACGCCGGGTCCGGCTCGCCTTGCGCCAACACCGAGGCTACCGGCACACCCGGGACAATGATTTCGTGCGGGGCCACGCCCTCGCGTAAAAGCCGGGCGTTGGCGTCGTCCAGTTGCGCGTCGCAGAAGATAGTGAGGCCGGGCATGCGCTGGGGTGGCGGGCCTACTCGAATTGCTTCCGAAATGCAGCGAACGCTTCGCGGAGTTCAGCGAGCTCAGCTCTCAGGCTGGCGGTTTCGTTTTCGAGCGCGAGGAAGCGGGCTTCGTTGGGGTTCGAGGTAGAAGCGCGCGGGGAGGGGAGAGCGTCGGTGAACGGCTCGGCGTAAGTGCCCTCGGCGGAGAGCAGTTGGGCGTAGCGGCGCTCCTTTTGTCCTGGGCGCGCATCAAGGAGGCAGACGAGCGGGGCGGCGTCGATGGCGAGGTCGTCGAGGCGGGACTGGAGGGCTTCGAGGCTGGCGAAGTGGAAAAGGCGCTCGGTGCGGGTGCGCAGCTCGCCGGGCGTCTGCGGGCCGCGGAGCAGGAGGAGGCAGAGGAGGGCGATTTCGGGAGGTTCGAGGGTGAAATGGTTCAGCAGAAGGTGGCGGTATTTCTGCACGCGGGAGCCAGCCCCGAAGACGACGCTGGCGAGCTTCTTTTCGCGCAGCGCGTTCACGCCTTCCTCGACGGTCCTTTCGTCGTAGCCGGTGACCGGCTCGCGGTTGGTGCTCTGATTGCACGCGGCGGTGAGGGCGTGGAGGGAGAGCGGATAACTCTCGGGTGTGACGCGCTCTTTTTCGAGCAGGCAGCCGAGGATGCGCGTCTCCAGCGCGGTGAGGTCGAAGGCCATGCGGCGGGGCGGCTCGGACTACGGAGCTTTCGGCGCGGACTTCGGCTTGGTGATCATGTCGAAGGTGTCGGTGCGGAAAGGGGTGACCGGCAAGCCGTCGTTGCTGAAGAGGTTGCAGACCGGGTTGTCCGCCCAGGCGTAGCGGACGGCGACCGGCGCGGGCACGGCGTCGCTCGTCACCTCGACCTGGTCTTTGCCGAGAATTTTGCCCTTCGCGGCGTGCCACACTTTGTCTTCGCCGCAGAGGGCGAAGCCGACGGCAGCTTCGACATCAAACGGACGCAGCGAACTGCCAAAGCAGTCGAGCGTGACCGTGGCTTTCGCGCCTTCGACCTGCAGGCTTTTAAACTCGGGGCTGCGGTGCGGGAGAGTGAAGCCGTAGTCTTTGACCAAGGCCCATCGGACCAGTCGCGCGGCGACGTCGTGCTTGTTGCGCGGGTGGATATCGCGGCCTTCGCCGAGGTCCACAATGACTGCCTGGCCGGTGTTTGGGAGCTGCATGGCTTTCGTCTGCGCCTCGCGCAGTTCGGCCCAAGTGCTGTCTCCCGGCTGCTTTGGCTCCGGGTTGAAATCGGCGAGCTGGACCCAATAGAACGGAAAGTCGCCCTGCGCCCATTCCTTGCGCCACTGCGCGATCATGAAGGGGAATAGATCGAGATATTCGGAAGCGCGGCTGGCATTGCTTTCCCCTTGGTACCAGATGACGCCTTTGAGGCCGTAGCCAAGCGTTGGGTGCACGATGCCGTTGAAGATGTTGCCGGGGCGGTGATTGCCCGTGAGCCAGCTTTCGGGCGACTGCGGGGAACGGGGCGCGGGCTTGCCCTCGGCTTTGGCATTTTCGAGCGCCACCTTGTGCTTCTCCAAGGCGGCGGCGTAGTCGTCCTTCGCTTTTTGCGATTGGAGCTCCGCTTCCTTCTTCGCGGCGTTTTCCATGAGCAGGGCGAAACGCGGATCGCCTTCGAGCGCGTCGCGCCGCACCCACGCTTCGGCGGCGGAACCGCCCCAGGCGTTGTCGATCAAGCCCACCGGCACTTCGAGGATTTCGTGCAGGTAACGGCCAAACAGCAGGCCGACCGCGCTGAAATTCGCAGCGGAGTCTTTGGCGGAGGCCTTCCACGCGCCTTTGAAGTCGGTCTTCAACTCCTGCGTGCCGACCTGCGGAACTTTGATTAGGCGCAGATTGGGCAGCTTGGAAGCGAGGGCCTCGAGGTCGCCGTTCCAATCCTCGCGCAGCGTGAAGCCCATGTTCGACTGGCCTGAGCACATCCAGACTTCGCCCACGAGCACGTCCTGGATTTCCCGCTTCGTGCTGCCCTCGATGACCAGCGTTTGCGGCTGCGCATTGGCCGGCACAGCATCGAGCTTAACCGCCCATTTCCCATCTGCGCCCGCCTCGGTGGTCTTCGTCTGCCCGGCGAAAGCGACGGTCACTTTCGTCCCCGGCGTGTCCCAGCCCCAGACCGGGTTGGCCTGCTTTTGCTGAAGCACCATGTGGTCACTGATGATGGCCGGCAGTTTTAGCTCGGCGCGCGCGGCAGCGGCGCAGACGAAGGTGAGGGCGAGAGCGAGGAGACGCGGTGTTTTCATGGGAGAGGTCGGCGAATGTGCCGAATACCGCGCCACCTGACAACAGCGCTCGCGCGGGCTTCCGTTTTCAGATCGACATTAACTTTGCCGCGCGCCGCGGACTCACGCTAGATCAACGCTCATGAGCGCCGCCCTGAATCCGCAACGCACTATCGCTGAACTCAAGGAACTCCGCGCCCTGACCAGCGATGAAAACGGCGCGCAGCGCGTGGCCTTCACGCCGATGTGGACGAAGACCCGCGCGTGTCTGCAGGCGAAGCTGGCGGAACTACCGGTCGAGGTGCACACGGATGCGGCGGGGAATCTTTGGGCGACCTTGCGCGGCGAGTCGGAAAAGGCATTGCTCATTGGCGGGCACATGGATTCGGTGCCGAACGGCGGGTGGCTGGATGGTTGCCTAAACGTAATGGCAGGCGTTGAGATTTTGCGGCGGATCGCGGTGCAGTACGATGGAAAGCCGCCGATCACCGTGCGGATAGTGGATTGGGCGGATGAAGAAGGCGCGCGTTTTGGGAAAAGCCTTTTCGGCTCCTCCGCGTGCTCGGGCAACCTCCACATGGACGAAGCGCGCGAGCTGGTGGACCAGGCGGGCGTGCGCCTGCCCGACGCGCTGCGCGCATGCGGCATCGACTTCGAAAGCGTGAAGGCCAGCGGCGCAGAGCTCGCCCAAGCCGCGGCGTATTTGGAACTGCACATAGAGCAAGGTCCCGTGCTCCTCAATCTCGACCTCCCGCTCGGCGCGGTGCTCGGCACCTTCGGCGTCGAACGGCACGCCATCACCTTTCACGGCCAGGCCGCACATTCCGGCAGCACGCCGATGAACCGCCGCCGCGACGCCTTTCTCGCCGCGGGCAAAATGAGCGCCGAGATCTACCGCATCGCCGAACGCAGCGGCGCGGGTGTTTGCACCATCGGCTCGTGCACCACGAAGCCAGGTATCGTGACCAGCGTGGTGGAGGAATGCCGCCTCACTCTCGACCAGCGTCACCTCGATCCCGTCGCGCTTGCGCAGATGTACGCCGAGGCGCGCGAAGCCAGCGAGCGCTTCGCCCGCGAGGGGAATGTGGACGTTTCCTGGGAGCGCATCTGGCACATCGCTCCGCGCCCTTTCGATGAAACCCTGATCGCGTTCTGCGACGCCGCCATCCGCGAAACCTGCGGCGTTTCGCACCGCCTCCCGAGCGGCCCGTTGCACGATGCCGCGGAAGTCGCCGCCGCGGGAATCCCGACGGTCATGATGTTTGTCCAAAGCCTCCACGGCATCAGCCACAACAAGATCGAAGACACCCGCGAAGAGCATCTGGCTCTCGCCGTCACTGCCTTCGACCGCCTCGCCGACAAAGCCATGGCTTGGATCTCCGGGCCTTGCGCCGAGCTAAGCTGACGCCCGTTTCGGGGATAACCGACGGCTTTTATGGAAACCGGGCGGTCGTCAGGAGAGAATCAACATTCTGTTGCGCTCGGTGAGGTGGCCCGTTTCAATGCGCGCTTGCCGTGCGCAAGGCACGGGTCTTTTGGGAGTTATCTACCTCCGATCACTGCATGCCTACACTCGCGACCACCGTTGACGGCCTCAAATTGCCGAACCCCTTCATCATCGCTTCGGGGCCTCCGGGGACGAATCTGAATGTGATCAGCAAAGCGTTTAAGGAAGGGTGGGGGGCAGTGATCGCGAAGACGGTCAGTCTTGATGCGAGCAAGGTCATCAACGTAACGCCGCGCTATGGAAAGCTGCACGCGGAGAGTGGCGAAGTCATCGGGTGGGAAAACATCGAGCTGATCAGTGATCGGAAATTCTCCATCTGGCTGGAGGAGTTCAAGAAATGCAAAGACCTGCATCCCGAGGGTGCGCTCATCGCTTCGATCATGGAGGAATATAACAAGGATGCGTGGGTGGAAATTGTGGAGCGCTGTCAGGACGCGGGCGTGGATGCCTTTGAACTCAACTTTTCCTGCCCGCACGGTCTACCCGAGCGGAAGATGGGCGCAGCGATGGGCCAGGATCCGGACATTCTGGAGGAGGTGTGCGGCTGGGTGGCGGGCGCGGCGAAACTGCCGGTCTGGGCGAAGATGACGCCAAATATCACGCACATCGAAGAGCCAAGCCGCGCGGCATTGCGCGGTACGGATGGGGTAAGCAGATCAATGTCGAGAGATGATCAGGATGACGAAATCGTAATCTTGCCGTCAGTCTGCTGTCCGGGTGAATCTCCTATAGTAGGTGCATGGCGAATTTACTAGCCGTCACGAACGAAAGGAGCAGTACATGAGACAGTTATTGACCGGCGCGGCTTTCGCGCTCATCGCGGGAATGAGCAGCTTCGCGATGGCTCAGGCCAGCGAACAGGCGAGTCAGGTTGCTGGGTCCGTTGCG
>JANMTP010000019.1:0-2621 GCA_031390545.1 Chthoniobacter sp. | reverse complement strand
TGGATCCCTTCGCCTTGAAGGAAGCCGTCGAGGCCGGGCTCGGCGAGGTCTTCGGGCTGCTCGACGAGATCGCCCTGGAGCGCGCCGCCGAATGGGGCGAGCCCGAGGACGGTGGGCCGGCGGCCGCCGGGGAGGACGGCGGAACCATTCCCAGCAACCTCCCCAACCAAAACCAAACAACGCCGGGTGTCATGACTTATAGCGCAACCACTCGAAATCAAAAAATCCCCCCGGTGTCATTTTGCTATGGCGCAACACGTTCGTGGCTGCCGCGTCTCGCGGCAGGCCGTGATTGCGGCGTCCCGCCGCAATGCCCGAGCACACTGCAGCGTCGGTGGATTGATCGGCGGGAAAGTTTCAAGTTTCGCATGGTGTGCGGCTCTGCTTCAATTGAAGCGTGACCTTTGCGAGTAAAATCACCATCGCCCGCATCTGCCTGGTTCCCGTCTTCGCGGTCCTGGCATTTTACTACGGCCATACGGTGGAAATCGGGCAGCCGGTGGAAGCTCTGCGCTGGTGGGCGCTCGGGGTTTTTGTGACCGCCGCCACGACGGATGGCGTCGATGGCTGGGTCGCCCGGCGTTTCGACCAATGCTCGAAATTCGGCGCCTTCATCGATCCCATCGCCGACAAGGCGCTCCTGCTTACCGGCGTCATCACCCTGTCGCTGGTCGATTGGGGGTCGCCGGGATGGCGGCTGCCGTTCTGGTTCGCGGGAATCGTCGTCCTGCGAGACTGCATCATCCTCGGCGGAATCAAAATTTTGTGGAACCATCGCCGGGTGGTGAAATTCGCTCCCCATTGGACCGGCAAGGTCTGCACGGTGGCGCAAATGTTCGCGCTCGGCTGGGTGATGCTGCGGGTTGCCTACATTTCGCCGGTCTATCCGTGCATCGTCGCCGCGATTTTCACGATCTGGTCGAGCATCACCTACATTCGGCAAGGGCTGCAGATTTTGAGCGCGGCGAATGGATGAATGAATGCGAGGGACAGGAATGTCCCTCCCCGAATGGCACATAGTTAAGCCGTGTCCGTCATTCTTCCGTCCCGGCGGGACCGGTGGAAATTAGCCGGTGGCGTGAGCCCTGATCCTTATACACAACTTCCCCGCCGGCGCGGGTTGCCGCTGAAGTCCGGGCCGGGGCGCTGAACCTAACAAGACCCGCCCGGCCCCCCGCTTGGAATCCGGGCAGCGCGAAGCCGGCGGGCCCGGAGGACCGCCTCAGCCCGTTTCGCTCGCCTCATTCGCCGTGAAACGCCTGCCACGCGCAGGCGAAATCTCTGACCCGCGCCAGCCCCTGCCAGATCGACTGCGGTCCCGGCGCGCCATCGCTTTTGCGCCCGAGATGCCCGCCCAGTTTGCCCACGATGCCGATGAACTCCGACAGCGTCGGCTCCCCCGCCTCCTTTCTGCGTTTCACCACCGCGCACGCCGATTTCCACTCCACTTCCTCAAACACGCAGCCACACGGCAGGTCCGGGCACTGCCGCCCGAGATGCGTTAGATAGAGGATGCGCCACGCGATTCCCCGCATAGATCATCAGCGCGTTGATCAGCGCCTGGCCGGTCTTGAGCTGGATGCGCTCCACCCGGCAGCCGGTTTTCAAAACCCGGTGAAACACTTCGATGTCCCAGCGCCTCAGGTAAAGATTCAGAACCCGCCGCGCCTCTTCCAGCATGGTCACCTCCTTGCTGGTGAGCAGCAGCCAGCGGATCGGATCTTCTCCGGCGGGCGGATCGGTCTCTTCGGCCAGGATCGCCCAGAACGACACCTCCTGCAGCTTCGAGCCCTTGCGGTGGGGAGGGCGCGGCGTGATTTTCATCGCCCGGATGACCTGGCGCACCGTGCGCGCGCTGCGGAAAGTGGCCACCGTGCTGCCCTTGACCTTTTTCGTGCCCTTCCTGGCGCGCATTTCAAACTCGGTTTCCCCCAACACCGGAGCGGCCTCCAGCGCGGCAAAGAGTTTGGACGGCCCGCCCTCCACCACCCCACCAACGCGCGGTCCTGGTTGGCGCGGATGATCCACCCGGCGCGGGGACCGCCAGCCGCCAGCCGCCAGCCCCCACGCCTGATAGACCTCGAAGATGTCGCCCTCGCGGTCGCTGATGGACACCACCTCGCACTCCGGCAATTCGCGGGCCAATTCCGAAGCCTTCCGGTAACCGTCGAGCCAGCGCTGGCTTTCCTTGTTCGCGATGGGCCGTTGTTTGCGGCTTGCGGCGGAGCGGAACGTCGCGTCGCCCGCGCAGCACGATCGCCGCGTCCAGCAAGCCTAACGGCAGCCCCTGCTCGGAGACCACATACTGCGAATGCATGAAAAAGCCCCGGCGGCGTTCATCATTGAGCGGTCCGAGGCCCTCCGTCGTCTTCATGCGGGTGAAGTCGAGTTCCGTGGTATCCTGGGACACCACCACACAGGCCTGCCCCGCGCAGCGCTCCACGGGGGCCCGAGCGTGCGGCGCGATCAGCGCCCCCGGCGCGAAATCCTCACAATGGAGCAGGCGGAAGGCCGCCATGGTTTCGGCCCACCCGCCGCTGGCTGCCGAAATGCTGGCGGCGGGTGATTTTGCCAGCGCCGCGGCGACCTTGCCCAAACGCCGGCTGCGCCTCAGGTCCTTG
>JANMTP010000004.1:0-1584 GCA_031390545.1 Chthoniobacter sp. | reverse complement strand
CGGCGGTTTCCAAGCGCCTTGCCGATTCTTTGGTATTGGATGGGGCATGGCGGTTGGAAACCGCCGCCACGTCCAGCTCCCGCGGGATCTCCCATTCCTCCCACTCCGTCCCTAGCGCTTGGTTCAGCTCCGCGCGCAATGGCTCCAGCACCGCCTGCCACTGGTCCCAGATCACGTCGATCTCGGCGTTGTTCGCGATGGACTTGAGCGTGATGTGCGGCACGCGCTCATAGACGAAGCCGTGGCGGATGTTCCCCTGCACCGGCTGGGAACTCGGCGCGCTCCGGGTGATCGCCGCTTCCTTCTGCTGGCCCTCGCGGGAATCCGCCAGCAGGTAGAACGGATAGCGCGCGCCCATGATCCGGGCACGGGCCAGCGCCAACGCCACGCGCGAGGTGTCGATGGTGATCCAGCGCCGTCCCCATTGCTCGGCGACGGTGGCGGTAGTGCCGGAACCGCAGGTCGGGTCGAGCACGAGGTCGCCGGGGTCGGTGGCCATCAACACACAGCGGGCGATGACTTTGATATTTGTCTCAACGACATAGCGCTTGTCTTGCGCGTCAAAACCCCATCGGGTATCGAGCCAGAGATTGTTGATTGGCATCACTGGAAAATCACGAAGCCGGCGCAAATAAGAAATTGAGGCGTTTCTTGGAATAAGGCGACCGGCGAGTCCTAACCGCGTCAAACCGCCGATGCTTGTTTTCCAAAATTGTGCTGAACTAGGCGTAAACACTCTGCCTTGATAGGGGAACGGATCGCTTCCGGGAGGCCGCTGAGATGTCGTCTGAGTAGGGCGATAGAGGTCGGCCCCAGGTGGCAGGAGTGCGCCAGCCTTTTCTTCCTTGGTTAGGGAGCGGGTCTGCCCGCTTGGCTCGATTACATATTTATATTCGGCCGCGCCGCTGTCGGCGCCGGCCTTTTCCTGAAAAGTCTGATGATACTTCACGGCTTCTATATTTTTCGCGAACCACAAAATATGATCCGAAACATTAGGAAGAAGCTCCGACGTTGCGCTCGCCGTTTTAACAATTGCTATCTGGCTAACTAAGTTTTCATCCCCGAACACCTCATCCATCACCGCCCTTACCCGGTGGACATTTTCATCGCCGATCTGAACGAAGATGGAGCCGGAGTCGGTGAGGAGATCGCGGGCGACGACGAGGCGGTCGCGTAGATAAGTTAGATAACTGTGGATGCCGTCGCGCCAGGTGTCGCGGAAGGCTTTGACCTGCTCTGGCTCGCGGGTGATGTGGGCGAGGTTGCCGTCCTTCACGTCGCGGCTGGTGGTGGACCATTGGAAGTTGCTGTTGAACTTGATGCCGTAGGGCGGATCGAAATAGATGCACTGGACCTTGCCGCGCAGGCCCTCGCGCTCGGCTAAGGAAGCCATCACCTGCAGCGAGTCGCCGAGGATCATGCGGTTCGACCAGTTCTGGTCGTGCTGGTAGAACTCGGTTTTGTCGGCGCCCTTGGGGATGCCGTTGAAGTCGCCGAAGAGATCGAGCTGCAGCTCGTCCGCCTTGGCATCTTCAAGGGACTTGGTGCGGTTGAGGAGGTCGTCGATCAGGACCTTGGGGTGGA
>JANMTP010000067.1:0-32509 GCA_031390545.1 Chthoniobacter sp. | reverse complement strand
TCCTCCGACCACCGCGCCACCTACCTTCCCCACTTCCTCCACGACTACAACTTCCACCGCCCTCACGCCGCCCTCCACCACCAACCTCCTAGCTCCAGACTCCCCAAATCTGCGGACAACGTCTTGAGGTACGACAGTTAGGCGTTTGCGGGCTTTGGTTCATTGTGCTCGTCCTCGTCTGTGTCGTTGTAGAACCCGAAGCCGCTCAACGGAAGCGCGCAATCCGTGGGCCACTCCGCAAGCTCCTCGATCTCCTCGGCCAACATCTGCGGCGGGTCGTCAGGCGGGTTGAGAACTGCCTCGCGGAGTTTGGGTGTCGCCCGCAGCAAGTCCACGCTGGCATACTCGGCAGCCTCGGGAGAGGCCGCCTCGACGAAAGCGGTGACGTAGAAGCCCATCGGTTCGATTCTCGGTGAATCTACGTCGCGCATGTGGAAGTTCGCGCCGCGGATGAGAACTCGGAACTTGGGCATTGTGGTGTGTCAGTTACAGGAGACGCGAGCAAGCGCCTAACTAGAAGTAGGCTTCAATTTTGTCGTACTAAATTTTAGTACTTCAGTTTTGTCGCCTTTTCGTAGAGAAAATGGCGATCCTCGCTCGGCAACCGGGGGGACGCTAAAAACCGCATGGAAGGGACAAAACCAAATTCTTCGATGGCTGACAAGCCGAAACTCCTCGACCGGGCGCGCGACATCCTCCGGGCCAACTACTATAGCCGCCGCACCGAGGAGGTGTATTTGGGCTGGATGCGCCGCTTCATCCTCTTTCACGGTAAACGCCACCCGCGGGACATGGGAGGTGTGGAGGTGTCAGCGTTTCTTTCGGACCTGACCGTGCGGGGCGATGTCAGCGCCTCGACCCAGAATCAGGCTTTCAGCGCGCTGCTTTTTCTCTACGCCAAGGTCATTGGCCGACCGCTCACGGACCTCGGACCGGTCGAGCGCGCCACCCGGCCTAAAAAGGTGCCGGTCGTCCTGACCAGGCAGGAAGCGCGCGCGTTGCTGGGCCAGTTGGAAGGCGTGGAGTGGATCATGGCGAGCCTGCTGTACGGCAGCGGACTGCGGGTGCTGGAGATGCTGAGGCTGCGGGTCAAGGACCTCGACTTCGGTTACGGGCAGATCACCATCCGCGATGGCAAGGGCGGCAAGGACCGGGTGACCATGCTGCCGGCTGGGTTGGTGGAGGCGCTGCGGCGCCATCTGGCGCGGCGGAAGCTGGAATTTGAACGCGACGTTCAGGCTGGGACCGCCTCCGTCTTTCTGCCGGAAGCGCTGGCCCGGAAGTATCCGGCAGCGGCAACTTCGTGGATCTGGCAGTATGTGTTCGCGGCGGCGAAGCTGTCCCGCGATCCGCGTTCCGCGGCGCTGCGTCGTCATCATGTGGATGAGGTGACGGTCCAGCGCGCGGTGCGCGGTGCGGCGTTGCGCGCCGGAATCGCCAAAGCGGTGACCCCGCACGTTTTGCGGCATTCGTTTGCTACCCATTTATTGGAAAGCGGCTCCGACATCCGCACCGTCCAGGAGTTGCTCGGCCACAAGGATGTCGCGACAACGATGATCTACACTCATGTGCTCAATAAACCCGGACTGTCGGTGCGCAGTCCGCTGGATTAGGCATCAGCAAGGACGACCGTCGCGGCGGCAGAAGTGTCGTCAATTCCAGCGTTTGCCAAAATGGCCCATCCTTTTCTACCTGCGTTCATTTGGAGATTGGCAAAAAACGTCTCTCTACCCCGCCGGCGATCTCATCCGCCACATCATAGGATGGCATTTTCTACGCTTCCGCACACCCGTGGACAGCCTTGGAGTCGGGCGGATGTGTTTGCACTTCTCGCCCTTTTCAACTCATTTTCACTGTAAGTCCCTCGCCTTCAACGGAGGTGGCTGGAGCCGGAATCGAACCGGCGACACGAGGTTTTTCAGACCTCTGCTCTACCAACTGAGCTATCCAGCCAGTTCCGTGAAGGGGGCGCACTTTGCCCGACGGTAGAACGAAGGCAAGCGGTTTTTCCGCGCGTTTTGCAGCGCCGCCTTAGGCGATGAGTTCCTTGATTACCTCGCCGTGAACATCGGTGAGGCGGAAGTCGCGCCCGGCATACCGATACGTCAGTTTTTCGTGGTCGAAGCCGAGCAGGTGTAGAATCGTGGCCTGCAGATCGTGGACGTGGACGGGCTTCTCAATCGCCTTGAAACCGAACTCATCCGTGGCTCCATGAACGTAACCGCGTTTTACCCCGCCGCCCGCCAGCCACATGGTGAAACCGTGGTGGTTGTGGTCGCGGCCGTTGATCTTGCCGGCATTCGAGCCTGGCGTCGGCAATTCAACGGTCGGCGTGCGGCCAAATTCCCCGCCCCAGATGACCAGCGTGTCGTCGAGCATGCCGCGCTGCTTCAAGTCTTTTAAAAGCGCGCCAATCGCCTGGTCGCATTCGCCAGCGAGGCGTCGGTGGTTGACCTCGATATCGTCATGCGAATCCCAAGGCTGACCTTCGCCGTGCCAGACTTGCACGAAGCGCACGCCGCGCTCGACCAGCCGCCGGGCGATCAGCATCTGCCGGCCCTGCACGCCTGGTCCATACATGTCGCGGATGCCCTGCGGCTCGCGGGTGATGTCGAAAGCGTCCGCGGCGTCCATCTGCATGCGGTAGGCGAGTTCGAAGGATTGCACGCGAGCTTCAAGCTGCGCATCGTTCTGCCGGCGCCGCTGGTGCTCGGCGTTGAGGTGCTTGAGGAGGTCTAGCTGGGCGCGTTGCTCTTTCGACGAGACGTATTTGTTGCGGACGTTTTCGATCAGCTTGTCGATCTCGGTGTGTCGGGTGTCGATGTATGTCCCCTGATAAACGCCGGGCAGAAAAGCGGACTGCCAATTCTGTGATTCCTGAATCGGGTAACCGCCCGGACACATGGTAATGAAGCCAGGCATGTTCTGGTTTTCGCTTCCAAGTCCGTAGGTAACCCACGAGCCCATGCTGGGGCGGACCAGCCGCGCATCGCCGCAATTCATTAGAAGCAGCGAAGGCTCGTGATTCGGGACATCGGCCCGCATCGAACGCACCACGCAAATGTCGTCGATGGACTCGGCCGTCTTGGCGAAAAGCTCGCTGACTTCGATCCCGCTCTGCCCGTACTTTTTGAACGCGAACGGCGACTTGAATCCAGCGCCCGTTTTGCGCTCCGTGCTGAGGTGGTCGATCGGCAGCGTCTTGCCGTGAAACTCCGTGAGACGTGGCTTGGGATCGAAGGTGTCCACATGCGACGGTCCGCCATTCATGAACAGGTGAATGACGCGCTTCGCCTTCGGTGCGAAATGCGGGGCTTTGGGTGCCAGCGGATTGAGGTCCGACGGCTCCGCGGCCTGCAAGCCCAAGGTCTGGCCGAGCACGCTCCCCAACGCCATCGCACCCATGCCCATTCCGCAGCGATGCAGGAAATCACGGCGGGTGAAAAAGCGGTCGGCAAGACGGGGAGCGTGGTCGTGATGGGACATCGGTGGAAAGTGACGGATGTTACGGCGGGTCAACCGGCGGCGCCCGCACAAATTAGCCCAGCAAAAAGCGCTTCGGCCATGACGGCCGAAGCGCTTTGAAAATGAGACGAATCGAGACGCGCCTAGTTCGTCGAAGCAGTCGCGGGATCGACATTGACGCGACGTCCTTCGCGGTCGAAACGCACGCGGCCATCGACCAGCGCCCAAATAGTGTAGTCACGACCCAAACCGACGTTCTTGCCGGGCAGAAACTTCGTGCCGCGCTGGCGAATGATGATGTTGCCGGCTTCGACAACCTGGCTGCCAAATTTTTTCACGCCGAGGCGTTTGCTGACGCTATCGCGGCCATTCTTGACCGATCCTTGACCTTTTTTGTGAGCCATTTGAGTAGGGAGTTAGTGTAGAGGTTGAAATCAGGCCGGGATGCTCGTGATCTTCACGCGCGTCAGATGTTGGCGATGTCCCACCGTGCGATGATACCCCTTGCGGCGGCGGAATTTGAAATTGATCAGCTTCGGCCCGCGGAATTGCTCGACGACTTCGGCCACGACCGACGCACCCTTGATGTCTGCACCGAACTTGATGCCCTCGCCAGAGCCCACAGAGAGAACCTCCGAAAAAGTCGTCTCGGTCCCGGGGGCAGCGTCGAGCTTTTCGACCTCGATCACATCGCCCTGCGCGACGCGGTATTGTTTGCCGCCAGTTTTGAAAATTGCGTGTGCCATATAGTCTAGTTGGAAAAAAGGAGTGGGAGGCTGCCATGCCCCTCTACGGGTGACAAGGGGTATTTTCGCCTTTTTCAGAAGGCAAAACCTGCTCTAAAACGTCGCTGGAAAAGCGAAGATTACGGCGTCGGTGGAGTCGGCGCGGCAGGAACTTCGGGAGGCATTGGTATAGGAGCCGCCGGATCCAAATTCGGAGTCGGCAGCGGTGCACTGGGCACAGGAAGCGCAGCCGGCGTACTATAGACGGGAGCGGGTTTGCTGCGGACGATCGAGGTCACCGCGGTCTGCGAGGGCGTCTTGCGAATCGGCTGGACGAGGCGCGGGGGCTTGGCGCCCCACGCCGGAATGTCAGCGGTGGCGATGCGGGAAGCTTCGGTGCGGAAATTGGCCGACGTGTTCTGCTGCGCGTAGCCGTTCTCAAACCAATAAACAGGCATATAACGATAGCTCACGGTGTAGCCCTTGCCGTAATAGCGCATGGTGGGCCGGAAATAAATCGGCTCGTTCCGTCGGTCGCGGCTGCCCCCAGAACCCTCCGGCCGGTAGGTTTGATCATTGCCACCGTACCAAGGACGGTAGGTGCCGTAGCCAGGATCGTCATCGTAAGCCGACGCCCCGGTCGGTAAGCCAAAAATCACGGCGGAACTGAGCGCGAGGAGGAGTGCGGTTTTGTTCATAAGCAGAAAGGACTTCCGTTTAATTGCCACTCGCCGGGGATGGCGTCCAGCTTTTCATCGCCAATCAGCCGCCGAGATAAGCGGCACGCACTTCGGCGTTTTCCCGCAAAGCTTCGGAGCGGTCTTCGAGAATGATCCGCCCCGTTTCCAGGACGTAGCCGTAATGCGAGACTTCCAAGGCGAGATTCGCGTTCTGCTCTACGAGCAGAATGGTCAGCCCCAACTCTTTGTTGATCTCCACGATCTTCTCAAAAATCGTCTTCACCAGCAGCGGCGCGATACCCAGCGACGGCTCATCCAGCATGAGGCACTTCGGTTTACTCATTAGCGCCCGGCCAATCGCCAGCATCTGCTGTTCGCCCCCGCTCAAGGTTCCCGCGGCCTGCCACTCGCGCTCTTTCAACCGCGGGAAAATGCCGAAAATGTAATCAAGATCCTTTGCGATGCCGGGCTTGTCGTTCCTGAGGTAGGCGCCCATGCGGAGGTTTTCCATGACCGACAGATTGGCGAAAACCATCCGCCCCTCCGGCGATTGCGCCAAGCCGCGCGCCACGATTCGATGCGCCGGCAGGTTCGTGATTTCCTCGCCATTAAATGAAATCGTCCCCGACTTCGCTTTCACGATGCCTGAGATCGTCCGCAACGTCGTCGTCTTGCCCGCGCCATTTGCGCCAACCAGCGTGACGATACTCCCCTGCTCCACCTTGATCGAAACGCCATGCAGCGCGGCAATCGAACCGTAACTTACAACCAAGTCTTTGATCTCGAGCATCCGCGCAGCAAAGCAATCCGCTCGGAAAATGGGAAGCCCGCCCTGCTATTCGCGCAGAAAAGCAGCATTTCGTGGATCGACCACTACCACCCCCTGTGACGGCCCCCCCTCGATGACAACGCCCGAAAAGGGACCGCCCGCTCAAGTCTTACGGCTTTTTTTGCGCACGCTGTTTGCGAATCCGGTATTGCGTGGGGGTACAACGAAGGAGGCAGCGGAAGGTCCGGTTGAAAAAGGAGACCTGTGAGAATCCGCACGAAGAAGCGATCTCGATAATCGGACGGTCGGATTCAAGCAGTTCTCGGCAGGCAGCTTGCAAGCGCAGGTGTGAGACGAAATCGCTGAAGGTTTTGCCCGAGTGAGATTTGAACTGACGTGAGAAGGTCGGTTTGCTCATCCCGGTTATCCTAAGCACGGCTTCGAGCCTGATGGGCTCGCGGAAATTGGCCAGCAGGTAGCGCACGGCTGCAGCCATCGGTTGCTGATGGGTGGAGGGAACCGGGAGCGAGAACGCGCGCGCCGAGAGGATTCGGCGGTCATTTGCAGGTGAGTCCGCCATGAGCGCGAAAATGCGCAGCAGCAGACCGAGCCGGTCCGCGCCGCGGGTTCGCGCGAGCTCGTGAAGCCGGGTCGTCAGCGCGGTTGCCGTGGACCCGGTATAACGAAGCCCACGAGTGGATTGCTGAAAAAGCGCCGCCAGTGAGAGGTTCTCGGGAAAAGCCCAAAACGGATGGTCTCTCGGAAAGCTCCACTGCACCGAAACCCCGCTGGATCTCCCTTCCGTGTGCCAGTAGTGCGGGAGCTTTTCGCCGAGAAGTACGAGATCGCCGGCGGCAAACTGGGCGATGTCATCGCCGACGAAGCGGGTACCTTCACCGCTGGAGAAAAGCGTTAGCTCCATCTCGGTATGGTAGTGCCAGTGTGCGCCCTGGCCCGTCACACTCGCGACCGCGCCCGGCGCGAATAGGACTTCGACCTCGGTTAGGCTCCGCGTCCAACGCAGCACGCGAAAGGAATGTCCCCCGGGGAGTTGAATGTGTTCACGGCTGCCGCGCATGGCGGATGATGGCAGGCGCGAGAAGCAAAAACAACGGGCGTGAGACAATAGTGCCGGTGGCGAGACTCTAGGCGTAGCATTCGGCACGAGACCCTGCGACAACGGAGGTTCATCCATGACCACTCCCATCACCTACCGATTCTCCTTCGGCCCTTGGAACATCAGCGAAGGTGCCGACCCTTTCGGCCCCGACACTCGCGCGATCTTTCCGCCGGAAAAGAAGTATGCGCTTTTCAAAGACCTCGGTTTTGAAGGCGTGCAACTCCACGACGACGACGTCGTCCCCGGCCTCGACGAAATGTCCGCGGACACCGTGCTGCGCAAGGCTGGCGAGTTTGGGGCGATGCTGAAAAACGAAGGCTTGGTGCCGGAGTTTGTCGCGCCGCGGCTGTGGTTCGCGCCGGAAACGGTGGACGGCGGATTCACGAGCAACAGCGCCAAAGATCGCCAGTATGCGCTCGACCGCTCGCGCCAGACGGTGGACATCGCGCGCGCTGTCGGAAGCAACGCGCTGGTGCTCTGGCTGGCGCGGGAAGGGACCTACGTGCGGGAGAGCAAGAACACGCGCGTCGCCTATCAGCGCATCCTCGCTGCGATCGACGCCATTCTCGATCACGACCCGGAAGTCGAAATCTGGATCGAGCCAAAACCAAACGAACCCGCCGACCACACCTACGTGCCGACTATCGGCCACGCCATCGCGCTGGCCTACGCGTCGAAAGATCCGAAGCGCGTGAGTGGGCTGATCGAGACGGCGCACGCGCTGCTCGCAGGGCTCGATCCCGGCGACGAAATGGCCTTTGCCCTCGCGCACGGCAAACTCGCCAGCGTCCATCTGAACGACCAGAACGGTCTGAAGTACGATCAGGACAAAAACTTTGGCGCGGCGAATTTGCGCACCGCTTTCAACCAAGTCCGAGTGCTTGAGGAAGCGGGTTACGGCAGCAACGGCGAATTCGTCGGGCTCGACGTCAAAGCCATGCGCACGCAAGCCGGTTCGCCCGTCACCGCGCACCTCAAAACCAGCCGCGAAATCTTTCTCCACCTTGTCGATAAAGTGCGGTCATTCGACCACACCTACGAGCAGCAGTGCGTGGAAGCGCGCGACTACGAAGCGCTCGAAGCCTACATCCTCAAACACCTCCTCGGCGTCGCCAAGTAGCACCTCTAACCACCATGAAATCATTCCGCCTCAACCGCCTCTTCAACGCCAGATCCGGCCGCTGCTTCGACGTCGCCGTCGATCACGGCTTCTTCAATCAGCCCGGCTTTCTCACGGGCATCGAATCAATGCCGCGCGTCATCCGCACGCTCGTCGATGCCGCGCCGGACGCGATCCAGCTCACCGTCGGCCAGGCCCGGCATTTGCAGGACATTCGCGGGAAACAGAAGCCGTCGCTCGTGCTGCGCACCGACGTGGCGAACATCTACGGCAAGGAGCTTCCGGACACGCGCATCAGCACGATCATCGCCGACGCCATGCTCCAGGCCGTGCGCAACGACGCCGCCTGCGTGTGCGTGAATCTTTTCCAAGTCCCCGGTGCGCCGGAAATCCACGCGATGTGTATCGACAACATCGTGAAGCTGAAACCGCAGGCCGACTATTACGGGATGCCGATGATGATCGAGCCGCTCGTCTTCCGCCCGAATGCAGAGGCTGGTGGTTACATGGTCGATGGCGATGAAGTGAAGATCACGCATCTCGTCCGGCAGGCGGTGGAGCTGGGCGCGGATGTCATCAAAGCCGACCCGACCGACGACGTGAGCATCTATCACAAAATCATCGAGACGGCCGGCGGCGTGCCGGTGCTCGTGCGCGGTGGCGGGCGTGTGAGCGACCGCGAGATTCTGGAACGCACGGTCGGGCTGCTGGCGCAAGGCGCGAGCGGCATCGTCTATGGCCGCAATATCATTCAGCACCCGAACCCCGCCGGCATCGTCCGCGCCCTCATGGCGATCGTGCATGACGACGCGAACGTCGAAGCCGCGATGGCCATGATCGCGTAACGTAGGTGCCGTTTGCTCCGAAAATCCTCGGACACTGACCAGCGGAACGAATTTCTACCAGGAGTCGAACCGGGCTTTGGCGCGAGCGTCTTCGCGTTTGCCGCGTGTTTCAAAAACAACATCACCAGCTTCGGTATCGGGAAGCGTGCTGCGGGGAAATTTCGTCGATCTAGAAGCCGTCTTGCTGGAGGTAAAACATGCGCATCTGGCAATTCGGATCGCTGGGTGAATTAGTTTTGCAGGCCTCGGTATCGGACCTTGGTCATATCTCCCTGATGGGCGTGCGCGCGCCACCGCTTTCCTTCACGAGCGATTGCGACATGCCGCAACCGCGCTCACTTGTTCTCAACCAGGAGTTTCCGGGCTTCGGCGAGCTCCTTTTTCTTCGCCGCGCTGACTTTCGGGTACTGAAGATTGAGCGAGGCGAGGGCGTCGATGACGGCGGCAGCGACGACAACGCGGGTGAACCATTTGTTGTCTGCGGGGACGACATACCATGGGGAGTCGTCGGTGGCGGTGTGGCGGATCGTCTCCTCGTAAGCCTTCATGTAGTCGTCCCAGAAGGCGCGTGACTTCGCGTCGGTGGCGGAAAATTTCCAGTTCTTCTCCGGGAGATCGAGGCGCTCGAGGAAGCGCTTCTTCTGCTCATCCTTCGAGACGTGGAGGAAGAACTTCAGCACGATCGTGCCGTTACGATGCAGGTAGCGCTCGAAGGCGCGGATGTCCTGAAACCGCTCGTCCCAGATGTGCTTGGTCACGAGTTCCGGCGGCAGCTTCTGCCCCGCGAGAAATTCCGGATGCACGCGCACGGCGAGCGTCTCCTCGTAGTAGCTGCGGTTGAAAATGCCGATGCGGCCGCGCTCGGGCAGCTCCTTGATACAGCGCCAAAGATAGTCGTGATCGAGGTCGAGGCTCGACGGCCCTTTGAACGACGACACCTGGCACCCCTGCGGATTCACGCCCGACATCACATGTTTTATCGTCCCGTCCTTTCCAGCCGCATCCATCGCCTGGAAGATGAGCAGCACCGACCAGCGGTCCTGCGCGTAAAGCACATCCTGCAACTCCGCCAGCGCATCGACGCCAGTCTGGAGCGCTTCTTTTGCCCGCTTTTTATCATCGGACTTCAGCTCACCGGTGTCGCCGGGATCGACGTCTTTTAGCCGGAACTTCTTCCCGTCTGTGACGCGATAGGGTTTCGACCGATTACGGGCGGCTTCGATGATTTGCTTGGTTTTCATAAGGCGGTAGCGGGATCACGGTCAACTTGCACAATCGTGGACGTGCGCTTGAAAAGGAACTTTGAGCGCTTTGAACTCGGCATCCTCCGCCCACGCGCCGGGAGACCGAGTGTAGCGGATATGGTAAAGACAGGTGGGTTCTTCAACTGGAAATCGGACCTTGGTCCTATGTACTCACGACAGCTTCCTCGGATGCGTCATGTTTTCGGGCTTCAGGAAGTCGTCGAGCTGCTCCTTCGTCAACCAGCCTCTCTCCAGGACGAGGTCATAGACGCTGCCGCCGGTCGTGAGCGCTTCCTTGGCGATGGCGGCGCTGCGCTCGTAGCCGAGAACGGGGACGAGCGCGGTGACGAGGCCGATGGAGTTGTGGACGTATGCGAGGCAACGCTCGCGGTTCGCCTGGATGCCGGAGATGCAGCGGCTGTCCAGGATGATCGCGGCGTTGCGCAAGAGCGTAAGGCCGAAGAGGAGATTAAACGCGATCACCGGTTCGGCCATGTTCAGCTCGAGTTCGCTCGCCTCGCAGGCCATCGAAACGGTCACATCATTGCCGATGATCTGGTAGCAAATCTGGTTCACCACTTCCGGGATCACCGGGTTCACTTTGCCCGGCATGATCGATGAGCCGGGCTGCATCGCGGGCAGGCGGATTTCGTAAAGGCCGCAGCGCGGGCCCGAGGACATCCAGCGCAGGTCGTTGCAGATTTTGGAAAGCTGCACAGCGGCGGTTTTCATCGTGCTGCTCATCAGCGCGAACTCGCCGGAGTCCTGCGTCGCCTCGACCAGGTTTTCGGCCAGCGTGACCGGGATGCCGCTGATTTCCGCAAGGTGCTTGGTGCAAAGCGCGGCGTATCCGGGAGGGCTGTTGATGCCGGTTCCGATAGCCGTCGCCCCCATGTTGATCGCATAAAACTCCTCGCCGACGCGCGTGAGATGGCGGATGCCGTCGCCGATCATCACGGCATACGCGCCGAACTCCTGGCCGAGCGTCATCGGCACCGCGTCCTGGTTTTCCGTCCGGCCCATTTTCAGCACGTCGGCAAACTCCTGCGCCTTCGCCTCGAGCGAGGCCTTGAGTTCGCGCAACGCGGAGACCGTTTCGCGCAGCGTGAGCACGACGCCAAGCTTGATCGCCGTCGGATAAGCGTCGTTCGTGGACTGCGAGCAGTTGACGTGATCGTTCGGATGCAGGTGCTCGTATTCGCCCTTGCGATGGAAGAGGATTTCGAGCGCGCGATTCGCAATGACCTCGTTCGCGTTCATGTTGGTAGATGTGCCCGCGCCGCCCTGGAACATGTCGATAACGAACTGATCATACAGCTTGCCTGCGGCGATCTCCTCGCACGCTTTCACGATGGCGTCGGCTTTCTGGGCAGCGAGTACGCCCAGTTCCTTGTTCGCGAGCGCGGCCGCATTCTTCACAAACGCAAACCCGCGGATGAAGTGCTCGAAGTGATACATCCGGATGCCAGAGGTGCAGAAATTCTCCATGCCGCGGATGGTTTGGACGCCGTAGTAGGCGTGGTCAGGCACTTCACGGGCGCCGAGCGAGTCGTGCTCGTTGCGCACGCCTGAGACGATCGTGGCGCTCTTCTCGCCGGCGATGCGCTCCGCGGCCATGCGCAGCCGTTCGCTGAGTCGCGCAGCGATGCGCGCGACAATCCGATAGAAAATCTCGGGCTTCTCCGCGCGCACCTTTTCCAAATCCGCGCGCAAGATCTGCCACACCTTTGCGCCTTGCCGCGTCACCGCGTTCGACGCGTGCGGGGACTCGTCGAGCATTACGCCTTCGCTGAAGACCGCACCGGGTACGAGCGTCGCGAGCGTCACCGTGCGCGCCTGCGCCCCGCGCTCGATTTCCACTTCGCCACTAAGCACGATGCCGAGCCACTTACGCGGCGTGCTTTCGTGGTAAAGGTAGTCGCCCGCTTCGTAGGCATAGGCGCTGCCTTGATGGACGATGGCGGCGAGGTCTTCGGTGGCGATGCCGATGCGCTGGGCCGCGGCGGCGATGGTTTCGAGGTTCAGACTCATGGGGTGGGGATATTTGCTAGGCCACCAGTGTCTGAATTCCGCCCGCACGACTAGCGGATCTTAGTTTTACCACGCTGCTCGCGCCAGCTCATCATTCTGCGCGAGAGTCAGGAGCGCGAACGCCACCGCTCACGTGCCTTGCCGTGCGCTCTTTCGCGTAGGCGAGATCCCGGCGGGCCGACGCGTGCATTGCCGCATTTTGGGCAACCGCCTCCACCCCCTCTTCGCGTCAACGGCGGTTCACTTCATCAACCACGCGATGACTTCCTCCATGAACACGACGCTGTCCTTGCCCCAATACTGCGTATCCGCTGGCGTCGTCCCCGTGAGGCGAGTGCCATTTTGGCTGCCGTAAAAGAGCGGGGCCATCGCTTCGGCGATGACGATGACGCGTCCGCCGTTGTCTAGCCGGTGCCAGGCGGCGTAGGGCTGCGCGGGCTGGCCCTTCCGATCCAGCATGTGCGCGAACGGAGTGCCGCCTTCTACGGCGCGCCCGCCACTGTAGGGGAGCTCGCGGGCCGCAGCGTGAATCTCACCCGCCTTTGCGAGCGCGCCGCGGTTGTGCAGATATTCCGTGTCGCCGGTCAGCTTCATTCCGAAGGGCGCGATGATGTCGTTCAGTCCCGTCACTTTCAGGGGCTGCCGCTTCTCCTCATCGAGCGCGACAAGCAGCGCGCCGCCGGCTTTGACGAAACCGATCACCGCCTCTTTTTCCGCGGGTGCGAATGCCTGGCTCGGGGTGCAGATGAAAAGCAGCCGCGCCCCGCGCAATGACTCGGGGCTCAATGCGGTCGCGGTCGTCTTCACGGTGAAGTTTTGCTTTTGCGCGATGTCCGCCAGCGGCGGACGCGGTTCGCCGGCGCCGTGCGCTTGATCGAAGAGCAGCACGGCAGGTTCGGCGGCGCGCAGCGGACTGTAAGTAAATGCAGCGACCGTAAGGACGAGCAGAGTGAGGGAGCGATGGATTTTGCGAGTCATGGATCGAGTCGATTGATTTGTTGTGGTTCGTTTTTGGAAAAGGAGACGGTCGCGGGGCAGTGACTTACCGTCAGCCCTTCGCGCGCCCCTTCGAGCGCATGAATTCGATCATGTGTTTTGCGTAGGCGAGATCCCGGCCTTCGATCGGTCCCTGGCCCATGTAAGTCTCCATGAAATACCACTGCGTGCCGCCTACCGTTTCACACGCCGCGAAGATGTCGTCCCACGTCACCGTGCCTTCTCCGAAAAGATTCAGTTTCCTGCCGGACTGAAACGGATCGTCGGGCGCCCGTGGGCCCGGCGGCCGATTTCGCGGAGCTTCTTTGAGGTGAATGGAAGTAGTGCGGCCGGGGAAGCGCCGGATCATTTTTACCGGATCGCCGCCGCCCTCGACGAAGTGGCCCGTGTCGATCTGATGGCTCACCGCGGCGCGAGTATTTTGGAAAAATAGTTCCCAGGCCGACACGTCACCGATCTTGCCCAATTCCTCCGTATGGTTGTGCAGGCCCACGAAAATGCCGTGGGGCGCGAATCGATCGGCGAGCGCATTGAAACGGTCCGTCGCGCGTTGCCATGCGTCGGCGTTCCCGAGTTGATCCTTGGCCACAGCGAGATCGGCCTGAGTGATGAACTTCGCGCCAAGAACGAGCGCCGTATCGAGAGTCTGCGCCACGTTGTTCTCGGTAAGTTCAGACTCTATCGGATGCCATCCTGCGCACCGCAGGCCTTGGTCATCCAGACGCCGGCGCAACTCCTGGGGAGTCAGGCCGTAAAAGCCTCCGAACCTGGTCGTGAGTTCGACACCCTCGTAACCCATCTCCGCGATCGCCTTCAGCGTGCCATCCCGGTCGCTCTGCATGCTGGGTATTACGGAACAAAGTTGCAGCCCGACGGGGAGACGTTTGGTGGGCGGCTGGGCTGCGCAGGTCTTGGCGGCACGGAGGCCGAGCGCGGCCGCCAGGACGGCCGTCATGGCCGTGGTGATGAAGTCCCGGCGAGGGAAATTGGAGGAGTTGATATCCATGGATGGGTGGCGGGGTGATGGCAGTGGCGGAGGGCGTTTCATGAAGAAGCGAGGCTGGCAGCGTTCGCGTGCAGGATTTCTGCGATCGCGCGCTTTTCCTCAGCGGAAAGATGCGCCGAATCGGATGTGTCGGCGGCGAGATCGCGGAGCACGCGTGCGCGCAGCGGCGCGGGCAGGCCGGTGAATGCAGGCGAGAAAATCATGTAACTGCAGCGATGGCGCAGCAGGCGTGTGCGGCCATCGAGCGTGCGGAGGGGACGGCTGGCCGGCGGGCCGAGTGCGGTAAAGTCGGCGGCGAAGGGCGACGGTCCGAGCGCGCCGTCGGGAAGCGGGGCTTCGTCGGCGAAGAGGAGATAGCGCACCAGCGGGCGCGCGAGTTCGGCGAGTGCGGCATCGTCGGGCGGCGCGGTGAAAGCGAGCGCGCGGTGGCGATACGCGGCGATGAGCGCGCGGTTCACAAAGCCGGCTTGATGTTCGTGGAGGAGTTGCGCGAGCAGGTCGCTCGTCGGCGCAGGGTAGCGCGCGAGGTCAAAGCGTTCGCCGGGCGCGTTCGCGATTTCGCGCGCCACGCCAGCCTCGCGCACGATGAGCAGATTTCCCCAGTGCCGCGGCAGCGCGGGGCCGCCACCGGTCAGGTGCCAGCCGCCGAAACGCTCGGCGAGCGGAATGCCGTGGCCGCTCTGCTGTCGGCGAAACGCCTTTTCGCCGCCGCCGGTGAAGCCCGGCACGACGGACTCGATGATGAGCCCGGGCACATTTTCGAGATGCCGCGGCGCGTGGCAATTCATGCAATCCTCCGAGCGCTCGATGACGGGCGCGCGGCCCGCGAGCGGGCGATCGAAGATGTAAAAAATGCCGCCGAGTTCCGGGTCGAGCGAGATGACTTCGATGCGCCCGCCGGGCACGAAGCCGACATAGGTGTCGTCGTTGAAATAGAGCGCGCGCGGGTTGCCCGCAGAGATTTTGCCCTTCTGCAAACTCGTGGCGGTGAAGACGAGCATCTGCGAACTGACCGGCACCTCGAGTGCCGCGAGCAGCGAGCGGAGAAAGGGCAGCTCGCCGCTTTGGTCGAGCACGCGCTCGCCGCGCTGCCATTCCGCGGCGAAGCGCGTGAAGCGATCCTGCGGCGGGCGCGTGTCGTAGCCATGCCGCGGGTCGTCGATGCCGAACGACTCGGCGTGCGTCGCCGTTGTGAGGATTGCGGCGAGGAGGAGGCTCACGCAAAGACGCAAAGGCGCAAAGAAACGGCCCCGTGCTACGCGACTGCGCTGTCGTCCTTCTTCGCGGCTTTGCGCCTTTGCGTGATCTTTCATTCGGCCTGGAGAGCTGGAGAATGCACCGCGTCCGCGAGCCGGGATGTCGGCCCGCGGCGCGGTGAGGACGAGTTACTTTTGGGTCGCTTCGCCGGCGGCCTTCCAGCCCATGATGCCTTTGGCGTAGTGCTTCACATTCGTGTAGCCGAGGTCCTTGGCTGCCTTCGCCCCCTGCGCATACGCGGGGCAGTTTTCGTTCGCGCAATAGGCCACGACGAGCGCGCCTTTGTCCGCAGGAAGCTTCGCGGCGAGATCGGCCTTCGCGGTCTCGAAGTCGAGCGCACCGGGAATGTGGCCGTCTTTGTAGGAGCCGCTGCCGTTTACGTCGATGAGCGTGACTTTTTTGCCGGTGATCGCCGCCTTCAACTCGTCGTGCGAGATGTCGGGGAATTTCTCCGCCGCGAGCGCGAGAGCGCCGAGGACGAGGGTGCTGAGCAGGGTGATGAGGGTCTTCTTCATATGGTTTTTTTCTTTTGGCTTTTCTTGTTTTCCTCACCGCCGCGCGGGCATCGCGCGGCGGCGGAAAGGATTCACGGCACGCGCTCGAGGCTCTGCACGTGCAGGAGCGGGCGGCCGTCGGACGCGCGCACCGTACCGCGCGCGATGAGTTGAGGTCGCTGCGCGCAATACATCTGCCCGTGCATCGCCTCACCGTCCTCAAAGAGGTAGATCGCCGGCTGCGCGCCCGCCTGTCCCGCCGGCATGCGGAGCGCCATGCGATGCGGCCCGTCCTCGCCCAGCGTGCAGTGCGTGCAGACGCCTTCGCCGCGCAAACTCACGAGCTGCAGCCCGGGCTCGGGCGTCGGCACGTTCGGCGTCTCAACCGCGCGCGGCGCCGGCCTGCTCTGCGCGACAGGCGGTTCATCGGAAGGGCGATGTCCGAGCAAAAAAATGAGCGCCACGATCGCACACGCCGCCGCCAGCTCCAGCGGCCACCAAACGCGCCACCACGGGATCCGCGGTTTTTCGGGCGGCAGACTCGTTAGCACGCGCTGGGTGAATGTCTCCGCATCCGCCCGCTCCTCCGCGCGCATCCGTGTGCGCCAGCCTGCGACGAACGCTTCGCCCGAGCGCTCCGCATTCACCTGCTGACTCCACCGCTCCCACAGTGCAAGATGCGCTCGCACTTCGTGGCGTAGCTCCGGGCGCGCCTCGAGCCCGCGGCACAGCTCCGCTTCCTGTTCGGCGGTCAGTTCATCGTCGAGCAGCAACGCGAGCAGTTCGTGAAAACGTTCGTCGCTCATAGCCAGGCTTCCGTTCCGAGTTTGCGCTCCATGCACTCGCGCACCGCCAGCCGTAGCCGGAGCAGCCGTTGCCGCATCGCCTCCGCGCTCTGACCGGCGCGCGCTGCCAACGCCAGCGCCGTCTCGCCCGCCGCGTAGCGTCGCCGCAGGAGCTCGGCGCCCGCGGCACCGAGCGCCTCGACGCAGCCATCGAGCGCCGCGTTCACTTCGGCGGCTTTGGAGAA
The DNA here is from genome assembly GCA_031390545.1 of Chthoniobacter sp. Classification (GTDB taxonomy): domain Bacteria; phylum Verrucomicrobiota; class Verrucomicrobiia; order Chthoniobacterales; family Chthoniobacteraceae; genus Chthoniobacter. Next base: position 15,727 of record JANMTP010000067.1, on the reverse strand, counting down.
AGAGTGCGCCTCACCGTCGTCCGCAGGATCGAGCAACGCCGCGCCCAGCGCCTCCCCGAGCAGCCGCGCCCGCCGCGCGCCTTTGCGCCGCTCGGCGATCACGAGGTGCCGCGCGATCCCCCGCAGCCACGACCCAAACTCACCGCGCGCCGCATCCCACTCCGTCCGTCGCCGATACGCGACGATGAACGCCTCCTGCGCGAAGTCATCCACCGCGCATTCCTCGACCCCCAGCGCCCGCACCCATGCACGCAGCCCCGCCTGATGCTCGACGACGAGCAGGGCGAAGCTTTTGGTATCGGAGTGGGTCATGAGCGACGGCGCGGGCACAAGTTACGCCAGATATTGTCGCCGCCATGCTTCGCGTGACGCAGAAGTTTCGCAATTTTCCGCCCGCGTCACATTCAGCCCCGCGCGGATGAGACGCTCGAGCATTTCCGGCAATTCGGACGCCAGACCGATAGTAGCAACAATCTTCGTTTTGTGATCAGGAAGTACGGCTTTCACTCGCATATCGTGCAATGCGCAGCATTCGGCGGCTATCGGACTTTGGACCTACACGGCGGCCCATCGATGCCCGGAGGTTATTTCCCTTCAACGATCGCTTTCAATATCCCGAGCCCTCTCGGCTGCAGCGGCCCCATGCCGCTGCCGGGAAGGAACCACATGCCGCGCTCCTGCGCGTGGGGGTAGAGGATGTGGATGGGGTCGTGCGTGGTCGCGTGATGGAAAGTGGCGGTGGCGTTTTTCGCTGATGAAGGTGAAGACCTTTTCGCGCCACGGGTGGTCGAAGTTTGGAAAGAGTCCTTCGCCGAGTGTCTTCAATTCCTCGACGCCGGTGGTGCGGATGGTTTCCGCGACACTCTTGCGACGTGCTTCGGTGATTTCGTCCATGTTCAGATTTTCGGACGACATATTGGGATGTGGGTTGGTGGTTCGATCGGGCGGTGAAGATTTCAGCTACGAGGCCTGGGTCGGAGACTCAGGTTATGTCATGTCAGCGTGGTGCCTTCGAGGAAAGGCTGGCCTTTGCTCAGCGCGGTGAGGTTTGCAACGGTCACGCGGGCGATCTCGCCGAGCGCTTCATTGGTGAGGAAGGCTTGGTGCGCGGTGATGAGGACGTTGGGGAAGGTGAGCAGGCGGGCGAGGTCGTCGTCTTGCAGGATCTGGCCGGAGAGGTCCTCGAAGAAGACGCCTTCCTCTTCCTCATAGACATCGAGCGCGACGCCGCCGAGGCGGCCGGATTTGAGCGCCTCGATCAGTGCCGGGGTGTCAATGAGCGCGCCGCGGCTGACATTGATCAGCACCGCGCCCGGCTTGATCAGTTGGAGCGTCTGCGCGTTGACGAGGTGGCGCGTCTCGGGCGTGAGCGGGGTGTGCAGCGAGATGACGTCGCTTTCACGCGCGAGCGCTTGGGCGTCGGTGTATTCGACGCCGTATTGCTGTGCCCACTCCGCGGAAGGATACGGGTCGAACGCGAGCACTCGCATCCCGAAGCCGCGCAGGATTTGCGCGGTGATGCGGCCAATTTTGCCGGTGCCGATGATGCCCGCGGTCTTGCCATGCAGGTCAAAGCCGACGAGTCCGGCCAGTGAGAAATTGAGATCGTGCACGCGGTTGTTGGCGCGCGGGATTTTGCGGTTGAGCGCGAGGAGCAGCGCGACGGCGTGTTCGGCCACGGCGTAGGGCGAGTAGGCCGGCACGCGCGTGACGGTGATGCCGAGTTCCTTCGCGGCCACGAGGTCGGTGCTATTGAAACCGGCGCAGCGCAGCGCGACGTGTTTGATGCCGAGTTTCACCAGTGCTTCGAGACAGGGCCGGTCCACGTGGTCATTGACGAACGTGCAGACGGCTTCCGCGCCGGTCGCGGCTGCGGAGGTTTCGGCGGAGAGGCGGCAATCCATGAAGCGCCACGCGATTTCGGTGCCGGCGGCCGCGCGCTGGAGTGAATCGCGGTCGTAGGATTTGGTGTCGAAGACAACGGTCTGGATCATATTGATGGGCGTTGGGTTGGCTGGTTATGAGAGTTAGTGCCGGGTTTGCCTGGCTCCCTCGATCCCTCCTTGGCTAGATGGAAAATCTTCGAACAAACAGCGAAGAACATGCCGGTGGAAAGTCCGCACATGAGAATGCCGGTGAGCGCTTCGACCGCGCCGACCAGCCGCCATTCATCAGGCAACACGAGATCGCCGTAGCCTGTGATGGCATAGGTCACACCGCTAAAATAGAACGCCGTCGTGAGATCGGGCAGGGTGCCAAAACCGGCGTAGGCCAACGCCCATACGGCAATCTTGATAAAGTGTAGAAACAGGGTCCACACCGCGATGGCAATGAGCAGACAGGTGCCCGGCCAGATCCGACACAATGCGCTAGCCGAGGGAAGTGCCTCCAACCAGACTGCGACCGCGCCATCATGAAAATCTTCCGCGAACCGCTGCTACACTTCGCCGTCATCGGCGTGCTGATTTTTGCGGTAAATGCGTGGCGCGAGGGACGGCGTCCGGCGGAGAGTGCGGGGACGCAGATCGATGTCACGGCGGGCACGATTGGGTGGCTGCGCGAGGGGTTTGCGAAGCAGTGGCATCGAGAGCCGGATGGGGATGAGCTGCGCGGCTTGGTGAAGGATCACCTGCGCGAGGAGGTGCTTTATCGCGAGGCGCTCGCGATGGGGCTGGATCGCAACGACTCCATTGTGCGCCGGCGGATGGCGCAGAAGATGGAGTTTCTCACGCAAGATATCGCGGCGGCGGTGGAGCCGGATGAGTCGGCGTTGCGGAAGTTTTTCGAGGTGAATGCGGCGCGTTACGCGAAGGCGGCGCGGGTGAGTTTCCGCCACGTCTTTTTTAGCAAGGAGCGGCGCGGGGCGAAGCTGGATGCAGATGCGGGCGAGGCCCTGGCGGCGCTGGCGAAAGGCGCGAGCGACGAGACGATGGGTGATCCGTTTTTGCGCGAGCATGAGTTTACAGACGCAACCGCGGACGACATCGCGACGGCGCTCGGGCGGGAATTTGCGGAGAAGGTGGCAGCGCTGCCCGCGGGCGAATGGCGCGGGCCGGTGGCGTCGAGCTACGGAGTGCATCTGGTGCGAGTGAGCGAACGAGCAGAGCCGCAACCCGTGGCCTTTGAGGCGGTGCGCGAGGCGGTAGCGCGAGATTTTTCCGATGAGCGGCAGCGCACGGCAAACCAGGATTTTCTCGAGCGGCTCAAGGCGCAGTATCGTATCACCGTAGATGAGGCAGCACTCAACAGCGCGGCCGCGCCACCTACCAAGACGGCGACGCGATGAGGACGGAATTGCTCACGCAAAGATGCAAAGGCGCAAAGGGGAGTCGGTCTTTCTTTGCGTCTTTGCGTCTTTGCGTGAGACCCATTCAGCTTGTCGCGCTGACCTTGTTTTGCGTGCTCTCCACGGTCGCGCGCGCCCACGAGGTGCGGCCGGCTTTCCTCGAACTCACCGAGCGCGCGCCCGGCGAATTTGATGTGCTTTGGAAGGTGCCCGCGATGGGCGGCACGCCGCTGGCAGGGGAGGAACTGCCCCACCCGCAGCCATCGCTGGCCGTCGATCCAAACGCGACGACCACGATGCCGTGCGGCTGCCCGGCGCCGACCGCGGCGCAGCTTTCGCGTGGCGTGCTGCCGATCCATCCCTCGCTGCCGAAGAATGCGGTGATGATGTCGCTGCCGAAGGTGGAGCGGATCTTCGGCGCGGAGATGAAGCGTTGGTCGATCTCGACGGGTGCCCAGGGGCTCGATGGCTGGGAGGTCACGGTGCATGGTTTGCAGGCGACGATGACGGATGCGCTCGTGCGCATCGCGCTCGCCGATGGGCGCGTCGTCTTGCGGCTGCTGCGGCCGGAGGCGCCGTCATTTGTATTCGGGAAAGAAACCGCGGGGCCGGCGGCGGGCGGTTACTTTGTCCTCGGCGTGGAGCACATCCTCTTCGGGATCGATCACCTGCTGTTCGTCCTCGCGCTCGTGCTCATCGTGCGCGGCGTCGGGTTGCTGGTGAAGACGATCACCGCCTTTACCATCGCCCACAGCATCACGCTCGCGCTGGCGACGCTCGGCTTTGTGAGAGTGCCCTCGGCGCCGGTGGAGGCGGTCATCGCGCTGAGCATCGTTTTCGTCGCGGCGGAAATCCTGCGCGCGCGGCGCGGCGAACGCGGCCTGACGGAACGCGCGCCGTGGCTCGTGGCGTTTACCTTTGGGCTGCTCCACGGCTTCGGCTTCGCGGGCGCGCTCGCGGACGTCGGGCTGCCGCAAAATGACATCCCGCTCGCGCTGCTGCTCTTCAATGTCGGCGTCGAAGCGGGCCAGCTCGCCTTTGTCGGCGCGGTGCTCGCGGTCATCGCGCTCGCCCGCCGCTCAAGATTCACTTTTCCCCGCTGGACACAGCTCGCGCCGCCCTATGCCATCGGCAGCGTCGCGATGTTTTGGGTCATCCAGCGCGTCGCCGCGCTTTAAAATAATGAATCCGCCATCACCCAAACGGATCGACCACCTTCACCCCAGCAGTCTTGAAATCGCGGACATTCCGCGTGGCGACGGTGAGGCCATGCACGAGCGCGGTTGCGGCAATGAGGCTGTCGTTGAATGGCATCGCGCGGCCGGCCGCGCGGAGCTTGGCCAGCAACTGCGCCCAGCGGATGCCCGTGGCTGCTTCGATCGGCAGGCAGACGAGATTTTCCACGCCCTCGGCAAACCAGCGCTCGAATCGCACTTTGCGGCGGCCCGGCGGCATCCGGTTAATGCCAAAGCGGATTTCGCCAAGGATGATCGGATCCACCGCCAGTTCGGCTTCGTTCGTGCGGAGCCACTCCAGAACCTTCGGCTCGGGCTCGGCCTTGGTCGCTTCGCTCAGCACGTTCGCATCGACGAGGTAAGTCACTTGAAGGTGGGAGCCTTGATGTCGTCGGTCGTCTCCGTGCGATCCAGGGGCTGGAACCAGTCCTTCTCCGGGCAGCTCAAGAGCCAGTCCACCAACCCCTCATTGGGGCGGCCCTTTTTGCGCGTCAGCCGATATTCCCCGCGCTCGATCCGCTCAATCTCGAATTCCTGCCCCGGCTCGATCCGGTCCTGCTCCCGCAGCTTCGCCGGGAGAATGATCTGCCCTTTCGTCGAAATCGTCGTCGTCATGACGCGTAAGATGCCGTCTTACGCCACGGGCGTCAATCCGCGCGCAGGCGCAAAGTTTCCAACCTCATCCAACTCCCAACCATGAAAACACGCTTCAAAACCACCGCCATCGCTGCGCTCGCCGTTCTCGGCCTGTCGCTCGCACCACTCACCGCGTTCGCCGCGGACGAAACGGTTAACACCGACCTCGGCACGCTCGACAAAGAGAAAGCGGGCGAGGCGTTCAAGAAGCGTCCTTATTCGCCCTACGCCGACCGCAAATTCCCCACGCGCCCGTTCTTCGGCGACACGCACCTGCACACCGGCTTCTCGATGGACGCGGGCGCGTTCGGCTGCCGCTTGACGCCGCGCGACGCCTATCGCTTCGCGCGCGGAGAGCAGATCATGGCCTCGAGCGGCCAGCCCGCGAAGCTCTCTCGTCCGCTCGATTTCCTCGTCGTCGCGGATCACTCGGACAACATGGGCATGTTTTCCGACCTTCTGGCGGGCAAGCCTGAACTGCTCGCCGATCCGACCGGCCGCCGATGGTATGACATGATTCAGACGGGCAAGGGTCAGACCGCGGCACTCGAACTCATCGGCCTGTTTTCCCAAGGCAAGTTCCCGAAGGCCCTGGAGTACGCCCCCGGCACCCGCGGATATCGCGGAGCGTGGCAGGAAACGATCGCCGCCGCGGAAGCGTTCAACGAACCGGGCCGCTTCACCGCTTTCATCGGCTACGAATGGACCTCGCTCGACAAGGGCAACAACCTGCACCGCAACGTCATCTTCCGCGACAACGCGGACAAGGCCAGCCAGGTCGAGCCTTTCACCTGCGTCCCACCACTCGGCAGCACCAATCCTATCGAGCTGTGGAAATGGATGGACGCCTACGAAAAGAAAACCGGCGGCAGCGTGCTCGCCCTCGCACACAACGGCAACCTGAGCAATGGCACCATGTTTCCCATCGTCGAGGCCTTCGGCAAAGCGCTCGACCGCGACTACGTCGAGCAGCGCGCGAAGTGGGAACGGCTCTACGAAGCCACGCAGATGAAGGGCGACGGCGAGACGCATCCCTTCCTCTCGCCGAACGATGAGTTCGCCGACTACGAGACGTGGGCTTTCGGCAATCTCGACGGCAGCGTGGCGAAGAAAAACGAGATGCTCGACGGCGAATACGTCCGCTCAGCGCTCAAGAACGGTCTCAAGCTGGAGGCCAAATTCGGCACGAATCCCTACAAGTTCGGCCTCGTCGGCAGCAGCGACGCGCACACCGGCCTCGCGTCGTTCGAAGAGGACAACTTCTTCGGCAAGACCACGCCCAGCGAGCCCAGCGCGCATCGCCTCACCGCCACCTTCATGAACAACGACAAGTCCGGCGTGAAGATCATGGACTGGCACGTCGTCTCGTCCGGTTACGCCGTCGTCTGGGCCGAGGAAAACACCCGCGCTTCGATCTTCGACGCCATGCACCGCAAGGAAACCTACGCCACCACCGGCTCGCGCATGGTCGTCCGCTTCTTCGGCGGCTGGGATTTTGAGAAGGCCGATGCCGACTCGCGCGAACCGGCCGTGATGGGCTATCGCAAAGGCGTCCCGATGGGCGGCGACCTGCATCTCCCAGCGAATGCGCCCGCGGGCAAGGCACCCACCTTCCTCGCCGCCGCGATGAAAGACCCGCTCAGCGGCAATCTCGATCGCATCCAGATCATCAAAGGCTGGCTCGACGCCAAAAATGAGCTGCACGAGAAAGTCTATGACGTGGCCTGGAGCGGCGACCGCAAACCCGGCGCCGATGGCAAAGTTCCCAGCGTCGGCAACACCGTCGATATCGAGAACGCAACGTGGACGAACACCATCGGCGCGTCGGAACTCATCACCGTCTGGAAAGACCCGGAGTTCGACGCCAAGCTCAAGGCCTTCTACTACGTGCGCGTCATCGAAATCCCCACGCCGCGCTGGACGGCTTACGATGCGAAGAAGTTCGGCGTCAAACCGCTCGCAGGCACCAAGATGACCACCACCGAGCGCGCCTATACCTCGCCGATCTGGTTCAACCCGGCAAAGTAGGTGAGTTCTCTGGACCACTCAGGATGAAAACCACACTAACTCGTGCCTTTCTCGCGCTGACTCTCATCGGCTTTGCTGCGGTGAGTCTGGCGGAACCGGGGGAGAAGCCCTTTGGCATGGTGTGGATTCCCGGCGGTGAATTTGCGATGGGGAGCGAGTTGCCCGGCAGCCGGGCGAATGAAAGGCCGGTGCTCAAGGTGAGCGTCGATGGGTTCTGGCTCGATGCGCATGACGTAACGAATGCGGAATTTCGGAAGTTTGTTGCGGCCACTGGATACAAGACGACGGCGGAGCGGGCGGTGGATTGGGAGGAACTCAAGAAGCAGGTCGCTCCCGGCACGCCGAAGCCAGCGGATGAATTGCTCCAGCCCGGCTCGCTCGTCTTTACGCCGAGCGAAGGCCCGGTCGATCTGCGCGAGATGAATGCCTGGTGGCGCTGGACCATCGGCGCGAACTGGCAGCATCCCGAGGGGCCGGCGAGCAATCTCGACGGACGCGAGCAGCATCCCGTCGTGCAGGTTTCGTGGGACGACGCGGTGGCTTACGCGAAATGGGCGGGCAAACGGTTGCCGACCGAAGCCGAGTGGGAAGTCGCGGCGCGCGGCGGGCTGGACGGAAAGCGCTTTGCGTGGGGCGATGAGTTGAAGCCGGGTGGCAAGTTCATGACGAACACCTGGACAGGGAGCTTCCCCTACAAGAATACTAAGGAAGACGGCTTTGCGGGCACTTCGCCCGTGAAGACCTATCCGCCCAATGGCTACGGCCTCTACGATATGGGCGGCAACGTTTGGAATTGGGTGAGCGACTGGTATCGCGTCGATACGCACGCCCGAATGAAGCTGGAGCCATCCTGCCACAACCCCCAGGGACCGAAGTCGAGCTATAACCCCGGTCATCCCAACCAGACTCAGGAGCGCGTAACCAAGGGCGGCTCATTTCTATGTCATGTCGATTACTGCGAGAGCTATCGACCTAGCGCCCGGCGCGGCACGCCGCCGGACACCGGCATGAGTCACATCGGATTTCGCTGCGCCTTGTCCCAGGCCCAGCGGTAGCAAATAGGATCGGACAAACCAACTCACCATGAAACCAAAACCTAAGTTCAGACTACTCGCGCTCGCCCTCGGGCTGGCGCTCATTGGTTCTGCCGCGCACGCGCAGCAAAAGAAGCCCAACATCCTCGTCATCTTTGGAGACGACGTCGGCTACTGGAACATCAGCGCCTACAATCGCGGCATGATGGGCTATCGCACGCCGAACATCGATCGCATCGCCAAGGAAGGCGCGATCTTTACCGATCACTACGCGCAGCAATCCTGCACTGCGGGACGCGCGGCGTTTATCACGGGGCAGTCGTGCTTCCGCACGGGTTTGCTGAAGGTGGGTTTGCCCGGCGCAAAGGAAGGTCTCTCGGAGAAAGATCCCTCCCTCGCCGAGCTGCTCAAGCCGCATGGCTACGCCACCGGCCAGTTCGGCAAGAATCACCTCGGCGACCGCAACGAGCATCTGCCCACCGTGCATGGCTTCGACGAGTTCTACGGCAATCTCTATCACCTGAACGCGGAAGACGAGCCGGAGCATCCAGACTATCCAAAGAATCCCGAGTTCAAAAAGAAGTTCGGCCCGCGCGGCATGATGAAAGCCAAGGCCAGCGACAAGGACGACGCGACGGAAGACCCGCGCTTTGGCAAAGTCGGCAAGCAAACCATCGAGGATACCGGCCCGCTGACCAAGAAGCGGATGGAGACTGCGGATGAGGAGTTTCTCGGTGCCGCGCTCGAATTCATGGAACGCAATGCGAAGGCCAACAAGCCGTTCTTCTGCTGGCTGAATTCAACGCGGATGCACATCTACACCTTCCTCAAGCCGGAATCGAAAGGTAAGACGGGCTTGGGTGTTTATGCCGACGGCGCGGTTGAGATGGATGGGATGGTCGGGCAGGCGTTGAAGAAGCTGGATGACCTGGGCATCGCCGATAACACCATCGTCGTCTGGACGACGGATAACGGCGCGGAAGTCTTCTCCTGGCCGGACGGCGGAACGACGCCCTTCAAAGGCGAGAAGAACACCAACTGGGAGGGTGGGTATCGCGTGCCGCTCGTGATGCGCTGGCCGGGCGTGATCAAGCCCGGAACCGAGATCAACCACATCACCTCGCATGAGGACTTTGTGCCCACCTTTGTCGCGGCGGCGGGCGAGCCGAACGTGACCGAGAAGTTGCTCACCGGGTATGAAGCCGCGGGCAAGACCTTCAAGGTGCATCTCGATGGCTATGATATGCGCGAGATGCTGGCCGGCGGCCCGAGCAAGCGTCAGGAATACTTCTACTGGACCGACGACGGGAGCATCGCCGGCTTGCGCTATGACCGCTGGAAGATGGTCTTCCTCGAGCAGCGCGAAGAAGGACTCGCCGTGTGGGAAAACCCACTCATTCCGCTGCGCTTTCCGAAGCTCATCGATATCAAAGGCGATCCCTTCGAGCGGGCGCAGACGGACGCCGGCGAATATGACCGGTGGCGTGTGGAGCATGCCTTTGCGCTCGTTCCAGCGCAGGCTTACGTGGCGAAGCACTTGCAGACCTACGTGAAATATCCACCGCGCCAGGCGCCAGGCAGTTTCTCGCTCGATCATGTATTGAAGAAGCTCCAGGAGGGCGGGCGGAACTAACACTCAGCATCAGCGTTTCGATCGTGAAACGCGCGGGCCGCCTCGAAAGAGGCGGCCCGCGACTTCACTGGCGAATCCACCTATCCACCTGCCTGATGAACACACCCGCCGCCGCCTGGACGTTTCTCCTCCTCGCGGGATTGTTCGAGATTGGCTGGCCGGTCGGCCTGAAGATGGCCCAGACGCCCGGCAAGTTTACTCCCGGGCTGATCCTCGCCGTGGTCTGCATGGGCATCAGCGGCTGGATGCTGTGGCTGGCGCAGAAACACATTCCCATGGGCACGGCCTACGCCGTCTGGATGGGCATCGGCGCGGCGGGCACCTTCCTGATCGGCGTGCTGCTCTACGGCGATCCCACCGGGCTCCTACGCCTCCTCGGCGTCACCCTCATTCTCGGCGGCGTCGTCCTCCTGAAGCTCGCCCACTGACGCATTCTCGCTCGTGAAACGCGCGGGCCGTCTCCCACGAGGCGGCCCGCGACTTCACGGGCGGAAGCTAAATTGATAGCTTGGTCGGGCGAAACACGCTTAAACCTCCACCCCATTATGTTCCTCAGCTACTTCTCTCTCACTGTCCTGCTCATCGGACTGATGCTGGTGTTTTACGTCTTCATCTACATCCACGACATCCCCTATGAGATCGCCAAGAAGCGCAATCACTCGCAAGCTGAGGCCATCCATGTGGCCTGCTGGCTCAGCCTGTTCACGCTGCATGCGATTTGGCCGATCGTTTATATCTGGGCCATCGCCAAGCCGCGCCCGCTGAGTGTGGCCATCGAAGGCGGCGGCGGGCTGCACGCGCCGGACCCGGCGGCACTGGCCCGGATCGCGGCGCTGGAGGAGCGCTTGCGCACGCTGGAAGCAGCGAAACCTGCCGCGGGGACGACAACGACGGGAGGGGCCGCAGTATGATCGAGCTCATCATCGGCATCTATGGCGGCATCTGCTGGCTGCTTTTTAAAAAGTGGAAGCTCATCCCCACGAATTCCTACACCGTCTGCACGGCGATCCTCGGCGGCGTGGGCATTCTGCTGCTCATCGCCATCCTGCTCTCGGTCTTTCACCCCGCGACACCGGATGGCCGCCTCTACTCCACGACGGTCCCCATCGTGCCGCAGGTCAAGGGGCTGGTGGTGGACGTGCCCGTGGTGGCAAACGTGCCGCTGAAAAAAGGCGACGTGCTTTTCCGCATCGACCCGCGGCCGTATGAAATCGAAGTGCAGCGCTTGGAAGCGACGCTGGCCGGCGAGAATACCCGCGTCGCACAGCTCGAGCAAAAGCTCGCCGCCGCCGAAGCGAGCGCGGCGCAGGGCAGGGAAAACCTGCGCGTCGCCGAATCCGAAAACGACCGCCAGCTCCGCGAAGCCGTGGAGCGCGCCGCCGGCAAGGTGAGCGAGACCCAAGCGCGGCTCGACTTCGCGAAAAAGCAGGATCTGCGACGCGATGAATTGCTGACCAAGGGCGTCATCTCGAAGGAGGAAGCCGACCGTGGTAAAGCCCAACTGGGCAGTCTCGATGCCGAACTCCGGCAGGTCCAGGCCAGCCAGCGGGAAGCCGAGGAGAAGCTGAACGCCGGCGGCAGCCGCACCATGGCGGCGCGGGAAGACGTGAAGCGCGCCGAGGCCCAGGCCCAGGAAATCCGCGTCGAGATCGCCAGCGAAAGCGGCGGCTTCAACCCCAAAGTGCGCGAGACCATGGCCGCACTCGATGCCAAGCGCTGGGAGCTGGAGCAGACCGTCGTCCGCGCGCCGAGCGATGGCTTCGTCACGCAGCTCGCCCTGCGTGCCGGCCAGATGGCCGTGCCGCTGCCGCTGGCCCCCGCCATGGTCTTCGTGCCCGCGGAGAAACCGTTCTTTATCGCCACCTACCCGCAGACCGTCATCCCCGGCGTGAAACCCGGCTTGGAGGCCGAGCTGGCCTTCAAGGCGTATCCCGGCCGCATCTTCAAAGCGAAGGTGCTCCGCGTGGTCCCGATCATCGCCGAGGGTCAGGCCCAAGCCAGCGGCCAACTCCGCAGCGCCACCTCCGCCTACGCGCCGGGCCGTGTGCCCGTGGTCTTTGAGTACGAGGACGACCTCGCCGCGCTCCAGCTCCCGGTCGGCGCCCAAGCCATCACCGCGATCTACATGGAACAGGCCCACGCGCTGGCCATCATGCGGAAGATCATCCTGCGAATCAAAAGCTGGGAACACTACCTCTTCTTCATCGGCCATTAACCACCCACGTCACGCCTCGGTGCCGAACCCCTGGCGCGGCGGCCCGCGAATTCACGGGCGCGAGCTACTTCGATCCATCCAACCGCCCGACCCGCTGCGATCTTTGGAGTGAAGACGGGAACCGAGGGGTCAAACTGCGTCCCCCCACAGGTGGCGACACCGCCCGCTTCACCCTGGCACCGGCAAGTGAGGACGCTTCGGCGGGTACGTCCCCGAGGTGAAACCCACCTGCCGGTGCCATCTTCACGGAACTTCGGAGCTTTTAGGATGAGGAGGCCCAGACCAGGAGTGGAGGAGCCAAACGACGAGATACGCGCAAACAGAAAGACGCAGCGGGATGCGTTCAGCTACCCCACTGCGTCGCGGTGCTACCGGCTGTTTACTTGGCTTTGAGCATCTTCATGCACTCCGGGTCCTTGCTCATCATTTCACACATCATCTTTTTCGACTTCTCGTTTTTCATCATCTCCTCGCACATGGCTTTGCAGCCATCGTCCGTCTTCAGGGTTTCTCTCACCATTTTGAGGGAGTTTTGGATTCTCTCTTTCTCCGCGGAGCTTGCGTCAGCCAGGGCGGGGATTGTCTGAACGGCGAAAGCGCAGGTCAGGGCGGTCATCATTAGGAGTTTCTTCATTATGGTTGTTTTTCTTTGCTGGTTTGGTTTCCCGGCGCGCATGGGTTGTCCATACGGTCGAAAGTGTGAGGGTTGATAGACAGGTCCGCAGGCCGCCACCCATCCGGCCCTATCAATCGGAGGCCGGGCTAGCGAAAGCTCCGCCGCCCCGACCCCCAGCGGGCGTTTGCTTGCCAGCCCGGCGCGCCGCTCTCATCTTCCGCCGCATGGCTGCGGCCAAACTATTTCCCGGATAAGCACGCGTTTTTTTCTTTGGGTACGATTCCCCTTCTCGCGGGCAATGATCTCCGCAATCTTCCCTACTATGAAGAGAATCAACGAAAGCGTCGGTCGCGGCACCGTAAGGAGGCGGAAGAGAACAGAATCCGAACCTACGGGTCGTATTGCCGAGGAGGCTTTTGAGGCAGTCAGCTCCGTGCTCCGCGACCTGCCGGAAGCGGACAATGCGCCGGGCGCAGTGGATCATATGCTTCGTGCGAATGGCATCCTGCGAAATCTCCCTTGGCCGGCACCGTTCGACCGGACCACACACCGTTTGCGCCTCGGCGATGCGCGGGACCTTTCATGGATTCCGAATCAAAGCGTGCATCTCGTTGTCACCTCTCCTCCTTACTGGACGCTCAAAGAATACGAACACACGGCGGAGCAGCTTGGCGACGTGGAAGACTACGAGCACTTCCTCTCCGAACTCGACAAAGTCTGGGCCGAATGCGCGCGGGTGTTGGCTCCGGGAGGTCGGATCTGTTGCGTCGTCGGGGACGTCTGCGTGCCACGAAAGCGCCACGGGCGCCATCTCGTCATGCCCCTGCACGCCGATATTCAGGTTCGCTCGCGCCATCTCGGGCTCGACTGTCTGACGCCGATCCTCTGGCAAAAGATTGCCAATGGGGTCACCGAAGCCAAAGGCAATGGCGCCGGCTTTTACGGGAAGCCCTACCAACCAGGGGCAATCATCAAGAATGACGTGGAATACATTCTCTTCCTGCGCAAAGGCGGGGAGTACCGGTCGCCTTCCACACTCCAGCGGGCCCTCTCGATGCTCACCAAGGATGAGATGCAAAGTTGGATGCGCTCCACTTGGACAGACATAAAGGGCGAGTCCACGCGCCGCGGGCATCCCGCACCTTATCCGGTTTCCCTCGCCGAGCGCTTGATCAAAATGTTCTCCTTTGCGGGCGACACCGTGCTCGATCCGTTTTCCGGCACGGCCAGCACCGCTCTGGCCGCGCTCGCCACGGGACGGAATAGCATCAGTAACGAGCTTGAACCCACCTATCACGCGCTCGCGGAACAGCGCCTCCGCGAGGCCTCGTGGTTGCCTCGTGATGCCGGGGCCGTGAACTCGGCCATTGTCGTCGGATGAGCAGCGCTCCTGCCCAATACGCGCTCCTGCGAACGTTTCACGACTTGTTCCAAGGCAAGAAATACGAGCATCGGAACTCCACACTTGGTGATCTCGTAGCGGGCCAACTCTACGAAGATCTCGTAAATCTCGCGCGGTCTTCGAAGCTCGTGGCGCGCGTGGCCGCCAGGCAGTGCGTCGTCAATCTAGGCAACAAGACTGTCGGCAAGAAATCTCGTCGGGGAGATGGAACCTTCGGCGAGATCGTTCCCACGGCGATAGCGCTCACCGCGGACGGTCTCCTCGTTGCCCGCGGGGAGATCGCCAACATCGAAATCGGCGCGGAAACGAAGATTCTCGCCAAAGCGATGATCAAGCAGATTGACCGCGTGGTCGGAGATCTCATCCGGCAGGTCGAAGAGTTCAAAAAGACCGGCGGCCAACCGATCTGCGTCGGGTTCGTGGGTGTGAACTACGCTGCGAATTACACTTCCTACGAGGGAGAGCGCGCATGGCCGACCGATGGAAAAAAGCACAAGCACCCTTTTCAAGAAGCCCCCGAAGCTGAGCGTCGGGTGATAGCAAAAACCACTGCATTCTTTGAGGAACTCCAAATCCTGAGATTTCGTGCCACGAATGTAGCTCCGTTCCCCTTCGATTGGTTCGATCTCGCCCAGACCGAAAAGGAATACTCCGCGTTGCTCGTCCGCCTTTCGCGGGAATACGACCGGCGCTTTGCATAGATCAGCCGCTTCTTCAAGCAAACCGGCAAGGTCATCATCCCGCTGACCGTCCAGGAAATCCTCGACGAGCAGATCGCCCATAAACTCGCGTGATGACTCCCCTCCCCACCGTCCATCTGCTCACCTGCCCGGAACGGGCGGGGGTTTTGGCGGGGACTTTGCGGAGCTGGGCGGAGTGCGATTGGGGGGTGATGCCGGTGGTGTATCGGGATGCGGGGGGAAGACGGGGGGCCGGAAAGTGGGGTTCGCCGGCGCGGGTGGGGCGGGTGGTGGGGGCTTAAGAGGATTGGCTGCGGGCGGTGCTGGCCGGGCCGGGGCGGCCGGAGGAGTGGGTGCTGCTGCTGGAGGATGATGTGGAGGTGCATCCGCGGCTGGGTTCGCTGGTGAGCTCCTGGGAGGCACTGGAGGACCCGCGCTGTGTGATGGCTTCGCTTTTCAATGCCTCGGTGCAAACCACGGACCGCTGGGGGCCGATGCCGCGGGCGGTGGCGGCGCGGCCGGAATTCTTTCTCGGCACGCAAGCGCTGCTGCTGCGGCGGGGGGCGGTGGCGCGGGCCTTGGCGGGGTGGGAGAGGGTGCCCGGCCTGCAATCGCAACGGCTGGCGGCGCTGCTCGGCCCGGAGGGGCCGATCTGGGTGCACCGGCCTTCGCTGGTCCAGCATGTGGCTATGGATTCGAGCTGGGGGGCGCGGATCACCCGGGCGCTGGACTACGATCCGCGCTGGGGGGGGTAAAAGGGGCCGTCCCAGAGTAAAACGGCAATTTCAGAGACAATCTGGCGCATTTCACTAAAGGAATGGTTCAACCGCTCCTTCAAGCGGTTCATCCACTCCTTCCAGCGGTTCATCCCCTCCTTCCAGCGGGAACGCCGCTCCTTCCAGCAGGGACGCCGCTCCTTCCAGCAGGGACGCCGCTCCTTCCAGCAGGGACGCCGCTCCTTC
>JANMTP010000048.1:0-326920 GCA_031390545.1 Chthoniobacter sp. | reverse complement strand
TTTTTCGTCGACGCCGATGCATTTGACCCAGATGAGGTCGCCGACTTTGAGGATGTCCTCGACGCGGTTCACGCGGAAGTCCGCGAGCTCGCTGATGTGGACCATGCCGTCCTTGCCGGGCATGACTTCGACGAAGCAGCCAAACTCTTTGATCGTGACGATGCGGCCCTGATAGACCGAGCCGATCTCGATGTCCTTGGTCATGCCCTCGATGATCTGCTTCGCGCGGAACAGCGAGTCGGCGCTCGACGAGTAGATGTGGATGCTGCCGTCGTCCTCGATGTTAATCTCGGCGCCGGTCTCGGCGACGATGCCTTTGATGGTCTTGCCACCAGGGCCGATGATGAGGCCGATCTTGTCCACGGGGATGCGGATGGTTTCAATGCGCGGCGCATATTGGCTCATCTGGGCGCGCGGGGCGGCGATGACGGCGTTCATGACTTCGAGCACTTTCATGCGCGCGTCGCGGGTGCGATAGACGGCTTCTTCCATGAGCTTCAGCGAGATGCCGGGGAGCTTGAGGTCGAGCTGGAAACCGGTGACGCCGGTGTCGGTGCCGCAGAGTTTGAAGTCCATGTCGCCGAAGTGATCTTCGCTGCCGATGATGTCGGTGAGCATGGTGTAGCGGTCGAGGTGGCCGCCTTCGCTGAACTCGGTGACGAGCCCGCACGAAATGCCGGCCACGCTCTTCTTGAGCGGCACGCCAGCGTCGAGCAGGGCGAGGACGCCGGAGCAGACGGAGGCCATCGAGGTGGAGCCGTTGGACTCCATGACTTCGGACGAAACGCGGACGGCGTATGGGAAATCCTGCACGCTCGGGAGGACGGGCGCGACCGAACGCTCGGCGAGTGCTCCGTGGCCGATCTCGCGGCGTCCGGGTGAACCGGTGCGGCCGGTTTCACCGACGGAGAAGGGCGGGAAGTTGTAGTGCAGGATGAAGCGCTTGGATTTTTCGCCACCGGTATAACCGTCGAGGTCTTGGGCTTCGTCGGAAGGCGCGAGCGTCACGAGCGCGACGGCTTGGGTTTCGCCGCGCTGGAAGAGCGCAGAGCCGTGGGAGCGGGGGAGCAGGCCGACTTCGCCGCTGAGGTCGCGGATCTGGTCGGCGCTGCGGCCGTCGCAGCGGGAGCCCTTGTCGAGAATGGAGACGCGGAACGCCTTCTTCTGGAGGTAGTCGAAAGCCTGGCTGACTTCGAACTTCGAGGCCTCGGGAAACTTCGCGGTGATCGCGGCGGTGACTTCTTCCTTAAGCGCGGCGATGGCTTTCTGCCGGGCCACTTTGCTCTTGTTGTAGATCGCGGCTTCGATGCGGTCGCCAGCGACGGCGTAGGCCACTTCCATGAGTTCGTCCTTCACCGTGAAAAGCGTGACCTGACGCTTGGCCTTGCCCACGCGGGCGGCGAGGTCGATCTGGGCGGCGATGAGCTTGGCGGCTTCGCCATGCGCGAAATGGAGGGCTTTCACGAACTCCTCTTCGGGGAGCTGGTCGGCAGCACCTTCGATCATGATGACGTCGTTTTGCGTTCCGACGTAAACGAGATCGAGGTCGCTGCGGCCCATTTCTTCGTGGGTCGGGTTGGCGACGAAGGCGCCATCGACACGGCCGACGCGCACGGCGGCGACGGGGCCGGCGAACGGGATGTCGCTAACCATCAGCGCGGCGCTCGCGCCGTTGATGAAGAGCATGTCGGGATCATTCACCGCGTCCGCGCTGAGGAGGACGCCGATGATCTGAGTGTCGTAGAGGTAGCCCTTCGGGAAGAGCGGACGCAGCGGACGGTCGGTCATGCGGCAGGTAAGGATCTCCTTTTCGGAAGGGCGGCCTTCGCGTTTGAAATAACCGCCGGGGAACTTACCCACGGCCGCGGCTTTCTCGCGGTAATCGACGGTCAGCGGAAACCAGTCCTGGCCTTCCTTGATGGTCGTGGCGGAAACGGCGGAGACCATGATGATGGTGTCGCCCGTGCGCACGGTGACGGCGCCGTCCGCGAGACGGGCGAGCTTGCCGGTTTCGATAGTGATGGAGGTGGCGCCGATTTGCGCCGTGACGTTTTGAATACTCATTTTTTCTATGTGGTGTGGTGTGTCACCGACACCGCGCTTCCGAAGATCAGGCGGCGGCTCGCGCCAAGTTCGTAATCTTAATCCTAATCTTAATCCTCATCATCCGGGGAGCGGAGGAATGAAGGTTAAGATTAAGATTACGATTACGAGAGGAGGGGACAGCGCAAGGCTGTCCAGGGCGGGAGTCCGGGGCTTGAGTTGAGGAAGCGGTGCCGGTTGTGTTTGGGGTTGCTAATCCGCACGACGGAATTGCCGTGTGGAAAAGAGCTGTGCTGAAAGAGTTCGCCCGCGACATTATCGCGGGCGAACGTTCCGAAAATCCGTGGGAGCTACTTGCGCAGCCCGAGTTTCTCGAGGGCGCTCTTGTAGCGCTCGATCGAGGAGCGTTTCAGGTAGTCGAGCAACTTGCGGCGGCGGGCCACCATCAGCAGGAGGCCGCGGCGGGAGGAGTGATCCTTGGAGTGCGCCTTGAAATGCTCAGTCAGGTGGTTGATACGCTGGGTGAGGAGGGCGATCTGCACGTCGGCGCTGCCCGTGTCCTTCTCGTGCAGGCGGAGCGTGGTGATGTCTTGAACGTCGGTCATATCTTCTTGTTTTTGTGAGCCGCGTAGTATGGGAAAGAAAGCGCTCGTGGCAAGGGCCAATTCCAAATTTTTCCCCACCAGCTTCCCCGTTCGCAATCGCAGAAATTATAACTGCTGCGCTCTGCTGGCACCGGGCGTGCTTAGACTTTCGGCATGCTCACTTTCAGTTACTCCGCCCGCGACTCCTCCGGCAAAACCATCTCCGGCGTCCAGGAAGCCCTCACCGAAGACAACGCCATCAACACCCTGATGACGCGCGGCCTCATGGTCCTCTCCATCCAGCAAAAGGCCGGCTCGAAAGTCACCGCCCCCCGCGGCAAAATCTCCGAGACCGACCTCGTCCTCTTCACCCGCCAGCTCGCCACCATGGTCGATGCCGGCCTCCCCCTCGTCTCCGGCCTCACCGCCCTCTACGAGCAAGCCGACCCCCGCAAACAGGCCGGCCTCCGCCGCTGCGTCGGCGAAGTCAGCGCCCTCGTCCAGCAGGGTGACTCCTTCTTCGAGGCTATCTCGAAACACCCCGCCGTCTTCAACCGCCTCTATACCTCCATGGTCAAAGCCGGTGAATCCGGCGGCCTTCTCGCCGAGATTCTCGACCGCCTCGCCTGCTTCCTCGAAAGCGCCGCGCGCCTGAAAAAGAAGATCAAGTCCGCCATGACCTACCCCGTCATCGTCCTCTTCATCGCCTTCTCCATCACCACCTTCCTCATCGTCCGCGTCGTCCCCGTCTTTGGCGAAATCTTCGCCGACTTCGGCGCGAAACTCCCCGCGCCTACCCAATTCCTCCTCGATCTCAGCGCCGCCATCCGCCACAACTGGTACTTCATCGTCGCCGGGATGGCCGGCATCTTTTTCGGCATCAAAACCTTCCTCAAGACCGAGCGCGGCCGCCAGCTCTGGGACCAGTATAAACTCAAGCTCCCCATCTTCGGCCCCCTCGTTCACAAGATCTGTCTCACCCGCTTCGCCCGCACCTTTGCCCAGCTCATCCGCGCCGGCGTCCCCATCCTCGAAGTCATGTCCATCGTGGGCGACACCTCCGGCAACTACGTCGTCGAGCAAGCCATCAAACACGTCTCCTCCGACGTCGAGAAAGGCGACCACCTGACCAACGCCCTCGGCCGCGAACCCATCTTTCCGCCCATGCTCGTCCGCATGGTCGGCGCCGGCGAGCAGACCGGCAAGATCGACACCATGCTCGAGAAGATGGCCGACTTCTGGGACGAGGAAATCGAGGCCACCCTCAACGCCCTCACCTCCCTCATTGAGCCCCTCCTCATTGTCGTCCTCGGCGTCATCGTCGGCGGCATCGTCATCTCGATGTTCCTCCCGATCTTCAAGCTCAACGACGTCGTCTCCTCTGCGAAGTAAACCCTGAGCTAAGGGGCTGCTGCGCGCTTGGGTCTGTGCGAGGGGTCTTGGTCAGTGGATCACCGCGCGAGGCGTGCGGAGTTCCTCTGCGGGTACCAGGCGTAACTCTAGGAGACGATCGCTATTTCGGCGCGGTGATACGGAACTGAGAGAACGTAGCCCAACGATCCGACTGACTCTCACCTTGCATGGTGCCGATCCCCACGTGGGTGGGAGCGGACGCAAGAGGAGAACAACTTCCCACCGTCTGCCATGGCCCCGTGTCGGCTGTTCGATACTCAGCGACAATGCGGCCGCCGGTTTTCGTGAGGCGGAGGTGGACCGTATTCGACTCGATCGGCACAGTCGCGACGATCTGCGGTGTCTCCTTTTCCTCGCGCACAAAGTTGACGACGAGTTTTCCTTGGAGCCATTCCTGCATGCATTTGACGTAGTTGCCGTCGTCCACGTGCCAAAGCAGGCCCGCTTGCTCGTATTCGAGTTTAGGGCTGGCGCTGACGGTCACCTCGGTCCGAATGGTTTCCGAGGAAGGCAGTGGACGAAGAAGCCACGTCTTGAGGTCGCGCGTCCCACCCCAGATGTTTCCCGGCATGCTGCGGATCTGCAGCCCGTGGGCAGTTGGCCGCTGCGTCGCCTGAACTTCCTCGCGCCACGACCAATCGTTTGCCGGACGTGCCGCGAGGGCGTCTTCGAAGAGGAGGTCATCAGCTCGCGCGGTAGAGAGACATAGGAGGCAAACGGTGAGTTGGAGTTTAGTCATTGGGTCACTTACGGGGTTCAGGGGTCGCGGGCTGCTTGGTCGAGGAAATACAATAGAGCTTGCCTGCTGTCCGGATGAGGAGCCGGTCTCCGGCGATCGCGGGAGTGGCTAGACACGGCTCGCCGAGGGAGTTCTTGCGAAGGACTCGAAACTCGGGTCCGGGCTGAACGACAAAAGTATCGCCCGTTTCGCTGAGGCAGAAGATATGCCCTGCCGCGGCCCACGGGGAGGCGGTGAAGTTTGCGATCCCGCCGGTGTGGATCCTCTGCTTCTCGTAAATTTCCGTGCCGGTCTTGGCGTCATAGCTGGCGAGAAATCCCTGATCCAGAAGGACGTAAAGTTGATCGCCATAGACGAGCGGCGACGGATTGTAGGGAGCAGCAGCGCGGTTCAACCAGGCGATGTGCTCGCTTTGGGTTTGCTCAGACGAAGGAGTGATGTCGCCCTTAGCCCCGGGTTTGACGGCAAAGAGCGGGCGCAGTTTGTCGCCGAAATAGCCCGACGCGACGAAGAGCAGCCCATGCGCGGCGAACGGTGTCGGGATGGTGATGCTCGACGCTCCGGTGAGCGACCAATTCTCCTCCCCAGTGGCAGGGTCGTAGGAGATCGTCCGCGCGGTCCCGGGGACGATGAGTTCCGTGCGTTGCGCGTGGGTCCAGAGGAATGGAGTGCTCCAGTTCGTCTCGCGGGCGCGGGGTTTGCGCCAGAGCTCCTGTCCCGTGGAATTGTTCAACGCGACCACGAACGATTCTTCCTCGTTGTCGTTCACGAGATAGATGGACTCTCCGTGCAAGGCGGGCGACGCCCCGCTGCCCCAGTCGTGCCGGGTGCGCCGACCACCAAGTTTCGGGGCGCTCCACACCGGCTTGCCGCTGGCCGCGTCCATACAAAAAAGCCCTATGGAGCCGAACCAAACGTACACGCGCTTTCCATCGGTGACCGGCGTGGCCGAGGCATGGCTATTCTTCAGGTGGATCGGGGCGCTGCTCCCGGAGTGTGCTTCCTGTTGCCAGAGGAGCTTCCCGGTCGGCAATGAGTAACACAGGACGCTCCAGCGGAGGCGGTCTCCGCCGCGCGTCTTCCCGAGGTAAAATCCGAGTTCCGGCACCTCATGCCCGGAGTCGCTGATACAGGTCGTGAGGTAAACTCGGTCACCCGCGACAACCGGGGATGACCACCCCAGACCCGGTACGTCAGCGGTCCACGCCACGTTCGTGGCCGAATCCCAGTTGAGAGGAATCTTGGCATTTTCCGCGACGCCCCGAGCACCGGGCCCGCGGAACTGAGGCCAATCTGCCGCCCACCCACTGGCCGACAGAAACAGAATCATCCCGGTGACGACCGCAGCGAAATTTGAGCAGTGCATACTGGAGCTAGCATGGCTGGCGCTGCGGCAAGGGTCTTGGATGTCCTTGCGAAATGTTGGAACGTTTCGGTCCGAGCTTGGCCGGCTTTAAAACGACGCGCGATAGCGCGCGGGTGTCAGTCCGAAGAGCCGTCGGAAGTGACGGGTCAGATGAGATTGATCGCAGAAACCGACCTCCGTTGCGATCTGCGCCAAGGAGAGCGGATCGTCAGATTTCTCCAGCAGCGCACGGGCACGCTCTGCCCTCAAGCGGATGAGGTACTGGTGGGGAGGAAACCCAGTCGCCACGCGGAACGCGCGCGCAAAGTGGAATGGGCTCATTCCCGCGACTCGAGCGACCTCGCCGAGCGAGAGGTCAGCAGAAAGACGCGCGCGGAGAAACTCGATGCTGCGCCGAAGTGCCGCGCGGGAGATTGCCGGCGAGCGCAGGCGAGGAGCAGCGACAGCGTAGTGGCGAAGCAGATGGATACACAGGATCTGCGCAATCGATTCCGCATAGACGCGCCCGCCCGGACCGCTGGCAGATACTTCGGCGCGGAGCTGGCTCGCGATCCACTCAATCTGAGCATCAGCGACCTGCGCATGTGGCTGCAATTCCACCTGAGAGGGATCGAGATCGCAGGCCTCGAGCGCCACACGTTTCAGGAACTCAGGAGCGAGACCCACGATGTTGCTGGTGCCTTGCTGATCCTTCCAATGCCAGCTGCAAGGATGCTTCGCGGGCAAAAGCGTAATGCTCCCCGGCAAAAACTGGTGTCGGCGGCCGGCGCCCGCAATGCCTTGCCACGCTTGAGTCGGCTGCCCCGTGCGGCAAATAAGGACATGTTCGATCACGCCGCCTGGGTATTCTATTTCGTCTGACCGAAGGTGGCGCCGCTCGTCAAAAAAGACGTCCCGCCACCCCAGACCGCGGCTGGATCGGATGCTGGTTTCTGGCCGGAGGGAGCCCATGGCCACCGCCGGAGCGACGAATGCCGCTCGACCGGATTTTAATGTGGGTTCGGAATCCATTAAGCGAACTCTTATGTCCATGAAGATGCGGGCTGGAACAAGGCTGGAGAACCCCACTCATGGAATTTTGCGGCAAACTGTCAGCCGCCTGCCTGGTCGGCTCGCCGGCCGAGCTTTTACTTTCCAGATGCTGGAATCACCAGCGGGTTCTCGCGGGCGCCTTTGGCTTCGGTGATCGGCCAGCTTGCGCGCGTGTCGCTTTGGTAAGGGCCGATCTTTTCGACGGGGATTGGCTGGAAGCCTAGAGCAAGCGCTGGGGAGTCGGGGGCGAGGCGGTAGTCGTCGCGCTCGGGAGCGATGAATTTCGGGTCGGCGATTTGCGAATGGGTGTCGTAGCCGAGGGATTGCCAGGCCTGCCACTCGGTGAGCATTGCCACTTCGCGCACTTCGAGGTCGGTGATGAAGAGCGCGCCCGCCGCTTCCTTGAACTCCAAGCGCAGATTGAAGGACTTCATTTCGGGGTGATGATTCTTCTCGCCGGGAGCGGGTGTTTTGACGACGAGGTCGAGGTCGGTCCAGTTCACTCCGGCGGTGAAGTCGCCCGGATAGGACGCCCAGAAGTAGGTCTTGTCCTTGTAGCTCTGGAGCATGAGCGCGGCCCGTGCGCCGGGCTGCGTGGCCTTCACTTTCGCGCGCAGCCGGTAGTAGCGGCCGGCGGTGAGTGGAAACTGGCTGGTGCTCAGGATCGGCACGCGCTCCCAAGGCTGGCCGGTGGCGCGGAGGGCGCCGTCGATACGCAGCGCTTTGCGGCCGTCCAGCTCGACGAGCTCGGCGCGGGCGCTTTCGACCGGCTTGTTTTGCCAATTCCAGTGCTTGGGAATCGCGCCCGGGGTGTCGTCGGCGAAGCGGGGATTCGGCGCGAGGTTTTCGCCGACCGGTGCGCCGCCGCGAACGATCCCCGTGCGCGGCGGATGGCCGTGATTCCAGACGAGGTTGTGATCGAACACGTTTTTGCCGGGCGGCAGATTCACCGTGTCGATGGCCCGCGCTTCGGGGTCGCGGTAGGCGATGATGTTCCGCAGAAAGCGGTTGCCTGAGATGACGAGCCCGCCCTCGAAAATGGCGTCACGCGGGTGAACCTCCATGGCGCGCATGGTTTTCCAAGCGGGTTGACCGGCCACAGATTCATAACCTTTCAGCATCTCGGGAAAATGCTGGCCCCACATGCCGTCCGGGGCTTTCCAGCCATGGAAATCGACCTGCCATTGGCCGTTATCGATCCAGACATTGTTTTCGACATGGTTGTCGCGCCCGCTGTGGCAATGCAGCCCGCCGCGCCCGCAGCGCGCGACGATATTGCCGATCACATCCACGCCGCCGGTGTTGTCGTCGAGGTAAACACCCCAGGCGAAGTAGGGTGTGACCCACTTGCCTTGCGCATGGCCGAAGCCGGCGACGTCGCTGATGAAGTTGTAGCGGATCGCCGTGCCGCGGGGCGTGAGCCAGTCGCGCCCGCCGCTATAGATTGCGCCGACGTCTTCGGTCTCGAGTCCGATGTGCCTGAGGCGGTTGAACTCGATGACGTTGTTATTGCCGCCGTGCCGGATCGCGAAGCGCGGTCCGTCGTGCATGAGATTGTGGGTCACGCGATTGCCGACCCCTTCGAGGTCCACGCCGACGCCTTGTTTATAGAAGACACCGAAGTGATGGAGGTAGTTATTGTCCGCGAAGTTGCCCGCGGGGGTGAGGGTCGGGCGATCGCCGCCGCTGAGCTGGATCGCGTGCCGACCGGTGAAGGAAATGTCGCAGCCGGACACGCCGTTGCCCGTGCCGCCATTGATCGCGACGCCGCTGCCGTCGAAATCGCCGATGTTGCGAATGGTGCAGCCCTCGATGAGCGCCTTGGTGCAGCCATTCAGAATCACGGCGTCGCCTTCACTGCACTCCAGCGCGAGCCCGCGGAAGGTCACGTGCTGGACGCCGTCGAGCCGGAGGATGGTGCGCGTGGTCGGTGCGAATACTTGGCCATTCGCGAGCGGCGCAGGGGGCCAGAAGTAGAGCGTCCAGGTTTCGCGATCGAGATACCACTCGCCGGGGGCGTCGAGTTCCTCGAGCGCGTTTTGGAAGAAGTAACGATCTCCGCCGCGCACGGCGAACGAGTGGTCGCGGCCCACGGTCACCAGCCGTTTCGCAGGGTCGATTGACTGCACCTGGCGCAGATCGTTCCACCAGTTGAAGCGCGGGAAAATGAATAGCTCGACCTCCGTCGGCCGACTCCACACCCGCGCATCGGCGGCCTTGTAAACCAGCTCGCGCCGGCTTTCTCCGGGCTTGTCTTCATACAGCGGCCAATCGTCGCCCTCCGCATACGCCCAGCCGCCAGCGATGGGATTCCCCAGATCAGCGTTTGGATACCGAGCCAGCGTCTGGCGTTCTCCCGCAAAAAAGAGCTGCCGAAAATAGACATCGCGAAACCCCTGCGCGCCGACGTCAGCCTGCATGATCTCGCCTTTCCATGGTTTGAACCCTGTGATCGCGCGCCCGCCGACCAGGAGCGCCCGCTCTTTCTCAAAGGCTCGCCACACCACCGGGGCCTCCGGCCTGCCGGAGTCGTGTCCTTCGAGCTTGAGGGTATCGGTCACCGCGTAGGTTCCGGCGCGCAGATGCACGGTCTTCGGCTCGGGCGGCGATCCCGGTGGATGCGCGCGCCGCATTTCGTCCCGCGCCCGCCCGAGGGTGGCGAATGGCCCGTCGGTTTTCCCGGCATTCGGCTCCGCGAGGCGACCGGACCAGGCGTCGTTCCCCTGTGGGGAGATGTAAAGGTCGAGGGCGAACAGGGGAGCCGCGACTAGGAGCGAGACGAGGAAGAGAACGCGGTGGAGCATGCGCTGTATTAACCGGACGCGCCGCTCCCGCGAAAGGGGGAAGTAGTATTGGGGAGGAGCTGGAGTCGAACGGCGACGAAGCCGTCGTCCTTCGATTTGAAAAAGGAAAGCCAGGAAACCCGCGCGGCCTCGACGAGCCGCCGGGCGAGAAGCACGCCGCTGGCGACGTTGGTATCGATGACGCCGACCGGCCCTTGGATGTCCTTCTGCTCCGGCTTGGGATCGAAGGTATCCAGATGGCTCATACCGCCGCCCATGAACAGATAGACCACGCGATTGGCCGTGGCTCGCTTGAGCAGGTCGTCGGGGGGCGTTGAGGGCGGCGGTCGCTCCGCCGATGGGCGCGAGGCTGACCCGGAAAGGTCTTCGCTACTTTGGAGACGAAGTCGCGGCGAGTGACTTCGTCGACGCGGTGGAGGATATCTTTCATAGGTAGGATTGGGATCGCTGAAGGTTAGTTTTGGAAAAGGAATTGCCGGGTGTTGATCAAGGTCCACGCCAGGTCTTCGTAGGGATGTTCTTTTTCCTCGCGGAGCGTATCGAGTATGAGGGCGACTTCCTCCTTCGTGGGCGGTCGGCCTGCTTCAGGTCGTAGCCGGTGCCGACCATGAGGCCTTCCACATAGCCCCTGAAAAATTTTCAAACAAACCCGATCAATAGGAAGCGGGGCCGCGATTCCTTTTTCAGCCAACCCTATGAAACTTGAAACTCTTAAAGACCTCTACATCCACGAACTCAAAGATCTCTACAGCGCTGAAAAGCAGATCGTAAAAGCACTTCCGAAGATGGTTAAAGCGGCCTCTCACCCCAAACTAAAGGCTGGGTTCCAGAAGCATTTGGAGGAGACAAAAGAACAGGCGACCCGACTGGAGGGACTGTTGACGGCACTTGGACAAACGACCCGCGGTCCGAAATGCAAAGGGATGGAGGGCGTTCTGAAAGAGGGCGAGGAAATGATCGAGGAAGAAGCTGACGAGGAAGTTCGCGACGCCGGACTGATCGCTGCAGCCCAGCGAGTGGAGCACTATGAGATCGCCGGATACGGTTGCGCGCGGACTTACGCCGAACTGCTCGGAGATAAGGAGGGGGCAAAAACCCTTCAGAAAACGCTGGATGAAGAAGCAGCCACGGATGTGGCCTTAACCAAACTTGCCAAGGCGTCCATTAACCTGGCCGCCGTTGAATAGCTAACACACACCATATATGGAAAACGAAACCACTATCCCTTCGACTCCCAACGTGGCCGCCAGAGCCGCTCAAGCCGCTACTCACGAATTCGAAAACATTCGCGGCAAGGCGGGGGAAGCTTTGGAATCTGGCCAGCGCTACGTCCGCGAAAATCCTGGCAGTTCCGCCTTGAGCATTTTCGGTCTGGGTTGCCTTGTCGGTTTTCTCGTCGGTTGGGCACTGGCCCATGAAGAAGAACAGGACTACGCCAGGGACGCTCGGAAGCTCGCCAAGCGCTGGGGCAAAAAGCTGCACCTCGATAACTTGTGAACCACCAAAACTCGCCCGATTTAAAGTATCCGGATCGGTTCATCGTCGAAAACTTTGGTGCCGCGCGTGCCAGCGTGGATCGCACCGTGAAGGACGCAGCCGCCTATGCCAAGCTTCAACCTGAGAAGGCGCTGCTCTGGGCCATGGGCGCCGGTTATGTGCTCCGAATGTTGCCGCTTACGGGGATCCTTGGGGGATTGATCCGTTTGGTGCTCGGTTTAGCACGGCCCGCTGCGCTCATCTACGGTGCCGCGAAGGTTGCGCAAAAAGTGCAGCCTCTCATCGCCAAGGCCAGCCCACCTAGCCGGCCTTAAGCCAACTGCAACGCTCGGCGCGCTCGAATGGGCGCAAGGTCGAACGGGAGGAGTTGTGAGCGCGTTAGGAAGTTCCGCGACCGCGGCAAAAAAGTCGGTATTTTTCGCGTGTTCGGTCTTGTCTTGCCCAGTCGCCGTCGCAACTCTCCGCAGCGCCGCAGGGTTAACGCAGGGCGCTAATGACATCCGAACCGATTTCTACTTCCTCTCCCATTCGCGATCAGTTGGCCGAGTTGCATCGCGAGTTTTCCCAGATTCACGAAGGCGAAGTTGCCACCTATATCCCGGAGTTAGGTAAGGCCGATCCCAATTGGTTCGGCATCTGTGTGGTGACGACGAATGGCGGCGTTTATGAGGTCGGCGATTCGCGTCAGCCGTTTACCATCCAGTCGCTGTCGAAGCCCTTCGTTTATGGACTCGCGCTTGAGGATCACGGCCGGGCGGAGGTTCTGGCGAAAGTCGGCGTCGAGCCTACAGGCGACGCCTTCAACTCCATCTCCCTCGATCCCATTACCGGTTGCCCGCGCAATCCGATGATCAATGCCGGAGCCATCGCCAGCACCGGCCTCGTTGAGGGTCGCAACACCGATGTGCGCCTCCGCCGGATTATGGAGATGTTTGAAAACTACGCGGGGCGCGAACTTTCCATCGACCCCCAGGTCTATGCCTCGGAGAGCACCACCGGGCATCGCAACCGCGCCATCGGCCACATGCTGCGGAACTTTGGGATTCTCAGCGACGACCCCATGCCAGTGGTGGAAACGTACTTCCAGCAATGCTCCATCCTCGGCCACTGCCGCGATCTCGCGACCATGGCGGCCACGCTGGCGAATCGGGGTGTGAACCCGCTCACGGGCAAGCAGGCCATCCGTGGCGAATACGTGGAGAGCGTGCTCGGCGTCATGGGCACCTGCGGCATGTACGACTACGCTGGCGAATGGCTCTACGAAGTCGGCATGCCGGCGAAAAGTGGCGTCGCTGGCGGAGTCCTTGCCGTGCTGCCGGGCCAGCTGGGGATCGGTGTCTTCTCGCCCCGGCTCGATCCGAAGGGCAACAGCGTGCGCGGTATCCGTGTCTGCAGCGCGCTTTCGCGGCGCTGGGATCTTCACCTTTTCAACCGCCCCGGGATCGGCAAAGCCGCCATCCGCCTGCGCCTGAACGCTGCCGAATTTAACTCCAGCCGCGTGCGCGGCGCGGCGTCGAACGAAGTGCTCCGCGAGTACGGTCGGGCGATTCGCGTCTATCAACTCCAGAGCAATCTCGTCTTTGCCACCGCCGAACTCATCGTCCGCGAGATTACCGAACTCACCGGACTGGAAACTCTCATTCTCGATTTCCGCCACGTCCTTTCGATCAACGAAAGTGCGGCCCACCTTTTCCACGATACCCTCCGCCATCTCCACGCTACTGGCTGCTCGGTGCTTTTTACCGGGCTGGAAAGTGGCACCTCGCTGCGCCGCCTCATGCGCATCCGGCTCGGCGCGCGCTTCGAGGAAATCTTCAAGACTTTTGATGATCTCGACCCCGCTCTCGAGTGGGCTGAAGACCGTCTCTTGTCCCGGCTGCTACCCGATCTTCCGGACACCAGCATTGCCGTTACCCAGTACTCGCTGCTCGATAGCCTCAGCCGCGACGAGGTCGCAGTCGTCCAAGGCTTTTTCGAGCGCCAGACTTACGAACCCGGCGATGTCATCATCCGCGCCGGCGATGCCGCCCGTGAGCTTTTCCTCCTCTCTCGCGGCCTCGTCAGCGTCTTTCTTCCGCTGGAAGGCGGAGCCCGCAAACGCCTCGCCACCTTTTCCCCCGGCATGGCCTTTGGCGAAATGGCCATCATCGACCGCGCTCCCCGCAGTGCCACCATTGTCGCCGACACACCGGTTACCTGCGACCTCCTCAGTCTTGCGCGCCTCACGGCGCTTGGCGTGACCCATCCGAAGATCAAAATTCGCTTGCTCGAAAACCTCAGTCTGGATCTGTGTCGCAAATTACGGAAGGCGAACCGCGAGATCGCGCTGCTGGTGTAGTTGGTCCTTTTCCCGGGACTGCGCGCAGATTTCTGATGCGCCTGATTGCGATGCGGAAGCGAATGTATTCTGTTCACCTGAACACTGCATGGATCTCACCGACAAACTCGCCATTCTGGCTGACGCCGCGAAGTACGACGCGTCATGCGCGAGCAGTGGGACGACGAAGCGCAACTCGCGATCCGGCGGCCTTGGGAGCACCACCGGGGCAGGCATCTGCCATAGCTACACGCCGGATGGGCGGTGTGTATCGTTGCTGAAAATCCTGCTCACCAACTTCTGCATTTACGACTGCCTCTACTGCATCAACCGAGTCTCCAGCGATGTCCGCCGCGCGCGGTTCACGCCAGAAGAAGTGGTGCAGCTCACGCTCGATTTCTATCGGCGTAACTACATCGAAGGCCTCTTTTTAAGCTCCGGCATTATCCGGAATCCGGACTACACCATGGAGCAGGTGGTCAAAGTCGCGCGAAGCTTGCGGCAGGAGCACGGATTCAAAGGATACATTCATCTCAAAACGATCCCCGAGGCGTCACCGGAATTGATCGCGGAAGCGGGCCGCTGGGCAGACCGCATCAGCATCAACGTAGAGCTACCGACGGCGCAGGATTTGGAAAGGCTTGCACCGGAAAAAAACCTCACGCGGATCGCCGGTTCGATGAATGTCATCAAAAAGCGCATCGAGCAGAGTAAGGCGGAGCGCAAGGAAAGCCGGAAGGCGCCGGTTTTCGCCCCGGCCGGCCAGAGTACGCAGATGATCGTGGGCGCCACGCCGGCGACAGATGCGACGATCCTCACTCAGGCTTCGACTCTTTACCGCGAGCAGCGGCTTAAGCGCGTGTACTATTCTGCTTTCAGCCCCATTCCGAGCGCGTCCAGCAAACTTCCCCTCGTCGCCCCACCGCTCATTCGCGAGCACCGGCTTTATCAGGCGGATTGGCTCCTCCGGTTTTACGGTTTCGAAGTGGGGGAAATCGCCAATGCTGCCCAACCCGACCTGGCGCTCGATATCGATCCAAAGCTCGCTTGGGCGCTGCGCAATCCCGAAAAATTTCCCGTCGATCTGAATTGCGGCCCGCGCGAAATGCTGCTGCGCGTCCCGGGCCTGGGCGTGCGGAATGTGGACCGCATTCTCGGCGTTCGCCGCTGGCATGCGCTCACCATCGCCGACCTCACTCGACTTCGCGTGCCGGTGCAGAAGACGCTGCCCTTCATCATTACCGCCGACCATCGCCCGCGGATGATTGGCGGAAAAGTTGTTTTCCCTCAGCGCGCCCGCCAGCTCGAGTTGTTTGCACCGTAAGTCGCCGCCGCGTGCGCTCCTTTTTGCGCGGCGCCCGATGTTCATCGTGTGAACCAAATCACTTTCGCCCCGACCTTCCCGGCCTGGCAGCGCGCCGCTCGCACCGCTTTGCTGGAGCGCATTCCGGCGGAACAGATCCACTGGCAAGAGCTCGCCGACAATCAGCCTGCGCTGGCCTTGTTTGAAGAACTCGAGAGCACTGAAACCAACCTTGCGCGCGCCGACATTCGCGTTCCCCGAAAGTTTTTGGAGATCTGCCGACGCGTAGTTTGTCACCGCGATCCGGACCGGTGGGGATTGCTCTATCGTGTGCTTTGGCGGGTCGTCCACGGCGAGCCTCGATTGCTCGAAGTCGTCGTCGATCCCGATATCCACCGCCTGCTCCGTTGGGACAAAGCCATTCGTCACGACGTCCACAAGATGCGGGCCTTCGTTCGCTTCCGCCTCGTGTCGATGGAAGACGCCGAGCCGTGGTATGTGGCGTGGTTTGAGCCCCAGCACCACATCGTGGAATTGAACGCGCCGTTTTTTACCGACCGCTTTGCCGCGATGCACTGGTCGATTCTTACGCCCGATCGCTGTGTCCACTGGGATGGCAAGCGACTCACTTTCACGAGCGGAGTAAGTCATGCCGAAGCACCCGCCGCCGACGAGGTGGAACCGCTCTGGCTAAAATACTACGCGCACATTTTCAACCCAGCGCGCGTCAAGACCCATGCAATGCAGGCGGAGATGCCGAAGCATTATTGGAAAAACCTGCCCGAAGCCGCGCTCATTCCCGCCCTGATCCGCGAAGCTCCAGCACGGGTCGAAACCATGATGCGCCGCAGCCACACGCTCATCGATTCCGACGTTGGTGAATGGCACCCGGCCACCCCGCCGCCAACGCACGACCTGGCGCAGCTCCGCGCTGCCGCAGCCGCTTGCACGGCTTGTCCGCTCTACAAAAGCGCCACGCAAACGGTCTTCGGCGAAGGCCGGGAAAGTGCGGACGTCATCTTCGTCGGCGAGCAACCCGGCGACGCTGAGGATCTTTCCGGAAAGCCGTTCGTCGGTCCGGCCGGCAAGCTGCTCGATCAAGCGTTAGCCGAAGCCGGCATCGATCGCTCAGCGGTTTACGTCACCAATGCGGTGAAGCATTTCAAATGGGAACCGCGCGGTAAACGGCGCCTCCACAAGACGCCGAACTCGCGCGACATCGCTGCGTGTCGCCCGTGGCTGGAAGCGGAAGTCGCCGCTCTCAAGCCACGCGTTCTCGTGGCGCTTGGTGCGACCGCGACCGGTGCGCTGCTGGGCTCAAAAGTGAAAGTCCTGCGCGACCGCGGGACCGTGGTGCCGTCGGAATTCTGTGCGCAGACGATTGTCACGGTTCATCCTTCGTCGCTGCTGCGCGCACCTAATGAAGCCGCTCGCGCGGAGGCTTACAGCCTTTTCCTCGCTGACCTCCGGATCATTGCCCGCTTGATTCGCGAAAGTTGAGAATGGCGGCCCTCGCGGCGAGTGATGTTCATCGAAAGTCGTGCGATTCGGCGAGGCTGAGCTCGCGTTCGGGCAGGGCGAGGATTTGCCGGGCTTTGACGTGGATGACGTTCTCAAAGTTCTGCAATGGCCCTTCGATAATGAGGAAAGACTCGGAGGAGATGAGCAGGCGCTTGCGCTCGAAAAGGTCCGGAACGACGATCGCATTGGCCACGCCGGTTTCATCTTCGAGGCTGATGAACACAAAGCCTTTCGCCGTGCCAGGACGCTGACGGCAAATGACCTGTCCGGCAATTTGCACATAAGTTCCGTTCGCGGCGCGCGACAGGTCCGCGGCGCGCCAGGCATCCGGCACCCGCGTCCGCAGCAAGCGCATGGGGTGCGCGCCCACGCTCATGGTCATGCCACTGAAGTCGGCGTTGACGCGTTCCCATTCGTTCATCGCGACGAGTGGGGTGGCCGGTGGGGAAGCAACGGGATTGGTAAAAAGGCTGTCCGAATCCAAAGATAGTTCAACCTGCCAAAGGGCGTCGCGCCGGTGCGTGCCGAGATCATTGAGGGCGCCGATTTTCGCGAGCGTGCGCTGCTCACGTTTGGCCAGCAGCCCACGCGCATGAAAATCAGCCACTGAGATAAAGGGCACCCGCTTGCGCTCTGCGACCAACTCCGTCCCATGTTCGGTCCGCAGACCCTTCACCACGCACAGTCCGAGCCGCACCGTCAAATCGTCGATGACCGTGCAGTGCCATTCCGAATGGCAGACCGACACGGGTAAAAAGTGCAGCCCCCGGCGTTGGGCGTCCTTGACTAAAGTGGCCGAGGAGTAGAAGCCCATCGGCTGATTGTTCAGCAGCGCTGCATAAAACTCCGGCGCACGATGGACCTTGTACCAGGCCGAGGCGTAAGCCAGCAGAGCGAAGCTGATGGCGTGCGACTCCGGGAAACCATAGACGGCGAAGGACTCGATCGATTTCACGATCTTCTGAATGACCTCAAGTGAGTGGCCTCTACCACGCATTTTCGTCCTCAAATTGAGGCAAGCTTTGTCCATGTGTTCGTGAGAGCGATGGAACGAAAGCGCACGCCGGAGTTGCTCCGCTTCCGCCCCGGAAAACCCCGCCAGATCCATCGACATTTTGAGCATTTGTTCCTGAAAAAGTGGCACTCCCAAAGTTCGTTCCAAAGTCGGTTTCAACACTTTTTCCAAGCTCGGGTCGAAGTACGTCACATCTTCATCTCCGCAACGGCGCCGAAGGTAGGGATGCATCAGACCACCCTGAATTGGGCCGGGTCGGACGATCGCAACCTCGACCACGAGATCGTAAAATTTCTCCGGTTTCAGCCGGGGCAGCGTGGCCATTTGCGCGCGGCTTTCGATTTGAAAAACTCCGATCGTTTCGGCGCGTCGCATCATGGCGTAAGTCTCGGGATCGTCCGGTGGAATCTCGTGCATCTCCACCTTGCGTGCACGCCGCCCGCAGAGCTCGATGGTTTCTTGCAGCGCCGCCATCATGCCGAGACCGAGCAAATCCACTTTGATGATGCCGAGCTCTTCGCAATCATCTTTGTCCCATTGCGCGACCACGCGACCGGGCATCGACGCATTTTCCAGGGGCATGAACGAGCTGAGCTTGTTTTGGCAAAAGATCATCCCGCCGGAATGCTGTCCGAGATGGCGAGGCAAACCCTTCATGAGGTGAAAAAGTGAAACCGCTGCGGCGGCCCGGGGATGCTCCTTGGAAATGCCCGCCTGCTCCAGTTGACCTGGCAATTCGAGCGTGTGCGGAAAATCGCCGTTGGCGTATAGATCAGAAAAGCGGCTGAGATTTTCAGGCGAAAAATTGAGGGCCTTTCCGATCTCGCGCATCGCGCTGCGCCCCCGGTAGGAAATGACATTAGCCGTCATCGCCGCGCCGTGCCTGCCGTAGCGGCGATACATTTCCTGGATCACCCTCTCGCGGCGGTCACCACTAGGCAAATCAAGGTCGATATCCGGCCAGGTGTTGCGCCCATGGGCTAGAAAACGCTCAAAGAGCAGACTGTATTTCAGGGGGTCGCATTCGGTGATGCCGAGGCAAAAACAGACCGTCGAATTCGCGGCGCTTCCCCGGCCTTGGACCAGGATATTGCTGGTCCTCGCGAACTCCACGATGTCCCAGATGCAAAGGAAGTACCCGCAGAAGCCGTATTCCTCGATAAACGCGAGTTCCGTTTCGATATTCCTACGCACTTTCTCTGGCACCTCACCGCGGTAGCGTTTGCGTGCGCCGGCGAAAGTCCTGTCGCGGAGGAAAGCCGCTTCACTTTCGCCGGTTGGAACCGCGAAATGCGGAAATTCATAGCCGAGATCACCGAGCTGAAATTGCAGGCGCTCGGCGAGGGACACGGTGTTGTCGATTGCTTCCGGCAGATCGCGAAAAAGACGCGACATCTGGGCCGCGGATTTGAGATGCCGCTCACTATTGGCGCTGAGTAGTCGGCCCGCGGCATCGAGGTGGGTGTGGTGTCGCGCGCAGGTGAAGACATCGAGCACGGGCCGCTGCGCTGGAATGGCATATTGCACGCCGTTTGTAGCCAGCAAGGGGAGCCGCTCCGCGCGAGAGAGATCCACGAGTTGTTGATGGCGCGCCTCTTCGCCACGCCGCAGATGGCGCTGCACTTCGATGAAGACATTCGTTTCCTCAAAAATTCGGCGGAGGTGATGGATGCGCTCCTGCGCGCCCGCTAAATCGCCCGCCGCCAGACAGCGATGAATAGGCCCCTCTTCATCGCCCGTCAGCGCGACGAGCCCCTCCGCAAATTCTGCCAGCTCGCTCCAAAGCACCGGCGCATTGGTTTTCGTTCCGCGCAGCTTGGCGCGCGTGAGGAGCTGGCAAAGATTTTGATAGCCCTGTCGCGACTCCACGAGCACGGGCAGCACCGCCCCATCTTCGAGGGGTAGTTCTGCGCCGATAATTTGCCGCACCCCGTGCTTCTTTCCTTTTTGGTAAAAGCGTGGGGCGCCGTAGAGCCCAGCGCGGTCTGCGAGCGCTACTGCAGGTAGCCCCAGTTCAGCCGCGCGTTCCACGAGGTGTTCCGGAAAACTTGCGCCACGGAGAAAACTAAAGGCGCTGCGGGCGTGCAATTCGACATAGGAACGAGACGTTTTTGGCGAACGGCTCATGGTTGGCCCTCCTGATAGCAACCTTCGACAAACCATGTCTGGTCGTGCTTTGCGAGGCGGTAAAGCGCGCCGTCGCTGAGCTCAACATCCCATTCCTCGCTGGCCCATTTCCCATGGTCCCACCAATGGCCCGAACTACGATAAGGTCCGGCGGCCTCGATAATTTCGCCGTAGGCTTTTTCGGAAAACACCTGCGCCGGCACCTGATGCTGAAGAGGGACTTGCGCAGTAAATGGCGGACGGAAACGGCGCAGCGGCAGGCCGAGGGTGCGGTGTTCCTCAGCTTCTTCTCTCGCAGGCTCTTCAGTTTTTCCAAACTCCGGTGAGACGAGGCGGAAGCGATCCGCGCGATGCGTATCTTCGAGTTGAACGACGCCGACATTCTCCGTTCCGACCAAGGCGGCGAGACGTCCGAGCGTTTCGCCAAAACGGTTTGGATCGCGCAAGGCCGACTCAAAAAGCTGATGCTGGCAAGCTTCCCCAACGACGGGATCAATTTGCAGGCGAACGGCAATGGGCTGCTGATCGAGTCGCAGGCTTTCGAGATGGGTGTTGAGGATGCGAAAGAGCACCTCAGCATCCGCGGTAGGAGACGGAATACTAAAGACGCG
Source organism: Chthoniobacter sp. (assembly GCA_031390545.1). Classification (GTDB taxonomy): domain Bacteria; phylum Verrucomicrobiota; class Verrucomicrobiia; order Chthoniobacterales; family Chthoniobacteraceae; genus Chthoniobacter. The sequence continues at coordinate 306,548 of JANMTP010000048.1, read as the reverse complement.
CTCGTGAAATCCTGTCCGCAGATCCAAAGGGATAGTCAGCGTCATTTGCGCCGCCACACGATACGCTCCGCGCAACCTAGTGGTGAGTTGGTCGAGCTGACGGCGCAGGACAAAAAGGAGCGGCTCAGTGGTTTCGATCGGCGCTTCAAATTCATACGTTTCGACAAACGTTTCGGGCACGCGGGCCAGTCGCAGTTCCCGGCGCGCGCGGCCGGTGGCGCGTTCCCAGAGTTCCCCAGCGGCGGGGCCCAGCCGTTCCACGAGTTCATGTCGCGGCAACCGTGCCAGTTGGCCGAGATGGCTGATTCCCCAGTCTCGTAAAATCGCGATGAGTTCCGCGGGCGCATCGATTTCCGCGATGACGAGATCAGCCAGAAAAGCTCCGGGATGTTGCACCACGAGCACGGGATCAGCGCGCTGCGCAGCCAGCCTGGCGAGATCGGGGTTCGGCGCGAGGCCAACTTGCGCCCGCAACTCCACCGCGGTACACCGCTCCACGAGCCCGTGCGCCCAGTGCGCCCAATCGCCTGCTTTGACCGGCCGCAAATCAAGCACACACGACTCTGCACTGGTGGCTTCGACAAAGGAGGAAAACGCAAATCCGGTTTCGACGAGCAACGCCGTCAGCTGCTGCTCCTGAGCGGGACAACGCGGGAGCAAGCGCAGCGCCGGACAGCGCGCGATCGCCTGGCTGGGGACCATGCCAGGCCAAACGCCGCAGCGCGCCGCAGCGTCTGTTCGTTCGACGACGCGGCCTTTTTCCTTGGTGCCATCGAGCACGGCCATGGGCTCGCCCCACGCCTCCGCGCGCAGCCGTAACGCCGCTTGCAGCGGAAATTGCGGAAGCCAAATGGCGGCGAACCAAGACATCGTTAGGCGATGTGATTGCACAATTCGGTGAATGGATGAGCTGTCCGGCCGCGGCGATGAACCTGCACGTTCAATTCGTCAATTAACTCACTCCGACGACGGCGCATCGCCTCCAGAGTCCAGCGCCTGTCCATCGTGATCCGCACCCGCGCTGCTTCGACCAGGGGTTGCGGCGTGAGCACCACGAGCACGGCACCACTTTTCTCCGCAAGTCGTTGGAAGCGATGCCACGTATTAGCTGGAATACGCCCGAGGCTGCGCAACGAACTCGCTTGGAGATCGAGCAGAATCAGCGGGAGATTGCCATCGCGCAGGAGCAGGTCCGTGGTCTGGAGGCCTTGCTGAGCCGTGGCGCAAAGGATGGCGAGCAGACGCGGAAACGCCGTCGGCTCTTGGCTGCCGGGATCAAAAGTCCCCCCGCAGTCCACCAAGGCCGCAAAGCTTCGGGTGCGGCTGATCGCCGCCAGCATACGATCCAGAAAAAGTCCGCCCTGCGCAGGAGCACTGCACAGTTCCGTGATGGCTCCCTGCTTCAGACCTCCGGCCGCATCTAGCGCCGCCCAGCCCGTTTTCCAGAATCGTTCCGGCGCGCGCACCGCCTCTGGAAAACGCTCCCGCAGCGTCTCGCGAAAGGCAGCGAGAGAAATGATTTTGGCAGCGGCAGGCATGAAGACATGTTCACGTGAACATTATTCATGGTCAATAATTAGAGTGGTGGAGGGCAGCTCTGTCGAAGGACCGGGGCAACACTTTGCTGCGCAGAGAGCTGCTTTTACACAGGCCACAGTTCGCTCCTAGAGCTTCAACTCGCCGCGGAGGTCCGCAGCGAGCTTTGGATCGATAGCCTCTAGCCGGGCACAGGAGTCGCGAGCTCCGGCTATGTCTCCCTTTTTCGTTAAAGCGTTGGTGAGATTAACTAACGCACGAGTGTGCCGAGGATCCGCTCGCAGGGCGGCTTGAAACGCATCGATGGCCGGGCTAAGTTTTCCATCGACGAAAAGGGTCCAGCCCAGATTGTTCCAAGCCTCAGCATGACTTGGCACGGCTTTCACCGCCCGCTCAAACGCGGCCACGCCGGCCGCACGGTTTTCCGCGGCACCCGCTTGCACGAGGATGAGACCAAGGGAATTCCACGCATCCGCATAGTCCGGCTGAAGTTCCACCGCCTTTTTGATCGACCGCACGCCGATCTGAAGCATCCCGCTTTGTGCCTGCAACCCTCCCAGAGAATACCAGCCCGGCGCCGCTTTGGGGAACTCCACCAGCAGCACCTTTATTGTGTTTTCCCCCGCCAGTAGGTCTCCTTCGCTACGATAGCAATCGGTGAGGCCCTGCCAAAATCGCTTGTCGTCCGGGGCGAGCCGCACGGAGCGTATTCCGGCCTCGACCGCTTCACCCCAGCGCTGGCGACAACCCGCGCTCAAGCTGACGCCGAACCAGTTGTTTGCCACTTCGGGCGCGAGCTTCGTCGCTTGCTCAAATTCCTGCCCAGCCTCGTCGAAGCGGCTCGCCTTGAGGAGCGCGGAGCCGAGCGCCCGTCGCGCCGTGGCGTCGCGTGGAAATCGCTTCACGGAGGCCTGGGCCAGTTCGATAGCCTGCGCGTGCATTCCGGCGATGGCGAGGGGCTCAAGAATCGACTCGAGCAGCACCATGTCATCCGGGCGCAGCTTCTGCAGTTCGAGCAGAAGCGGAATGGCTTCCGCGAGCTTGCCTTCGCCGAGCAGAGCCCGCGCGCGCTGGTCGAGCGCTTCGAATGACGTCGGCATTGGTCCGCCTTGGACAGGCGGCACCGCGGGCCCGACATGTCCCGGCTTTCCGCCGAGCGCGGTGATCCGCGCCGCAGATTTCGCCGCGTCGTCGGTGCGCGCGAGCTTCACCTGGCAGGAATACAGGTGTTCCCACGCCACCCGCAGGTTTGGCGCTGCTTCGGTGGCGGTTTGAAATTGCTCCACCGCCTTGGAAAAAGCGGGTTTCGTGGGATCGGCTTGGGTCATCTCCAAGTATGCTTCCCCGAGCATGACGTGAGTGACTGCGTCCCCTGGCTGGAGTCGCAGAGCACTCTCAAAAGCCGCGGCGGATTCAGCAAACTTTCGCGCCTGGTTATTGGCGGCACCGAGGGTCTTCCAGCCATCGACAAACTTGGGGTCGAGCTCGGTCGCGCGCTGCGCCGCGGCCACGCCTTCCAGCGGCTTTTTTGCGCCCATGAGGGCGAGCGCCAGAAAATAATGGAAGTCCGCGCGCCGCGGTTCGAGCGCGATGGCCTTTTTAAAGGGCGCCACCGCTTCCGCCGGATGACCCGTGCGGAGTTGCACGCAGCCCAGCGCGGAATTCGTCTCCCCGTTTTGCGGATCGAGTTTCACGGCGGTTTGGGCGGCCTCGAGTGCCGCATTGGGTTCTTCGGTGACCAGCGCCAGCATCGTCCATCCGGGCCCATAATCCGGCTTCAGTTCCACCACTTTGCGCAGGGCTGCGGCACTCCTTGCCAGTTGCTGCCGTTGCTGGCAAATCAGCCCGAGGGTCATCCAGTTGGCAAAATCGCCCGGCCCGCGCTCCGTTGCCGTGGTCGCTGCCTGTTCCGCTTCTTCGAGCTTTTTCAGCTTGAGAAAATTGCCTGCCAGATTGTTCCAGGCCAGGGCATTCGCAGGATCGAGCGCGAGCGCCTTGCGGTAAATCTCAATACTCTCCGTCAGCCGCCCTTGATCGGTGCGCAGCACGCCGAGATTGAGCTGGGCCGGAGCATAGTCCGGCTGTAATCGGAGCGCTTCCGTGAGCGCCGCTTCCGCCTCGGCATGCTTTTGCACACGGGTCAGAGCCAATCCGTAGCGGCTGAAAGTCTCGGCGTCTTTCTGCCCGAGCGAGATCGCTTTTTGCAGCGACTCTGCCGCCGGCTGCCACCGTTCCAGGCCCGCTTGGGCGAAACCGAGAAGGGCCCATCCGATAGCTCGGTCCGGGCGCATCTTTGTCACGACTGCCGCCGCGGGCTCGGCCTTTTCCAGTTGGCCGTCGTCGCAGAGCAGGGCGGCCAGCGCCAGGCGTGGTGGAAGCAATTCCGGATCGACCGAGATCGCCCGCTGGAAGCTCGCGCGCGCCCCCGCCCGATCTTTGAGTACATCCAGGGTCACCGCGCGATTGTGCCAGCCGATGGCATACTTGGGATTTACCTTCACGGCCTGGTCAAAAGCCTTGAGCGCCTCGGCGGATTTGCCCTGCCTTTGCCGGACCATCGCGAGGGTATTCCAGACCCGCGCCGTCTTGGGGCTGAGGGCAATGGCTTTGGCCGCCGCTGCCTCGGCCTCCGGCCATAGCTTTTCTTCAGACGAGGCGAGGGCCAGGTTGTTCCAAGCGTCGAAATTTTTCGCGTCCGCTGCCGACGCCCGGCGGAACAAGTCGAGCGCTTCTTTCTTCACGCCAGTTTCATAGAGGTTCGCCCCAAGGTTGTTCAGCGCCTCGGCATCCTTCGGCTTTAAGGCTACGGCGCGGCGCAAAGCCTCAATCCCTTGCTGTAGCTGCCCGTCGGTCACGAGGGCGATGCCGAGATCGAACCAGGCATCGAACTTCTCTGGCTGCGATCCGGTCACGTCGCGCAGCACGCGAATGCGCTCGGCGAGGACCTGTTTATTCTTTGCCTCGAGGAGGCGTTTCCCGACGGCAGGCTCTGGTGCGGAATCTGCAAATCTTGCCTCCGCGCTAAGCGCTAGAAAAACACCCGACAGGGTGACGAGCGAACCAAAGATCGAAAAAACCCTTCGACCATCGCGAACGCCTCGCGCCCGGAGACGGGATAGGTTCATGCGCGGCGTTCTTTGATTGCAGAGAGGATATCAGCAATCACTTCGGCGCGGGGTTTGGCGCCGAGGTTGCCTTTCCCGTGGATGCGGACGCTGATGTTGCCGGCTTCGAGGTCGCGGGGGCCGAGGACGAGCATGTGGTGGACTTTCATCTGCTCGGCGTTGGCGACCTTGGCTTTGATCGGGTCGTTGGTGATGTCGAGCGTGGCGCGGACGCCTTCGGCGCGGAGTTCGGCTTGCAGCGCTTTGGCGGCGGCGACGAGCGGTTCGTCGTCGCCGAAGGAGAGGATGCGGACTTGCTCGGGGGCGAGCCAGAGGGGGAAGTTGCCGGCGTAGTGTTCGATGAGGAAGCCGATGAAACGCTCATGCGTGCCGAGCGGGGCGCGGTGGATGCAGAGCGGCGTGGCCTCGGTGTTATCGCGGGTTTTATAGACGAGGCCGAAGCGCGCGGGGACGGCGAAATCGACCTGATTCGTTGCGAGGGTGAATTCCTTGCCGATGACGTTCCAGATCTGGATGTCGATCTTCGGGCCGTAAAAGGCGCCTTCATTCGGCACTTCGACAAACGGCGCGCCGCTGGCGACGAGGACATCGCGCACCATCTTCTCGGTCTTGAGCCAGAGCTCGGAGTGATCGACGAATTTCTTGCCGAGTTCCTTCGGGTCGTGGGTGCTGAAGCGGAACTGGTAACGCTCGATGCCGAAGATTTTGAAATACTTCAGATACATCTGGTTCACAGCCTCGAACTCGGAGGCGAACTGTTCCTCGGTGCAGTAGATGTGGGCGTCGTTCATCTGCATGGCGCGGACGCGCATCAGGCCGAAGAGTTCGCCGCTCTGCTCGTAGCGGTAGCAGGTGCCGTATTCGGCGAGGCGCAGGGGCAGGTCGCGATAACTCCGCGGCACCGCTCCGAAGAGCTTGTGGTGATGCGGGCAGTTCATTGCCTTGAGGTAGTACTTGTCTGGTTCTCCGTAAGCCTCTTTTTGGACTAGGCGCGTGACATATGTCTTCATCGCGCTTGGTAGAATCTTAGCGCGCAGGTCTTCAGACATGTTCTTCTCAACGCGAGCGATAAGCTCATGCCAATCTCCGCCTCTACCCTTTGCACTTTCGTAGGCCGCTCGCATCGCCGGTTGCAGCAATTCCAAGTTGGCGGTCTCTTTTTGCTCTTCGCGAGGGTGTAGAGTCAAATCGCTTGGATTTCCCCCCTCTCTCGCTAGCTCCATCGGCGGAAACATGCTCTCCGCGTAGTAAGGCAGATGGCCACTGGTCAGATACATGTTCTCCCGCGCGAGGTGCGGCGTGCGGACGCGGTCGTAACCGGCGGCGAACTCCGTCTCTTTCGCCAGCTTTTCCAACTCCTCGATCAAGACCGTGCCGCGCGGCAGCCAGAGCGGGAGGCCGGGGCCGACGTCGTCGTCGAAGCAGAACAGCTCCAGCTCGCGCCCGAGCTTGCGGTGGTCGCGCTTCTTCGCCTCCTCGAGCATCGCGAAATATTCGTCGAGCTGCGTCTTGTTCTTGAAGGCGGTGCCGTAGATGCGCTGGAGCTGCGGGTTCTTTTCGTCGCCCTTGTAGTAGGCGCTGGCCACGTGGGTCAGCCGGAAGGCACCGATATTGCCCGTGCGCATGACGTGCGGCCCGGCGCAGAGATCGAGGAAGTCGCCATTGCGGAAGAGCGAGATTTCTTCGCCCTCGGGGATGTCTGCGAGATTGCCGATCTTGAATTTGCTGGGGTTATCGGGCCTCGCGCCAAGGCCGCCAAGGACGCCAAGGTGGGCGAGGTTCACGGCTTCCTCGCGGGTGACGACGGTGCGCTCGAAGGGGTGGTTCGCTTTGATCTCCTTCTTCATCTCCTCCTCGATCTTCGCGAAGTCGTCCGGGGTGATCCGGTGCGGCATTTCCAAGTCGTAGTAAAAGCCCTGCTCGACCGGCGGCCCGGCGGCGAACTGGGCCTCGGGCCAGATGCGCAGGATAGCCGTGGCGAGCACATGCGCGGCGGAATGGCGGAGGCGCTCGATGTCAGACATCTGGTGGCGCTGTTCGAGGGTTTTGCGTTCGTCGGACATAGGAAAAGGGGCGTGAAGTTAGGTTTGGCGTGGAGGAGTCGCAAGCTCGGAGGGACGCGCTCCCGCGCGTTCCCATTTTCCGTGGGCGGGAGGCGGTGAGGGGAGTTAGGGACGCGCTGGAGCCCGTCCCTCCGGATTGAAATAGGGGAAGCGCCGAGCGTGGCGCCGGCTACCTCTCATCGGCGGATCCTCCGGAGAAGAAACCCGCCGATGTGAGGCCATTCCACGGTGCCTAGCTGGTCGCCTTCGCGGCGGTCTTTGCGGCCTGCAGGCGCTCGTCTTTCTTGCGACGTGCCTTGCGGGCTTTGACTTTATCTTTGCCTTTGTTGTGTCCCATAGCGGGCCACCAAACCGCGATCCGCAGATGAAGCCAAGCGGATTCTCCCTCGCCGGCCTACTCCAGGATCTCGCTAAGAACGCGGCCTTCCACGTCGGGCAGTTTGAGACCGAGCAGCTCGGCGAGCGTCGGGGCCACGTCGAGATTGCTGATGCGGGGGAGTTTCACGCCTTTGCGGATGCCGTAACCGCTGGCGATGAAAATGCCGTCGAGATCGGGATCGCTCGCTGGATTGCCGTGGGTGCCGAGGTAATTTTTCGATTCATCGACGGCCAGCGCGCCGTTGTGGCCGGGGCGGAAGGCGTAGCCGTCTTTGGCGTAAAGGATGAGGTCGCCCATGCCGGGGTTTTCCGCCGGAGTGGGCATGCCGAGCGTCGGGCCTTCATTGCCATCTAGGACTTGGGCGACGCCTTCGAGGCCGGCGCAAAGCGTTTTGAGTTTGGGCAAAAGCTCCGCGCGTTTGGCCGGATCGGTGACATAGACGAAGGCGAGGCCACCTTGCGGCACGACGTAGGCGTCGCAGCTTTCTACGGCGAGGGCGGCGGCTTCCTTGGTCGAGCCTCCAGGGACGATCGCGGGTTTGCTTTCAGCCGCCGGCGCGGGCGCGCTGTGCAAGCGGATGTAGCCGGCGTCGCGCAGGGCGACGTTGGCATAAATCGCTCTGTTTACTTTTTTGAAACCGTGATCGGTGGTGACAATGATGGTCGCTTTTTCGCGCAGCCCCGCGCGCGTGAGGGCGTCGAGCACATCGCCGACGAGCCGATCCACGTAGGCGTAAGCGGTGAGGCTGGGCAGGGTGCCCGCGCCGAAGCTGTGGTTGCTGCTATCGGTCGTGAGCAGATGCAGGAGCAGCAGATTCGGTTTGTGCTGCTCGATGATGTGGGTCGCGGCTCGCGTCCACATGGCGTCGCGCCAGACGATCGATTTCCCTTTGGTGAAATCGCGAATGTCTTCCGCGGACATGATGCCGGCCTCGATCAGTTCGCGGTGCAAAGCGCCGCCTGGCCGCGGGGCTTCGAGAAATTCGTGATGAATGGTGCCGGAGTTGAGGATGGCGACCCAATCAACCTGCGAGGTTTTCAGGCCGTTTTGAAACGCCACATCGTAGAGCGTGGGCACGCGGACGAGCTCGGCTTTGTCGCGCCATTGCTCGATCGCGGGCGGTTGGCCGGCTGCGCCGCGGACGAGCAGGCCATTCAAAAGGACACCGTGCGCGCGCGGGCTGCGGCCGGTGACGAGCGTGGTGTGATTGATCCAGGTGACCGACGGATTTGAGACGGTCATTGCTTCAGCTTGCGCGCCGTCGGCGGCGAGGCGGCGCAAGGTGGGCACGACGAGCGAGCGCTCTTTCCAAATCCAGGCAGGAAAGCCGTCGAGGCTGATGAGGACGACGATGCGGTCCCTCGCGGGAAGCGGCGCGGCGAGCGTGGCGGCGGCGCAAAGGACGAGGAGCAGGAGCGTGCGGAAAATCATGGCGTGGAGAGTATCGCGAGGGCAGACCGTGCCGGGCTACGTTTGCAAAAGTGAAAAGACCGCAGCCCATCACCCAGACCGAAGCGCTGCGTGCATGTGCGCTGCGCTAGTCGTCCAAAGAGGACGAAATCCGCGTGACCGGCGCGGCGTCATTGTTGCCGCCGCCGATGGCTTCGAGTCGCTCCGGACGGCGCGCCTGTTCGAGGAGGTGCTGCTTGGCGAAATTCTCGCGCGCCTTCAAAAGATTCTGCTGCTGGTGTGAAGCCTCGGCGTGCTTGCGAAGTTGCTGGGCATTGGTTGCAGCGGCGTGCGCCCGCAGGAGTTGCTGCTGGGCGGCGGCGTTGCGCGCGACGAGGAGCTGGTGGGAGCGGGCGCTGGCCGCGGCGCTGGCGAGCTGGGCTTGGCGGGAGGCGTTGACGGCTTGGAGCTGAAGCTGTTTTTGCGCGTTCGACTTGGTCTGCTGCTGCTGGAGAAGCGCGGACTGGTTGCTGCTTTTCGGCGGTTGGGGCGGCTTGGGCGGTTTTGGGGGCTTGGGCGGAGCGGGAACCGCGAGGGCGGTGGCGGCAAAGGCCAAGGCGAAAGCGCTGGTGAGCAGGCGGCTGAGAAGCGGGTGCCGTTTCATGGCGGGATGGTAACGGCGGAAGACTGGCAGCTCAATGGCGCATTCACGCGTGCCGCCCGGGGAAGGTCAACTCGGCGATGCCAGACTTATCCAACTCCCCGAGACCTTCGAAAACCATCTTGTCGTATTGCGCTTTCGTGGCTTCTGCGAGGGGCAGTTCCAGCCCGGCTTCACGAGCCAGTCTGAGCGCGATGCCGCTATCTTTCGCGGCGTGGGCCGCGGAGAAAAAGCAGGCGTGGTCGCGGTTTTGCATGTCCTCGCCGTCCGTCACGAGCACGCGCGAGGCTGCGCCCGTCTGCGAGAAAACCTCCCGCAGCATGGTGAGATCGAGCCCAAGACCGCTGCCGAGGCCGAGACCTTCGGCGAGCCCGGCGGTGTTGATATTCATGACCATATTGACCAGCGCCTTGACCTTCGCTGCCTGCCCCGCGCCGCCGATGTAACGCAGCGAACTCGACAGTTTTTCCAGCACCGGCTTCGCGCGCTCATAGGCCTCCGGCTTGCCGCCGCACATGAGATAGAGCGTGCCCTCGCGCGCCTGGGTGATGCTCGAGGCCATGCAGGCTTCGAGCGACTGCGCACCCGCTTCCGCACAGCGGCTTTCCACAAGTTCGTGAGTGCTTGGAGAAACCGTGGCGCAGTTAATGAAAAGCGTGCCTTCCGCGACGGCCACGCCGCTGGCGCTGCCGAGCAGCGAATCGCTGCCGCCGCCGACTGAGCCAAAGATATCGTCCATCGCTTCGTCGTCGGTCACGACAGTCAGGACAACGCCCGCGGCGGCGGTGACCTCCGGCAGCGTGGCGGGCGCGGCGCAGCCCAACTCGGCGGCGAGGGTGGTGGCAAGTTCGGGGAAGGCGTCGAAGACGGCGGTTACTTCGAAGCCGGATTCTTTCAAGCGGCGGGCCATGTTGGCCCCCATCCGACCGACTCCCACGACTGCGATTTTTTCAGACATAAGTTTTGGAGGTTAAACGAGGAGTTTGAATTAAGGAAAGAACGGGTTGCTCTTCTGCTCCTCGCCGACGGTAGTCATCGGGCCGTGCCCGGGGCAGAGGATGGTGCCTGTGGGCAGCGTGAAAATCTCCTCGCGGTTGGTGCGGAGCGCGGCGGTGTAGCTGACGCCTCCGCCGCCCATGGAGCCGGCGAAGATGGCGTCGCCGACGATGGCGACCGGTCGGGCGAGGCCGCGAAAGAAGTAGGTGATGCCGCCTTTCGAGTGGCCCCAGGTGAGGCGCGTCTCGATGGTCAGCCCGCCGACGGCCCATTGGCGGCCCGCGGCGAAGGATTCCGCGCCGGCGATTGGTTCGCGTTCGCCGACGAAGGCGGGCGCGCCGGTCTTTTCCTTGAGCCGGTCGAGGTCAAAGATGTGGTCGCCGTGGGTGTGGGTGAGAAGGATCGCTTGCACGCGTAGTTTTTTCTCGGCGATGACGGCGAGCATTTCGGTGACATCGCCGCCGGTGTCGAAGGCGATGGCTTCGCCGCTGGCGGGATCCCAGACGAGGTAGGCGTTCACGGTCATGTCGTCGAAGGGCATGTTGAATTGCGCAAGGCCCTCGAGCGCCACGGGCGCGGGCGTGTAGGCGTGATGGCCGAGGGCGCAGAGCGCGTCGGTTTTCAAACCGAGCGCGGGGGCCACGGTGCGGGCGGTCGATTCATCCCAGGCGCCGGAGCGCAGGGCGTTCACAGCTTCTGCGCTTAGGCCCGTGGCTTCGGCGAGCTGGGCGTCGGTGAATTGCAGGCCGCGCATCGCTTTGCCGACGATGTCGCTGAAGGTGTCTTCGAGAGGAATGACGGTCATTTCTAATTTCTGATTTCTGATTTCTGATTTTGGGACTTACCCCTCGGGGATCGCGTCGGGGACTACGTCGGGCTGAGGGGCGGGGGAGACGAGGAGGATGCAGACGAGCGCGAGCGTGAGGATGGCGGCGCTGGCGAAGAAGGAGGTGCGGCCGTAGTTCGCGGGGTCGTTGAGCGAGACTAGGCCGAAGCCAATGACTGGGCCGAGAAAGCGACCGAGGCTGCCGGCGCTTTGCATGAGGCCGAGGAGGCGGCCCTGGCAATGGGCGTCGGTGGTGCGCGAGGCGAGGCCGTTGAGCGTGGGCGTGACGAAGCTGTTCCCCAGCGAGATGCCGAAGCAAACGACGAGCAGCACGCCGAGCGTGTGGGTGAAAGGCAGCGCGGCCATGCTGAGCGCGAGCACCGCCGCGCCGATGACTGCGAGCTGTTTCTCGATCGGCTTTTTTAAGAGCCGCCGCAGGAGGCCGCCTTGGAAAATCACGCCCAGAATACCGACATACGCGAGGATGTAGCCCACATGCGCGGCGTCGTAGCCGAAGCGCTCCTTGCAGTAGAGCGCGAAGAGCGCGGTCATAATCGAGAAGCCGGTCACCGAGGCGAGCTGGCTGGCAAGGATCGCGCCGATCATGCCGGCGCGCCCGCCGTGGAAAACTTCGCCGATGGTCGCGCGCAGTTTGGCGCGTTCTCGCGACTCAGCGGTGAGCGTTTCCGGCAGCCGCAGCCAGACGAGCAGGGCATTGAGGAGCGCTAGCCCGGCCGCAAAGTAAAAGGGGAACGCCAGGCCAAAGTGCGTGCTGAGGATTCCTCCCAGCGCCGGGCCGATGACGAAGCCGAGCCCGAAAGCCGCGCCGACGAGGCCCATGTTGCGCGAGCGGTTTTCCTTCGTCGTCACGTCGGCGATGCAGGCCATGGCGGTGGAGATATTGCCGCCGCTAGCGCCATCAATGATCCGCCCCAGGACGAGCATCCACACGGTGTTCGCCGCGCCGAGGATGACGAAGCCGACCGCTGTGCCAATGATGCTGACGACGAGAACCGGTTTGCGCCCGATGCGGTCGCTCAGTTTTCCCAAAAGGGGCGAGCAGACGAACTGGAGTAGCGAGTAGATTCCGACGATCCACATGAGCTGCGTATTCGTGGCCCCGATGTGCGTGCCTTCGGCGTAAAGCGGCAGCACCGGGATGACGATGCCAAAGCCCACCATGTCGATGAACAGCGTGAGAAAGATGAGGCCGAGCGGCGACTTGGATGAGGGCATGAGAAAAGCGGGCAGAATGAATCTCTCAACTCTGCTGCGGCGCAAGCGCGGAGTGCGCAAGCGCCGCCCACTGGGCGCAGGCCGCCGGCTTTTCGGATTGGCACGCGTAGGTGGGACGCTACCTTCTGCGCCCATGGACATTCCCTCTGTTCCGAATCCCGTTCCGCTCGAACCCACAGCCGCCGCAGCCAAAGACGAGCGCATGTGGGCGATGTTCGCGCATCTCAGCACCTTTGCTGGGCATCTCATCCCGTTCGGAAACATCGCCGGGCCGTTGATCATCTGGGCGATTAAGAAGGACGAAATGCCGCTCGTGAATGACCAGGGCAAGGAGGCGCTGAACTTTCAGATCACGATGACTTTTGCGCTGCTCATCTCCGGCCTGCTGATTTTCGTGCTGGTGGGATTTGTCCTGTTGCCGCTGGTCTGGCTTTTCGATGTGATCATGACGGTCATCGCCGCGATCAAGGCCAACGAAGGCACTGCCTACCGCTATCCGCTGACTATCCGGCTGGTGAAATAGGCTGCGATGCCTGAGCTCGCGGAGGTTGAGTTTTACCGGAAGCAGTGGGATGTCGGGTTGCGGAAGACCATCGAGCGCGTGGCGCTGAATGGCGAGAAGCGCCTCTTCCGCGGCAGCGACACTGCCCGTCTGGCTGAGCAGATTCCCGGCGCAAAGCTTCTCGGCTCCGAGGCGCGCGCCAAGCAAATGCTCTTCCGCTTTTCCAAAGATCTTTGGCTCGGCGTGCATCTGGGCATGACCGGTAAGTTGCACGTCGAGCCGCGCGACTTCCTGCCCGGCCGCCACGATCACTTAGTCCTTTTCCAAAAGCGGCAGGCGCTCGTCTTCACCGACGCACGGATGTTTGGGCGCGTGCTTTTCTACGAAGGTCGAGACGTGCCGCCGTGGTGGGCGAAGCTGCCACCGGCGGTGACGTCGCCGGAATTTACGGTGGAATTGGTCGAGGTGTTTGTGAAGCGACGCGCGCGGCTGGCGGTGAAGGCGGCGCTGCTCGTGCAGTCCGCGTTTCCCGGCGTGGGCAACTGGATGGCCGACGAGATCCTCTGGCGTGCGCGCCTCAGTCCGCGCGCGCTTTGCGGGCGGCTAACGAAACCGCGCATCGCAGCGCTCTGGCGCGAGACTCGCGAGGTCTGCCGCGTGGCGATGGAAACCGTGGCCGTCGATTTCTCCGATCCGCCACCCGGCTGGCTCTACCACGAACGCTGGACGCCGGCTGGCATTTGCCCGCGCGATGGTGCCGCGCTCAAGACCGCGCAGATCGGTGGCCGCACCACTCGCTGGTGCCCGCGCTGCCAGCGTTAAGCTACGGCGGATTAAGCAGGAAGACAGGAAGACAGGAAGACAGGAAGACAGGAGTCGGAGTCCAGGCGGCGCTGATCCTTTCCTGTCTTCCTGCTTTCCTGCTTAATCCGCAGATTTCTCGGGAAGCGTTTTAGGAACCTCGCGACTGGATTTGCGCGATGGCCCAAGCGGCGTGTTCGGCGATGAGCGGTTCGGGATCTTGCGCGGCGACTTCGAGGGCGGGGAGGTCGTCGGCGGTGCCGGTGTTGCCCAAGGCTACGCAGACGTTGCGGAGGAAGCCGCGGCGTTTGATGCGTTTGATCGGCGACTTTTTGAAAAGCGCGCGGAAGCCGTCGTCGTCGAGCGCGAGGAAGTCGCGGAGCGTCCAGTGGTGAACGAACTCACGAGCGGTGAACGCCGCTTCGGTCGAAGCTTGGGCGAAGCGATTCCAGGGGCAGGCGGCGGCGCAGTCGTCGCAGCCGTAGATGCGGTCGCCGAGGAGCGGGCGCATTTCCTCGGGGATACTGCCTTTCAACTCGATGGTGAGATAGGAGATGCAGCGGCGCGCATCGAGTTGGTGCGGCGCCGTGATCGCGCCCGTGGGGCAGGCGGTGATGCAGCGCGTGCATTTTCCGCAGCGGTCGGGCAGGGGAGCGTCCGCTTCCAAGTCGAGCGTGGTGAGGATCTCCGCGAGGAAAAACCAGGCGCCGAGGTCCGGGTGGATGAGCATCGTGGATTTCCCATGCCAGCCTACGCCTGCAAGCGCGGCAAAATCTCGCTCGAGCATCGGCCCGGTATCCACGTAACAGCGCTGCCGTCCCCCGCGTTCCGTCAACCAGGCGTCGAGTGTGCGGAGTCGGTCTTCGATGACGTCATGGTAATCGTCGCCCCAAGCGTAGCGGGCGATTTGGAAAGGCGGAAGATCAGCAACGGTGATTTCGTTCTCCCCAACAGTGCGGCCATCGCCTTTCGCCTCTCGCCCCTCGCTTTTTCCATAGTTCATCGCCAGCACGATCACGCTCCGCGCTCCCGGCAGCACTTGCTGCGGATCGGTTCGCCGGTCGGCGTTGCGTCCCAGCCAGGCCATCTCGCCGGCGCGGCCTTCGGCGAGCCATTCCCGGAATTCTGCGGCGTGTGGCGGGACGGTGCAGGGAGCGATACGGCAAAGCGCGAACCCGAGTTTTTCGGCTTGGTCGATGAGCGCGGTTTTCACCCCGCATTCTCCCACGAAAATGCGCGCCGTGCTGCGGTGACGATCATTTCCGCCGCCGCACCATGCGAGAGCGCGGTGCTATCGACCGTGAACTGAGCGGCCTCTTCATACCAGGGCCGCCGCGCGGCGAGGAGTTGAGTCACGGTTTCGCGTGGGTTCGCGGTGTGGAGGAGCGGTCGCTTGGAATTGCGCGAGACCCGCTCGAAAATTACGTCCTCGCTGGCTGTCAGCCAGACGGTGAAACCGAGCGTCCGGAGCAGGGCGCGATTCTCCGGGCGCACGACCACCCCGCCCCCGGTGGAGATGACGCAACGCGTATTTCCGCCGAGCGATTCGAGGACGCCGGTTTCGAGTTCGCGAAAGCGAGTTTCGCCATCCTGCGCGAAAATCGCGGCGATTTCCCTCCCCTCGCGCGCCACGAGCAGCGCGTCGGTATCGACGAACTGGAAGCCGAGTTGCGCGGCGACCCGCTTGCCGATCGAAGACTTGCCGCTGCCCATGAAACCGATGAGGACGATATTGCGGTGCGGGGCGGACATGGCGGCAGAGTGGAAAGGGAAACGAAAAGTGGAAAGTGGGAAACGCATCGCGCGGCTGCACTTTCCACTTTCCCTTTCCAGCCTGCGCCTTTCCAATGCCGCGCTTATGAAATCACCCGCGCCCCTTGTGGCTGTCGTCATGGGCAGCAAATCGGATTGGGAGACGATGCGCTTTGCCGTGGAAATACTGGAGAAATTCCACATTCCGTACGAGGCGCGGATCGTCTCCGCGCATCGCACGCCGGCACTGCTCACGGAGTTTGCCACCGAAGCTGCGGCGCGGGGCCTGCAGATCATCATTGCGGGTGCGGGAGGCGCGGCGCATCTGCCCGGGATGATCGCGGCGCAAACGGCGCTGCCGGTGCTCGGCGTGCCGGTGGAATCGAAGACTTTGCGCGGGCTGGACTCACTGCTTTCCATCGTCCAGATGCCGGGCGGCGTGCCGGTCGGGACGCTGGCCATTGGCCCGGCGGGGGCGAAAAATGCGGGCCTCCTGGCGATCAGTATTTTGGCCTTGAAGGATGAAACGATCCGCGTCGCGCTCGACGAATATCGCGCCCAGCAGACGGCAGATGTGCTGGCGCAGGAACTCGAATGAACGGCGCGCGCGTCTTTCTTCCGGGGAGCACGATCGGCGTGATGGGCGGCGGCCAACTTGGGCGGATGTTTGCCATCGCGGCGCGGCGCATGGGTTATCGCGTGCACACCTTTTCGCCGGACGAAGACACGCCGACCGGGCAGTTAGCCGACCGCGAGGTGGCGGCGCGCTACGACGATGCCGAGGCAGTGCGCGACTTTGCGCGCGGGATCGATGTGCTGACGTTCGAGTTTGAAAACATCCCGGTGCAGACCGTGGAGTGGGCGCGGGAGTTTTGTGAGGTGCGGCCCGCCGCCCGCGTGCTGCACGTTTGCCAGCATCGGCTCCGGGAGAAAGAATTTCTCGATCAGGCGGGGATCCCTCTGCCGGGCTTCATGGCGGTGAGCAGTGCCGGTGAATTGGCCGCTGCGGCCGCGGAACTCGGTCTGCCGGCGGTGCTGAAGACGGCGGCTTTCGGCTACGACGGTAAAGGCCAGCGCAAGCTTCTGCCGGGCGACAATCTCGCGGAAGCGTGGGCGCCGTTTGCCGGGACGGGTGCGGTGCTGGAGCAGTTTGTGCAGTTTGAAAAAGAGATTTCCGTGCTGGTTGCGCGCGGGGTGGATGGGGTGACGGCGACTTATCCCGTGTGCGAGAACGTCCATCGGAATCACGTCCTCGATGTGACAATTGTGCCCGCGAACATCGCGCCAGAAACCGCAGCCCGAGCGCGAGCGCTGGCCGTGGAAGTGGCGGAGAAGCTGGGGCTGGTGGGGTTGCTCGCGGTCGAGATGTTTTTGCGGGCTGACGGGGCGATTCTGGTCAATGAACTCGCACCGAGGCCGCACAACAGTGGGCACTTTTCGTTCGATGCCAGCGTCACCAGCCAGTTTGAGCAACAGCTTCGTGCGGTCTGTGGCCTACCGCTCGGCGGGACGGAGTCACTGCGCCCGGCGGCCATGGTGAATCTTCTCGGCGACCTGTGGGACGACGGTGAACCGAACTGGGTAGCAGCGCTGGCGCTCCCCGAGGTGAAGCTGCATCTCTACGGCAAAGCGACTGCGCGCGCCGGTCGCAAGATGGGGCATCTGACGGCCTTTGGTGCGACGACGGAAGAAGCAGCGGCTCGGGCGATCGGCGCGCGGGGAGCGTTGCGCCCGGGATGATGGAAACGGCTTTTCTCTCCGCCACCACTCCGGAGTTGCGCGCGACTGCGGTAGCTCGGGCCGTGGCCGTGCTGGAGGCTGGTGATCCCGTGGCTTTGCCGACCGAAACCGTTTATGGGCTGGCCGCCGATGCCTTGCGGCCCGATGCGGTGGCGAAGATTTTCGAGGCAAAGGAGCGCCCTTTTTTTGATCCGCTAATTGTCCATTTGCCCGCCGAGATGTGGCTGGAAAAGCTCGCGCACATTCCGGCGACAAGTCGCTCGTTGGTTGCGCTGCTCACCAAACGATTTTGGCCAGGCCCGCTGACGCTGGTGCTGCCAAGGCAGGCTGCGGTGCCCGATCTGGTCACGGCAGGACTGGAGACCGTGGCGCTGCGAATGAGCGCCCATCCCGTATTTCGCGCAGTTATCCAAAGCTTTGGTCGGCCTTTGGCGGCACCCAGTGCCAACCGCTTCGGTCGCATCAGTCCCACGGCGGGCGCGCATGTAAGGACCGAACTGGGCGGACGCATTCCGCTGATCGTCGATGGCGGGCCGAGTCAGCACGGCCTCGAGAGCACCATTGTGGCGATCGAGGGCCGGGCCTTGCGAATCTTGCGCGCCGGACCGGTGACGGCGCACGAACTGGCGGAGGTCTGGCTGGAAAGCCACCCCGCACCGGCAGACGTCTCGCAGGAAGAGAAGCGCGCCTTTTTCGCCATGCTGACCCCCGTCGTCCCCGAGCGGACGGAAGCTCCCGGACAGCTCGCCAGCCACTACGCGCCGAGCACCCGGCTCTGTTTGATCGACACGGCCACGGAGCTGTCGCCGGGCAGTGGCGTGCGCGCCGGGTTGCTCGCGTGGAAACGGACGTCGGGTCATAACTATGCGCGTTTTGCGCAGGTGGAGTGGCTGAGTGAGAAGGGCGATCTGCGGGAAGCGGCGGCCGGGCTTTTTGCCAAGTTGCGCCGACTGGATGAGGCGGGGCTGGATGTGATCCTCGCGGAAAAACTGCCGGAGACCGGGCTCGGTGTGGCGATCATGGATCGGCTGGGCAAGGCGGCGCATCCCAAATAACGAGATGGCCGCGACGACCAATAAGATCAGCACGAAAGCGGCGGGATTGGTGAGCTTGGCGGTGATGTCGAGTCGGTTGCTCGGCTTGGTGCGGGAGCAGGTTTTCGCCGCGCTCTTTGGCGCGAGTGCGGGGATGGATGCCTTCATCGCGGCTTTCCGCGCGCCCAATTTGCTGCGCGATCTTTTCGCCGAGGGCGCGCTTTCGACCGCCTTCGTGACCATCTTTTCCGAAAAGATCACGAAGGAGGGTGAAGCGAATGCGTGGCAGTTAGCCAACAAGGTGGCGACGCTGACCGTGGTCTTTATGTCAGCAGTGACGCTGCTCGGCATCGCTCTCGCGCCGCAGCTGATGCACGTGCTGGCGGCGGGTTTTGCCGTGGATCCGGGGAAGATGGAGACCGCGATCCTGCTCACGCGGATCATGTTTCCGTTCATTGCGCTGGTTTCGCTCGCAGCGCTGGCGATGGGTATGTTGAACGCGAAAAACGTTTTTGGCATGCCGGCGATGGCGTCCACGTTTTTTAATCTCGGCTCCATCTTCGGCGGCGTCGGATTGGCTTGGATGCTTGATCCGGCATTCGGCACCGCCGACTACGGCATCGGCTCGCTGATCGGTTTGTCCATCGGCACGCTGATCGGCGGATTGCTCCAACTCGTGGTGCAGTTCCCGGCGCTGCGGCGGATCGGCTTTCGCTTCCGCCCGGACTTTGCGTGGCGTGATCCGGGGGTGCAGCGCATTTTGTGGCTGATGGGTCCGGCGGTGGTCGCGGCGAGCGCGGTGCAGGTGAATGTGATGGTCAACGGCAACTTCGCGTCGCATCTCGGAGACGGCGCGGTGAGTTGGCTCAACTACGCCTTCCGGCTGATGCAACTACCCATCGGCATCTTCGGCGTGGCCATCGGGACGGTCACATTGCCGGTCATCGCGCGCAGTGCAGCGGCGGGCAACACGGCGGAGTTTCGCTCGATTCTCGCCAAAGGAATGCGGCTGGCGTTCGTCCTGACGATCCCGAGCACTATCGGGCTGATGCTGCTCGCGCGGCCGATCATTGGGTTGATCTATGAGCGAAGGAAATTCACTGCGCTGGACACGCTGCACGCCGCTGAGGCTCTGCAGTTTTACGCCATTGGCCTCTGCGCCTACGCGGGAATCAAGGTGCTCGCGCCGGCTTTCTACGCGCTGGGGAAGCGCAATACGCCGATGTACGTGAGCTTTTTTTCCATCGCGGTGAACTACGGACTGAACCAGTGGTTTACCTTTCACCTCGGCTGGGGGCACAAAGGGCTGGCCTTCTCGACGGGGTTGGTGGCGCTGACAAATTTCATGCTGCTCTACGCGCTCATGCACCGGCAAGTGACCCGGCTGGAGACCCGGCAGATGATGGCGACGCTGGCGAAACTCGCGGTCGCGGGGACGGCGCTCGCTGGAGTTTGCTGGGCGGCGATGCAGTGGGTCCTGCCCCACGCTGCGCAGGCGATTCTCTTGATCAAGGCTGGGGCGCTGTTCGGGACGATCGCCGTCGCGGGTGCGGTCTTCTTTGCCATCGCGTTTGCGCTGCGGATCGAGGAGTTGGACGACGTGGCCGCAATGGCCAAACGAAAGCTCGGGCGATTCACCCGAAAAGCGTAGCCGGTTTCCGCGCGGTCAACGCGTCTTGCGGACGCGGCGGACGCGCCAGAGGATGAGCAAAGACCAGCTCGCCAGCAGCGCCATGGTTCCGGGCTCGGGAACAACGGTGGGCGTCGCGACCGATGTGTTTTCGGAAATGTCGCTCAATGTAACCACGCCCCCGGCTCCGATATTCAATGCGGCGAGGGTCTGGCTGGCACCGAAATTCAGGGTGGCGTTGGCTGTGATTGTTGCGGTGCCGCCGGTGAAGGAACCATCGACATTGGTGATGCCGGCGAGGGCATTCAGAGCGGAGTAGTTTTGGGCGCCCGTCAGGTTCACGGTGCCTGGGCCGGTGGTGCTGACGCTTTGGCCGGTGATTTCGCCGCTCAGGGTCAGAGTCCCTCCCGCCGCCGCAGCTAAGGAGCCGCCGTTGCTGACGACATCGCCGATAATTTTTCCCCGTCCGGCCAGGACGCCATTTGCACCCAAGTCTAAGTCTTCCAGAACCGTCAACGCCCCCGTTTTCTGCAAAGCAAGGGTAGCGGTGTGCCCGCCGGTGCCGTTGACCGTCAGGCTCTTCACGGTGACCGGCGTGCTCGGTCCAGTCACGGTAAGGGTCGATGTCGGTTCGATGAACACGTCGTGAACAGAGGCGGGCTGGAGGCTCACCGTCCAATTCGCGCGATTTCCCCAGATGTCGGGTCCATTGGTGAGATTGCGATAGCGCAAGGTGGGGGTGAAAAGGTGAATGGCACTCCCGCCGCTGACAAAGTTGACCTGGTAGGCAATCTGGCCGTTGTCGTTAAACTGGCTGGCTCCCCCACGATCCGAACCGCCCTCAAAAATGATATCTTGGATGGTTTCATTGATCGTCCCGCCTGATACGACTTGGGTGGTGTAGGCCGCCGTAATGGTTTGCGAGCCGTCGCTGAGGTAGAGGCCCTTTTTGCTTCCACCACTCGCCATGAATGCCACTGTCCCCCCATTGTTGATGGAAGGGTTTTCGAAGGTGGAAAAATTCACACCAAGGTTGGGCGCGGGCTGGCCGGAAATGGCGACAGTGCGTAGGGAGCCTGCGTTGCCCAGATAAATTGCAGATAGGCCGAAGTTTGCATTGGAGGCCCTGAAAGCCACGGTGCCGGAATTGTTGATCGAAGGATCAAAGAACCTCCCAAAATTGCTCCCCAGCCCAGGCGCCTGTTGCAGGTTGGTAGCTATCGTCGTAAGCGCGCCGCCCGTTCCCGTAAAAATCCCTTTTGGCGCGCTAAAAGCGGTCCCTGTTGTCGCCACAAACGCGGCGGTGCCCTTGTCATTGAGTGCAGGCTTGATGCTGAAGCTGGAGAAGGTGGCATTAAGAGCTAAGCTGAAAGTCTGCGTCGTTGCTACTGGGACCAACGTGCGCCCGTATGAGGTGTAGATTCCTTGGCCGCCGCTGTCGCTCGAGGCGTGAAACGCAACGCCACCGACATTATTAATCTGGGGTGCCAAAATGCTGCTGAACAAACCACCAATTCCCGGCGCAGTTTGCGTGGTGCTGGCGATCGTGATGAGGCCGCCCGTGGTGGTGGTGTAAAACAATCCAGTGTCTGGATCTGCTACGTTTCCCGTATCGGCTCGAAACACGACGATGCCTGCGTCACTCATGGCAAACTCTGGGTGCAAGGTTTTGAAACCTTGCGGGCCACTTTGGTTTGTGGTTACTCCGCTAGCTGTGCTGTAGGCGGATCCTGCGGAGCCCCAATAGAGTGCCTGTAGCGGCGGGGGCGCGAAATCATTGTGGCCCACAAAAGACACCAAGCCCTTCTCATTCAGCAGGAGTGAAAAGAAACCGGAAAAGGTCCCGCCAATGAAAGGGGCTGAGGAAAGGTTGTTCACGACCGTCTGCAAGGTTGGCCCGTTCGTGGTGGAAACCATCTGCGTCCCGTTCCCCGCTGAACCGTCGGAGTAGGCACCAAAAATCACTTTGCCACTTCCGTTGAGCACGACGTTGCCGAAGCCAGTCAGATTTTGTGTAGACTGGCCGGTCCGGGCGATGACCGTAACGGAACCATCTTGCGCTGCAGCACGGCAGAGCCCGCTACAGAGTAGGGCGATCACGAGACGCGAGACAGGCTTCATGAGGGAGAAAAAGGGTCGAAGAGCAGGTTGGCGCGATGGAGGATGCAAACCTACGCGCGGCTGAGTATGCCAACTTTTCGTGATCAACAATCTTTTTATCGCGGACTCCCTAATTCTTATCGGGCTCAGCCCTGCCCCAACCGTGAACTATCTCGGAACGGCGACAAAAAGGGCGCCTTTGGCGGGTTGCCAGGCGTAGCCAAAGGCAAAACCGAGCGGCGGCGGATTGCTGCGCTGATAAGCAGCCAGGAGGTCAGGTTGCGGATACTGTTTGAAGAGCTCAATCGGGCCTTCGAAGTTCCCGTAAAAGCGCAGCGTCCATTGCCTAGGATCAAAGGCGCGGAAGGGAATGCCGGAGTCGTCCTGGACGAGGAGGCGGCTGTTCTCGAGGAGGAAACTCCGCGCGGTGGAGAAGCCATCAGTGTGCATGAGGTAGCTGGCCGATTTGACGAGGCTAAGTCCAGGCCCCTGCTTTTTGCAGTAGTCGAGAAACCCGCGGTGATTGCCGCCGTTCGAGAGGTCGGTTTTGAAATAGCGAAGCGTCTGCTCCTGGCCGCCGGGACCCGTAAAAGCGATCTCCGCATCGTTGGCCGTGGTGCGCACGCGGTGGATGGTGCAGCCGGTGCGGGCGAGGAAGACAAAAAGAACGGGCAGCGTCCCGGAAACCTGGCTGCGTGTGAGATCCACGCGCATGTCTTTGGTGATGAAATAGTGCGTGCTCAGCATCGTGTCTAAAGAGCGGCGCAAGTTTTCGAGATCGAAGGCGAGAGCGGGTGGCGGGATCAACGCCAGCTCTGGGACCGTGCCGACGGGTTCGGTGCCGCAAAGAATGTAGTTCGCAGAGTTCGGGTAGAGCGCCTGCGCGTAGAGAAAATCCGGCCCACTGAAGAAGTAAAAAACGGTAGAAGTGGAGCGGCTCACCGCCGGCAAATTTACTGCGGCCCAGGCGCGCACTTTGCCCATTTGGCGCTGCTCCATCCGATCCCAGGAGCGACCGAGACGGGCGGCGTGATCGAGCGCCGCGGGTTGCGTCGCGAGAGCGGAAAGTGTCGGGTCGCGCACGGGCAAACCGGCGAGAAACCGCGCCGCTTCATCCGGTGACTGAGCGGCGCGGGCGAGGGGCGAGACAAAGAGCAGGACGGCGAGAAAGGGAGCAAGTTTCATGGTGCGATGGGTTTCGATGGATCAGACGCATTTGCGCGTGAGCAAAAATAAACGATCAGCCCGAGGCCCATCGTGGCCAGGCCGGCGAGCGCTTCCTGCGGTTTGTCGCGGAGCTGAAAGCCCATCATCCACAAGCTCACGGCGAGAAATAGGAGCGGGGTGAAAGGATAGCCCCAGGTCCGGTAAGGACGAGGCAACGCCGGTTCGCGGACGCGCAAAACGATGAGGCCCAAAACCGTGAGAAAGGAACAAGCCGTGAGGCTAAACTGAATGTAGTTCACCACCTTTTCGAAAGTGGCGGTGAGGATGAGCGCAACGACGACGGCCAGTTGCAGGAGCATCGCGACGGAGGGCACCGCGCGTGAGTTTTGGATCGCCAACCATCGAAGCCGAGGCAGGTCCTCGCCCATGGTCATGGTCACGCGTGGGCCGGTCCAGGTCATCGCACTGATCGAAGAAATCAGGCCGAAGGAAATCAGCCCGGCCATAATTCGGCCGCCGCCTTCGCCGAAAATATGCCCGGCGGCGATTTGCCCGATTTCGGTTTTTTGCGCCAGCTCGGGCATCGGCGCAGCGCGGAGAAAGACGGCGTTTAGGGCGACGTACAGCACGACGACGAACGCGGTGCCGAAGAAGAGCGAACGCGGCAGGTTGCGACCCGGATCACGCACCTCGCCGGCGAGGTAAATCGAGGCGTTCCAACCGGCGTAGGAATACATGACGAAAACGAGGCTGATTGCGAAAGCGCCGCTCATAATCAAGGCGGGATCGCGCGCCGTGGGGGCGAAGGAAACGGGTTGCGGCGCTTGCATCGCTATCCCGGCAATGATCAGGGCAAAGATTAGCAGGATCTTGAAACCCGTGGCGACGTTCTGGAAACCGCTGCCCACTCTAGTACCGCCGAGATGCACGAGCGTGACGACCACGACCAGGAGAAGCGAAAGCACCTTGGGATCGGCTTGCGGTATGACGTGGCCGAAATACGTGCCGAAAGCCATCGCCGCGGCCGCGACTGGCGCAGCGAAGCCAACGGTCGCGGAAAGCCAGCCGGCTAGGAATCCGACGGCGGGGTGATAGATGCGCGAGAGCAGATGATACTCCCCACCGGAACGGGGCAGCGCGGCGGCGAGTTCGCCGTAACACAGCGCGCCGCAAAGGGCGCAAATTCCGCCGACCAACCAAAGCGCGAGGATGGCGAATCCCGAGGGGAGGCCGATCACTTGGAAACCGAGGCTGGTGAAGACTCCCGTGCCAATCATGTTCGCCACCACGATGCCGGTCGCCGTGAGCAGAGAGATGGATTTGCTACTGGGCGCTGCCGTTTTCACCGGCGCAGCTACTACGGAGCGGGCCGATGGAAGTCAAACGGAGTGGGCAGTCAGGCCGACTTCCGCTTCTCGAAATCGTGGTAGATGACTACCGGCGGCATGGGCGCGACGAGCGTCTCGGCAACCTTGCGCGCGAGGGTATCGATCTCGTAGGGCTTGGCGATCATCCCGCAGAAACCGTAATCCACGAAGCGGCTGAGCACGGGATCATTGGCGTAGCCACTTGAGACGATGGCCCGCACGGTGGGGTCGATCTCGCGCAGACGTGCAATGGTCTGCGCGCCGCTCAGTCCGTCGGGCATCGTGAGATCGGAAATGACAAGGTGGTAAGGCCGGCCCTCGTTCATCGCAGCCTCGTAGGCCGCGATGGCGGAAAGGCCGTCACACGCTTCGGTGACCTCGTATCCGAGTGGTTCGAGGGTGCAGGTCACGAGCATGCAAATCGTTTCCTCATCGTCGATGACGAGAATGCGCGGGTGATTCGCCACGCGCTGAAGGGGTGCGGCGGGCGTGGTGGTGAGCGGCTTGTCGGACGCGGGCAGGCAGATGCTGAACGTGCTGCCAGCACCGGGCTCCGAATCCACGCCGATGTGACCGCCGTGGGCTTTCACAATCGAATAAGCGGTGGCCAGACCGAGGCCGGAGTTCTTTGGCTTGGTGGTGAAATAAGGATCGAAGATTTTGGCGAAGTACTCGGGCGGGATGCCGATGCCTTGATCTTGCAGTGAGAGTTTGACCCAGCGCCCGGGCCGCATGCCGAGGGTGTGCGAGCCGGTCGGGAGATCGAGATTTTCCGCGATTACGCGTAAAGTGCCGCCGGCAGGCATCGCTTGTTGAGCATTGAGCGCCAGCGCGCTGAGCACCTGGCTGATCTGGCCGGGGTCAATCTCGACGGGCCACAAATCCTCGCCAGGCAACTGGTATTCGCAATGCACCGGCGAGCCTTGCAGCGTCAGCCGCAAAGTGTCCCGCGCGAGGCTCGGCAGAGCAGCAGTTTGCTTAATGGGAGTGCCCCCTTTGGCAAAAGTCAGGAGCTGACGAGCGAGATCCTGGGCGCGGGCGGCAGCTTTTTTGGCCGAGGTCATCCGCTCGTTCAATTCGCCATCCACCCCTGGCTGGATGAGCGCGAGCGAAAGATTGCCCAAAATTGTCGTGAGAAGGTTGTTGAAGTCGTGCGCGATGCCCCCGGCGACGACGCCGAGACTGTCGAGTTTGTCTGCTTTCTGCTGCTCTTGCTCGAGTTGGCGGCGCTCCGTGATGTCGCGGAAAATAATGATCGAACCCACCCGCCGATGCTGGGCGTCGCGAATGGGAGAGGCATTGCCTTCGATGAGTCGTTCGGTTCCAGTCGCTCCGCCTCGACTGGCCAACAGGGCGGGGCCATCAAGCCCCTCGGCGGCCCCGGTATCGAGGATGCGTTGAAGCACGCGGGCACGCGGGCGGCGGGTGCGCTCTTCAAGGAGTTGCAAGACCGCCCCGAGTGGCTGGCCCTGCGCCTCCGCCTGGGTCCAGCCGGTGAGCCGTTCGGCCACGCTGTTGAGCAGGAGTACACGCCCGTCTTTGCTGATCGTAAGGAAGCCATCGGCGATCGAACGCAGGGTCACGGCGAGGCGTTCTTTTTCCGCGGCCAAGTCTTCCGCGGAACGTTTGCGCTCGATCTCCGCTCCAGCGCGTGCAGCGAAAATTTGCAGCGTGCTTTCGATAATCTGCGTCTCCGTCAAGGCGTGCCGATCAAGCACGCCGATGATGCCGACGGGTTCGCCGCGATGATCGGTCAGCGGCACCGCCACGAAACTCTCCGCGGAGAGATCGAGCAGCAGAACGTCTTCAGGATAAAGCGTGCGCACTTGAGCGAGATGAGTGCGAGTGCCTTTGGCGAGCACGTCTGCGCAGGCGGAGTGGGCAAGATCATAGGGACAGACGCTGCGAACACTGCCCTGCTCGGCCACGGTGAGCGTACCTGCGCGATTGGTTCCCGTAGGAGTTTTCGTCAGCTCCACGAGGAAGGCAAAGTTGTTGGCGAGCGCCTTGGACAATTGCTTGAGCAGCGAGCGCAGGAATTCCTCACCGGTCGTGCTCGAGACGCCGAGACTGATCTGGCGCAACGTGTCCTCGGACCGCTGCCGCTCCGAAACATCGCGCACGATAGCCACAAACTGCCGCCGGCCGGCGACCTCCATCGCGCTAACGGAGACTTCAATGGGAAACGGATAATAACCCTGCCGCTGGCCCATCGTCGCGATCGCTGTTCCGCCCGAGCCTTTCAAGTCGTGAAAAAAGAGTCGTTGCGGGATGAGCACAGAAAGATTCTGCCCAAGTAGATCGGCAGCACGCTGATTGAAAATGCGCTCCGCGGCGGGGTTCATCGATTGGATCACGCCATTTCCATCTACGGTGATGACCCCATCGAGCGTGTTGTCGAAAATGGCGCGCACCTGAGCCTCGGCGGCCCGAGCTTTTTCGAGATGCAGACCGAAGCCGCGAAAACTCGACGAAACCAGAGCGGTCAGCGCACCGATGGCGAGAATTCCGCCGAGAGCGAAAGCGCTCGTGTGGAGAATGTGCTCGCGGCGCGCGTTTTCCACGCTGGTCTCGAGGCGTCCCTCGGATTCGCGCTGAAAGGCACTCAGACCGACATGGAGTCCGGCGAAAAGAGGGCTCTCCAAACTGCGCGGTGCCGTTGCGGGGAGCGCCGCGTCGTCCATCCAGCGCTGGAAGTTTTCGGCCATCGCCCGCACGGCATCGCGGCGCGTGGGTTCTTCGCGAAGCAGGGGAATAAGATCGAGGATCCGCTCGCGAAATTCGCTGCACCCACGGCGGAACTGTGCCAGCGCCGCGGGTTGGCCCGTGAGCATCCAGGTTCGATGGGCAAGGGCGACACTCGCCAAATTGGTTTCGGCAGTGGAGGAGTGGCGCAAGATGGCAAACTCGCGAGCGCGGGCAATTTCGGCGCTCTGCTCGTGGGTGGTCACGGCAACAAACCCGACGCCCAGCGCGACAATGGCCACGATGCCCAAAATCGTTGCCCGGAAATGCCAGCGTGGAAAACTGTCACAGGCCGCGAGTTTGAGGCGGAGTTTATGCAGCGTAGGGAAGGACGAAGCGGGCAGGCGGGCGGGCATTTGCCAGTCAGAGAATAGCTAGGCGCGTGCCCCACTCACTGGCGAACTCCGCGCGTTTCGTGGTTTGGATTTTCGTCGCGGATCGCCGTGCATCGTGCATCTTCCGTCCCTCCAATCTCCATGCTCCGCCACCGCGAA
Source organism: Chthoniobacter sp. (assembly GCA_031390545.1). Taxonomy (GTDB): domain Bacteria; phylum Verrucomicrobiota; class Verrucomicrobiia; order Chthoniobacterales; family Chthoniobacteraceae; genus Chthoniobacter. The sequence continues at coordinate 279,005 of JANMTP010000048.1, read as the reverse complement.
AAAGTCCTCGCCCATGCCGAACAGCAGCTCCGTTCTCAAGGGGCCTTAAACGCGGCCGAACGGCTCTCTCTCTACAAAAAATTCCTCAAGATAGAGAACCATCGGATTCGCCTGAAACATCAGGCCGGGGGCGGCGGTCGTGAGATGTGCGCCCAGCGCGCTAGTTTGGTGGATATCATTCTTCGCCATCTCCTCGAGGCGGCGCTGGAGTCGTGCGCCGTGGCCAAGGCCAAACCGCCGGTCCTCGCCTTGGTCGCGATCGGGGGCTACGGGCGTGGCGAGCTGAATCCTTTCAGCGACATCGACATCATGTTTCTCCACCCGGACGCGCCCAAAAAACTCGATCCGCGGCTCGATGAGATCGTCCAAAAAATTCTCTACATGCTCTGGGATGTCGGGTTCAAAGTTGGCCACTCGACGCGCTCCATCGCTGGAGCCGTGCAGCAGGCCAATGAGGACATGCTTTCCAAGACTGCTCTCCTCGAGTCGCGCCTCATCGCCGGAGATTCGCAGTTTTTTGCGCTCTTTCGCGCCACCTTCGTGGCGAAATGCGTCGATGGCCACGTCGCGAGATACATTGCCCAGCGCGTCACCAATCAGGCCGAACGCCACGAGAAGTTTGGGCGGACCGTTTACATGCAGGAGCCGAACATCAAGAACGGCTGCGGGGGCCTGCGCGATTATCAAAACCTTTTGTGGATCAGCTTTTTCAAGGAGCGCGTTCAGTCCACCGCGGGGCTCGTTGAGAAAAAGCTCATCAACGAAACCGAGCGACGCCACCTAGACCGCGCTTACGATTTCCTCCTCCGAATTCGCACCGAACTGCACTACCTGAACAAGCGCACCACCGACGTCATCATCATGAGTCAGCAGGTGCAAATCGCGAACAAGCTGAACTACCCGCAGAAAAGCATCCTCCGCCGGAGTGAAGCGTTCATGCGCGACTACTACCAGCACGCGCGGAGCATCTACACCATCACTGAGCTGCTTTCGCAGCGCCTGAGCATCGTCACCCCACCGGAAGGGAAAGGCCCCGGCCTGCTCGGCTTTTTGCGCAAAGCCAAAGTGCCAAAGAGCGAAACCTTCGACGGGTTTGTCAGTCGCGACGGACTGCTCTACGCCGAGTCGTCGGCCATCTTCAACCAGGAGCCCGCGCGGATGATGCGCCTCTTTCAGCATCTCCAGCAGCGCAATCTCGGTCTCAGCCCGGACCTGGCGCAGCTTCTCCGCCGCCGGCTTCATCTCGCCGATCGCACTTTCCAATACTCGAAGACGGCGCGCGAAACCTTTCTCGCCATCTGCTCGCGCAAAGGAGCCGTCGGAAAAAGTTTCCGCGCCATGCACCGGGTCGATTTCCTCGGGCGTTACGTCCCGGAATTTGGCCACCTCACCTGCCTCGTGCAGCACGAGTTTTTCCACCGCTATACCGCCGACGAGCACACCCTCGTCTGCATCGAAAAGCTCGACGCCCTCATCGACACCACCACGCCGCGGCTCCAGTCCTACAAAGAGCTTTTCCAGAAACTCGAAGACCCCGGCGTCCTCTACCTCGCCCTGCTCCTGCACGACACCGGCAAGGCCACCAACGCCAAGCAGCACGCCGAGGCCAGCGCCCTTTTCGCGCAAAAGGTCTCGCGCCGCCTCCAACTCACGCCCGAGCAGCGCAAATCGCTCGTCCTTCTCGTGGACAACCACATCGTCCTCTCGATGACCGCTCAGCGGCGCAATCTCGAAGATCCCGCGACCACCGCCGAGTTCGCCAGTGTCATCAAAACGCAGGCCAATCTCGACGCACTCATGCTGCTCACGCTCGTGGACGGTCAGGGCACCGGCGACGAAAACTGGTCCGACTGGAAGGAGTCGCTCGTCTGGCAGCTTTACCGCCACACCTCGCTCTACCTCGCCGACGGCGAAGCCTTTTACCGCCAGCGAGCCAGCGAGCGCGAAGCCCTGCGTGGTGCCGTCACGAAAAGAATCGCCGCCGAATTCCGCGACGAAGTGGACGCGCATTTCGAGTACATGCCCGAGCGCTATTTCCAGACCTACACGGCGCCGGAGATCATCGAGCACATCCGCCACTTCCGCACCTTCCTCGAGACGCACTTTCACGACGAAAACCTGTGCCTTGCTCCCGCCGTGAAGTGGGTCGCGCATCCCCACCGCGGCCACAGCGAGTTTTGGTTTTGCGGCTGGGACCGCCAGGAACTGCTCGCCCGCATCGCCGGCACGCTATCGTCCGCCCAGCTCAACATTCTGAGCGCCGATGTCTTCACCCGCACCGACTCGCTGGTTCTCGACATCTTCCGCGTCTGCAACACCAGCTTCGAGGCGGTGACTGACGAGAAGGACATGGCTCTCGTGGAAAAGCGGCTGCGCCAGGCCCTCGAAAATGAGCAGTTCGACCTTCAGTCGCTGCTCGCCAAGGCCATGAAAAAGCGCGGCTTTCACCTGGCGCAGGAGCTCGATTTTCCGACCCGCATCGTCATCGATAACGACGCGCACCCGGTTTACACGGTCGTTGATATTCAGACCCCCGACCGCCTCGGCCTGCTTTCCAGCCTGCTCAGCGCCTTCAGCAAAACCGGCGTGCAGACCGCCCTCTCCCGCATCGCCACGGAAAAAGGCGCCGCCATCGACGCCTTCTACGTCACCGACTCGCACGGCCACAAACTCCGCGACGCCGCGACGATCTCCAGCCTGCAGAAAGCTTTGCAGGCCGCGTCGCAAGCTCCGCCGTTAGCGTAGTAAAGCGGGCGACCCGCCTGCCGACACTCATGACCGCGCAATTTCCCCGCATCTTCGCCTGGCACGTTTTGCGTAACCTGCGCCGCCACCGTCTGCTTGCGGCGCTCAATATCCTCAGCGTCGCCCTCGGCATCGCCGTCTATCTCGCGATCCAGATCGCCAACCACAGCGCCAACCGATCCTTCGCTGCCGGCATCGACCTCGTCGCCGGAAAGTCGCACCTCGAAGTCCGCGGCGACGTGGACGAAACGCTCTGGCCCGTGCTCGCCAAACAGCCCGGCGTGCGCGCCGTCACCGGCCTCGTCGAAGGCGTCGTCACGCTCCCTGATTTCCCCGGCGAATACCTCCGCATCCTCGGCGTCGATCTTTTCACCGGCGAACCTTTCCGCACCTTCGAGATCGGCGCCGCGGGAAAAAATCCGCCGCTCGAGAGCTGGATGGGTGAACCCGCCGGCGTCGCGGTCACCGCGGAGTTTGCCGCGCTCCGCGGCTGGAAAGCGGGCGACACCTTCCGCGCGCTCGTGAACAGCGAAACCAAAACGCTGCGCATCGCTGCGCTCATCCCGAGCGGCGATTCGCCCGCCGCTACCCAGCCGCGTTTCGCCGTCATGGACATCGGCTGGGCGCAGGAGCTTTTCGGCCAAATGGGCCGCGTCAGTTCGCTCCAGCTTTTGCTCGATGATCCGCGCCGCCTCTCCGCCGTCGCCGCCACCCTGCAGCCGCTCCTCCCGCCCGGCCTCACCGCCGAGCCGCCGCGCCAGCGCAGCGCACAAATCCAAAACATGCTCTCCGCCTTTCAGCTCAATCTCACCGCGCTGAGCATGGTCTCGCTGCTCGTCGGCGTCTTCCTCATCTACAACACCATCTCCGCGTCCGTCGCCCGCCGCCGCATCGAGATCGGCATCCTCCGCGCCATTGGCGCGACGCGTTGGGAAGTGCGGGCGCTCTTTCTCGGAGAAGCCGCCCTCCTCGGCGCGCTTGGCATCGCCCTTGGTGCCGTCGGCGGCGTGGCGCTCGCCCGCGTGCTCACCGGCGCCGTCGCGCAGACCATCTCCTCGCTCTACGTCCTGCTCAGCATCGACCGCAGTTGGCTCAACCCCGCGCAGTTCCTCACCGCCGCCATCTTCGGCTTCGGCGCGGTGCTCCTTGGCGCGTGGCTGCCAGCCAGCGAGGCCGCGCGCATCAACCCCGTCGCCGCCCTGAGCCTCGGCGCGCACGCCGAGCAAGCCGTCGCCCGCGCCCCGCGCTGGAGCGGCCTGGGCGTTGTCTTTCTGGCCGCTGCCGCGCTGGCCTGCTGGCTGGCGCTGCACTTCGGCCCGCCGGCCTGGGGCTTCATCGGGTGCTTCTGCGTGCTCGCCGGCTTCGCCCTTTTTGCCCCCGCAATCACAAAACGCTTTGGCGACCTTGCTTCCGCCGGCCTGCCGTTTGGCATCCACTGGCGACTCGCCGCCGACAACCTCCGCCGCTCGATCCACCGCAATGCCGTCACCGTCGCCGCGCTCGCCGCGGCCATCGCCATGATGGTCGGGCTCATGGTGATGATCCATTCCTTCCGCGAAAGCGTGGACGCGTGGATCGACCGCGGCATCGTCGCTGACCTCTTCATCGCCCCCGCGTCGAACGAAACGATCGGCCTTTCCGCCTTCGTCCCGCCCGCCGCGCTCGCCTGGCTGCGCGCCCGCCCCGAGGTCGCTGGCGTGGACACTTTCCGCGAACTCACCGTCCCCGTCACCGCTCCCGGCGCGGAGACGAAGTCGGCGCTCCTCGCCGTGGTCGAAGGCGAGTATCGCCAAAACCTGACCTTCACCGGTGGCGACGACCTGCGGAAAATGACCCGCGTTTTCGCCGAGCGCTGCATCGCCGTGAGCGAGCCCTTCGCCCGCAAATTCCGCGTCCGCGACGGCGACCGCCTCACCCTCACCACCCCGCGTGGCCCGGCAGAATTTGAGATCGTCGGCACCTACTCCGACTTCACCCGCGACCAAGGCGTGATCCTCATGGCGCGGCCCAACTTCGACGCCTTCTGGAGCGATCCTGGCGTCAACTCCCTCGCCGTCTATCTGCGCCCCGGCCAGCCGGGAGAGCCGCTCGCTGAGGCCTTCCGCACCCGCTTTGGCGGGGAAGGCGAATACGCCATGTATTCCAACCGCTCCCTGCGCGAGCGCATCCTCGTCATCTTCGACCAGACCTTTGCCGTGACCTACATCCTGCGCACCGTCGCCATCCTCGTTGCCATCGCCGGCATCTTCCTCTCCGTCACCACCCTCGTCGCCGAGCGCGAGCGCGAGATCGGCGCGCTCCGCGCCATCGGAGCCGCCCGCGGCCAGGTGCAGGCGCTGCTCATGATCGAATCCGCGATGATCGGCCTGATCGCCACGATCCTCGGCCTCGCCGCGGGCTTCGTCCTCGCCATGACCCTCACCTGGGTCGTGAACCCCGCGTTCTTCGGCTGGACCATCGCCTTGCAATTTCCGTGGGCGTCGCTCGCCGCCACCCCGCTCTGGATTCTCCCCGCCGCTCTCCTCGCCGCTTGGTATCCCGCCGCCCGCGCCACCCGCACGCCCATTGCCCAAGCTGTTCGCGAAGAATGAGAATGCCCGCTCATGTTTTACCGCAGAGACGCAGAGGACGCGGAGGGCCGCAGAGTTTGGGAGTCGCTGAATATCGTCCTCCTCTGCGCCTCTCTGCGTCCTCTGCGCCTCTGCGGTTTATCTTGCTGTGGCTGTCCTTGTGCCTGCCGTTGTCGGAGGCTGCCGACTGGCGCACGGCCTTGCCCGGCTGGCAGTACGAGTTTCCGCGCGACCACCGCATCCACCCGGAATTCAAAACCGAGTGGTGGTATTTCACCGGCGCGCTCGCGGACGAAAAAGGTCGCCGCTACGGCTACCAACTCACCTTCTTCCGCCAAGGCCTGCGTTCACCCAGCTCGGCGGCGGCGACTTCGCGCTTTGTCGTCGCTGACCTGAAGTTCGCCCACTTCGCCGTCAGCGACATTGCCGGACAGCGGTTCCGCTTTGCGCAGAGAATCGGGCGCGGAGCTTTTGGCGAAGCGGGTTTTGGAGCCGGGGAAAAGCTCGCGTGGATCGAAGAGTGGGCGCTCGATCTCCAGCCCGACGGCAGTTTTGCACTCCGCGCGAAAGACGGCGACGCCGCGCTGGAACTACGGCTGACGTGCAAAAAGGCGTGGGTCGTCCACGGCGAAAATGGCGTAAGCCAAAAGGCGGAAGGCGCGGGCCGCGCGTCGCACTACTACTCCGCCACACGACTCGCCGCGAACGGCACGCTGACCCTCAGCGGAAAGAAGCTACAGGTGACCGGCGAGAGCTGGCTGGACCGGGAGTGGGCGAGCAACCAGCTCACCGCCGAACAGGTCGGCTGGAACTGGTTCAGCCTCCAACTCAATGACGGCACCGAGCTGATGCTCTACCAAATGCGCACGCGTGGCGGAGGGCTCGATCCCAACTCCAGCGGCACCTTCGTCACCCGCGACGGCACCACCCAGCATCTGCGCCGCGACGACTATACGCTCACGCCTTTGCGCGAATGGAAAAGTCCGCAGACCGGCGGGAGCTACCCAGTCGCATGGAAGCTCACGGTGCCAAAACTTGGCCTCGAGCTGCGCATCGACACGCCGCTCGACGCGCAGGAACTCGCGCTCCAGCCGGTCGCGTATTGGGAGGGTTTGATCGAGGCGAAAGGCAAGCGGGGCAGTGCGGCTGTCCGCGCCCACGGCTACATGGAGCTCACCGGCTATGCGGGCGCGCTGGTTGGCTTGGCGCAGTGATGAGGTGCGTTAGAGGAAAGAATTAAGCGCGAGGATGAGGACGATCGAGACGGTGGCGATGCCGGTTTCCACGACCGTCCACGTTTTGAGCGTCTGCTCGATGGTCATGCCGAAGTATTCCTTCACAAACCAAAACCCACTGTCGTTGACGTGCGAAAGGATGAGCGAGCCGCTGCCCAGGGCGAGGATGAGGAGTTCCCGGTTGACGCCAGGATTGTCAGCAATGATCGGCGCCATGAGCCCGGCGGCAGTGGTGACCGAGACGGTGGCGCTGCCGATGGCGACGCGCAAAAGCCCGGCGATGATCCAGGCGAGAAGCAGCGGTGAGATCGAAAGCGTGCGGCCCCAATCGCCGATTGCATCGCCCACACCTGAGGCGCGGAGCATCGCGCTGAAGCCACCTCCGGCCCCGATGAGCAGCAACAGCCCGGCGACGGGCGCGAGCGACGCTTCGCTAAACTTGAGGATTTGCTGAGCGGTCAGGCCCACCCATTTTCCGAAGGTAAAAAAGGCCACGAGCACGGCGATGAGCATGGCCACGGTCGGCGAGCCGAGGAAATCGCCCCACGCGCGCAGGGGGTTTTGGTCGCTGAGAAAGACTTTGCCGGCCGTGCCGAGGAGCATGAGCAGCACGGGGAGCAGCATGGTGAAAACGCTGGTCGCGAAGCCGGGCCGGCGCGCGGCTGCGGGTTCGCCGGTCATGTCGGCCAGCAGGCCACCGAGGGGAACGGGCACGTATGGCGAGACCACTCGCGCGAGCAGCGGTCCGGTGATGAGCGCCACCGGCGCGCCGATGAGGATGCTGTAGAGGATTGTCTTGCCGGTGTCGGCGCCGATGAGCTTGATCGCAGCCATCGGGCCGGGATGCGGCGGGATGAGGCCGTGCGCGGTCGAAAGCCCCGCCGCCAGCGGGAGCGCGAGCCGCAGGATCGGTGTGCCGGTTTGCTTCGCGAGCATGAAGGCAATCGGGCCGAGCAGGACAATGCCGACGTTAAAGAAAATGCTGATCCCGATGAGGAAGGCGACGATCATCACGGCGTAGTCGAGCAGCCCCGGGCCAAGCCAGCGGACTAGGGTATTGGAGATGACTTGGGCGGCACCGCTTTCCGCGAGAAGTTTCCCGAGAATCGTGCCGAGGCCGATAATCATGATGAGTCCGCCAAGGGTTCGGCCCACGCCCGCATCGAAGGCTTCCGCGATCCCGATGCGCTCTGGAACCATGACCGCGGGATTGTCCGTGCTGGGATGCGCGGGCTGCGTGGTCAGCGGCATTCCGGAGCCGAGGCCGACGACGATCGCGGCGATGAGGATGGCGACGACCGCATTGCACCGGAAAACGGTGATGAGGATGACGAGTCCGGCGATGGCCGCCGCAGCAAGCGTAAGCAGCCACGGCGCGGAGAGGACGGCGATGGAGGGAATCATGGCGCGCTGTGATAGCGGCGCCTCCGGTTCAGCGTCGAAACATTTCCAGCGCCACGTCGCGCTCGTGGTGGTGATCGACCATCGGGAGGGGGTAGCCTTTGGCCAGCGGGGTCGTGTGAGGCTGGCAGAGATCCTCGGCCCGCACGTCGCGCAGCTCGGGGATCCACTTCTTGATATAGTCGCCCGCGGGGTCAAAACGCGCGGTTTGCGACCACGGATTCTGGATGCGGAAATAGGGCGCGGCATCCGTGCCGGTGCTGGAACTCCACTGCCAGCCGCCGTTGTTGCTCGCGATCTCGCCATCCACGAGCCGGCGCATAAACCAGCTCTCGCCATGCATCCACCAGATGTGCAGGTCTTTCGTCAGGAACATCGCCGTGATCATGCGGACGCGGTTGTGCATGTATCCGGTCGCGTTCAGCTCGCGCATCCCGGCATCGACGATCGGGAAGCCGGTCTGCCCCGCGCACCAGCGCTGGAAAGCCTCGCTCCCCGGTTGCGTCTCCGGCCGCCAGTGGTCGCGCCATTTTAAGTCGCGATAATGCTCCTGCAATTCGTGATCCAGCACCTCCGGCCAATGCCAGAGCACTTGCATGTAAAATTCCCGCCAGATCAGTTCGTTCACGTAGATGCCGATGCTGCGCGCGTGCTTCGGCTCGGCAAGAGCGAGCGCAGCGCACTTCGCATAGACCTCCCGGATCGAAAGCGTGCCGTAGCGGAGGTCTTGCGAAAGGCGGGAATTGGCGCCCCCGAGCGGGACGTTGCGCGTCGCGCCGTAGTCAAAGATCGGGCCGTCGAGAAAGTGGTGAAGCCGTTGGCGCGCGGCGGTTTCCCCGGGCTGGATGATGTGCGCGTCGCTCACCAAGCCCCACGTTGCCAGCGTGGGAAGATGATCGCTGGCGATGCTCGACGGCGTCGAAATCTTGGCGATAACGCGGCCCGGCGTGGGCTTGTCGAGCTTCGTCCACGCCTTTGCATACGGCGTGAAAACACGAAACGGTGTGGCGCCCCCGGTCAGCACTTCGTCGCGTTCGTGGATGGCGACATCCTTGTGCCCGTGGACTTTTACGCCCAGCGCCGCGGCCATCTTCGCGATGCGCTCCTCGACTGTGCGCCCGAACGGATCGGGGTCGCGGTTAAAATAGATCGCGTCGGCTCCAGTCGCGCGCAGCAGGGCTTCCAGCACCACCTCCGCCCGCCCGCGCCGCACGATCAGCCGGCCGCCCTTGGCCTCGATGTTCTTCGCCAGCGAAGCCAGGCAGCCGCAAAGAAACTCCTGCCGCGGCGCGCCGCACCAAGCGTGCTCGTTCTGCCACTCGCTTACGATGTACACGGGTAAAATTTCGTCGTGTTCCTCCAGAGCAGCGGCGAGCGCGGTGTTATCTGTCAGACGCAAGTCGCGGCGGAACCAATGGAGGGCGGTGGACATGTTCGTTCATCTACGGCCAGCGTTATTTATCTGACGCAGGAATCCGTCACTAAAGAATCCCGATTCCACACTGGGTGAAGGTCTTAAATTATGGCACCTACAGGCCCGTCAGGCGTCCGTTCGTTCCGCCGCGTGCGATTCAATGCGTGTATGAAAACAATTACCATCGTTGCCCTCGCCGCACTCACCCTGACCGCCTGCGATTCAAAGCAGGAACAAGCGCGCAAAGCTGAACTCGAAAACCGCGCCGATAAGCTCGAGGCGGGCGCAAAGGCGACCGAGAAAGCCGCTGAGGGTGACGCTGCCGTCGTCAAGAAGCAGGGTGAAGCACAGGCGGAAGCACTCAAGGAAGCTGCCGACAAAACCCGCGACCAGAAGTAGGCGCGTTACTTTGGCGGCGTTAGGGCCGTGCGCCCGGCGAGCGCACGGGAAAGGGTGAGTTCATCGGCATGCTCAAGGCCGCCACCGGCGGGCAGACCTTGGGCCAGTCGGGTTACGCGGACAGGGAGTTGGCCGAGGAGTTCTGCGAGATAGTTCGCCGTAGCCTCGCCTTCGACGTCGGAACTTAGGGCGAGGATAATTTCGGCGGGCGCTTCGGCTTTAATGCGTTCCATCAAAGAGTCTATCCGCAGGTCTTCGGGGCCGATATGGTCGAGGGGGGCGATGCGCCCGCCGAGGGTGTGGTAACGGCCGCGAAAGACGCCGGTGCGTTCGAGGGGAAGAATTTCCGTGGGCTGTTCGACGACGCAGATGAGTGAGGGATCGCGCGAGGGGTCAGCGCAAATTTCGCACAGCGGCTCGGTAGTGAAGAAGCCGCAGCGGGGGCAGGGGCGGACAGTCGCGGTGACGTCACCGATGGCGCGGGCGATTTCGCCGGCGCGGGCGTCGCGCGACTGGATCATCCAAAGGGCGATCCGCTCCGCGCTGCGCGGACCGACGCCAGGCATGCGCTTGAGTTCCGCGATGAGGCCTTTGATCGCGGCGGGATACTCGAGGCGCTTCATGGGCGAAAAATCCGAAATCCGAAATCTAAAACCCGAAACAAATTCGAGGAGTTCGAAGCGGGGAAAACGGACGAACGCAGCGGCTCGTTCCCAGCTGTTTAATGTTTTCCGACATGCACTGCCTTGTTTCGGATTTCGAGATTCGGATTTCGAATTTCCCCATTATAGCCTCGCCGCATTCCACCCCAAAGCGGGCATGCCGCCACGAAGCTGCTCAATACGGCGGATGTAGAATTCAACCGGGCCGTCGCTGCCATTGGGGCCGCGTGCGCCGTGGAAAAGGGTGAGGGCTTCATCCCAAAGCTGCTCGCGGTAATAGACGACGGCTTTCCAGAAAAGATCGCGGCGCTCGAGTTCCTCGGCGCCAAGGACGTGTTTGGCGGCGATCAGTTCGTAAATCTCCTCGGGGGTGCCGTCGTCGTAGCGCTGGATGAGTTCCATCGGGCGGACTTCCACGGCTTGCTCGGCCTGGCTGAAGGTAGTGGTGCCCACGAGGATGCGGGAGCCGTAGATGAGATTGGCACGGCAGAGACGGCGGGCAAATTCGACCGGTTCGCCGGCCACGCTGAGCGTGCCAAGGCGCCGGGAGCCGTAGGCGGCAATAACGATTTCTCCCGAGTTGATGCCGATGCGGAAGTCGAACATCTGTTTCCAAATGGTATGGCATTCGCGGTTCACTTCATCGAGCCGCTCGGCCAGCGCCAGCGCCGCCTGGCAGGCGGTAGAGGCGTGGTCGTCGTCGGGCAGGGGTGCACCAAAGACCACGCGGACGCTTTCGCCGTCGCACTCGTCGAGGTAGCCGCCACGCTCGACGAGGAAGTCGGAGGCATTGCTCCGAAAGGAATTGGTCAGGGCCACGTAGTCGGGCGCAGACAGGCCGGATTCGAGCTGATCGTGGTTGAAGATTTCGCAGACGACGACAGTCAGTTCGCGGCGTTCGCCTTCGAGGTTGAGCGGTTTTTCGGAGTCGAGCAGGGCGAGGAAGGTTTTCTTGGAAACGCGGTCGCCGACGACCTGGGTGAGGACGCGTTTGCGTCCGCCGGCTTCGCCCCGTGAATAAAAAAAGGCGGCGAGGAAGCCCGCGCTGCTGGCGAGCAGGCAGGCGAAGGGAGAAAAGAAAATGCCGTAGAGATTCAGCACCCATACGGCGGTGAGAACCTGAAGAAGCACGCCGGCGGCGATGATGCACTTAAGGGTAAGCCGCGGGATGTCGATGGTCGTCCAGACGGTGCCAAAGGCGAGCAGGAGGAAGAGCGGATACTGGACGGCGCGCGGCGGGATGGGGGCTGATTTTTTACCGAGAAAAGAGGCAAGCCCGACGTCGAGTTGGGCAAAAACGCCGGCTTCATAAAGCCCGGCAACGAGTAGGCAGATGGCGAGGCCGAGGAAAAAGGTGACTTTGAGATAGCGCACGGGGAGTCGTGGGCATCTTAAACACGCTCTTGGCGAAAGGCGCAACCTTTGAGGACACTGCCGCGCCGAACGCCCAAATCTCATGTTGCACGTCGTCCTCATCGAACCGGAAATCCCGCCGAACACCGGCAATATCGGTCGTCTCTGCCTCGGCGCGGGGGCGCAATTGCATCTGGTGAAACCGCTCGGTTTTTCCGTCGACGACCGGGCGCTGAAGCGGGCGGGGCTGGACTACTGGAAAGATGTGCGGGTGACGTTGTGGGAGTCGTTCGCGGACTTGCAGGCGGCGCAGTCTGCGACCACGCGCTACTTTTTTCTGACGACGAAAACGACGCGGGCCTACTGGGATGCGCGCTTCGAGGACGACGATTTCCTGGTCTTCGGCCGCGAGACGAAGGGGCTGCCTGAGCCTTTGCTAGAGCGAAACGCCGAGCGGTGCCTGACGATCCCGATGACTGGCGAAATCCGCTCCCTGAACCTTGCGACCGCGGTGGGCATCGTGCTCTACGAAGCGGTGCGGCAAGGGAAATTGACGAGCGAGCATCGCATTGAATAAAGCGCCGCGGTCTAGGCAGTTCCACGAACTCCGACAGGGCGGCGTTTGGTCGTCTGATTTGTCGGCGGTTCGCCTTGTGGGGCGGGCTTCGCTGGACCTAGTCTCCGCTCCATTCATCCAAACCCATGAACAAACCTACCTCACTCAGCCTCGCAATGATGCTGGCTGGAATACAGGCGCTCGTCGCCTTCCCCGCCCATGCGGATACTTTTGGCAGCGGGCCGAATACCTTTACCATCGACTTCGTGAATATCGGCAATGCTGGCAACGCCGACGACGCGGGCGCGGGCGGCGGTCTTTACTCCTCTGCGTATGGTGGGGTGAGCTACGGCTATCGAATGGGAACTCACGAGATTTCGCAGGATGCGATCACCAAGGCGACGGCCTCGGGCCTCACCAATGTGACGGCGGGTCCGTGGACGGGAAGTCAACCGTCAGCAAATATCACGTGGTTTGAGGCGGCGGCGTTTGCGAACTGGCTGAATACGAGCACTGGACACCAAGCTGCGTATCAGATCGACGCGGGGTTGACCGCGCTGACGCCGTGGACGCTGAGTGACGCTGGGTATGACGCGTCGAACCTCTACCGCAACAGCAACGCGTATTATTTTCTGCCCAGCGAGGATGAGTGGTACAAGGCGGCCTATCACCAGAACGATGGGGTGACGGCGAACTACTGGGATTACGCGACGGCGAGCAACACGGCACCGACGGCGGTGGCGAGCGGGACTGCACCGGGTACGGCCGTCTATAACATGGTCGCGAGTGCGCCTGCGGCAGTGAATAACGCTGGTGGGCTGAGTGCGTATGGGACGATGGGACAGAATGGGAACATGTTTGAGTGGATGGAGAGTGCCTCTGATGGGGAAAATGATTCTTCGTCCGAAGGGCGCGCGGAGCGCGATACTTCCTACCTCGGCCCTGAGATCGGTTTGCGCTCCTCGTCCCGAGGCAGCCGAACGCCCACGTTCTCGGGCAACTTCTCGGGTTTCCGTGTTGCGAGCGTCCCTGAACCCTCGTGCGCGATGTTGATCATCGGATCGGGGTTCGTCCTCTTAGCACCGAGACGGCGCGCACGGACCGTTTGATCTTGGCTCTCAGCCCTTTTGCCTTTGTGGAGAGCCGCGAGGCCCGGTGTGCTGAAACCATAGGGATCCTCTGCGCATTCCTTCATAACGCCCTCCTTTTTTTATCATGCCTACCGCAGTCCAACCCCTCCTTGTTGCTAAAGACCTACGCCGTTCGTTCAAAATCGGCGCGCGGACCATCGACGTGCTGCGGGGGATAACCACCGAGATCGCGCGTGGTGAGGCGGTGTTTTTGTGCGGGGCGTCCGGGGCAGGCAAGACGACGTTGCTGTACACGCTGGCGGGGTTGGAGCGGCCGGAATCGGGGACGGTGGAGTTTGAAGGGCGGCGGCTTTACGAGGGCAGCGAGTCGGTGCAGGCGCGCATGCGCAATGAGCGGATCGGCTTCGTCTTCCAAGGCTATTTTTTGCTTCCGGAGCTAACGGCGATCGAGAACGTGATGTTGGCGACGATGATCGGCGGAAAAGCGAAGCCGGAGGCTGCCGAGGCGGCGTTGGCAAAGGTCGGACTAGGTGAACGGTTGCAGCATTTGCCGGCGGAGCTTTCGGGCGGCGAGCAGCAGCGCGTGGCGATCGCGCGGGCGTTGATTAATGATCCGAGCGTCATTTTCGCGGATGAGCCTACGGGCAATCTCGACTCGAGAACGGGCGAGGGAATCGTGCAACTGCTGCTCGGGTTAGTGCGCGACCACGGCAAAACGCTGGTCGTGGTGACGCACGACGCGCAACTCGCGACCCGCGGCGACCGTCGACTCGAGATGCGCGACGGACTGATTGCGGACTGACGCGCGGGCGCTTGCGTTGCGTGGGGGACGCTGGCACGTTGCGCGCCTTTCTGCATGGAACGCACTATCTATCTCGACGGCCAACTGCTCCCTGAGAGCCAGGCGAAGGTCTCTGTTTTCGACCACGGCTTGCTTTACGGCGACGGCATTTTCGAAGGCATTCGCTTTTACAACGGGCGGGTCTTCCGTCTGGAGCAGCACATCCGCCGGCTCTATGACTGCGCGCGGGCGATCCTCATCAAAATCCCGCTGACGCCCGAGGAGATGATTGCGGCGACGTGCGCCGCCGTGAAGGCGAACGGGCTGCGCGACGGCTATATTCGTCTCGTGGTCACACGTGGGGTGGGGCCGATGGGGTTGAGTCCCTATAAGTGCCCAGTGCCTTCAGTCATCATCATCGCCGATAAGATTTCGCTCTATCCCGAAGAGGCCTACAAAACCGGGCTGACCATGGCGACGGTAGCGACGCGCCGGCCTTCGCACGACATCCTGAGCCCGCAGGTGAAGTCGCTGAACTACCTGAACAACATCATGGCCAAGGTCGAGGCACTTCAGTCCGGGGCCGAGGAAGGGCTCATGCTCAACGACGTGGGCCTCGTGGCAGAATGCACGGGCGACAACATTTTCATCGTCCGCGACGGCGTGATCTCGACCCCGCCGCTGACCGCCGGGGCGCTGGATGGCATTACCCGCGGTGCGGTTTTCGAGATCGCGGCGGAACTCGGCCTGCCAATCCGCGAGCGCGATTTTTCGCGGCACGATGTCTTCATCGCGGACGAGTGTTTCCTCACCGGCACCGCCGCCGAGGTCATCGCCGCGGTGAAACTCGACCAGCGTGAAATCGGGACCGGTCAGCCCGGCCCGGTCACGCGGCAAATCATTGCCCGCTTCCGCGAGTTGACGCAGACCACGGGCACGCCCATTTACTAGGCGTGACGGGTGGCCGGCGGCAGGTGTCGGGCAAAGAGCCCATGCCCCCCGGCCACTGCACACTTTTCACCCCCACCACCATGCACTGCGACGTTTGCAAACAGAACCAGGCCACCGTCTTTCTCACCCAAATCGTGGACGGCAAGATGCAGAAGGTGAACCTGTGCGAGTCGTGCTCGAAAGAAAAGGGGGTCACTGATCCGACAGGTTTCGCGCTCGCTGATCTGCTGCTCGGGCTCGGGGCGGCGCAGGAGATGGAGCGTGGCGGCAGCGTGCAAAAATGTGTGGTCTGCGGGTTCAGTCAGGCGGACTTCAAGAAGACGGGGCGGCTCGGCTGTGGGTCGTGCTACGAGACCTTTTCCGAAGGTCTCTCCTCGCTGTTGAAGGGCATGCACAAAGGGACGGAGCATAAAGGCAAGGTCCCGCTCCGTGCGCTCCGCAGCCTTGAGCGAGAAACGCAAATGAAGTCCCTCCAGCGCGAACTCCGCAAAGCGGTGGCCGATGAAAACTACGAGTCTGCGGCGCAGATTCGCGACCAGATCAAGCAGTTCGAGGTCAGCTAAAAATCCGCGCGCGATGGCCATTCACAACATTCTCAACAGCTCCGGCGAATGGATGCGCAGCGACGGACCGCACAATCAAATCGTGGTCAGCAGCCGCGTGCGCCTCGCGCGTAACCTGCGCAATTTCGCCTTTCCCGGTTGGGCCAAAAAGACCGAGCGTCTGCAAATCCTTGAGGCCATCAAACCGCAGGTGGAAGGACTCGGGGAAATGGGCGACGCCTTCTCCGTCTATTCGCAGGATCTTTCTGCGCTGGAAAAACAGGTGCTCGTGGAGCGGCACCTGATTTCCCGCGAGCACGCGGCCAAAGGCGTGGGCTCAGCGGTGGTGATGAACAAAAAACAGACGCTTTCCATCATGATCAACGAGGAGGATCACCTGCGCATGCAGGGCATTCGCTCGGGATTGCAGCTCAAAAGCGTCTTCAGGATGATCGATAAGGTGGACAGCGCGCTGGAGGAGCGGCTGGACTTCGCTTTCAGCCCGCAGCTCGGCTACCTCACCGCCTGCCCGACCAATGTCGGCACCGGGATGCGCGCCTCGGCGATGGTCCATTTGCCCGCGCTCGTCATGAGTGAGCAGATCAACCAGGTCATCCAGGCCGTGAACAAAATCGGCCTGGCCGTCCGCGGACTTTACGGCGAGGGCACCGAGGCGCTTGGCAATCTTTTCCAAGTCTCCAACCAAACTACGCTGGGCGAGAAAGAGGACGACATCATCGCGCGCCTGCACAAAGTCATCGAGCAGATCATCGAGCACGAGCAGAACGCGCGGCAGATGCTGTTGCAGAAAAAGCCCAACACTCTCCTGGACCACATTGGTCGCGGTTACGGCATCCTCCAGCACGCATATTCGATGAACTCGAAGGAGGCGCTGAATCTTCTCTCCTTCATGAAACTCGGGATCGACCTCGGCTTTTTCCCCGAGAATTGCCGTCAGCCGGTGGATGAACTCTTCATGGAAACCCAGCCCGCGCACCTGCAAAAAGGCACCGCGCAAAAGCTCGCCGCCGATGAGCGCGACGCCCTTCGCGCCGAGATCATCCGCTCGAAGCTCGCGGCCTTTCCCAAGCCCTCCACAGGATCCGCCGCGCCCGATCGTGATACAGGCAGCGCGTCGGAAAACTAGCTAAAGTCGCCGAGTTGGACTCAGGTGCCTGGGCGCGACAAACCGGCCACAATGGCAAGCCCGTCGTGGGCGGATTGCGACAAAAGGAGCCATCCGTATCGCCGGAGCGGACCTTTCAGATGACGTTTTCTTTGTCATCGAGATACAAAACAATTTCGTGCTTTCACTGGGTCCCATCTTGCGTGGCGGTGGCATCCACGACAAGTTGGTGGCGTTCCTGAGTTTGGCTGCGGCCAGCGCGAATTGCGCGGCAGGCGGCGGGCACGGCGAACGCTTCGCTCAAAAATGATGAACAACTTCACACCCCGCGCGCAACAGGTCCTCGCACTCGCCCGCAAGGAAGCTGACCGCTTCAACCACAACTATGTGGGCACCGAGCATCTGCTGCTCGGGCTCATCAAGCTCGGCCAGGGCGTCGCCGTGAACGTGCTCCAAAAAATGGGGCTCGATCTCGAAACCGTCCGGATGGAGGTGGAAAAGCAGGTGGGGAGCGGGCCGGAGACGAAGATGGTCGGAAATATTCCGTACACGCCGCGCGTTAAAAAGGTGCTCGCCCTGGCGGGCAAAGAAGCGAAGTCGCTCAACCATTCCTACGTGGGAACTGAGCATATTTTGCTCGGTCTGCTTCGCGAAGGGGAGGGGGTGGCGGCCCGCGTATTGAAGAATCTCGAAGTCGATATCGAGCGCACGCGGAACGAGATCTTGAAGGAACTCGACCCGAATTTCACGCCGCCTGAATCCGAACAGGAGCCGCAGCAGGAGCAATCGCGTGGTGGCAAGGAAGTGAAGACCCCGGCCTTGCGCGCTTTCGGTCGGGACCTGACTGAGCTCGCGAAGAAGGGCGAAATCGACCCAGTGATCGGACGTTCTAGTGAAATCGAGCGGGTCATCCAAGTGCTGTGCCGCCGCACTAAAAATAACCCAGTGCTTATCGGTGAAGCGGGCGTGGGTAAGACCGCGATCGTTGAAGGATTGGCGCAAGAGATCGCGAGCGGCAACGTGCCGGAACTGCTGCGTGACAAGAAGGTCATCACGCTCGATCTCGCTCTCATGGTCGCTGGGACAAAATACCGCGGTCAATTTGAAGAACGGATCAAAGCCGTGATGGACGAAATCCGCCGGACGAAAAACGTCATTCTTTTCATCGACGAACTCCATACGATCGTCGGCGCCGGGAGTGCCGAAGGCGCGATGGACGCGAGCAACATCCTCAAGCCCGCGCTCAGCCGTGGCGAGATGCAGTGCGTCGGAGCGACGACGCTTAATGAGTACCGCAAATACATCGAGAAGGACGCCGCGCTGGAGCGCCGTTTCCAACAGGTGAAAGTCGAAGCTCCGAGCGTGGACGAGGCGATCCTCATCCTCAAAGGACTGCGCGGGAAATATGAGGCGCACCATAAGGCGCGCTACACCGAAGAGGCGCTGGAGCAGGCCGTCAAACTCAGCGACCGCTATCTCACCGGGCGGTTTTTGCCCGACAAGGCCATCGACATTATGGACGAAGCTGGTGCCCGTGCGCGCATCGGCTCAATGACCCGTCCGCCGAACGTGAAAGATATCGAAAAGGAGATCGAAGAAATCCGCGGCAACAAGGAAGGCGCAATTAAGGCGCAGGATTTTGAGAAGGCCGCCAGCCTCCGCGATGATGAGAAAAAGGCGAAGGAAAAGCTCGAGCGCATCCTTACCGAATGGCGCGAAATGCGTGAGGAGAAGGAAGTCGTCGTCACTGAGGACGACATTATGCATGTCGTCTCGAAGTGGACCGGCGTTCCGCTCAATCGCATGGAGCAGGCGGAAACCCAGAAGCTTCTCGCCATGGAAGGCGAACTCCGCGGCAAAGTGATCGGACAGGATGAAGCCGTCATCGCGATCAGTAAGGCGCTCCGCCGTTCTCGCGCTGACCTAAAAGATCCGCGGCGCCCCATCGGCTCGTTCATCTTTCTTGGTCCTACCGGCGTTGGTAAAACCTTCCTCGCCCAGACGCTCGCCGAGTTCATGTTCGGTGACCGCGACGCGCTGATCCAAATCGACATGTCGGAATACATGGAGAAATTCACCGCCTCGCGCCTCATCGGTTCGCCTCCCGGCTACGTTGGTTACGAGGAAGGCGGCCAACTCAGCGAAGCGGTGCGCCGGCGCCCGTATAGCGTGGTTCTTTTCGATGAGATCGAAAAAGCGCACCCGGATGTGATGCACCTCCTGCTCCAAATTTTGGAAGAGGGCAAAATCACCGACTCGCTTTCCCGCAAAATCGACTTCCGCAACACCATCATCATCATGACTTCGAACATCGGCGCGGAGCTGATCAAGAAGTCCAGCGTCATGGGCTTCGGCGTGTCCACCAAGGATGAGCAAGCCTACGATGTGATGAAGGACAAAATTCTCGACGAGGCCAAGCGCGTGCTGAAACCAGAGTTCGTGAATCGCTTGGACGATCTCATCGTCTTCCACACGCTCGGGAAACCTGAACTACTCACCATCGTGGACCTTGAAGTCAAAAAAGTCGTCAAGCGCATCCAAGCCAAGGACATCACCATCGCCCTCGATGAGAAAGCCAAGGAACTGCTCATTGAAAAGGGCTACGACCCGCAGTACGGCGCGCGGCCGATGCGCCGGGCAGTCGAGCGTTACCTCGAAGATCCGATGGCTGAGGAAATCCTTCGTGGCAACATCAAGCCGGGCGACAGCGCGCAGGTGAGCGCGGAAAAAGGCAAACTGACCTTTGTCACCGCTGCTCCGACGAAAACCGAACCGGCAGAAGCGAGCTGACGGAAAATATTTCGAGATTTCCTCCTCGAGAGGGCGGACGAATTTACCCGATTCGTCCGCCCTTATTTTTTTTGCTCTTTAAGATTGTGATACACACCGCGCAGTAAGGCTGAGCGGCGAAGCCAAATTGGAGCGTTGAGAAGTCTTGGAGGGGGCGTCCCAGATGAGGGAGAATCTAAATATCTCGGAGGTAATTGGGGAGTGCGGGCGTCGCGCCTTTCTGCGAACAGACGAAAGAGGCGACTATATTTGCATGGCGGTTGATCTCCGCTAGCGGTAAGCCTTGGAGGAGGCCGGTGACCAGCGCGGCAGTGAAGGCGTCGCCAGCTCCGACGGTGTCCACGACAGCAGCACCCCGCGCTGGGCATTCGTCCTCCCCACTCGCTGCGAGGAGCAGCGAGCCGTGCGGACCTCGCGTCAGAGCGGCGAAGCGGAGTTCGTAGCGGGTCATTAGCTCGATCAAGATTTCACGCGGCTCCGTCGCGCAGATGCCGCACAGTTCCGCGACGATCGGTAATTCTTCGTCGTTCAGCTTCAGCGCCGAGGCGATCTGGAGCGAAGTGAGGATTGTCTCCTTCTCGTAAAAGCGCTGGCGCAGATTCACATCGAAGACGCGGAGCGCGGTGCGCGGTGTGGTTTCCACAAAGCGGCGGATGGTATCGCGCGAGACGGGCGAGCGCTGGCCGAGGGTGCCGAAGCAAACGGCATCGCAGCGCCCGGCGAGCGCGGCGAGTTCGTCGGACCACGTGAGATGATCCCACGCGGAGTGGGCGGCAAATTCGTACGACGCGACGCCGGCTGGATTGAGGGTGACGCGGACGTTGCCGGTGGCGTGATCTGCGTCGCGCTGGACGTGCCCGCATTCCACCCCGCGCGCGTCCAAGGCCGCCAGTGCGCGGTCGCCGAGCTCGTCGCGGCCCACCGCGCTCACGATCCACGCTTCCGCGCCGAGGCTCGCCGCGTGGCTGACGAAGTTCGCCGGAGCTCCGCCAAAGTGAACCGCATCGGGATAGACGTCCCAAAGCACTTCGCCGATCCCAGCGATGACCGGGCGCGAACTCATGGCGTGATCCATGCCGACGTGAGTTCGTGAACGTGCAGCGTGCGAAAGTTGGCGCTGCCGCCTTTTACCTGAACGCCGAGCGCGCGGTCGTCGCTCTTTGGCTGGAAGGGCATTGGCACATAGGTGAGCCCGTCGCTGGCGAAGACTTCAAGACCGGTGCGATCGCAGAAAATGGTGAGACGCTGCCTGCCCGCGCGCAGCGGCGCGGGCGCCCGGTGGCCGTTGACGATCAGTTCTTGAGTCTTCGCGGCATAAACGATTTTGGCTCCCCGGACGTTGAACGCGATCTCGCTCGCGTCTCCTGGTTCGAACTCGGCGTTCACTTCGACCAGCTCAGCTTGCACGTCGGCGAGAGGATTCGTGGCGTCGGGCTGAAGCGTCACCCCGTCGAAGTCGTGCGTCTTTCCGCGGAGCGCGGCGAGTTCCTTTACCGGGTTCATCGTCAGGCGCGGGCCGTCGGGCGTGGCCGTGAGCTTTAGCTCCAGCGGGATGGTCATCGATTGATTGAACGGCATCCCGTGGGTGTCCGTTTGAAACCAGCCGATCTGGATACGGCGACCGTCCGGGAGGTCGCTGAAGGTCTGTGCCGCGTAGAAGCCGCGTCCGCGATGGCCGGTGAGCCGTGTTTGTTCCGGGGTAAAGGTCGTGCCGTCGAAGGTGCCGATCGCGTAGTCGCTGTCCGCGGAATTGAGCACCCATCTTGACTTCGCGGCGTCGCCATCCACCGGCAGCTCGAAGAAGTCCGGGCACTCGTAGAGGAATTTGTCCGCATCGATACCGCCGTCTGTGATGCTCGCGCGCTTCCATTCGCGCAGGTTTGGCGAGGTGAAGAAGTGGACCGTGTGCCGTTTACCCACCGTCTCGACGTAGAGCACCATCACCCATTTTTGCGTGGGCTCATGCCAGATTACCTTCGGGTCACGGTTGCCGCCGGTGATTTCCTTCAGCACGGGATTCGTCGGCAGCTTGGTGAAAGTGCGCCCGTCGTGGCTGTAGGCGAGGCACTGCGTCGTGGGGTTGCCGGCGGCGGTGTAGAGCAGCACGAGCGGCGGTTTGCCGTCCTTGCCCAGGCCGCTCGTGTTTTTCCAATCGACGACCGCGCTGCCGCTGAACATCGGGCCCGAATCGTCGGGCGCGAGTTTGTCGCCCAGTTCGGTCCAGTGGATCATGTCCGGGCTGACGGCGTGGCCCCAGTGCATGTTGCCCCAAGGCCAGCCGTAGGGGTTGTGCTGGTAGAAAAGGTGATATTCGCCGTTGAAGAAGACCATGCCGTTGGGGTCGTTGTTCCAGCCGCGGCGGGACGAAAAGTGGAACTGCCCGCGCAGCGGCTCGCGGTAGAGATTCTCCGCGTCTTTGATCGCGTTGCTCTGCTCGATGGAACTGAGTGCAGTCGAGTCGTCGGGCAGCTTGTCCACGCGCAGCGTGACGGTTTTCCCGCGCCACGCACCCACCTCCATAAAGGCCCACCAGTCCGGCGTTCCATTCGCCAGTTCGATCTCATTTTTTACTTCCACGCGCCCATCGACAAGCGTCGTGACTTTGCGTTTGGGTGCGCCATTTTTGATTGGGATGTGGAGGTATCGCTTATCGATTCTGAACTCGCGCTGAGCGTCGGTGAGCAGTTGCGCGGGCCGGTGGTCTGTCTGCACTAGGTGATCCACGTTGATGTGCCCCCAGCCGCCGGTGGCTTCGTCTACGACTCGAATGACGGCGGTTTTCCCGACAAACTCGCTCACCTCCCACGACTCCGGTGCGAGCGTTTCGACGCCGCCTGGTTTGTCGTTCGGACCGGTGGCGGTGCGCACGGCCTTCCCGTCGATAAGTAGATTCAGACACGTCTTCTCCGCGTTCTTTCCGCCGCCGATGAGGAAGCTGATGAACTTCCGCTCAATCTTGAACTCCGGCGCCGTGAGCGATCCGGTGCCGGCATCGCCTTTATGGAACGAGTTCACCAAACCTTTGCCCTTAAACCCATCGACGCTCATCTGGCCGGGCAGTGCGCCACGCGCTGGTCCCGCGCCGAAAGCGTCGCCCGTCGTTTTCCATGCACCGTAATCGTCGCTTTCGAAGTCGGAGATGAGGAGATCGTCCGCGGCTAGGAGAGCGGTCGGCAGAAATGTGGCGAGGATGAGGAGGAGTGGTTTCATTGGATGCCGAGTTGTTTTTGAATGTCTTCCAGCGGCACGCCCTTCGTCTCGGGCACCATCGTTTTCACCCAAATGAGGTGCAGGACCATCATGCCGCAGAAGAAGAGAAAGACGTAACCGGGCGCAAACGCGCTGACCATCGCCGGGAAGAACGTGGTCAAAAGCGCGGCGAAAACCCAGTGCGTGGCGCTGCCGAGCGACTGGCCGGTGGCGCGATATTGGTTCGGGAAAATCTCGGAGATGAGCACCCAAATGACTGTGCCCTGGCCGATCGCGTGCGCCGCGATGAAGGCGAAGATGCAGGCCGGCACAATGGCAAAGTGCTCGGTGAAGAACGCCCACGCGCACATCCCGAGCGAGGCGATGTAGCCGAACGAACCGATGTAGAGCAGTGTGCGCCGCCCAAGCTTGTCGATCAGCCAGAGGCCGACAAAAGTGAAGACCAAATTCGTGATGCCGATGCCCACAGACTGCAGCAGCGCGGCTTTCGCGCCGAGGCCGGTCATTTCAAAAATGCGCGGGGCGAAGTAGAGGATCGCGTTGATGCCGGAGAGCTGGTTGAAGAACGCGACGAGGAAGGCGAGCAGGATTGGCACGCGCAGCCGCATCGACCAAAACCCGCCCGCGTGGGTCTGCTGCGTAGCTGACGCGACGATTTCATCCGCCTTCGCCGCCAGCGCCTCAGGGGAGGCATGAGGCTCGATCAGGGTGAGCACAAAGAGCCCCTCCGCGCGGTCGCCTTTGCGCGTCAGCAGCCAGCGCGGGCTCTCCGGGATGCCAAAGCACATCAGCGTGTAGGCGATGGACGGAAATGCCGCGACCCCGAGCATCCAACGCCAGGCATTTTCGCCGACTCCCGCAAGTAGCGCGTTCGAGAGAAAGGCGATGACGATGCCGAAGACAATGTTGAACTGGAACATCCCCGCCAGCCGCCCGCGATGCGCGGCCGGCGCGATTTCGGAGATATAAAGCGGTGCGGCCACCGTGGAGACGCCGATGCCGATCCCGCCGATGAAGCGCGCGGCGATGAATGAATAGACATCCCACGCGTAGCCGCAGCCGACGGCGGAGATGATGTAGAGCACGCCGATCCAAATGAGCGTGGCTTTGCGTCCCCAGCGATCGGTCGGCCAGCCGCCGATCAGCGAACCCACGACCGTGCCGTAGAGCGCCGCGCCCATCGCGAGCCCGTGCATGCCGGCACTGAGGCCCCACAGCTTTTGGATCGTTTGCTCCGCGCCGGAGATGACGACCGTGTCGAAGCCGAAAAGGAAACCGGCGAGGGCGGAGGTGATGGCCCAGTAAACGATGCGCGCGCTCATTTTCTGAGTCGGTTCGCCCGCCGCTGGTGGAGTGGGGGAGTCACCGGAAGTGATGTTCATGGTCGTCGTTGAGGGGAAGGTGCCGGCTAGTGGTTTGCCGGGAGGTGGCTCCACGTTTTGCGCGCCTAGCCGCACTTGCCACGACCGAATTGACAGGTCGCGCAATTTCCTGAGATGACAGGTTGGCTAAGTTGTCACCATGCCGGACTCCTCCGACCCCGCCTCCCGTTACCGCGAAATCTCGCGCCAATTGCGCGAGGAGGTCGCCTCGGGCCGCTACGGGAAGGAGGGCCGGATGCCCAGCGAAGCCCAACTGGTGCAGCGTTTCCGTGTCTCGCGACCTACCGTCGCCCGAGCGCTGAGGGTGCTCGCGGACGAAGGGCTCGTCGAGCGGCGCGCTGGTTCCGGCACCTTTGCCAAGTCGGGCGCGCACCACCGCGTCGGGCAGAGCACGAACATCCTCGCGCTGCTCATCCCCGATCTCGGCAACACGGAAATCTTTCAGCTCATCTGCGGCGAAATCGCGAGTCTCGCGCGGGTGCACAATTACAGCCTCATTTGGGGAGGCGGCGCGGCCCACCCGAAGCTCGATCCCGACCTGAGCCTCCAGCACGCCGAGGAACTTTTCGGGCAGTTTATCGAGCGCGGCGTGAGCGGAGTCTTCTTCGCGCCCTACGAACTCGTCCCGGAGAAAGAGGAAGCCAATCGCCGCCTCGCCGTCATGCTCCGCGAAGCCGGGATCCCCGTCATCCTGCTCGACCGCGACGTCACGCCTTTTCCCGCGCGCAGCGATTTCGATGTGGTGTGCATCGACAACCTCGCCGGCGGCTACCTCCTCGCCGAGCATCTGCTCCGGCTGGGTTGCAAACGGTTGCACTTCGTCGCTCGCCCGCTCTCCGCGCCCTCAGTCGATATGCGCATCGCCGGAGTTCGCGAAGCGCTCGGCCGGGCCGGCCTTGTGCCCGACTCCGGCTGGGTGCGCATTGGCGAACTCGACGACAAACGCTTCCTCCGCAACCTCGTCACCGCGCCTTTCCCCGATGCCTTCGTCTGCGCCAACGATCACACCGCAGCCACCCTCCTCCAGGCGCTCCACGCCGCCCGCATACGCGTACCGGAGAAAGTGCGCGTCGTCGGCTTCGACGACGTGAAATTCGCCACGCTCGTCTCGCCGCGCCTCACTACCGTCGCGCAGCCCTGCCGCGAACTCGCCCTCACCGCCTTCCGCGCCATGCTCGAGCGTCAGGCCCAGCCGACGCTGCCTGCGTGTCATCGTACGCTTCCGCCGCGGCTCGTCGTCCGCGATTCGTGCGGTGCCTACCTCACCCGCCGCTGACGCCCGCACAATTTCCTGCGTCTCCCATCAATTAGTTTTCCCGCAGCCGCAGACGGAAAAACTGTTGCGGTCCGGTCAGCGGCCCGATGAGCGACACCGCGCCACCCGGGTGCGGCATGCCGTGATTGCCGGGCGTGTTCCAAAGGCTCCATCCGACGAGGTCGGACGAAGTTTCGACGCTGAAGGAGCGGCCCGCCGGGACTGTGAAAGCGAGCGCGAGCTCGGACTCTGTTGCGCTGAACTGCGGCGTGAGAAAGTGCGCCCCATTCTGTGGATCGGTGTGCGCGAGAAATTCCGCGTGGTTGTTCTGCCCGTCATCGTCGGCATCAAAGGTGGCTGCACTTTCCGGCGAAGTGCCCGAGAGAAATTGCCCGAGCCGCCACTGCGCGTAGTCCTGGCGAAGCGGTAGAGCCTGAGTGATCCAATCGGTGAGAAGTGCAACCGCCGTCGGATCGATCGCCGTCGTGCCGAGCGGCGGCATGCGAGTAAAGCCTGGTGCGCCCGCCATACGGTTGAC
This sequence comes from Chthoniobacter sp., assembly GCA_031390545.1. GTDB lineage: Bacteria > Verrucomicrobiota > Verrucomicrobiia > Chthoniobacterales > Chthoniobacteraceae > Chthoniobacter. The sequence continues at coordinate 253,004 of JANMTP010000048.1, read as the reverse complement.
GACCAGCGAATGCGCGGCGTCACCAGGAATGACGAGCGTTTGGGCCACATTGCTCGAGGCCGCGGCGAGCAGGCCGGTCTGTGCGAGCGTGCGCTCGGGGCGGCCGTCCCAGGCCGTCGGCGCGGTGCCTGCGGACCCGGCGTGGCAGTAGGCACAATTCACGGCGAGGTAGGAGCGCGCCCGCGCCTCTAGGGGCCACGCGGTTTCATCGTGCCGCAGATGGCGTGGGAGAACATTTGGAGGTTCCGGGGTGTTCGCAAAATAGCCGTGAGCGCCGAGGAGATCGATTTGGTTGCCGGTGAAACCGTTGAGCGTCTCCGCACGGTTCATCTGCCGGGTGGTGAAAGACAGCGCGTGCCCGGCCTGCGCGGTGTGGCAACTCGCGCATTGCGCCCGGCTCGGGATGCGCCACGTCTGCGTCACTGGCAGGCCGTCGGCGCTGATCGCCACGGGAAAAGCCTCACCTTCATCCGCCGCCAGCACCGCCTCCGTCCCCGCTTCATTCCAGCGGTAGCTCACGCCGTATGAACCCTCGGCATTTTTCACCAGCACCCGTGTTTCGATACGTTTCTTGGTCGCGGGATTACCCCGCTCCGTCTCGAGGTCAAAATGTTTCACCCAAATCTGCCCCGCGGGAAACGTCCACAATCCGTCGCGCGACCAAGTCATTCGCTCCGCCGGATCGGGGATCGTAAACCAGCGGCGCTTCACGGCGTAGTCGCTCCAAAATGACAGGTTCGGCTCGTACGGCAGCAGACCGGGCGCAGGTGCGAGATCGTCGAGGTCGGAGAAAAGCCCGGTGGCGCTCAGCGTCGTCGGAAAGCTCCCGCCAGGAGTCGTCGTGACTAGGCGCATGATGCGTCCGTTGAAATAGTCGGAGAGCAGGATGTCGCCGTTGGAGGGGTCCGTGCCAAAAGCGACCATGCGTGGGAACCCTGTCAAACGCTGCACCGAAACCACCCCGCCGGGGCGCCGCAATGCCCAAATATTCCCCGACATGAAATCCCCGAAAATATAAGCGCCTGTAAGGCTGGCGAAACGCGTGCCGCGATAGACGACCCCGCCGATGACCGAGTCGCCTTGGAAATCGGGATCGAGCCATGTCGCCCAGGTGTGAACCGTTTCGTAGAGCGGCTCGACCAGCGTCAAACCCGGTGGTGGCACCTTGGGACCAGGGTGCGCACCTTCGCGGAAAGCCCAGCCATAGTTGCCGCCCCGGGTGATGAGATTCACTTCCTCCCAAGTGTCCTGCCCCACGTCGCCGAGCCAGATTTCGCCGGTCGGCGCGTCGATGGAAAAGCGCCACGGACTGCGCAGCCCGACCGCCCAGAATTCCGTGCGCACTTCCGCCGGGTTTACGGCCGCGCCGTTAAAACTCACCGCACCGATGTAGGGATTGTCCGCGGGCACTGAGTAGGCCGCCAGCCCGCCGTAGAGCGGAATCGAAGAATGCGGGTTTGGCTCGAGGTTGCCCGCTTTCTTATCCACATCGATCCGCAGCATCGCAGCGAAAAAATTCAGGTCGATCCGCTGGCCATTGTTCAGATGGTCGTTCGGATTCCCTTCATCGCCGATGGCATAGTAGAGATACCCGTCCGGCCCAAAGTGGAGATCGCCGCCGTTGTGATTATCTTCGCGATCTGGCTGCTCGAGCAGGATCACCTCCGATGTCGGATCGGCCACGGGAACCGGCAGCGCGCGCTGCACCGCTGGCACGGTGAAGCGCGCCACGCGCTGAAAATAGACGCCCGGTGCACTTGTCTTGCCGGCCGTGTAGGCGACAAAAAAATGGCCGTTTTCAGCATAGCTGGGATGAAATGCCAGCCCCAGCAGGCCGGTCTCGCCGTTCGGGCTGTCGATGACCCATTCCCCTTGAGCGCGGGCCGCCAGCAGCGCGGGCAGGTCGAGCACCGTGCCTTGAACCGGGACCGTTGCCGCCACGTCCGGGATCACTTTTAGCAGGCCATGACGCTGCCCGACGAAGAGGCGCTGGGCATCGCCCGGTGGGCTGGCGAAGCAAATCGGCGCAAAGAACGCCAGTCCGGGAAAAGCTGGCACCACCTGAACCTCGGTCGCCGGTGGCTGTGCCGGCACATTTAGCCCTACCGGTGTGATCCGCAGCCCAGCCGCAAAGTCCACCGTCACTATGGCCACCGCGGAAACTCCGCCCGGCCCCGTGACTTGATACGTGAAACTGTCCCCCGTCGGCGCACCCGTCGTGTGGGTGTAAAGGATGCTCCCGGCGGCGTCCGGCACCGCTGTCCCCGCCTGCGGCGGCGTCACCACCACCACCGTCGCTGGGTCGAAATCGCCGGTATCATTGGCCAGTACCGCCACCCGCACCTTCTGCCCGTGATGCAGCACCGCCGCATCCGCCACCGTCACCGGCGGTTCCACAGCACGTCCAGGCAGGGTCGATGCCAGGAGCGCGAGCGCACAGTAGAGCCGGGAGAAAGGGGTAAAGAGCAAAGCAGAAGCGGACACCGCGCGTGGGTTTAGCGTCTTTCTGCGCCTTGGCGAGCATACTTTTCCTTTGCCCCTCTCATTGTGGGGCGGCTACCTTCCGCGCCCCATGTCATCGCAATTCGGCCACGCCTTCCGCATCTCCACCTGGGGCGAATCCCACGGCGGCGGCGTCGGCGTGGTCATCGACGGCGTCCCGCCGCGCCTCCCGCTCACCGAGGCCGACATCCAGCGCGATCTCGACCGGCGCCGGCCCGGCCAGAGCGACATCGTCACCCCGCGCGACGAAGCCGACACCGCGCGCATCCTCTCCGGCGTCTTCGAGGGCCGCACCCTCGGCACCCCCATCGCCATCAACGTCACCAACAAAGACGCCCGCCCCGAGGCCTACCGCGAGATGGAGACCGCCTTCCGCCCCTCGCACGCCGACTTCACCTACCAGGCCAAATACGGCATCCGCAACTGGCAGGGCGGCGGCCGCGCCTCCGCCCGCGAGACCATCGGCCGCGTCGCCGCCGGAGCTGTTGCTAAAAAGGTCCTCGCCGAGCTTTGCCCCGCGCTGGAGATCGTCGCCTACGTCAAAACCATCCACGAGCTCACCGCCGAGGTCGATCCCGGCACCGTCACCCTCGCCGCCGTCGAGGCCAATATCGTCCGCTGCCCCGACGCCGCGATGGCCGAAAAGATGATCGCCTTCATCAAAGCCATCCGCGCCGAGGGCGACAGCGTCGGCGGGCTCATCGAGTGCGCCATCCGTGGCGTCCCCGCGGGGCTCGGCGAACCCGTCTTCGATAAACTCGAGGCCGACCTCGCCAAAGCCCTGATGAGCCTCCCCGCCACCAAAGGCTTCGAGATCGGCAGCGGCTTTGCCGGCGCGCGCCTCCGCGGCAGCGAGCACAACGACGCCTTCTACATGGAGGCCGGCCGCGTCCGCACCGCCACCAACCGCAGCGGCGGCATCCAGGGCGGCATCAGCAACGGCGAACCCATCTTCTGCCGCCTCGCCTTCAAGCCCACCGCCACCATCTTCCAGAAACAGCAGACCGTCACCACCACCGGCGAGGCCACCGAGCTCCAAGCCCGCGGCCGCCACGACCCCTGCGTCCTCCCCCGCGCCGTCCCGATGGTCGAGGCCATGGCCGCGCTGGTCCTGGCCGATCACGCGCTGCGGCAGCGGGGGCAGTGCGGGGGCTATTCCACACCAAAATCATGAACTCGAAGCAACTACTCACCGTCACGGCCGCTGCTATCTGCGCACTCACCTTCCTACCTGAGCACGTTCGCGCAATCCCTCCCCAATATACTGTCACGGTCCTTGACAATGTAACTGGCAGCGGAGCTGCCGGATCGGCAGTCAACGCAACGGGTCAAATGACCGGCACCGCTTCTTTCTATGCGAGTGAGGCTATATATCACGCTGTAGTGTGGTCTGGTATAACTCCGACAGATCTCGGAGTATCAGTTGGCCTTGTGAGCGTTGGTTTAGGTATCAACTCTTTTGGGCAAGTGGCGGGCTACTCTTCAGAACCTTCGAGTACTTTCCCTATAGCAACTGTGTGGACCGGCTCAACTCCGACTCTTCTTGATACTCCCAATAGCTTCTACAGTGCGGCCTATAGTATAAACGACTCCGGACAAGTTGCTGGCTGGTCTCGTATTTCGGCCATCGCGCAGCATGCTGTGGTGTGGAATGGTACAACCGCTACTTTTCTTGACGATCTTGGGAGCGGTTCTAGTCAAGGTTATGGCATAAACGCCTCTGGGCAGGTAGCGGGCAGAGTGACGCCAGGTGGTGGTCGACAGCAAGCAGTCGTTTGGAATGGGACTATTCCAACCCTTCTAGGAACACTCCCAGGTGGGTTGGATTCGGGTGCAGTTGGCATAAACGACGTTGGGCAGGTCGCTGGCTACATCGGTGCAGGTATCGACGGCTTGGGAAACAGTATCACGCACGCAGTGCGGTGGACCGGTACAACACCAACCAATTTGGGCTCACTTGGGGGTAATATTAGTCAGGCGTTCGGCATAAATAATTCCGGAGATGTGGTTGGTCGCTCCGGTGGGGCACCTTTCCTCTATACAGGCGGAATAATGTATGACTTGAACGACTTGCTCCTCCCCGGCTCCGGTATCAGCGACCTCAGGATTCCAGAATTTGGCAATAGCATTAACGACTACGGCCAGATCGCAGCTACCGGTAATATAAATGGCGCCTCACACGCCCTCCTCCTCACCCCCACGCCCGAGCCCGCGAGCGCCGTGCTGCTGCTCGGCGGCGCGGCCCTGCTTGGCTTGCGGCGGCGGCGGTAGTTGGCAGTTGGGCGGGGGACTGCTATTCGTGGAGGCTTTGAAAATCTCACCCTCGTTCCCCTCCCGCTGCCTCATCGGCGCCGCTAGCTGAGGGGGGGGAAGCCAAACCGCCTCCGCGGCACGAGGCCGGGGAGGCGGTGGAAAGATGCAGTCTTCGCTAGGGCTTAGCGAGTCGCCGTGCGGCGGCGGCGCAGCAGGAGCGCCACTCCCCCGAGAGCAACCAACCCCGAGGAGGCAGGCTCAGGAACCGTTAAAAAACCCGCAATATCAATCTCCCGAAAAACGCTTTCAGGGGACTGCCCGTTGCCGACGGGGGTGGAAAAATCGAATTGGATGGCATCGACGTTGACCCCCAATAGTCCCTCCGTGTCTGTGATACTCACTTTGGAAGAGTGATCGGAGTCCACAAAATAGTTGATTGTCGTCAGCGGCGTGAAAGTGGGGCTTCCCACGTAGCGCAGGGACAAAGTGTAGGCCTGCGAAGCCCGGGAAGGGTCCCAGCTCGAAATCGTATCGATCTGAGTGATCGAGTAACCGCCATTTAGGAAGAACGTGCTGGTCCAAGTTCCGTCAATGTCAAAGGCTCCCGAGGACAGTGCCCCGTTACCTGGAACGAAATTGATTCCCTGCAGGCCATCATTCAATGTTGCTGTGTTGGACGTGCCGCCGTCATAGGTGAAAGGTGCGTAGCCTGTGTCCGTCGTGCTCAAAAGATTCGGGCTACCGCTATTGATGAGGTCTGTGCTGCTGACGGCGTAAGCGCCCGGGGCCGGGTCAGACGCTTCAATCACGCTCACCGTTCCCATTACGGGAGCCAGAGACCCGAGCAACAACATGATGGAGGCGGTAGGGACAACTCCCAAGTTCGGCAATGGAGCAGCGGCTGACAAAAGCCCGCAAAGGGCGTGTTTGGTTTTCATGCGTGTCTTTCGATGTTGGTGCGATGGTTCTGGGGTGAAAGCCCCGCGCCGCCATCGCGGCAGCTTGGGACGATTGTGAATGGGTGGCTTTCGCCACTGGGCGGGAGGAGCGCACTGCAAACCGAGGAAGAGTGCGGGGAGGTTAGAGAACGGCGCCGCCGGCATCAAGAAAATATCATCACAATCTCGCGCCGGGCGGAATCCCCGTCTCAACCGTCCCACGCCCGAGCCCGCGAGCGCCGTGCTGCTGCTCGGCGGCGCGGCCCTGCTCGGCCTGCGGCGGCGGCGGTAGTTGGCAGTTGGGCGGGGGACTGCTATTCGTGGAGGCTTTGAAAATCTCACCTTCGCTCGCATCCCGCTGCGCCGCGCTCGCACTCGCGCTGCTGCCGAGCGGCCTGTGCGCGGCGCCGCCACAATTTAGCGTCACCATTATTGCCCCGGCAGGCGTGGGCGCCTTCTCGGGGTCGGGGATTAATAACCTCGGGCAGATCGCCGGGTACGTGCCGGGGCCGCCGTTTCCGGTCACCGCGCCGGCCTTCCGGGTGGATGGCTCCACGGCCACGCCGCTCGGGACCTTCGGCGGGAACGACTATCAGACCACGGGGATCAACGCCGCTGGCCAGATCGCCGGTAGTTATTTCCCCGGCGGGCTCGGCTCCACGCGCGGGGTGCGCTGGACGGGCACCACGCCCTCCATCCTTCTCTCCCTCGGCGGCACGGCCTCCGGCGGCTATGGCATCAATACCTCCGGGCAAGTCACCGGTTGGGCCACCACCCGCGGCGACGCGGCTTTTCGCGCGGTGCGCTGGAATGCAGGTGCGCCGACGGACCTCGGCACCTTGGGCGGCGAAAGCAGCGAGGGGCTTGGCATCAACGACGCCGGCCAGGTCGCGGGCCGCTCCCAGATCACGGTCGGCGTGTCCACCACCCATGCGGTGCGCTGGACCGGCACCACGGCGCAGGACCTTGGCACCCTCGTCGGGGGAACCAATAGCACTGCCTACGCGATCAATACCTCCGGCCAGGTCGCCGGCATTTCCGAATACGGTCCCGGCCCCGAGACCCACGCCGTGCGGTGGGACGGCACCACCGCCACCGACCTCGGCACCCTCGGCGGCACCACCAGCCTGGCCAGCGCCATCAACGTCTGGGGCGACATCCTCGGCATGTCCACCCTTGCCGGCGGGGCGCCCTTCTCCACCGCCTTTCTCTACTCTGAAGGGGCGATGTATGACCTCAGGTCGCTGCTGGATCCGGGCACCGGCATCGTCCGGCTGAATGTGGATTTCCCCGGCAACACCCTCAACGACCTCGGCCAAATCGTCGCCCGGGCCGACTTCGTCGGCGGCGGCACCCAAGTGGTGCGCCTCGATCCCACGCCGGAACCCGGGAGTGCCCTGCTGCTCTTGGGCGGAGCGGCGCTACTGGGCCTCGGACGGCGTCGGTGATGGTAGAAAAAGTCGATGGGGTAGCGGGAAAGGTCGATGGGGCGGTGAGAATGGTCGATGGGGTCGTAGAATAGGTCGATGGGGTGGTGGAATAGGTCGATGGGGCGGCAGAAATGGTCGATGTGGTGGCAAAAATGGCAGATAAGGCGGTGAAAGAGGGCGATGCGGCGGCAGAAATGGCAGATGAGGCGGCCGGAATGGGCGACGCGGTGGTGGAAATGGGCGACGACGCGGCAGAAATGGTCGATGAGGCGGAGAAAAAGCGCGATGAGGCGACGGGAAAGGCCGATGCGGCGGTGGGACTACCTGCTGAGGCTGCCTCAGCGACCTGTTTCGGCACCGCAGTGCCCATTTTTGCCGGCGCAGTGGTCATTTTTGCGACGGAAGCTGGCATTGGAACCGCGGCTGAGAGTAATTGGTCAGACTCGGCGACGTGTCCACCCGCCGAAGTGGCGCGTCCCGATCGCCATTGTCGCTCCGGCCATGGCGGTCAACGTGTTTTGCAGCGCAGCGACCTCAGGGAGGGCCTCAGGGGGCCTTTTTTTGCGCGGAGCGAGTGGCTCCGGCGGCTTTTTCGGCGCGGTTTAGCCGGGACTTGCGGCCTGGCCGCAAAGTGGGTTCAACAGAGGGGTGTCGCTCCCCCATCTTCTCCAGATTGCCGTTCAGGTCGCGGTGGTATTGCTGAGTAGTTTCCCGATCAGCGGCGCACAGGCCGCCACGCCACTGGTCTTCAATACCACGCCGCCGACAAACGACCTGCAAGGCTCGCTCGGGGCGCAGGTGCTGTTTGCGCAAAGCCAGGTCATCCCGACGCGGCCGCGGGAAGGGGATGGCCAGCCGCATCTCGTCGGCCTGCGCCGGAGTCTTGTGATGGTGCGGCCGTTGAAGGCGGATGGGGTGACGCCGATCTCGGTTACCGCTCGGGATGGTGCCGGGAAAGCGCTGGGCACGCTCGCCCTCAATCCGCCGGCGAAGCTGCCGAAGACCGCTTACCACGTGGAGGGCGTGCCGGAGGAAGGCGTGGATTTCACGCCGAAAGCGGGAAGCACCGAGACGATCAACAGCCCGGCGGACTTGGCGAAACTGGCTGATCCGCAGGGCGCTTTTCTCCTCGGTCGCTTGCGGTCGCACGCGGTGGTGGAAATCCAGACCGCAGACGGCCAGTGGGTGCGGGATATCCATTTGCTGAAGGACGCGGCGCTGGAGGGGAAGATGGTCCGCGCCCGTTCGCAGGCGGGCTACGCGTCGAGCATTCACTACGGGGGACGGCAGGTGGCGCTCGCCCGCGATCAGACGCTGCAGTTCAAGTTTGTCCGCGGCCAGTGGGTTCGGGAAGGGGAGCTGGAAAACAACGCGCTGACCTACGCCACCGATGCCTGGAGCGCCGTGCTGCCTGCGGAATGGATCGCACCCGGCCTGACGTTGCAGTTTCGCCAAGGCAACCTCACCGGCGAGCTGACCAATCTCAAAGTCGGCGCGCCGACTGAGTTGCTCATCCACACCATCGACGTGGGCATGCTGACTACGCCGCGCGACGCCTTCGCTTTTGCCAAGGACCCGGAAGCGCATCGCGAATACTTCCAATCCGCGCCGGTGAGTCGGCTCGTGGTCACCCGCTACGCGCCGCTTTCGCTGCCAGAGGTCACGCTGCCGGACGGCACGGTGCTCACGGACAAAGATCCCAGCAAAGGCGGCTGGCACGAAGGCACGATGCGCCAGCACATCGGTAAAGAGCTCATCTCCCACGGCATCGACAACGCCAACTACGGACTCCACAGCACCGCCGGGACGGGCGAGAGCAGCCACCCCTACGTCGCGGCCCAGCTCGCTGCGCATAACAATCGCGGCAAGTACGCCAACGGCATCCAGGTCCACGGCGGTTCCGGCGGCGGCGGCATCGTCACGCTCGATGAATCGCTCGGCAACGAGTTCAGCCACGAGGTGGGCCACAACTACGGCCTCGGCCACTACGTGGGCGGGTTCAAGGGTTCCGTTCATCGCAGCGCCGATCAGATCAATTCCACCTGGGGCTGGGACGCGGACAAAAATCGCTTCATCCCAAACTTTGCCGCCACCCGCACCGGCAAGGAGACCGCGCTCGAAGGTCAAAGCCAGCCGCCCTTCGACGGCCGCTCCTTCGGCACTGACGCCATGGCCGGCGGCGCTCCCTTTTCCAGCTTCAACCGCTTCACCCTCTACACGCCGCATGTCGCCGCGATCATCCAGCGTTTCCTCGAAGGGAAAGCCGCCTTCGACTCCGCCTCGCCGACCGGCTTCAGCAAATGGAACGCCGCCACCGCGCGCCTGGAGCCCTACACGCACAAGATCGACCTCACCGCGCAGATCGATGCCCCGATCGCCGACCTCAGCGAAGAAAAACTCGCCGCCCTTTTCGCCAAATACCCGGTCGTCAAAGTGGCCATGGGCGACGGCAATTGGACGCGCAACATTCCCGTTCCGGCGGCTTCCACCGCGAACCGCGGTCGCTCGCTCGTCGTCGAACACCAAGCCGGCTACGGCAGCAATCTGCTCCTCGGCGGCCAGACGATCGCCGTCGCCCGCGGATTCAAGAAGACCTACACCTCCGACGGCACCCGCTGGAAAGAAGAGCCGCTGGCGGACACGAGTATCGCGCGCCAACCGCAGGCCTTCGGCGTTCCCGTGATCACCCTCATCGGCTACTACGACCCCGACGCGCAGCTCAAAACCACCATCTACCCCGCGCTCCACGGCGCCTACGGCTTCGCTTACCCCGATGACACCGGTCGCCTCGACGCGCAGGAGTGCCACCTCCTCGTCGAAACCCGCGCCGGCCCGCTCCGCTTCCGCCTCGCCGCCCATCGCCTCGCCGACGGCGTGATGAACAAATTCCACGTCAACATCCCGACCGCGAGCGAACCGCGCAGCGTTGCGGTCGTCGTCGGTGGCCGCGTGCTCGAGAAAAAGCCCATCGCCCCCGTCGTCGAAAAACTTACCTTCACCGTCCACGGCCGACCCCTCGCGCCAGCAAGCGCACCGGCGGCGGGTCATCTTCGGTAAACTCGAAGCTGACCTTACCTACGCGCTGAGGAGATGTCGGCGTTGGTTGATCAATGGGAGGAAGTGACCGTTTTTGAAGCCACCACCCGCTGCTCAGTCACTGGCCTAATCCCCAAAACTAATCCCCACCGCCCGGCAGGTCTGGACCATTTGGCTGTCGGGGGGGACGAGTTTGATGCGGTGGACGGCGTCGGCGATGGGCACGTCGAGGACCTGGTAGTTTTGGTAGCTGACCATGTGGCCGAACTTTCCTTCCTCAATGAGCTCGACGGCGCGGACGCCGAAGCGGGTACCGAGGATACGGTCGAGGGTGGTGGGGGCGCCGCCGCGCTGGAGGTGGCCAAGGACGCAGGTGCGGGTTTCCTTGCCGGTGCGCTCGGTGATTTCGCGGGCCACGCTTTCGCCGACGCCGCCGAATTTGCTCTCGCCGCTGGCGACGGCGCGCATGCGTTTGTGGCCGTCTTTTTCCAAGGCGCCCTCGGCGACGACGATGAGGGTGCTGAGGCAGCCATCGGCGTCGCGGCGGCGGATGGCGTTGGCGACGACTTCGGGATCGAAGGGGATCTCCGGGATGAGGATAACATCGGCTCCGCCGGCGAGGCCGCCGTAGAGGGCGATCCAGCCGGCGTGGCGGCCCATGACTTCGATGACCATGGCGCGCTTGTGGGAGCTGGCGGTGGTGTGGAGGCGGTCAAGGGCATCGGCGACGCAGGCAACGGCGCTGTCGAAGCCAAACGTGGTGGCGGTGGCTTCGAGGTCGTTGTCGATGGTTTTGGGAACGCCGATGACGGGGATGCCGCACTCGTGAAGCTGTTGGGCGGTGGTGAGGGAGCCGTCGCCGCCGATGCAGATGAGGGCATCGAGCCGCAGGGCGCGCAGGGTGCGTTTGGTCTGGTCGATGACCGCGGGGGGGACGTGGGTGCGGGAGCTGCCGTCGCCGACCTTGGTGATGAAGTGGCCTTTGTTCGTGGTGCCGAGGATGGTGCCGCCGAGCTGCATGATGCCAGCGGTGCGTCCGAGGGTGAGGGGAATGGAGTCGCCGCCTTCGGGGAGGAGGCCTTCGTAGCCGTCGATGAAGCCGAAGACCTTCCAGTGGAGGTTGTCGGCGGCGCGGACGACGCCGCGGAGGACGGCGTTCAGGCCGGGGCAATCGCCGCCGCTGGTGAGGACTCCGATGCGCTTGCTCATGGGGTGGGGGATCAGCGTCGGGCTTTCACCGGGCGGCCCGCGGCGGCCCAGTTACCGTAAAGCCCCCAGCCGCGATCGAGCAGGCGCCGGGCGGTGTCAAAGCGGTTGGTGGAGCCGAGGATGACGATGTTCACGCGGCGCGGGGTGATGATGTGCTGGCCGCCTTCCTGGCGGGTCTCGGGCGGTTTGCTGGCGGAGATGATGAGGCACTGGCCCGCGCGGGCGGTGGTCCCGGTTTTCACGCCGTCAATGCCATCGACGCCGAGGAGCTCATTGGTATTGCGCAGCAAGTAAGCGGTGGGGCCAGGCGGCGGTGGGGCGGCTGCGGCGACCGGCTCGGGAAAGCTGGGTTCATCGGGGTCAAAGGGGGCCGCCGGGGCGACGGCAATGGGCGCAGCGGGGATAATGGCGATTTTGCGTTCCTTTTGCGCGACGTGGAAACGGAAGGCGGCATTGGCCATGGCGTAGCTGGTGAGTTTGGCGAGATCGGCGGCGGTGGACTGGGGAATGGTGCGCTCGAGGTTGTCGAGGCCGTGGGCGTTAAGAAAGCGCGTGCGGCTCATGCCGAGGCTGCGGGCGAGGGCGTTCATCTGCACGACGAAGGCGTCCGCCGGCGGCAGGCGGTCGCTGCGCAGCGCCATGCCGACATGCTCGGCAAGCGTCTGGGCCGCGACGTTGTCAGACTGCAGGAGAGCGGCGTAGAGGAGATCGCGCAGGGAGCACTTGTCGCCCGTTTGGAAGCCCACCCCGCCCTGGCCGCTGCTCAAGCGCGCGGCACTTGCCGGTACGGTGGCGAGCCGGCTGAGGTCCGCTTTACTTTGGGCTGCCCAATCCAGCACGACCATGGCCGTGGCAATCTTGGTGAGACTGGCGATCGGCAGCTTTTTGTCGCCCTGGCTTTGCTCGAGGATGTAGCCGGTGGTGTGGTCGCTGATGACGTAGGCGGCGGTCTGTGCCTCAGCGGCGTTGGCGCAGAGGAGCGCGGTGAGGGCGAGGAGGGGTCGGAGGAAGCGCGAAAGGGGCATGAGCGAGTGGGCGCGGACTCTACCGGGGGACGCGTGGATGGCAAGTCGGGGGAGTGGATTGCTGGAGGGTGGATACGTGGCGCGTAGGGACAGTGGATTGTTGGATGGTTGGTTTCCGGACGCTCCATCCAGTATCCATTCATCCATCCACACACCCTCACCCTCGATTGCGGACGACTTGGATTTTCGGATAGGCGCGTTTGACCGGCCGGTGGACGCGACGGGCTTTATTTTCGCCGAGGGCCAAGGCCATGAATTCAATCTGACTGCCGCGGGCGTCGGCCTCCTTTTTCAGCGCGGGGCGAACGTAGCTGCCGTCGGGCTGGAGAATGCTGGCTTTCGTGTTGTCGGCAAGCTGGACAGCGAGGATCTGGTTGATGATGCGGTCGCGCAGGGCGGGGTCTTCCACCGGAAAGACGACTTCGATGCGGCGGAAGAAATTGCGCGGCATCCAGTCGGCGCTGCCAACATAGACTTTGGGCGCACCGCCATTTTCAAAATAGAAAACCCGCGCGTGCTCGAGGTAGCGGCCGACGATGGAGCGCACGGTGATGTGCTCGCTCACGCCCTCGATCCCGGGCCGCAGGCAGCAAATACCGCGAATGATCAGGTCGATTTTCACCCCGGCCTGCGAGGCGGCGTAGAGCGCTTCGATGAGTTCCTGATCCACGAGCGAGTTCATTTTGACGATGATCCTCGCCGGCTTGTGAGCCTTCGCGTTCGCGGTTTCGTGGTGGATGAGCGCCAGCATTTTCTCGTGGGTCGTGAAGGGCGAGATGATGAGCTTTTTCGCGCCTTGGAAATGGCTGATGCCGGTGAGCAGGTTGAAGAAATTCGTGGCGTCCTCGCCGAAGTCGGGCTGCGCGGTGAAAAGCGAAAGGTCGGTGTAAAGTTTCGCCGTACTCGGGTTGTAGTTGCCGGTCCCGAGATGGACGTAGCGGCGCAGGCCGTCGTCGTCGCGGCGGACCACGAGGGCGATCTTGCTGTGTACTTTGTAATTCACGATGCCGTAGACCACGTGGACGCCGGCTTCCTCGAGGCGCCGCGCCCAGGCGATGTTGTTCGCTTCGTCGAAGCGCGCCTTGAGTTCGGTGACGGCGGTGACTTGCTTGCCATTGCGCACGGCGTCCATGAGCGCACCGACGATGCGGGGATCGCCACCGGTGCGGTAGAGCGTTTGTTTGATGGCCAGGACGTGTGGGTCGGCCGCGGCCTGCTCGAGAAATTCGACGACGCTGCCGCTGAAGCTTTCATACGGGTGATGCACGAGGACATCGCGCTGGCGGATGACGGAGAAGTAATCACTGACGCCGCGAAAGGCCGGCGCGACGGGCGCGCTGAAAGGCTTGTCGCGCAGTTCGGGGGAATGATCGCCTTCGTAGATCGCCATCAGGCGCACGGGATTGAGCGGGCCGTCGATGAGGTAAAGATCGTCGCTTTCGAGATCGAGGGTTTCGAGGAGGAATTGATAGATCTCCGGCGGGCAGGCGGAGTCGATTTCCAAGCGTACGGCCGCGCCTTTGCGGCGGTTGTGGAGTTCGTTTTCGACCGCCTTGAGCAGGTTGCCGACGTCAGTCTCGTCGATATAAAGCTCGCTGTTCCGGGTGACGCGGAAGTGCCAGAACCCGAGAATTTTCGTCCCTGGAAAAAGGTCGGCGAGATAGTGGCCGATGAGGTGGCCGAGATAAACGAAGTCGCGCCGGTCGTCCTCGCGCGGCAGGCGAACCAGACGCGGCAAAACGCGAGGCACCTGGACGACCGCGAGGCGGCGTTCGAGTTCACCGTTCCGCTCGATCTCGAGCTGGGTCACGATGTTCAGCGACTTGTTTTGGAGCTGCGGAAACGGGTGCGAGGGATCGATGCCGAGCGGGGTGAGCACGGGGCGCGCATTGGCCCGGTAATACTGCTCCACCCAGTCGCGGTCGGCGCTGTCGAGATGCGGGTAATCGAGGAGGTGAATTTGGTTCTCGGCGAGGGCTGGGATCAACTCCTCGCGCCAGCAACGGTACTGCTGCTCAACCATGTTGCGGACGCGCTTGCGGATATCGCGGAAGGTCTCGCTGGCCGTTTTGCCATTCAGGCTGCGCTCCACAATATCGCTTTCAATCTGCTGCTTGATGCCGGCGACGCGGACCTCGAAAAACTCGTCGAGGTTCGAGCTGGTGATGGTGAAAAACTTGACGCGTTCGAGGAGCGGGTTCGCAGGGTTGAGAGCCTCGTCGAGGACACGCTGGTTGAATTCCAGCCAGCTCAGTTCGCGACTGAGAAAGTGGGCGGCAGTGAAGCTTTTCATAAAAGTGGGCGAGGCAAGCCGCGAAGCGTAGGAGCCGCGCTGCGCAAAGGCCAAGTCACAAACGCGCGGAGCCATTTACATATTGACCGTGCGAACCGGGTTGCAAATTCTCCGCTGCGGTTAGTCCCCAAATCACCCAACCCAAACCAGCGCATGAAAAACTCCCGAACCAAATCCTCGAAACATCCCTTCATCCTCGCCGTGTCCGCTGCCGCCCTGCTCGCCGGGTTGCTGCCTGCTCGCGCCTCGCTGCTCCTCGATCCCACCGGGGGCACGGTGCTTTTCGACGACGCCGCCTTCCGGGACGATCTCGTCAACGGCGGCCGTTCGCTCGGCTTCACCGGTAATTTTTTTGGCACACCGACCACCACGGTGGATGTGAGCACAAATGGCCATCTGAACTTCTCGAACGACGCCTCACTGGGCGGAGCCTTGGGGCCAGGCATCGCGCGCATCGCGGTGCTCTACGATGACCTTGTGATCCAGGCCGGCTCTGGCGGTTCGGTCAGCGAACGGCTGCTGCCTGGGACGTTCTACGCGGCCACTTGGAGCGGGATGCAAAACTTCCCCTCCAGCGTCACCACGCAAACTTTCCAGGCCGCCTGGTTTGGCGCGGCGACGACGCTGCGCGGCTTCACTTTTCAGCCAGACGATATTGTCTTCAGTTATCTCGGGCCGATCCAACCCTTCAATGGCGACAGTGCCACCGTGGGCCTCAATGACGGCGTGGGCGGCTTTGTGCCGGCACCAGGTACGACCGACGGCTCGCTCAGCGCCGCCACGGCCAATCTGCTCCCTGCCGCGGAAGGTGGCTTTCTGCTTTTCCGTCCCGACGGCGCGGGCAACTACACGCCCTACATCGCTGCGCCGGTGCTGCAAAACTCCACACCGGTCGGCACACCGGTGGATGCGAATTTCATTGTCGTGGAAAACGTGACGACCGGCTCTGAGAGCGAGAGCAACACCATCGGCTCGGTTCTTTTTGCCGAAGGCGCGTCTTTGCGCGTTTTCAATACGCTGACGGTGACTCGCGCCTACACGCAGTCCGCCACGGGTATACTTCAACTCTCGCTTGGTGGGCCCGGCACATTTGACAAAGTGGTCGTGGGAGGTGTGGCGACGCTCGCAGGCACGCTCGCGGTCAGCTACACGAACGGCTTTGTGCCGAAGCGTGGGGAGACCTTTGAAGTGCTTACAGCGGCTGGTGGTGTCGTCGGAGAGTTCGCTGAAGTCACCGACCCGCTGGCCACGCCGCTGCTCGGCTTGGGAGCGATTTACAGCAGCAACGCTGTGCTGGTTACGATCATTCAGCAATCCTTCGAAGACTTGGCTCGCACCTTTGGCGGCTCGCCGAATCATTTGGCCACAGGCCGCGCGCTCGACAGCGTAGCCTTTGGCAGCACCGTGCCGGAGTTTATCGACTACTTGAACGAGGCACCGGCTGAGGATTTCTTTGGCAATCTCGACCGGGTCGCGCCGGAGGAGTTGGCGTCGATTTTCAATATCGCGAACTCGCTCGCGAATGTGCAGATGACCAACCTTTCCCGCCGCCTTGAAGACTTGCGTGCGGGCTCGACCGGCTTCAGTGGCCAGCGCTTTGCCCTCCAGGGCACGCTGCCGGATTCCCAAGGCGGCCTCGGCCTCGCGGGTCCGACTGGCAAGGATGCCAAGGACTGCAAATCGTGCCCGGTGGTGGTGCCGTCGGAAAACCGCTGGGGTTTTTTCGTGAACGGCTCGGGGGAGTTCGTGGACATCGAAAGCACGGGCAACGCGCACGGGTACGACTTCCAGAGCGGCGGGATCACTCTCGGCGTGGACTACCGGGTGTGCGAAAACTTCGTCGTCGGTCTAACGGTCGGCTACGCCCACACGGGGGCGGATTTGGCGGGGCAGGGGTTCCTCGATGTCGATGCTGGCCGCATCGGTCTTTACGCTACGGCGTTTGCCAACGGCTTCTACCTGGATGCCGCGGTATCCGGCGGCTACAGCGGCTTTGATACGCGTCGTAGCGCGCTTGATGGCTCGGCGCGTGGCGATACCACTGGGGCAGAATTCGATGGCTATGTCGGCGTCGGCTACGACTGGAAAGTCGGCGGCCTCACGGTTGGCCCGATCGCCAATTTCCAATATACCTATCTCGATCTCGACGGCTTTACCGAGCAGGGTTCGCTGGCCCCGCTGAACTTTGGTAGCCAAAGCAATGAGTCCATCCGCACCACAGTCGGGCTGAAAGCCTCCTACGATTGGAAATGCTGTGGCCGGCTGATTCGGCCATCCGTGCGCGTCGCCTGGCAGCATGAGTTTGGCGATACCGAGGCGGCGCTAACTTCATCTTTCGCCAGCGGCGGTTCCTCTTTCACCGTCACCGGTCCGAATATCGGCGAGGACGCGTTGCTCGTCGGCGTCGGGGCCAGCGTGCAGATCAGCGAACGCGCCTCTGCCTTCCTCTACTACGACGGCGAGTTTGGCCGCTCGAACTACCAACTCCACGCGATCAGCGGCGGCGTGCGCATCGAGTTTTAGGCCGCCTACCGTCTCGCCGCTTTTACGCCAAAGCCCGCGCGCCTGCCAGTACGCGGGCTTTGCTCTGCCCCAAGAAAAAGCGAGAGGGCGGGCTTCTGCCGGGCGGCGACTCACAGGTCACCATCGCCCAGCGGAAGTCCCGCCCTCCCGGAACCACCAACGAAAGTTTAGCGAATGGTCGGCGAAACGCGCGCGCCGTATTTGTGCGGGTCTACGCTTAGCGCCATATACACACGCTCGGCGGCGTTCTTGTAGTCGAAGGTCGAGGCGTAGCCCCAGCCCGGCGCATAGATTGAGCCGATCGGTCCGCTCAAGTTGCTGCCGCCATCGAGATCAAACTCGTAAAGCACTTCGCCTCGTCCGCGGCCTTTGCCGTAATCATTCACGTCCCGGCCCCGATATTTGCCGCTGACGTCCGTGATCCGCACATGAATCTTCACCTTGGAAGCACCGGCTCCCGGTAGCAAGAGGCGCCGGGCATTCGGATTGCCGGCGTCGACTACTTCGAGATTACTTTCGATGAGCCAGCCCGTGGTCGGCGTTTCGTCTTCAGCCAAGACCATTGCCGGGGCCATCTTCTCCATTTGCTCCTTTAACGCCTTCGAAAATTCGGCGGGAGCCAGTGAGTGGCGGATCGGCTTCTCACCGGGTGTCCCGTGGTGGCCGGTGAATTGGGCGGAGTCCGCATACGAACGGATATAAATCGCTTTGGGATTGGTGGCCCCCGTGGCGATGTCGGTTTTGACGACCTGGACACCGGCACAACCGGAGAGCGCGCAGGCGGCGGTGAGAATGAGGAGGGTGTTTTTC
Source organism: Chthoniobacter sp. (assembly GCA_031390545.1). Classification (GTDB taxonomy): domain Bacteria; phylum Verrucomicrobiota; class Verrucomicrobiia; order Chthoniobacterales; family Chthoniobacteraceae; genus Chthoniobacter. The sequence goes on along the minus strand of JANMTP010000048.1, from coordinate 234,985 downwards.
ATGTGTAGAAGGTTGGTTTCGGTCCTCCGCAGTGCAGGATGCGTGCCTGCCGCGCTCAGTGTCCGGGCAGCGAGATGCCGCGCACGTTCTTATACAGCTCCAACGCGTAGCTGTCGGTCATGCCGGAGACGAAATCGAGGATCTTCATCAGCCGCGGATACGGCTCGGGATCGGGTGTGCGGTCTGGTCCGAGATACTCGGCGGGGACGAGATGGAGGAGTTTACTCGAGCGTCGAGGCTGGCTCTCGAGAGCGTTGAGCGCAGAGACAAAGACATCCAGTAATCCACCAAGAACTTCAAAACCCGCGGCTTCGATTTTCACGCCGCGTGCGGTTGCGTAGATCGTTTCGATGGATCGCCGCTGGATTGCCGACCAGGCTTCGCGGTTCGCACCGGCGTCGATCAGTGGAGTGTCAAAGTTGCCGTTGAGAATCGCCGCCTCGTTTTCGAGAAAAATTTCCGCCGCTTCATCAATGGCGCAGCCAATGGCGATGGCGCGGAGGATTTGCACGCGCCGACCGTCGGTGTGGGCTTCATGCAGGCGGGTGGGCTTTTGTTTCTCGGGCATCAGCTTGAGAAAAGCGTCGCGCACTTCCTCATAGTCTAGTTCCCCCACGCGAAAGCCGTCCTCGAAATCCACCAGCCGATAGCAAATGTCGTCGGCCGCCTCGACGAGGAAGGCGAGGGGATGCCGTGCCCACCACGCCGCATCCGGGGTTCGCCGCAACAGTCCGCAATGTTCCGCCACGCTGGCAAACTGCTCGCGCTCGCTCTGGTAAAACCCAAATTTTTTCGCGCTCGCGCCGTGATGCAGCGTGGAATCCGGAAGAAACGACTCCCGCGGATATTTTGTAAACGCACCGAGCGTGGCGTGGGAAAGTTGCAGGCCGCCGGGGTTGTCCGGCATTTGCAACCGCGTGATCAAGCGAAACCCCTGCGCGTTACCTTCGTAACGCTCGATATCCGAGCGTTGCGCTGCACTGAGGCCGATGCTTGCCGCGTCGGCAATCGGCGACGTCTGAAACCAGTGCCGGATCGCGTCCTCGCCAGAATGTCCAAACGGAGGATTGCCCAAATCATGCGCCAGCGCCGCCGCCGCCACGATCTCGCCAAACTCCGACCCGTGCTGCGTCAACCTGTGCCGCTCTGCGACAACGGCACCGACGCGCGCACCCAGCGAACGACCGACGCTTGAAACTTCCAGCGAGTGCGTGAGCCGCGTCCGCACGTAGTCATTGTCGGCCAGCGGAAAGACCTGCGTCTTGTCCTGCAACCGCCGAAAGGCCGTCGAAAACGTCAGCCGATCCGAGTCGCGTCGGAACTCCGACCGCGCTGGGTCATGGGGCCGAGGCGGCCCGTCTTTTCCGAGGCGCCCGGCACAAAGAAGTTGGTTCCAATTCATGCTCATGGCTGTTTGGCAGCGGTGCGGTGAAGGTAAAATTGGAAACCGAGTTCAACGAAGAACAGCGCGAGCGCGGCCAAGACGAACCAGTGAAAGATCGGCTTTCCGAGGATCAGATTCTCAAAATCGTCGCGGCCTTGGACGAAAAAACCGCGCTGGCCTTTCTCGCTGAGTTGCTCAGGCAGGAGCGTCCGGTCGATGGGCCGGAGGTCGCTTTCGTCTGGCGGCAGATTGACGGCGTAAGCATGCAGCAGTCGGCCGCTGCGGATCGTGTAGAAGCCAGTTTCATCTGGGATAAACGAAATTGCGATCCGCTCGCCCAGCGCTTCGGTCTTCACTTCCAGTAGTTCGCCAGACGGTCTGCGCACAGGACTCGCAACGAGCTCAGTTTTCCACACTTCATCCGCTACGGTCTCGCCGATGAGCGACGAGCTGGGCAGTGGTTCATCGCTGGCGATGTTCTTCACGAGGTCCTGCATCCACGCAGGAAAGATGCGCTGGCGCGCGAGGTTACTGGAGAATTCGCTCACCGAGAAATTCATCAGCAGCAGCGTGCCGAGACCGTAGTCCAGGCTGGCCATCGCTGGCGTGTCGTCGGCGTAGGTGAGCAGGACATTGCCAGCGCCAGTCGAGCCTGCGTCGTAGATGTCGTAGAATTCCAGGAGCGCGAGATTTTGCCTCATCGGTCCGCGGAAGAGCTGCAGGTAGCGGGATTTGAAATCCCCTTTGATGATCTGCTGGGCACCGGTCCCGACGCTTTTGGCCACGCGCCGCTGGCCGAGCTTAAGGGGTAGCGGGTTGCCCGCCATCGCCTTTTCCAGTGCGGCCAGATTAGCCGCGTCGTTTTCGCCATCCAGGAACCAGACGACGCCCCCGCCTTGGAAAATGAAATCCGCCACGAGCTTACACGCCGCTTCGGACAGGCGACCCGTGCGGGTGAGGAAAACCTTCTGCACCGCCGCCAGCTTCGCGCTTGTCACACCTGCCGCCGGCACCTGCTCGGGGAGCAGCGAACCGGCGAAATCGTCATAGGGATTCAGCGCCGTCTGGAGAAAAAGCGTGGCGTCCTTTTTCGGATCCGGCGCGTCGGAAACGATCAGGATGCCTTCCTTTTCCAGGACCGGGATCGTGAGAAAATACCGATCATCGAGCGCGAGATCGTCCGGCGGGAGGCTGATCTCGCACTGGTGCAGGCCCGGCCCACCGGGTGGCACCGGTAGGGTGATTTTGGTGGTGCTCCACGGGGCAACCGCTACCTCTTTTTCAAAGCTCGTCCGTCCGTCGATCATGACTTTCACCGGCTCCTGCATCGGCGCTTCGCGAAAATTGCCGACCTCGATTTCGAGGGTCACGGTATCGCCGGCGAGCACCTGCGCCTGACTGACCGACGCGCCGAGAATCGCACGGTTGTCGCGGTTGGGCGGCGCGCAATCGACGAAGAACATCCGCGCCGCCGGCGGCAGCGCGGTGAAATCGACATGCGCCCAGTTCCGTCGCTGGAAATCCGAAAGGTAATAAATTTCCGGGTTGCCAGCGCTGGCCGCCAGAAGACGCGCGGCGAGCGCATTGGCTTGGCTGAAGTCAGCGCGCGTCAGGCCAACTTTCGTCTCGGCGACAAATCGCTTGGCGTCCGCATGGTTGCGCGACGACTCGAAGAAGCACGACTTCGGCGATTGCCCCGCGACGATGACGTTCACCACGTCATCTGCGCCGAGCGTGGCCAGGATTTTGTCTGCTTCGGACTCCGCGCGTTGCCGACTACTCACGCCTCCGCCCTTGTGCTCCATGCTCAGCGAGTGGTCGATCATGAGCAGCACCGAGCGCCCCGCCTTTTGGTCAGCCGCCGAGCCGAACCGGGGCAGGAGCGGTTTCAAAAACGCGAGCAGCAGAAGCAGGATGAAAAGCGTTCGCAACGCCAACAGCAGCAGATGCCGCCAGCGGAAAATCCGCGACCGTTGCGCCACCGTCTCGCGGATGTGCTTCACCGACGAAAACTCGAACAGCCGCGGAAAGCGCAGATTCAGGACGTGAATGAGCAACGGCAATCCCACAAGCAGCACGAGGCCGGGAAGGAGCGCGGAATTGAGAAAGCTCATCGCGTGTTTTCGCTTTTCCCGCGGAAGCCGAGATACGCCTCGATGGCGTCGAGATACGGGTTCCGCGTGTCGATGAGCCGATGCTGGAATTGGCGCAAGTCAGCGTCGCGAGCCAGGTCGGCGACGCGCTGTTGCATGTTTGCCTGATACTGCGCGCGGATTTCCTCGGGATCGACCTGCACGGTCTCCGCGGTTTCCAGATCGACGAACTTTGCGGCGTTGAACGCGGGCAGATTCATCTCGTCGGGATCAGTGACTTGCAGCAGTAGGATTTCAAACTTGCGATGAACGAACTGCGCGAGCGTGTCCAAAAGCGCCGCGTTGTCGTCGAGGAAGTCGGACAAAATGACGATTCGCCCGCGTTTCTTGAAGAGCGCGTTGCACTCCCGCACCGCCTCGGCGATGCCCGTGGTGCGCGCCGGCCGCACTCGCTCCAACTCCGTCACGAGCTGGTGGAGATGCCGCCGGGTGCCTCCGGGTGCGAGGAATTGCGTGACCTTTTGCGCGAAGAGCACGAGCGCGGCTTTGTCGCTTTGCGCCATCATCAGGTAGGCGAGCGCGGCCGCGATTTTTGCCGCGAGGATGTACTTCGATTGCCGCTTCTCGCCCGCGTAGCGCATCGAGCCGCTGGTATCGACCATGAGATACACGGTCATGTCCGTTTCCTCTTCAAACTGCCGCAGATAAAGCCGCCGCGTGCGCCCATACACGCGCCAGTCGAGGTGCGCGAGATCATCGCCCGGCACGTATTCCTTGTAGTCCGCGAATTCCGCCGCCGATCCGCGATACGGCGACTTGTGCTTCCCCGCGTAGTAGCCCTCGACCGTTGCCTTCGCAAAGACGAGCAGGTTTTCGAAGCGCTCCAGCTCCTGTAAATTGAGTAGCAACGGCGGCGGTTCCGCGGCCCCGCGGTTGCGCATTTGCAGCAGGCTCGCGGCGGCGGCGCTCACGCCGGTCACTTTGGGTAAAGGCGGGGGCGTCATAGCTGCTTTGTGATCTCACCTTTCGTGGCCGACACCATCCCGCTGTCATCCCGAGCGAAGCCCGGCTCTGCGGGCGCAGTCGAGGGACCTTGGCGGTCCGTTGGCGATTGAAACAGCTCCCTGCTGAGGTCGCGCCACTTGGGATTTAGCGTGTTGATCAGCGCGTCCTTCTTCGTGCGCCGCCAACTCTTGAGCTGCTTCTCTCGTGCGATGGCGGAACGGGGCTCTGGGAACACCTCGTAATAAACGAGGAGGGTGAGGCGGTAATCTTTAGTGAAGCCATCAAGGTCACCATGCTGGTGTTCCCAAACGCGCCGCCCCAGATCGTTCGTTACCCCGATATACACCGTGGTGCGGAGATGATTCGTCATGATGTAAACGAACAGTTCCCTCATACGTTCACGCTCGGTTCGGACCGCCGAGGTCCCTCGACTGCGCTGCGCCCGTCTTTCCGCCTTCGCTCCGCTCGGGATGACATTTGCGAGAGTCTGGGGAACTTCATGCCGTGAACTCGCTTTTGAGCGGCTAGTAGCTCTTCTCCTGCACCGTCTTCATCAGCTCCGCGACGATGTCCCGCGACTTCTTCCCTGCGCCGGTGGCGCGGTAATTGGTGATCACGCGGTGCTGCAAGACCGGCCCCGCCACGGCGCGCACGTCTTCGGTTTCGGGGGCGAGTTTGCCTTCGAGAAGGGCCAGCGCTTTGGCGCCGAGGATGAGGTACTGTGAGGCGCGTGGGCCGGCGCCCCACTCGACGAAATCGCGCGTGATCTGCGGCGCAGCGGGGTTCGCCGGACGGGTGGCGGCGGCGAGACGGACGGCGTAGTCGATGACGTGATCGCTGACCGGTGCGGCGAGGACGAGCTGCTGCACGGCGAGGATGTCTTCGAGCGAGACGACGGCCGCCAATTCGGCGGCGGCGCGCAGCGTGGTGCGACGGACGATCTCCACCTCCTCGTCATGCACCGGGTAGTCGAGATGGAGCGAAAACATGAAGCGGTCGAGCTGCGCCTCGGGCAACGGATAAGTGCCTTCCTGCTCGATGGGGTTTTGTGTGGCCACAACAAGGAAGGGGTTGGGCAGCGGACGCGACTGACCGCCGATCGTCACTTTGTGCTCCTGCATCGCTTCGAGCAGCGCGGACTGCGTCTTCGGCGGGGTGCGGTTCACTTCGTCGGCGAGGAGCAGATTGGCAAAGATCGGCCCGGCGAAATATTCGAACTCCAGTTTGCGGTCGCGCTCCTGGAGCAGCTCCGAGCCGAGGATGTCGCTCGGCATGAGATCGGGCGTGAATTGGATGCGCTTGAAGCTCAGCGTCAGCGTCTCGGCGAGGCTGCGGACGAGCAGCGTTTTCGCCAAGCCGGGGACGCCGATGAGCAGGCAGTGGCCGCGAGAGAATAGGCTGACGAGCAGCAGCTTGATGATCGCCTCCTGGCCGACCATGACTTTGCCGAGCTCGGTAGTAATGCGCGTGAAGACTTCCTTCACCGCCTGCGGAGAGATCTCGATCATGGGTTAGTGCGCTTTGTCTTTCGTGCTCGCGACCATCACGCGGTCCGTCCAGGCGAGGGCGAAGGCGGAGAAGACGAAGACCATGTGGATAATGACCTGCCACTTCATCGCCTGTTCGCTGCGCGTTTCCGCCTCGATGAAGGTCTTCAGCAAATGGATCGACGAAATGCCGATGAGCGCCGTGGCCAGCTTCACTTTCAGCACGCCGGCGTTTACATGGCTGAGCCACTCCGGTTGGTCGGGATGATTCTTCAGATCCAGCCGTGAGACGAAAGTCTCGTAGCCGCCGATGATCACCATGATCAGCAAGTTCGCGATCATCACCACGTCGATCAGCCCGAGGACCGAAAGCATGATCGCCTGGCTGGCGTCCGTCACCGTCACGTCGCCCGCAGCGTGTGCGCCGTGGGCCGCAGCGCTGTGCCCGATCGAGCCAAAGGCCACGACCACCAGATGCCACAGCTCCACCAGGAACTGATAGACATACACGCACTGCGCCACGATCAGCCCCGCGTAGAGCGGCGCCTGCAGCCAGCGGCTGGCGAAGATCATACTTTCAAATGGATTCCGACGGGAGATGACAGGGTCCGGCATGCGCGGACGATTACCGGTGCCCGCGCGGTCTGTCGAGGCTGGGCCGCCGCGATTGCCGGCGCGGATTTCCCACGGTAGAAACCTCCCCGCATGCCTCAGGACATCGTCGCCATCCGCCAGCTCTCGAAGATTTACCAGCAGGGAGAAATCCAAGTCACCGCGCTGAATAACGTCTCGCTCAGCATCGCCGCCGGTGAGTTTCTCGCGCTCATGGGCCCTTCCGGTTCGGGAAAATCCACCCTCCTGCACATCATCGCCGGCATCGACCGCCCCACCTCCGGCGAATGCCGCGTGCAAGACGTCCTCGTCACGGATCTCAACGAGTCCCAGCTCGCCGACTGGCGAAATCAGAACGTCGGCTTCGTCTTCCAGACCTTCAATTTGCTCCCCGTCCTCACCGCCTACGAAAACGTGGAGCTACCCCTCCTCCTCATGCAGCTCTCCTCGGCGAAGCGGCGCGAACTCGTCCTCACCGCGCTCGATCTCGTGGGCCTCGCGGACCGGCGCACCCATCTCCCGCGGCAGCTCTCCGGCGGCCAGGAGCAGCGCGTGGCCATCGCCCGCGCCCTCGTCACCGACCCCCGGCTCATCGTCGCCGATGAACCGACCGGCAACCTCGATCACCAGAGCGCCGAAGACGTCCTGCAAATCCTCAAAACCCTGAGCGGCACCAGCGGCAAAACCGTCATCATGGTCACCCACGACCCTCGCGCCGCCGCCTACGGCTCCCGCAGCATCCACCTGGAAAAGGGGCAGCTTTCGACGTGACCCAGGCCGACCGTTGAGAGGAGCGGCTGAACCAATGGAAGGAGCGAACTGGTCGCTGGAAGGAGCGGCGTCGTCGTTGGAAGGAGCGGGGTCGTCGCTGAAAGGAGCGGGGTCGTCGCTGGAAGGAGCGGGGTCGTCGCTGGAAGGAGTGGCGGCGTCGCTGGAAGGAGGGACCCAGTCGCTGGAAGGAGGGACCCAGTCGCTGGAAGGAGGGACCCGGTCGCTGGAAGGAGGGACCCGGTCGCTGGAAGGAGGGACCCAGTCGCTGGAAGGAGGGACCCAGTCGCTGGAAGGAGGGACCCAGTCGCTGGAAGGAGGGACTGAACCGCTGGAAGGAAAGAATGAACCAATTGAAGGAATGATTGAATCATTCCTTTAAGAAACTGCGTCAGATTGACGCATAAATTCGCGCTTTACACTGGAAACGTCAATTTCACCCCATCCGCCAACCGGGATCGTCGTTGTAGGGCAAGCGCCCCGCTTGCCGGGGCAGGCGGAGCGCCCGCCCTACAAACCGCGTTCACCGGCCCTGACGTCTAGGCCCGGGCAGGCGGGGCGCCCGCCCTACAATTCGCCGCCTCGCCCGCTGAAAACCGCCTTTTCACCCCTCCCCACGACCACCGCCCCTCAGCTCGCCGGGATGGCGGGGGTGGGGGCCGCAATGCGCGGCAGGTTGACGGAAATCACGGTCCGTTCGGTGTTGGAATGCAGCACCACCTTGCCACCGTGGGCCCGGGTGATCTCGCGCACGATATACAGCCCGAGGCCGAGGCCGGGCTGGTTGGCGTCCGTATCCCGGGAAGCGCCGCGTTTGAGCGGATCAAAGAGGCACTCTGCGGTCGCCGGATCAATGACCCGGCCGCGGTTGGCGACGTCGATCCGGACGCCGTCCCCGTCCCCATGCACCCCCACGTGCACGGGTTCGCCCGGGGTTCCGTAGGCGACGGCGTTGGAGATCAGATTGCGCAGCACCTGTTGCAGGCGCTCACCGTCCCACCGCCCACTCAGGTCGCCGTGGAGGGTCAGCTCCAAGCGCCGGCCGGGATGGACGGCTTGGTGCTGGCCCACCTCGTCGGCGAAAAGTTTCCCGAGATCGGTCTGCTGCACGTCGATCTGGATGCCGATGCCGAGTTGGGTGCGGTTGAAATCCATCAAATCATCCAGCAGCACCTTCATGGACGCTCCGCTGCGGCGCAGCACCCCAGCGGCGTCGGTCACTTCCTCGCTCTCGTGAGTGGCCAGGACCTCGGCAGTCATGACGATGGCATTGAGCGGATTGCGCATATCGTGCCCGAGCATACCGAGCACCAGGTCGCGCGAGCGATCCACCTGCGCATTGAAAAAATCGATCGACTCCGCGAGGGCTTGGTCGATCGCTTCATTGAAGCGGATGACGTCCTGCAAAGAGCCCGCTCCCGGGTGGCATTGTTCCTCCCAGAGCCGCAGCACGCTCGCCCGCAGCGCCCGGTATTCCGCCGCCAGTTGATTCATATTCATCCCGCTTTGCGCGCGCAGCACGGCGTGGGTCTGGGCGGCCGTCTCGGGTGCATTCCAATGGGTGGGCGCCCGTCCCTTGGATTTCTCCTCCTGCTCGTCGGGAGTCTGCTCCGTGGATAAATCTGTCACCACGGCGTTGAGGATCGGCTGGGCATGATCCCGCAGTGCGCTGGGCGACATGCCCGCCGTGGCCGGGTAGAGCGTCTTCGCAAAGGCCTCCCATTCCTCAAGAATGGCTTCCATGTTTTCCTGAATGAATAGGGCGAGCCGCATGGGGAGAGATGTTGGGGCAGATCCTCGATTGATCAAGTGAGGGAACGGCCAAACGCGGAAATCGCTTCCGCGCAGCGGTCTGGAGCGGGGAACGAACCGCGGCGTGGGTGGTCGAGGTGGTCGCGCGGGTTGCGTGCGGGGCCGGGGGCTGACATCGTGCGCGCCCATGTCGATCGCCGGTTTCATCGCCAAGAACGCGCTGCGCAATAAGCGCCGGGCGGCGCTTTCGATCCTGAGCGTGGCGGTGAGTCTGTTTCTCTTCACCGTGCTGCAGGTGGTGCTGCGGGAGATGACCCAACCGCCGGAGGACGCCGGCGCGTCGCTGCGCGTGGCGGTGCGGAGCCGGGTCTCAATCGCCGATCCGCTGCCGGCGCGGCAGTTCCCGATCATCGAAAAAATCCCGGGCATCGCGAGCGTCACGCCGTTCACGTATTTCGGCGGGCAGTTTGAGAACGATACGAAGGTGGGCTTTGCGCAGTTCGCCATCGATCCGGCGAAGATGGAGGCGCTCTTCGGCGAGGCAAAAATCCCGCGGGAGCAGCTTGAAGCGTGGTACGCCGACCGGACTTCGTGCATCGTGGGCGTGGAGACGGCGAAACTTTACGGCCTGAAGATCGGCGACAAGAAGACGCTCATCGGGACCATTTATCCGTGCGATCTGGAGGTGAAAATCGTGGGCATTTATTCCGGCACGATGGATGACCGGAATATGTTTCTGCATCAGAAGTATGTGGATGAGGCGCTGGATGACTGGGGAAAGGTGGGGATGTGGTGGGTGCGCGTGGAGTCTGCGGAAGTGGCGCCGCAGGTCATCGCGGCGATTGAGAAGGCCTTCGCGAATACCGCGAACGAGGTGCGCGCGGAGACGGAGCGGGCGTTCCAGATGTCGTTCGTGTCGATGTGGGCGAATATCCAGGTGCTCATCGGCTCGATCTGCACGGCGGTGATCATCTCGCTGCTGCTCGTGAGCACGAGCACGATGAGCATGGCGATCCGCGAGCGCTTCCGGGAGCTGGCGGTGCTGAAGGCGCTGGGCTTCCGCCGGCATGAGCTGTTTGCCTTTATCCTCGCGGAAAGCTTCGGGCTGGCTTTCGGCGGCGCGGTGCTCGGGGCGGGCGGGGCATGGTTGCTCACCGTGTCGCTGGACGTGAACAAGGTGACCGGCGGGATGTTTCCCTACCTGGAAGTAACGCCAAAGATGCTGGGGCTGGCCTTTGCCATCGCCGGCGGGCTCGGCATCATCGCCAGCCTCGCGCCCGCGCTGGGCGTGGCGCGGATGAGTGTGGTGGAAGGGCTGAAGACGCTGGACTAAGGGTCCGCTGGCACGCGCCGTGCAGAAGAAGGCGCGCCCATGTCCACCGCCAATCCATCCGCGGCGTCTCCGCGCCTGTCGGAAAGCCGACTCGCCGCCTACCTCGCGCTGGCCCTCGCGGCGGCGGTGCTGTGCGCTTACGCGTTTGTCGTGCGCTGCGATTTCATCGCCTTTGACGACAACAGCCACGTCTATGAAAACCCGCTCGTGGTCCACGGCTTGAGCTGGGGCGGGGTGCGCGATGCCTTCACCCACTGCCAGGCGAGCCTGTGGATTCCGCTGACGTGGATTTCTTTCCAGGCCGACGTTTCGCTTTTCGGCATGAACCCCGGCGCGATGCACGCCGTGAATCTCGCGCTCCACATCGCCGCCACGCTCGCGCTCTTCTTCCTCCTCCGCCGCGCCACGGGCCGCGTGTGGCCGAGCGCGTTCGTCGCGGCGCTCTTTGGCCTGCACCCGGTGAATGTCGAATCCGTCGCCTGGATCACCGAGCGCAAGAATGTGCTCTCGACGCTCTTCTGCTTCCTCTCGCTCCACGCCTACGTGCGCTACGCCGAAAAGCCGCGCGTGCTTTTCTACGTGGCGGCGTGGGTCGGCGCGGTGCTTTCGCTGCTGGCGAAGCCGATGATGGTCACGCTCCCGTTTGCGCTGCTGCTCCTCGATCACTGGCCGCTGGCCCGCTGGGGGCGCGTGCCGTGGCGGCGGCTGGTCGTGGAGAAAATTCCGTTTCTCCTGCTCTCGGCGGCAATCTGCTGGGCGGCGATGCAAGCGCCGGAAGACCGCGCGGCCATCGTCACTGCCGAAACGCTGCCGCCCGCCGCCCGCCTCAGCAACGCGCTTATTTCCTACGTGGCCTATCTCGGCTCGATGCTGTGGCCACGCGGCTTGGCGGTCTTTTACCCGCATCCCGTGGACGCCCAACCACTGCTCGCAGCGGCCGCCGCGATACTGCTGCTCGGCATATCCGCGCTCGCTGTGCTGTGGATCAAAAAGCGCCCATATTTTTTCGTCGGCTGGTGCTGGTTTCTCGGCGTGCTCGTGCCGGTGCTCGGGCTGGTGCAGATCGGTTCGCAGGCGCGGGCGGATCGGTTCATCTACTTGCCACAGATCGGGATTTTCTGCGCGCTGACGTGGCTGGCCGTGGAACTCTCGCCGGTCGCGCGTCGCCGCACGCTCGCGGGTTGCGGCGCGGCCGTGCTCGCCGCCTGCGCGTTGCTCACCGCGCGACAAACCGGCTGGTGGGTAGATACTGTGACGCTCTTCGAGCGAACTGTCGCCGTGACGCACAACAACGCCTGCGCCTACACGAATGCTGGGCTGGCGCGGGCGGCGATGGGCGACTATGCCGGCGCCATCCCGCATTACCAGGCATCGCTCCGCATCACCCCGGACCAAGCCGCGCTGTGGAATCAATTCGGCGCCGCGCTCAACCGTCTCGGCGAGCAAACCGCGGCCAACGACTGCTTTCGTAACGCCCTCCGTCTCGAGCCCGGAGATACCACGATTCGCTACAACCTCGCGACTGGCCTGGCGAAGGTCGGGGCGACCGATGAGGCCATCGGTCACCTCGAAGAACTCATCCGCGTGATGCCCGATTTCGCCCGCGCCCGCTATCATCTCGCCCGCGCTTTCCAGACGAAAGGCCGCAGCGCGGACGCGCTCGTGCAACTCCGCGAAGCCGCGCGCCTCGTCCCCGGCGACGAGGAAATCGCCACCGCCCTCCGCCAGCTCTCCGCGCCCCAGCTGGGTGCGCGGTGATGCACTTCCAGCGCGCGTTAGAGCAGGCCGTGTGTCCTCATTGACCGGCGCATCTTCCGAGACACCTCCATATCCGTTTTTGTGGCTTCAGCCTCTTCCGGTGTGATTTGAGTCAGTGCGTGATTGAACCGTCTGTTACCGACCAGCCGCTGTACTTGGTTGAGCGTGTATCCGTAATTCAATGCTCCTTCGCCATCCGTAATGCGCGAGAGTGATAGAATAAAAGCCAGCTGTTGCTCGTCACCCCCCACGGCACGATCCACCGCGGAGTTAAAAGTCGCTGCGTCAGGACCCTGATGGCCGAGAAAATAAAAAGTCGGATCTGAAATATATGCAGAGCGGACGGATAGCTGGGAGCTTACGCATCCCGTAAATGCAAAGGCGGCAATTAGCCACACACTCAGCTGTGAACTCATTCCGCTGCCTGGGTTTGTTGGCGTTCGATACGGCTACACGTCTAGCTTCGTCCAAGCCGCGTTGGCTTTGCTGCTGGCGACGACGGCCTCGATGAAGGCCATGCCGCGGACGCCGTCGGTGATTTTTGGGTAGTCGCTTTCGAGGGCGGTAGGCTTCCGCTTTTCGAGCCGGGCGCGGACGGTGGCGGCGAAGTTCTTGTACACGTTGGCGAAGGCTTCGAGGTAGCCCTCGGGGTGGGCGGGTGGGGTGCGGCCGGCGGCGAGGGCGGCGGCGCCGAGGTAGCCGTTGGCGGTGCGATAGACCTGCATGGGCTGGTCGAGCCATTTCACGAGCAGGGTATTGGGTTCGCGCTGGTGCCATTCGAGGCCGCCTTTTTCGCCATAGACGCGGAGGTTGAGGTTATTCTCCTCGCCGACCGAAATCTGGCTGGCGTGGAGGACGCCTTTCGCGCCGCCTTTGAAACGCAGCAGGACATTGCCGTCGTCGTCGAGCTTGCGGCCTTTGACGAAAGCCGTGATGTCCGCAGCGAGTTCTTTGATCTCCAGGCCGCTGACGTATTCCGCGAGATTTTCGGCGTGCGTGCCGATGTCGCCGATGCAGCCGGCCGCGCCGCTGCGTTTCGGGTCGGTGCGCCAGGCGGCCTGCTTCTGTCCGGCGGCTTCGAGATTGGTCGCGAGCCAGCCCTGCGGGTATTCGACGACGACTTTGCGAATCTTGCCGAGCACGCCGCCGAGGACCATTTCGCGGGCCTGCTTGATGAGCGGGTAGCCGGTGTAGTTGTGCGTGAGGCCGTAAAGCAGACCGCTCTTTTTGACGATGCCAGCGAGGGTTTTGGCTTCGGCGAGGTTGAAGGTGGCGGGCTTGTCGGAAAGGACGTGGAAGCCGTTTTCGAGGGCCATTTTCGCTGGCGGGAAGTGCATGTGGTTCGGCGTGACGATGGAGATGAAGTCCATGCGCCGGTCGGCGGGCAGGGCTTTCTCGCGCTCGATCATTTCCTGGAAGGTGCCGTAGCAGCGGTCCGGTGGAAGGAAGAGGTCTGCGCCGGAGTCGCGTGAGCGCTGTGGGTCGCTGGAGAAGGCGCCACAAACGAGTTCGATCTGACCGTCGATATTGGCGGCAATGCGATGAACGGCTCCGATGAAAGCGCCGCGACCGCCGCCGACCATGCCCATGCGAATTTTTCTGCTCATAAAAGTAGGTAGGTAGTTTGGGGTGAAGGTTGGGCGCGCGTTTTAGGGCGGCACGCGACGGGAAGGCGAGCGGATATTTGCCTGCGGACGGGTAAACTCGGCAGATAGTCCACGAAAGGCACGAAAGGACACGAAAAGGCCGCCGCTTTTCGTGTCCTTTCGTGTTTTTCGTGGACGACTTTCCCCATTGCGCAGCCCGCGGGAAACTTTCCCAAGTCTCCGGTTGACAGAGCAAACTCGCCTGCCATAGTCGCCCTCCTTTTTCCCAGTGAACGTGTCTCTCCGCCTTATGACCAGCTCCCTTCTCGACGCCGCCTTCAAGATCATCCCCAGCCAGCAAATCCTGGTGAACGTCGTTTCGAAGCGGGTGCGCCAGCTCACCGCGGGACATCGGCCGATGATCGAGACCGGGCCACGGATGGGCTTTTCGGACATCGCGCTCACGGAGATCATTGAGGGCAAGCTGACGTGGGAACCCGCGCCGGTCGTCGAGCTAGTGGTGCCGGGAAAGAAGGGGAAGTAAACGCCCGTGGCGGGCCAGGAGAAAGGCCGGGTGGCGGAGATTTCGGCGAACCGCAAGGCGCTGCACGAATATCACATCCTCGAGCGGTTTGAGGCCGGGATGGAATTGAAGGGGACGGAGGTGAAGTCGATCCGTGGGGGTTTGGCGAATGTGAGCGGGGCTTTCGCGCGGGTGGAAAATGGGCAGGTTTTCGCTTTCGGCGTGGACATCCAGCCGTATGTGCGGGCGAGTTTCGCGCAACACGAACCCAAGGCGCAGCGCCGCCTGCTGCTGCATAAGAACGAGATCGAGCGGATCTTTGGCCTGACGCAAATCCGCGGAAATACCCTCGTGGTGCTGCGCATGTATTGGAAAGGGGCGCGGGTGAAATTGGAGATCGGCGTCGCCAAGGGCAAGGAATCCACAGACAAACGGCAGGACTTGAAGGACAAGGCGCAGAAACGGGAAACCGACCGTGAAGTGGCGCGCTTCAACAAGAAGCACGCGTAGCGGGCGCGCCTGGGATTGCACGGCGGACGCCGTCGATTACAGTCGCGCGCACTTCATGAAGACACCGCTCTCTCGCACCGCCGCCTTGGTTCTCGCCGCCCTGTTTTTTGCCGCGTGCGGGAAGAAGGAAGAACCGGTGGCTTTCACCGAAGACGTTGCGCCGGAACCATCCGCGGCGGCAGACAATGCTCCCGAACCATCTCCCGTCGCCAAAGGCGAGGCTGCTGAATCTGACGCGACTTTTCTCAAGGAGATGAAACCCGAACCCGCTGCGGTGGCAGCGCCCGGCGATGAACGCGGAACGTACGAAGCGTGGTTTCAAAAGCACAATCTCGATCTCAATGACCCGCAGATGCTGGCGGGCGATGTCGATGGTGATGGCGTTTCGAATCGGGACGAGTTTCTCGCCGGGACCAACCCGCGAGATCCCGCGTCGAAGCCCATCGTCGTTCCGGCGGGAGGTTCCGCGCCGCTGCGGTTCACCGAGTACAACGAGGTGCGGCTGCCACTGGTCTTGGAATCGGTGAACGGAGCAGAAGCCGTGGTGAAGCGCAGCGAGGATGGAGGAAATCAAACGATCCGTGCGGGCGATACGGTGCGTGGCTTTCCTCTGCGCGTGGCAAAGGTCACCGAGCGGCAGGATCGAGACAAAGATGGCAATCCCGTGGACCGTTCCCAGGTGCTGCTCGAAGAACTGACCACGAAGGAGCGCGTGACCCTCGTGAAAGGACTGCCCTCGAAGACTTCCGCGACGTTTGCCGTGCTCACGTCGCCAGACGGCAAAACCACGATGAAAGTGCATGCCGGTGAGCTTTTCGCCTGGCCCGGTGAACCGGCGGTCAGCTACCGCGTGGTCGATCTCGGGCGCGACCAGATCACGCTTCAGGAGCAGGGGACGCGGAAGCTGTGGACGATTCCGCGGCAGTAGCCGTGCGCCGCCACTCCGCGACGAAAAGTAGGCTACAGGCCGCAAGCAGGGCGAGATCGCGGAGGATCAGCGTCGGGTAGTCCGTCATTGCATCCTCTTTTCCGAAACAACCGCAGGCTATCTCCAAGCCGCGCCACCATGCGCTGGTCACTGCGGCCAGAAAAACCGCGCTCATTCCGAGCACTGCCGCGGTTGCCCCAAGCGCGAGGCGCCGAACAAAGAGGGCGAGCGCGGCGACGACTTCGAGCCACGGCAGATAGATGGCGAGCAGCGCGGAGAGTTCAGGAAAGGGGAGCAGATGGTAGCTCTGGATCGCGACGGTGAAATCCGGTGTGGCTGAATGGCCCAGCTTGAAATCCCAAATCTTCATGACCCCGGCGACGAGGAAAACCGCGGCGAGGGCCAGTCGCACCACCGCGATCACTTTCCGTCCCATGCCGCCCAGCCCCCCTTCAATACGTAAACGCCGCCGATTTTTAGATCCGCGCGAATGCGCTCGGCGACTTTATGGGCCGCCTCGCAACTCCCGCCATCGCAATAAACCACGAGCGTTTTGTCCGCATCCCACGCATCGAGGAAGGGGCCGACGAGACTGTCCCATTCATCCTCGTTGAGGAGCAAAGCGTCGGGAATGTGGGTGCGCTCATATTTCGTGCGGGAGCGGGCATCCACCCACTGGACCGCGTCACCCCACTGGCGCGCGGTGGCCAGTCGAATCTCCCCAGCGGCGAGCGGCTCTTCCTTTTTCCACTGGAGTTGCCACGCGCCGGAGACCAGGGCGGGCAGCAGTGCGCAGACACAGACGAACGCCAGTTGGCGAAAAACCTGAGCGATCATTTTACCCGCGCGTGGATGATATACGTGCGCGGGGAGTCGATGGGAAAATCCGTCAACACGCTGATCTCGGCCGACTCCTTTTGCGCGGTATCCGCGGGCTGCACTGAGACCACGTATTGCTCGCCGGCTTTGGCCGTCGTCAGTTTCGCCGGCAGTCGCGGATTCGACGAGGTCACGCTTTTCACCCTCACCGTCTGTTCCGACGTGGCCGTGAGTTGCACAGTTTTAGCACCAGCAGCATCACCGCGTTTCCACCAGACCAGCGCTGGCGTGATGGTCAGCGGGTCATGGATCAGGACGCGCAAATCAAGAATCACCGGCTCGGCTGCCTTGTCGTCCGTGCGGACTTCGACGGTTTTGCGATGCAGACCTTTTCGATCACCGAAAACGAACCGCGCGAGGACTTCGCCGGATTCCCCCGGTGCGTAAGTTTTCTTATCGAGTCGCGCCGTGGTGCAGCCACATGAGGAACGCAGCTGTTTGATCGTGACCGGAGTGGCACCGGTGTTTTTGAAAGTAAAGTGCGCCTCCATCGCGCGATCGTCCGGGGTGCGCTGGTACTGCTGCAACGGTTCATCCCACACCAGCCCAGCGTGGCTAGAGGCCGCGGAGAGCAGGGAGGCGATGAGGAATACCGGAATGCGGAAGTGCATGCGGGTTCTTAAAGAGGGCTGCGGAAGTTGGCAACTGCGAGGGCGCAGGCAATCCGCAGGGCAGTTCTTTTCGTGCAATGATCTTGCGCCGGGTTCCCGCCGACTTATGGTGCGCCGCATGAAAGCCATCCGCTTCTCGCTCCTTACCCTTCTTGCTTTAACGCTCTGTTGCTCCGCCGCAGAAAAGCTGCGCGTATCGAGTTTCTCGACCATTCTCACGGAGGTGGCGGAGCAAGTCGGTGGCGATCAGGTGATCGTAACGGGGCATGTGAAACCGGGCGTTGATCCCCACGAATATGAGCCCAAGCCCGGGGATCTGAAGAAAGTCGGAGAAGCGCAGGTTGTTCTCCTTTCCGCAAAACACATGGAAGGCTACGTCGGCAAACTGAAAGAAAGCACGGGCACGAAGGGCGCGATCATCGAGGTGGGTGACCGCTTTGCTTCGCTCAAGATGAAGCCGGAGGCCGGGCATGAAGGTCACGCCCACGCGCACGAGAGCGATGAAGATCCGCATTGGTGGCACAGCCTCGCCTGCATGCAAAAGGCGGTAAAAGTCGTCCGCGATGCTTTCAGCAAGGCTGCCCCGGAATCAGCCGCCGTCTTCAATGCGAATGCGACGAAGTATCTCGCCAAACTCGATGCGCTCCAAAAATGGACGCGCGCGGAATTGGCGAAGCTGCCGCGTGATCAGCGCAAGCTCGTTACTTCGCATGACGCATTTCAGTATTTCGCGAAGGAAAACGGCTTCACCGTTTATGCGATCGAGGGGCTCTCAACCGCCAATCAGCCGTCATCGAAAAAGGTCGCGGAGATTATCGCCAAGATTAAGGCGCAGGGCGTGAAGGCGATTTTCCCGGAGAGCATCTTGAATCCGAAAGTGCTGACTGAAATCACTCGAGAGACCGGGGCGAAAGTGGGTGGGGAATTGAATGCCGACGGGCTGGGTGAGGGCGAAACTTCGACTTACGAAGGGATGTACAAGCACAACGTGCGCACGATTGTTGATGGCCTGAAATAGCATGCGCGGCTCTCCGTTGCTGCGGGCACTGCTCGCTTTTTTCGCGATCCTCGCCTTGGGCTGGCCACTGCGGGAGCTCACGGGTGCGACCGACGCGCCCCGCACGCAGCCCAAAATCGAAGCCGCAGCGGAGGAGCAGGAGATCAGCTTGAAACTGGATTTTACCGCCCTTCCTCGAGCGGTGAAAGTGCTGCACCTCGGCAAAGAAGTTTGGGACGAAACGACGCCGCCTGCTTCCATGGAGCGCACGCTCCAGCTCGCGTATCCCGAGGCGGGTATCGACCTCCAGCTGCAGATCGAGTGGCCGGCGGATGCGCCCCTCGCGGCGGTGCGGGTGACTTTCACCGACCCGACAGGCGAGACGCACGAGAAGAGTCTCTGGGGGCAGGGGAGTGTAGATGACGTAGTGACCTTCCCATGACCGTGCGGAGCTCACTCACCACAGCGCACGGGCTCGCGGTCAGCGATCTCACGGTGAGCTACAATCGCATCCCGGCGCTGCATCACATCGCCTTCGAGGTCGGCTGCGGACAGTGCGTGGGGTTGCTGGGGCCGAACGGCGCGGGCAAGTCCACGCTCCTCAAAGCGCTTGCCGGGCTGCTCCCGCGCGAAACGGGGCGCATCACTTTTCACGGCCACGAGGTCAGCGGCGCGACGCGGGATTTCGCCTACCTCCCGCAACGCGAAGCCATCGACTGGGATTTCCCCACGACCGTGCGCGGGCTGGTCGAGATGGGCCGCTACCTGCGCGTCGGTTGGTGGCGCAGCTACGGGCGCGAGGATGTAAAAGCAGTGGACGAAGCCATCGCCGCGATGCAACTCGCACCGCTGGCGCAGCGGCAGATCAGTGCGCTATCCGGCGGGCAACAGCAGCGGGCGTTTCTCGCCCGGGCGCTGGCCCAGCAGGCGCACGTTTTTCTGCTCGATGAACCTTTCACCGGCCTCGACAAGCCGACGCAGGACAGTCTCAAGCAACTCCTTCGCGAACTGCGCGACCACGGCAAACTGATCATCGCCTCGCATCACGATCTCGCCACTGTGCCTGCCCTCTTCGACCAAACCATCCTGCTGAATGGCGAACTCATCGCCGCCGGCCCGGTCGGCGAAGTCTTCACTGACGCGAATCTCCGTAAGACCTACGACACCCCAACCTTCGCGGGTCCGGCCACGGAGCATCGTCATCATCGCCACGATCAGGCGCACCACTAATGGACTGGCTCACGGAACCCTTTCAGCATGAATTCATGCGCCGCGTCCTCGTCGGCGGCGCGCTTATCGGCTTCACCGGCGGCTTTCTCGGCGCATTCGTGGTGCTGCGGCGGTTGGCGCTGATGGCGGATTCGCTTTCCCACTCGCTGCTGCCAGGGTTGGCCGTCGGCTTCATGCTGTTTGGCCTTGCCCCGATGGGCCTCTTTTTCGGTGCCCTTGTCGCCGCGCTCATCGTCGCCGTGGGCGCGCAACTTATCGCGCGCAGTTCGCGACTGAAGGAGGACACCGCGCTCGGCGTGCTCTACACCGTGGCCTTTTCGCTCGGCGTGGTGCTCATCAGTTTCGTGAAAGTGCGGGTCTCGTTGGTGCACTATCTTTTCGGAAATATCCTCGGCCTTTCCGACACCGACCTCTGGATGATCTGGGGCATCAGCCTCGTCGTCGTGCCGCTGCTCGCCGCGCTCCAGCGTCCACTCCTGCTCACGCTATTCGATCCCACGGTTGCAGCCAGCCAGGGCATCCGTGTGAACCTGCTCAACTTCATCCTCATGATTTCGCTCGTGCTCACCATGATCGCCTCGCTCCAGGCCATCGGCGTCATCATGCTCCTCGGTCTGCTCATCGCGCCCGCCGCCACGGTTTATCTGCTCTGCGATTCCTATCCTGCGATGCTCTGGGGTGGCGGCTTCATCGGCATGTCGGGCTCGTGCCTCGGATTGCTGCTCTCGTACCGCCTGAACCTCCCGTCCGGCGCGTGTATCGTCCTCGTGCTCGGCCTCATCTTCTTCGCCGCGTTCCTCTTCAGTCCCCGTTACGGATTGATCCGCCGCTTGCGTCGGGCACGGCATTTTCATGAGGAAAGCCTCGCGCGCTGGCCCGAAGCTGCACCCGATGCGACCGCCGAAAAGGCGCCTTAGCCGCGGCTATTCAAGCATCGCTCCGCGCACGCCGAGCTTGCTGAGTTCATTTTGCAAGGCGCGGATTTTGGCGTCCTGCGCGACGATGTCGGCACTCAAGCGGAGACGTGACTTCGCCTGTTTGGCCGTCGCAAGTTGCGCGCGAATGTCGGCGATCCTGGTTTGCCGCTCCGTTTCGGCTCTCGTCAGCGCTTCTTCTTCGGCCTTAGCTCCGGCCTCCCGGGCGGTCTGACGGCGCGCGGCTTCCTGCTGCGCCTGCGTCACCTGCTGCTGCTCCAAGGCCCGCGCTTGGCTGGCTTTGGCCTGCTGGATTTTCGCCTGCGCCGCTTGGTCTGCTGCGGCGACTTGGGCAGCCACGCGGGGATCGCCGGTTATTTGGTCCGGGCGCAGCGCGATCAAGTGGCCGGCGAGCAGGTAGCGTCCATTCGGCTGTTGGAGCACCCGAGTTCCGGGACGAAAACCGAGCAGACCTTCCCTGGTCTCAATCGTCGTCTCGACCACGAGGAAAAAGATGCCGCCCGCGGCGGAAGCAGGAGTGACCTGGCCGCAAGCTCGAGGTCCACCGCCGAGCCCCGACGCCAATAACCAACCAAAGATCAACAACCTCAACAGCACGGTGACTCAGAGCATACGCGCGACGAAGTCGCGGCTTTCAAAGAAGGCAAGGTTTTCGAGTTTCTCGCCGGTGCCGATGAAGCGGGTGGGGATGCCGAGTTCGTTCTGAATGGCCACGACGCAGCCGCCTTTGCCAGAGCCGTCGAGCTTGGTGACGATGACCCCGGTAAGGCCGGTGGCGGCGTGGAACTCGCGGGCTTGCTGGAGGGCATTGCCGCCGGTCGTGGCATCAACGACGAGGAGCGTCTCGTGCGGGGCTTGAGGGTCGGCTTTCTGGAGGACGCGTTTGATCTTAGCGAGCTCGCTCATGAGGTTGGCCTTCGTATGGAGGCGCCCTGCGGTGTCGCAGATGAGGAACTCGATGTTCCGTTTGTCAGCGGCCTGGTAGGCCTCGTAACAGAGCGCGGCAGGGTCGGCGTTGTATTGGCCTTTGATGATCTCGATGCCGAGGCGCTCAGCCCAGACGGTGAGTTGCTCGATGGCAGCGGCGCGGAAGGTATCGGCGGCGGCGAGGAGGACGCTGTGGCCTTTCGCTTTAAGAAAGCCGGCGAGCTTGGCGGTGGAGGTGGTCTTGCCAGTGCCGTTCACGCCGACGACGAGGATGACTGTGGTCTTCGAAGCGAGCGGGCGGAGGACGACGTTGTCGCGTGGCAGGACTTTGAGGATCTCCTCGCGAGCGACTTTGACGACGCTCTCGGCAGTCATGTTTTCCTCGCGGCTCTGGAGCTCCTTCATGATGTGGGTCATCATGGGCACACCGAGGTCAGCGCGGACGAGAGCTTCTTCGAGTTCGTCCCAATCGACGGGGCGACCGGTGAACTTCTCGAGGATGGATTTAAAAAAGCCGAAGGCCACGAGGCGGGATCAATGATGAACTTTCGTGGGCACTCGGTCGGGGCGGTTAATCTCTTTTTTAATCCGGTCGAGAACACCGTTGACGAAGCCGCCGGATTTCTCGGTGCCGAACTTTTTCGCGACCTCAATCGCTTCGTTGATGATGACTACTGGTGCGACGTCGAGGCTGTGCAGGAGCTCAAAAATGGCGACGCGGAGGATATTGCGGTCCACAGCGGCGAGGCGGTGGAGCTCGTAGTTGGCCGTGCATTCCTTGATGCGGGCGTCGATTTCGTCCTGATGCGAAGTGACGCCGTGGATGAGTTGCTCGGTAAAAGTGCGGGTTTTGGCGGTCGGCGCGGCGCGGCCTTGCTCGGCGTAGAGTTCCCAAAAGGCGGCAGTATCGACCGGCACGGCTCCGGCGTGGAGATCGAGCTGGTAAAGATACTGGACGGCCGCTTCCCGGCCTTCGCGTCGTTTTCCCATGATGAAAGATCAGCGGCCGAAGCGGACTTCGCTGCGCGGACCGACGGATTCGACGCGGGTATTCCGCAGATCGCCGAGCACTTGAACCATGCGGGCGGCCACACGGGCGGCTTCGGTGCCGCGATTGATTTCCTCGCCGAGGCAACGGACTCGCGCCTGCTCTTCGTTTTTCAAAAGGAGCACCTCGTGAATGATCGGGAGGCGGTGCGCGAGGGAAAGCTGCTGGAGGGAGCGGGTGACTTCCGCACCGATGAGGGCGGCGTGGGCAGTTTCGCCTTCGATGATGACTCCGAGCGCGATAATAGCGTCGATCTGGCCGCGGGCAGCGACTTCCTGGACGAGCAGGGGAATCTCAAAAGCGCCGGGGACTTCATAGACCTGCACGTTGAAATTTGGCGAGATGGCGAGGAGTTCCGCCCGAGTATGATCAATGAGGCCACGGACGTATTCTGCGTTGTATTGACCTGCAACGATGGCAAAAGTGCGGCGCTGGCCAGCCTGACGTGGGCGGGATGGAAGGTTGGCGGACATGAGGGCTGGGATGTTAATGGAGCTCATTCTTCGCGCAACTACGGATTGCCTGACACCGACCGGAAAACCCCTTGCCTTAAAGAGGCACGCGGCTAGCGTGCGCGCCGATGCGCCGGACGCTGCTTCCTTTTCTAATGCTGGCTTTTTTCCTGTCCGGGCTCGCCCGCGCCAGTGAGTGGACGCTCTACAAAGTCGGCGGGCGCGATCACGTCTCGCTGGAGAATCTGGCGGAATTCTACAATCTCGGGACGGTGCGGGTGGCGAATAAGGACTTCCTCATGGCCGTTGAGCACCGCAGCTTGCGTGGCTCGCTAGGAAGCGTGGAGTTCTATATCAACGGGCTGAAATTCAACCTCAGTTACCCGATCTCCGAGGTGGACGGGAAGCTGGTTGTTTCGCGGATGGATCTGACGAAGGTCATCGAACCGGTGCTGCGCCCGAACAAGATTAAGAACGCCGAGAAGATCAATACCATCGTGCTCGATGCAGGACACGGCGGGCACGATCGCGGGGCGCTGAGCCCGTACGGCTGCGAAGCGATCTACACGCTGGATGTGGTGAACCGCACCCGGCTGCTGCTGATGCAGGCGGGTTTTAAGGTGGTGCTCACGCGTTCGAATGACACCTTCATCTCGCTACACGAACGAACCCGCATCGCCAATCAGTATGCGAATGCGCTTTTCATCTCGGTGCATTTCAACAGCGGCGGCGCGGGCACGGGCTTGGAAACTTACACGCTCGCACCGCGCGGGGTGCCCTCGATGATGGCCGACGGACCTCGCGTTTCGGATCTCGACCTTTGTCCCGGCAACGTCAACGACTCGCAAAACATGGCACTGGCCACGGCGACGCACGCCTCGCTGGTCGTGCGTTCGCGGATGTTTGATCGCGGGATCAAGCGAGCCCGTTTCGTGGTCATCCGCGACATCGAGATTCCCGGCGTGCTCATCGAGGGTGGCTTCCTCAGCAATCTCTACGACGCCAAGCTGGTGGCCATGCCGGCCTACCGGCAGCAGATGGCGTCGTGCATCCTGCAAGCGGTGCAAAATTATCGCCGTGCGGTGGGCACCCAGCTCGCCGACGTGGCTGCTCGCAGCAGCGGCGACGGACCGCGGGTGGAGACCAATGGTCCGCGCCTGCGCCTAAATCCCACCCAGAATGCCGAAGGACCGGTGGTGGTGACGCCCACGGCTCCGCCGAATTAGACGGGCGTGGAAATGTGCTCGGCGGACGCGGAGCGACGCGCTTCATTCCCGGTTCCCATGCCGCCCACAGATCACGAAAATCCTTTCTCGTTGCCGACGACACCTGTCGGCGTTTATGACAGTGGGTTCGGTGGATTGACGGTCCTGCGGCAGCTCCGCCGCGTGCTTCCGGAACTGGATTACATTTATCTCGGCGACAGTGCCCGTGCGCCCTACGGCGGGCGGGACGTTGATACCGTCCTCGATTTTTCCGAGCAATGCGCGGAGCGGCTCTTCGGCGAAGGTTGCCGGGTGATCGTGGTCGCCTGTCACACCGTTTCATGTGTCGCTCTCCGTCACCTCCAGCATCGTTATGGATCGGCAGAGCGCCGGGTGCTCGGCGTCACGATCCCGGCTGCCGAGGCTGCGGTGGCGCTCAGCCGTGGGCACATCGGTTTTCTCGGCACGGCTAGGACCGTGGCTTCCCACACCTTTCGCACGGAAGTCGGTAAGCTCGATTCCCAAGTGAAGGTCAGCGAAGTCGCCGCACCGTTGTTGGCTCCGATTGTGGAGGAGGCCTGGGAGGAGACGGAAATCGCACGACTGGCGGTGGCGCGCTACGTCGAGCAATTCTCGGGCATCGACACGCTCGTTCTTGGCTGCACCCACTACCCACTGCTCGAAAACGCCTTTCGGGAACTCGCGCCCGCCGGCGTTCAAGTGCTCAATCCAGCCGCCGAAGTCGCTGAGCGTTTTCGCTGCTGGCGGGAAAAGTATCCGACCTTGGCACCGGTCGGCACCGGGCAGTTGCGCGTGCTTTCGACCGGTGATGTGTCCCGCTTTGCCCGTCACGGCGCCCGCTTCCTGGGCGAACCGCTTCCGCCCGTCGAGCACGTCGGCGTGATTAATGGCCGCCTCGCGCTTTGCCCGAATCAGGTCGAGCCAGTCGGGCAAGTCGTGCGCTAGCGGCCTGCAGTGCCGCAGGCCGCGTCGGTTTTCACTCCTCGAGCTCGGTGTGGATCTCGATAAAGTTTAGGATGTCGTGCCGGGTGACGATCCCGACAAGCTTGCCGTTTTCGATAACCGCGAGCCGGCTTAGCTCAGGCGCCAGCAGCAGGCGCATCGCGCGAGCTGCGGATTCGCCGACCCCGATGCGCAGGGCGTCCGAGCTTTTCTCCGCGACGACATCCCCAGCTGTCGTATAGGGCCACTTTTCGCGTGGGACCGCTTTCAAAAAATCGAGCTGCAGCAATCCGCGAAATTCGCCGTCCGCCGCGCACACGGGATAGGCGACGTAGTGGCCGCTGAGGAAAAAATCATCGACCGCAAGGTTCAGCGGCAGAGTGTCCGGGATGACCGCAGGATTGGCCGTCATCACATCGCGGACGCGAACGCCGGCAAGGACTTCGCGCTGCACGGCGTTGGCATAGCCGGCGTCGGCAGCGCTTTTGAGAAAAAACCCGATGAGGAGATAAATGAAACCCTGCCAGGCGTGCATGGGTCCGAGGAGCAGCGCCACGCCGAAGAAAATCAGCAGCCAGCTAAAGCCAATCCCAATCCGCGACGAGATGTAAGTCGCCTGCCGGAGCCGTCCGGTCTTTGCCCAGATCAGAGCGCGAAGCACGCGACCGCCATCGAGAGGATAGCCCGGGATCATATTGAAAAGGACCAGCATCAGGTTCATTTGTGCCATCAAGTAGCAGATCATCGCAAAGCTCGGCAGATTCAGCGTCGCAAGTGCGAACTGCGCGATCTTGAAGAGGATGCAAAGAAGGATGCTTACGGCTGGGCCACCCAGCGCGATCTTCAATTCCATGCGGGCGTTATCCGGCTCCCGAGAAATTTCTGCGAGTCCGCCAATGAACAGCAGCGTGATCCGCGGGACTGGAATTCCGCAGCGCTGGCTCACGAGGCTGTGCCCCAGTTCATGCAACAGGAGGCTCAGGAAAAAGAGCAACGCCGTAGTGATCCCGAGCAAAATATAGACAGCCAGCATTTTGCCCGGCAGCTCGGTGGGCAAGATGACCGCCGAGAGTTGATAGGTGAGAATGGCAGCGATCAGAAACCACGAAGGATCGAGATGGAAATCGATGCCAAACCAGCGGCCGATGAAGAGCCCGGAGCGGCGGCGTCCGGAGACCTTTTCCTCGCTCATGGTGGCGTGCCGGACGCCGGTAAAGGCAGCGTTTCCAACGGTGCCGGCTCAGCCTTGATCGTTGACCAATCAGCGATCTCCACGTCCTCACGCAACGCTGCGGGAACGAGCAGGGAAAAACGATTTTCGCCGGAGAAGAATCTCGCCGCACTCTCACCGTTCAGCGCGGCGCGGATAGCTGCCTGGGTGAGCGGCGGCTGGCAGAGGAAAACCCGCATTGCCCTTTGCGAAGTGCCCGTGACCTGAAGTGCGAAAGGCTCACCAGCTGCCACCCCTGACGCATCGGCGACAACGATTGGATCGCTGGCAAAACCCTCGCGGAAATCGAGCGTGGCAGTTTGCAGGGATACAGTGCTCGACGCGTGGGTGATCAAACCCCGCAACGTGTTCTCCGGAGCTGCACGCAGCGAAACCCGGCCAGCGACAACCGGAGTTGCTGGGGTGCCCTTGAGCGACAGATCGGCGGACAGCATTTGCGCATTGAGACCAACATTGTTCGCCGTGGCGTGGACATCCAATTGCCAGGCGTTCCAAGGGGCAATATCCAAAGTTTGAAACGGCGCTATTCCGCCCGCCAAATCGCCGAGCAACCACTGCCGCTCGTTGAAACCCGTCAACGTGGCGTTGTTAAACTTGGCCTCACCCTTGACCGTGCTGCGGCTGACAGGGCCGCTAAGTTGCAGCGCAAACTCGGTTTCGATCGTGAGGTCCGCATCGCCCGGCTTGTCCTGGAAAGGGCGAAACCGACTTTTCGCGCTGGTCACCGCGAACTTCAGTCCAGGATCTCTGAGATTCGCAAAATCAACTTCGCCCCTCGCCGCAAAATCTCCCGTCGGGTGCTGCCCGGCAGATTTTTCCACGCGCAACGTCTGCCCCTCAAAACTGGTTTCTGCCTCGACCTCGGAGAGGACGACGCCACTCCAGCCAATTGGCAGCCGTCCTTTCCGCAGCGTCAGTTTCCCGCCGGTTTTCAACGCGCCGAGGAGACCTTCCGCGGTGACGGTGCCACGGACGAGACCCTCAATCGGAAATTTGATCCCGCTCAACTGTGCCGTTTCCTTGAGGCTCAGATCGTATGCGGTCAGGTTCAATCGGCTGACCGTGTCGTCGGAGAGCATCTTGTCCAACGAGGTATTCGGCCAGGCATTCCAAACGTCGAGCGGCAGGAGCGCGTCACCTTCCAGCCAGAGGGTTTGCTTGTGCATGAGACGAATGCCTTGCAGTGAGACGGCCTTGTTCATTACGCCGACATTCGCGGTCAGCGACGACTCGTCGTCCGAGAGGGCGAAGCCGGAGAAGACCATGCCGCCATTCGAGTAACTGCCCTCGAAGTCCGCGTCGATCGGATGAAGCAGACCCGCACTGGCGCCGAGAGAACGGACTTTGCGCAGGCGAGCGAGAAATTTACCGCTGTGCCCGGTCGCCGAACCTTCCCCGCTCCAGTCGATGAGCGCGCCGCCGGCGAGCGATTCCGGGACGACGGGCTTTTGCAAAATCGCGCGGTACTTGGCGAGGTCTTCGACCGAGGCGCGGAGTTCGCCCCAGTATTGCTTGTCCCCGACGATGTTGACCACGCCACTGCCGCTCAGGTAGTCCGCTCCGTTGAGCAGCGAGACGTTGGTGATTTGGTATTCGTTGCCGTTGAGTTTGACACTCGCATTGAGCCTTTCGATCGGCGCGTTGCGCCAGCGAAGGTTGTTGCCGGTAACGAGGATTTGACCGGTGAACTTGCGATCTTTACCGCGTACCGAACCGTCGATATTGGCGCGACCCGCTGCGTATTTGAACTCAGGCAGGAGCAGCGCGGACAGTTCGGTGAGGTTTTCGATCTTGGCCTCGATGTCGCACGAAAATTCCGACCGCCACCAGGCCACGCCCGGCATCGGCAATGCCATGTCGCCGGAGAGGAGCAATCGGTTGTGCCCCTGGGTCAGGGCGAGTTCCGGAATTTGGATGCGCCCGTCGAGTAGCTTGGCGCCCAGGACGAGCGAGTCCCATTGCCGCGTCTCCCATTGAAAATTCGAGGCCTCGAACCGGAGTTGCGCGTTGGCTTTGGTAAACTGCTGCGGCGGTCCCCGAAAGCTGAGATTGCCGGTTTTGATCAGGCCACCCGCGGCATCCGAGATGCCGAGAAAGGTCGCGAGTTTGGCGACGTCGATCTGGGAAAACGGTCCAGCGACGTCGATCGTAAACTGCGGTTCATCCGGCAGCGTCTGAACGTTGAGCGCGAGGCTGCCTCCGAAGGCGGCCAGCTTCACCGCGAACTTCACCTGAGCATTCGCGAGCGTGTCGATGTCGAGGGAGAAGTCCTGCACTTTCACGCCGGGTTCGAGGGTCAGGCCAGCGATCTGCACTGTGCCGTCTTGGATCGCCGTGGTGCCTGCGACCTGCCGAAAGGTCCGGGTAAGCCACGGTTGCTTGACGAGAATCTGTCCCGCGGAAACCGTCCCGGGCTCGACGTTGCTCAGCGTCAGACGAGTCTGAAGCAACCGCACGTAATCGTTGCCGCTGGACAGAATGAAATCCACGTCCACCGCCTCAAATCGCTCTGGCGCCGTGAGCCAGCGTCCGCTCGGGCGGGGTAGGCGCAGGGGATACGGGCGCCGTTTCGCCGGCATCTCGGCCGCGAGCGGCAATTGCATTTTGCCAGTGACCCCTTCAAGCGTCAGCCTCTGGAACCATTGACCAGAGCTGCGCGGAACCAGATGACGCCATGAAAAAGTCGCTGTGGCCGTCTTGATCTCGAGCCGGGTGACCGGGCCGCTCTCGCCCTCGTAGGACCAGACGGAATCGTGCAGCACCACCGGCTCGAAAAGGCTTCCCTGAATCGCTCCAATTTGTGCACCGACGCCGTTGCGCCACGCTTCAAACTTCAAAAATTGGCCGACGCAAAAACGGAAGCAGTCAGGCTGAAGCAGCGCGAGCAGCGCTAGGCCGAGCAGCAAAAAAGTGACTCGAAGCGGCCCCAGCCGACGACGCGTCGTACGGCGAGAGCATGTCGCGCCGGCAGCCGGCGAATTGGAGTAGGACGTGGAATTGCTCAAAACAGGCCGCGCAACGTAACGCGCCCCGCCGAAAAGGAAAGAAGGTTGGACTGCCGGTCCGACGAGAATGGAGATGTCGGCGCTTGCTAGAATCGGCGAGGGAAAGTCAGATGACATGGCGTTCATCATGGCTCGGAACTACTACCAGACTGCGATTCATCACCCCGGCTTGAACAAGCACCGGGTCATTCGCGGCACTGACCGTTATCTCGTCGAAGCAGCAGCAGCGACGCAGCAGCGGGCTTGGGCGGAACAATACGCCCGAAAAGTGGCGGTAGCAGAGCGTCGCAGGGAGCGCGAGGACAAGAAGCAGGAGCTGGAGGATAACCTGGACGAAGCCGAGGAGCGCACGGCAGAAGCGCAGGCGGCCCTGAAGGAGCTGCGGGGTGTGCTCGCAGCGACGCTGCGAGTGGATGACGGCATCAATTGGACCGCGATGATGCAACCGCCGTCGTCACAGTCGAGGCCGAAAGAGCGTCCGTTTCTCCCGTTGCCACCCGAGCCGATGTTTGACCCGAGTGAATGGCGGCAACGGAAGGGCTTGGTTACGGCGCTGGTTCCTTTTCTGGCAAAGCGTGCCGAAGCCTCGGCCCGCACCGAATTTGCAGCCGCACACGCGAAATGGCGCGAGCGGGTGGCCGCGGGGGAAGCCACGAATCAGCAAATCTACGCGGAGAATCTCCGTGATTTTGAGGACTGGCAGCGGCGCGCGGCGGCTTACGAGGAAGCCCGCACGAAGCACAACGCATCCATCGAGCAGGCGCGCTTGGCCTATCAGGCCCTCAGTCCTGATGCGATTCTCGACTACTGCGATTTGGTTCTCTCGCGCTCACAGTATGCAGACTGTTTCCCAAAGGAGTTTGAGTTGGATTACCGCGCCGGAGCGAAAACGCTCATCGTCGCGTATCAGTTGCCTGTTTCCGACGAGTTGCCGCGCCTCGAAAGCGTGAAGTTCTCGCGCACCAAGGGAGACTTCATCGAAACGGAAATGACGAAGCGGGACTTTGAGCATTTATACAGCGACGTGGTTTTCCAAGTCGCCATTCGCACGGTGCATGAGCTTTTCGAGGCCGACGTGGTGCGGGCTCTCGACACCGTCATTTTCAACGGCAACGTCCGCGCGCTGAACGCGGGCACCGGGCATCAGGAAGACCGCTGCATCCTTTCCGTCCGCGCCGGGCGGGCGGCTTTTGAGGCCATCAATCTGCGAAACATCGAGCCGCGGGCGTGCTTCGAGTTACTCGGCGGTGTCGCGGGCGCGAGGATGCTCGATTGCCGGGCCGTAAAGCCAATCGGGGTGATTGATAGAAGCGAGGAACGCTTTGCGGCTGCGCAGGACGTTTCCGGCGAGAGCGCGACGGGCTTGGACGAATGGCATGAGTTGGTTAAAGCGATCACCGACCCTCAGGATGTCCGCTTTCTCCCCATTGGCGCAGTCGCGGCGCTGCTCGGTTTTCCCGCGCAGGAAAAGTATTCTGCCGGACTCAGCAGAGAGCTTGCGGAAACCGTAGCGGCGCGTGGCTGCGGTATCGAACCAGATGCCCGCTACGGCGCGCCCAGCTATCGCGCGGACGATGAAGTCGCGATCTTCCGCCCGCTGGAGACGGCGGTGACTGCCACATACTCCGGTGCCTCTGCGCTCCTGCAATTGTGCGTGATGATCGCTGCCGCGGACGCGCATCCGACCAAGCAAGAGCTCGAAGTTGCTCGCGATTTCATCTCCAAAAATGCGCAGCAGACCTCGCACGAACGGCAACGTCTCTACTTTCTGGAACTGCTGCTTTGTCGAAATCCGTCGCTCGCGGACCGTTCGCTCTCACGTCTGGCGAAGCGCCTGCCGGCCGCGCAACGTCAGCTTGTCGGTGAGGTGCTGGTCTGTGTCGCCGCTGCGGACGGCATCATTAGCAGCGCCGAGTGGCAGGCGCTCGACCGCGCCTGCAAGGTGCTCGATTTACAGCCGCGCACGCTGGATGAAATCCTGCGCAAACTCGGCGCGAACTTTGACGAGCCGACTGTTCAGGAAGCGGAACCCGCAGCACCCGGCGAACCGCTGCCCGTGGCGCCCCCCCCGCCGACAGCACCGTCATTCACGCTCGATATGGCACGCGTCGCCGCGATTTCGCACGAGACGGCGGAAGTCATCAGTCTGCTCTCGGCGGTGATGACTGAGGACGAAACGAAACCCGTGCCCAAGCCGCAGCCCGTGCCAGCACCGACGACGCTGATGCCCGCGCCTGAGACGCCCGCGTGGCTCGGCACGCTCGACATGAAATATCGCGGCATCGCCGCGTGCATCACCGCCAAGCCCGCGTGGACGCTCACCGAATTTCAGCAGCTCGCGGCGGAGTTCAATTTGATGCCACTCGGCGTATTCGATGCACTGAATGAATGGGCTGACGAGTACCTCGGCGACTTCCTGCTCGACGGCGACGACCCCGTGGCCGTGAACGTCTCCATCCTTCCCAAACAGCGATGACCGAAATCAAACGACGCGAGCGCGACGCCATTCTCCAATCCTTGCAAGCGGGCCTCGTCCCGCGTCTCGGTCTGCATCTGCTCCAAGTCGGGCGGAAGGACGAAGTGGCGGCGTTGCTCCAGGATTTGGAACGAATCGAGCAGGGTGGCGCGGCTTTTCGCATCGTCGTCGGACGCTTCGGCAGCGGGAAAAGTTTCTTCCTGAATCTCATCCGCACGATTGCTTTGCAAAAGCGGCTGATCGTCGCGCAGGCGGATTTCACGATGGAGCGGCGCATCCGCTCGACGGGTGGCGAAGCCCGTGCGCTTTACTCGGAATTGATGCGGAACATCGCCACGAAGGCGAAACCGGACGGCGGTGCGCTCCGCAATCTGTGTGAGGGCTGGATTTCCGACGTGCATCACAAAGTCACCAGCGCAGGCGGCAGCGAGGACGACGTGAAGCGGCGCATCGTCGAAGATTTGCGCGGGCTGCAAGACCACGTCGGTGGCTTCGCGTTCGCGGAAGTGCTTGGCAGATACTACGAGGGCCACGTCAGCGGAAACGAATCGCTCCAGGGCAACGCACTCCGCTGGCTGCGTGGCGAATACGCGACCAAGACGGAAGCGCGCCAGGATCTCGGCGTGCGCGACATCATCGAAGACGAAAATTTTTACGACAGCCTCAAGCTCATGGGCGCGTTCTGCGCGAAAGCCGGCTTTGGCGGGCTGCTGGTCGGCTTGGATGAATTAGTGGTGCTCTCCCATCGCCTGCCAAACACGCGTGTCCGGCAGGCGAATTACGAGGCGCTGCTTTCCATCATCAATGACTGCTACCAGGGCGGCGCGGCCAATCTCGGCTTCGTGCTCGCGGGCACGGACGAGTGTTTGGAGGACAAGCGGCGCGGGCTTCACAGTTACGAGGCGCTGCGCTCGCGGCTCGTCGAAAGCAGCTTTGCGGGCGAGGGCATTCGCGATTTGTCCGGTCCCGTGGTGCGCCTGCAAAACCTCACGCCGGAGGATTTATTCGTCCTGCTCCGCAACATCCGCCACGTCCACGCGAACGGCGATGCGGCGAAGTATCTCGTTCCCGACGATGCGCTCGTGGCCGTCTTGCAACGCGCGAACGAAACGCTCGGCGCAGAGTATTTCAAAACGCCGCGCGACGTTGTGCGCTCGTTCGTCGGCTTGCTGAACATCCTAGAGCAAAACCCCGGCAAGACGTGGCAGGAGCTTGTCGGCGCGAATTTCATCAAAAAGGCGGATGTGCCCGCATCGGTGGAGGAAGAAGTCGCGCTCGGGGTCTCGGCTCCCGCCGATGACGACGGCGACCTCCAGACCTTCAAACTCTGATGAGTGCGGCAGCCTACTCGCTGCTCCATCTCGGCGTGCAAGAGGCCATTTTTCGGCGGGGCTGGAAAGAGCTGCACCACATCCAGGTCGAAGCCATCAACGTGCTGCTCGGCGGCACCGGGCATCTGCTCATCTGCGCCCAGACTGCGGGTGGAAAAACAGAGGCTGCTTTTCTGCCCATCATCTCGCGGCTCGCGGAGAATCCGCGCCCGTCAGTCCAGGCGCTTTACGTCGGCCCGCTTGTTGCGCTCATCAACGACCAATTCTCGCGGCTCGAAACGCTCTGCGCGGATGTAGAAGTGCCGGTGCATCGCTGGCACGGAGCGGCTTCCTCCACGGAGAAACGGAAGCTGCGCGACACACCCGGCGGCATCCTTTTAATCACGCCGGAATCGCTGGAATCCAACTTCATCAATTACGGCGTCCACCTGCGGCGCATCTACGCGGAACTGGATTTCATCGTCATCGACGAATTGCACTCGTTCCTTTCCAACGTCCGCGGTGTCCATCTGCGCAGTCTGCTCGCGCGCCTCTCCGCTGCGACAGGCCGCAAGCCGCGCATCGTCGGCCTCTCAGCCACACTCGGCGATCCGCAAGGCGCACGCACCTTCCTCGCACCCGATACCCCAGACACGGTTAGCATCATCACGGGCACGGGCGACCAGGGAGTGAAGTTCGGCATCAAGGCGTATCTGCGCAGGAAGGAAGTTGCGGGTGACAAGGACCGCCGGTGGCATCCCAGCGCCGCACTCGACGCCGCGGTCGCGCTCACACCAGACCAGGCGCGCGTGCCACACCCGCTCGCGACGCTGCGCGAACGCGAGGAGGGAATCCCCGCGGCCGCGACGGACGAATTCGACGACATCGCCGCAGACCTTCTCCACACTTGCATCGAGGGCACGAACCTCATTTTCGGCAACGCGAAGCAGGCGTTGGAAGTTCTCGCGGACAGGCTCCACTCGCGGGTGAAGTCGCTGGGGTTGCCACGCGACCCGTTCCATGTTCACCACGGCTCGCTTTCCAAAGATGTGCGCGAAGAAACGGAGTCGCTTTTGAAAAGCGGACAACCCGTGACGGTCCTTTGCTCCAGCACACTGGAAATGGGTATAGACATCGGCTCGGTGCGGCGGGTGGCGCAGCTTGACCCGCCTTGGAGCGTGGCCTCCATGCGACAGCGGCTTGGGCGCTCTGGACGTCGATCTGGCGAGGCTGCCGTGATGCGGATTTATTCGCGCGACGAATCGCCGCACGCGGCCAGCACCCTCACCGATTTGCTTTTTCCCAAGCTGCTCCGCGCCGTCGCGCTCTCGCGGCTGATGTTTGCGAAATGGCTGGAGCCGCACGACGCCGACCGGCTCGACCTCAGCACGCTCGTCCACCAAATCCTGAGTTGCCTCCGCTAGACCGGCGGAAGGCCCGCCGGAGCGCTGTTTGCGGTGCTCGTGAAGGACGGCGCATTTTGCAATGTCAGTGAAGCCATGTTTCGCGGCGTGCTCCGCTCGATCGGCGAAAAGCAACTCATCGAGCAAATGCCCACGGGTGAACTCATCCTCGCACCCGCAGGCGAGCGCATCACTTCGGATCGCGATTTCTACGCGGCGTTTGCGTCGAGTGAAGAGTTTGTCGTGCGGCACGAGGGGCGCGAAATCGGGAAGCTGCAAAGCAGCCTCGTTCCGCCTGTGGGCGAAAATCTCATCCTCGGCGGACGCCGGTGGCGCGTGGACGACATCATTGCCGTTGCCAAGAGCGTCCATGTCTCGCCTGCAAAAGGCGGCAAAGCGCCTGTATTTCCCGGCGCGGCTGGCGAAATCCACACGCGCATCGTTGAAGAAATGGCCGCGACGCTCGCCGACGTGGGCGTGCCGCCCTATCTCGACGGCGCGGCGCAAACGCTTCTCAAAGCCGCACGCGAAACCGCCGTGCGCGCCGGAGTGCTCGCGCCCGGCTACATCGTCCGCACCGAGTCCCTCCAATGGTTTCCGTGGCTCGGCACACGCGGTCTGCTCACCTTAGAACTTCACGCGCGATGCGACGACCTGGCGACCGAACGCGACGAGCTTTCCCTCACTTACAAAAAGACCAGTCTCTCACGATGGCGCGAGCATTTGGAATCCATCACACGCGAAGAGAACACTGCGCTCGACCTCGCCCGGAGAATGGCCGTGAAAACTTTCGACAAGTTTGACGAGATGCTCGCCGAAGAATTGCTGGACGAGGCCAACGCCCGCGACAGGCTCGACCTGCCCGGCGCGAAACTCCGCGCGGAACAAACCCTCCATATCCTCGCCACCATCGCGCAGCCATGAAGCCAACTCCCGAAAACGAGCCGCCCGACGGAACGCCGCCATTTGGCTTTCTAGAGATCGCCGTGCTCGTCCTCTCTGTGTATGTGCTCGGCGCGTTGCTCGCGCAAACGGCATTTCACGTCGCACCGAATGTCAGCCTGCTGCTTGATCGGATCGACTCTTTTGTGTGCGTCGTTTTCCTCGCCGACTTCGCCGTGCGGTTCCGTCGCGCGCCGGTGAAGCTAGCGTTTATGAAGTGGGGTTGGATCGACCTCGTTTCCAGCATCCCGGCGTACGATTTCCTGCGCTGGGGACGTGTCCTGCGGCTCATCCGCATTATCCGCATTCTGCGCGCTTTTCGTTCCGCGCGGCACCTCGTGGCCATCCTCTACCGCAATCGGACGAGGAGCATTGCCGGGACCACGGTGCTGATTGCGTTTGTCCTGGTCATCACTTCATCCATCGCGGTGCTGGCCATTGAAACGGAAGAAACTTCCAACATTCGCACCCCTTTTGATGCTGTCTGGTGGGCGATTTCCACGATGACGACGGTAGGGTATGGCGACAAAGTGCCAACGACCGTGGAGGGGAAAGTCGTGGCCATGATCCTCATGATTACAGGTGTTGCTCTGTTCGGGGTGCTCACGGGCCTATTCGCCCGCATTTTCGTCGAACCCAGCTTCAAGCGGGAGGACTCCGAGATCGCGGAACTCGCAGCGGAGATCCAGCTACTTCGCGGGAAGATCGAGCGAATGGAGGCCAAGCCGGACTGCGAGCGCGTGCGTCTTCCCGAAAAGCGCGAACCATAAATCTGCGAATTGTGGTCGGAAAAATGAGGCCTTGTCCGCCCGCCCCTGCAGCTTCCGTGTGATAAAGGTCGGCGACGGGCTGCCACGCGCCTTTATGTCTCGAAGAGCGAGAGCTGATTGGTCGGCACACGAAAAGCCGCGCTGGAGAGTTCCGGGAGGTCTTCGGAAAAACCCGCTTTACGTTTGGCGACCGCAAATAGCGCGCGAATCTGCTCGGCAAAAATGCCTTCGCCCTTCAAGCGCGCGCCCCATTTTCGTGCGCGTGGGTCGGAACAGCGGACCTTCGCGCCTCCGATGGCATCGATGCCGCTGGGCTCGAGCTGAATCCCTCGCTCGACCTCAAGCTGGATGGTGACGATGTTGCCGACAGAGCTTTCGCGATCACGTTTGGGATCTGTTGGGAAACAACAACAACGTCAGCCCTAGCCTGACTACCGACAATGTGAACGATCCACGCGCTGAATCGGTTGAATTCCCTTACCTCGTCGACATCGCGACCGAGTGAAGTGCCGATCGCGGGTCTTGGCGTCGCGTGAGTGGTGCGCCGCCTTGTGAAGGAGAGTTGGTCTATCGAGCACACAGCGGCTAAGGCTTTGACTCACCAGCGCTCAACGAGGAGCGCACTCGACCTTTCATGAAACCGTCATCCCTGCTCCCGCTGCTCTCCTTCATCACCCTGTCCTTACCCGCCGTCGCTGCGGACTCGGCAACTCCGGGTCTCCCGAAACTCAACGATCCCGCCCTGAGGATCGAAGCGCTTTGCACCACGCCGGAGATCGAGGCGCCGGCCACCGTGGCCGCTGCGCCGGATGGCTCTTTTTACGTCGGCTGCGATCCGCGGGATACGCGGCTGAATACCAAGGAGCCGGTTTGCACGGTGATCCGCTACTCGAGCATGGGAACGGAGAAGAAGCGCACGGTCTTTGCCGAAAAGCTCTACTCTCCTGCGGGCAGTCTCTGGCACGACGGCTGGCTCTATGTGATTCACGATCCGCTGATGTCGCGCTTCAAGGATACCGACGGCGACGGGGTGGCGGATGTGCGCGAGGATTTGATCACGAATCTCGGGATGATGCCTGGCGAAGGGATCAACGACCATGTGGTGAGCGGGCTCACGCTCGGGATGGACGGTTTCTTTTACATCAGCGTCGGTGATCGCGGGATCCACAAGGCGCGGTCGACCAGAGAGGTGCAGGCCGCGGAAAAGACCGGGAAGGCTGCGCCAGAGTTGAGCATGGAAGGCGGCGGTGTGATTCGCTGCCGGCCCGATGGCACGCAGATGGAGATTTTCTCCACAGGCACGCGCAATCACCTCTCTGTGCTCCTCGACGCCGAGGACAACGTCTTCACACGTGACAATACCGACGACGGAAATGGCTGGTGGTCCCGCGTGACGCATCATGTGGAGGGCGGCTACTACGGCTATCCGTACGATTACCAAAGCGCGCCAAACAACGGGGTAACCGCGCCAAGCGATCAGACGAAGGCGACGGCTCGCGGCGGGAAAGGCGGTTTTACCCCGGGTGGATCGAAAGCGACCGCTGGTCAGCAAGCGATGGATAGCGCGGAAGTGAGCGCGCCGATCGCGGCGCGGCCTTTTCTCCCGGCGATGGCGGATTTCGGCGGCGGCTCGCCAACAGGCGGCGTCTGCTATCTGAGCGATGGACTACCCGAGCAGTATCGCGGGAAGCTCTTCTTCAGCGAATGGGGCAAGAGCGGGCTCTTCGTCACGGAAGTCGTCCGCGATGGCGCCACCTTCAAGCTCGTGAAAGACACGCCGCTCGTGCAGACCGACGGCAAAGTCGACTTCCGGCCTCTCGAGGTGAGCATCGCGAACGACGGCTCGCTGCTCATCGCGGACTGGGGCTGGGGTGGCTGGAAAGCGGACCGCAAGGCCGGGACGATCTGGCGGCTGAGCTGGCCTGAGGCGAAGCCAGCAGCGCGTCTGCTCGACGAGAGCAAAGCGACGGCGGAGGAACTCACGGCGGCGCTTGGGCACGTCGATCGCGGGCAGCGGCTCAGAGCACAATGGGAGCTCGCGAAGAGGAACGAGGACACCATGCCTGTCGCGACGAGTTCGGCAGCAACGACGCTGCAGCGTCTGCATGCGCTATGGGCTCTCGAGGATCGCTTCAAGAGTCACATTCACGCGGCCAAAGCAGGACTTCCCGGAGCCGGTGCGTCGAACCCGCCCTTCGACCAGATCGTGCGGGGGGCGCACACTCGAAAAGAAGGGGTGCTCCTCGTGCAGGCGGTCCGCGCGCTTGGGCAAAGTGGCCGATTCCAAGCGGCGGAACTCATGGACGCCGCCGATCTCGAGCTGCGCAGGCATGCCGTGACCGCTCTTGGCCGATCCGTAGAACCCGATGCAGAATTGGCGAGCACGCTGGTCCGCGCTTTTGCCGATGAAGATCCTTGGATTCGCTCGGCGGCTGCGGCTGCCTTTCGCCGTCCAGAGATCACCGATCTGGTTGCTCATCAACTTTCCGGCGCGAAGGTGCCAGTCGGCGTCTGGCCCGCCTTTGCGACAAATCCCACAGTCGCCAGTGTGAACCTGATGGCGAAGCTCGCCGGTGATTCGGCGAAGACCCCGCCGGAAAAGCAGACGCGTCTCCTTGCGCTCACCACCCTGGGCAGCATGGCCTTCAAACCAAAGCCCTACGACGGCCACTGGTGGGGCACACAGCCCGCGAAGAACCCGAGGCCCCTGCCGAATGTGCCATGGGAGGGCACCACACCATCGCTCCAGGCGCTCACCACCGCTTTGAGCGACGGCTCTCCGGATGTTCGCACGACTGCGGCGCAAGCGTTCCGCCAGTTTGTGCTCGCCGATCCTGCCGATGTAGCCGCTTCCCCCGGGCCGAAAGAAACCGCGTTGGCGGCTTTGCGGAGCAGGCTCCAGGCTGAATCTGAGCCCCAAGTCCGGCAGGCGCTCATCGAAGCCCTAGCCACCCAACGCGATGCACGTGCGATGCCCGTCTTTACGACCATCGCTCTAGACGAAAAGGCCGAGCCGGCATTCCGCAAGAGCGTCATCGCAGCCATCACCGCGATCGGCGGGAATGACGCCACAAAGACGATCGCGCAGCTCGCTGGCGCGGCGCTGCCCAAGCCGGTGTTCTTCGCTCTCCTCGACGCCGTTTCGAAGCTCAAGGTGACCGATGCTGCACCGGGCTTGATCGCTCGACTGCACGAGGGCGACCTCGAGTTGCGGGAGAAAACGATCCGCGCACTCGCGTCGCTCGGCGCGAAAAGCGGCGCCACTTCCGCCTTCGTCGAGCTTTTGAAAGACTCCGAAGAGCGGATCCGCATCGAAGCGCTCAGTGGACTGGAGAAGCTGAGGGATAAAGCTGCGCTCCCCTCGCTCCTCACCCGGGCAGGATCTGCGGGATCTGGTGGAAAGCCCTTGGGCGACCAGGAGCGTCGCACCTTGATCGGCACGATCAGCTCCCTCGCCGATGTCACCGCCATCCCGGTGCTGATCGAAGCGCTGAAAGAGAAACCGGACTCGCGCCGAGATGCGCTGAAAGCGCTCAAGGCGTTCCGTGAGGAAGCCTGGCCGCTCATCGAGCAGCGGCTCGCCAGCGGCGAAATCCGGGCCGAACTGGAGCCGGAAATCCGGCGCGCTTTCGATACCGGGGCAATCGTTAAATGGAAGATCATCGGTCCTTTCGAGAATGTCTGGGCCGCTGTGCACCCGCCGGAAGCCGACGCCATCGCGAGCCAGGGGGTGGTCGATCTTTCCCGCAAATACAAAGGGTCCGACGGGAAAGAAACTGGCTGGCGGGAAGTCTCGGGCGGCGGTGAGCACAGCCAGGTCGACCTCGGCTCGGCGTTTCAAGCGAGCGGCATGGATGCCGCGTATGCCTATGCGGAAATCGAAGCGGCAGAAGCCGCAGCTGCGGAACTTCTTTGCGGCGGTGATGACCAAATCGCGATCTGGCTGAATGGGCAGAAAATCCTCGATGTTCCGGAGGGGCGGAACTTTCGCCCCGATGCAGACAAGGTCCCGGTGCAACTCGCTGCGGGGACCAATCGCCTGCTCGTGAAGGTCGGCAACAAAAGCGGTTCGTGGGAATTTGCGGTCCGCATGCCAGGGCTCCAGGGCACGCGTTTCGTGAAATCCACGCAACCCGCAGCCGAGGCGAAGCAGCGCGCGTATGCCCTCGCAACCAAGCCGGACGGGACGTGGCAGCACGGCGGGGATGCGGCAAAAGGCTCGAAGCTTTTCCACGACCCAAGCGCGAGCATGGGAGCGATCTGCGCCACGTGTCACATCGCCAGCGGGAAGGGCGGGCAAATCGGGCCGAACCTCACCAGCATCGGCACGAACTACAAACGCGCCGACTTGATCACGAGCCTTCACGAGCCGGCCAAAACGATCGCGCTCGGCTACGAGCAAGTGGCGATCGAGACCAAGGGCGGTGACACCATCGCTGGATCACTGCGCGCTGAAACGGCCGAAGTCCTGACTGTCGTCACGGTGGATGGACAATCGCACGCGATCAAAAAATCTGACGTGAAGACGAATACCCATCTGGCGGCATCGCTAATGCCGCCGGGGCTGACCACTTCCATGCGTCCGGAGGAGTTTGTGGACCTTCTGGCTTACCTGGAGAGCCTTCGGGGTCAGTGAATGATCACTCGTTGATCCAGCGCTGAGTGACTAGCGCACCTAAGCAGGCTCGTTGCCTGGCTTCCACTTGATGTTGCAGCCAATGCTGGGCTTCTGGTCAGGATCCACGGGGCGGTTGTCGAGGACGGCATCGATCGCGGCCCGGAGATCCTCACCGTTTAACTCTCCACCACCTGGGCGATCGGGTCCCCGGCCGGGACGAGAACTGTCAAGTTGGCCGCGATAGACAAGGCGGCGCTCGCGATCGAAAAGAAAAAAATCAGGTGTGCAGGCGGCGCTGTACGCTTTAGCGACCGACTGGGTTTCATCATACAAAAACGGAAACGTGAAACCGGCAGCACGGGCCGCGGCGGCAGTTGGCACGGGCGCGTCCTGTGGGTATTGCGCGGCATCATTGGCGGTGATGGCGACGAGGCCGACGCTCCGTCCCTCATATTCGCGGGCCAGGCGCACCAGCTCCGGTTGGACGTGGACGACATACGGGCAGTGCGCGCAGAGAAACATCACGAGGAGCGTTTTCTGGTGGGAAAAATCGGCGAGCGCGATGGCGCGACCATCAGCGACATCCGGCAGCGAAAAATCCGGCGCGGGCGTGCCGAGGGCGAGCATGGTGGAAGAAACGGCCATAATGGAGTGACGAATGGTGGATAACGAACTGCCGGGAGTAATGGCGAGGGTGGGGGACGATGGAAGCGGGAAATCTCCGGGCGAAAGTACTGTCACGCTGCAGGCTTCGGCATTGCCTCGCCGTTCGCCATCCTTCATTCGTCATTCCGCTCATGCCCACCACTATTCTTAAACTGAGTTGCGCCGACCGGGTCGGATTGCTTTCCCAACTCACCGGCTTCGTTGCGCGGCAGGGTGGAAATCTTACGGAGGTCCATCAGTTTACCGATCCCGCAACAGGCTGGTTTTTTGCGCGCCTGGCCATCGATACCGCCACGCTGCGGCTCGATCTCCTGGCGATGCGGGCGGAGTTCGCGCCGGTGGCAGCGGAATTGGATGCCGAATGGACCATCTGCAATGCGGGCAACCGAAAGCAGGTCGTCCTGATGGTCAGCAAGCTTAGTCACTGCCTCGCCGACCTCCTCTGGCGCTGGCGCTCGGGCGAACTAGCCTTCGATATTCCCTGCGTGATCTCCAATCACGAAGATTTGCGAGCGATGGTCGAGCGCGAGGGTCTGGAGTTTCGCGTCATCCCCGTGACCCCCACCAGACGTGAAATCGCGTTTGCAGAAATGGCCGACATTTTCCGCAGCCTCCAGCCCGATCTCATTGTGCTCGCCCGTTACATGCAGATCATCCCCGCGGAACTATGCGCGGAGTTTCATGGACGCATCGTGAATATTCACCACTCGTTTCTCCCATCCTTTGTCGGCGCAAATCCCTACGAGCGAGCCTACGAACGAGGCGTCAAATTAATCGGCGCCACCTGCCACTATGCGACGGCGGAACTCGATGCCGGTCCGATCATCGATCAGGAGGTTATCCGCGCAGAGCATTTCCATACCCCGCAGGACTTGGTGCGGCTCGGGCGGGATTGTGAGCGCCTCGCTCTGGCGCGAAGCGTGCGCTGGCACCTCGGGGACCGCGTGCTCATGCACGGGCGGCGAGCAATTGTCTTCCGCGACTGAGCGCCGTTAGCGGTTTGAGATCGGAGTCAGCGGATCGTCCCACGGATCGGAGCGTGGCGGGGGCGGCGGAACTTTACCGCTCAGGACAATGTTCGTCACAGCCCGCCGCCATTCCACAGTGCCGAGTTTGTAGCCAGAGCTGCTGCTGTAGTCATACTTGCCGTGGGCGCCGCTTCCCGAAAAGCGCGCTGGGCCGTAGTAGTTGCTGGCGTAGTTGTGGCGGCGCGTCGGACCGTTGGTCGTCCGATAATAGCGTTTGTAATCCTCGTTGTATTCGCGGCGATAGACGTTGCGGTAGTAATCGCGGCTGGTGTCGCTAAAAACCACGTGATCCACGATGGCATACCATTCCTGCGTGCCGGGGTCGGGCCGATTGCCGTTGGCATAGCGGGTGTCCACTTTAAGGTCCACCCACGTCAGCCATTCCGGCGAACCGACGTAGGGAGCACGGGGCACAGAGCCGGAGGAAGTCGTCCTGTAATGATTTTGCACGCAACCCGAAGAGCACAACAGCACCGCGGAGAGAGCGCACAGGGCGAGAAGTCGGGACAGATTTTTCATGGGGTGAGCTTTACGAACCGCGAGAATTATCGACTCGGCGGAGATTTGGCTAGCGCATAAACACGGCCGACCAGTGGTGATCTAGCCCCTTTTGGCCCCGGTCGCGTGCCCGGCAGTGGCGGGTGCGGGCGTAGCTGTGGCGGGAGGAGTGGGTTGTGGCGTGGGATTCGCGACCAATGGCTGGGGGAATTGCGCGGTGCTGACTTCCACCCGCGCCCCTACTCCGACAGTGTCGAAGAGCGCGATCACATCCCGCGAACGCATGCGAATGCAGCCATAGCTCGCCGGGGTGCCGATGCGCGCTTCCTCGGGCGTGCCGTGGATGTAAATGAGCCGGCTGAAAGTCCGGCGATTCTGCGCCTCCAGTCCACGCAACCATAGAATGCGCGTCACAATTGGGTCGCGACCGGGTGCATTCACGGCCACCACCTCACCGGTGGGACGCCGACTTTTGAACTTCATGCCCGAACGCGCCCCGCCACCGATTTTTTTCGCCACTTCCATGGCCCCGAGCGGCGTCGCCTTGCTGCCGGGCTGATCACCAAGACCGAATTTCGAGGTCGAGACATCGTAGCGGGCGATCTCCACGCCCTTCTTAAAGACGATC
Organism: Chthoniobacter sp.; assembly: GCA_031390545.1. Classification (GTDB taxonomy): domain Bacteria; phylum Verrucomicrobiota; class Verrucomicrobiia; order Chthoniobacterales; family Chthoniobacteraceae; genus Chthoniobacter. Next base: position 191,424 of record JANMTP010000048.1, on the reverse strand, counting down.
ATCTTTTGGTCGGGCACGCTGACTCGCATTACATGATCGCGATCTTTCGTCGCGCAAGAGGCCAGGATGAACGTGAAAGCGGCGAGCAGAGTGCGGGCGATGATGCGAAACACGGGCGCTCATTTAGCGCACCCTGCGCCGCTGCTCAAGAAATGCCGCGCGGTGGCCAAAATTCGTTTCCCTCGCACGCTGCGGTGCGGCAAGTTCGCCGCCCGTTTTTATGAGCAAAGAAGTCCGCGTCCGTTTCGCCCCATCGCCCACTGGTTACCTCCACGTCGGCGGGGCGCGCACCGCGCTCTTCAACTGGCTTTTCGCCCGCCACCACGGCGGGAAATTCATCCTCCGCATCGAGGACACCGATGCCGCGCGCAACACCGCCGAGGCTGTGCAGGTCATCTACGACGGCCTCCGCTGGCTCGGGCTCGACTGGGATGAAGGCCCACACGTCGGCGGTCCGCATGGCCCGTATTTCCAAAGCGAACGCGCGGCTGTTTATCAGCGCTACGCGGATCAGCTCATCGCCACCGATCGCGTTTACACGGACGAAAACGGCGCCCTGCGTTTTCGCCTTCCGCGTCAGCCCCTTATTTTCGACGACCTCGTTTGCGGCCGCATCGAGGTCGATCGCAGCAAGTCGCAAAACCGCGAAGGGGACCTCGAAAGCGACATGACCATTCGCCGCGCGGACGGCGGCTGGATTTTCCATTTCGTGAACGTCGTCGATGACATCGACATGCAGATCACCCACGTCATTCGCGGCGAAGACCACCTTTCCAACACGGCCAAACACATCGAACTCTACCAGGCGCTCGGCGTCGAACCGCCGCGCTTCGGCCACATCCCGCTCATCCTGAACAAGGACGGCTCGAAAATGAGCAAGCGCGATGTCGGTGCGAGCATCACCAGCTATCTCGAAGGCGGTTATGTCCCCGAGGCGGTGCTGAACTACTTCTGCCTCCTGGGCTGGTCGCCGAAAGACGACCGCGAGATCATGCCGCGAGAGGAGATCGTTGCCCGCTTCGACCTCGCCAACGTGAACCGCAAAGGCGCCCACTTCGACCTCACGAAATGCGACTGGTTCAACGCTCAGTACCTCGCCCAGATGCCGCTCGAAAACTACCGCGACCTCGCCGCGCCCTGGTTGGAGAAAGCCGGGATCGCTCTGCCCGCTGCGCAACTCGACGCCATCCTCGCGCTCGAAAAGATGAAGGTCACGCACCTCACCGAAATTCCCGAGCGCGTCGCCTTCTTTGCCACCGAGGATTTTCCCTACGACCCTGCCGCGGTGGAAAAGACCCTGCGCCCGCCCGGTGCGCTCGACCGCCTCGCTCAGCTCGCCGACTGCTACGCCGCGCTGGAAACCTTCGACGCCACCACCCTCGAAGCCGCGCTCAAGCAGCTCGCCACAAGCCTCGGCGTGAAACCCGCCGTCTTCATTCATCCCGCGCGCGTCGCGGTTAGCGGTCGCAGCGTCGGCCCGAGCCTCTATCACATGCTTGAAGTCCTCGGCAAAGACCGCGTCCTCGCCCGTATCGCGCGAACGCGAGCTATGTTTGCGGTCTGAAGTTCGGTCCACGAAAGGCACGAAAGGACACTAAATAGATGCCAGCCACGCTCATGAAACTTTCGTGTCTTTTCGTGCTTTTCGTGGATGCCATCCAATGAACCCCGTCTATACCCTCGCCGACCTGCGGGATTGGGAGCACGTCACCGCTGCTGAACCCGTCCCTCTGCGCCTGGCCGTCATCGGCGATCCCGTGGCTCATTCCGCCTCGCCCGCGATGCACAACGCCGCCCTCGCCGCGCTCGGCATCGCCGCACGCTACTGCCGCCTTCACATCCATCCCGAAGAGTTTGGCGAGCTTCTCCCACTTCTCGCCGAGAAAGGCTTCCTCGGCGTGAACTGCACCATCCCGCACAAAGCCGCCGCGCTCGCCGCCGTCCACGCGGCTGACGAAAGTGCCCGCCGCGCCGATGGCGTCAATACCATCGTCTTCGACACCGCTGGCCGGACCTGTGGCTTCAGCACCGACGGCCCCGGCCTCGCCCGCGCCGTCCGGGAACAACTCGGCGTGGACCTCGCCACCCAGCGCATCCTCATCCTCGGCGCCGGCGGCGGAGCCGGTCGCGCCGTGGCCATGCAATGCGCCACCGATCACGCCCGCGCGATCACCCTCATCAACCGTTCCGTCGAAAAACTCCAGCCGCTCCAAGCCGCCCTCACCTCCTTCTACCCGCGCGAGCACCTCACCCTCGCCCCGTGGGAAGACACCGCCCTCGCCCACGCCCTCGCCGCCGCTGATCTCGTCATCAACTGCTCCGCCCTCGGCATGCGCGCCGACGATCCCTCACCGATACCGGCATCGCTCCTCGCCTCGCGCCACCTCGTGTACGACACCATCTACACCGCCCACCGCACCCCGCTCATGCGCGCCGCCGACACCGCCGGCGCCCGCTCCGCCAACGGCCTCTCAATGCTCCTCCACCAGGGCGCCCTCGCCTTCGAGCACTGGTTCCACCGCCCCGCGCCACTGGAAATCATGCGTGTGGCTTTGCTCGGCTGAAGGGTGCCGGCCAAGTCGGTCGTGTCCAATCTGCTAAGTAATGGCTTCCGCGCCGGCGCGAATTCTGGCAGATCATCCACGGCATGGCCCTGAGTTCCCTCTAGGATAAGAACGCGTCTGCATTTTCTAAACTCCTCCCCATTCTTCCATGGCACTTTCCCGCGACGACTATCCCAAGCAGATTTCTGATCGGCTCCACGAACTGGCCGCAAAACTAAAGACCCGCACTCGCGCCCGGCTCACTGATGCCAACCATTCGTTGGAGACTGTCATGCTACGGTTCTTCAATGCGCTCAACGGCTGGAATCTCGTGAATCTCAATAGCGAGCAGGGCGACTTTCCGGCTGCGGACCTTGGAGATCGTGATCGGCGCGTCGCCATGCAAATCACCAATGAAGCGGCGAGCAGCAAGATCTCCAAAACCGCTGCCACCGCTGCTAAGCATGACTTGGGCGTGGATTTCGGGCGTCTTATCATCTTCTTTCTTCGCGAGAAAAAGCCCGGCATGCCTAAGAGGTTGGTCCAATCAGCAGGGGGTCCAAAGATCGAGTGCATGGACATCACCGACCTGCTAAAAGAGATGCAGCAGATGGAAGAACTCGGTGCTTTGAGATGCGCGGCTGCAGTGCTGGAGGAGGAGATGAGAGCCGGTATTGAAGTCACTGCGCTACAGCGGTACTTCGAAGCGCTAAAAGAAAACTTCTCCACCTACGAGAACCTCGGTCTCCCGCCACCGGCCAATGCCGATGGCGAGAAAGACACTCCGCTTCCGATCCGCAGCCTCTTCGTCGAGCCTGCCTGCACTCCCGATCGGGTGTCGCCCGAAGAGTTCGACGCCGCACTCAACGGCGGCAAAAATCCCGCGTTGCCGCTGCTGCCCCTGCTCGCCGGAGCGGAGCACCGCACCGGCGCCGCGCGGCGCTCCGTGCTGCTCGCTGACCCCGGCATGGGAAAATCTACGCTCATCCAGTGGCTCATCGCCACCCTCGCAGCCAAGGCCCAGCTCCCGCTCGCCGCGGAAGGACTCCGTGGCTCCATCCCGCTGCCCTTCATCCTGCGCGATTTGGTGCATCATTTGCCGAAGGACTCCGCTCTATGGGACTGGCCTGCCTTGCTCACCGCTTTTCGCAGCTATCATCCGCGCGCCGCCGACCGCCCAGCGCTCGCCGCCGCTCTAACAGGTGATGAGGCGCTTTTTGAAAGCATCCTCGACTCCGAGCGCGCTTTCTTCCTCATCGATGGCCTCGACGAAATCGGTGACCCTGCGCATCGCCGCGCTTTGCGGGACGCGCTTTGGCAAGGCTTTGATCGGCATCGCGCTGCACGCTGGCTCGTCACGTCGCGCGTCGTCGGCTACGACGAGGCTGTAATGCATTCGGTCACGATCGAGCGCGACGGAAAGCGCAAACTCACGGCCAAGGAGGCGGAAGAGGTCCGTAAGATTCTTTTCGCGGCCAGAATTCCAGAAGAGCCTTGGATGCTGGCAGACAAGGAATTTGACGGGATGCCGTTTGTTGAAAAGACCTTTGCCCAGCTGCTCTACCTAGCCCCATTTGATGATGTGCAGCAGGTCGACTTTGCCCGCCACTGGTATATTCCGCGCCTGGGCAACGTTCTTGGTGAAGAGCGGGCCACCGGCTTTGTCCACGCCGTGCGACAGCACCCGTCGGTTCGAGTCATTGGACGTGTGCCCAATCTTCTCTACCTGCTGGCTCTCCTTTATAGGCACAAAGCCCACCTGCCCAATGGTCGCGCTCTGGTTTATGCCGCCATTTCCGAGGCTTACCTCGAAGGCATCGATCTCGACCGGCATCTCGACGGTCACCAAACCGTCCCGTATAAACTCAACGAGAAGGTCCGCTTCCTCGCCGCCATCGCTCGCCACATGCAGGTACGCCGGGCGACGAAAAAGAAGGGCAAGGGCGAAGGCGCGGGTGAGATCTTAGTCGCGCGCCGGGAGCTGGAACACTGGCTCGCGCCCCACTTTACTGGCGAAGAAGGCTGCGTGGCCCTGCACGCCTTCATTCGCTACGTGGCCGCTCGCAGCGGTTTGTTGTTTCCGCGCGGTGAGGACCTCTTCGGTTTCGCCCATCTCTCCTTTCAGGAATACTACGCTGCCTGTTGGCTGGAGGAGCAATTCCGCCGTTTGCTCAATGCCCAAGCTCGTGGCAGCACCGGCGGCTTTTTGCGCCGCGCTGCCGCGCCCGAACCCACTGGCTACCTTACGCGAGCGGGCTTCGCCGCGCTAGCCGCCCATCCCGCTTGGCGTGAACCGCTCGTCTTCCTCGTGGAAAAGCTCAGCGCCAACGCTGACGACACGCTCACCCTTATCGACTGGCTCTTTCCCCAAGTCACAAAACCGCCGCCCAAGACAAAGAAGGAAAAAAGAAAGCCTTCGCTGATGCCCGTTGAAGCCGCCAAGCTACTGGCTGCACTCTCTCTGGACCCACAAGTGGCTTTGGTCATGGAGCAGCGCCAAGACATTTGGGAAAAGCTCTGGCACGAACATCTCGCCCGCCAAAGCGATATGCAATTTGAGTGGCACTTGACCCCGGCACTGCTCGCCACTTCCGAATTCCAGCCGCACGTCTGGGCCACATTGATTCCTATACAGCCTGAGATTCTTTACCTCGACGATTGTAATAGCGTGAATGATCTGACGCCACTCGCCAGCCTCCTGCGGTTGCGGGTGATCTTCCTTCGCAATTGCTCGGGCGTGTCGGACTTGGCACCGCTGGCCAGCCTGACGAAACTGAATGTACTTCTTCTCAACCACTGCAAAAACATTACGAATCTTGCGCCGCTGACTGGCCTTGTACACTTGGAGCAGCTGTGGCTCTTTGGATGCTCGGGCGTAGTAGATCTCGAACCGCTAAGAAGTTTGGTTCGGATGCGGTGGTTTTCACTCCAAGACTGCGCGCAGTTAACCGACCTATCACCGCTGATCGGTTTCACAGAGTTGACACAGCTCTTTCTCACAGGATCAGGCGTGGAGGATCTTAACCCGTTGAGTGGCCTTGCAAAGCTGCAGACCCTTAATCTCAACGGCTGCACAAGAGTGAAAGACCTCGCCCCCCTAGCCGGCCTCACGAATCTGGCCGAACTCCAACTCGACGGCTGCACGGGGCTGCGCCGGGGGGCGATTCTCGCTTTCCGCCAGAGTCACCCGAAGGTTCAAATAATCGTCTGAGACACTAAGGATCGAGGATTGCGCGGGGAGGGAGGGCTAGAAGGTGAGGAAGGACTGCACGGCAGTAGTGGGGAGATTTTTTCGGCCGTCGAGAAACGCGAGCTCGATCAAAAACTGCGCCTGCACGAGTTCCGCGCCCATTTTTTCGATGAGTTTCACCGCGGCCGCCGCGGTGCCGCCGGTGGCGAGGAGGTCGTCGATGAGGACGACGCGTTCGCCGGGTTGCAGGGCGTCGATGTGCATTTCGACGACGGCTTCGCCGTACTCGAGCGTGTAGGCGGCGCTTTGGCAGGTGTAGGGGAGCTTGCCTTTTTTCCGCACGGGGATGAAGCCGACGCCCAGTTCATACGCGACCGCGGCCCCGAAGAGAAAGCCGCGGGCGTCGATGCCAACGACCTTGCTGACGTGGAGTGGACGGGCGCTTTCGACAAAGGCGTCGATGGACAGCTTGAAGAGCGCGCCATCGGCGAGGATGGGCGTGATGTCTTTGAAAAGGATGCCGGGCTTGGGAAAGTCGGGCACGTCGCGGATGGCGTTGCGAAGCGGGGTGAGGTCGAGCATGGCTTTTTGAATGACGAATGTGGAATGACGAATGACTACGGCGCAGACGCGAAGAAGTCGGCGAGGGCGGTGACAACTTCGGCCTGCTCGGCGGTAGTGAGTTCCGGGAAGATGGGCAGGGCGAAGGTCTCGCGGGCGGCGCGCTCGGATTCCGGGAAGTCGCCGGTTTTGTAGCCGAGGTAGCCAAAGCATTCCTGGAGATGCAGCGGGAGTGGGTAATAGATTTCGGTGCCGATGCTGCGGGCGGTGAGGTGCGCGCGGAGGGCGTCGCGCTGCGGCGTGCGGACGACGAACTGGTTGTAAATATGGCGCAGCGGAGCGTCGTCGGCGGGATAGCTCTCGGTGGGCAAAGTGAGATGCGCGAGCAACCCGGCGCGCTCGATCTCGCGGCGGTAAAAGGCGGCCCGCTCGCGGCGGCCCATGCTCCAGGTGTCGAGGTGCGGAAGCTTGATGGAGAGAACCGCCGACTGGATGGCGTCGATGCGAAAATTGCCGCCGATCAGCGGATGAAAGTAGCGCGGCTCCATCCCGTGATTGCGCAGCGCGCGCATCTTCGCGGCGAGCGCGTCGTCGTGGCACACGACCATGCCGGCGTCGCCAAAGGCGCCGAGATTCTTCGTCGGGTAAAATGAAAACCATCCCGCGTCGCCGAGCGCGCCCGCCATGCCCAGCGGGTGCCGCGCACCGAGCGCCTGCGCGGCGTCTTCGAGCACGGGCACGCCATGCTTTTTGCCTAGCTCCAGAATCGCGGCCATGTCCGCGCACTGGCCGAAAAGGTGGACGGGGATGATGGCTTTGACGTTCGGCGTCCGGTCGAGCGCGGCGGCGAGTTGGGCGACGTCGATGTTGTATGTCGCGGGATCGATATCGACGAAGACGGGGCGCGCTCCGAGCCGGGCGACGCAACCTGCGGTGGCGAAAAACGTGTAAGGCGTCGTCAGCACTGCGTCGCCGGGACCGATGCCGAGCGCCATGAGCAGGAGCAATTGTGCGTCCGTGCCGCTGGAGCAACCGATGGCGTGGGCTATGCCGCAGTATTCCGCGACCGTTTTCTCGAGGGCCTCGGTGCGCGGGCCAAGGATCAGCGCCTGCGAATCGGCAATCTCCTCGAAGGCGGTGAGAAATTGATTTTTGAGCGGAGCGTACTGGCGGCGGAGATCGAGGAGCGGAACGGGCATCGGAGAAAACCTAGCGCGGCGGGGCGGGGGACTGTCGAGCGCGGCCGCTCAAATTTCCGCCGGTGTTCCGAGGGCGAGGGCGGTGGCGCCGTCGAGCGTGAGCATGCGGCCTTCGCGGCGGGCGGTGTCGAGCGTGGGACCAGTGAAATCGGTCGCGGCCAGCAGGATCACTCGAAGTCCGGGATGATCCGCCGCCTGCGGGACGAGCCCACTGCGGATGCGCTGGGCCTCGGCTGCACCGAAGAGTCGTGCGGCCCGCTCATATTGGCGCTCGGCCAGGGCGAGGAAGGCGAAGGCTTCGAGCGGATAGGACGCGCCCCATTTGTTGCCGAGATCAAGCCCGACCTGGAGACACTCCGCGAGATGCGCACGGGCGACGCCGAACTGCCCCAGCACCGCGGCATTCACGCCCACGGCCCACGCCACAATGATCGTCATCCACGTATCGCCGATGGTTCGGTAAAGCGCGCAGCTTTCCAGCTCCAACGCCAGCGCTTCATCGAAATTCCCATGCGCCGCCGCGAGCACGCCGCGGACATGCTGCACATGCGCCGTCAGCCGCGCGTCCGCCAACGGTTTGGCGAGTTCGGTGGCTTCCTCGATCAGCGTCGTGGCCTGTGGCACCTCGCCTTTGTCAAAGGCGCGGAACGCGAGATCGGTCAGCTCCACCGCGGTGCCGCGGGCATCGCCGAGTGCGCGAAAAATCTCCAACGCTTCGCTGTGAAACCGATCGCAGGCCGGCATGTCGTCGGCCACCCACGCCAGCCGCCCCGCCGCCGCCAGCGCATTGGCCCGGAGAAGATCGCGTGGCGCGGCGTCAGGATGCGCGAGGAGCCGGTCGAATCCCTCCTGCGCTTCCTTGAAAAGCCCGCGGACTTCGACAAAGCGCTGCGTGGCCGTGACCAGCCGCAAGCCCTTCTGCGCCTGCCCTGGCAGCTCAACGGCGGCGTCGAAGGCGTAGCGGATGTTGTAAGACTCCTGCTCGACCCGCTCCAACCAGTCGCGTTGCTCCGCGCCACGAATCTTTGGCGCGGCTTCCTCCGCGAACTGCAGGAAATAATCGAGATGCCGGATCCGAAACATGTCCGACTCGCCGGCCTCAATGAGCTTCTCATTCGCGTAGTCCCAGATGCTTTCGAGGATGAAATACCGCGCGCCGTGCTCCGGCGTCTTTTCCACATAGACGAGCGACTTATCCACGAGCTGCGTGAGCAAATCGACCACATCCCACGCCTCCACGCCTTCGCCCGAGCAGACCGCCTCGATGGATTCCAACGTGCGGCCCCGGGCAAAGACCGACAGCCGACGAAAGAGCCTCCGCTCGGGATCCGAGAGCAGATCGTGGCTCCAGTCGATGAGCGAGCGGAGCGTCTGCTGACGCGGCACCGCGGTGCGATTGCCGCTGGTCAGGAGGCGGAAGCGGTCGTCGAGCCGCTCGGAGATTTGCTGCAGCGTGAGCACGCGAATGCGCGCGGCAGCGAGCTCGATGGCCAGCGCGATGCCGTCGAGCCGGAAGCAAATTTGCGCGACCGTGGCCACGTTTTCATTCGTGAGCTGAAAGGCCGGGCGCGCGAGCACGGCGCGGTCGATGAACAGGCGGACCGCCTCGTATTGTGTCAGGCGCTCGATGGCATCCGGCCCGGCGACGATCTCGCGCCAATGTTCGGGCAACGAGAGCGGCGGCAACGGCCACGCCGTTTCCCCGGCGATGCCAAGCGGCTCGCGGCTGCTGGCGAGAATGCGCAGCTTCGGGCACGCGCGCAGCAGCAGCTCCGCGAGGCGCGCGCAGGCGGCGACGACATGCTCGCAGTTGTCGAGGATGAGCAGGAGCCGACGGTCCTTGAGGTAATTGGTCAGCGTCGCCTGGAGCGGACGATCCGCTTCCTGCCGCAGATCCAGCGCTGCGGCGACGGTCTCCACGACCAGCGACGCGTCGGCGATGGTCGCGAACTCCACGAACCACACGCCGTCGGCGAAAGTATCGAGCACATCCGCGGCGACCTGCAGCGAGACGCGCGTCTTACCCGTCCCGCCCATGCCCGTGAGCGTGAGCAGCCGCGTGCTGGTGAGCAGCCGCTTCACCTCGGCCATCTCGCGCTCCCGTCCGATAAAGCTGGTCAGTTGCTCCGGCAGATTATTCGGCACGCTTTCCAGCGAGCGCAGCCCAGCGAACTCCGACGGCAGATCGGGCGCCACGAGCTGATACAAATGCTCCGGCCGCGCCAGATCGCGCAGCCGATGCTCGCCGAGATGCCGGAGCTGCGCGCCGGGCGGGAGCGCATCGCGCACCAGCTCCTGCGTGGGCAGCGAAAGCAGCACCTGCCCGCCGTGCGCCGTGCCCATGATACGCGCCACGCGGTTCAGCGACTGGCCGAAGTAATCGCCATCGCGCTGCTCCGCCGCGCCGGTGTGCAGGGCCATGCGCACCTTCAGTTCGCCGATCCCGCTCCAGTCCGCGCGGTTCAGCGCGCGCTGCGCTTCGACCGCCGAGGCCAGCGCGCTTGCCGCCGTATCAAAGGCCACGCAGAAAGCATCGCCGATCGTCTTGAAAACATATCCGCCGCACGCCTCGAAAATCTCCCGCAACATCCGATCATGCGTGCCCAAGGCCACCCGCATCTCCTCGGGCTGCTGGTCCCACTTCTTCGAACTCCCCTCGATGTCGCTAAACAGAAAAGTAATGGTGCCGGTCGGCGGAACGATCATGGCCGGCAGTGTGCGGCAGCCGCGCCGCTTCTCAAATTCTTAATTCGTCCGCCGGACGTCATCGCCGCGCGCCACTTCTTCCCTCCTCCCAGCGGCGCGATAAACGACAGCGTGGAAGACCTGCTCATTTGGAATCCAAATAGCGCGGCGGTTCGCGCGGCGGTGGGGGCTCCAGCTCCAGCGGTGCGGTCCGTCGGTTCTTTTCCAACTGTTGCCGGGCGAAAATCTCCAGCGCCGAATCCCGCGTGCAGGCCCAGACCAGCGCCACCACCCAGCCGAAGCAGGTCCAGCCGAGGAAAAAGTTCAGCACGAAGATCGCGAGCACATTGCTTTTCCGCAGCCCGACCAACGTGGGGATGAAATAGAAAACGACCCCCGCGATCAGCCCCAGCGCCCCGCCGCCCAGCAGCGTCAGATCTTTCCGCCGCTGCGTGGCCGTCTTTTCTTCTTCCGCCAGACGAGCCGTCTCGCGCAGCGCCGCCGCGCGCTGCTCCTGCGCGGCCAGCTCGGCGCGCTCCAACGCTGCTGTCCGCGCCGCGGCTTCCGCCTGCTGCTGGCGCAGCGCCGCCGCCCGCTCCGCCGCGAGCCGTTGCTCCTCCGCGGCCTGCTGGCGAAACGCCGCCACCTTCGCTGGATCGAAGTGTTGCCGCCGCACCGCCTCCGGCAGGCTTTCATACACGAGCCGCGCCGCGCCATCCGCATGGGCGATGCGCAGCGCATCCGGCTCCACCTGCGTCACCGTCACCTGGCGATAAATCTTCCCATCCAGCGTCGTCAGATCCGCGCCCCGCGCCGCCGCCAGCCACCCGCCCAGCGCCATCAGCACTGCCACGACCCAGCCCCTGGCAGGCAGCAAAGCGCGGACTTCACACATCGCGCGGAACCTAGGGAACCCCGCCGCGCCGACAACAAAATAACCGGCCGCGCTCCCCGTTCCTGTCCTCCCGCAAAGGCGCAAAGGCGGAAAGGGGGAGGGAGGGGAGGTGTTGCCGGTGAACCTTGGCGTCTTTGCGCCTTTGCGCGAGCCTTCATAGGTACGGCGAATTGAGGGAACGCGCTCCCGTAGATCACCCGCGAGGCGTCGAGGCTGCTTCGCTGGAGCGGAACAAGAGCGGAAAGAGCCGCGGTCCTCCTCAGCGCAGGTCCAGCGCGAAGCGCTTACCCCCTCGGAGGGACGGGCTCCTGCACGTCCCTGATCCCCGGCGGACGCGTCTTCCCGGGAAGTTTGGGACGCGCGGGAGCACGTCCCTCCGATTTTTCTCGTTCCCAAAGTTAGCGCAGCGCTTTGGGAATGCTGATCCGACCGAGACTCTGTCTCCCCTCCGGCACCCGACAACTCCGCGCGCGCTCCCCGAAGTCACCGGCTGAAGAACGAAACGGAGTTTCGCCGCCCTCCGCCGTTCCCAAAGCGCTGCGCTAACTTTGGGCACGAGAGCGCAAACCCCAAAAACCCCACCCGACCCACGCTTCTTTCCCCCTTGCCCGCGCCCCTCACCCCTTCTTACCCTCCGCCTGTGCAGCCTCTCCCCCCTTCGTCCTTCAAAATCGGAGCCTACTTCCAGCTAGCCATTCCTGCAGCTCGTGTATGAACCGCGGCCAAGCCATCGCAGCAGCCGTGCTTCTTTTGCTTGGGCGCGCCTGGGCTGACGACGCGACGCCCGACGACATCGCCAACCTACCGCCATGCGACCGCGTCGAGGTAATCCGCATCGGTATTGGCGCGGGCGATGAGATAGACGGCAAGTGGGTTATCCCCGCCGACCGCACCAACCTCTACCATGCCGCACCACACGACCAGTGGTGGACGATTTCTGGACGCCATACCGTGAAAGGCCCAGAGGCCGAGCGGCTCGCTTCATTCTTGCGGGCTTTTCAGCCGCGCATCAGCGAGCGGATCGATCCCGACGGACGGCGTGTTCTCGTTGGAGCCCCCGCCTGCCATGTTCCACCGTTTGCCTATCGCTTCTACGCGCGCGACAAGCTGCTCTACGACACGAGCGTGTGCTGGGGCTGCTCCAACTTGGTTGTCGGCCCAGCAAGCAAGCGGCGCTACTTCTACTTCAACACCGAATCGAAGGAGTCCAAGGAACTATTGGAGGCTTCCAAGAAACTCTTTCCAGAGCATCCATTGAAATGAACCGCACGGCTAACCCTGCGCTGCCGCGCACAGCTCCGCGCGTGACGCTGGCTGCTTCCGGCCTCCGCCTGTCCCCCACCACGCCGCCCGCCCGCCGCGCTCCGCAGTCGCGGAGCTGGGGGGCGTTAGCGCGTCGCTAAGCGCTCATTGTGAAGCCGGCCGATTTCCATCTTGTCCCAATGAGCCAGCTTGGTGAGCAGCAGTTCGCGCTGCACCCAATTTGGTCGGAGTTCTACGACAATGACGAGCGCCACGAGATTGTTTCCTGGGGCGTGGACGCGCAGTGGCTCGACGAGCAGCTTCGAGGCACGGACATTGGCAACGACCATTGGGCGTATCCTGTTCTTCGCCCCGAACCGCTACCGGAGCGGATGCGCATCTACATCGGCGCATCATTTACCACCCCAACAGGCAACACGTTGCGCGGCTTCGTCGTCAATCCAGACGCCTACTGCCTCACCGTGTTCGCGGCGCAGCAGAACTTCACATTGAGCAACCATCCCGGGATCGCAGACCTGACTTATCGCAGCGTAGCCAACCTCGCAAAGACGCTCCATACGACTTCCGACGCGCTCTTTCCGCTTCGCTACGAGACGGAGTTCCGAGACCGCACCAACAACCTTATCCAAGGCACCTTTGAACTACCGAACCGCAACACCTAGGAGGCGGGGAGTAGTGGAACGGTCGGCATTTCCACCCACTCAGGATCAAAATGGCTGGCGCGGTGCAGGCGGGTGCCCCAGGGGCTGAGGGAAGACAAAGCCTGCGGGCCGCGAAGTCAGGGGACGATCTTGCGGCCGGAGTATTCGATGCGGAGGTGGGCGACGGTGCCGGCATCGAAGCCGATGATGAGCAGGCCGGGGCGGCCGGTGGCGGGGTTCAGCACTTTGTCGGTGTAGCCGATCTCGGTGCCTTCGTTGAAGCTGCGGTCGGGTCGGCCGAGGATTTTGACGACTTGGGCGAGGGCCTTGTTTTTCAAGACGGGCGTGAGCTCGGCGAGGGTGGTCTGGCCGTCGCCGAAGTTCTTCAAGAGGGCCTGGGCTTGCCGTTCGGGGGCGGCGAATTTCTGGGCGTCGCGGGTGCGCTCGGCGGTGAGTTCGGCGATGGCGCTGGTGGCGAGCGGGGCGAGGGGACTTTGCGGGTGGTCGGCGACGAATTTCTGATACTGGCTGAGGGCGCTGACGAAGAGGCCCTGGCGGCGGAGGGCGGTGATCTCGGCGAAGACGAAGGCGTCGCGTTTCTTGAGGGCGTCGAGTTCGGTCTGGAGGGCCCGGAGTTGGGCGTCGATCTGGGTCAGCGCCTGGTTTTTCTCGGCGAGCTGGGCGGTGACTTTCGCGAGGGCGTCATTGGCGAGGGCGAGATCGGCGGCGTTGGCCTCGATGGTTTTCCCGGCGGTGGCGAGCTGGCGGGTGGCGAGGTCGAGTTCGCCTTTCAGGCGATTGGCCTCCGCGGTCAGGTCGGGTCCGGATTCACGATCGCACCCGGCGAGGAGCAGGCCGGTGGTGAGGAGCGGGAGGAACCAGCGGAGGAGGGGAGGGAGGGGAGCCATCCGCGAGTGGTATGAAACCCAACGCGAAATCGCAAGGGCAGGTAGTGCTCAGTTTACCGCTAGTTGTAGGGCGGGCGCTCCGCCTGCCCGTGGCAACCGGGGCGGTCGCCCTACAATCTCCGCAAACTAAGCTACTACCCAAGGGCAGTCACGGAGCGCGACGACTCACGGTTGCAGTTCCAGCGCTGGCGTTATCGGATCGTGGTGATCCGAAACGGTGGACGACCGTGACAATATTCACTGCCGGGAATCGGGTGCCGTGAACGGCGTTTTACTGCCACTTCTGCACGCTCTGTTTGAGCACGTCGAAGGCGGAGGCGCGGCCGCCGCGGGCGCCGAGTTCGTCGCGGAAGTCTTCGACCTCGGTTTGCAGTTTGGCGACGCGCGGGTAGGCGGTCGCTCCGCGGTTGGAGCGGATCTGCTGGGTGAAGGTCCAGAGCGCTTTCGGCATTTTCCAACTGCTGTGCGGCACGGCGGTGGACTTCTTGTCGTCCGTGGCCGGCGTGAGCGTGAGGATGTGGTGCAGCAGGTCGCCGAGTGCGGCGATATCGATGCGCACGTCGGCCTCGAAGAAGCTGACGTTGCCTTCGCGGATGCGGCGGGCGTTTTCCCAGCCGGTGACGAGCACCTCGCCGAAATCACCGACGTGCACTTGGGCGGCGGTCAGCTTGCCGTGAACGATGCCTTCCGCATGGGCAAAGGCGAGGGCGTCGCAAACGCCGTGGAAGACGGTCAGCAGCTTTTTCAGGTCGTAGGCGACGATGGCGCTGGATTTCTTGGCGTGCAGATCGTCGAGAACCTTGGCCAGGCTCGAGCCCTTCATCAGCTTCGCCGTGTAGAAGGCGCGCCCATTTTCGTCGATGCTCAGCTCGTGCAGGGGCTGGATGTTCGGGTGCTCGAGGCGGCCGATCATTTGCGCTTCGGCGATGAGCTGGGCGATGGCGGCGTCGCGCTCGGCGGCGTCTTCGCCGACGAGTTTCATGGCGACGATGCGGTCGATGTTGATGTCCTTGGCGCGGTAAAGCGTGATGGCTTTGTCGCGTGAGACTTCGCTGCCAAGTTCGTATTTGTGGCGGGTCAGGAGCTTCTCGGCGTTGGTCAGCTTGAAGGATTCGAGCTGGCGCACTTCCCCGGCCTTTTGCTGGGAGCCGCGGAGGCGGGCGCGCAGGCCGCCGAAGAGCTTGTCGAGGGCGGCGGCCTGTTCCTTGTTTTTGCCGCTATCCAGCCCGCGCCAGAGCTTCTCGGCCGCGGCGAGGTCCTGCGCGAAGGCGGAGTTTTCGTCGAGGGTCTGTTCGAGTTGCTTCTGCGCTTTGCGCGTCTCGTCGAGCTGGGCAAAAGCCTTGTCGCGTTCCTTGAGCAGATATTGCCGCTCGGTCTCGAAGGACACGGCGTTTTGCGCCAGTTCCTCGCGGGTTTTTTCCAGACGCACCGTGGCTTTGTCGCGCTCCTCGATCAGGTTGAGGCGCTCGCGGACAACGTCATCGACCTGGGTTTTGTGGCTTTCTTTGAGGCGCTCGAGGCGGGCAATGACTTCATCGCGCTCGATGGTCACTTTCTTCTGCTGCTCCGCGCGTTCGGCGATCTCGGCCTTGTGGGCGGCCTGAATCTCCGCCAAACCGGCGAGGTCACCCTGATGGGTGTGGGAGATGGTCTCCAGCTTCACCAGCGCGCGATCGCGTTCGTCGATCAGGATTTCACGCTGCTGATTGAGACTATCGATCTGCAGTTTGTGGTTTTCCTTGGCCCGGGCGTGCAGGGCGAGGGCTTCGTCGCGCTCGCGGATCGCGGCGTCGCGCAGGCTTTGGGCAGTCGAGATTTTCTTGCCGATCTCTTCGCGCTGGACATCGAGATCCTTGAGGGCGGCCTGCTGCTCTTCCTGGACATGGACAAAGCGAGCGTCGTCATCCTGTTTCTGCCGGATGAGCGCATCCCGTTCCGCCATGAGATTGGCGATGGTTTTGACCTGCGATTCATTGACCTGCTCGAACTGGGCGAGCGCTTCGTCGCGCTGTTTGAGGACGCCGAGGCGCTGCTGGTCGAGTGAAGAAATCTGCGCGAGCTGGGTGGCGTTCACGGCGTGGAGCTGCTTGAGCGTTTCGTCGTGTTTTTGGATGATCGCTAGCGAGTCGTGCTCCAGCGAATCGAGTTGATGTTTCTGCGCCTGGGTCAACCGCGTCAGTTCGCCGACGGTGGTTTCCTTTTCCTTCACCACGGTGTCGCGCTCTTTGCAGAGCGTTTCGATCTGCGCCTTTTGGACGTTGGCGATGTCGGTCAGGCGCGCCAGGGCGGCGTCCTTTTCCTTGAGCAGGACTTCATGCTGATGGGTGAGCGATTCCACCTGCTTGACCTGCGCGACATTGACCTCGGCGAAGCGTGACAGGGCGGCGTCGCGCTCGGCGAGCACCGCTTCGCGCTGCTGGTTGTGCGTGGTGAACTGCACCTTGTGGGTCTCGGCCAGCTTGGCGATCTCGGCCCGGGCCTGATCGCGTTCCTTGACGATCTCGTCGCGCTGTTTGGTCAAAGCGGCCAGTTGGTGCTTCTGCGCCTGATCGACTTGGGTGAATTGTTTCAGCGACAGTTCGCGGTCGCGGATCAGCGTGGCTTTCTCGGCAGCCAGCGCCTCGATTTCTTTTTTGCGTTCGTTCTCGTTTTTGGCGAGTTCGGCGCTTAGGCGATCACGTTCCTGGGTGAGTTGCTGACGCTGCTGATCGAGGGTGGCGATTTGCTTCTGCTGCCCCTCGTTGAGCCGGGCGAGTTCAGCGGTGGCTTGCTCGCGGGCTTTGACCGCCGCGAGGCGCTCGGTTTCCGCGGCCTCGACCTGCTTCTTCTGCGTGTCGTGGATCTGCCGCAAACCGGACACCGTTTTTTCGCTCTCCTTGGCGAAGACGACGCGCGCCTGTTCCAGCGACTCGATCTGCTTTTTCTGCGCGTCTGCGACTTGGGTGAGACGGGCGAGCGCATCCTCTTTTTCCTTCACGACGGCGTCGCGCTGAGCGTTGAGCGCGGCGATCTGCTGACCCTGCGCGTTGTTCACGTCGGTAAGCCGGTTGACTGTCTGCTGCTTCTCGTCAAGCACCGCAGCGCGCTCGTGTTCCAGCGTCTCGATCTGTTTTGTTTGGGTGTCGTTGATCTCCTCCAGACGGGTGCGAACGGCCTCGTGCTCCTTGGCGAGCTGGGTGTGCTGCTGCACGAGCGATTCGATCTGCGCTTTTTGGCCGTCGTTAATTTTGGCAAATTGAGCGAGAGCCTCATCGCGTTCCTTGCGCAGTACCTCGGCGGTGCGAGTCAGCGCATCGATTTGCTTTTTCTGGGAGTCGCTAACGTTGGCAAAAAGCATCACTGGCTGCTCCTTGTCCTTCAACAAGGTGTCCCGCTGCTGGCTGAGCGCTGCGAGTTGCGCTTTCTGCGCTTTCGAGACTTCGCCGAAACGCGTCATCATCTCGCCGCGCTGCCGGAGGAGGTTGTCGCGTTGCGCAGTGAGCCCGGCGATGAGCTGCGCCTGCGCGTCGGCCGTAGCGGCGGCTTCGGCGGCGGTTTCGTCCTTGGTGCGAACGAGGCCGAGCCGTTCCGCAGCAAAGGCGGCGATTTGTGCGCCGTGCGCGGCGACGAGCTGGGCGAGACTGGCAGATCCCTTTTCCTTTTCCTCGGTCAAGCCGGCGAGTTGAGCCTGCAAATTGGCCGCCTGCTTTTGCAGGGCGCCGTGGCGCTGGCGCAAATCGGAGAGTGCTTCCTCGCGTTCCTGGATGGCGGCGGCGTGGGCTGATTGCACGGACGCGAAATGCGTCTCGCGGTCGTTCGCGAAAGTTTCGCGGTCGGCCTTTAACGCGGCGATTTGCTGATGCAGTGAACCGATCGTTTCGCGCAGAGCGGCGGCTGCTTCGTCGCGTTCCTGCAACGCGGTCTGGTGAACGGTGCGTGTGGCGTTGAGCTCAGCGAGCGCCGTCTGGCAGCTGGCCGCTAGTTCATTGAGCGCTTGGTCGCGCTCCGCCGCGAGCGTGGCCCGCTCGGCGGTGAGCTGCTGCACTTGTGCGACGTTTTCTCCCGCGAGCTGGGCGAAGCGTGCCGTGGCTTCGTCGCGCTCACGAACCAGCGCGGCGC
This sequence comes from Chthoniobacter sp., assembly GCA_031390545.1. Classification (GTDB taxonomy): domain Bacteria; phylum Verrucomicrobiota; class Verrucomicrobiia; order Chthoniobacterales; family Chthoniobacteraceae; genus Chthoniobacter. Next base: position 173,441 of record JANMTP010000048.1, on the reverse strand, counting down.
GTTGCGCAGCGAGGTCGGCCGCCTCTTCCTTGCGCACGGCGGTCAGCTTTTTGATCTGGGCCAGCGCGTCCGTACGCTCGGTGGCCAGCGTGTCGCGCTGCTTCACAAGGGAGGCGATCTGGTTTTGGTGACCGGCGATGATCTGCTGGAACTCAGCGGCTGCGGCGGCCTTTTCCTGCGCATGCGTCTGATCGGCATCGCGGGCGGCGATCTCGGCGCGCAACGCATTGATTTCTGCTGCAGCTCGCTCAGTCGCCTCAACGTTTTCCCGGGCATGAGAGTCGCGCTGCGCCGTCAGTGTTTCGAGCTGCCTCTGCTGAGCGGCGATAATCTCCGCTGAGCGGGCGAGGGCCGCGTCGCGCTCGCCCAGAGCAACGCCGGCCTGCTCCTGCACGGTGGCAAACTGCTGCTCGAAGCTGGCCCGGATTTCCCCGACCTGGGCAACGGCGTGCTCGCGCGCGGACAGGAGTTTTTGCTGCTCGGTTTCCGCGGCAGCGCTGTGCTGGCGATGCGTTTCGGCCAGGGCCGCGAATCTCGCCAGCGCGGCATCACGCTCAACGATGACCTGGGAATGCTGGTCCGCGAGGGACGCGAGCTGCTGCCGCTGCTCATCTGCCAGGGCGGCGAAATGCGCCGTCGTCTGGGCGTGCTGAGTTTCAGCGTTTAGGCGGTGGGCATCGAAGGCCGCGCCGTGCTGCTGCCGGGTGGCGTCGTATTCGGTGGCGAGGGCGAAGGCTTCATCGCGCTCGTGAGCAAGCGCGGCGCACTGCTCGGTCAACGCCGCGTTTTGGGCCCGTTGATTTTCAAGCAGAGCGTGAAGTTCGGCAGTAACCGCGGCTTTGTCGGCGATGAGTTTTTCCCGCTCGGCACCAAGGGCCTGCTGGCGCTGGCTGAGCGTTTGGCGCTCGGCGGTGAAGCGCTGCCCGGCATCGGCTTTTTCCCGGAGTAGTGTTTCGCGCTCGGCCGTCAGGCTCGCGAGTTGCGCTTTCTGGGCGTCAGCGAGTCGGCCAGCTTCGGCGAGTGCGGCGCTCTGGCGTTCGCGGTCCTGCTGGAGCGCGGCGATCTCCTGCCGCCGGTTTTCGTCGAGGGCTGCCAGCTGGCGTTGGGCCTCGTCGCGGTCGCGGAGGGCGAGGTCGCGTTCTTCCTGCAAAGGCGCGAGCTGGCTTTCGTGCGTGGCTCGAAGTTCACCCACGTGCGCAACGACCTGCTCGCGGGCGGCGGTGAGGTTCAATCTCTCGGCATGGTGTTCTGCAAAATGCGCCTCGTGCTGTGCGGTGAGTTGCTTGACCTGGGTGAGCGCGCCGTCGCGTTCTTTTAAGAGGCGGTCACGCTGGGCGGCAAGATCGGTGATCTGCTGCTTCTGCTCGGCGCTGAGTTTCGCGAATTGCGCTGCGGCCTGCTCCCGCTCTTGCACGAGAGCGACGCGTTGCGCGTCGAGCGCGGCGCGTTCCTGCTCATGGGTATGGGCAAGGGAATAGGTGTGCGCTTCAAGCTCCTCGCGTTCCGAGGCGAGGTGCGTGCGCTGCTCGGTCAGGGAAGCGAGCTGTTCGCGCTGCGCTTCGATGACGTGGTGCAGCTCGGCGGCTTCGGCCTGATAATCAGCCGCGAGTTTTTCGCGTTCCTCTTCGAGGGCGAAAACGCGCGCTTCGAGAGCCTGCTGGGTGGCGTTGGCCTGGTGGGCGAGCTGCGCCTTTTCACGGGCGAGCACATCGCGCTCGCCAGCGAGGGAAGCGATCTGTTCTCGCTGGGCAGCGACGACGGGAGTGACTTTCGCGCCGGCGGCCTGACGGTCGGCCACGGCTTGGTCGCGTTCCCGAATGAGCGCCTCGATCTGCTGCTTCTGTTCGAAGGTCAACGCTTCGGCGGCGTGCAGCGCTTCGTCGCGTTCGCGCACGGCCACGGTGTGACTCTCCATGGCGGAGGCGAGTTGGCGTTCGTGCGCGGCGCGAATTTCCTCGAGCTGCGCTACCGTTTGATCGCGGGCCGTGAGCAGGCTTTGGCGTTCCGTGTCGCGCGCTTCGCCGTGTTGGCGATGCGCGGCGTTTAATTCCGCGAACTGGGCCAGCGTTTGGTCGCGGGCCGCCAGCAATTGATCGCGCTGCGCCGCGAGATCGGCGAACTGACGTTTCTGCTCGTCGCTGAGTTTGGCAAACTGGGCAGCCGCCTGATCGCGTTCCGCGGCAAAGGCGCGTCGCTCCTGCTCATGGGTCTCGGACAGCGCCTGCGTCTGAGCAAGCGCGTCCTCGCGTTCGTGGGCGAGTTGAGCGCGCTGCTCAGTGAGAGAAGCGAGCTGGGATTTTTGCGCTTCGATGACGCCGTGAAGTTCGGTCAACTCGGCCTGATTCTCGGCGGCGGCCTTCTCGCGTTCCTGCTGCTGAGTCTTCGCGCGCGCTTCCGCATTTTTCTGCGCAGTGGCGAGCTGCTGGGTGAGCGTGGCTTTTTCGCGGGCGAGGGTGTCGCGCTCGGTGCTGAGCGACGCGATCTGCTCGCGCTGGGCGGCGACGACCGGGGTCGCTTTCGCGCCGGCTGTCTCGCGGTCGGCGATCGCCTGGTCACGTTCACGGAGCGCGTTTTCGAGCTGCTGCTTTTGTTCGAGGCAAAGCGTGTTCAGCCCATGCACGGCTTCATCGCGTTCGCGCAAGGTGACCGCGTGCTCATCTTGAAGGGCCACGATCCGTTCGTCGTGGGCCACCCGCAGTTGATCGAGCTGGGTGACCGTCTGTTCCCGCGCGGCGACGAGATTTTGCCGTTCGATGTCACGGGCTTCGGCATGCTGGCGGTGGTTGGCGGTCAGCGCGGCAAACTGCGCGAGCGCCTGATCGCGGGCGGCGAGCAATTGATCGCGCTGGGTCGAGAGGTCGGCGAACTGGCGTTTTTGTTCGTCGCTGAGTTTCGCGAATTGCGCCGTAGCCTGCTCGTAGTTCTCAGAAAGCGCCTGCGCTTGCACGAGGGCTTGGTCGCGCTCTTCGGCAAGTTGGACGCGCTGCTCAGTGAGAGAAGCGAGCTGGGCTTTTTGCGCCTCGATCACGCCCTGGAATGCGGTCAGTTCGGCCTGACTTTCTGCGGCGGCTTTTTCCCGTTCGTTTTGTTGCGCCTTCGCGCGAGCCTCCGCATTTTTCTGTGCCGTCGCGAGTTGCTGGGTGAGCGCAGCTTTTTCGCGGACGAGGGTATCGCGCTCGGTGCTAAGCGAAGCGATCTGCTCCCGCTGCGCCGCGACAACCGGCGTGGCTTTAGCGCCAGCGGCCTCGCGATCGGAGATGGCTTGGTCGCGTTCACGCAGGGCGGTTTCGAGTTGCTGCTTCTGCTCGAGGCAAAGTGTGTTTAGGCCATGTACGGCCTCATCGCGTTCCCGCAGCGAAACCGCCTGTTCGTCCCGCAAAGCGGTGAGCTGCTGCTCATGCGCCGCGGTGAGTTGCTCGACGTGGGCGAGCGCCTGGTCCCGGGCGGCAGCGAGGCTCTGCTGTTCGGTAGCGAGCACGCCGGCGTGTTGCTGGTGAGTGGCGGTGAGGGCGGTAAACTTGGCGAGGGCACCGTCGCGGGCCTTGAGCAATTCGTCGCGCTGTTGGCTGAGGGTGGCGAGTTGCGCCTTGAGGTCGTTCGCGAATTTGGTTGAACGGGCGGCGGTTTCGTCGCGCTCCCTCGCGAGGTGGTCGCGCTGTTCGCCGAGCGCGGCGATCTCGATTTTCTGCGCTTCCACGGTCTGCTCCAAGGCAGTCAGCGCGCTGTCTTTCTCGGTCAAAGCCTGGGTCTTCTCCGCCGTCAGCGATTGCGCCTGAGCAGTTGCGGCCTCGGCGCGATCGGAAAGCTGGGCGGCCAGTTCCTCTTTTTGTTTCGCCAGCGCCTCGCGCTGTTGGGCGAGCGCGGCAGTTTCGCGCTTCTGCGCTTCGAGCGCTTTGGTCAGCTTGGCGATCTGCTGGTCGCGGTCTTGCAAGTGTCCGGTCTGCTTTTCGGCAAAAGCGGCGAATTCCTTTTTGTGCGCGGCCACGGCCTGTTTGAGCTGGCTCACGGCTTCGTCACGCTCTTTCAACGCGGCCTGACGCTGCGCGGTGAGCGCCTCGATCTGCTCGCGATGCGCCTCTTCGATCTTGGCAATCTTGGCCGCGTTACTTTGCTGTTTCTTTAGTTCGCCCAATTGTGCGAGGGCCTGGTCGCGTGCTTCGAGCGCAGCGTTTTGCTCGGCACGGACGGTTGCGATCTCTTTCTTGTGCGCTTCCTGGACGGCCGCGAGTTCGGTCTCAGCGTGCTCCTTATCCTTGGCCAGCGCGGCAAGTTCTTGCGCCAATTTTTTGGCTTGAGCTTCCTGCTTTTCCTCATCCTGCACCCAGCGGGATTGCAGTTCCTTCAAGGCATCGCGCTCCTGAAGTGCCGCCGCGCGTTCCTGTTCCAACACCTCGATGCGCTTCTCGTACTGCGCCCGAAGTTGGGCAACCTGCGCGCTCGCAGTTTTCGCCTCGCCGCTTTTCTCCCGGTCCGATGTGGCGTGGAGTTCTTTCATCGCGGCGGCCTGCTTTTCCGCCTCCGCCCGCAGTTCTTTCACCTGAGCCAGCGCCTGAGCTTTTTGCTCGCCGGTGGTGCGGTGGGCCTTTTTTAGCTCTTCGATCTCCTGTAAATGCTGCTGTGAAGCTCCCGCGCTCTGGGTCACGTTCGCCTTTTGCGCGTCCAACTGTTTCAGCGCCGCCGCGAGCTGGGTTGCGGTTTGCTCCTGCTGCCTCTGCGCCGCGTCGCGCTCGGCGAGCGCCTTCTTCAAATCGTCCGCCAAGGCGTGCGGCGTTTCCGAGTGTTTTCCGTTCCCATTCCCGTTGCCGTTGCCACTGCTTTTGCCGTTTCCATTCTTTCCCGTTCCTTTGCCATTTTCGATCAAGCGTATCTCCGCGCTGCCTTCACTGCCCATCCGGATGGATTTTCCAGAGGTCACCGCCATCGAACCTTCGACGAGACTCTCGCCGAGAAAAGTGCCATTCGTGCTCCCAAGATCGCGCACCATGAGGTGTTCGGGGGTCACGATAATCTGCGCGTGCTTCCGCGATATCCCGAGGCTGTCCAGCAGGATGTCGCACGACAAATCCCTACCGATGACATATTCCCCCGGATCGAGGACGTAGCGCCCGAGGGCGCGTGAGCCCTCTTTGACGATAATTTCAGCCTGGGTGGCCATAAGTTTTCTCCCTGATCTTGTTTGGTGATTAGCCCGATAGATGAGTCCACCAGGCAGTCGCCAGTCCTAACGTGCGTTCCGTCCGCTCACAAGCCGTTTCCTCAGTGGAGGAAAAGACGGATGGCCCGCCATTTGAGTCTCACGGATGAGAGACGAACGCACTCTGGCGTTGCGTCGACGATCGACCCGCAAAAATCCAAAGCTTGCAAAGTGGCCAAAAACGGCGAGTTTCGCCGCCTCGCCGTCGGCACTCGTGTCGCGCGGTGTTTCTCGGAAAGCAGTGCAACCCTTGTTGAGGTCGTCCCCGACCCTCTCCACCAAATGTCCGCCTTGAGTGCGGCAGCGCAGTCCCTACTCCATTATGCCCGTTGAAGAAATTATCGAAACTGAAGGAACTATCACCGCCGTCCTCGCCGGCACGATGTTTCGTGTCGCCTTGGCGAACAAACACGTCGTCCTCGCCCACATCTCCGGCAAGATGCGCAAACGTTTCATCCGCCTCACCTTGGGTGACCGCGTGAAGATCGAAATGTCCTCCTACGACTTGAATAAGGCGCGCATCGTCTATCGCCTCGGTTAGCATTTTTTGGGAAGAACGCCACCGGTCGTTCTTTAGGGAATTCACCGGTGATCCCCGTTTTACGAGGGGGGAAAGGAACAGATTATTTACGGTGGCACCCGCTGCGCCGGGCAGCAGAATTTTTTGTCTAGGAGGTTTTTTGGGATCTGCAAGCCCTGATTGCGAGCGCGCATGATTGAGGCGCGGCGCGACAGGCTTTCGTTGCTAAGAAAAGCATTCTGGCCAAGGTGTTGTCCGCAGCCTCTCACCACGATGAACGTCGCCAACCAAATCCAAAACGCGCTGACTCGCCGCGCGTTCCTCCAGCGCAGCAGCACCGGCCTTGGGGCGCTGGCCCTATCCTCGCTCCTCAAGCCGGACCTTTTTGCGGCGGCAAAAGGAGCGGTGGCCCCGGGGGCACTACCAGCGTTGCATTTCGCGCCGAAGGCCAAGCGCGTGATCTACCTCTTCATGTCGGGTGCGCCGTCGCATCTCGATCTCTTTGATCCCAAGCCAAAACTCACCGAGATGACCGGCAAGGATTTGCCGGACAGCATTCGCAAAGGTCAGCGCATCACGACCATGACCAGCGGGCAGAAAAATCTGCTCTGCGTGGGCTCCCCATTTAAGTTTGCGAAATACGGGCAGGCGGGGATGGACCTATCTGAACTGCTGCCCCACACGAGCAAGATTGTGGACGACTGCACCTTCGTCCGCACCATGAACACGGATCCGATCAATCACGATCCGGCCGTCACCTTTTTCGCCACTGGTAATCAGCAACCGGGCCGCCCGACGATGGGCGCGTGGCTGGCTTACGGTCTTGGCAGCGAAAACAGCGACTTGCCGTCTTTCGTCGTTTTGACCAGCGGCGGCGGTGGGCAGTCGCTGCAATCGCGCTACTGGGGCAGCGGCTTTTTGCCGGCGCAATTCGGCGGGGTGCAGTTCCGAAATGCCGGCGATCCGGTCCTTTTCGTGTCGAATCCTCCGGGCATCAGTGGTACGACGCGCCGTCAACTCATCGATGCAACGAACGATCTCAACCGCCTCGCGCTCGGCCAACTCGGCGACCCGGCGATCAGCGCGCAGATCGAGAATTACGAACTAGCGTTTCGGATGCAGACCAGCGTCCCGGAACTCACCGACCTTTCCACGGAATCCAAGGAAACGCTCGACCGCTACGGAGCAACTCCCGGCAAACCGAGCTACGCCAACAACTGCCTGCTTGCCCGCCGGCTCGCCGAGCGCGACGTGCGCTTCATTCAGCTCTGCCATCGCGATTGGGATCACCACGGGGGCCTGCCAAGCGGCTTGCGCACGAAATGCCAGGAAACCGACCAAGCCAGCGCGGCGCTGGTCACGGACTTGAAAGAGCGCGGGTTGCTTGATGACACAATAGTCATCTGGGGCGGTGAGTTTGGCCGGACCGCGTATTCGCAAGGCGACATCAAGCCGGACAATTTTGGCCGCGATCATCACCCGCGTTGCTTCACCATGTGGATGGCGGGCGGTGGGATAAAACGTGGCTACGTCCACGGCGAGACCGACGATTTCGGCTACAACATCGTCCGCGATCCGGTGCATGTGCATGACCTTCACGCCACGCTGCTCCAACTTCTCGGCGTCGATCATCAGCGTATGATCCATCGCCACGAAGGCCGCGACTACCGGCTCACGGATGTCCATGGAAACGTGATCAAGGCGCTCCTCGCCTAGCAGCACAAGGCGCGTGGCTCCGGCGGGGCGACATGTGCTAGCGTGGCCGCAAATGCCGCTCCCGCCGATCATCCTCGCGTCCGCTTCACCGCGTCGGCGGGCGCTTTTGCAGGAGCACGGCTACACCTTTTCGGTCGAAGCGGCGGACGTGGCAGAAAGCGCGCCGCCACATCTATCGCCGGGTGAGATCGTGCTCCGCAACGCACGAGCCAAAGCGCGCGCGGTGGCACGAAAACATCCCGAGGCGCTGGTGCTGGGTGTGGATACGGAGGTGATTTTTGAAGGCGAGGTCTTTGGCAAGCCCGCGGACTTGGACGCAGCGCTGGCCATGGTGCAGCGGCTGAACGGACGGGTGCACGCGGTCTATTCCGGCGTGTGGCTGATCCATCGCACGGGGCGGCGGGACGAGGGTTTCATCGACATTTCACACGTCCACTTTCGCCAGCTCACGGATACGCAAATCCGCACCTACCACGCGCGCATTGGGCCGCTGGACAAGGCCGGCGCTTATGCCGCGCAGGACGACGAAGGCGAACTGATCGAGCGCGTCGAGGGCTCATTCACCAATGTCATCGGTCTGCCGATGGAGGCGCTTGCTCGGGCGCTGGAGGCGTCTTGAGCCGCGCCCAAGCGACGGCGAGCAGCGCGAGCGTCGCGACAAAATACCACGGCAGCCAAGCCAGCGAGGCAGCGAAGACCGCATCCGCATCGCCTCGCGCGGCGAGCGCGCGGGTGAGCGCAGCGAAGAGCAGGCCGATGCCGCCGTAGGCCAGATTGAAGGCCAGTCCGCGGAAGCTCAGCACCGTGGCGCGCTGCGCGGAATCGGTGACGGCGGCATTGAGGTAGTGCGAGACGAAGAAGCCGGTGAGCGACATCGCCGCGCCGAGTGGCAGCAGCGGCAGCAGCCCCCACCACGGTTTGACGAAAGCCACGCCCGTGAACCCAGCGAAGATGAGCGCGGCGACGAGCGAAAAATTCGCCCGCTGGCTGCGCTGCTCCGCCAGACGGCGGGCGAGGGGTGAGAGGAAAAAGCCGAGTAGCGCAAAAGCCGAGCCGATCACGCCGAAGGCTGCCTCCGGGATGGCGATGAGCCGGTAGTAGTTGCTCGCGATGGTCAGGAAGAGCCGCACGATGCTGTCGCAGCACAGCCCCGCAAGGATCACGAGCAGCGCCGCCGGTGTGCGCAAAATCCACGCGCCCGCGGCCCGCGTCGCGCGCCAGGTCGCGGCCGCGGAGACTTTGGCCGCGAGCCGCACGGGTTCCCGCAGGCGGACCGTCACGAGCAGCGCGAGCACGGCGTTGGCGAGCGTGAGGTAGATGGGAAAGCGCATCGTCACCTCGCGCGTCGCCGTCCATGGCACACCGAGGAAATCGACCACACGCTGCACGAACTGAACATCATAGGCCGCCGCGCCGAGCAGCATCGCCCCAAAGAATCCCGCCGACTGCCACCGCATCAGCCGCTCGAGCACCCGTGGCCATTCCTTTTCCCGCCCGTCCGCGACCAGCGAGTCATAAGCCAGCGCCTCATCCGCGCCGCTCGCGCAGGCTTCCGCCGCCCCGCTGAGCACGCGATTCACAAGAAAGAGCGTAAAGAGCAGTCCGGGATTCCCGCGTGGCACAAAAGCAAAGACCATCATCTCCACGACCATCAACACTGCCGCCAGGACGATCATCCGCTTCCGCCCGATCTGATCCGCCAGCGCCCCCGACGGCACCTCCAGTCCCACGATCGCTGCCGCCCATGCCACGTTCAGCAGCGCGTATTGGCCGATGCTCAGTCCAAAATCGAGGAACAGCACCGCCAGCACGGGATAGTACCAGCGCGCATTGAAGAGCACCCGAAAGGCGATGAAGAGAGGGACATTGCGGGCATACGATGTGGCGGCCATGCGGGGGTCTCTCTATGCAGCGGCCAAGCTTTGACCGGAATAAGATTCTGCATTCCCGGTCGCAGGCTCCAGGAAGACTTCTTTTTAGAACCAATGCGCGCCTGTCGCGAATGCGGAGCGCTACGGCTTGGTGATTTCCACGCGGTAGAATTTTGTGCCGCTGCCCGCGCTTAAATCGGTGACGGTACGCTGCTGGCCGGCGTCGTTCGGGGCGGAGGGATTCGTTAACGGGACGTAGCTGCCGGTGTCCAAGACTGGCTTTGCCATGATGACGTAGGTGCGGTCGGCGAAGCGCGGGGAGAAGACGAGATTCTTCTGACCCGGCTGGCCAGGCACGGCGGCGATCGCGAGAGAGAAGCGCGAGTTTGGATCGAGCGGATTCAGGCCGGCGACGAACTTGAAAAGGTTCGACTGACCGGTGCCACTGACATCGGCGTTCGGTCCGGCATCCGCGTTCGGCGGCTGGCCGAAATATTGCACCTGCCAGGCGTCGTCGATGGCGTCGCCGGCATACGCGCCGAAGTTGTCGAGGCTCGCGTTCAGCACGGTCAAACCGAGCGTGCCGGTGTCGCCGAGAAAGGTCCCTTGCACGGTAGCGCCGGTGGTTTGGTAAACGACCCCAACGGTGGCCAGTCCGCCTGCATTGATCCCGGAGAGCGGGCCGCTGACGACGTTCCACGCGACGCTGGCGGCCGGGACGGCAAGGAGCGAGGCGTCGTCGAGCACTTGCCAGGCGGCGAGCTGGACCGTGGCGGTTTCATTCACGTTCAAGGCCGCGGCATTGAGGCTCAGACCAGTCACCTCGTACAGCTGGCCGATATAGCCGTGCTTCGCGATCTCGGAGGGCGCGACGACCGTGGAGGTGCCGACCACGCCGCCGGCGCTCCCATCATTCGTGTAGCTGGCGCTTGAAGTGCGCTGGCCCCCGGAGTCGGCAACATCTGTGGTGATGGTGTAGCTCGCCGAAGTGCGCGCGCCGGCTTCGAGTCCGACGGGAATCAGCAGGGCCGCACCGAACCAGATCACAAGGAAAGGGGACGTCTTCATGGTCATCCGGTTCAGGGCCGCTGGTAGAGATACAGTGGCCGGCTTGGGGCGTAGCTCCAGGTGTCGTTGAAGTAGATCGGGGGGGGATTCCCGCCAAAGATGATCATCTCGCTTCCCGACCAAACGGCGCTGTGGGAGTAGCGGGAGGGAGGCGCTCCCGCGGTGCTGATCGCCTTCCAGCTATTGCTCACGGGATCATAGCGCGAGCCGTCGCCCAAGGCTCCGCTGTTGCCCGCTCCGCCCCAAACGATGACTTCGGAGCCCGTCCAGACCACCGGGAAATACCTGCGCACTGTAGGAGCCGCGACGGTATTGACGGGTGCCCAAGTGTCGGACACCGGGTTGTATCGCCCGCCGGTATTCAACAGCCCGGCGCTGCTGCTGCCTCCCCAGAGAAACATTTCGGTGCCTGTCCAAACGGCGGAGTGCAGGCTTCGGATTGCCGGTTCACCCGTGTTGCTCACCGCACTCCACGTGTCGCCCACCGGATCATAACGCCCGCCGTTGGCATAATAGGCTCCGATGTTCGGATTCTCCCCGCCCCACATCACCATCGTGCTGCCCGTCCACACCGCCGTGTGATTGTAGCGCGCGGCTGGAGAAGTACTCATCGGCGCCCAAGCGTCCGTCGCCAGATCGTAGCGACCGCCGCTGTTAAGCGCCGGGCCGTTCCAACCTCCCCACACCACCATCTTCGTCCCCGTCCACACCGCGGTGTGCGTGGCGCGGACTGCCGGTGCGCCCGCGGTCGGGAGCGGCGTCCAGGTATTCGTCGTGGGGTTGTAGCGGGCGCCGTCGTTGGTGAAGCCGGCCGCGGTGAGACCGCCCCAGATGATCATCTCCGTGCCCGTCCAGATCGCTGTATGGCCGTAGCGCGCGGCCGGTCCGCCTGGGGCGCTGAGCGCGGTCCAGGTGTTCGTCGCCGGGTTAAAGCGCGCCCCATCGCCGAGCTGGGTGGCGCCGTTATAGCCGCCCCAAACGATCATCTCCGTCCCCGTCCACACCGCCGTGTGCCCATAGCGCGGAGAGAGCGGGGCGAGCGCGCGCTGTTGCCACTGATCATTGGTCGTCACCGTTGCGCCGATCTTTAGATAGCCGGCCGTGACGAGCGCGGAGTTATTGTCCGTTGTGGAAAGGACAAGGCCGCCGCTGGCCACGCCGCTTTGGCTCCCGGCGTTGAGATTGGCCGCGGCGGCACCCGGTGCGAGTTGCGTCGAAGTCACTGCGCCCGGCGCAAGCTTCGCGGTGGTGATCGCGCCATTAGACACATTCGCCGCGATCATCGCATAGCCCACCGCGGCGATCGGCTGATCTGGCGTCAGGAGTTGCGAACCGTTCACCCCGTCATCGAACCACACGCGCAGGGCGATATCGGGTTTTCCAAAAACGCTGTGCGGGACCACCTTCATGTTCTCCAGCGAGGTGTCGCCGAGCAGCACGGAGTAAAGCCCCTTGGCTACCGTGAGGGTCACCGCATCGGCCGGCTCGCTGCCCGCAACACTGGAGTTGTCGTTGCTCCAGTAAGTCGCGCCCGAGGGATCGAGGAGGGCGAACTTGAAAAGTCCAGTGCCGTCGAAGTTGGTCGCGCCCACGGCGACGCGCCCTTGGTAGCTGAGGAGCTGCGGCACCTGAGCCGGCAAGTTGGGGAGGCCCGTCAGGACAAGGAAAAGGACAAGCAGGCGGCGGAGGGTTTTCATAAGTCTTCAGCTCAAACGATTATGCGAGAAGTCGATGCGCCGACTTTCCAGTTTGGAAAACAAGGGGGGTAACAACCGGAAGTCGGCCGCGGAACACCCAAAGGCCTAGCCGCTCCCCACGAAGTGTCGAGACAGAATTACCCCTCGTTTCGCGGATGCCACATGACCGAATGAGACGGCTCCGCGCGTTTCCCGGCGTGCGCGGGGGAAAACGCCAAACCCATCTCGTTGCCTACGTGGGGGTATGCGCCTGGCGATACCCCGCGGCGTAGGCTCCGAAGACCTTTTGAATTTCATCGCGCACGCGGCGGAAGACGGAGAGGACATCGGCGTCGGTGCCGGTAGCGTGGGCGGGGTCGTCAAAACCCCAGTGGTAACGGTTTACCTGACCAGGAAAAATCGGGCAGGCTTGGTCGGCATTACCGCAGACGGTGATGACGGTGGTCACCTGCCGGCTGAGGAAGTCGTTCATGTGTTTGGAGGTGTGGCCGGAGATGTCGAGACCGAGTTCGGCCATGACGGCGATCGCTTGAGGGTGGACGTAGCCCGCGGGCCGAGAGCCAGCGCTGGCGACTTCCAAAAGATCGCCGGCGGCGGCGCGGAGGAGGCCTTCGGCAAGGTGACTGCGGCACGAGTTGCCGGTGCAGAGGATGAGAACGAGGGGCTTTTCCATGGTGGGGGCTAGCAGCAGCCGCCGCTGGAGCAGCAGGCGTCGGATTCGCTGGCGGGGGTTTCTGACTTACTCCGTACTCCGGGGAGGCACACGTCTTGGGCGAGGCAGGCGGTGTGCTTGCTCGTCAGTTGAAAGACGAGGGCACCGTCGCGGATCGTGGCGGACTCGACCGGGTACTGCGAAATGACGCAGCCCTCGTGCTCAATTTCTACATCGAGGTCGTCGGACCCGAGGAGGGGAGCGGCTTGGGCGATGATATTCGCGAGCGGGCGGGGACGCAGGCGGTGGTCCACATCGTCGGCCACCCAGGCCTGCAGCGAAACGTGGGAAAGACGCCAAATTTTGCCGCCACAATCGATGAAGGATTTGTCCACGCGCCCGACTTCGGTGATGTGCGCGTGAGCTTCGATGAGTTCGCCGTCGGGCAGCGCGAAGCGCAGTTCGGCGTCGGGGTTGGTCTCTAGTTGGTGGGTGAATTCGGTCAGTTTCATGATTGGCGATTGGGTGATGGAAGGGGCGTGCAGCAGCCTGTCTCGCGCACGCCACAGCAGGCGGGAATGGCGAGGAGCGCGCCGAGCAGAGGGCCGAAGAGATAGAGCCAGAGATGATCGAGGCGACCACTCACGACAGCCGGCGCGAGGGAGCGGACCGGGTTCATGGACGCACCGCTGATCGGTCCGGCAAACATGGCCTCCAATCCAATGACGGCCCCGATCGCGATGCCGGCGGTAATGCCTTTTTCTTTCGCGCCGGTGGAGACGCTAAGAATGACGAGCATAAGAAGAAAGGTGAGAACGATCTCCAGGATGAAGCTCTGGCTGGCCGAGCCGGCGGGCAACGTGGCCCCGAGCGTCGCATCGTCCGGGAACAGGACTCGCAGCAAGATGCTGGCGGCAAACGCTCCCGTGACTTGGGCCGCGACATAGCCGGGGACATCGTGCCACGGGAGACGTCCGGCGGCCGCAAAGGCGGTGGTGACAGCGGGGTTCAGGTGCGCGCCGCTGACATCGCCGAAGGTGTAGATCATGGCGAGGACGATGAGACCGAAGGTCAGCGCGATGCCGGCGTGGCTGATCGCGCCGTGGCTCGCGTGATTGATGATAATCGCGCCTGTGCCCGCGAAGACGAGGGCGAAGGTCCCGAGGAATTCGGCGAAGAGTTTCTTCATGGGGCAGGAGCGTCGGCTATGAGCAATCGCAGACTTCGTCGAGCCAGCCGATCTTCGGGCGAAGGGCTTCGAGTCGGCGCAAGTCCGCCTGGAAAATGCGGTGTGTCTGCACGCAGTCTTGCAGACAGCGGAGATTGGAATCCAACTCCGGCGAACGCTTGGCCGGGAGCGCATAGATCATCCAATTCTGGTGGCGCGTCACCGCGACCAGACCCTTATCCCGCAGGTAGCCAAGGTGCTTGGAAATCTTGACCTGCGGCTCTCCGAGCACTTCCTGAAAGTGGCAAACGCAAAGAGGTCCGCGCGTCAAAACATTCAGCAGCCGGAGCCGCGTCTCATCACAAAGACACTGATAGATTTCGATCAACGAAGGAGCGGACATTGGGCGTCCTGTATTCCAGAGGAAGCATATGCTGTCAACGGAATGTAGCCGGATGCCGGGGGGGTCAAGAGGCGAGGCCCCTGCTTCAGAAAACGTGGGCGCGCTTGTGCCAATAGCCGCGGGTCCAGAAAAATCTTTAACGCAATACAATTGCGTTAAAGCGGATGGGAGCTACGATGCCCGGTATGAAGATTCTCCTTACTCGCCTTTTTGTCGTTCTCCTCACCGCATCCTCCGGCTTTGCCCATGAAGGGGTGGGCCGAGCAGGCTTGAAGGAACCGCCTGCCGTGGAGATCGAAACCGAGTTTTATGCGGGCGAAAGGGGTTATATCCACGGGGGGCTGGGAGTAGTAGCGCCACTGAACTCCAAACAGAAAATCGGTATCGTCGGCCATTTCGTCCGGGAGGAGACGGGAGGGGAGGTGTTCCCGTCGCTTGGGGCGGAGTTCATCCAGGACTTGGGCGGGGGCTTTGAGGCGGAGGCGTTTTCCTTCGGCTACTTCCCCGTAGAGCAGCAAAGCGCGTGGGCGTTGGGCTTGCGTGGGAGTCGGCGATTTGTCTTACGCAATGAGGTGTCGATTACGCCATTTTTTGGCCCCGCGTATGCGCGGGTGCGTGCGCTCGATGAGCAGACTGAATCGATGGTTAGCATCGGCCATCTGATGCTGTTCGGCGGCGTCGCAATCGAGATGGGACCGGTGGAACTCACGGTGTTTGGCAGTCATTCGTTTTTCAGCCGGGATCCCGTGGGCTTGGAGACGCATGTGGATCTCGAGGAGATGACCCACTTCGCCGCCTACGAGAACAACGATGGCTTCGCCCGGAATACGGTCGGGGGGGAGCTGGCCTGGTCCGTGACCGAGTGGCTTCGGCTGACCGGCCGCTACGCGCTAATCCAATATGAGGACGAGACCCGGCACTCGTTTGCGGTCGCGCCCGCGGTAAAAATCGGCGCTCACGTAGAAGTTTTCGCGGGCGTCCAGCTCCTGCGGGGAAGCGGCACGGACAACAATCTGTTGATGACCGGCGTGGCGTTTTCGTTTTGACCGAGCGCATGGAGTGCCTTGAATTTTTGGCGGATTTCAGGTGATCCGCGGCGGTTCTGGATTGGCGGTTGCGCGCCTGCCGTTCATCTTCGCCGCCGATGGACCTCCTCACTCTCGATCTCCCGGGCATTCCCAAAGTCGCCAGCGGCAAGGTGCGCGAAATTTTTGACCTCGGGGAGCATCTGCTGCTCGTGGCGACGGATCGGATTAGCGCGTTTGACTGCATCCTGCCGGACCCGATTCCCGACAAGGGCGCGGTGCTGACGTCGATCTCGGCGTTCTGGTTTGCGCGGTTCGGGTTTGTGGAAAACCACCTGATCGCGGCCGACGTGCGGGATTTTCCGGCGGCGCTGGAGCCTTTCGCGGCGCAGCTTGCGCGGCGCTCGATGATTGTGAAGAAGGCGCAGCCGCTGCCGGTGGAGTGTGTGGTGCGGGGGTATCTGGCGGGTTCGGGGTGGAAGGAATATCAGGCGGCACAGAGCATTTGCGGGATCGCGCTGCCGGCGGGGTTGCGGCAGGCGGAGCGGCTGCCGGAGACGCTCTTCACGCCTTCGACAAAAGCGGTGAGCGGGCACGACATGAATATCGGTTGGGGCGAGTGCCGGCGGCTGGTGGGCGAGGCGGTGGCGGAGGAGGTGCGGGCGCTAAGCTTGCGCATCTACGAGGAAGGGCGGGCCTATGCGGCGGAGCGGGGGATCATCGTGGCGGATACCAAGTTCGAGTTCGGGCTGCTCGATGGGCGCGTGATCTTGATCGACGAATGCCTGACCCCCGACAGCTCGCGCTTCTGGCCGGCGGACCAGCATGCGCTCGGCATCAGCCCGCCGAGTTTCGACAAACAATTCGTCCGCGATTACCTCGAAACTCTAATCTGGAATAAAACGCCGCCCGCGCCGGGCCTGCCGTCTGAGGTGATCGCGAAGACGAGCGAGAAGTATCGCGAGGCTTACGTGCGCCTCACGGGTCACACCCTGACCTGAGGAGAAGACGATCTGCGAGGCTCACCGCGGACCGGGGGGATCGTCACGGATTGCCCTCTACCAAACGTTCAACAACGTCGAGATTCTCCTGGGTGTTGCGGATGACGAGGCGCCGGAGGTCGCGGTTCCAAGTCGCGGCCGCTCCGGCAGGGAAGTTCACGCGTTTTTCGGCCAGGGCAACCTTCGGGTCCGGGTTGCGGGCCAGTCCGAGCGTGTTGATGGAGCGCGCATCGAGCTGGAATTCCTTGGTGATGAGCGCACCCGCCCCAGCGTTGATCGGCAAGATCGAAACCAAGTGGGGTTCTACTTTGAATTTCATGTCCACGAGTCCGGTCACGTAGCGAAGCGCTTCCATCAGCGGGAGATTTTTCACGGAAACGGTGATCCGAGGCTCCGCGGGTTGCTCCGCGGGTTGCGGGGCGGGCTCCAGCCCAGGAACTGAGGGCGGTGCCACGGGTGCGGGGCGATGTTGCACAACCATGTTGATTCCACGCTTGGCAGGATCGGGCTCCGTGACGTCCAACTCGGCGCTCTTCTTCACCAGGAAAGCGACCGCGTCATGGAGGGTGGCGTCGCGGAGATCCAACTGGGGGATAATGATCGTGTTCAGCTTGTCGGTGATTTTCTTTCTGGGATCGCTCGGGGCGAGTGGCGCGACCGGCGGGGACGGGGGTTTGGAACTGCGAACGGGGGCAGATGGGGGCACTTTCACCTCCTGGCCGGGAGGCGGGGCCAAGGCGTGCTGGGGTATCACCTCCACCGCATTCGCCCCGATCCTGAACTTAAGGTTGGCAAGTCCCGTTACGTACCTCAGCGCTTCCATGAGCGGGATATTGGTCAGCGCTACGGTCAGGCGCGCGTCAGCCATATTGGCCGGCGAGGTCGGGGGATCGATGGTCGGATCAAGCGGTGCTGCGAGGTTTAGGACGATTTTGACCCCACGCTTTGCGGGATCTGGCTCAGCTCCGTCCAGGTCGATGCTCTTCCGCTGCAAAAAATTGAGCGCTTCCTGAACGGTGGCGTCGCGAAGCTCCAGACGCGGGATGATGAGCGCGCTCAGTTTCTTTTGAATCTGCTCGCTGCCGCCCACCCTCCGCTCTGGGCTGGCGGGTGGCTTGGAAGGAATAGGAGCTTGCGCCCGAGTCGCACCCGCCAGCGTGAGGGCCGCGATCAGTCCCGCCGCGAACACGCCCCACGCGGGATGCGCGCGGCGGTGGTCGGCGATCGCCCGGAGGCGGGCGCGCAGGCCGGCGGTGCGTTCGAAAATACCCACGAAACCGAGGCTGAAACCCGGGGTGGTGAGCGAGCTTTCCAGCTTGAGCAGCGCATGGCCATAGGTCGCGCGAGAGTCCGCGCCGGTCAGGGTCAAAACGTGCGCATCGCACGCGGCCTCGCGATCGGTGCGGATGCGGGCGAAAACGAACCAGAGGACCGGGTTGCACCAGTGGATGGCCTGCAGCAGACAGAACAGCCAGTTTAGTGGCAGGTCGCCGCGCTTGAGATGAGCCAGTTCATGCAGCAGGACGAGCCGTGCTTCGGCCGGGGTGAACGCGTCGGGAAAGTTCGTCGGCAGCAGCAAAAGTGGATGCCAGATGCCCGTCACCGCAGGGCTCTGGACCGCCGACGAAACGAGCACCCGCGGCGGGCACCGCAGCCCGCTGGCGAGTGCGGTGTCGGCGATCATTGCCAGCAGCGTGGCGTCCGCCGGCACTTCCCCGCGGCGCATCCGCCGCATCGTGCGTGCATAAGCGGCGAGCGCCAGGAAGAGCGCGCCAGCCGTGCCCGCGAGCCAGGCCAATTTCGCGATTCGGTGCCAATCAGTACGTGCGGCGGGAACGGCCACCGGCGCGACCTCGGTCAACAGCGTCCCGTCTTCGAATGCGGATGCCAGCGGCGTCGGCTCGACACGCGCTACCGCGGGAGCAAACCGGTTTTCCAAACTCCACCGGCTTTGCGGCAGCCACGGCGCGGCGAGCACCAGAACGACGGGCAGCCACAGCGCATAGTGCCAGCGCGCCGGCAACCGACCGCGCAGCGCCGCCTGCAAGGCAAGCACCCCGAGCGCGAGCAACGTGCCGCGGACGGTGGCAAAGGTGAACCAACTGAAGAGGGCGTCGAGGGTGTTCATGGGGAGTTCAGGGTTTGTTTTTGAGAGATTGGTCGAGGAGGCGCTTGAGCTCGCGCACCTCGTCTGGAGTGAGATTCGAGTTCGCCGCGAAATGCACGAGGAGCGGTTTGGCCGCACCTTGGAAAACGCGCTCAAGGAAATCTCGGCTCTCGGCGCGCACACACGCCTCCCGCTCGACCGCAGGGGCAAACTCCCGCACTCCGGCGGCATTTTCTTCCGCGCGCAGGGCGCCCTTTTCCACCAGTCGCGAGAGGAGCGTGCGCACGGTGTTCAAGGCCCAGGCCGTAGGACGGCGAAGCGTGGCAGCGACTTCCGAGGCGGTCTGCGGCGAGCGCTTCCACAAGACTTCCATGACGGTCCATTCGGATTCGGAGATGTCGGGAGCGCTCATGTGAGTGGTTGATACGACAAATGTAGTATGTGCGTCAACTACAAATGTCGTGAGCGTCAGGAAAAAGAAGTTTTCTTTCCCGGGTTGGGGGCAGTTGCGGGCGAATGAGGACGAGGCTCGAACTTCTTTTCGCGGTTCTTCCAACCCGCTGCGGGCCGCAATTTGGGCGGCTTGCCAAAGACAGGTATTCGCCGTATTTCCCGCGGTCGCCTATCCACTATGAACCGCCGCTCTTTCCTTTCCCGCTCCGGCCTCGCGGCTGCAGCGGCCACTTCCGGGCTCGCCGCGCCACATATCGCTCGCTCGGCGGAGGCGCTGCTGACTACTCCTGGACAGAAGCCCAAGCGCATCATCCATCTCGTGAGCGACGGGATGAGCCTCGGCACGCTCACCTGCGCGAATCATTTTTCGGAACGGGTCCGGCAGCGTCCACTGGCCTGGATGGATGTATTGCACAGCAGGGCGGGACATCAGGCGCTGATGAATACGCAGTCGCTGAACTCGGTGGTCACGGACAGCTCGGCGGCAGCGTCGGCCTGGGGCAGCGGTTCGCGGGTGGTCAATGGCGCGGTCAATGTGCTGCCGGACGGCCGGCTGCTTACCCCGCTCTACGCGCTCTTTGCGCAAAAGGGTTGGGCCACGGGGCTGGTCACGACGGCGGAAATCACGCACGCCACGCCGGCGGGCTTTGCCGTGGCGGTGAAGTCGCGCGGGGATTCGCAAGCCATCGCCGCGCAGTATCTGGCGCGAAAGGTGGATGTGCTGCTGGGGGGCGGTCGCCCGTTTTTTTCGCCCGCGAGCCGGAAGGATAAACGCGATCTGCGCGGGGAGTTTGCCCACGCGGGCTACACCGTGGTGCTGAACGCGGCGGAACTAGAAAAAGCGCCGCTCGATACGAAGCTGCTCGGCACGTTTGCCGACGGTCATCTGCCTTATACCATCGACCAGCGCGTCGACCCGAAGCTCATCGCCAGCACGCCTACGCTCGTGCAGATGACCCGCGCGGCGCTGGCTCGTTTGGAGCGCCACGAACACTTTATTCTGCAGGTGGAAGGCGCGCGCATCGACCACGCGGCGCACAACTCTGATGCGCCGGCCGCCATTCTCGAACAAGTAGCGCTCGATGAAGCACTGGAGGCTTGCCTGGAATTTCAGCGCCGCCATCCAGACACGCTCCTGGTCATGACCACCGACCACGCCAACTCCAACCTGGGCCTCAATGGGATGGGTGGCGGCTACCGCACGAGCTCCCAGCGTTTCGCCACGGTGAGCCAGGTGAAGATGTCTTTCCCGGAAATCCTTAAGCGGATCGAAAAAGCCGGGCAGAAGATCAAGGTGCCGCCGCAGACCAATGACCCCGAGGACAAACTCGATGTCCCTGATCCGATGGCCAAAGTGGATCCGGGTGGCAAAAGCGAAGGCGACAAGGGGGAGGCTGTGCCGAAGCCCGAGAAGGAGGATGACAAAACGAAATTCACGGCAGCCGTGCAGCTTTCTAATGCGCTGCTGGTCGAGCCCCGGGCCATCATTGAAGTGATTGCGGAAGCCACTGGCTATCGCATGTCCGAGCGGCGCGCGCTGCTTTTTGCCAAGGTACTAGCGGGCGAATATCCGGCGCTCTACGACCAGATGAATTCCGCGGTGAGCCAACTCGGGCAGATACTTGCGAACCGCTTTGGCGTGGGCTGGACGGGCAACACGCACACGGCGGATTACGTGACGCTCAGCGCCATCGGCCCCGGTGCCGAACTCTTCCGCGGCCTCGTGCAAAACACCGACCTGTTCGTGTACTACACCCAATTTGCCGGGATCGATTTTAGGAACGCAACGGCTCCGCTCATCGCCGCGCGTGGCCCCGAGGCCGGCCAGGTGGAAGATCACGCTGCTTACGCGCTGGCGTAGTGCGCGAGGTCCAGTTCAGCGAGCATTGACGCTGACGCTGGGGAGCGCATCTCGAAGTGTCTTCAGGCTTTCTTCCGGAAGTCCTCGATGTCCGCCGTTACGCATATCGGAGATGGCCAGCCGCTTCAGCGCTGGAAGTGTCTCCAAAGACGGGGCACAGCCGGCGTCCACGGTACCATACACCGAGAGCGCTTCCAGTCGGGGCGCCCCGGCGAGAGCAGAGAGAATTTCGTTCGTGAGACCTTTGCCTTCGATATTCAATTCTCGGAGCATCGGAAACTTCGCGAGGCTTCTCAAAATGTCTCCCCATTGCCGTGTCGTCGCCTGGTCGGTGGCAAAGCTCAGTGCCTCCAGTCGGTCAAATCTGACCAAGGTGGGTAAAAAGACCGCGAGGCTGGCGTGCGAAAATCCATATTCGTCTCCAGACAATTCGATGCTGTGAACGTGCAGTTCCCTCAAATCTTTTAGATTCACCAGACCGTCGAGGCAGGTGCCATCCAGTGGTCCGCCAATGGTCAACTTCTTCAACTTTGATGCCTGATCGAGTCCCTGAAGCGCGCTGCTGGTCAGGTAAGTGCCACTGAGTTCCAACTCAGCGAGTTTCGGCAATCGCGCGACACTTTCGACCACGGCCCGCCAGCCTTCTTCGGACGAATTTCCATCGGGGTCGCAGAGGGTGAATCGCTCCAACTGGCCCAAACCAGAAATCACAATCGGGAGGCGCTCGTTGAAGGCTACTGAGTTGTAGATTTCGAGACTTCGAAGCGGCCCGCGGAAGAGCGATCGGAAACGCTCATGATAGATGATATCCAAGTTGACGCTGCCGATGGTCTCTTCGTAGCGCTTTTGCAGCCATCGCTCGACGAGTTCGTCGGCAAACTTGGGTAGATACTTCGGTCGGACGTTATCGTTGAAATTGATTTCGTATTTCCGGTAGAGCGAGTTCTGCACAGCAGTGACGTCATTCCATTGGATTACGCGGGATACGATCACGGTTAACGCAAAGATGATCCCAAGGATCAATGCGGTGCGGCGGACGATCTGGACTTTGTTCATCGAATGAAATTTGGCGCTACCGATGGCTTGCCGTTCTTCGGCTGCAACATTCCTACGGTCGCATCCGTTGCGCCTCTTTCGTCTGCGGATGCTGGGTGTGCTGGCCGTGGATGTAGGTGGCCACCCATTCGGCGAGGCGCTGGCCGAGCAGGCGGCAGGCGGCTTCGTCGGCGTCGCCGCGCGGTTCTTTGGCGACGACGGCGCCGTAGTGAAGGGTGAGCATTTTCGAGGCGTAGTCGGTGACGCCGAAGACGAGGAAGCCGAAGTTCATGAGCACGGTGAGGATGGATTGGCAGGCCAGCTCCATGCCGCCGCCCCAGCCGCCGGCGGAGGAAAAGGCGCAGGCGATCTTGCCGTCGATCTCCATCCAGTGCGGGCGCATGGTGTCGTCCCAGAAGCGTTTCATTTTCCATGAAAGGAGGCCCATGTTCGTAGGGCTGCCGACGGCGAGGCCATCGCACCACAGCACGTCTTCGGCGGTGGCTTCGTCGATGGAGCGGAGGCGGACTTCGGTCTCGGGAATGGCGATCGCGCCGTCCGCGACGAGGGCGGCCATTTTAGCGACGTTGCCGGAGGCGGAATCGTAGAGGACGAGGATGCGGTTCATGCGGCGTTACGGTTTGCAGCGGGCGGCTTGGACGCGGCGGAATTTGCCGCCGTTGCGGGTTGCGAGGGTGCCGAGCATCTTGCGTTCGTCGTCTTTGTCGGCGCCGGTAACGTAGTAGATGATGTGGAGGCGGGCGGGTTTGGTCAGCGCTTTTTGGCCGGTCGCGGCGGTCTGCCAAATGTCTTCCGCCGGGATCGGCTTGAGGCCGCCGCCGGGCTGGGCCGCGGTGGCGTTGCCGTCGGTGAGCATGTAGATGATCTCGGGTTGGAGAGCGAAGGCGGCTTCGAGGGCGTAGTCGTGGCGAGTGCCGCCGGGCCGGCCATCTTTCGGGCGCGCGGTTTTCATGTCCACGGCGGTGGCGATGTGGGCAAGGGCGGCGGTTTTGTTTTCCGGGCTGGCAGGGACGAGCGCGGGTTGCCAAGCGTAGGCGCCGCCGGACCAGCGGACGACGCCAAAGCGAGTGCCCGGCGGCAATGCCCGGATAAGCCTGCCAGCCTCGTCACGAATCGTCGGAAGCTTTGCTGCGCGCCGCGTTTGACCAGGGCGCGACCGGTGGCATCGCCGGTGCGGGTGAACATGGAATCCGAAACATCGATCATGATGACCACACTCTGGCCGGCGTCGCGGATGCCAAAGAAGCTGATCGGAATCGCTGCGCCGCCAGGGCCGCCGCCCATTTTCCCGCCAAGGCCGCCGCCCGTGCCGCTGCCGGGGCCTTGGACAAAGCTTGTGCCGCCGCCGGTCATGGTCGTGGGCTGGCGGGCAGAGGGTTGGACGCTGCCGAGATCCGGCATCTCAGGAAGGGCAATCTTGGCGGGACCGCTGACGCTCAAACGCTTCAGCGCAGGTGGAGGCGCAGCGGCGAGCTTCTTCTGCCGGGCAACTTGGACGCGATGCTCGATCGCCGGACGCGCGGCGGCGGCTGGCGGTCCGGGGGCAAACTGGAAGGCAACTTTGCGTGGCGGAGCAGAAGTGGCCACGACGTAGTAAGTCGCTCCGCCAGCAAAGCCAAGGTGCAGCAGGATGCTGACGAGCAGGAAAAGTGGCCGTCGCCGCAGCCGCTGCCAGCGACTTTCCATGGGCCAAGGTGGGGCGGTCGTAACGCTTTCAGCAGGCTCCATGGGCGCATGGTTCTAACAGGCGCAGACCCCGTGGGTAAAGGGCGATGAGCTTCGCGCCCGCTATTGCCAGCGGATGTCGTCGAGGTAGAAGGTGACGGCGTGGCCGGGGCTGGCGAGGGTCCAGACGAAGCCGGTTTTGATGCGGGTGAGGTCTTGAGTGCTGACGTCGATTTCGTAGCGCTGCCAATCTTTGCTGAGCGTAGTTTTATCGAGTTTGCCTTTGCCGGTGTCGGGGAATTTTTTCGGCGGGGCGAGCGTGCCGAATTCAAAGTTCACGGCTTCGCCGCCTTTTTCGCCGCGCGCCCAAAAGGTGAGCTTCTTCGCGCCGGTCAGGTCATAGCCGCCGCCTCGGTCGCCCCAGTCTCCGGCGGGATTTTGCCAGACCACGCCGCCCCAGCCTTTGTCCGCCTCGAAGTCGCAGCGCAGGCTGGTCTTGCCGGTGTGCGGTTTGTCGGTCCACGCGGGGTTGACCTTAATGGCTTTGGCGTCGCCCATCCAGCCGGCGGGAACGTACGTGGCGGGATCGCTTTCTTCGCCATAGACGATCAGCGGCAACGTGGCGCGCTGGCCTTTGGCGACGGTCACTGGCGCATCGACGCGCAGTGAAACGTTTGCAACCGCGCCGCCACCTTTGCCGTCGTGGACGGTGGCGAAGAGCCGGTAAAGGCCGCCGTCTTTTGGGAAGACAATGGTCGCCGTTTGCGCGTCGGATTTGGTGATGGCGTCGGGAAAAGTGGGCGGGGTCTCCTCTTTGTCGCCACCGCTGCCAAATTCGCCGGGGTCGCGCTGGAGGGACCAGGTGACTTTTAACGGGTCGCTCTCGGGATCGCTGGCGGCGAGGGTGGCGGTAACGGTCGCGCCGGGCTTGCCGCTTGGGGCACCTTGGAGCACGAGGGATTTGATGACTGGGACGCGATTCGCGGGCGCTTTGCCGGTCCAGAGTTCGGAGATGGCATCGGCGGCGGCCAGCCGGGTGCCATCGGCGAGGAACATGGAAAACCAGGTCGCGGTGACTTCCTGCTTTTGGCCCCAAAGAAAGGCGTAGGACCCGAGGCACAGCCTGTCCGAACTCTGCACGGTGCTTTTGTAAGCGCGGCGATACGCCTCGGCTTTTTCCGTGCTGGTCAGCTCGGGGTAGGCGCCGATCGCGTCTTTCTGCACTTCCCAGATGCCGTTCGGGCCGTATTCCGTGAGCATGAACGGCTTGGTCCCGCCGAGTTTCTTGTAGCGCTCGGCCACGCTCGCAGCGCCGCCGTAGGAATTGATCCCGAGGATGTCCACATCGGGGCAAAGCGCGTGAAAGTTCTTCACTTTGTCGCCGCCGATTTCCGCGACCACGGTCATCGTCGGATGTGCTGGATCGAGTTCCTTCACCATTCGGGCGAGGCCGTTGATCTGCGTCCAAACCGCGCCGTTTTTGCCCTGCGGATCCTCCATTTCATTGCCCAGCGCCCAGCAGAGCAGGGCGGGATGATTTTTGTGTTTCTCGACGACGGCGCGGATGTGCTCGCGTTGCTTGATGAGGCCCGCGGCGTCGCTCCAATCAAAGCCCTGCCGCACCTGCCCGAGCCAAATGCCCGCGGTCACGGTGAGACCGAGCTTCTGCGCGCGGTCGAGGATTTCGCCGAGCCGGTCGTCGCCCCACAGCCGGATGGAATTGCCGCCGGCTTTGGCCAGCGACTCGAGCGCGTTTTCACCGCCACCGCCGCCCCTCACTAGGTAGGGCGCACCGCCGCGGAGCAACTCAACGCGGGAATCTTTATGCGCGACTTGGACGGGGATCGGAGCGGCTTGGAGGATACCGACAAGGAGGAGCCAAACGGTGGGAACGAGAGGAGCAGACTTCATTGGATAGTGAATGCAATACTCGGGTGGTCGCGGGATGACACGGAACTTGAGTTCGTTTGTCGGGCAACGGACACGGATTTCTTTTAACAAAAGGGCCTCCGCGGGGTGGATGGAGGATTCAAAGGAATGTCACGATCAAGCAACAAACAACGTTGCATTCTTTTTGCTGATTCCTATTAACACGCACCTCCTTTGCGGCACACTGCCCCCCCAACCATTTTCTGTGAGTTACCGTCTCGACCGTTTTGAAATGAAATTTGTGATCACGCGCGAACAGCGTGACGCACTCATGCCCCGGCTGATGCCGCATTTGCGCGCGGATGCAAATGCGGGGGACAACGCGTTCTATCCGATCATCAGCCTCTACTACGACAATGCGGACCGGGACTGCTACTGGGAGAAGATCCGCGGGCAGGGGAGCCGGCGGAAGATGCGGGTGCGCGTTTACGGCAGCCTGGATGGGAAAGTGCCGCCGACTTCGTTTATCGAGGTGAAGCACAAGTGCGACTCGCGGGTAGTGAAACGGCGCGCGCAGATGCCGCTCGCGGCGGCGTTGCAGGTGGGGGCTGGGGAGATGCCGGACAAGGAGCTGAATTTTGCCGACCGGAAGGTCGTGGAGGAAGTCCACAAGCTGGTGCGCGAACGGAAATTTCGTCCACATTGCTGCATGCGGTATGACCGGCAGGCTTTCGCCGATGTGAATCCCGCGTCAGATTTACGGATTACCTTTGATACGGGCATCGGTTTTCGCATGGACGACCTGGTGCCGCAGCCGGATGACCGGGGATTTTCTCAATATTTGCTGCGCGAGGGGGAATCGGTGATGGAGGTGAAAGTAACCGGCGCGGTGCCTTTCTGGTTGCCACGGATGCTTGGCGACGCGGGGTGCATCCTGACCAGCCATAGCAAATACTGCAACGCGCTGGAGGCGGGTGACCCGGCCTTGCAGCGGCGAGTGCTGCGAGCGGTGGGCGCGGAAGCTCCGGCGAGCCTCCTGGAACGAGCGAGTCTGGACTTCACGTCCTCACGCGAAGGCGAGGCTCTGCCTGCCTTGGCCTGATTTTATTTTTCATGGAACCCCTGCAAGAAATCATCGAATTCATCCGTGGTGTCGTCGGCTACGATCAACCCTCGCCCAAGCTATTGGAAATCATCCTGGCCCTGGTCCTGAGCTTTGCGCTCATGTGCCTGATCTCGGCGGTTTATAAGAATACCTATCGCGGCTCCGACTATTCGCAGGACTACGTGCATACGCTGATCATCCTCGGGACGGTCGTCTGTGTGGTGATCATGGTGGTCCGGGGCGATTCAGCGACGGCCTTTGGCATGTTCGCAGCGTTTTCCATCATCCGCTTTCGAAGGTCGGTGCGGCAATCGCGCGACATCGGCTTCATCTTTCTCGCGATGGCCGCGGGACTGGGCGTAGGGGCGCGCCAGTACCTTCTGGCCGTGGTGACGACGATCATCATCTGCGCGGCAATCTATCTTTTCTCAAAGGCCGACGTCTTCGCGCCGATGCGGCTCTCGCATTTCCTGCGCGTGCGGGTGACCAACGACGTGGACTACGACAAGGCTTTCACCGCTTGTTTCACCGAATACCTGACGCATCGGGAGCTGATTTCCGTGGAGTCGATCCAAGCTGGCATGATGACGGAATTGCGCTTCAATGTATCTCTAAAGGACGAAGCCCATCCCGGAGCTTTCGTCGCTGCTCTTCAGCAGGTAAACGGCAACAATCGCATTCTCCTGACTGCGGCTGCGAGCAGCCTGAATATGAGCGAGTAGCCGACTACAACAGACATGCTGCCCAACTTCCCCCCGCCCCGAACCAAATTTCGCCAGCGCCCTGGCTTCACGATCATGGAAATCCTGGTCGTGGTCGCGATCATCCTCGTGCTCTCGGCGATCGCCCTGCCGGTTTATTCTTCGCTGCGCAATCGCTCGAACAAGACCATCACGATGAATAATATGCGGCAGATTTCCACGGCGTTGATCAGCTTCGCTGGCCAGCACGATGGCGACTTTCCGCTGGAAAATCTCGGTTCGGGTGAAACCTGGACCAACGCGGCCACACCCGCGGCGGAGAAGGTCTGGTACAACGCATTGCCTCGGATGCTGTCCTCGAAGGGATTGGGCGACTACGCCAATGCGCCGCGCGATTTTTATACCAAGGAGAATCTGCTTTTTCTGCCCGGCGCGCAGTACCCAGCCAGTGACAAAAAGCTGGCCCGACCGTTGTTTGCTTTCGCGATGAATACGAAGCTTCAGCGCAAGGACGCAAGTGGAACGAAGGTGCGCGCCAAGCTCAGCCAGATCACGCAGCCGTCGCGCACGGTAGCGTTTCTCGAAGAAGGCCTGCCTGGCGAGCAAAAGGCCACGCCGGTGCAGTCGAAGTATGAAGGCGAGTGCAAGTCGGCGGGGCGCTCGTTTGTCGAGCGGTATGGAGGTCAGGGCGTGATCACTTTTCTCGATGGGCATGCGGAGAGTGTGAGTGTGAAGGATTTGCTCACGGAAACCGGGCGGTTGATCTTTCCGCAGACCAGCATCGTCTGGACGCGGACGCCTGAGGAAGATCCCAATTCCGACACCAAGCCCTAACTCCGGGCGCTCACGGGCAACGGGATGCAGTTCTGTTATTCGTCGTTGATCTGTCACACGAAGCGCGGCACCGTCAGGGACGCGGCGTCGTTTTCGCGTTAGAACCCGGATTCCCCCCACCATGATGCTTCGTTTTCCCCTCCTTCTCGGCGTTTTGTTGGCGCTGACTTTTGCGGCCTCAGCGCAGGTGATCATCAATGAAATCCACTATCACCCGGTCGAACTGGAGGCGTTTGCTGCGAACGGAACACCCGCGCTGGATTTGACGGACGACGTCCACGAATTCATTGAGCTGCGGAATACGGGGGTCACCACGGTGGATCTTGCCGGTTGGCAATTGACCGACGGAGTGAGTTTCACTTTTCCCTCAGGAACGACGATTGCCGCTGGTGGCTACAAAGTGATCGCGAAAAACGTGAGCCGCCTGCAAACGGTTTATGCCATCGGTGGAGTCGTCGGGCCGTTCACTGGCAAGCTGAGCAACAGCTCTGACACGGTGCGGCTTAAAGATAGCGTCGGCACGATCATCGACGCGGTGAGTTACTCGGCCAGTTTCCCGTGGGCGCAGAGCGCGGATGGTCTCGGCGCCAACCAGGATTTTCTCGGCGTAAGCTTCACACCCTATCAGTACAAAGGCCGCTCGCTCCAGCGGGTGAGCCCGACGGCATCGAGTAACGATGCCGCCAATTGGCTGGCCTCGCCGCTGCCCGGCAATCCCACGCCTGGCACGGCGAACGCCGTGACGCGAACCATCCCGAAACCGGTCGTGCTCGCCTTTCACGTCTCTCAGGCCGTGGACGAATCACCGGTCATCCGCGCCAGTCAAACCGTCCATGTGAAGGCGACGTTTTCCAGCACCGCGAGCCTCAGCGATGTGCAACTCGAGTGGTTTGTCGATAACATCGAAATCCTCAACCAGACTACCGAGACGCGGACCACGATCGCCATGACCGACCTTGGCAACGGGCAGTTTTCCACGAGTACCGCAATTCCGGGCCAAGCGGACCGCACGGTGGTCCGCTTTCGCATCAAGGCGAACCGGGGAGACGGCGTAGAGATCGTCTCGCCGCGGGCCGATGATCCGCAGATCGTCCCGGTCACCCCAACCCTCAAGGAAGCGTGGCACGCCTACTTCGTGGAGCCGGTGAGGGCGAACAACGGTAGGGTGGACTACGATTTTTTCATCTCCGGTGCCAACATCACCACTTTAAACACCAACATCAGTCAGAGCCCGCGCCGCGTCCTTTCGCCGGATCCGGCCGGCTATCCGCGCGATGATCCCTTTCACGGCTATCACACCGCTCTCCCTGCCTCTTTTCCTCAATACAATCCCAGCAACTATCCGGCGGCTGGTTCACCAAAGTGGAATGGCGTCGTGCCCGCGATCTTCGTGAAGGATGGAATCGTCTATGAAATCCAAACGCGCTATCACGGCAGCCGCTACCTCAGGAGCTCGGACAAGAATTCGTGGAAGTTCACCTTTCCGAATACCAAGCTCCTCGACGGGACGAAGCAGCGTATCCTGGTGACTGAGAAAGGTTCTGAGAACGTGCTTGGGTACGGGCTTTTCCATGCTGCTGGCCTGCCAGCGGCCTATTCCCAGTTCGTTGATTTTTTCAAAAACACTGACAGTGCCGGGACGCAGCGCTGCGAGATCACCGACAACGACGAGGAGATGATCCAGCGGTTTCAAAACGAGGAAAAGGCCCGTAACCCGCAGTCGCCGCCGGATTTCGTGGGCGATGGTATTATCTACAAATCCAAGGGACTGGATGGCGATGAAGGGCCTTACGGATGGGCCAGTGGACAGAAGATGCCGCCGCGCTCGGTCTGGACGGTGCTGGATCGTTACATCTGGACGTTTCCGATTCAAAACAGCGATTGGCGAGGACATACGCCGCTGCAAACCATGCTCAACGCGCTCTGGGCGGCACGCGGTGATGTGACGCAAGTCGGCTATCCCAACAGCTACAATGGCGATCCAACGAGCTTCGTGAACCAGGACAACCTGCGCGCTTACATGGACGCAAATTGGGATAAGGAAAAAATCCTGACCTACATGGCGATCCGCAACTGGATGTCTCCGTGGGACGACAAGTTTCACAATCACCACGTCTATCTTCAAGGCGATGGGAGATGGACGATGCTACCGTGGGATTTCGACTTCGAAATGAGCGGCGGGTCGTCGGGGGACTCGGGCTACACGAACTCGATTTACGCCGGCAAAAAAGACGACATCAACGGCAGCTACTCGAACAACTCGCGCGGTCCCAATTGGTTTAAGGACTCGGTTCTCCGCGCTTATCACGACACCACTGGGCCGAACACTAGCAGCGCTTACCGGGAGAAGCTTTTCATCCTCAACAACACCTTGCTCAAACCGGCGAACGTCACCGCCTTTGCGGCCTCCATCGGCGCTAGTGTGCCCGATCCCAATTGGCTGAACAACCGCTTCATTAGCGTCAACTCTCAGCTCGGTCTCGGCGTCTGGCATGCGCCCGCCAAGCCGACCAATACGGCTCCGGCGACGGGGACTAGCGTCCTGCCTGGAGCGACCCTGACCGCCTCGGCCTACGTTCACTCCAATCCGACGCCCTCGGCTCACACCAAGACCCGCTGGGAGATTCGCGCCAGCGCCGGCGGCACCTATGCCGCGCCGATATACAACGTCGTGAGCACGACGAATCTAACCTCGCTGCCGATTCCCTTCGAACTCCTTATCTTTGGCCAAATCTATTCCTGGCGCGTAACGCACTATGACGCTCAGGACCATCCGTCAGATCCATCCGACGAAACCACCTTCATTTTTGGCATTGCCCCGAGCACGAATACGCTCATTCCCATCAGCGCCGGTGCCCCCTGGAAATACAACCAGACTCAGGCCTTTGATTATCCCAGTCCCGCGCCCGCCCCAAACGCCCCGACGTGGTGGGCTTCGACCGGATATGACGACTCCGGCTGGCTCTCGGGTGATCCACTTTTTGGCGTTACCACCAGCACTCCGTTGCCCGCGGATGTTCGCACCACCCTGACTCACGGTCGGTACACTTACTATTTCCGGCGCACCTTTAATTTTCCCGGGATGCCGACTGGATCGGTGATCCGCGCCACCCGGTGGATCGATGATGGTTGCGTCGTTTACATCAACGGCGTCGAGGTCCCGGAACTGCGCCGAGCCATGGCGAGTGGCACGCCGCTCTATGCCGACTTTGCCAACGGCTCCGTGGGCACGGCTGCGCTGGAGGGTCCCATCACTATCCCGGCCAGTTATTTCGTGCAGGGCACCAACACGATCGCCGTGGAGGTTCACCAAGCATCCAGCACCAGCAGCGATCTTGTGTTCGCGCTTGGATTGGAAGCCGACATCGCGCAAGCCACCGGGGAGGTCATCTTGAATGAAATCCTCGCCGACAACCGCTCAGCGGCGGTCAACGGCGGCGGTCACCCCGACTACGTCGAACTCTACAACGCCACCTCGGCGACGGTGAATCTCGCCGGCTGGAACCTGACCGACGACATCCTCGTGCCGACGAAATTCACGTTTCCCGCAGGCACAACTATTCCGGCTGGAGGCCGCCTGATTGTTTGGTGTGACAACGATTTTGCCGCCCCCGGTTTGCATGCCGGCTTCAAAATCAGTGCGGCGGGGCAGACTCTGGCGCTCATCCACGGATCAACCATCAAAGATTATCTCACTTTCGGCCCCCAGGCTGCGGACCTGTCAATCGGCCGGGTTGGCGGGGGCGGTGGGGCTTGGGCTCTCACACTGCCTTCGCCTGGAGCCGCCAACCTCAGCAAGGTCCTCGGCTCCGCAACGACGCTCAAAATCAACGAATGGATGGCGACCCCTGCAACCGGAGAGGATTGGTTCGAATTGTACAACCCGGATGCCAATCCGGTTGCTCTCGGCGGCCTCTATCTGAGCGACACGCTCGGCACACCCATGCTCACCCAGATTCCGGCGCTGTCGTTCATCGCGGGTAAAGGGTTTACCCGCTTCGAAGCAGACGGGCTCGATACCGGAGCAAACCACTGCGACTTCAAGTTGAGCGCGAGCGGCGACAACCTTGTTTTGTCGGCAGCAAATGGCGTCACAGTCATCAATCAGGTCAGCTTCGGCGCGCAGTCCGCGAATGTTTCCGCTGGCCGGTTGCCGGACGGTGCGGCGACGACTGCCACTTTCCCGCAAACCGCTTCGCCTGCGGCTAGTAATTGGCTGCGGACGAGCATCGTGATCAACGAGGCGTTAACCAATTCAACGCCGCCCTATGAAGACGCCATCGAGCTATTGAACCCGACCGGTGCAAGCGTGGACATCGGCGGTTGGTGGCTGAGCGACGACCAATCGAACCTGCAAAAATTCCAGATCCCAAGTGGCACTACTCTGGTTGCGGCGGGCTTCCGGGTCTTCTACGAGAATCAGTTTAATACCGGTGTGAGCGCCTTTTCCCTCAGCTCCGCGGGCGACGAAATTATTCTTTCCGCGGTCGATGCGGGAGGTGCGCTGACCGGCTACCGCGCGCAGGTGAAGTTTGGGGCCGCTGCGGATGGCGTAAGTTTTGGCCGCGTGCTGACTGGCAATCCCGCGGGGTCACAACCGCCGGAATTTTGGCCGCTCGTGAGCCGCAGTTTCGGACAGAACAATCCGCTCAACGTCGTCGACTTCCGCACGGGGAGCGGCGCCGCAAATGACGCGCCGAAAACCGCGCCGGTCATTCTCAACGAGGTGATGTATCGCCCTATCGACTTCGCCGGACCGACCGATAATGCCCGCGACGAATTCGTCGAACTGCACAACATCACCACAAACGCGCAGTCCATCGCGGGGTGGAAACTCAAGGGCGACTCGGATTTCACTTTCGCCGCCGGCACGGTCATTCAGCCCGGCGATTATGTCCTCGTTGTCACCTTCAATCCCGTCAGCGACCCCGCTTCACTCGCGGCTTTCCGCGCGCAGTACGGCCTCACCGCCGCGACCGCCATTTACGGTCCCTACGCGCCTAAACTGGCCAATAGCACGCAGAATGTCGAACTGGCCTATCCCGGCCCCGCCGTTTTTGGCGTCGTGCCCTTCATTCTCGTAGACAAGGTGGTCTATGCCGACAGCACTCCGTGGCCTACCTCGCCCGACGGGACCGGCAAGTCTCTCCAGCGTCTCAGCCGCACCGTGGTTGGCAACGATGTCGCCAACTGGGCTGGCCAGTTCCCGACGCCTGGTGCCGTCAACACCGGCCAGACCCCGATCCTCGACAGCGAAGGCGACGGCATGCCCGACACTTGGGAGATCGCGAACGGGTTCGACCGTTTCAATGCGGCTGACGCGGCCCTCGATGCGGACGGCGACGGTCGTAGCAACCACCACGAGTACCTCGCCGCGACCGATCCAAAAAGCGGCACGAGTTTCTTTGCGGCTGGCGTCACCAAACCATCGCCGGGCACCTTTTCCATTCAGTTCACGGCCCGCGCAACCCGCAGCTACACCATCCAATGGCGCAGCGACCTCGCGCTCGGCAACTGGCAAAAACTGACGGACATCGCTGCGCCCCTGAGCGACACGCCGATCAACCATATCGACACGACGCCCGACTTGCGCCGCTACTATCGTATCCTCACCCCGGCCACGCCTTAGCGGGGGACGCGTCCCCTTTCGCCACCTAGAAGCCGAACGTTGCCGTGAGTCCGATCCATTGGACGCCGACGCTGGTCTCGGTATCGGAGTATTCTCCAGAGGCCAGCGCGCTGGTGCCGGTAGTCAGGCTGTTCGGGATCTGCCACTGGTAGGCGAAATCCAGCGCGAGACGACCTGTCCGAAAACCCAGGCCCGCGGTAACGATGTGTTCGTTGATTGCGGCGGTGAGCGGAGTGAGCGTCGCTGCGGGGACGGGGTTGCGGGCGTACGCGTAGCCGGCGCGCACGGTCCAGTGCTCGTTGAGGGCGTATTCGGCGCCGGCGCGGCCGACGTATTGATCTCGCCAGTCGAGCGGCACGTTGTCGCTCAGGCTGGTCGAGCCGACCAGGCCATTGAGATCTCGATTGTTGCCGTTGGTCAGGCGAACGGGCAGGGATTCAAAGGCGTCAGCCCAGTTGATCCAGTCAAACTGCGCGGTCAAAAGCAACTTCGGCGTCGCCTGCCACGCCAGCCCCGCGCTGATCTGTTGTGGGAAAACATTTGTCACCTCTGCGTCATAGGTGAAATCCGAGCGCGCTGTTCCGAGTCCGAGATTGGCGAGTTGCACATCGGCATTGCCGGTCGCGCGGCCTTCGGTCGAAAGGCTCGCGCGGGTGGTGTAAGTCACGCCGAGTTGCAGCGTTGGGAGCGGCTTCCACAGCGCTCCGAACTGCCCGTTCACGCCCCAGCCATCCGTTTCGAGATTGAGCAGCGTCTTCGCTGTGCGGAGCACCGCCTGGCTTTGGAAAACGTAGGGCGCTTGGAGTTGGTTGCGGTTGTAAAGCAGACCCACGCTGGCTCCGAGCGAGAACTGCGGCGTGACCTCCCAGCTCACGCCCAAGGCGGTGCGCAGAACCACGATTTCACTTTCCTGCGGCTGCACGCCGTAACTTGTCGCGCCGTCGGCACCGCCAGGTGCATCGCGATAACGCCAGCGGTCGCGCAGGGCGATATCCGGGTTGACGCCGAGCGCCAAACGCACCGGCCCCACGGGCACACTGACCGCGAACGAGCCGAGGATGCCGTCTTCATTCATCACTGTGTCATCGCCATCGCGGCTACGAAAAGTGGCGTGCGCGAACCCGGTGCCCGTCGCGACCGCCAGCATCGGACCACGGATTTCGCTGAGCGTGGCGGGATTGGCGAAAAGAGCGTCCAAGGGATCGCGGGCCGCCGCTGTGCCGCTGCCGCCGAGGCTCATGGAGCGCGCGCTTACGCCATCGCGGTAAAGGCCAGCGGCAGGTGACGAAAGCGGAGCTAAGGCGACTACGGCAGAAACCATGAAAAGGGAATTGCGGAAGGGCATGGTCGTTTGCTTAGCAGTCCATAGGCCGCGCCCTTGCTCTCAGGCGCACGGCAAGACGGTGGGGAGCGCGAACGAAGCACTTTTGCGAAAAGTTCTGGGGTAGAACGTTTTTTGCTAAAACAACGAGGCGTGATTTCACCCGATCCCGATCCCCGCACTAGTGCGACTGATTCCGATTGTTCCAAGTTATTAACCCTCCGTGCTGAACTGGAGCATGAGCGCGCTAAACGCCGCCAAGCCGAGCACGATCTTGCGGTTTTGCGTGCATCCCAGGCGGCGCTAATCCGGAGCGAAGGCTACTTCCGCACCCTCACGGAATACGCCCTCGACCTCATCACCATTCTGGATGCGGATGGCACGATCCGCTTTGAAAGCCGCTCCATCGCTGCTGAGCTCGGCTGGGCGGAAGAGGACTACATTGGCAAAAATGCCTTCGACTTTGTTCATCCCGAGGATAGTCCGCGCGTCATGCAGGCCTTTCTCAGCGCGCTGCAAGCGCATGGGAATACGCCCATCCTGAGCTTCCGTTTTCGGCACAAGGACGGGAGCTATCGCATCCTGGAAGGTCGCGGCAACAACCTGATCGACGATCCCGCCGTCGCAGGCATCGTTTTCAATTCGCGGGACGTAACCGAAAAGCGCCGACTCGAAGAACAGCTCCTCCAGTCGCAGAAAGTCCAGGCCATCGGCCAGCTCACCGGCGGCGTGGCGCATGACTTTAACAACATCCTAACCGCCATCATCGGTTACAGCGACCTCACTCTCCCGCATCTCCCCACCGACTCGGTGATCCACAGCAACGTCGAAGAAATCCGCAAAGCTGCGCATCGGGCTGCCGCCCTCACGCGGCAACTCCTCGCTTTTAGCCGCAAGCAGGTGCTCCAGCCGCGCATCCTCAATCTCGGGACCGTCATCGCCGAAATGGACAAAATGCTGCGCCGTCTGCTCGGCGAGCATATCGATCTTGCCGCCGTCTCCGGCGAGGCCGTGGGCAACGTGAAAGCCGACCTCGGCCAGATCGAACAGGTGCTCCTCAATCTCGCCGTCAATGCCCGCGACGCCATGCCGGACGGTGGTGCCCTGACCATTGAAACCAGCAACGTCACTCTGGACGCCAGCTATGCCGCCGCCCGCGACGAGGTGGAACCGGGCGAATACGTCATGCTCGCCATTTCCGACACCGGCACCGGCATGTCGCCCGAGGTCCTGGCGCGCCTTTTCGAGCCCTTTTTCACCACGAAGGAACTCGGCAAAGGCACCGGCCTCGGCCTCGCCACTTGCCACGGGATCGTCAAACAGAGCGGCGGCCACATTGCCGTTTACAGCGAACTCGGGAAGGGGACGACCTTCAAAGTCTTGCTCCCCCGCGTGAACGAAGCCGCCGAGCCCTACGTGCAGGAAGTCGTCTCCGATATTCTCCCGCAGGGTTGCGAGACCGTGCTGCTCGTCGAAGACGAGCCCATGCTCCGGGAACTCGGCCTCACCGTGCTTGAAGAACTCGGTTACCGGGTCTTCGCCGCTGAAAACGGCCGCGATGCTCTGCGCGTGGTCCGTGAAAATGCCGGCGAGACGATCGACCTTTTGCTGACCGACGTGGTCATGCCCGAAATGGGCGGCAGAGAACTCGTGGACAAGCTGCGGCCCATTTGCCCGCAGACCAAAGTCATTTTCTGCTCCGGCTACACCGAAGACGCCATCTTCCACAGTGGCGGCCTCGAGGCTGGGGTCTTTTTTCTGCAAAAGCCCTACACCGTCGCCGCCGTCGCTCGCAAAGTTCGCGATGTTTTGGCCGCGGCGTAGGCGAAAACAGAAGCATCCGCGTTCGTTGTAAGTCTCGAATCAGACGATCACTTGCGCGGCCCCCGCTCCGCTCGTCTATTTACCCGTAAATGATTCGTTCCCTCCCCCTTTTGGTGCTCGCGCTATTCTTGGCGCTCGCACCTGTATCCGCCCAATCGGTGATCATCTCCGAGTTCATGGCCTCCAATCAAAATGGCCTGACTGACGAAAACGGGGACACTTCAGATTGGATCGAGGTGTACAATTCCGGGACGACCAGCGTCAATTTGGCAGGCTGGCGGTTGACCGACGATGCGAGCGACGTGAACAAGTGGATCTTCCCGGCGCTCACCCTTGATCCGAAAGGATTCGCAATTGTTTTTGCCTCGTCGAAGAACCGGGCGGTCGCTGGTTCTCCACTTCACACCAACTTCAAGATCAGCGGCGATGGTGGTTACCTCGGTTTGATCAAGCCGGACGGGTCTGTGGCGAACGAATACGCCGACTATCCCGCCCAGTATGACGACAAATCCTACGGGCTTCAGCAGACCGTGACTACGACCACGCTGGTCGCCTCTGGCGGAGCGGTTAAATGGCTGGTCCCGACCTCATCGGTACCGGCCAATGCGACTTGGGTCGCCCGGACTTTCAACGATGCCGCTTGGGCGGCCGGCAGCAATGGCGTGGGCTACGAGAGCACGGTTAACGGTTTCGCTTTCCGTACATATTTCGCCAATGTCGGCATTGGAAGCATCGCTACCGCGAATCAGGTAATCGCCACGCCTTCGTTGCAAACCCAGACCTACGCAGAGACGCGATCCGTCGTTAACTATTTGGACAGCGGCAGCGGTGACCACTACGCGCCAGACAGCAACCCTACCTGGGCTAATGGCAGTGCTGAAAACTATGTCGTCGAGGCAACCGGCATCGTCACTATCCCGGCGGCGGGTGACTGGACGTTCGGGGTGAACAGCGATGACGGATTTCAGCTTCAGATCCGAGCGGTGGGGGCAAGTTCCTGGATCACCATTTGCTCGTACGACGGCGGGCGTCCCGCGCTGGATACGCTGGGCACTTACAATTTCGCCGCGGCGGGAAATTACGAAATCCGAGTGATGATCTACGAGGGGAACGGCGGTTCGTCCGGAGAGGCTTTCGCGAAGCAGGGCAATTTTCAGGCTTGGGACGCGGGCTTTCGATTAATCGGTGACACCGCCAACGGCGGCCTGGCGGTGAAATCGACTCCGATCGGGACGGGCGGCAGCGGCTACACCGCGCACGTTGGCGCCGGATCGAACGTCAAGGCGGCGATGTTTGATGCCGCGATCAAAAAATCGTCCTGCTACGTGCGCCTGCCGTTCACGAATCCCGGCGGCCTGACCTCGCTGACCATGCCGATCCGCTACGACGACGGTTTTGTCGCCTATCTGAACGGCACCGAAGTCGCCCGCCGCAATGCGCCCGCGGGTACGCCAATCAATACGACAACGGCGAACAGCGACCGCCTTTCCAGCCAGGCGCTCACACCGGAGAATATCGACCTCACGCCGTATCTCGGCTCGCTCGTGGCTGGCGCCGGTAACGTCCTCGCCGTCCATGGGCTGAATGAAGCGGCAGGCGATGCCGATTTCCTGATTAAGGCCGAACTCAATCAATCGAACGTGGCGCTCGCGCCTGCGCCGGCTTATTTCACCGCAGGCACGCCTGCCGCTTTCAATACCACCGCGCTCTACAACAAAGTCGCGCCGGTCACGATCAGTGGCGGAACGCGTGGTTTTTTCTCCACGCCCCAGGCGGTCGCCCTCAGCAGCGGTACCTCCGGCGCGGTGATTCGTTACACGCTGGACGGATCCTCGCCATTCCAACTCACGACTGCGGGGGTGCTGGTTCGCGATGGCTCAGGCAACGCTGTTCCTTCGACAACCAGCGGCATCTATTCAGGACTGCTGACCATCAGCGCCACAACGACATTGCGCTACGCCGCTTTTAAAGACGGCTCCGACCCCAGCGATTCGGTCACCCAGTCTTTCATCTTCACCGGCGACGTGAAAAATCAATCGCTGGATGGAGCCGCACCTTCGATAACGAACCCGGCTGGCGCCTCGCCAGCCGTTACGACTTGGCCATCCGTCGCTTCGAGTGGCCAGGTACTCAACTACGGGATGGACCCGGATGTTGTGAGCAATCCGGCGTACAGCGGAACTATTGAAAACGACCTCAAGGCGATCTCGACATTTTCCATCGTCACCGATGTCGCCAATCTCTTTAGCGATAGCACCGGAATTTATGTGAACCCGGGCGGCGACACGCAGGTCTGGGAGCGTCCAGCCTCCATTGAGTTGATCAATCCAGATGGCACGACGGGTTTCCAGGCGAACTGCGGCTTGCGGATTCGCGGGGGATTCAGTCGCTCGACAGGCAACCCGAAACACGCCTTCCGCCTTTTCTTCCGCGATGAATACGGACCGGGAAAACTCAAGTTCCCGCTCTTCGGGAGCGATCCGACCGCCGCCAAAGAATTCGATAAGTTCGATCTGCGGTGCTCGCAAAATTATTCATGGTCTTTCGGCGGCGACGCCGGGAGCGGTTTGTATTTCCGTGACGAATTTAATCGCCTGAGCCAGCTCGCGATGGGGCAGATCAGCAGCCATTCGGCTTTCTATCACCTCTACGTGAATGGGCAGTATTGGGGCCTCTACAACATCGACGAGCGACCCGAGGCGAACTTTGGCGCAAGTTATTTGGGTGGCGACGCGGATGACTATGACACCGTTAAAATCGCGCCGGACAACGGCTACTCGATTTTTGCCACCGATGGCGATTTAGACGCGTGGACCAGCCTGTGGGAACAAGCCGATGGCGGGCTTTCGGCAACGAATTTGGAGATCGTGAACAACACGAATTACCAAAAGCTTATCGGCAACAATCCGGACGGCACGGCGAACCCTGCCTTTCCCGTGCTCCTCGATGCGGCGAACGTCATCGACTACTGCCTGAACATTTATTGGGGCGGCAATCTCGACGCGGCAATCTCCGCCTTTCTGGGCAATAACTCAGCGAACAACTGGTTTGGCTTCCGCGACCGCACCGGCGCGCATGGTGGTTTCCGATTCGTGCTGCACGATTCCGAACACACCCTCCTGAACGTGCAGGAAAATCGAACCGGCCCGTGGCCGGCGGGCAGCAGCGCCGCGCAGGCGGGGGGGGCGTTTGCGAAATCGAATCCGCAACAGCTCTTCCAGCAGTGCATCCATGCGCAACAGTTCAAAATGCTCTTTGCCGACCGCGTCTTTAAGCATTTCAGCTACTCCGGTGCCCTCGCTCCTGCCACCGCCACCGCGCGGTTCGACGCGCTCAAAACCCAGCTTGATCGCGCCATCGTCGGCGAATCTGCCCGCTGGGGAGACGCGCAGCGCGCCCCGCTAGACCTGCCAATCACCCGCGATGACTGGCTCAACGTGGTCAACGGCGTACGTAGCGGCTATTTGCCCGGACGCACCGCGATCGTCCTTCAGCAGTTTCGCGACCAAGGATGGTATCCCGCGATTGATCCGCCGCTCTGGAGCCAGCGCGGCGGCACCGTCGCGCCAGGAACGACTTTTACCCTTACGCTCGCGGCTGGTCAGAGCGGCACGATTTACTACACGACCGATGGCACTGACCCGCGGCAGTACAATGTTGAAAACGGTCTCGGCGATGTCGCCGGCACGGCGCAGGTTTACGCAGAGCCTGTCGCTATTCCGTCATCGCGGCGTATTCGCACCCGCGTGAAAGACGGCAATACTTGGAGCGCGCTTGATGAGGCGAGTTTTTACACGACGCAAAGCTACAGCGGGCTCGCCCTTACCGAAATTCATTACAACCCGCTGCCCAACGGTGGGACGCCGAGCGACGACTTGGAATTTCTCGAATTAAAGAATACGACCGCGAACACGCTGGATCTCGGCGGTCTAACGTTCACTTCCGGGCTCACCTTTACCTTCCCGCCCGGGACTTTGCTCACCCCGGGCGCATTTTTCGTCCTCGCGCGGAAAAGCAGTCCCTTTCAAGTGCGGTACAGTTTTGCTCCGTCGGGGACTTACACCGGCCAGCTCTCAAATGGCGGGGAGAAGTTGACCATTTCCGCGCCGGGCGGAGGCGCGGTACTTTCCGTGGACTACTCCGACGCGCCGGCTTGGCCCGCCGCCGCTGATGGTAACGGCTTTAGCGCCGTTCCAGCGGGCTCGAACTTTAACTCTGACGACGGCCACGCGTGGCGCGCCAGCGCGAGTCCTCACGGTTCTCCCGGCGTGGACGATCCTTCGGTGAGTTTTGCGCAGCTCGTGATTAACGAAGCGCTCACCAATTCCGCCGCCCCGGAGACCGATGCTGTTGAGATCCGCAACCTGGGAAGCAGCGCGGTGAGCATTGCGGATTGGTGGCTGTCGGATGACCGCGGCACGCCGAAAAAATATCGCTTCCCGGCCGGCACGACCGTTCCCGCGGGCGGTCACTTCACCGTCTCCGAAGCGCAGTTTAATCCAACGCCCGGCCTTGGACTGAGTTTTGCCCTGAGCTCCGCGGGGGATGAACTTTACCTTTTCTCGGGCGATGCCGCGGGCCAACTCACGGGCTACAGCCACGGTTTCAAATTCGCCGGTGCCGAGCAAAACGTCTCCTTCGGCCGGTATGTCAACAGCGTCGGCGACGAACATTTTCCGCGTCAGCTCAGTCGCACCTTGGGGGGCGCGAATAGTGGTCCGCTCGTGGGGCCGTTGGTGATCAGCGAGGTCATGTACAATCCTTACGTGGGCTACGATGAGTACATTGAAATTCAAAACATCAGCGCATCGGCGGTACCCCTCTACGATCCCGTCAACCCGGCCAATACCTGGCGGATCAGCGGCGTGCAGGATTATGTTTTCTCGACCGGACAAAGCATCCCCGCAGGCGCCCGCGCCCTCGTCGTGCCGATCGATCCCGCGACTTTCCGGACGAAATATAACGTCCCCGCGCTGGTTCAAATCTTCGGCCCGTATCTTGGCTTACTGCAAAACAACGGGGAGCGTCTCTCTCTCGAAATGCCTGATGTCCCCGAGGCTGGCATTCCGCCTTATGACGTCATCGACACTGTGCGCTACAACGACAAGCTGCCGTGGCCGGTCGCGGCGGCAGGAGGCGGGCCTTCCCTCCAACGTCTGAATGCCAGCGCTTACGCCGACGATCCGACGAACTGGTTTGCCAGCGGCGCGACGCCCGGTTACGCCAACGCCACAAATCTGACGCCCACCGTCGCTCTGACCGGCCCGGCCAACGGCAGCACTTACAGTTTGCCGGCCACCATCAATTTCACCGCCACCGCGGCGGATTCCGACGGTGTCGTGACCAAGGTCGAGTTCTTCGTCGATGGCGGCAAAGTTGGGGAAGATACCACTGCTCCCTACTCCTTTAACTGGAGCGCGACTGGCGGGGTTCACACCTGCACTGCCGTCGCGATCGACAACAGCCTCGGGGTCGCGACCAGCGCGGCTCGCAGCGTCTATGTCACCACACCCGTCTCACAGGGTCTAAAAGGTCAGTATTTTGTGACGAACGAAAACTTCACCAACGGTCCGGCCGGCATCCGCATTGATCCGACAATCAATTTTTCCATCAGTCAAAACTGGCCGGCCAATACCGGCTTCCCGAGCATCACCAATGAAAACTATTCCGTGCGTTGGACTGGCCAGGTTCGGGCTCCGGCCACGGGGACTTACACTTTCTACGTCACCTCCGATGACGGTACGCTCCTTTATCTCGACGATGCGCTCGTCATCGACAATGGCGGCTATCATGGCGACCAGGAGAGAACTTACACGGTGAACCTCACGGCCGGGCAGCTCTACAAAATCCGGCTCGATATGTATCAGGGTGGTGGCGGTGCGACGGCCCAGCTTTCCTGGTCGAAGACGACTCCGAGCGCGATCAGCAAGCAGATCATCCCGCAATCCGCGCTCTATCCGGACAGCGCACCGTTACTCATCACCCAGCCAGTCACGATCACGAGGGAGCAGGGGACTGGCGCGACCTTCTCCATCCTCGCCTCTGGTTTGGGCAATTCATATCAGTGGCTGCGCAACGGTACCGCGCTCCTCGGCGCGACCAGCGCCACGCTGACCATTCCCTACGTGCTGCCCTCGGATGCCGGCACCTATTCCTGCCTTGTCTCCAACACGAGCGGATTTGCGGCGAGCAATGCTGTCAACCTCACCGTCACCTTCACAGACACCGACAGCGACGGCATGCAAAATTCCTGGGAGACCGCCAACGGATTCAACACCGGGAGTGCTGCCGACGCCGCGCTGGACGCCGATGGCGATGGTTTCTCGAATCTCAGCGAGTTTCTCGCCGGTACCGAGCCACGGAATGGGGCGAGCCGTCTGAGCGCTGCGGTTACGAAGAATCTCTCCAACCAGAGCGTCGTGAAATTTACCGCGCAGCCCTACAAGAGCTACACGGTGCAGTATAAAGATGATCTCACTGGGGCCACTTGGACGAAACTGACCGACGTCCCCGCGGCGGCCGGAGTTCGAGCGCTCGAGATTCCCGATACCACAGGCACCGCCGGCACGCGGCGCTTCTATCGCGTCATCACTCCGCAGCAGTAATGCGCGGCGACAGCCCGTTGGAGGTGCGCTTGTTACTGTTTGCCACGCCGGCTTCTGCCCTAGATTAGCCCAAGCTTCATCTTTCCCGCCTCGCTGATCATCGCCTGATTCCACGGCGGATCCCAGACCAGCGCCACGTCGGCATCGCCGACGCCGGGGACGCTGAGCACTTTTGATTTCGCCTCGGCGGCAATCGTCGGGCCCATCCCGCAACCCGGAGCAGTCAGCGTCATTTTCACATCGACCATCGCTCCTTGTCCCGAGCGTGGGGTGATGACGCAGTCATAAACGAGGCCTAGATCGACGATGTTGACGGGGATTTCCGGATCGTAACAAGTGCGAAGCTGATCCCATACGGCTTTATCCTCAACTGGTCCTTCAGACGCCGCGCCTGAAACGGCAGGAGTGGGCGCGGTGGGTTCGAGCCCGAGCGCATCCGCATCGACGTCGGCGATGCGGGCCAAACCCTGATCCGTGGCCACGGTATAGCTGCCGCCCAGCGCTTGGGTGATAAAGACGCGGACGTCCTTGGCGAGGGTGATTGCTTCGCCGCTTGGGATGCGCGTTGCCGGACAGTCACGGAGCAGAGTTTTTTCGGTATTTTCGTCCATAAAGGGAAAGCGGTGGTCGGGTAAAAGGGAAGTCGCGGGATCCGTTGCGGCCAAGAGCCGTGAACCCGCGGGCGATCTATCCTGCTATTGCGGAGCGGCGATGTTGCGCACGCGCCGACGGTTTTCTCCCGCAGGCTGTGGATTTGTTCCGGGCAATTGGCCGGGTTGCGCAACAGGCGCACTCACCGGTGCGCCGCTGGGGCGCGGGAGAGCGATGCGCGGCTGGGTGACACCCGCGCCCGCCGGCCCGCCTCCTCCGGGCCGCACTACGCCCGGGGGTAGAGGCGGAGCACCGGGTGCCCCGGGGCGTTGCGCGGGAACTTGCGGAATCACTGGCGCCGCGCTCGTTTGGTCAAATTCCAAGATCGCTGTCTCGGTTCCCTTTTTTATATTCGCAGTCGTTTTCTTGCCCTCTTTCCAATCTACGCTGGCCAGCGAAACGCCGGTTTCAGGATGAACTTCACGTCCGCTGAGGGAAAAACTGATTGAGCGATCCTGATTCGCGACGGTGATGAAATCGTTGCCTTGCTCATCGCGTCCGACGCCCGTGAGATACCAATGGGCCGCGAACGAAGCCTGTGGTGTCGGCGGCGGAACCACCGGTGTCGCGAGCGCGAAGGGCGATTTCTCGATCATCTTTTCATAGCGATCCCCCGAGAAAGCCGCCGGCACAGAGCTTTCCACCGCGACAGCATGCGCGGAGAGAAGTGCGAGGATTGAGAGGGTGCGTTTCATGGGCGAAGCACGGAGCAACGGGGCTAATAGACGCGGCTAGCCCGGCGGTGTCAACGCAGGGGCTGGGTCGGTCCAGATGGGCACGTAGTGAAACCATTGCGCTGGGTGCTCCCGGATGATGCTTTGGAAAGCTGTCGCGATGCGTTGGGTATTCGCCGCCAAGTCGGCGCGCGGGTCGCCGGTGCTGGGCATCGGGA
Organism: Chthoniobacter sp.; assembly: GCA_031390545.1. GTDB lineage: Bacteria > Verrucomicrobiota > Verrucomicrobiia > Chthoniobacterales > Chthoniobacteraceae > Chthoniobacter. Next base: position 128,553 of record JANMTP010000048.1, on the reverse strand, counting down.
CGATCGGCTCGGCGACCGAGACGAAGCGCCCAGCCGGTTGGCGCAGGACGAAAGCCGGGAGCACCGCCGCGCCGGTGTGCTGCGCGAGCAACGCGGGTGCGGTGGAAAACTCCGTGGCATGCCCGAAGAGCTGCACGGGTGCGCCGCTGCCGAGGTAGGGGCGATCGACGAGCATGGCGAGGAGTTCATTGCGCCGCAGGGTCTGGATCATTTCGACGAAGGCGAACGGATACGCCGGCCCGACGGTGATCGTCTTAATCCCGAGTCGGCGGCGGCCTGCTTCGCGCCAGCGCGTGAGTGCGGTGCTCGGCTCCTCCAGCGTCACCACGGTCAGTGGCAGCCCCCGCCGAGCGAGAACAAGGCCGCCGAGTTCCCAGTGCCCGAGATGACCGGTGACGACGATGGTGCCGCGGCCCGCCTCGCGCGCGGCGGCGAGGTGTTCAAAGCCGCGCCAGCCTTCGATCAGCGCGTCGCCGTGCCGGGCGGCGTGCATGCCGGTGCAGCGAAAATAGTCAGCGAGCATGCGGCTGAACTGATCAACGTTTTCCGCGCACAGCGCCTCGAGCGCCGCGCCCCGAAGACCGGTCACGATCTGGAGATTAGCCCGCAGCGCGGCCTGCGCGTCGGCTTTGCGCCGAAAGGCGGCCCGCCCGACGAAGCCCGCCAGCGCTTGCGTTGCGGAGCGCGGGAGGAGTTGCGCGAGGACAAAGGCGGCTTTGAAGCCGCCGAGGTTGTAGAGCGCGTTACTCATGGAGCCCGTTGGCTGGCCGGAGTGGTGGTCCACGAAAAACACGAAAGGACACGAAACAAGCCGACTCTTTCGTGTCCTTTCGTGACTTTCGTGGACAAAGATTTCCGGGGGCGATTCATCCGGAAATTTCCTATTTTGATCCGCGCCACGCGTAGGCCGGCAGGACGAAGCAAAGCGTCGCTAACAAGCACCACGCCACGCCGAGGGCGCACACGATGCCGAGGCCTTGGAGCGCGGGATTGCGGGCGAGGGCGAGTGAGGCGAAACCGGCGATGGTCGTGAGCCCGCTGAGCAGCACCGGCTTGACGACGTTTGCCGTGGACCGTTCCAGCCGGGCGCCCGCACCCATGGCCACGACGACGTAGATGCCGTAGTCCACCCCGATGCCGAGGACGAGCGGGAAGGCGAGGACGTTGAAGAGATTCAGCGAAACCCCGAGCAGCTTGAGCGAGGCGAGCATCGCGCCGAAGGAGAGCACGAGGCTCGTCATCAGCACGGCAATCGGCCAGGCGCGGCGGTAGAGGAAACCGAGCAGGACGATGTTGAAGGTAATCATGATCACGCTGAGTTCGACCATCTTGCCCTTGGCCCAGCGGACGAGATCTTGCAGCGTGTAGTTCCAGCCGGAGAGTTGATACGGCACGTCGGCGTTGCCCTGTGCGAGGAGTTTACGGAGGTGTTCCTTTTGCTCGAAAGTAGTGATCTTTTCCGCCGGGCGGACGAAGCCGGCGGTGACGTTCGGGTTCGTGCCAAAAAACTGATCGACGAGAAACCACCACGTCGAATGCGCGGGGAGGCGAGCCCGCCAGTCGAGCAACGCGCGGTCGCCGGAGCTGAGCGCGGCCAGCGACTCGAGCAGTGCATTCGCATCCGGCAGCGGCTGGGCTTCGGCTTCCGCTAAGGCAGCGTCGAGCGCAGCGCGGGCGGCGGGGAGATCGACGGCGGCAAGGGCGGCGGTGTTGGCGGCGACGTTGGCCGGGGAAAGCACGAGCGCGCCGGCGAGGATGGAGGTTTGCTTCAGCTCGCCCCTTTTCACGAGCTGCGCCCAGGCAGTTTGGAGCTGGGTCCAGCCGGCGTGGGTCTGCTCGACGTTGCCGGTTTCGAGCAGCACGAGGAGTTGCTCACCGAAGCCGGGGAATTTTTCGGTGATGAGCCGTAACGCGCGGCCCGCGGCGCTGTCGGGCGGCTCGAGCGTGCGAGGATTGGCGTCGAAGCGCAGCGGCTGGAGCGGCGACACCGCGAAGGCCGTGGCCGCCACGAGCAGCAGCGCCGACGGCCAGAGCATCCGGCCCGGCGCGGCAAAGACCCAGTGCACGTAATGTTCGCCGCCCGTGCGCAGTGGATCAGTCAGCCGCGGCTTCACGTCGCGCCCGATGGAAACGAAGAAGACCGTCATCATTAGCGCGCCGGCGATGAGGATGCCGAAGCAGATGAGCACACCGAGCTGGGCGAAGCCGGGGCAGCCGCTGAAGACGTGGCTGAAAAAACCCGCGGCACTCGTCAGCGCGCCGAAGATGACTCCGCGGCCTTGCGAGCGCAGCGCCGTGGCGATGGCCTCCTCGTGCGAGCGCCCGGCGCCGCGTTCGATCTCGTAGCTTGAGTAGAGCATCATCCCAAAATCCACGCCGAGCCCGATGAGGATCGAGCACAGGCCGATGGTGATCATGTTCAGCTCGTGGAAAACCGCCGCGCCCAAGCCCACGGCCATCACGCAGCTCAACATGAGCACGTGGAGGATGGCGAAAAGCGGGCGTACCCGGCGGAAGCCCAGCCAAAAGACCACCGACACGAGCAACGACGAGGTCAGCAGCGTCTCGATGACATCCTTCCGCATGATGATCGAAAGCTCGCCGACGTAGGCCGTGCGGCCGGTCACGAGCACCTCGGGTTTAGCGCCTTCCCAGCCGGCGAGCACACGGCGGCGGAAGTCGTCCACCTGGCGCATCAACTCCTGCGCGGCGTGCGCGCCGAGGTCGGGCTGGTTCGTCACCGCGAGGACGAGCTGGGTCGTGCCGTCCGGCGAGGTTAGCGAAAAGGCCTGCTCGACGCCGGACGAGCCGAGTTGGCGAAAGGCGGGCGCGAGCACGCCGAGCGGATCGACCGCGAGACCGAAGTGCTCCTCGCGCATCGACCCCGCCTTGAGCCGCGCCATCGACTTCCCGATGCGCTCGCGGATCGCCTCCGGCTGTAGCGCGGCGGCCACCTGCGCGAATTCCGCGGGCGGGCAGTTCAGCAGCAGCGGGAGCAGGAGCGTCTGCGCTTCGGCCATCGCGCGCTCGTCGCCGAGCGGCAACTGATCCATCGCGCGCACCACCCACGGTTCCTTGCGCAGCTCTTCGCCGAAGTACTGCGCGAAGCCTTCGAGATCCACGGTCTTGGATTCATCGTGCAGCGCAAAGCTCAGCGAGCGGCCCTGGGCAAATTCCTGATTAGAAATCTTCCACGCCCGCACCGAATCGAAGTGCGCCGGGAAAAGGTCGAGCACGTCCGAGTTGAAGCGTACCCCAAAGGCGATGAGCAGCCCGCACACGACCAGCAGCGCCAGCGCCCACGCGTGGACGCGGCCCGGCCGGTGGGCGAGGAAACGAGCGGTGCGTTCGGGGAGGCCGGGGCGCGGCGCGGAACCTTCGGGCATCGTCGCTCAGCAGGCAGATTGAAAAATCCCACCACGGGTCATCCTGAGCGGAGTTCCGTGTGGGCGCAGGCGGGACGGAACGGAGTCGAAGGATCTCGGCGGTTCGATTACGTAGAGCGCTGGTTCGGACCGCTGAGGTCCCTCGACTGCGCTACGCCCATCTTTCCGCCTCCGCTCCGCTCGGGATGACCCGCTAGGTGAGTTTTGATCCATGACTTCAGCGCTGGAACTGGAAGACGAAGCGCTGTCCGTCAGCGGGGAAGTCCACCGTGCGCACCGGGCCGGCAGGTTTTTGGAAAGCCTCGCGCAGCCCCACCCAGCCGCGCAGCGGCTTGGGCGCAGCCGCGGGCAGGCCCTGCCACGAACCGCGGGCCAGCATTCCTTCAACGCGAGCGGTCGTCGCGTCAGCGCGGAGCGTGAGCAGGGGAAAGCCGCCGGCTTTTTGAAACTCGAGCTGGAACTCCTCCGCCCCGCGTTGTTGCACCACCACGTCGCCGATGAGCGTCCGCGCGGCGTCGCTGTATTTGAGCTGGCCGATGTGCGTCTTCCACGTCCGGTCCGGCGTGGCGAATTGATGCGGCGTCTGGCAGCCGCTGAGCAGCGCCGCAGCGAAGAGGACGGTCAGAAATTTCATGCCGCCGTTTCGAGCTGCGGGGCGGGCGTGGTCGTCTCGGCCTCCAGGCGCGGGCAGAGGGCGGCGTAGCGCTGGAGGAAAAGCACGAGGTAAAAAACCTGCATGCGCCACCAGATGGCGAAGCTGCTGCCAGTGTTGCCCGCGAGCACGGAGTTCACCGCGGCGGCGAGCTGGAGATGCTTCGTGGGCGTGGTGAAGACCTCGATGAACTCCGGCCGATACCACGCCGTGACAAAACGCAGATACTTATCCATGAGGCCGTTTAGGCCGCGCTCGTAGCGGCGGAAAAGGCGGGCCCGGCGCGCGGGGTGGGTGAGCACTTCGTCGAGCGCGTCGGCGCACTGCTCGCCGCTGTGGATGGCGAGGAAGACGCCGGTGGAAAAGATCGGGTCGATGAACCCCGCGGCGTCGCCTGCGAGCATCCAGCGGTCGCCGGTTAGGTGCGCATTGCGATACGAGTAGTCGCCCGCGGAGTGCACCGGCGTCACGCGCACCGCGTCGGCCATGCGCTCGCGCATCACCGCGGAATCGCGAATTGCCCACTCCAACACTTCCTCCGGCGATTCCTTCCGCGCCTTGAAGTCCGCCAGATCCAGCACCACGCCCACGCTCGTGCGCCGTTCATCCAGCGGGATGAGCCAGAACCAATAACCGCGCGCCCGCACCAGCCGCGTCAGCGTGGCGTCGCGCCCTTCGTCTCGCTGGACGTGCTCGTAGTGCGCGTAGCAGGAAAACTTCCGCAGATGCTCATACGTCGTCTTGAGCTGGAATTGCGTGCCCACCACCGCGTTGCGCCCGCTCGCGTCGAGGAGGTAGCGCGCGCGCACCGTCGGCCCGCCCTTCGTCTGCAAAGTCACGCCCTCCGCATCGCAGACCAGCCGCTCCACCGCCGTCTCCTCGCGCACCTCCGCGCCGACCGCCCGGGCGCGGTCGAGGAGCATCTGGTCGAAAGTCGCGCGCTCCACCTGATAGGCGCGGTGGTGCCGCAACTGGAAACCCTCCTCGAAATAAAACTTCACCGCGCGCTGCCCGCAGGCCGTGGCGATCTCCCCGCCGTATTTCGGCATCGCCGCCGCGTCGAGCTGGGCGCGCATCCCCAGCCGGTCGAGCGCCGTGAGCGAGTAGGGGAGGAGCGATTCGCCGATGTGAAACCGCGGAAACTTTTCCCGCTCCAGCACGATCACGCGCCGCCCCTTCTGCGCCAGCAGCACCGCTGCGGTACTGCCCGCCGGGCCGCCGCCGATGATGGCTACGTCATAGGTTTCTTGCATGAGTGGGCGGGACGTTAAACGGATTTGCCACGATGGAAAGGGACGAGATGCCACCCGTTGCGATTCGCCCTGCGCGGCGCTCCAGCGACGCGCAGGGATGCTGTCTTGCGCTCTCAGATGTGTGCCGAAATAATAGACCGTGTCATCCTGAGCGGAGCGGAGGCGGAAAGGCGGGCGTAGCGCAGTCGAAGGACCCCGCCGCTCGCGTGAGATGTCGCTGGCGGAATTGCGGGGTCCTTCGACTCCGTTCTTTCCCGCCAAGCCGGGAGCGGAACTCCGCTCAGGATGACACGCTTTTTAATATCAGTACACCCTCTCAACTCGCATCTTTGGCTCCGGTCATTTTGGAAAAGTGGAGCAGAGGAATGCCCTCGGGGCTCGGGCTGGCTCCGGTGGGGAGATAACCGAGCCTTTGGTAGAGGCAGACGGCGGGGGTATTGGCCTGCGCGGTGGAGACGGAGATGCGGGTGGTGGGAGCGAGCCGGCGCTCCAATTCGGCGAGCAAGGCTGTGGCCACGCCCTGGCGGAGATGCGTCGGACGGACGACGAGCCGGGTGATGGCCACTGGGTCGGTGCTGCGGTCGAAGGACAGGGCGCCGATGATCCTGCCGGCCTGCTGGAACACGAGAAAGGTGTCGGGCGACTGGCGCAAATCCTCCAGAGACTCGGCCAAAGGCGGAAACTCGGCGCAACCAATCCGCTGCGCTTCCAGCGCGTAGGCCGCCTGAGCCACCTCCTGAATCTCCGCCGCCACTGCATCCTCGGCGAGAGTTGCTTCGGTAACCATGGGCGTCCTCTTCAGCGAGCGCGAGCGGTGCTCGCGAACCCACCTAAGCCGCGCGGAGCAGTTCGCATTAGCGCCATGGTTTGGCGTTGCGGTCATTATCAGGACGCACTCCGTAAGCTTTGATTGTGATGGTGCGTTTGGAGGCGTCGATTGCCGTGAGCACGCCCTCCACGGTGATGTTCTTGGGTGGTTTGCGGAACTCGCGAACTAAGTCCATGTCGCCTTTCGGAATGTTGGAGACACGGGCGACGGTTCCTGCGCCGGTGCGAACAACGAGTGGCTTGCCGATGGTGACGGGCACGCTGTCGAAACGGACGGGCCTGCCGATATACTTGGTGCCTGCCGGCGTGAACAACTCGGGCTCGATGATGCGCCACTGCCGGTCGAGAATCTCCCACGCCATTGTCTTCGGGATGGCACCACCGGGCATCTCCGGGAATGGCTCCGCTACGGCGAGAGACGCGAAGGAAAGGAAGATGAAAAGCGTGGTTTTCACGAGATGCGTAGCAACGCCTAATTAGATATAGGCTTCAATCTTGAAGGACGAATGGGGGATGAGCCGCATGGGTGGAGGGTAGGAAGCGATGGGGGGTGCGGGCAAGGGGGAAAGGGTTTGTGGGTGGTTGGGGTGGGGATGGGGGTCTGCGGCATGTGATGGGTTTCACACTGGCTAAGTTGCCGTTCCTACCAGCTAGGTCACGGTTCCCACTGGCTAGATCGCGGTTCTCAGCGGCTGGATCGCGGTTCCCAGTGGCTAGGTCGCGGTTCTCAGCGGCTAGATCGCGGTTCTCAGCGGCTAGATCGCGGTTCTCAGCGGCTAGATCGCGGTTCTCAGCGGCTAGATCGCGGTTCTCAGCGGCTAGGTCGCGGTTTTCAGCGGCTAGATCGCGATCTAGCGGTTCGTTTTCAGAGTAAACGGGGAACAATGTGTTCCACAAAGGGTGTTTTCTCGCTGGTGCTCATATTGCACACAGCAGCGGCTTTCCGCCGAGTCTCTCCCGTGGACGCCTGTGGCGCAGCACTTAAGCTGGGGGGTGATGACTGCCCAACGTGAAGCTCTCCTGCACCTGCTGCGTGACGATGATCCCGCGACGTTGCGGCTGCTCAAAAACCAGCTCGTGCAGCGGGGCGTGGCTTCGCTTCCGGAGTTGCAGGCTTTGCTCGCGGTGGCCGATCCCGTGGCGGCGCAGCAACTCCGGGGGGTGATTGCGGAGATCGAGGCGGAGGCTCGGGAGGCGGCTTTTGGGGAATTCTGTGCGGGCTTCGGGCGCGAGGGCGATCTGGAGGAGGCGGCCTGGCGGATGGCGGCGATTTTTCTGCCGGGCGAAGTCTTTGCGCCGCAACGCGCGCTGCTCGACTCCTGGGGCGCGGAGGTTTCGCGCCGGCTGGCGAAGGCGGATAGCGAGCTGGACCGGATCGAAACGCTGGTGGAATTCCTCGCGGACGAAGTGGGGCTGCGCGGGAATGTGGAGGACTACGACAATATCAACAACTCGCTGCTCCCGGAGGTCATCGAGACTCGGCTGGGTCTCCCGATCACGCTTTCGCTGGTCTATATCCTCGTCGGGCGACGGGTGGGGATCACGATCTCGGGCGCGGGGCTGCCGGGACATTTCTTGATTCGTTACGGGCCCCATTTTTTCGATCCCTTTCATGATGGGGCGAGGGTGGGCTTGGATGAGTGTCGCGCCCGCGCGGCGCAGCATGGGTTGGCGCTGACGCCCTCGACGCTGCAGCCTTTTCCCGCTCCGCAGTACCTCGCGCGGATGCTGCAGAACATTTATGTCATCGCGGAGAAGAGCGACCCGCCGCTCGCGGCCAAAGTGTCCGGCTGGATCGAGAGAATCGCGACGGCAGGTTGAGGATTTGGGTTGATGCCGGGCAGCGGAGACCGTGAAGTCGCGCGCCCCTCTCTCGTGGGGAACGCCTGCGTGGGGCTCGCTGCCGGAAAGTCTGCGGCTGGAGCGGTAAGCGAGCGGACGAGAAATTTTTACGATCCGTGGATTGCAATGGCGGCGGTGGGCTCTTAAATGCGCGCCCACATGAAGCCTCCCTGGGATATTCCCGCCGCCATTTCGCTCTACAATATCGACCGCTGGGGGTCGGGCTATTTCACGATCAATGGGAAGGGGCACATCCAGATCGCGCCGACGCGGAAGGCGGATGCGACGATCGACATCATGGAGGTGATCGAGCATGCGCAGGAGCAGGGGCTGACGTTTCCGATGGTGGTGCGGTTTCAGGATTTGCTGCGGGATCGCGTGGAGACGATCAATCAGGCCTTTGGCGCGGCGATCACGGAGTCGGGGTACAAGGGGGTGTATCGGGGGGTGTTTCCGATCAAGGTGAACCAGTTGCGCGAGGTGGTGGAGGAGATCATGGATGCGGGGGCGGGTTACGATTTCGGGATCGAGGCGGGGAGTAAGCCGGAGCTATTGGCGGCGTTGGCGATCCACCGGTCTTCGGAGGGGTTGATCATTTGCAATGGGTATAAGGATCAGCTTTTCATCCAGAATGCGCTGCTGGGGCGGAGGCTGGGGAAGAAGGTGATCCTGGTGGTGGAGAAGATCGAGGAGCTGACGGAAATCCTGCGGGTGTCGAAGGAGGTGGGCGTGGAGCCGATGATCGGCATCCGCGTGCGGCTGGCGGCGAAGGGGGCGGGGAAGTGGGCCACGAGTGGCGGGGAGAATGCGAAATTTGGCGTGAGTACGGCGGAGTTGGTGGCGGCGAGTGAGCTGCTGAAGCGGGAGGGCTTGGCGCATGCGCTGAAGCTGGTGCATTTCCATGTGGGTTCGCAGGTGCCGGACATCGGGACGATCAAGCGCGCGGTGCGGGAGGCGGCGCGGTTTTACGCGAAGCTGGTGAAGATGGGGCACGAGCTGGGCTACCTGGATTGCGGCGGCGGGCTGGGGGTGGATTACGATGGCTCGCGGACGGCGTTCGATAGCTCGACGAACTATTCGCTGCACGAGTATGCGCGGGACATCGTCTATAACATCATGGACGTGTGCGACGCGGAGAAGGTGGCGCACCCGACGATCGTGACGGAGAGCGGGCGGGCGATCGTGGCGCATCACTCGGTGCTGATCGTGGAAGCGTTTGGGGCGATCGAGAAAGACAAGACGCCGATCCAGATCGAGGTGAAGGAGGCGGACCCGAAGGGGGTGACGGAGATCATCGAGATCCAACGCAACCTGACGCAGCAGAACCGCATGGAGTCGCTGCACGATGCGCAGCAGATCAAGGAGCAGGCGCAGTCGATGTTTGACTTGGGACTGCTGGAGCTGGAGAGCAAGGCGAAGATCGAGACGGTGTACTGGCAGATCGCGAAGCGGATCGTGGAATACTGCGCCGGGATGAAGTATGTGCCGGACGAGGTGAAGGATCTGGAGGTGGCGCTGGGCGATCAATACGTGTGCAACTTCTCGGTCTTCCAAAGCCTGCTCGACCACTGGGCGCTGGGGCAGCTCTTCCCGGTGATGCCGATTCATCGACTCGACGAGTATCCGGAGCGCAATGGGACGCTGGTGGACATCACCTGCGACAGCGATGGCAAGGTGAGCAAGTTCATCGACCTGCAGGACGTGAAGGACACGCTGCCGCTGCATCGCTTGGAGCCGGGGAAGCCGTACTACTTGGGGTTCTTCCTGATGGGCGCGTATCAGGACATCATGGGCGATCTGCACAACTTGTTCGGCCGCGTGAATGAGGCGCACGTCTTTCTCGATGAGGATGAGGAGAGCGGCTGGTACATCGAGGAGACGATCGAGGGCTCGACCATCGCCGAGGTGCTGACGATGACGCAGTGGGATCAGAACGAACTCGCCCGGCACGTGAAGGCGCAGGTGGATGCGGCGATCCGCGGCGACCGGCTGAAGCCGAATGAAGCGATGAAGCTGCTCGCGAGTTACGAGCGGGCGCTGAAGGGCTACACGTATCTGCAGTTCAACGGCAACGGCGGGTAGGCCAGCGGAGGGAAGCGCTCCTGCGCGTCCGGCCAGCGCGCTCCCGCGCGCGGCGTGGGGATTTAGTTCGCCGCGAGACGATGGCTGCCGTGCCCGCTGAGCGCGAGTTGGGTGAGGCCGCGGCTGATCGAAGTGGTGACGATGGCGATGCGGGTGCCGACGGGGACGGCGTCAAAGACGCGGACGACATCGCGCGAACGCATGCGGATGCAGCCGTAGCTGGCCGGGCGACCGATCTTGCGCTCCTCGGGCGTGCCGTGAATGTAAATGGCGCGTCCGAACGCGCGGGAGTTGCTGGCCTGGAGTCCGCGGAGGTGAAGGATCCGGGTGACGATGGGGTCGCGACCGGGAGAATTGGGGCGCAGGACTTCGCCGGTGAAACGTTGGCCTTTGAAAACGGCTCCCTGCGGCGCACCCGCACCGACTTTCGCGGCAACCTCGAGCAGACCGAGCGGCGTGGCATAGCTGCGCGGGCGATCACCGAGGCCGTATTTGGAAGTGGAGACCGGGAACTCGGCGATGCGCTGGCCATTTTGGACAACGGCGAGCCGCTGTTCCTTCACGCTGACGATGATCGTGGGGCCCGCCAAGAGCTGCACCGGTGCAGCGTAGATGGCCAAAAGAAGGCAGAAACGAAGGATTTTACGGGCCATTTTCATGAGACTCCTCGTTTAGCAGCCGTCATGCCCCGCCGCTTTAGGGCATATACCGATACGCCGACAAAGGAACCCTCACGCCGCCAGCGGTGCCCCAGTGTCGCGACCGGGGAAACGCAGATTGGGCATCCACTGCGCGAGCGAGCAGAGCGCGACGTAGGCGAAACCAACGAGGAAGAGCGCGAGGAAAATCGCGTTCAGCCACTGCTCGTAGGCCATGGCCGAGCCGAGCAGGTAGCTGAAATAGATCGCGAAAAGGAGCTCGATAAAGGGCAGCACGCTCTTGATTGGAATGTAGCGGGCCTTTTTCCACGACTGCGTCTTGCTCTCGATCCCGTATTTCGGTGTGCGCGTGAATTCCGACTGATGCCCCAGCAGCGCCTCAATGACCGCGCGAGCATTGTTGATGGCTAGCCCAATGCCGAGCGCGAGGACCATCGGAAGGAGGAGCAGTTCCTTGAGCCAGGTTTTCGGATGAAGTTCGCGCTGGGCGACGACGTAGAAGATGGCCGCCGGGAGTGAGGCCGAGAGGTAAATCGGGATATTGATCAACAGTGCGTGCCAGGAGAAGGGGCCGCTGTCGCTCGTCGCCGGGTGCATGAGGATGCAAAGGAGGAAGAGGAGGAGGTAGGCGTAGTTCGAGGTGAGATGCGCCGTTGATTCGAGCTTGATGAGAAGAGGTAGGTCGGCTTTCCACACCGCGGGAAGTAGCTTCAGGCAGGTCTGAATCGAGCCTTTCGTCCAGCGATGCTGCTGTGACTTAAAGCCGTTCATATCGACGGGCAGTTCCGCCGGGGTGACGAGATTGGGCAGGAAGATGAAGCGCCAGCCTTTGAGCTGCGCGCGGTAGCTGAGATCGAGATCCTCGGTCAGCGTGTCGTGTTGCCAGCCGCCCGCGTCGGCGATGCAGGAGCGCCGCCAAAGGCCAGCGGTGCCGTTGAAGTTGAAAAACCGTCCGGCGCGGCTGCGGGCGGTTTGCTCAAGAAGAAGATGCCCGTCGAGGAACATCGCCTGAACGCGCGTGAGGACTGAATACGTTCGATTCAGATGCCCCCACCGCGTCTGGATCATGCCGATTTTTGGATCGGTGAAGTACTGGACGGTCTTTACGAGCATGTCCGGGGCGGGGACAAAGTCGGCATCAAGAATGAGCACAAATTCACCCGTGCAGGTCGTCAGTCCGGCTTCCAACGCGCCCGCCTTGAAACCCGTCCGGTCGGCGCGGTGGATCAACTCGATATCCAGTCCTGCTGCTTTCAGTTCGGCGACCCGCTTCGCCGCGATTTCGGTCGTCTCATCGGTCGAGTCGTCCAGCACCTGCACCTGGAGGAGGTCGCGGGGATAATCGAGCGCCGCGACCGACTTCAGCAGCCGCTCGACGACATACATCTCATTGAAGATGGGGAGCTGAACGGTGACCCGGGGCAGCTTTTCGAATGTCGATTGTGGGACCGGCGGGCGGTTCCGGTTTTTCAGAAAAAGATAAACGATGACGTAGCGATGCAGGCCGTACAAAGACAGGCCGAACAGCACGACGAAATAGCAGATAGTCCAAATTGTGTTTCCCAAGCTTCCTTGCATAGTGGTTTTAGGCCCATTCGGGCGAGAACAAGCGCGGGATCATGGCGGGCTGACTTGGATGGTCAAGCGGGAAATCGTCCCTGCGGAAGCGCTTCCGCAAATGGTCTCGGAGCGGTCTGAAGGCGAAAATTTCGTGCTGCAATGTGCGTCGCTTTTGGGAAGAGTCCCGAGCATGCACCTCCTCGTCTTCCGCTCGGCCGGGCTCCTTTTCAGCCTCCTCCTCGCGGGTGCGGCCACGGCGGCGAAGCCCGAGCAGGCGGACCTCGATCACATTCGCGAAGAGCTGGGCGTAAACTCCTTCACCGCGCCTTCCATTCAGATCGTCCTTCAGGAATTAAACGCCCTTAAGCCGTTCTCCTTCGACAAAGTCTGGCGCGATCTGCCCGACGCCACCCCGCCGGATCGCGCCCGCCTCGCGCTCAGCACCGGTGCGGTCATTGCCGATGGCTTTCTCACCGTAACCATGGAAAAGCAGTCGCGCATCGAGCCGGTGGGGCGTGTTCTGCTCCGGCTCGCGAAAGGTCTGGGCGTGAGCGAACGCGTCACCAAACACAGCCGCAGCATTATCGAAAATGCCGCCCGCCAGCGCTGGGATGATGTCCGCCAGGAACTCGTGCGCGCCCAAGCCGATGTCGAGGCTGCGCTGCTCGGCCTGAAAGACGAGGAAATGGCGCATCTTGTGGCCCTCGGGGGTTGGCTGCGCGGGCTGGAAATGACCAGCAGCATCGTGCACGAAGACTACACCCCCGAGCGAGCGCGCCGGCTCATCCAACCGGAGCTCATGGATTATTTCCTGGATCGCGTGAATACGCTCAACCCGAACTTCAAAAGGACGAAGCTCGGGACGGTCATGGAAACGAATCTCAAGGAAATAAAACGCCTCACCACCAAACCAGTGGACGCCCCCATTGAGCCTGCCGACGTGAAGCAAATCCGCGCCCTCGTGCGTGAGGTCAACACGTTGATTGCCGACGGCGAGGAGTAACTCGGCTTTCCTTTGGCACAGCGCCGGCAAAGTGCGGCTTGGCGACACGGTGTGATCCTGCAAGCCTCTGCGCATGAACCCCAAACCGCAGACTCCACCGCCCGGCTTTCACAGCGTCACTCCATCTCTCACCATCCATGGCGCGTCTGACGCAATCGCTTTTTACCAGCGCGCTTTTGGCGCCACGGAAGTCATGCGCCTCGCGGCGCCAGACGGCAAAGTGATGCACGCGGAAATTCGGATCGGCGATTCCATCATCATGTTATCCGACGAGTATCCGGACTGGGGCTGCCTCAGCCCGCAAACCATCGGGGGCAGTCCTTCGATGCTCATGCTTTACGTGGCCGATTGCGATGCGCTCTTCGCTCAGGCCGTGGCCGCCGGCGCAACTGCGGTGAGGCCGGTGACGGATCAGTTTTGGGGCGACCGCTCTGGCATGGTCGCCGATCCATTTGGCTACCGCTGGAGCCTCGCCACGCAGGTCGAGGTCGTGCCGCCGGAAGAGATTGACCGTCGCGCGCAGGCGTGGACAGCGTCGCAGAGCTGAACTGGAAATCTGTCGCCCCCTCGACGAACCTGCGCCCCATGAAATTCGCCGCTGTCAGTCTTCTCGCCGTGCTTTCCGCTGCGGTGACCGTGGCCAAGGCTGAGGATGTGCCGTTGGCGACCAAAGGCACTGCGCCTACGCTGGTTGAAAAAAATCGTCGCCCCGCGCTCATTGCGCGCGGGCCGGTCGCTGGGCAGCCCTTTGATGACCGTGAGGTCGAGATCTACATCGAGACTGCCGGGCGAAAATTACTGGCTGCGGACCGTCTCAAAAAACTGACCTTTGAGAGGCGCACCTGCGCGCTGCCGCTCCCGCCGCCGCCGGTCGAAAAAAGGCCGTGGCCGGAGATCGCGGCAAAGGCCGAGGCGGCGACGCTGGTCTTGGGGGAATTTTTTCGCGAAGGTAAATCGAAGGAAACGGGGTTTAGCGTGGCTGCGGGAGCCTTTGTCATTGGCGAAGATGGCATCTGCGTAACCAGCCAGCACGTGGCCAAGGATCGCAACTCGCGCGGCTTTGTGGCGATGACCCGGGACGGCCGGGTCTTCCCGATTCGTGAAGTGCTCGCCGCCGACCCGCTCAATGATGTGCTTCTTTTCCAGCTCGATATGCCCACTGGCGTCAAGCTGCCCACGCTTCCGCTCGCGACTGCACCCGCCCCCGTAAGTTCACCGATCGCGGTGATGAGCCATCCCGACAACCGCTTCTTCCTGCTGACCACCGGCACCGTGGCCCGGCACACCGTCTGGCGCGAGGCGGTGGGGGACGTGGCCTTTATGGCGATCACCGCGGACTTTGCCAAAGGCTCCAGCGGCTGCCCGGTGCTCGATGAACACGGCGCAGTCGTGGGCATCGTGAACAACACGGAGTCGATTTATTACGACGACGATGGCAAGCGGAAGCAGCTCGATCTGCAGATGGTGGTGAAAAACGCGACGCCGAGCGGGGTTGTGCGCAAGATGGTCACGGGCCCGTAGCGGCGGAGGGACTTGCTCCTGCAAGTCCCCGCCTTTTTCCAGCGGCGCGCTGTCAGCGAAGATTGGGCCGCGCAGGAGCTGAGCCCTCCAGTCAGGATTGCGCTTGTTCGAAAAGCGCCCGCCAGTAATCCAGCCGCTCTTTAATCCGTTTCTCCGCACCTTGGTCGCCAGGCTCGTAGTAGCGGCGGCCCTCGGGGAGGTAGGCTTGCGGAATGTAGGCGCCTTCGCCGTCGTGGCTGTATTGGTAGCCGGTGTGGCCGAGTGCCTTCTTGGCGCGCTTGCTGCCGCCGTCCCGGAGGTGGCGGGGGACGGCGAGAGTGGTGCCGTTTTTCACATCGGCCTGCGCGGCGTGGAGGGCGGTGTAGGCGCGGTTGGATTTCGGCGCGGTCGCCAAGTAAACGGTGCAGTGGGCGAGGGGAATCTGCGCTTCGGGCAAGCCGATAAATTCAACAGCCTGCTGCGCCGCGACGGCGAGCACGAGTCCATGCGGATCGGCGAGGCCGATGTCTTCGCTCGCGAGGATGACGAGCCGCCGGGCGATGAAGCGCACCTCTTCGCCGGCGTAGAGCATTTTCGCCAGCCAGTAGAGCGCGGCGTCGGGGTCGGAGCCGCGCACGCTTTTGATGTAGGCGCTGATCGTGTCGTAGTGCTGGTCGCCGTCGGCATCATAGACCACGGCCTTTTTCTGAATCGATTCCTCGGCTGTTCCGCGGTCGATACGGATGACGCCGTCCGCGCCGGGCGGGGTGGTGACGACTGCGATCTCGAGCGCGTTCAGACATTTGCGGGCGTCACCATCAGCGGAGGTGGCGAGGTGCCTGAGCGCGTCGTCCGTGAGCTCGACGCGCAGTTTACCAAAGCCGCGCGTCTCATCGGCGAGGGCGCGCCTTTGCAGCGCTAGGAGGCTTTCGACGCTCAGCGGTTCGAGCTGGAAAACCTGGGAGCGGGAGACGAGCGGGGAGTTGATGTAAAAGAAGGGATTGTGCGTAGTCGCGCCAATAAGCCGCACGGTGCCGCGCTCGACATCCGGGAGGAGCACGTCTTGTTGGGCTTTGTTCCAGCGATGGATTTCGTCGATGAAAAGAATCGTCTTTTCGCCCATGTTCGCCAGCCGATTGGCCGCGCTGGCAATGACGCGGCGGAGATCGGCGACGTTGCTTTCTACCCCGCTCAGCCGCTCGAAGCGCGACTGCGTGGCGCTGGCAATGATCTCGGCGAGCGTCGTTTTTCCGGTCCCTGGAGGACCGAAAAGAATGATCGACGAAATGCGATCCGCCTCAATGGCCCGGCGCAGCAGCTTGCCCGGCGCGAGGATGTGTTCCTG
Organism: Chthoniobacter sp.; assembly: GCA_031390545.1. GTDB lineage: Bacteria > Verrucomicrobiota > Verrucomicrobiia > Chthoniobacterales > Chthoniobacteraceae > Chthoniobacter. Next base: position 112,443 of record JANMTP010000048.1, on the reverse strand, counting down.
GCCGGCATATTCGTCGAGCGTGGCGGGGCGCATGCGCTGCGCGAGCGGTGCACTGGTGGCAGTGGGCGCGGCTGGCGGTTCGGAGAAGAGGTCGGACACGGAGCGGAATGCTAAGCGGGACTGGCAAAATGCAAAGCCCCGGTCGCCCGGCGAGATGGGCATTGACCGGTCCACGCTCGCCGCTAGCCTGCGCCGTCCCATGAGTTCGCTGAACAAAAAATTTCCGCGCCTGCTGCCGGAACCGATACGGAAAGGGATGAAGGTCGCCGACCTGATCGACACCACTTTCAAGGCCTACAATGGCGGACGGCTCGCCGAAGCTTGCCGACTTTTTTCCGGGAAGATGATCGCTGGCGACGGCACGGTCGGCATGTCGCTCACGGGCGCGCTGACGCCCGCCGGACTCGGACGCTCGGCGATTGTGCCGTTGCTGAAAGCGGGCTTTGTGGACTGGATCATCTCGACGGGCGCGAACCTCTACCACGATCTCCACTACGGCCTCGGCATGCACCTTTTCGCCGGTTCGCCATTCTTGAACGACGTGGATTTGCGCAAAGACGGTATCATTCGCATTTACGATGTGCTCTTCGACTACGATGTGCTGCTCGATACCGACGCCTTCGTTCGCCAGGTCATCCAAGGGCCGGAGTTTCAGCGGGCGATGGGCTCGGACGAGTTTCACTACCTGCTCGGGAAATACGTCGCCGAGCGGGAGAAGAAGTTGGGGATCAAAGAAACAAGCGTGCTCAGCGCGGCCTACCGCTATGGCGTGCCCGTTTTTACCAGTTCGCCGGGCGATAGCTCGATCGGCATGAACGTGGCGGCGATGGCGCTGCGCGGGTCAAAGCTGCTCATCGACGTGAACCGTGATGTGAACCAGACGGCGGCCATCGTTTATGGCGCGAAATCGGGCGGCGCGACTTCGAGTGTTTTCATCCTCGGCGGCGGATCGCCCAAGAATTTCATGCTGCAAACCGAGCCGCAGATCCAGGAGGTCATGGGCATCGAAGAGCGCGGACACGATTACTTTCTGCAATGCACCGACGCCCGGCCCGACACCGGCGGCCTGAGCGGCGCGACCCCAGGCGAAGCCGTGAGCTGGGGCAAGATCGATCCTGAAAATCTGCCCGACTGCGTGGTCTGCTATGCGGATTCCACGATCACCCTCCCGCTCATCACCGCCTACGCCTTGAGCAAAGCCAAGCCGCGGAAACTGAAGCGCCTCTACGACCGCCGCGACGCTCTCTACACGAAACTCCGCGACCAATATCTCCGCCACGGCCAGGTCGAAAAGGTGGAGCACCGGACCGACATCACCAAGCCCAAGCGTGGGCGTTCAGGACGCTCTGTCGCCGGCACGAAACGCTGACCAATGCCGAAGCCGGACGCCCGCACCTTGCTTTTCGAGCGCATCCGCACGCGCCCGCCGAAGTTTGTGCACATCCGCGGCGTGCCCTACACCGTCGCGCTGGAAGTGGCGAACAATCCCGAGGACGCGGACCATGTTCACCTCACGCTCGAAGTGCCGCCCTTCGGTCGCTTGAGGGCCGCGGTGAACACGTTCTCGAAGCTCAACCGCGACACGGGTTTCGACCCCCGCGTGCGGATGGGGGTCGTGTCGGGAACTTACGAGAAAAAGCCCGACCCCGGTCTGGAGGAACTTCCCGGCCAAGACTACGCCCAACTCGAGGCGATTTTGCCCATCACCTACGAATTCTACGACCGCGAGCCGCTAGCCGCGCTGCTCATGGAAAAAATGAAGCGGGCCATCCGCGCGGAGATTTGGGGCGAGCTCTACGCTCGCGATCATCTCGGCATTCATCAGATCCACAGCCGCCGGGCCAGTTGCGCGGTGAGCATCGACCTCAAGAACCGCGATGGCGCGCTGAAGCTCTACTACCCGGACAACCTTTCCGAGCTGCTGCTCTTCAAATTCTGCGGACAGGTCTAGATCAGCGCTCAGCAAGCGAGTTCATCCAAGATTGCATCGGCCGCGCGGTGGGCGGCTCCGGTTTCGCCAAGCTGGGTGATGACGGAGGCGAGTTCGCGCTGGATCGTCGCGCGCGCGACATCGTCGCTGACGAGGCGGAGTGTTTCGTCCGCGAGAGCCTTTGGCGTGGCGTCGCCCTGTAAAAATTCGCGGGCGATTTCACGCCCGGCAAGGACGTTGGGCATACCGAGGAAGGGGACCTTCACGAGTTGCTTGCCGACCACCCAGGTAACTGCAGCGACCTTGTAAACGATGCACATCGGCAGGCCAAAAAACGCCGCCTCCAGCGTGGCGGTACCACTGCACACCATGCCCGCGGCGGCGCGCTGCATCAGTTCGTGGGAGCTGCGCACGGTCACGCGGCAAGTGTCTTCGGTTTCGCCAAACTGCTGGATCGTGGCGAGCATGCGTTCGGCGAGCTGGTGCGACGCGGCGGACGCCTCGAAGCACAGCTCGGGACGAGCAGCTTTCATCCGTTGCGCGGCCTCGATCATCACGGGGAAAATCTTGCGCACCTCCTTTTCGCGGCTGCCTGGGAAGAGGCCGACGAGCTGGGATTCGCGCGGCTGGCCGGTGCGTTTGGCGGCGAGGGAATCGAGCATGGGGTGCCCGGTGAAAACCGCGCGCAAGCCGCTGTCGGCGTAGAGCGGCAGTTCGAATGGAAAGATGCACAGCATTGAGTCCAGGTAGCCGGCCATCTTCGGGATGCGCCCGCGGTTCCAGGCCCAGACCTGCGGGCTGATGTAGTCGATGATGCGCACTGCGGGCATGGCGCGCTTCACGGCTTTGGCGAGGCGCAGGTTGAAGCCGGGGTAGTCGATGAGCACGAGCGCGTCTGGTTGCACGCGAGCGATGTCGGCGAGCATGCGGTCGAACTGGGCCTTGAAGTAGCCGTACTTTTTCAGCACGTCCCACAACCCGACCACCGCCTCATCCGCCCAGTCGGTAAAATGATCACCGCCGAGCACTCGCATTTCGCGTCCGCCCGCGCCGAAAAACTCGAGCGAAGGCTCGCGCTCGTGCAGCGCCCGCATCAACTCCGCGCCGCGCGCGTCCCCGCTGGCTTCGCCGGCGACGAGGTAGAGTCTCATTTCGCCGCGTCAATCAGCCGCGTGATTTCCAGCGCCAGCTCCAGCGCCGCGGTGGCTTCACGGCCGCCGACTTTCGGCTGCGCACCGGCGCGGGCGCAGGCGACGAAGTCCGCGAGTTCGCGCTTAAGCGGTTCGTCTTTTTCCACCGGCACCGGCTCGCGGACGATGCGTTTGCCCGCGAACTCGGTCACGAGCGTGGCGTCGGTGGCGACGCCGAGAATTTTCCCCAGGAAGGAGCTTTCCTTCTCGTCGTCGCGGGCGAGGCGGAGGAGGTAGCCGCTTTGGTTTTGGTAATCGAGCGAGAGATAGGCGTCCTGCTGGAAGACGCGGACCTTGCGCAGCTTGTCCTGCGAGATGCGGCTGGCGGTGATGTTCGCCACGCAGCCGTTTTCAAAGCGCAGGCGGACATTGGCGATGTCCTCGCGTTTGCTGAGCACGGAGACGCCGACGGCATCGATCTGCGCGACGGGCGAGCGAACGAGGTGAAGGATGATTTCGAGGTCGTGAATCATCACGTCGAGAACGACGCCGACATCGAGCGAGCGACCGGGGTAGGGCGAAAGGCGGGTAGCTTCGATGAAGCGCGGACGGGTGAGCCGCGCTTCGAGCGCAGAGAGCACAGGATTGAAGCGCTCGATGTGGCCGACCTGGAGGACGAGCCCGCGCTGCTGCGCGAGGTCGCAGAGTTCGCGCGCCTGCTCGGGCGTTTCGGTGAAGGGCTTCTCGACGAGCACATGCTTGCCGCGTTCGAGCAGCGCTTTGGCGATGGCGAAATGCGTGACCGTGGGCGTGGCGATGGTCGCGGCATCAATGGCGTCGGCGAAGTCCTCGAGCTTCGAGAAGGGCCGCACGCCATATTGCGCGGCGATGGCGTTGGCAACTTCCGCGCGCTCATCGAGCACGGCGGTGAACTGCGCGCCGGACAGGCCGGCAAAAATGCGTGCATGGTTTTTGCCCATGCTGCCGGTGCCGATGACGCCGAGGCGGATGGGATTGCTCATAAGGTGAGGCCGAAGATGCTGATGCGGTACTGCTCGGCGAGGGCGGTGAGTTTGTCTTGGTCCAGCAGTAGCGTTTTGCCGGCTTCGATGCCGAGGGCGCGGATGCGGGCGTCGCGGGCGGCTTCGAGGGTGAGGGGACCGATCACCGGCACGTCGAAGCGGAAGTCCTGATGCGGCTTCGAAACCTTCACCATGATGGCGTCCTTCCGCCCGAGTTCGCCACCGCGTTTCATGGCGGCGTTCGTCCCTTCGAAAGCCTCAACGGCGAGCACGGTACCGTTTTTCACCACGACGGTCTGGCCGATGTCGAGGCGGCTGGATTCCTTGGCGATGTGGAAGCCGTAGCGCAGGTCGTCCTCCACACGGCGCTTTATTGGCGGACCCGCGATCAGGCCCACGGGCGCGAGATGCTCTTCCATGAAAGTGGTCGCGGGGAGCAGGGTGACGCCGATGGCCTGCATCTCGTCGGCGATGGCGCCAAAGATCGACTCGGCGTTGCGTCGTTTTAGCTTCGCCAAAACGACGAGGGCTTTGAAATCAGGGCGCAGGTCGAAAAGGTTGCTCGGGTGGATTTGCCCAGCCATGACCGCGTGCGTCGCACCGCTGTTTTTAAGGATGCCGAGCAGCTTGCCGAGTTGGCCCACACGGAGCCATTCGAAGGTGTCCGCCAGCGGGGTGAGCGCCGGGTCGGTCTCGTTTTGAAAAGCCGCGACCGCGATGCGGGCCACGCCGGCCGACCGGGCGGCGCGGGCCATGGCCTGCGGGTAGGTGCCGTTGCCGGCGATGATCGCGAGGGTCTGCGGGATGTCCAAGGCCGGCGAATCTAGGGAGCGTGGAGCGGGCTTGTAAAGCGGGCGGGTTTTGCCACAGAGCGCACGGAGATCGCGGAGTGTGAAAACCAACAGTCTCCATGTGCTCCGTGGGCTCTGTGGCTAAAAGCGCGGGGCGGAATTTTCCAGCCCCGCCGTTGACAAGGGCGCGCTCTGCGCTAGAAATCGCGTCCCGCTTTTTCATCCTCACCAACTCCGCCATGCCTACGACCGAAGTCATCCTCACTGAAAAGATCGCCAACCTTGGCGCCGAAGCCGATGTCGTGAAGGTTCGTCGTGGCTACGCCCGCAACTTTCTCCTCCCGCAGCACAAGGCGCTGGAAATCACGCCCGCCACGCTCAAGCGCCTCAATGGCTTGAAGCAGAAGCGCGCCGATCGTGAAGGTCGCGAGCTGAACGAGGCCGATGATCTGGCGCGGAAGATCAACAAGGTGAAGCTGAACATGGAGCTGGAGACGGGTGCTACCGGCAAAGCCTTCGGTTCGATCACCGCGGCGGACATCGCCACGAAATTGCAGGCCGAGCTGGGTGGAAAGATCGAGATCGACCGTCACCGCATTGTCCTCGAGCGCCCGATCAAGGAAAGCGGCGAGCACGAGATCGTCATCAAGCTGCACCATGACGTGACGGCCAAGCTGCACTTGAACGTGAAGGCCATCGGGCAGGATGCCCCGGCGGCTCCGGCGGCCGAGGAGGAAACCGAGGAGAAGGGTTTCAGGGCCAAGTATAAGGCCAAGCACGCGAAGTAACCGCGCATGGCTAACGAGGCTTCCAGCACGTCTGTGAAGCCCGCCGGAAAAGGTGGGAAAGGCGAGGCGAGCGACCTGCGGCAGGGGGCCAGTTATCGACCAGATGTTCACAGGTTATTGCCACAGTCGGCGGATGCGGAAAAAGGCATCCTGAGTTCCTTCCTGCTCTCGCCGCGGGAGGTCGGCGGCTTTTGCGCGGAGAAACAGATCACGCCCGCGCACTTTCATATCCCCGCGCACGGAGAGCTTTACGATGTCCTGCTCAAGCTGTGGGACGCCGGCAAGCCCATCGACTTCATCATCCTCACCGAGATCCTCCGCGACACCAAGCGGCTCGATCAGGTCGGCGGCCCGGCCTACGTCACGGAGTTATTCACCTTCCTCCCCACGGCGGCGAACGTCGCCTACTACGTCGAGATCGTGCAGGAAAAGTACACCCTGCGCGAAATCATCCGCGTCTGCACGGAGTACGCCGCGCGCAGCTACGACGAGCAGGACAACGTCCCCAACCTCCTCGACGATGTAGAGTCGAAGATCTTCGCCATCGCCCAGGACCGTTTTAAGGACAAGGCCGTGAGCATGAAGGACCAGGTCATGCAGGCCATCCACGCCATTGAGGAGCTGTACGAACGGCGCGGCGCGATCACGGGGTTGCCGACGGGTCTCGCGGAGTTCGACAAAATGACCGACGGGTTGCACAAGGCCGAGATGATCGTCATCGCGGCGCGGCCCTCCATGGGCAAGACCGCGCTGGCCATGAATATGGCTGAGCACATCGCCCTCGAGGAAAAGCGCGCCGTCGCGGTCTTTTCTCTGGAGATGAGCACCTCGCAGCTCGTCCAGCGCATGCTCTGCTCGCGCGCTCGCGTGAACCTCGGCAACGTCCGCAACGGCTTCCTCAGCGAGCGCGACTTCCCGGCCCTCACCTCCGCTGCTTCCAAGCTCGCCGAGAGCAAATTCTTCATCGACGACACCCCCGGCCTGTCCATCCTCGAACTCCGCGCCAAGGCCCGTCGGCTCAAGAGCCAGCACGACATCGCCGCCATCTTCATCGACTACCTCCAGCTCCTGCGCAGCACCTCGCGCCGGGCGCAGGACAATCGCCAGCTCGAAATCGCCGAGATTTCCTCCGGGCTGAAAGCGCTCTCCAAAGAGCTCAACATCCCCATCGTCGTCCTCGCCCAGCTCAACCGGAATCCCGAGCAGCGCAGCGGCGACAGCAAAGGTCGCCCGCGCCTGTCCGACCTGCGTGAATCCGGCAGCATCGAGCAGGATGCGGACGTCGTCGGGCTCCTCGTGCGCGAGGAATACTACGCGGAGAATGAGGAGGACAAAAAGGAAGCCGAGGGCAAAGCCACGCTCATCATCGCCAAACAGCGCAACGGTCCCGTCGGCGACGTGCCGCTCACCTTCCTCAAAGAATTCACCCGCTTCGAAAACCGCGCCCGCGAAGTCGCCGAGGAATAAGCCCCCGCTAGCCCTGCGTCGCCACCGCCGGCACGCTCACCTCCCGCACCGTCGGGCCGGGCACCCAGTAGCCGGGAATGAGCACCGTCTTTTGTTGCGCAGGAATGTCCCGTTCATTGCGCCGGAGTTGCGCGTCCACGAGATCGATCGCCGCCGCCCCCACGAGCCGCGCGTTCTGGTTCACGCCCGCCCACGGATCGCCCGCCGTCAGGGCGAGATGCGCAAAACCCACCTCCTCCGGCACCCGCACCCCGAGCTCCGCAAACACGCCCAGGCATTGCAGGGTATGGCCGACCACTGCATCCGGTCGATGCTCCCGGTACCAGGCCCCGAAGGCGCGCCCGAAAGGTTCTCGCGCCAGCAGCGAGGGCACCCGCTGCGCCTCGGGAATCAAGCTTTGATACACCAGCATCCCGGCGGACCAGTTGTGCTGCACGCGCTCATCATTCTCGGCCGTCATCGCCATGCCGATGCGCTGGTAGCCCCGTTTCGTCAGCTCCGCGAGCGCCAGCCGGATCGTGCGATACTGGTCATTGCTCGCGCGGTGAATGTTCGGCGACGTCACCGAATACCCAATAGTCGCCATGGCGAAATGCCGCCAGTCCAGCGCCAGTTCCCCGCCCCCCGGGGGCAGCGGCGCGATGAGCAGCCCCTGGATATTGCGCGTAAAGAGGATGTGGCAAAACCGGTGCTCACTCAACCCGGGCCGACGCAGCCACCATTCCTCCAGCTTGTAACCCAGCGCCGCCGCGCGCGCCGTCGCCCCGTCAAAAAACTCCACGAACGGCCCCGGTTCCCGCCATCCGCCCTCCGTCGGCGAGGAAGTCACATACGCCAGCGTCGTCGGGCGCTTCACCTCCCGCCCGTGCCGGAGCTGCGTCATCAGTGCCGAGACCATCGGGTTCGGCCGATAGCCCACTTCCTCCGCGATTTCGTGGATGCGCTCCGTCGTCTTCTTCGAAATCTTCGGGCTATTGCGCAGTGCCAGCGAGACCGCCATGCGCGAGCATCCCACCCGATCCGCGATCTGCTGCATCGTAGGCTGTTTCTCCGAGTCCATAAAATCGCGGTCTATCGTAAAACTCGCCCGACGCCTAGGCTAAACGTGTTTTCCCCGTCAACCACCCCAACGCCGCTTCCCGCGTATGAAATGAGCATGTCGTGAGTTTTCATTTTACAGCAAACTTTCCGCCGCAATATAAAACTGCACGTCAGGGAGGCGCCTGATTGACGAATACGTGGCCTCCCCCGATTACCAGCGGCCCTCAGTCATTGTCTCTCCCATCCATGCGTCTTCCCGATTTCATCCGGTCCCACCGGGAACCCATCCTCGAGGAATGGGAAGCCTTTGCCAAAACGCAACTGCCCGCGGCCCGGTGTATGTCCACTCTCTCGCTGCGCGATCATTCCGCGGAGATTCTCGAAGCCATGGCCCGCGATATTTCCGAGCCCCAGTCCGAGCAAGAGCAGACGGAGAAGTCCGTGGGTCGGGCCCCCGAGCAGTCGAGTGCCCCCAATACCGCGGCGCAGACCCACGCCCTCCTCCGCCAAAAGGGCGGCTTCGATATCAATCAACTCGGCGCCGAGTACCGCGCCCTGCGCGCCAGCGTCCTGCGCTTGTGGACCGCACACTCCCAGCCCGACCCGATCCAGCCCGAAGACGTCATGCGCTTCAATGAAGCCATCGACCAGGCGCTCGCCGAGTCCATCACCTACTTCGACGACCAACTGCAGCGCAGCCGCAAGCTCTTCCTCGGTATGCTCGCCCACGACCTGCGCAACCCGGTCAACGCCGTCATTTTAATCGGCGACTATCTGGCCGCGCTCGAGGCCGGCGAGGAAGTCACCGAGGCCGCCGCCAGCCTGAAGCGCTGCGGCGGGTCCATCAAGGCACTGCTCGAGGACTTGGCCGACTTCAACCGCTCGCAGCTCGGCGTCGGCATCCAGTTGCGGCGCGCCGAGGTCGACCTCGCCCCAATCTTTACCGCCGAGGTGGATCTCCTGCGCCGTGCCCACCCCGACTCCGTTATCACCATCCACCTCGAGGGCAACACCACCGGCCATTGGGATGGCGCGCGCCTCCAGCGCGTCCTGCGCAACCTGATTGCCAACGCCATCGAGCACGGCACCGCGGGCACCGCCATCACCGTTCAGGTGCAAGGTCACGCCTCCACCCTCGATTTCGTAGTCCGCAACTTCGGGAGAACCATCCCGGCCTCCTCCTACGACGAAATCTTTAGCCCCCTGAGCCAGGGCCCCCACGGCCGCCATGATCGCGACGTGCAAAGCCTCGGCCTCGGGCTCTTCATCGTCCGCGAAGTCATCCAAGGCCACGGCGGCACCGTCGAAGTGACGTCCGGGCGCGGCGAAACCGCCTTCACCGTCCACCTCCCCCGCACCCTGCCCGAAAAGTTGGCCCCGGAATAGCCCGGCCGCGCCCCGCGCAGGCCCCGAGGAAGCCACCGCAGAGCCTCGTGCGCCTGTAGGGGAGTAAAAAGCGTCCGCAAACCCGAGACTCGGCCCTGCCCCCTTTTCCTGCGTTCCTCCTAGGCTCAACTTTGAAGTGCAACATTGGTTAGTGACGAAGCATTTCTTCGCGCCCCGTGAAAAACACAATCGATCTAATCTCCAGTAGAATCCAGACAACCAAACCAAAGACACCCCAATGAACAAAATCAGCAAATCACAAAACATTCTCCGGCTCGCCGCGATCAGCTTGCTCGCGCTCACCCTCCCAATAGCTAATTCTCTCCAGGCACAGGACCAGCCGGCAACCGCCCAGGAACAAACCCCACTCGCCAAGAACCTTGTCGGGACTTGGATTCTTGTCGGTAAGCCCGGCGAGGTGGGAGAGGCGCCGGCCGCCGGAGGCCGGCTCAAGTTTTTCACGGGCCGGCACTGGCTTATCACTCAACCCGACCCAACGACCGGTGTGACCATCTACCATCATGGCGGCACCTATACGCTTAGCGGCAACGAGTATGCCGAGACCGCCGAATACGCCAACGAAAGCACCAAAGACCTCATCAAACAAACCTTCAAGTTCACGATCAAGGTGGAGGGCGATACCCTGACTCAGATTGGCATTGGCAATCCTTGGACGGAGGTTTGGAAGCGCGTCAAGTGAAGTCGAGCTTTTCGCAATAGAACCAACGGGTAACCATGCCTGCAGCAAACTGTTCCGCGCGTCATCCTGGCTGGTGCGGGACACCCCGCCGCCTGCGCCCATCTTCTACCTCACCGCCCGTCGCCCGCAGCCAGCGCGCCGCACTCCGCGGTCCTTGAGCTTGGGGTCGTTCGGCGTTTCCTCGCAATCTCCATGAAAAGTTTTCTTTGGGTTCTCGTTGTCGGAGGAGTCTTTGCTCTGGCCTTTAATGCCAATGTGCAGACGGATTGGTTGCGCCATCGATCTACGCTTTGGTGGTATCGGCTCTTGTATGGGACCGGCCTAAGAACTCCACCCAAGCCGCCAACCGTTGTCTCTCCCGATCCCATGGACATCATCGAGTCGCCCGACGGTATCCGCTACTCCAAGAGCGCCTACGAGGCGGGGCGTGCAGAGGCTCGGGAGGCGCTCTCCAGAGGCGTTCTCGCGCTCCAGCGTAGGGAACCGAACGACCCGTGGCGCGGCGACTTCGTCGAAATTCTTTCCAGGGACTATCAGATAGCTTACCACATTTCCACCGGCTGCATCGTTTCCGACCGCGGTATTGGTCGCGACAGGGGTTTCAATGAAGTGATGGAAACCGCTATCGAAAGTCGCTTCGGCATAGAGGTCTTCAAGACAGCCGAAAGGAAAGCGAGGCAGCAGTTTGAGGAACGGTTCCCACAATGAGCCCAGAAGCACCTAACCAATGTGCTGCGGCGAAACGCTGAGCTTGGGGGTCGTTTGGCGTTTTTAAGCGCTTCGTATCAATCCAACACCGCATCTACCTATGGCAGACACCTTAAACTCAGTTCTAATCGGGGCCGTGGCCGGCCTCCTTTCCGCAGCAGTCACGCACTTTGCGGCGCACGCTAGGGTTCGGCTAGATCTCGCCGCCCAATACGACAAGCAACTACAAGAGAGCCGATTGGCCGCCTATATTACCCTGTGGGCGATCCTCGAACCCCTCGCACGATACGGACGCGATCGACCAGTCACCTACGCCGTGCTCCAAGACATCTCCAATAAAACCCGCTCTTGGTATTTTCAGACCGGTGGGATTTACCTCACCCGTGCCAGCGTCACTCCCTACTTCGACTGGAAAGCATTGATGCAACCTGTTTTAGACGACGCCGCACTCGCCAAGATGCCCGACACACCAATACCCGACAAACCATTGAAGGACATCATCGCCGCTGGGAGCACGTTGCGAGCAAGTCTTTCCGCGGACATCGGCACGAAGCGATTATCGCGCATATGACATCCAAACCGAAGCGCTAGACTCGTGCGCTGCGGCGAATTGCTTCGCGCGTTACGCTGGCGGCTGCGCGTGGTGGGTGTTGCTACGCGCTCCAAAACGGTGTCGGTTCAATACATGAAAATTGCACTCACAGCTACCGTCATTCTCGCCAGCGCGCTTCTCGGCTGCGGCCCCAGCAAACCGGACGTGATTTGCATCATGCAAAATCCCAGCACCGGAGCGCGCGTCGAAATGTATAAGGAAATCCCCTCCAAGGTGCCGGCCAACTATGATGAGAAAAAGCACATCGAACAATGGAAGGCCGAGCAAATAGCGAAGGGCTATTCCGTTGATATTACCAAGCGATGAGGCCCCGCCGCCCTCATGCAGCTACCGCCCACCCTTCGCAGTCACTGCGCTCGCGTCGTTCAGTAGCATTCTACGTGATGATGCTTAAGACTCTGCTCTTGCTAGTGGTGACCCTCTCGACGGTTTGTGCTGAAGATGCTGCGCTCGACGGGGTGCAGCGGGCAGTAGCTCCGGTGATTCGGCAGTATTTCCCTGAGGCGGAGGTGAAGCGCACGGATACATCCTACATAGCCAAACATGGGGTGATGCAGTTCACCGTGCACGGACAATCGAAAACTGGAGAGATCGCCGCGCAGACTCACCAGGAGGAGGGCCCTAATTACCGAGGATTCATCTTGGACATCGCGCTCCAGGATGGCCGCTACCAAGGGGCGGCGGTGATCCCGCAGCACCTGAAGCGTCCTTATTGGACAACCTTTATCGATGCCGCCGCGGTGGCAGGTGAGGACAAGCACCTGTGGATCAGGTTTTCCTACGGGGGCAGACTCGACCCCGAATTTCAGAAGGCCCTCCTCGCCGCCCTGCCGAAGTCGCTCCCATGACACGGGACGATGCGCCGCCTGCACCCCCAGCGCGCCGGCTCCGAAGTCGCTGAGCTTCGAGTCGTTCCACGTCGCTAGCGCATCCACGAAGGAGAGCTAATGAATGCCGTCCTCCGCCAAGCAACGGCACCAGATGCCCACGGCGTGGCCGACGTTTATCTGGCATCCCGCAAGACGTTTCTTCCGTTTGCACCGCTTGCCCATTCGGAGGCTGAGGTTCGCAATGGGTTCGTTGGCGATCGTAGCCACCGTCACAGCGCCGGAGGGAATCAGCATGTCGGCGACCCACTGGTATGATGGCGCTCTCTCGCGACGCAGTCCTCGGCTGGATCGACCAGCTCTATCTCCACCCGTCAGCCATAGGCCGCGGCATTGGCAGCCAGCTACTCGACCGCGCCAAGCAGGAGTTAGGGCCATTGATTCGGCTCTACACCTTCCAAGCCAATACCGCCTCACGGCGCTTTTACGAGCGGCACGGCTTCCGGTCGGTAGCGTTCAGCGACGGCCATGCCAACGAAGAGCGCTGTCCAGACGTCCTCTACGAACTCAACCGCAACGCTTAACCATGCGTGGCCGCGCTGCACCGGGGCCTCTGCAAGAGGGTGGGGGAGACAGCGCCCTTTTCAGAAAATCCGGCGCTCTCCGGTCTTTTCGGCCTGGAGTGCGTCGAGGGTGGAGCGGATCTGGGCGAGGAGTTTTTGCTGGGTGTAGGGCTTCGGGATGAAGCCCCGGAGACCGCGGGCGAGCATGCTTTGCAGGCGGGTTTGCTCGGCGAATCCGCTACTGAGGACGACGGGAACGCGCGGATTGATGAGCAGCAATTCGGCAAACACATCTGCGCCATCCATGGCGGGCATGGTGAAGTCGAGGATGATGAGCGAGATTTGGTCGCGTAGTTTGCGATACATGTCGATGGCGAGGAAGCCGTCGCGCGCGGTGATGACGCGGTAGCCTTCGTCCGCGAGGACGCGCTGGGCGAGCATGCAGACAAATTCCTCGTCGTCCACGATCATGACCAATTCCCGCGTGCCCGAGGGGTTGTGGACGCGGACGTCGCCGGTGAGCGGGGGGACGAGGGGGCCGCCCGTGGGTTTCGGCGGCAGCGGAGCTACGTCTGGCACGAGATTGGACTCGCCGGGTCGGGCTGGGGGAGGGAAGGCATTGCTACCGCCGACGCGCTCGACCATGCCGTGGGTGCAACTAACCGCGCGCTCGATGCTGGTGCCGAGGATGGCAAAATACTTTGCCGTGTCGGGGCTGCCGGCGTGCTTCGCCGCGATGACCTTGGTCGATTCGGAGATGACCTGCAGCAGGTTATTCAGCTCGTTGGCAGTGGCCTTGAGCCAATCGGAATCCTCGACGTCGGGCATAGTCAAAAAGGCTGGCCGCGGATCAGGTTTCTTCGTTCCGGCACGCCCACCAGACGCATCCCAAAAACGCGGCGATGACGACGGAGAAGGTTCCTAACGTGAACATAGGGGGCGGATATGTGGCATGTGTTGCCCTATGGCAACACGATTCATGCCGATGGCGCGATTTTAACCCCGAAGAAGTCTGCGAAGACAGCCGCATAAACATCTCGTTTCATTTCGGGGAGCCAACGCAGCTCGAATTGCGACGGCTGGATCCATTGGTAATCCTGAAATTCCGGGTGCTCGGTTTCCACATTGATGGGCGTGTCGGCCGAGAGACAGTCGCACAGGAAATAGAACTGCACCTTGCCGTGGAAACCGCGCTTGCTCTTGCCTTTGCCATAGAGATAGCGGTACGGGCCGCGGCGCTCGACGATGCGGTAGGCGCTCGCGGGGACGCCGACCTCCTCCCAAATCTCGCGCACGAGGGCTTGCTCGGGCGTTTCGCCCTCGTCGATGCCCCCTTGCGGAAACTGCCAGGCGTGGCGCACGCCGACCCGTTCGCAGACGAGGAGCTCGCCCCGCGGGTTGCGCAGAATGGCCGCGACATTGTCGCGATATTTCACTTCAGTTTCGCTCATGAATTGGAAAAGGACTGCCAGTTTCACCGCAACCGCTCTGCTCGCGCTGGCGCTTTACGCCGCGTGGCTGTGGCAGCCAGCGCGGCAGGTGCAGCGGCACACTGCGCATTTTCTAAAGGCCGTCGAGCGGCGGAATTCGGACAAGATCGCAGCTTTCTTGGCGGATGATTACTCGGATCGGTGGGGGCATGACAAAGAGTTTGTGGTGCGCGAAACGCGGGAAGTTTTTCGCCATTTCATTTTCATCGAGATCCAAAACGATCCCGCGGAGCCGAGTTTCGCCGGGAGTGAGGCGACGCTGCGCAGTCCGGTGAAAATCAGCGGTCAGGGTTCGCCCATCGCGCAGTATGTCATGGAAAAGGTGAACGCACTGCGCACGCCGTTCTTTTTCACCTGGCGACGGGGGAGTTGGAAACCATGGGATTGGCGGCTGATGCGGATAGACCATTCGGAATTGGAAATCGGCGCGGAAAGGGCGTTCTAAAGGGCAGGAAAGGAGCGGCTTTTCTTGGTTGGAACTTCCGAGATCGGCATGCACAGTTGCCGCCCCATGAAGCTCCTCCCCGCGCTCCTCGCCGCCGCGTTCCTCGGTGTCCCCGCGCTTTTCGCCCAGCAACCAGCCGCCCCGGCGGCACCGGCCACGCCTTCGCCGCAGACCAACATAGCAATGTGGCGCGCCAATCTGCCGGGTGGCAGTTACAGCGTGGCTCTCCGCTCGATTGTCTCGGTGAGCACTCACGAATACATCGTCGACGGGGCAGCGCGCGTGACTGAAACAAACATTGATACCGTGGGCAGCGCACTCGTGCGGTTTTACTTTCTTGAGCCAAACACGGTAAATGCGCCCGCCGGATTTGGCGCTGCGACAGTCGAAAAGGCCCAGCAACTTTTGCAGGAAGGCATGGAAAAGACGGGTCAGGCGGGTGATGCCTGGAAAAAAGTGGTGAAGAGCTATCCCGTCACGACCCACAGCCGAACGGTTGAGTTTCGGCTCCCGAGCAAGGAAGCCGTGCAGAAGATTTTTGAAAGTGCCGAAGCTGCTTTCCGGCTGCAAAAAAATACCGTCTATAAAGGCGACTAACCATTCTGAACCTATGAAACACCTCATCCTCCCCGTCGTAATCGCCCTCACCGTGGCCGTGCAACTCTGCGCTGCAGACGCCCCGGCCAACCAACTCACCGCAGCCGAAAAAGCTGCCGGCTGGAAACTGCTCTTCGACGGCCAGGACGCGAGCGCCTTCTGGCGGGCCTACGGCAAGGATAAATTGCCGGACGGCTGGAAGGTCGAGGAAGGCGCCCTCGTCCGCAAAGGTGGCGGCGACATCATCACGAAAGATCAATTTGAGAGCTTCGAGCTTTCGCTCGATTGGAAAATCAGCGAGGGCGGGAACTCTGGCTTGATGTTCAAAGTCCTCGAAACCAAAAACCCGCCCTACTACACCGGGCCTGAGGTTCAGATTCAGGACAACGTGAAGGGCGGCGATCCGCAGAAAGCCGGCTGGATGTATCAGCTCTATCCAGCCTCAGTCGATACGACGAAGCCGGCGGGCGAATGGAACACGATGGTCATCAAATGTCAGAAAACCCCCGCCGGCACCTTTAAGTGCGAGCACTGGATGAATGGGACGAAGTATTGCGAATACGAGATCGGCTCGGCGGACTGGGCCGAGAAGCTGGCCAAATCGAAATTCGCCAAGTGGGAGGGCTTTGGCAAAGCGGACAAAGGTCACATTTGCCTCCAAGACCACGGCAACGTGGTGTCGTTTCGCAATATCAAAATCCGCGAGCTGAAATAGAGGGCGGAAGCTCGGCCTGCGGAAGCTGGACGAGCACCGGTTCAAGGCTGCCGTCCAGCCAGCGAGCCAGCTCCGTCAGGTTCCGCGCGTGCAATACGGTGCAGCCAGCAGTGCCTTTGCGGCGGCCAGTCCAGCGGTGGAGGAAGATGCATGATCCGGCACCCCGTAGGTTGCGCGGATTGTGCGCAATCACGAGCCCCAGCGCGTAATCGGGCAACGCGGCCATCAGTTCCGCAGAGCGCCAGTCGGGTCGCGCGATCTGCGCACGATCCACAATGCGATTGTAGTAGCGAGAGGCCGGGTCATCGACCGCCTCCAAGGTCGGTGTGAGCAACTGCACCGGCAACTTGAGCCCCGCAGTTTGTTCCCCCGTGCCAAATGCGCCCGTGATCCGGAACACGCCCGCGGGTGCGCGTCTGTCGCCTTCTGTTTTCCGCAGATTCAGGTCGTCAGGGGCCGCCAGCAGTCCGTTGCCCCAGCCAAGCCCCCGCTCTCCGACGAGCACCGGCCATTCCTTGCCCACCCGCTGCCAGGCTACCTTTGAGGACGCTCGCTCAAAGCGCTGCATCGTGGCCGTTGAAATCTCCCAACCGCCGGTGGTCACCAGGACCATCTGCCGGCAGCGGCGCGGGATCGCATTTTCAAAATCAATGGCGGATGAGGTCATCGGAAGAAGCAGCAGGCAGAGAAAAGCGGTGATTCGCATACCGCGGACGCTACTTAGAAAGACGGCGTGTGGCGGAGAAAATTTCGCCGCGAGCCGGGCAAAGAAACGCTTGCGCCGTCTTCGCTGCCTGCTACTTATTCCGCCCTCCGCAAAAAAGCTCGGGTGGTGAAATGGCAGACACGTGCGTTTGAGGGGCGCATGCCGCAAGGCGTGGGGGTTCAAGTCCCCCCCCGAGCACTTTTCCTCACCTCGGGAAACACGGCGATTCCATGAAGGTTCATTCGCTCGAACATCAATCTTACGAAGGCCCCGGCAAAATCGGCGATTGGGCGGCGGCCCGCGGCTACGCGCTCACCCGCACCGCCCTGTATGGCGGCGAAACGCCACCGCCGCTCGCCGACTTCGATCTGCTGGTTGTGATGGGCGGCTCGATGAATATCTACGAACATCGCGACCACCCGTGGCTCGTGGCGGAAAAGCGCTTCATTGCCGACGCCATCGCCGCGGAGAAGCCGATTCTCGGCATCTGCCTCGGCGCGCAGCTTTTGGCCGATACCCTGGGCGGCAAAGTTTTCCAAAATTCGGAAAAGGAAATCGGCTGGTGGCCGATCCAAGTCCTTGATCGGAGCCCCCCGTTCGCCACTTTCGCCGAGACGCTGACCGTCATGCACTGGCATGGCGACACCTTTTCACTCCCTCCGGGCGCGCGCCGCGTGGCAGAAAGCGTGGCCTGCGCAGAACAGGCGTTTGTTTTTGGCGACCGCGTGGTGGGGCTGCAATTTCATCTCGAGCAAGGCCCGGTCGATGTCTCCGATCTGGCGGCAGCGTGCGCGGCTGAGTTGGTGCCCGCGCGCTACGTGCAAACACGTGAGCAGATCGCAGAAAGCCAACCCGACCTCGCCCCCTGCGAAACCGCGCTCTTTGGGCTGCTCGATGCGTTGGCCGCAAAGGTCTAGCTGCCCTGCCGCTGCTGTGCTCTGCGGTGAGCGCGGAATAGGTGGAGTCGCGCGTAGTCGTAGCGGTGGCCGAGCGCCTCCTTCACCGGCGCGAGCGCGGAGTCGCTCAGCTGGTCGAAAGCCTTGGCAAGTTCCGCGCGCTCGGCGGCGGTAAAATGGGCAGCGGGATCGAACGGTTCGCCAGCTTCGATGGCGTCGGCGACATGCTTTACGACGGTTTGCTCGCTCAGGCCGCGGGCACGCGCGATGTCCGCAAAAGCCTGCCCGGCGGCGAACAGCCGCCAGCTCTCGCGAGACGTTCCGGTGGCGGTTTTCTTCGGCGGCGGACCGTTGAAGCGGTCTAGTTCATCGGCAAAAACCTGGCGCGGGTTTTCACGGAGATGTTTCAAAATCGCGTCCATGAACTGCGCGCCGAATTCATCCAGTTTCTTCGTGCCGACGCCGGTGATATTCGCAAAGTCACGCTCTGTAGCCGGATACTCACGCGCCATGATGCGCAACGAAACATCCGAAAAGATGATGTAGGCTGGTACATCGCGGGAGTCGGCGATCTCCTTGCGCAGCTTGCGGAGCATTTCGAAAAGCGCTTCGTCGCAGGCAATATCGCCGACCCTGCGTTTGCCATCGCGTCCTCGTTCCGGTTCGGCCGGCGGCCGGGTCAACGTAACCGCGCTCCGTGCCCGCAGAAGTTCCACTCCTTCAGCCGTGAGCTCCAGCGTGCTGAATTTCTCCGCCGACTGCCGGCAGTAACCTAGCCGGATGATTTCACGTCCCAACGCCTGCCATTCGGCGCGCGAGTGTTCCTTGCCGATGCCGTAGGTCGAAATTTTGTCGTGCCCCCATTTCAAAACTTTCTCGGACGCGCCTCCGGTCAGCACTTCGATGATGTGATTCAAACCGACGCCGAAGGACGAGGCTTGCCTCAGGCGATAGACGCACGAAAGAAATTTTTGCGTTGCAAGGGTGCCGTCGAAGGTCTCGCGCGGGGTCAGGCAATTGTCGCAGCCCCCGCAGTTTGGCTCGCCGTATTCCTCGCCGAAATAGCGGAGCAGCTCCGCCCGCCGGCACGCGGCGCACTCGGCGTAATGGACCATCTTCTGGAGTTGCTCGCGGGCCACCCTCTGCTCTTCAGGATCGGGTTTTTCGTCGATGAAGGCGGTCTGTTTGACCACATCGCCAGAGCTGAAGAGCAGCAGACACTCGCTCGGCAGGCCGTCACGTCCGGCGCGGCCGGTTTCCTGATAGTAGCCCTCGACGTTCTTTGGCAGATCGTAGTGCAGGACGAAGCGCACGTTCGGTTTGTTGATGCCCATGCCGAACGCAATCGTTGCGCAAATGACGTGGATTTCATCGCGCAGGAAAAGCTCCTGGTTTTGCGATCGCACTTTTTCGTCCAACCCCGCGTGGTAGGGACGCGCAGAGATACCGTCTGCGCGGAGGTTTTCCGCGACCATCTCGGTGGCCTTTCGGCTCGCGCAATAAACGATGCCGCATTCGCCTTTGCGCCCGCGGATGAAGGCGAGCGTTTGATCGTACGGCTTGGCCTTTGGGAGGACGCGGTAGGCGAGATTTGGCCGGTTGAAGCTGGCCACGTAGCAGCGGGCGTCGCGCAGACGGAGATGCTTCACGATGTCGCCGCGGACGCGCTCCGTAGCGGTGGCGGTCAGCGCCATAAAGGGCACCTCGGGGAAAACATCGCGCAATCTGGCGATCTGACGGTATTCGGGTCGGAAGTCGTGACCCCACTCCGAAATACAATGCGCCTCATCGACGGCGATTTGCGCCACGTTCCACTGCCGCAGCATCTCGATGGTACCATCGAGCATCAAACGCTCGGGCGCAGCGTAGAGCAGGCGATATTCACCATTGAACAGCCCGCGCAGGCGCGCCTTTGACTCCGCGGCGGCGAGCGTCGAATTGATGAATGTCGCCGCTACGCCGCTCGCCGTCAGCGCATCGACCTGATCTTTCATCAAGGCGATGAGCGGTGAGACGACGACCGTCAGCCCTGGGCGGAGCAGTGCCGGAAGCTGGAAGCAGAGCGATTTGCCCCCGCCCGTGGGTAGCAGCGCGAAGACATCCCGCCTCGCCAACGCGTCGGCGATGATCTCCTCCTGCAACGGACGGAAGGAGTCATAGCCGAATGACTGCTTGAGCGTGCGGTAGAGGTCAGACGAATCCATGGGCGCAGCATTTCACGCCAGGCTCCGGCCAGCGGCAAGAAGCGAGGCCCGCAGTTCAGGAAAAAAACTCGTCCGCGGAAAAATGGCGGACACGCTGTGGCAAAGATGACACTCGATAAAACCATGTGGTTGCGGGCGCTGAAAGTCTCCCTGCTTGTGGGCACCGCGCTGAATCTCATCAACAGCGGCGACGCCCTGTTTGCCGGACGCCTACCCGCACATCCGTGGAAGATCCCGGTCACCTATCTCGTGCCCATCGCTGTCTCGCTCTACTCCAGTGCAGCGGAGCGGCGGAAGCGCGAATGAAGATCAGCTCTGGTGAAATGTAAGCGTCTGGCATTGAACCGGCTAATCACAGTTTTGGAGTCGCATGAAAAAACTGTTCAATCGCTTTCGCAAAAAGACCGCCCAGGAGCCACCGTCCGCTCCGGCGAATTCTGCTCCCGTCGCCAGTCCTGGAATCCCTCCAATGACTCCTGCGCTACGCACTTCCCCTGCGGTGGTTTTGCCAAACATGCCTTCATGGCACAGTACGTCCGCCCCGGCGGGCGCGAAGAAGGGCACGGCTCCCCAGCTTGATCGCAAAACCCCCGTCGAGATGCTGACGCTGACGCTCGGCGACTTCATCCCGCGAATTCCCCCGTCCGTTCTCGACCCGGGTGAACATGACCTTTCCACCCCGTTGCCGTTTGATCTCGCCGCCCTCAGCGAACGGATCGGGCGTGGCGACTCGCAGATCCCGCTCAATGAAATCTATCGCCGGATCCCCGATGTCTTCCGCACTGACGTAGTCATCGCTCCTGAGCAGATGGTCCGCTTTCCGTGGAGTCGGGTGCTTACGATGGTCAAAGACCCCGGTACGCCATCTTCTTCCTCTGGTCTCAGCCCCGCAGGTGTGGAAACACTGTCGCTAAAATTAAAAGCGCGAAAGCTTCGGCAGACTACGAACAAAGCAGCTCCCAGCCTGCGCCCGCCCACGCAGACTTCGCCCGCAATGGAAGCGCTGGCTACGCCGCAACCCGAGTCTTTGCCAACTCCCGTCATTGGGATCGCAGTGGAGGAGAGGACCGCTCAGATTGATCCAAAAACTGCGTTATCGAATGTTTCGACCCCGTCTGCGCCTTCCGCTTCGGAATCGGCCCCGGCGGTCGAATTGAAGCAGCATCGGGCCGAGCAAGCCCAGCGCCTTATCGAACTGCGCGCTGAGCGCGACCAACTCCGTGCCGAAGTCGCTCGACAGCGCGAAGAACTCGCGGGCTTTGCCAAGCAAAACGAACTCGAACGGCAGGTCGCCGCGGAAGCTGGCGGCAAGCTGGCGAGCTTGGAAAAAGATTACGCCGAAGTCGTTCAGACCTTGGAAACCTTGCAGGCAGAACGCGATTCTGCGCT
Organism: Chthoniobacter sp.; assembly: GCA_031390545.1. Taxonomy (GTDB): domain Bacteria; phylum Verrucomicrobiota; class Verrucomicrobiia; order Chthoniobacterales; family Chthoniobacteraceae; genus Chthoniobacter. The sequence goes on along the minus strand of JANMTP010000048.1, from coordinate 91,035 downwards.
GACTCGTTCCGCGGAATTTGGCGCAGAGCACGACAGTGCCATTGCTCGCACGGGCGAACTTACTGCCGAGCGCGATGTCGCTGTCGCCCGCGCAGCCGAACTGCTCGCCGAGCATGATGCGACCGGCTCCCGGGCTGCCGAACTCACCGTCGCCTGCGACGCCGCTGCTGCCCGGATCACGGCGCTCACTTGCGAACGCGACACCGCACAGGCTCGCGTTGCGGAACTGATGGCCGAGCAAGATTTGTTGCAAGCTGGTACCGCAGAGTTTTCCGCTGAGCGTGCCCTTGCGCATGCTCTCCGCGACGAAATCACTGCTGAGCGAGATGCGGCCTTGACCCGCATCGCGGAGGTGACTGGCGAGCGTGATGCCGCATTGGCGCAAGCAACGGCAGTGAGCACCGAACGCGATACTGCTGAGGCCCGCGCTGTGGAACTCACTCTCGAGCGAGACGCTGCTGTGACCACCGCCGCCCGGCAGACGTCTGACAGCGAAGCGGCGGTGGCGTTGGTGACCGAGTTAACTGCGGAGCGTGATACGATCCGGGCTCGCGTTACCGAACTCGAATCTGGCAACCCGATACCCGCGCCCACAATCGATACCCGAATGACGGAGGCACAGGGAGTTTGGGAATCGCGCACAGCCGCCCAATTTGAGTCCGACATCGAAGGTTATCGCAGCCGCATTCAGGCGCTTCTCCGCGAGCGCGATTTGCTGCGTAAGGAAATGGCCGATGCGGCCGCCGACCGGCCCGTCCCGGACGTCTATTCCGAACTATTTCCGCAAAACCAGTGGGTTCCTCAAACTGTTCTCGCACTCCTTCTCGTTCTCGCCGGCTTCCTCTTCGCAAAACAGTTTCACCGTCCCTCGGAGCCAACCTCGCAGATCGACGCTTCAGTTCCGGCCCCCGTTACAGAAGTCGTCGCTTCTGAACCTGCCTCGGCCTCGTTTTCGAAAGAAAAGCTTCCCCTTAAATCTCCGAGCCTGGCTGAACCGACCGAGCTATTGCTGCCGGATGAGGAGCTTTCGGCGATCACCGCCGGGCTTGCTAGTTTTGAGTAGGGCAGGCAATCAAACGTCTGCCGCTGAATCCAAGGTTCCACCGCCGCGTTGCGCGGTCGCTTCGAGGAGCAAATGCTGCAGGCCGCCAAAAAAATCGACAAAGATCCGGGCGACTGTTTCTGGCTGAAGATCTAACGGCGGTTGGTCGTTCATGGATTCGTCGGTGAAACTGTGGCGGGCCGCGAGAGCGAGCCGGGCTTGGTTGAGGGCGAGCAACCAAGCTTCGACATGATCTAGTGGGATGCGGAGCGCTGCGTCCGTGCCGGGGTGCAGCCACGAGTTCACCAGATCATGACGAACGATTTCGACCGCCGAGGCGAAAAGCGTTCGGAGTTCCGGAATGACGTGTTCCTGCCAGTCTTCATCGATTTCCAGTTCACCACCGCGGGTAGGACTACTCGCAATCCGCTCCTCAGCCGCTCGACTTCCAGTGGGATCCGCCGCAGCGGAGATCCGCCAGAGGATCGAGCCTTCAAGAAAGCCGATCCCGGTGATTTCGAGAGTTTGTAAGTCGAGATAACGCGCGCGCATGCGACTCAGGAACTGCGCTCCAAGGTGGCGAGCAGCAGCCAGCCGTGAAGTTGCTGGACATAAAGTTCCGCCCGTTCGCGTCCACCGCTCCAGACAAGGGAGCGGCCCAGTTGGTGAACTTCCAACATATGCTTTTGCGCGCGATCGTGAGAGTAGCCGAAGACCTTTTGCAAAACCTGGGTCACATAATTCATCAAGTTCACCGGGTCGTTGTGGACAATGACATTCCACGGCAGGTCGAGCGCCTCCTCAGTTTCGGTTTCCTGCTCGAGGAGCGTTCCGGCCATGATGAAAAAACTACCGAGGGAGTGGCGGCACGTATCCCACCGGCGGGACTGGGGCGGTCGCGGGTGGTGCCGCGGGGGCTGTCCCCGGGATGGGGGGCATGAGCATTTCCTCGAGTTTCGTCATCCATTCCATGGCGTCGGGATGGGTCGGATATTTGCGAACGATGTTGAACATTTCCGTGGCTGCCCGGTTGCGCATACCCACGTTGCCCATCTCCACAGCCCGTTTCCAAAGGAGCGTCGGCAGGCGCTGCGTATTGTGTTTGTCGCGCTCAAATTCAAGCTTGGACTGACTCGCTTTGTCCGCCTCCCGCTTGATTTTTATATCCCAATATTCCAGCGCTCGCTGGTCGCGCGTGGCCCGCAGCTCGGGGAGAATGATCTTCTCGAAGATTCCGTCGAAGTTCCCCGGCGTGCCCTCCCATTTTTCCACGTTTACCCACTCACCGAGTTTCAGCCACTGAACGACCGTACTGCCACCGAGCGGCTTCTGGAGGATTTGGGCGTGCATTTTTTGGACCTCGGCGTCGTTCGACTTCCGTTGCATGCCATGCTTGCCGTCATCCTTTTCTTTTTCCCGCTTCAAGGAATCCGCGAGGTTTTCCATGGCCGCCTGATCAGCCGCCAATTCCTTGGTGTAATTGACGATTGCCGGGAGCAAATCCTTTGTCAGCACGCCGGAGGAGCGCTGCAGAGTCAGGCTGAGCCACTGGAAATAAAGACGGGCCGCGTTTTTAGCTTCGGGAGCCTTCAGGGCCTCGCCTTCACCGTCGCGCCATCCTTTGAAAGCCGTGGCTTCCTTAGTTACGCCGTCGAATTGCGTGGCCATGACGGCTTTCTCCCAAGCGTTTACCGCGGCCTCCCCGCTAGCTGCCGCCGAGTTCACTTCCTGGATTGCGCGAATCTTGTCTGCCTTGGTTTTCGTCGTGGTCTGCTCGCGGAGCTGCCGCAGGGCCTGGAGCATTTGGGCGATATCAACGCTCTGACCGTCTTGTGCGTAAGCGCATGGTACGGCTAGGACTGCGGCAGTGAAAATGGCGAGCGGGGTGGTGCGGCGGTAAGGTGCGGGAGGGAGCATGGGCGGGGGATGTTAGGACAGTGGAAGATTTTTGAGGCAAGCCCGCAACACGCGATCCTGGGCCGCATGCATGCGGGCCGCGTCGCGAGCAGTGGCGTCTTCGTAGCCATTCAAATGGAGCAAGCCGTGGATCGTGTAAAGGGCGAGTTCGTGGTCAGTTGAGTGACCGTAGTCGCGGGCGTGGAGCCGGGCGCTTTGCGCGCTCATGACGATCTCGCCGTGGGAAAAAGTGATTACGTCGGTGGCGCCGGAGATGCCCATAAAGTCGCGATGGACGCGGGCGATCACGCGGTCGGAGACGATCGCGACTTCCACTTCGTTGAGCTGCATCAGGGCGTAACACCGATCAGCAGAGAGTGGCGCACATTTTTCCAGCGCTATCGTGGCAAACTTCCGCAGCCACATAAGATTCACCGGCACAACGCGCTGGCGATTTTCGACGTGAATGATCACGCCGCCGAAACGGGTGGCACGCTCGGGCGAGGGGCAGGGAGCGGAGTATCGCGACGATCGCTTCGTTCGGGTCGCTCGGTGCGGCTACTCGGGTAGGCGACGCGCGAGTGCAGCATGCTTTGCAGGGTGTGTTTGAAACTCTCCGCCACATCTTCAAGTTCGCGCATGGTCAGGTCGCATTCTTTCAGCTGCCCGTCGATGAGTCGTTGCTGGATGATATCACCGATGAGCTGATCGATCTTCTGCGGCGTCACTTTCTCAAGGCTGCGCGACGCACTCTCGATCGAATCCGCCAGACTGATGATCGCCGCCTCACGCGTCTGCGGCCGCGGCCCGGAGTAGCGGAAACTCTCCTCACGCACCTCGGGTAAATCCTCTTCACGCATGTTCATGATCTTGCCCCCAGCCCGGGCGTCCTCCTGCTGCTGGAGCGCGCGTTTGTAGAAAAAGAAAACCAACGAAGTGCCGTGGTGCTGCTGAATCACGTCGATGACTTCCTGATTCAGTCCGTGCTTGAGGGCGAGATCGATGCCCTCTTTCACATGCGCGATGATAATGAGCGCGCTCATGGTCGGCGCGAGTTCGTCGTGTGGGTTGCGGTCGCGCCGCATGTTCTCCGTGAAATACTCGGGCTTCACTAGCTTGCCGATGTCATGAAAGTAGGAGCAAACGCGACACATCGTGGCGTTTGCGCCAATGGCTTCGGCCGCAGCTTCCGCAAGGTTCGCCACGACGAGGCTGTGATGATAGGTGCCCGGCGCCTCAATGGTCAGCCGCTTGAGCAGCGGATGGTTCAGATCGCTCAATTCCAACCAGGAGATGTCCGTGGTGATGCGAAAAATTGCCTGAAAGATCGGCAGCGTAAGCATGGCGAGCAACGCCGTGATCACCCCGCTGCCGCCAGCGACCGCGCTCTGCCAGCCGACGAGCTTCCAGTGCGTGCCGCCCAGTGACTCCCAGTAAATCGGCCCAATCATCCCAAACATCACCGCGAGGATCCACGTCGCCAGCCCCACGTAAACACCGGCCCGAAGGAGTTGCGTCCAACGTCGTACCCGTAGCGTCACGAAGACCGCGACGAAGCCGCAGATCAGGCTCATCACGAGGACGACCGGATCCGTGCCGCGATACACGATGGCGCTCCAGAGGCTTACGAAAACCGTCGCGTAAAGTCCGTGGTAGCGCCCGAGCAGGACCGAAAGGGTGAGGGGGGCAAACGCCAGCGGCACCGCCAGCCACCAAAGCTGCTGGCGTTCGAGCGGATTAAAGATGCCCGGCAGTCCGATCTGGTTGTCGGCCGTGACCAGAATCATTTTCACTAGCCCTAGATGGAGCAGCGCTACGCCGAAGATGAGCAGGAGACGCGAATTGCGCTCAAAGGTCTTTGGGTGATTGATCCAGAGCTGGGCGATGGCGGTGAGGAAGATGAGCAGCGCGATGAAAACCTTGCGCATCGGCTGCGGGCTCATGTCCGAATAGATGAGCATCGCCAGCCCGATCATGAAGCCGGCAAAGATTGCAAGCTTCGCTGGGAGGCCGCAGTCCAGCGTGTCCAGCAACTCGCTCTCCGTGCGCCGACGGCGCAGCTTTGAGCAGGCGAGTCCCTTTTTTACAAGGCGTTGTCTTTCAAAAAATCCGAGCATGGAGCTTGGGAGGGCGGCAAGTTCGGCCCTTAAGCCGGGAAAAGTCAATCGCGGGGAATCCGGAGATTACCTCGACGATGGGGACGGCTACCGCTTCGTTTCGGGCTCGGCGGTGCCGCGGTGGCGGCGGTAGGCGCGGACGATGGATTGTACGAGTTCGTGGCGGATGACGTCACGTTCGCTGAAGTGGCAGAAATCAATGCCTTCGATGGTCGAAAGCGCACCCATTGCTTCGACGAGGCCGGAGCGTTTGTTCACGGGCAGGTCGATCTGCGTGTGGTCGCCGGTGATGACCGCTTTCGACTCCGCACCGAGGCGGGTGAGAAACATAAACATCTGCTCGGTCGTTGTGTTTTGAGCTTCGTCGAGGACGACGAAGGCGCGGTTCAGGGTGCGCCCGCGCATGTAGGCGAGGGGGGCGATCTCGATGACCCCGCGCTCCATGTAACGCTGGAGTTCCTCGGCCTCGACCATATCGTGCAGCGCGTCGTAGAGCGGGCGCAGGTAAGGCATGATCTTTTCCTTCAAATCGCCCGGCAAAAAACCCAGCGCTTCCCCGGCTTCGACCGCCGGGCGGGTGAGGATGATGCGGGTGACTTGTTCCTTTTTTAGCGCGGAAACAGCCATGGCCATCGCGAGGTAGGTTTTGCCCGTGCCGGCTGGGCCGATGCCGAAGACCATGTCGTGCGTCTGAATGGCGCGCAGGTAAGCGCTCTGGCCGGCTGTCTTCGGGACGATGGGCGGGCGTTTGGGGGAGGTGAGAATCTTTGTTTCGAGCAACTCGTCGAGCGTGGATTCATCTGGCTCGGTGACGGATCGCAAGGCGTGGAGAAACTCATGCTTCCGCACCGAAACCCCACCCAAGCGGGCACGGTCGAGTTGTTGGAAAACCCGTCGGGCCTGCTCGATGCGATCCACTTCGCCTTCTATTCGCAGCCAGCCGTCCCGCGTCGTCAGACGAACTTCGAGCGCCTTCTCCAGCGTCTTGAGCAGGCTCAGGTCGTTCCCGTAGAGCGACTGCAAAACCCGCGCGCTCTCAAATTGGAGAGTCTGGGCGTCGGGCATTCGAAAGCGCTTCCGCTGCCTAGCGAAAACCGTAGGCGAGCGACCAGGAAGTCCGCTCGGATGGCGATTTCTCGACCTCGACGATGAGATAGTACGACCCGGTTTTCTTTGGGACGACACGCGCCCCGGCCATGTGCGGCTTCTTCGAGGAATCGAAGGCTTCGACCTCGGCGAGGTTGCCTTCGCTGTCGTAGATGTGAACAGAAATTTTTGCGGCTTTCACGTCCGTGCCCATCCAAAACCAGTAGGTGTTGCCTTTGAAAAGCTGGTGGACGATGGCCTTGGTTTGCTTCACCGGCAGGTCGCCACCCCAGTAGTCCTCACGGACGGTGAAACCTTCCTTCACATACGGATCGGCAGCTTCGAGTGCGAATGAAAGGGCGTCGTCGATCGTCGCACGGGCGGGAACAGCGCCGAGCGTAAGGCTGAGGAGGGCGAGGAGCAGGGGAGCGAAACGTTTCACAAAAATCTTTCGGTTGGGACTACGGCTTTGAGTTGATCGATTTGATAAGGCCGGAAGTTATCGCGTGGATTTCATTCACGGATTTTTCGGAGATGTCGCCGGTTTCAGGCAGGCCCATGAAGGGTCGGATTTCGAGCACGCCCTTCTGCACTTTGATGACGACGGGATTGAGCTTGAGCTTGGGTTTCAGATTGGCGAGCCGCTTTTCAAAGTAGTCGAGCAGGATGGGCTGGTGGAGCAATTCCGCGCCGTCCTTGGAGTATTGCTTCTCCACCACGGCGGTCAGCGCTTCGGTGCCGCGCAGCCAGCCGCCGAGGCTGACGAGTTGAGAAAGGGGCTCGCTGTTGAGCTCGATCATGGCTTCGCGCACGTCTTCAAGGGCTTTGTCAAGCTGCCCACGAACGCCGTTCCAATCCTTCGCATCCGCGGCGTCGGTGATGGCCTTGGCGCGGACCTGCGCCTGCTTCTGCACTCCGAGTGCCTTGGCGAGATTGAGCACGCTTTTGCCGATCTGCTTCACCTCGTTGGCGTCCTCGGCCTCAACGGCGATGAAACCTTCGGCGATCACGGTGCCGAGTTGGAGCGCAATCTGCGGCTGTTCGCCGATCGGCTGGGCCACGGCGCTCATCTTGTGCTGCACGGCGACCCAGTTAGGCCGGCCAAGTTTGTCGAGAACGCCAAAAATCTCGCTGGGCACTGGAACGACCACTTCATCGATCATCTTCGACTGCGAAGGCAGATTGCGGACATCGATCTTGGCTGGCGGTTCCGAGAACGCGGGACAGGACAAGGCTGCAAAGGCGAGGAGAGTAACTTTCTTCATAAGGGTCGGAGGACGTCCGGCGGGCGGTTGGTGACTGAACCAACGGGTCGCGGGACGGGCAAGGATTCTTTTTGCTACTACGCGGGCGCAGGGATTTTGGTGAAGCGGAAGCGCTCGGCATAGCGCCCGCAATTATGCCGGCGGCAGCAAGCCAGGCACGCGGACTTCCCGCGCAACGGACGGACTCTGCGGAGGATGGTGGTGCAGTGCGGGCACCGGTAAAAGTAGCGTGCCCTCATCTTGCGGCGCGGCAGCGGGAGATCGTGGCAGCGCTTTTCGTCAGCGAGGCCGAGGTCGCGGCAGGCCTGCTGCCATTCCGATCCGTGCGCCGAAATGCGGCGGCGTCCGGCACGGTGATGGGCGAGCAGGTGGGCGAGTTCGTGCCGCAGCGTGCGATCGATTTCGGCTTCGCCAAAACTCGCGAGTCGAGGATTGAGGGTGATCAGCGACTTACTGGCGTGAGCGGTGCCGGCGGTGCTGCGCATGCGGGGATTCCAGCGCACGCGGACGCGCGCAGCGAGGTCGGAGCAGCCAATCGCGAGGAGCAGAGTGTGCGCGGTTTCTTCAAGATCGGCAGCCTCGCATTTCGTTGAGGTGGAGATCGGCCCGGGGCTGGGGCGGCATTGGAATGCAACGCGGGCCCGTGCGGTGAGTTGGCGGAAAAAATCGAGCTGCATGCGGCTGCGTACGCTAGCAGATTTCTGCGGGAGGCGCGAGGCGCTTGAAGATTTCTGGCAATCGAGAGATCGCAGTTTCGATTTCTTCGGCGGTGGTTTCCTTGCCAAGGGAAAAGCGGACGGTGGCGCGGGCGAGCTCCGGCGCGACGCCCATCGCGAGGAGGACGTGAGAGGCCATGATCGAACCGACCATGCAGGCGGAACCGCTGGAGGCGCAGATGCCGGCCAGGTCGAGGTTGATGAGCAGGCTTTCGCCGTCGAGGCCGGGGAAGCTGACGTTGAGTGTGTTCGCGAGCGCGTGGTCGGGGTCGCCGTTGCGGACGGCGGCGGGGAAGGCGGCGCGAATGCCGTCCCAAAGCCGGTCGCGGAGGGCGGCTTGGCGCGGGCGTTCGGCGTCCATCGTGGCGAGGGCGAGTTCGGCGGCGCGGGCGAGGCCGACGATGGCGGCGGTGTTTTCGGTGCCGGGGCGGCGCTGGTTTTCGTGCGAGCCGCCGTGCTGGAGGCTCTCGATGCCGTGGCCCGCGCCGAGATAGAGCAGGCCCGCGCCTTTGGGGCCGTGGAATTTGTGGGCGGTGAGCGAGAGGGCGTCGAAGTCGCGAGCGGCGAGCGGCTCTTTACCGAAGGACTGGATGGCGTCGCTGTGGAAAAGGACGCCACGCGCGCGGCAGAGTGCGGCGATTTCGCGGACGGGCTGGAGGGTGCCGGTCTCGTTGTTCGCGGACATGATGGAGACAAGCGTGGTCTCCGGCGTGAGCGCATCGGCGAGCTGCGCGAGGTCGATGCGCCCGCGCGGATCGACGGGCAGCCACGTCACGCGGAAGCCTTCCTTTTTCTGCAAATGCTCGAACGCATGCAGCACGGCGTGGTGCTCGGTGGCGCAGGTGATCAGATGCTTCCCGCGCGCGACGTTGGCCCGCGCGAGGCCGATGATCGCGAGGTTGTCCGACTCGGTGCCGCCGCCGGTGAAGATGATTTCATGCGGCTTCGCGCCGAGCAGCACGGCCAGCCGGTCGCGCGCGTCATCGATGGCCGCCCGCGCCTCTCGCCCGGCGGCGTGGATGCTGGACGGATTGCCAAAGTGCCGCTCCAGATACGGCCGCATCGCCTCGAAAGCCTCGGGCGCGAGCGGGGTGGTGGCGTTGTAGTCGAGGTAGATCATCGGCGTGAACTACGCTCCAAGAATCTCGTTCAAACCTTCGAGCAACTGCGCGAGTTCTTCCTTGCTCGCACGACCGAGTTTTGCGCCGAGCCGTTTGACGGAGAGCGTGCGAATCTGACTGACTTTCACCCACGAGCGTTTGGGCAGACGGGTGTGCGTCAGTTCGAGGACGAGCGGAAAGCCAACCCGCGGTTCTTGGCTCGTGACCGCCATTGCGATGACCGTGCCGGAACGTTCGTTGAAAACGTCTTCACTCAGCACCACCACCGGGCGCAACCCGGCTTGTTCCGATCCTTGGGTCGGGTCGAGATCGGCCCAGAAAATATCGCCCCTCAGTATGCGGGCCATTCTCTCGCGTCGGCACTCAGCCCCTCATCGGCCAGTGCCTGCTCCTCGGTTGCGAAGAGTTTTGCGCATTCCATCGCCAGCCGCGATGTCCCGCGATGGCCGAACTCTGCCGCGACTTCTGCGATCGGGATGCGCTCACCACGATCCAACTCCGCCAGCCCTTCCCGCACGCCTGCGACAAACTCGATCTGTCTCGCGATGTCGTGCAGCGAGGCGTTCTCGGGCAGCCGCGTCAGTAGGTCTTCGACGATCTCTTTGTTGCTCATGGCGCGGAGGCTAAGGCGTCATGCGGGAAGCGGCAAGTTCAGGCAGACAACTCCTTTGCCTCGAAATAATCATATGGGTGCTCTTCTCGAGTCAGGCCATCGATGAACTTTCCGAGTGAGTCGCAAACGCGAACATAAATGGTCTCCAAGTCGTCTCGCACATGATGCGGTGCGTCCCAAATCTCTTCGTGGCTGACATAGCCGACTGCTCCGTCGTCCCGCCCGAAGTTGATTACGACAAAATCTCCGTTCGGCATGCTGCCGATAATCAGCCAGCCTGCGGCGAGATATTCGGGCGTGTCATTCTGCCATTTCATCGTGTCGCTTTCCCGCCAAATGCAGGCAAAGCCAATCTCTGTTTAGCCGTTCCGGTCAGGGAGTATTTGGAATAATGCTCAACAATTTCCTCTGGGATTTTGTGGTGCGTCAGCCAAGCAAGAAACTCAGGTGTGGCGGGCTCGAAAAGTTTGGCAATCTCCGGCAATCGCCCAAGTGCTTTGAGGAAAAGTGCAGTGTCCGTTTTCATAAAGCGACCCCTGGAATCTGATCGGTGTTGGGGTCGGTTCCCATTATAGTTTTTCTAAAGCGGCCAAAAACACAGCGTCCTCCGCCAAGCGGCGCGCGAGCGCTTTATCGGCGTTCTCTTGTTCACGCTTCGGCTGCCAGTAGCGTTCGGTCATGTTTACTACGTCCACCATCGTCCAGCGCTTCGTCTCCACGCCTGCGACCTGCGCGGGCGTCTGGCCGTCAATCCCGCTGTGCTTCCGCACGAGATTGTAAACGCCGATCATGAGGCAAGTGGACAGCTTGTGCATTTCGAGGTCTTTGGAATAGGCCAGTGTCATGCGGCTAAAGCGGGCAAGTTCTTGGCGCACCGTGAGGAACACGCGTTCAATGTGGCTCGTCGTAGCGCGGCGAAGGTTGGGATTGCCGACGATAGCCTTGCGCGTGCAAAAGGCGGTTTTCTCCACGCCCTTGCGGCGCGACTTGGAAGCGCGCGTCAGACCGTCCTCGGCGAACACCTTCGTTTCAATCGCGTAGCTGTAGGACTGACCGCTGAACGCCGCACGGACGTTGCCAGCGTGAGAGTTGAGGTTGTCCGTGGTGATTTGAACGTGACCAGCGACGCGGCCCGCAACGTCAGCCATGAATTGAAAGCCCGTCGTCGCCGCGCGTGTGCCGACGATATGGGAGAAAACCAATTTGCTGCATGGGTCGATTGCAGCCCAAAGCCAGAAGTCCCCGCGCTCCGTGCGGTCCTCGTCCTTCCCCATCCGCTGACCGTGTTTACCGACATACTGCCATTGCTCATCAATCTCAGCGCGGATGATTGGCAGGTCGCGGAAGTTTTTGTCCATGTAATCGGCCAGCGCCTCACCGGCCTCTTCGACAACGCGCTTCACGGCTTTCTTCCCCACGGAAAACATCCGCGTGACAGCATTCATAGGCATTCCTTCGCAGATCGCTGCGAGAACCATTGCCTGCTTTTCTGCGGAGAGTCGTGCGTTGGACATGCATGCACTTTAGGGTTGCAAGCATGATGCTTGCAAGTTAAATTAGTAAGCATGACAGAAAAAATAATCCAAACCGGCAGCGCTGGCGGAAATGCTCGCGCTGAAAAACTAAGTCCAGAAGAACGCGCTTCCATCGCGCGAGGCGCAGCGGCGGCCCGATGGAATCTGCCGAGAGCAACTCACGACGGCAGGCTTCGGATTGGGGGATGGGAGATCGAATGCGCCAACCTGGAAGACGGTCGCCGGCTGATTTCTCAACGGGGATTCATGGAGATTATCGGCATGAAAGGCCGAAAAGACATTGGACACCGCATCTCTGTGCTGTTGGACAACCCTGCTCTTAAGAGCCAGAAAATCAGCCAGTTAGCATTGGACACCAAGAACCCAATTAAGTTCCTCACGGCGACCAACAATGTCCTGGCCTACGGTTACGAAGGAGGCTTGGTAATCGAATACTGTAAGGCGCTTTTAGAGGCGCGCCGGGTGGGCGCGCTTGAAGGTCATGGATTGGTTTACGCCGAGGCCGCTGAGCGAATGGTTATCGCGCTCGCTGGTGTCGCCATCGCCGCATTGATCGATGAAGCAACGGGGTACCAGTTAGTGCGGGATCGTAAGGAGTTGGAGGCGCTTCTTGACCGCTATCTGCGCCATGAGTTCTCGGCTTGGGCAAAGCGGTTTCCCGATGAGTTTTACAAAGAGATATTCCGGCTGAAAGGCTGGGAGTGGAGAGGGATGAAGGTGAACCGCCCTCAGTGCGTCGCGGGCTACACCAACGATGTCGTGTACTCTCGCCTTGAGGTTGGAATCCTCAAGGAACTGCAAATCCGCAATCCGTGGCTGCCGGAAAAAAGTCGGCGCGAGGGGTATCATCATACGCTACTCACCGACGACCTTGGAGTTCCCGCCCTTGCGCAGCTTCTGCATACCGTGATTACGATAATGCGCGGCTTTTCCAAGTGGGAGCGATTCGTGGAATTTCTGGACGTTACTCTCCCCAAGAAAGGCGATTCCGTTCAACTCCTCCTAGAGCTGGATGTTGAAGAAAAAACCCATTAGGGGGAGAGGGCCACCCGTCAGTTCGCTTTTACAAACCCACTACAACGCCGCAGGAGGCAGCGCGGCAGGTGGGGGCTCTTCCGCCGCAGCCTCAGCAGCTACTCTCAGACAGGGCAGATCTGATCCAGCTACCTCATCCACGATTCCCAGCCAAAACCCTTCGCGGGCCGTGAGTGGATTCTCTCCTTCGTAGAGAAGACGACACATGGAGACAACAAAGTACCAAAGCGGAAGCATGCGCGGACTCACTGTTTTTTCCTGCCATTCCTTTTGCTCCTTCGCTTTTGACGCCGCAAAAGATTTGATGTGTTGACGCTCGTCGGGAGTCAGAAAAATTGTGGCATATCGGTCCCGGACCGCTTTCAAATGTCGTTGGTGTTGCCCTCCGAAATAGTCAATCAATTGCAGGAAATCGCTCTTTAAGCACGCTAGCCCATCTTCAGAAAACGAAAACCCCGCGGGCTGTCGCCTAACCTCATAGTCGATGATTCGCTTCAAAACATCGGCCTGCATTTTCACAATCGCGATTTTACTCGGATTCTTCCAATTTATTTTAGAGAAGACATATTCTGAAAGCTTCGCAGTGCCTTGTGATTTCTCGAATGCACGCCTTACAAGCGAGGCGTTATCATGGGTCAATTTAGAGGCGATTACCTCAGAGAATCGCTTTACTAGCTCCGGGTGGTCCGCGGTTACTCCAAGCTCTTGTCTAACAACTCCGAGTAGCCAGATCACACGATCAACGCAGGCATTAGCAAGTCGCAACGCGGACTTCGCGTTTTCCTCATGAAGCAGTGCGGATAACGCTTCAGCACGCTCTTTTGTCACGTTAGATACCGCTTGCTGACGAAGTCCGTGAAAGTGAATTGATGCGCCAGGGGCGGCAATGGCGTAATCTCCGCGCGCAAGCAAAATGGCCGCCGCGCTCGCCGCCTGACCCAATGCGAAAGTAAGGAACTTACAGAATTTCCCGTCTTGCGAACAATCCGTTAATAGGGACTGGAGTCTCTCAGCCTGAGCCACGCGGCCCCCGGCGCTATCGATATAGACGGTAATCGCCCGTTCAGAATCTGATCGAAACCTAATGATATCAGGGAGCAGCCTATCAACCAATTCGTCGTTGATCTCTCCAGCAAGGTAAATCGCCCTTGCCGCGTCCGGCCTAAAATCCACGTCCCCCATCTCCTGAGCCTAATTACGATGATCTAGACGATTTATCGCTTTTTCAAAATCAAAGACCGCCTCTTTCGAGGTGGTTTTACGAGAGCGCTTATTCCAGACCTTAAAAAACTGGCCGATGTCTCCGTTGAATTTTTCGTCTAAAAAACGCATGGTTCGCACCACTGTTTCTTCAGGTTGCGGGCGTGAGGCTGGTTGGGTTTTACGCAGTGTCGAGGCCATGTGGCTGGATTAAATGCTCATTCTGTAAATCGTCAATCACGATCGGATGGATGCCCTTAAAAGCATCGACGGTGCCCTAGGCCTGAGGACAGTCGCCAGAAAACTAAACCTTCCTCTGTAGGGATGGCGACTCTTTGGCGGCCCGCTCCTTCGCCTCCAGATATTGCTTCGCCAGATCGGGCGGCAGCAAATCCTCACCGCGCACCGGCTCCGTGCCCGTGGCGCGCTCTACGGCGCGCGCAATCTCCGTGTGCGGTTCGGGCTGGGCTTGGCGTTTTAGCATGGAGAGAGTATCGCTTCGCCATGTCAAAACGCCAGCAGGAACAGGGGCAGAAATCGCTGTCATGATTCCAGGAGGCACCGAGAAAGAGCGGCGGATGGCAAGGAACGCAAACATCGTTCTGTGGGGCGGCGTGCTCCTGCTTTTCCTTATCGGTAGCCAGTGCAAACGAGAGCCGAACTATGGAGAAAAGCTAAAGCGGCAAATTGAACAAGACTCAAAACAGCCAAAAACTGTTCCTTATCAGAGGGCGTCTGAATCTCCATAACGCCAACCGACCCCAACACCATCTGATCTGCGTTCTCAAATCACCCAATCCGCCACCCACTCCTCCGGCCGCTTCTCCTTGTCCAGGATGCGCAGCGAATTCTCCTCGTAAAAAACCAACGACCGCGGGGGGACGCTGTGGGTGAGGAAGACGTTGGCGCCGATGGTCGAGCCGGCGCCGATGACGGTGTCGCCGCCGATGATGGTGGTGCCGGCGTAGATGGTGACGTGATCCTCGACGGTGGGGTGCCGCTTTTTTCCCTTCAGCGCCTGCCCGCCGGCGAGGGAGCGGGCGACGAGGGAGACGCCCTGATACATCTTCACATGGTGGCCGATGACGCTGGTCTCGCCAATGACCACGCCGGTGCCGTGATCGATAAAGAAGTGCGACATGATGTGCGCGCCGGGGTGGATGTCGATGCCGGTGCGGGAGTGCGCCCACTCCGTCATCATGCGCGGGATGAGCGGGAGGTGGTGGCAGTAAAGCAGGTGGGCGCAGCGCTGGATGGCGATGGCTTCGAGGTAGGGATAGGAGAGGATGATTTCGTCGAAGCCGCCCGCGGCGGGGTCGCCGTCGAAGGCGGCGGCGACATCGGTGGCGAGCTGCTTGCGGACGAGCGGGATACTATGGAGGAAATCGTGGACGATCTTTTCCGCGCGTGCTTTCGGGCAGTCAGGCTCGCCGAGACGCAGACTTTTGCAGACCTCTTCGTTGAGCCGGTCGGCGATGCTGAAAAGGCGGTGGGCGGTCACGCGGCGAAGGTCGCGCGAGTGGATGGGCTCGGCGTCGTGAAAGCCGGGGAAGAGCAGTTGGAGCAAGTCTTCGCAGATCGTCGCGAGGGTGCGCTTCGACGGGAGGTTCGAGCCGTCGATGTTATTCATCCCGCCGCCGGTGGTGTAGGAGGCGAGGATGTCGTCGGTGATTTGGCCGAAGTCTTTGTCCATCGTGCTCTTGGGAGTATCGCCGTTTGCCGGAGGGCGCAATCCGGGAGCGCGGACGTTTTTTTTCCGGCGAGGTTGGCGTCGTATTGGCTAGGGAAGAGGCCCACGCCGACGACTGCCGCGACGATAGGCTTGAATCGGAGACCAATTTCGCCACAGTCTGCCGCCGAACCCCATGCCTTCCAGCCACCCACTCCCCCCACGGAGAAGCGCGAAGATCGGTCCACCGCCCCCGGCGCCCAGCCGCAAAACGGTGCCCGTGCACCTCGAAACACCCGCCGACATGCCTCAACATTCTCACTACGCCGTGCGCGGTGCCTGGATCTGCCATACCGGCAAAGTCCGGCGCGTGAATGAGGACGCTTGCATCGCGGGCACCATGCTCTCGGGCGACAGCGGAGACGGGTCGGCCCCCATCGACATTCCCACTGGCCCGTGGATCGTGGCCGTATCGGACGGCATCGGCGGACACCGCGCGGGAGCCGAAGCGAGCCGCGAAGTGGTCGCCGCGCTGGCCGGGTGCAAACGCGTCACCCCCAATGGCGTTTCGGAAATTCTCCATCGGCTGAACCGGCACCTCTGCGAGCGCGGGAAGAAAGAGCGCGACTGTGCGGCGATGGGCGCGACCGTCGCTGGGCTCGGCTGCGGTGGGCGCGGGCTGTTTGCGTTCAATGTCGGCGACTCGCGCGTCTATCGCCAAGAAGGCCAGCAACTCGTGCAAGTCACCCGCGACGACTCGGAGGCCGAGGATTTGATCGACGTGGGCTTGCTCCAGCGCACCGAGGGGAAACGCCCCGGCTTTCTCCACGCCCTCACCCAAGCCATTGGTGGGCGCGAGGAAGTGGAGGACATCCAGGCACACGTCCACGCGCTCCACATCACCGGCCGTACGCGCTTTCTCGTGTGCAGCGATGGCCTCACCGACATGCTGCACGCCCCGGAGATCGAGGAGATCATGTTGTCCGAGAATGCCGCGTCCGCCGCTGCGTCGGCGCTCTTCGCCGGGGCCATGGCCGCCGGCGGAATGGACAATATCACCGTCGCCGTGGTGGACGTGGAGCCGGTTTAGCGGATAGGAAGCGGGACCACCGCACCGCTTTGCCCGACCCGCTGCTCCACATCAAATCCCTCACGCTCGACGAACTCGCCGCGCGGCTCACCGCGCTCGGTCAGCCGGCCTACCGCGCGAAGCAGGTCATGCAGTGGCTCTACGGCAAACGCGCGAAGTCCTTTGCCGCGATGAGCGATCTCCCGGCGGCCCTGCGCGAGCAACTCGCCGCGGAGTTTGCCTTCGATGACCTCCAGCCCATCCGCACCCTCGGCTCAAAGGACACCACGCTAAAGTATCTCTTCCAGCTCCGCGACGGCGCGCTCATCGAGAGCGTGCTCATCCCCGCCTCCCCCGCGCTCTACGGCGAAGCCAGCGACCGGCGGACCATCTGCATCTCCACCCAGGTCGGCTGCGCCTACGGGTGCAAATTCTGCGCGAGCGGTCTCGACGGCTGGAGCCGCAATCTCTCCGCTGGCGAAATCGTCGAGCAGGTCCTCCGCGTCGAGGAACTGAGCAGCGAAAAGATCAACAACATCGTCTTCATGGGCATGGGCGAACCGCTCGCCAATTTCGCCGCCCTCATGCGCGCCATCGGCATCATCAATGCCCCGTGGGGCGTCCACCTCGGCGCGCGGCACATCACTATTTCCACCAGCGGCCTCGCCCCGCAGATCCGCGAACTCGCCGAACAGCCCCTCCAGGTCCGCCTCGCCATCTCCCTCCACGGCGCCACCGACGAAGTCCGCTCGCAGATCATGCCCGTGAACCGCAAATACCCCGTCGCCGCCCTCCTCGAGGCCTGCGCCTACTACACCGAGCGGAAAAAGCAGTGGCTCACCTTTGAATACATCCTCATCGCCGGCGTGAACGACCGGCCCGAAGACGCCGCCGCCCTCATCCGCGTGGCCCGCAAAGTGAAGGCCAAGATCAACTGCATCCCCTACAACAAAGTCGAAGGCCTCGACTGGCAGCGCCCCAGCGAAGCCCGGCAGGACGCCTTCATGGCCGTGCTCAGCGCCGCCCGCATCCCCGCCTTTCTCCGCCGGGAAAAAGGCCACGACATCGCCGCCGCCTGCGGCCAGCTCCGCCGCCAGACCCTGCCCGCGGCGGCCGGAGCCTAGCGCCGGCTCTGGCGCGGCCCTCGCGGAGGGACGGGCTCCCGCCCGTCCCCATCTCTCACTGCGGCCAACGCGCGCTCCCAAAAGCCAGGGAACGCGCAGGAGCGCGTCCCTCCGAGGGATGGGCTCCCGCCCGTCCCCATCTCACAGCTCGGGCGAAACTTTCCGCCTGATAAGAATGGCGGGGTGATCTCCTACCCTGTGGTAGGAGGGGCCACAGCGATGTGTCGGTATGATTATTAAATCCACATCCATCCTCACCACTGCCGCCATCGCGCTGCTCGCTGGTTCCCTCTTCGCCGCCGACCCGGCGCCACCCACCGAGCCAGTGAAGCCCGGCTCGGGGCTGCCCGCGAAACCCACGCCGCCCGATGATCCAACGAGGCCGGTGCAGCCGGGAAGCCCTGTTTCTCCGGAGGCGCCGAACTCGCCCGCCAAACCCGGCACCCCGGACCCCATCAAACCCGGCACACCAGGGCCAACCAAACCCGGCGACGAGAAACCCACTACTCCGAAAGAGTCCTAACCGGCCTTAAACCGCGTTACCCAAACTTAAAAAGCGACCCTCGCGACGGACTGCCTAGTCTGCGCGAGGGTTCGCGTTTTGGAGCGTGGACTTCGGCGCGGAGTCCAAACAGGAGGCAGTGGCTTAGTTTGCCGCTGGTTGTAGGGCGGGCGCTTCGCCTGCTCGTGGCAACCGGGGCGGTCGTCCTACAATTTTAACTCTCGCTCCTAAAGTTAGTGCAGTGCTTTGAAAGCGCGCGCGGGAGGCGAAACGCCGTTTCGGCGGCAGATGGCTCCGCCAGGGGAACGCGAGTCTCGGCAGAACGAGAGTAAAAAGAGTCGGGGGACCAATCTAACGAACAGGGTCGCGGCGGGGCTCATTCCCCGCCGTGCCCTCAGGCGTCTGCGGCCTCCCGAAAGCGTCCCCATCCTCCCCAAACCACAAGTTCTCGAACATCTCGCTTTCGACATGAAGGCGAGATATAGGGCGTTGCTAGCCGTCTCCCATGACGAACGCATGAGCATCCCGTATTTCCAGATTGATACGTTCACGAGCAGTCTCTTCACCGGCAACCCCGCCGGAGTCTGTCTGCTGGCGGATTGGCTGCCGGACTCCGTGCTCCAATCAATCGCCGCCGAGAACAACCTCGCGGAGACGGCCTTTGTCGTGCAGCGCGATTCCCATTTCGACCTCCAGGCGGTGAAGTTGTAGTTGTGAGGAAGTGGGAGGTAGGTGGGCGCGGTGGTCGGAGGAGTCGTTGGAGCAGGCGTAGGCCCACTCGCGGGCGAGGGCCTGGATGATTCGAGTGGAGCGACAAGTCGCGACGTGGAGGAGACTTTCGGCGCCACCGCCGGGATTGCGCTGGGTGCATCCAAGCCTGCGCCGGCCCTCTTGGACTGACCCTCCGACTTTATACACTGATCCGCTGCGGCATGAAGTCGTCGATGAACTGCCGGATCACGCCGTTCAGCGAAGTGTCGGAGTTCATCCCCAGGCCAGGGACACGCGTCGCGTCAGTGCCAACGGGCCATCCGGAAACGATCTTCCGAATCCGCTCGTCGGGGACGTCGATGATCTTTCCGAGAGTGATGCCACGCTCGCCGGCCACCTCTTCAAGCGTGGCGATCATTTCATTCACGGTGTATTGCGTGCTCGGTAGCGTCACGCTCCGGTCGTCGCCGAGCAGCTCTGCGTCCACCTCGAGCAGCCGAATGAAGCAGTCGACCACCTGGGTGTAGCTGAGCAAGGGGACGACCTGCTCGCGATCGACGGGGAGCTCGACTTCCTGCCCATTCAGCGGCTCGCGGAAGATGGAACTCGCGAAGCTGGAGGCCGCTGAGTTCGGCTTGCCTGGGCGAATGAAGATGGTCGGCAGGCGGGCCGCTCGACCATCGAAGAAGCCTTTGCGGGAGTAGTCGTTGATCATCAACTCTCCAATCAGCTTCGTCATCCCATAGGTCGTCTGCGGGATCTGTTTTGTCGTGTCGGACACCACGGGCTTCATCGGGTGACCTCCGAAAGTCGCAAGGCTGCTCGCGAGGACGACTCGAGGCATGCGAGCCGTTTCGCGGCACGCGTCGAAGAGGTGCCGTGTGCCGTCGAGATTCACCCGGATCGCGAGGTCGAAATCGCGCTCACCGTCGCCGCTGATCACGGAGGCGAGGTGAAACACGGCGAATTCTTCATCGGGGAGCAGCGCAGTGACGAAGTCTCGCCCACTCACGTCGCCTTCGACGAAGCGCACCTCGGGACCGCCAACAACGAAGCCGTTTCTGACCACCTCGGGGATGTGAATGTCCGCCAGCGTGATCTGTGTGATCTTCCGCGGTGTAGTGTCGGGGCGCAGCGTAACGGTGCCGCGGCGGTGAAGTTCGAGCGCGAGCCGGCTTCCGATGAAGCCGCCGCCGCCAGTGATGATCAGGTGCATATGTTGTTATCTATATAAGAGGAGTCATCATGCGATTAGCGAAGCGACAAGTAGGGTAAAGCCAAGACCGAAGAGTCCGATCAGGGTCTCGACCACCGTCCAGGTGCGCAGCGTCTGCGACACCGTCATGCCGAGTACGTCTTTGACGATCCAGAAGGCGCCGTCGTTGAGGTGCGAGAGGAAGAGCGACCTGCAACCGACGGAGATGACCAGCAGCTCGCGGTTGATCGTCGGATCCGCCAACACGAGCGGGGCGAGGATCCCGGAGGCTGTCGTGATCGCGACCGTGGCCGAGCCGGTGGCCACGCGGATGAACGCCGCGATCATCCAGCCGTAGAGGAGCGGGGGGAAATGCAGGGCCGTCGCGATCTCGCCGAGCGCGTTCGCCGCGCCCGTCTCGCGAAGGACTCGGGCGAAGCCGCCCCCAGCGCCCACGATCAAGAGCGTCATCCCGATGCTCGCGACGCTCTGCTCGGTGAACCGCAACACCTCCGCCCGTCCACCGGGACGTCCGCGGATACACACCACTCCCGCCGCCAGGCACGCAAGCGTCATCGCCACCACCGGGTGCCCGATGAATCGCATCACCTCTCGGGCCGGGTGGTCCGCGAGGACCGGCAACTCCGCCAGTGTCGCCAGCAGCATCAGGGCGATCGGCATGAGGATGATCGAGAAGGTAACGCCGAAGCTGGGGGTCGGCGCATCCGATGGCGGAGCCGTAGCCAGCTCGGGAACCGGGACGGTGATGCGACCGGTGAGCAGGCGGGCGAAGATTGGACCCGCCACCGCCGCGGTTGGAAGGCCGATCAGAAATCCGTAACCGATCACTTTTCCGAGGTCAGCCTTGAGCATGTCGATGGCCACCACGGGACCTGGGTGCGGCGGCATTAGCCCATGCATCACGGAAAGGATGGCTAGCAACGGCAAGGCAAGGTGCAGGAAGGGTCGCTTCGATTCCCGCGCGAGCGAGAGCAGGATCGGAAGGAGCATCAGGAGCCCCACGGCAAACCAGGTCACGAAGCCGACCGCGATGCCGAGCGCGATGATGCACCAGCCGACGCGATTTGGTCCGAAGAAGGCGTTGAAGCGCTCGGCCAGCACTCGCGCTCCCCCGGACTCCGCCAGTAGCTTCCCGAGGATTGCACCAAGGGAAATCACCGCCGCGACTCCGCCCATCGTTGCCCCTAGCCCTTCCTGAAAGACCTTGAGCGTCGTAAGGGCGGGGAGCCCAGTCGCCACCCCCATGAGCAGCGCACTAATCATCAGCGCGAGGAAGGCATTCACCTTGGCCCACGTCACCAGCAGGACGAGGCAGATCACGGCACCGACGGTGAGGAGCAGGAGTTCAGTGGTCGGCTGCATCAACGGGGGAGGTGTGAGGGGGGTAAAATTGCTACGCTTGCGGGATCCAGCTGACCGAGATGCGTCAGTGCGCCTCGGGAGCGTGGCACGTCTTCTCGTAATGGCGAAACAGCCCTGAATGATCAAGCTCGCCGAGCCCCGCATCGATCATCGCCTGCCACAGCTCGAGGTTCGCCTCGAGGATCGGGAGGCGCAGCCCAGCGGCGCCTGCAACCCGCGTCGCTTCGACGATGTCCTTGAGCTGGTTGACGGCCGTCCCGCCTGGCGTGAATTCTCCTGTGACCATCCGCTGACCGTGCAGATCGAGCACTCGCGACGAGGCGAATCCGCCGAGCAGCGCTTCCCGAAGTTGCGTCAAGTCGAGCCCGTGCGCCTTGGCGAGCGTGAGTGCTTCCGAGACCGAGGCGATGTTGCTGGCGACGATGACTTGATTGGCCAGCTTCGCGACCTGGCCGCTGCCACTTTTACCCAGATGCCGGATGACTTTTCCTAGGCTCTCCAAAAGTGGCAGCGCCCGCGCATAAGCCGCTGCAGTTCCGCCGCACATGATCGTCAGCGTCGCGGCGCGTGCGCCGACCTGACCTCCCGACACCGGTGCATCGAGCCAATCCGCGCCGCGCGCCTGCGCCAGCTCCTGCCAGCGACGGGTCGCGTCAACCTGGTTGCTCCCCATATCAATGATCAACGCACCGGGTCGGAACGTGCTCCATAGGCCGTCAGGGCCGTCGAGCACCTGCTGCGTGCTCGTGGTGTTCGTCACCATCAGGAAAATCACTCCGTCCCCGACGGCAGCGGCGACCTCGGCAGGCGACCGCACGGCGGTCATTCCGAGCGCGACGAACTCCTCCATCCGCGGCGTGCTGCGGTTGTGGACGACGAGCGAATGACCCGCGGAATGGAGATGCCGGCACATCGGGGCTCCCATGTTTCCCAGGCCGATGAATCCAATGGGGGTGACGTTAGACGAAGCCATCGCTGGAATCTGCGGCAGAGTTGGCCGACACGTCAAACCCGTCAAAGCCCGCAAGTGAACTAGCACCGTTTCGACAAGAGCGGCGGCGACTAGGTTTGCGGCAATCCCTCATGCTTTCGCCGCGCGCCCTAAGATCGCGCCTCCTGAGTGGCTGGATGCTTTACCCCGCCCATCAGCTCAAACGGGAGGATATTGGCAACTGGGTCCCATTCACCGCGAAGTTTGTCCCTGATCGGCACTCCTTTTCGCTCGTCGAGGTAAGCCCAGAGCGCTTCACTCCGCGGCAGATCAGCCTCGATGGCGACGAGGTTGACCGCTTCTCGATCACGAAACCCGTGCGCTAGAAAACCACCCAGCACTCCACGCCGCTCCTGGCCACAACCGCTTCCTTCATCCACCATCCACCTATGCACCTCCCCACTATCCGAGCAGCTCTCCTTCTTCTCGCACTCGCGATTCCCGCACAAGCACAGCAGCCGAAGCGTGAACTCCGCGTCTACTTCGTCGGCAACAGCGTCACCGACACCGTGAACTACCAAGCGCTCGGTGAACTCGCGAAGAGCCGTGGCCACAAGCAGATCCTTGGCCGGCACATGATCCCCGGCTCACCGCTCTTTCTCCTGTGGAAGGAATCGACGGCGAAGAACGGGTTTACTGAACCGCCGTTTGGCTATCCCCACGAAGCGCTCGTCAATCACCAGTGGGATGCCGTGACGCTGCAGCCTTTCGACCGCATGCTCTCCCACAAGAACGAGCAAGGCGTGGACTCCGAGGGCGACTTGGTGACGATCCAGAAATACATCGACCAAACGCTGCCGAAGAGCCCTGAGGTGCAGTTCTACATCTACTCGCGCTGGCCGCGCATCACGATCGGTGGCAAAGCCGCGCAGTATGACAAGGATGCCTACCGCACGGATGTGAAGGGGATCCCCGTCGGCCCCGGCCCGGTCGATGATTTCACCGAGAGGTGGGAGCGGAAATACACCGGCGGCTGGGACAATTCGAACGAGACGCGCGACTACTTTGAGCAAGTCGTGCAGGAGGTGCGCCGCGCCAATCCGACGATGAAGAAGCCCGTGCGGATCATTCCGGTCGGCGACATCATGAACGAGCTGCACCAGCAGATGAAGGCTGGGAAGGTGCCTGGCTACAGCAGCATCTTCCAGCTCTACAAAGACGGCATTCACTTGAACGACGCGGGCTCCTACCTGGTCGGCTGCGCCTTCTTTGCCACGCTCTACGGTGAATCGCCAGTCGGCCTGCCACCCGAGCCATACAAAGTCACCGATTCCAAGCTAGCTGAGATCATCCAGCAGACCGTCTGGAAAGTAGTTAGTCAGCACCCGCTCGCTGGCATCGCGAAGTAACCCCGGGAGGTACTGCAGGGGATCAGTCAGGAAGGCAGGAAAGCAGAAACGGAGCGGGGGATCGTGTGATTGAAAGTGAGTCTGCAACGATCATCCTGAGCGAAATCGAAGGACCCCGCCGCCTCACAAGCGGCGTGGCCTCGAGGTAATCCCTGCCTACCGAGGTTGGCTGCCTGGATAAAGGCGTGTTCGCAAAGCGACAGGTATCAGTTGCGCCGCCCGCATCCTCCCCGGCGATGCCAGTGGCGCAATGGGGTCCAAACGTCGGTTCTGTGTTCATAGAAGTGAGCGGTCGGCAAAAATCGGGAAGGTCATCGCGGATGGCTGGCGATCGGAATAGCATGAAATTAGCGGTGTAGGGCAGCCTGAGCACTGATCGGGGGAGGCTCTGACGCTGGAGGTAAAAATACGCAACGCGTTTTACACGACGCGACCTGCGGCGGGGAGTTCAAAGCAGTGGAGCCGCGGCCCGCAGAAGGCGTGTGCAAGGCTGAGTGAGACCGGTGCGAGCAATTATTGCCCGCCAGTCTGGACTGCCCGTGTCCCACGAAGTCCGCGGCGCCGCAGGGTGAAATTTCCCTTTGCCCCCGCTCCGCCTGCACGATAACTAAGCCGTATATGGCCGATTCCAACGAGCCGGACAAAGTCTGGGATGAATACGACTGGGAGCGTTTTCTCCAGCAGCAGGACCGCAAGACGGAGAAATACATGGAGCTGCTGGAGCGTTTCATCGACGACCCGAACCGGGATCAGATCATCGCCCGCGAAATGGGTTGGAATCATCTCCTGGATAAGGATGGGCGGGATTGGGAAGAGAATGTGGATTCGCTCTTCGAAGAGGAGTTTGAGGCCGATCTGGAAGCGGACGAAGAGGAAGAGGGCGGGGGAGGAGAGGATGAGGAGGGCTACGAAGTGCACCCGCTCTATCAGGCGTCCTTCGCGCTCACGCTGTGGATCGATCAGCTCTTTGAGGAGATCGGTGAGGCGCAGAACCTGCTGTCGGCGATCAAGCTTTCGACGCATTCCGCGATTACGAGCGCCAAGCTCGCCGCGGCGCTGAGCGACGACGATGTGGACGAAATCGGCATGACCATCGCCTATCTGAAACGGTCCTTGAAGGCGGTGACGACGGCGATTGACGCGGCGATGCAGTTTCGCAAAGACGCCGGGCTGAGCGCAGGAAAATTTACTGCGCTCAATCAGCGGCTTTTCCAGATTCGTGACGGGATCATCCTGCTCATGGGGGAATACCGTTCCGAGTGGCGGCGGCGCTACAATGGCGAATAGCAGCGTTGTTGCGGTTCTCAAAATTCCCACAAAGCGTGGTGAATGAAGCGATGACCGCGCCGTCAAACCCCTTGCCGATGGAGGCCGAACCCGCCGCCGCAGAACCGGATGACCTCCACCTGGTCGCCCGTTCCCAGGCTGGCGACACCGCGGCCTTCAACGAGCTCGTGACCCGTTACCGCAGCCGCGCCTTTTCCATGATCTACCAGATGACTCGCAATGAACAAGACGCCTGGGATCTTGCCCAGGACGGCTTTGTGAAGGCGTGGAAGTCGATTGGGCGCTTTCGCGGGCAGTCCTCGTTTTACACTTGGCTCTACCGGATCCTGATGAACGTCACCATCGACTCGCTGCGGCGGAAGCGCATCGCCAGCGGCACTGAGTTCGACGACGCCATCGGTCTCCGCGAGATCGAGCCAGGTGCGGCCACCGCCCCGCGCGGCGAGATGCAGCCGGCCGAGAAAATCTCCGACCAGGAAATCCGCGGGCGCATCGATGCGGCCATCGCCAAACTCTCGCCCGAGCACCGCGCGGCGATCGTCATGCGCGAGATCGATGGGCTCGAGTATTCCGAGATTGCGGACGCGATGGAGTGTTCCATCGGCACGGTCATGTCCCGACTTTTCTACGCCCGTAAGAAACTGCAAACCCTGCTCAAAGACGTCTATGAAACCATTTGAAGAACGCTTTACAGCCTGGGTCGATGGCCGACTTACCGGTGCCGAACTCGCGGAGTTTGAAAATGAGCTCGCGGCGCACCCCGACGCACTCGCCGAACGCGAGGATGCGCGGAAACTGGGCGATTTGCTCCGTGCCCAGCCCACGCCGCCGCTAGGCAACGCGGACTTCTTTAACCATCAGCTCATGGAGCGCATTGCCGCGGAGACGCCGCGTGCTGCGGAGCCTGTGAAAGTGCGCGGCTGGTTTTGGTCGCTGCCGCGGCTTGTGCTCGCGGGGGCCGCGTGCTTGGCGATTGCCGGGGGACTTTTCAAAACGCTGATCCCGCCCGCCGCCGCGCCGGGGGAGAAGTCGAAGTATTACGCGCAGGTCATCGAAGCGTGGCCAGCCGACCCGAGCATCTCCGCGATCACCGTCTATAATCCCGAGGATAATGTCACGGTCGTCTGGCTCGACGGTCTCGACTACATTCCGGCTACTTATGCCTTGAATTAATGCGCCGCACCTTCGCTCTCTTTTTCGGCCTGCTTGCTGCCCTCGCCTGGGCGGTGGAGAGCGAAACTGCCGTCACGCCCACCGTCGGGAGCGCGGTCCCCGTCCTGCGCACTGCAACCAAGCCAGCGGCCGATAGAATCTGGAGCGCCGTGGTTCTCGCCACAAACCCGCCATCACCAAAAGATGCGCCTCCCGAGTTGCGTGAATTTGCCCCGCGCCTGAAGCGCGTCTTTGGCTACAGCCAGTTTCAACTCATCGGCGCGGCTTCGGAGAAAATCGACGACCAGACGGAGAGTTGGCTCGTCCCGAGCCAGAGTTTCTGGCTTGGTGTGAAGGCTCGCCGCGCCGTGTCGAAAGAAGCGCGCGGTGGCTATCTGCTCAATCTCCAGCTCTTTCAAGACAAGCGCCCCCTTCTCGAAACCGAGGCCAAACTCGCCCCCGGCAGCCCGCTCTTCATCCGCGGCCCGCAATACGGCAGCGGCCAGTTGATCATCGTCCTGCAAGTGCAACGCTAGCCAACCGCTTCGTGTAGAGGTTTCCGCAAGCGAAATAGGATTCGCTCCCCGCGAAAGTGGTCGGGCTGCAGGGATTCGAACCCTGGACCTCTTCGACCCGAACGAAGCGCTCTACCAAGCTGAGCCACAGCCCGTGTGACAAGGCCGAAAAGTATGGGCGCGGTTCAGGAGGTCAAGCGAAAGGTCGGGTGAACTTTTGCCGTAACCCCGGCCCCACAGCGCACGTCTGCGCTGACATTCTCCACCTATGCATTTTATGAACTCCATCCGCGTTCGCTGGCTTCTTTTGCCCCTGCTTTTTGGTGCGGCGCCTTTTGCGGAAGCACGCCTCGGGGAGACCGAGGCGCAGTCGCAGCAGCGCTACGGTGCGCCAACGCCGGAATTGATCGGACCGACGGACAAACCCCTGCTGATGGGAGCGAAAGAAATGGCTTACAATTATCAGGGGTGGCGTGTGCGCGCGGCTTTCGTCAACGGAACGACGGCGCGGATTGAATATGTGCATTTGCCAGAGAACAACGCTCTCAAGCCGGTCACCGAAGATGAGATCCGCGCAATCCTTGATGGAGAAAAGGGGACGTTCACGTGGCGCGAGGAAAAGCCGCGACTGGGGAACAAGGACCTCAACGCACTCAAGACGATGTTCGACGGTCGGCAGTGGGAGCGCAGCGATCACGCGAAGGCCAGTCTGAAAGCAAATCTGCTCTTCGTTTTGGAGACGCGCGAGGTCGAGAGTTACGAGAAAAAGCTCAGCAAGCAGCAGAAAGCGACGCCCGCGGCCGCTGGTTCAACTTTGCCGAAATTCTAGCCTAATCGTCAGCTGTTTTCAGCCGCCGACCCATTCGGCTTTCAAAGCGCGGATGTTAACTCCATCGCGGACTCTGCGGTTTGCGCAGTGATGACAGTAGTACGCGTTTTGGTATTTGAGTTCGAGAGGAAGTGAGCTTAAGCGGACGCCTCCCCCAAATTGTCTCCTCTATGAAAATTCCTCTCGTTTCGCGCGCCGTGCTACCCGTTCTTTTCGCGCTGCTTTTCGGCCCGCTGTTAACGGGTGTGGACGGGGCAGTCCCGGCGATTATGAATTATCAGGGAGGGTGGCCGTAGAAGGGGTGAACTTTGACGGGAACGGACAGTTTCGTTTTGCCCTAGTTGATGGAGCTGTCCCGCCAGCGACGCTCTGGAGTCACGACGGGAGCAGCCTAAATGGGAATGCGCCGCTCACGGCTATAACCCTGCCGGTTCAGCGCGGCCTTTACTCCGTGGCCCTTGGCGACCTTGCAGTGACTGGCATGACCGCCAGCATTCCCGCGGGAATTTTTCAAAACCCGGATGTGAGACTGCGTGTGTGGTTCAATGACGGCACTCACGGCTTTCAACTTCTGGCACCAGATCAGCGCCTCGCTTCAGTCGCGTATGCGTTCCACGCACAAGTCGCGCAGCAGGTGCCAGTCGGATCCATCGGCGCCGCGCAGCTCGCGACCGGTGCGGTGACCGGGGCGGCGCTCGCGGATGGCGCGGTCAGCACTGCGAAGTTAGCGACCGGAGCAATCACTCCCGCAGTGCTGGCGAGCGTTCCACCTGAGCCGGGCCAAGTGCTGGGATTCGACGGCACGAGCTTTCGCTGGACCACGACCGCGGTGCTGGACCCAGTCGCTCGTGGCGTGGAGGCGGATGTGTGGCTGGCGATTCGCACAGACGGACGAGCCGGCACGGGGACCGCCGATGACCCCTTCGATGTCAGCACGCAACGCAAACTCGACAATCTGCTACAGGCGATGCCGGCTCGCATTTCGGACCGGGTCTTTTTAGGACGCCGGGCAGCGGCTACCAACTGCGCGCTGCCATCGTGGCTGTCGCCACCGGTCCCAATGCCATCATCACAACCTCTGCCGCTCACCGCATTGCCACAGGCCAACGCATCCGTCTCGAGGGACTCACTGGCGGAAATCCTGCCCTTCAAGGCACGCACCATATCGCTACGGTCCTCAGCCCCACGACTTTTTCCATCCCCGTGACGGTCACGACTGCGCCGGCCCTGATTCCGGAGAATTTTCCATTCGTCTATCGCAGTTGGAAAATGAAGCCCGGCTGGAAGATCAAGGGCAGCGGTATCGACGCAACTGTCGTCCAGCTACAGGACATTGGCGTAGATCAGCACTCTGTCTTGGGCGGTGATGCCTACATTCAGACCGACGAGGTCGAAATCGAAGATCTGACAATCGACACCAACGCCGCTGGGCAGAGCGTCAAAGGCAATTGCACCGCGGTTTCCCTTTTTGGGAGTCGCTGCCATCTCCGCCGACTAAAGGTCGTCAACTGGGGCGCCGGGAATCCTGCGCTAGAGTCCTTCTTGTTTTATATCGGCGGCATACCCGCCAATATCTACGGCGTTCCCGCCACCGATTGCGTGCAGAGCAGCATTCGCCAGTGCATCATCGGACCGCATGCCGCCGGACAAGACTTCGTCCAGAGCGTTTCGGCCGTCTGCATCGGGGGTCAGGAGGTCACCGCGAGCGGGGTCGCGCGGGACTGCCTGATCGAGGAAAACTACGCTTCGGACATAGCTTGCGGAGGAGCCCAGCAGCCGATGTTTTTCTTTGCCTTTGGGATCAGCGGTTCAGTCGGTTGCACCATCCGCGGTAATTTTGCGCGGAACCTGACCGGCGCCGGTGCTTCTGCCATTAATTGGGACACCTACGGCGCGCAAAATCTCTCCATCTTCGACAATCGCTTCACCAATGTGGCCCACGGCATCAATATCGTGACCCAAAGCCCCATCACCGGCCTCCGTATCGAGCGCAACAGTATCGCTGTGCAAGATCTCCACGGCGGTTATGGCATCCAAATGGCCAGCAATACCCTCGGGCTCCACTCCGGGGCGGTCATTCGCGAAAACCACATCTTTCCCGCAGCCACCTCCGTGCAGCCGCTGGCCGGGCTGGTCCTTTACAAACAGAGTGGCCTTGTCGTTGAGAATAACCTCATCGAAACGCTCGCCGCCCCGCAACGGGCCATGGTTTCCACTACCTCCACGATGGCCGTCTGGAAAGGGAACCGCACCGGAAGCGGAGCCACCATCCTCCCGCTCGACAACTACAACGCCTACGCCATCCACCCCGGCTACACCGGTCTGCTCTCGCCCGCGGCTGCGGAGACGCTCGGTATTTTCCTGCCGAAAACCCACCCAGCCCCTGGCCAAACCGGCGTCCAGACCATCGCCAAACCCGCCGGCTCCATCCGTCTCGCGGCCGGCGAGACTAGTAAGGTGCTCAATAATCCCCTGGCGGCCACGGCCAGCGTTGTCATCGCCACGCTATGCACCCTCGACGCGACCTGCAAAAGCATCCGCGTCGTCAAAGGTTCCGGCACGCTTACCTTCCATCCAGACGCCCCACCGACCGGCGAGATCGAGATCGATTTTTTGCTCATTAACTAGCTATCTGACGATAGAAAGTGACGATAACGAGGCCGCGCTATTTGGACCTCTCGGGTGGTCCGCTGAGTCTGGTCAGCGCGCCAGAATCCAAATCCGTAACCGTCAGGCTCCCGCCCGCGACTCGAACATGGCGCGGAGGGCGGCGCGGAGATCTTCGGTTTTGAAGGGCTTTTGCAGAAAACCGGCGAGGCCTTTGCCCGCGAAGCGATCGAGCGCGTCGTGCTCGGTGAAGCCGCTCATGAGCAGAATCGGAAGGTCGGGGCGGAGGCGGCGGAGTTCGGTGAGTGTGGCGGCGCCGTCGAGCACGGGCATGGTGAGATCGAGCAGGACGGCGGCGATTTCGCCGGGATGCGAAGCGTAGAGATCGAGGCCGGCGCGCCCGTGATGAGCGAGCAGCGGTTCGAATCCGAGAGCTGTCAGCATGCGGGCGGCGATGGTGCGGACCGTCTCTTCGTCGTCGATCACGAGGACAGTGCCATGCCCGCGCCAGGCGGGTGTGCTTGCGTGGCCAATCGGCGTGTGGTCGGCGGGGCCGGCAACGGCCGGCAGGAGTAGCTTAAAAGTAGTGCCGCGCCCTTCTTCGGAATAAACCTTCAAGGCACCTTTGTGCCCGCGGACGATGCCCAGCACGGCGGCGAGCCCAAGGCCACGCCCGGTGAACTTAGTGGTGAAAAACGGATCGAAGATGCGCGCCTTCGTCTCCGCGCTCATGCCGGCGCCGTTGTCGCTGACTTCGAGAAAGACGTAACGGCCTTCCGGCAGATCGGGGGAAAGGTGAGTTTCAGTGAGATAAGCGCGGTCGGCGTGGAGGACGCCCGTGCTCAGCGAGATCAGACCGCCCTTTTCGCCCATGGCCTCAGAGGCATTGATGACGAGGTTCATGATGATCTGCCGAAGCTGGGTGGCGTCCGCCGTGATCGCGGGGAGGCTGTCGCCGAGGGCAAACTTGAGGACGGCGTTTTTGCTGATGGAGAGCTGGACAAGTTCGGTGGTGTCGCGAACGACTGCGCTCAAATCGAGCTGCTGGACGACGAAGCGCCCTTTGCCGGAATAGGCGAGCATTTGCTTGCACAATTCGGCCGCTCGCTGGGCGGTGAGTTCGATCTGCCCAAGGCTTTCCTGGACCGGGGAGTCGGGCGGCAATTCCATGCGCGCCAGACTGGCGTTGCCGAGAACACCGGTGAGGAGATTGTTGAAGTCGTGGGCGATGCCGCCGGCCAGCACGCCGAGGCTTTCGAGCTTTTGCGTTTCTTGAAGTTTGCGCTCGATGGCCGTGCGTTCGGCTTCGGCCCGGCGGCGTTCGGTGATGTCGCGTTGGGTGCCCCAGGTCCGCAGGAGGAAGCCGTCCTTCACGATTCCGGTGAGATTGTTGAGGAAGTATTTGGTCCGGCCCTCGCGATCGATCTCAAACGTTTCCTCGTCCGTTAGCCTGTAGCGATTTTCCACGTAGGCGCGAAGGTGGGCGACATTGCGAGGATCCGTGCGCGGCATAAACTCCGACAGCATGGTGCCCACGAATTCCTTGGAGCGCGGGAAGCCGTACATCTGCGCCATGACGTCGTTGCACTCAGCGAGCCGGGAGCGGGTAAAGAAGGCTTCGATCTGCTCTTCCACCGGGAGATCGATCGCGATGGGCGGCTCCATCTCGAAACGCCAAATGGCCTCGGTGCTTTGCTCGACAAAAGCTCGGTAGCGATCCTCGCTCGCCCGCAGTGCGGCCGTCCGTTTAGTCACCAGTCTTTCCACCGCGGCGCGCCGCCCTTGGGCATTGCGCAGGATCGAAGTGAGCAAGCCGGTGAGCAGCATGCCGCCGCCAAGAAAGGCAAAGGGAAACGAAGTCTGCTGTGCAGCCTGCCAAGCGGGTGTGGGGCGGCCCCAAAGCCGCCAGTTGCGGCCCTGTACCGCGAGCGGTATTGAGGCAGTCAGACCCGTGCGGAAAGAATCGAGGCGACCGGCTTTGTCCGAGGAAGTCTGCGACAGACCTTCGCGGCTGCGGAGGAGAAAAGGGTCGGACGTGCCGGCGGTTTCATCCAGGAGCAAAAGATCGAGACCTGTGTCGAGGCTCGCGGTGCGGTGCTCGGAGAAGAGATCATCAAGTCGAAACGCGCCTTCCACACAACCGCGCCACGCGGTGCGCCGCGCCTCGGGCGTGTTCCTGGCGGCCCCCGGTGCATAGACGGGCAGAAAAACTACCCAGCCATAGGCGCGGCCAGTTTCCTCCCGGAAGCGCACGCGATGAGAGGCGCGGAGTTCCCCGGTTTCCACGGCTTGCGGGATCAGTCCCGCGTGTTGCCCGCAGTTCATGTCGAAGCCGAGCGCGACGGCGTGCGGACCGAGCGGATCGATGTAAGTCGTCACCACGTATTCCGGCGTAGGTTCACGAATGGACCGCTCGATGGTTCCGTCTTCCCGTTTTCCCGCTGCCGAGCTGATGGCAAAGGAGGGTTCAACAGCCTCGCGCGCCCATGTTTCGAACGTCTCGCGCCGGTCGTGCGGCACCCGCTCGACCCATTGGAGAAGCTCAATGCCGGGATGACGGGCTCGCAGATCGCGAGCCGCGGTTTGAAACTCGGCAAACGTCACCTTGGCGGAAGCGTCGTAAAGATTGCGCAATGAGTAGAGGCATTCTTCGTAACCGCGGAGCGTTACTTCCAGCGCCTGAGCTTCGCGCCGCAGGCGCCACTCAAACTCGCGCTCGACACGCTCCCGATCCCATTGGCGGACGAGGAAAAAGATCCCTAGCGACAAGGTCATGCCGAGGGACAGGACGAGAGCAATGGGCAAAGCCCGGCGCACGCTCGGCCGCGTGGGATCTGCAGTTTCACCGCGGGATGGAACGGGTGCGCTCACGGGAGGTCTTTCCCTAGCGAATGCCATACCTTGGGGCAACGGCAAAGGCGGAGCGGCGATCGCGCCGAGCTGGCCAAGCGACCGTGTTTGCGGCTCTTGCGTCAGTGCTTCCACCGACCAACTCCTTTGCTCGACGTCTGCCACTTTCCGCCTACGCTTCCGCCCTTCCCCATGAAAAAACACCTGCTCCCGCTCATTCTCCTCACCGGCCTCACGCTCCTCGCGCCCGTCTCGCGGGCCGCGGATGCGCCGAAGCCACTCAAAATTATGCTGCTCACCGGCGGCTGCTGCCACGATTACAAAAAGCAAAAGGACATCCTCAAAGCCGGTCTCGAGGCCCGTGCCCACTGCGTCGTCGAACAGATCCACGTCGATGACGGCAGCACCAAGCCGCGTTTGCCGATCTACGGCAACTCGGAATATGCCAAAGGCTACGACCTCGTGATCCACGACGAATGCGCCGCGGATA
The DNA here is from genome assembly GCA_031390545.1 of Chthoniobacter sp. Classification (GTDB taxonomy): domain Bacteria; phylum Verrucomicrobiota; class Verrucomicrobiia; order Chthoniobacterales; family Chthoniobacteraceae; genus Chthoniobacter. Next base: position 57,686 of record JANMTP010000048.1, on the reverse strand, counting down.
TCGGCGATCCCGCAGTCATCGCCGGTGTGCTCAAGCCCCACGCCGACGGCATTCCCGCCGTGAACCTGCACTGCGCGATGCACAGTTATCGGTTCGGGGATTACGGCAAGCCGGTGAAAGCGGGCGCGGAGAATGCGAAGTGGTTTGAATTCCTCGGCCTGCAATCCAACAGCCACGGCCCCCAGGAGCCGATCGAGATCACCTACACGGACAAAGCGAACCCCATCACCAAGGGCTTGGCCGACTGGAAGACGATCAACGAGGAACTCTACAACAACGTCCAGGTCATGCCGGGCAGCCAAACCCTCGCCACAGGAAAGCAGACCGAGAAGCGCAAGAAGAAGCAGGCCGATGGCGCTGAAACCGTTGAAGAAAAGGCCGTTGAGGCGGTGGTCGCGTGGACGAATCTTTGGAACAACAAGACGCGCGTCTTTAGCACCACGATCGGTCACAACAACGCGACCGTGGAAGACGCCAAGTATCTCGACCTCGTGACTCGCGGGGTGCTTTGGGCGACCGACCATCTAAACGCCGACGGAACGCCCGCGAAGGGCTACGGCCCCGGTGGCAAATAGTCGGCCTTTGCCTAATGAATTCGATGAAGGCCGGCGTGCAGCTCCCAGCGCGCCGGCCTTGCTCTTTCTCCCCGAAGTTCTCCCAACCGCTTCCATGAAAATCTTGCTTACCTGGCTGCTGGCTCTTTGCAGCGTTGCTGCCCTCGCCGGGGACCCGCCGAAACCAATCCGCGCGCTGATGGTTTGCGGCGGGTGCTGTCACGATTACGCCGGGCAAAAGAAGGTGCTCAGCGAAGGTATTTCCGCGCGAGCGAACGTCGAGTGGACGATCGTCCAGGAGGATGCGCCAAAGGGTTCGGACGAGCGTTCGCACCGCGTGTCCATTTACGAGAAGCCCGACTGGTGGAAAAGCTTCGACGTCGTCCTGCACAACGAGTGTTTCGGCATGGTTGCCGACAATGCTTTCATCGAAGGCATCACCGCGGCGCACAAGGCCGGCCTGCCTGCGGTGATGCTCCACTGTTCCTCGCACAGCTACCGCGCCGGGACGACCGACGAGTGGCGCATGCTCGTGGGCATCACCTCGCGCAGCCACGAAAAGAAGCGCGATTTGCTGATCAAGAACATCCTCCCCAATCATCCCGTGATGATTGGCTTTCCCGCCGAATGGCCGAACCCCTCGGACGAACTCTACAAAAACGAAAAGATCTGGCCGACGACCACGCCGCTGGCGAAGGCCTTTGGCGAAGACACGAAACAGGATCACGTCTGCATCTGGGTGAACACCTACGGCAAAGCGCGCGTCTTCACGACTACCCTCGGCCACGAGACGGCGACGATGGCCTCGCCCATTTATCTAGATCTCGTCACCCGCGGCCTCCTCTGGGCCTGCGAAAAACTCAACGACAACGGCGTGCCGAAAGCGGGCTACGGGCCGACTGGGAAGTAGCCGCCCGCGCTTTCTCAGAAAAACACTACCTTCGCCGCTTCACCTGCGACTTGGATGACGGCGATTCCCTTGTCCGGAAAACAGCCGGCAAGTCCGGCATTATCGATCCGCTCGACGCGATTCGCCGGAACGGTGCTCACGCGCACCAGCGTGGCAGTCTCTTGGGTGGTGATCCGGGCGAGGGCACCGGATTCCGTGTGAACGACGTTGACGGTCTGCGGGAGGGCGGGGATGGCAGCGGGTTGGGATCTGGCAATGAAGCCAGGTTCAGGCGTACGGCGGGGCAGGACGGAGAAAATAATTACGCCGATGGCGATGACCGTGAGAGCGAAGGCCCCGGTGCGTTGGCGAACGCGGCGGTCACGAGCGGCGGAGAGGGTGGCGGCGAGGGATTCGGCGCGAAGCCGGGTGATGGTGTCAGGATTCATGGCGGGTGGCGCGGGTGAGCCAAGCGCGCAATCGGTTGCGGACTCGCGCGAGGCGGGATTCGACGGCTTTGGGCGTGGTGCCGAGAGCCGTGGCGATTTCGGCGACGGGGCGGTGGGCGGTGTAACGGGCTTCGACAAGGGCGCGCTCAGCGGGCGCGAGTTCAGCGAGACCGGCGGCGAGGACATCGCCCCGCACATCGGGCGCGGAGTCACCGGGCACGGGTTCCTTTTCCCAGCGCTCGAGCAGCGCCGCGTAGCGCGAACGTCGGCGGGCGAGGTCGATCAGGCAGCCGCGCGCGATCTGCGCAAGCCAGCCCCACATCGCGTCCTCATTCTCGAACCGCCGGACATGGCGGACGCATTTTACGTAAGCGGCTTGCAGCGCTTCGCGCGCGGCGTCTTCATCCCCATGAGCGGCGGCCAGGAGGTAGCGCAGGAGCCGGTCGAAAGTGCGCGCGTGAAACTCCGTCCACGCCGCATCCTCGCCCGCCACCATCCGTGCCGAGAGCCGCGCGACGCCATCCGTTTCCGCGCGCGGCAGCTCAGCGGACATCGTGGGGAGAAAATCGGTGCGAGCAGGCATGACTCGGATGCTGGGCGCGAAGGCGCGGCATGCGCAAGTCGCCCGTTAATTCGTCGGCCCACCGGGCAATGCGTGAGGGCTCAGAATTGTGGGCGGACTCGGTTGGGGGTGCGGCAGAGCAAAACCCGGTAGTGGAAAAGCATCGGCTGGGGCTGGGGTAAATGCCGGAGTCGTCCGGGGCTGGCGCTCGCGGAGGACGATGGCGTGGTCGCGGATCTCCAGTTCCATCCCGCAGAGGTCCACGAGCAGTTGCAGCACCTCCAGCGCGGGGATGTCGGTCAGGGTTAGATTTACTTTGCGCTCCCGGACGCCCTCGCTGGCATCGATGACGATGTTAATGCCTTTGTGGTCGGGATCCAACTCCACGGTTTTCCTGCGAATGAAGTCCACCGCCTCCGTCACGAGTGCTTCTTGGAATTTCAAAGCAGGCAGAACGATTTTCCCCGCCTTGCGCGTGATCGGAAGATTTTCTGTGCGGGGGAAGCTGAGCCTTTTTTGCAAACCTTCCAGCACCTGTGGGATGAGTTTCATCTGCGCCTCGGTCCCTGCAATGATCAGCAGTTTTGTTTCTTCGTGAAAGCGGATCGCAGCGGGCCCACCGGTTGGGGCTTGCAGCTTCCAGCCCGACTCCAGCGCAGTGGTGATATCCTCGACGGTGAAGTGGGAGAGATAATCGGCGATGGGGAAATATTGGACGACCCACGTTGGCGCAACGGGTTCTCCAACCGGTAGTTCGGGGGGGGTCTGGACCTGAAACGTCCACACGGCATCCGTGGAGGGTTCCTTCTCCTCGGTGCTGAACACGAAGCCGGCGGTTTGGTAGGAATACCCCCCAGGCCTGCCGCTCGGTGCCGGCAAGCCGGGAATCTGCGTGGGGACGAGGACTTGGTGCTGGCTGGCGCGGCTGAGGGCGCGGAAAAGTGCGCTAACGGTGACGCGCGATACCTCCACCGCGGGGATAAGCGTCGCCTCGCTTTCTTTTGGAATGATCACGTTCACCGGCTTGCCCAGCGCTTTGGACACGGCGGCAACAAACTCCTTCACCTTCCCACCGGGAAACTTCAGATCAAAGCGCGCGGCGTCTTCAGACACCGCTCCGCCAAAAATCCCGGGAGGTGGTGCTGGCGTGAGAATTCGCCGCGGGGGATTGTCCTGTGCGGGTAGAGAGGCGACGAGGAGGGCGATGGCAGCGGCGGAGAGGAACGCGGGTTTCATTTCCAAACCAGACGACGACGAGCCGCAAATCCCTCGCGGAATTTTCCATTGACGTGATCTTACAAATGTAGGAATTCAGGCTTACGTTTGTAAGAAATCAATGGCGCACAAAATTTCACCGGCCGAATGGGAAGTCCTGAATGTCCTTTGGCAGAAGGCGGCGGCGACCGGCGCGGAGGTGAGCGAGGCGCTGGCAGCGGAGCAGGAATGGCATCCGAAGACGGTGGGGACGTTTCTCACTCGGCTGGTGGAGAAGGGGATCGTGGAGGTACGGCGGGAGGGGAAGACCAATGTGTATGCGCCGCGGATGACCCGGCAGGAATGCGTCAGTGCAGAGGGGGACAGTTTTTTGCAGCGGGTTTTCCGTGGGTCCTGCGGGCCGATGCTGCTGCACTTCGTGGAGCAGGCCGATCTTTCGCCCGAGGAAATCCGGGAGCTGGAACGCGCGCTGAAACAGAAAAAAACCAAACCATGATCCCACTGGACTCCCCCTGGAACGCCCTGCTCGCCGCGAGTCTGCGCGGCTCGGCACTGATTCTTTGCGTGCTGGCCGTGCGCGGGCTGCTGCGCGGGCGGCTGCCGGCGCAGGCGGTGCATCTGCTTTGGCTACTGGTCGCGGTGCGGCTGGTGATGCCGGCCGCGCCGTCGTCTTCGTGGAGCGTCTTCAATCTGGTGGACCGGGCGCCTGCGGGTGTCGTCGCAGCAGATGCGGGATGGGAGGTGAGGAGTTTTGTCGAGCCGTCCGCCGTGGTTCCAAAGACCGTGGTCGGCGCGGCCGTGACTTTGCCAAAACAGGAATGGCGTGCAGCGGATGTTTTGCCGTGGGTGTGGGCGATTGGCGTGACGGTGCAGGCGGCTTTGCTCGGTTGGTCGGCGCTGGCGATGCGGCGTCGTTTGCGCCGTGGGGCAGTGATCGAGGACGCCCGCTTTCTACGGCTCGCGGGAGAATGTCGCGAGCAGCTTGGCTTGCGTCGCCAGGTGGCATTTTTGGAAAGCGCGGAACTGGCCGGACCGGCGGTGGTGGTCTTGTGGCAGCCGCGGCTGGTCATGCCGCCGGGGCTGATTGCGTGTCTGTCCGATGAGGAACTGCGCTTTGTGCTGCTGCACGAACTCGCGCACGTCCGCCGGCACGATCTCGCGGCGCTGTGGCTGCTGACGGCGGCGCGGGTGCTGCATTGGTTCAACCCGCTGGCCTGGCTCGCGGCCCACGTCGCGCGCGGCGATGCCGAGCTGGCCTGCGATGAAACGGTGCTCCGTCACGCTCGTGGCACCGTGCCGGTTGCGTATGGCGCCGCGCTCTTGAAGCTCGTGCAACTCGCACCTTGGCGACCGACGGCGGTGCCGATGGCGGGCATCGCCGAGCGCACCGGGGCTCTGAAGGAGCGCCTCGCCCGCATCGCCGACTACGCGCCGGGGACGGTTCGGCGCACGGCTTTCACCGCGCTCGTGGTGCTGGGCGTCGGCATGGTTTTCGGTGCGGATGAAAAGAAGGACACGGCACCAGCGCCAGCGCCTCAAGCTGCCGAGCCGCAAGCCGCGCCTGAAGTGGCGAAAATCGCGGAGAAGGTCGCAGGTGAACTGCCCGCGTGGGCGAAAGGCTGGTCGGTGGTGAAGGTGGTGATTCCAGCGGATGGCGAGATCAAGAACGCGTTTGTCGATCTACTCCAGCCCGACGGCAAAACAGTCACGCTTTACCCAGGACAGCAGACCAAAGAGAGGGTGATGCTCAGCGGCGTGGGGCTCATCTGGTCGCCAGCTCGCGCGCAGGTGCGGTTGCGCAATGGCAAGGAAACAACAGCACTATTCGCCGACGCGGCGCTGATTTCCAAAAGCGAAACGCTCAAGAGAGAAACGGGGCAGGTGGAAATCGAAGCCCGGTTTATCGAGGTGCCGGATAGCCTGGCGCTGGAGTTCAAAGACTCCGCGGGCAAGCCCATTTTCTGGCAGGGGCGGGCGATCAAAGGTGCCAAGCCAATGCGCCCCCATCTTGGGCAGATCAGCCACGTCCTCACCGAGCCGGAGAAGCAAAGGTTCGTTAATGAGCTGCAAAAGACGAAAGGCGTCGATCTGCTCAGCGCGCCGCGGGTGACGACGAAATCCGGGCAGCGCGCTGTCATCGAGATCATCCGGGAGTTTCGCTATCCCACGGAATGGAAGCCGGACGAGGAGAAGAAGGGAACGTGGTTGCCCACGGTTTTCGAGACCAGGAATGTGGGCGTGACGCTCGAAGTCGAGCCGACCCTCGGCGAGGGTAAAGTGCTCGACCTCCTGCTGACTCCGCAGGTCGTCGAGCATCTCGGATATGTCGATGTCGAAACCGGCAAGCCGGTGAAGTCCTCGCCTTCCAATCCCAACGTCCGCGGGGCTAGCGCGCGAAAGAGCAGCATCCTTCAGCCATTGTCCCCCGCGGCCATTGACTCCACCATCTTCGAGCGCGGTGCGCGGACGAACATCCTTCAGCCACTGTCCCATGGCAGCGGCAGGATACGCCCGGTTTTTTCGACGCGGAAAGTAACGACGAGCATCTCGATTTTCTCGGGAAACAGCGTCGTCATCGACAACATCGGTGAGACGGAAGAGACCAAGCCGTTCAAACCGAAGACACCGGGCCGCCGGCTCATCGTGATCATCACAGCGCGACAGTTGACATACAGCGGCGAGGAAATGACGCAGCCACGGTAAGGACGGCGCTCGGTGCCGGTCATAGGGCGAGCGTCATGCCCGCCCCGGACCACCGCCTACGAGAGCTGGAGCTGGGTCTTCAGGATGAGCATCATCGCTTTGACGCTCAGCTCGTGAAGATTGAAGGGCTTGCCGATGAAGTCGCTGCCGCCGCTGAGGCTGGACTGGGTGCGGTTTTCCAACGTGGCTAAGCCAGTGAGGAAGATGACGGGCGTGGTCGCGTGGAACGGCAGATCGCGGATGTGTTTGCACAGCTCGAAGCCGTCCATTCCGGGCAACCCCACGTCGAGAAAGATGAGGTCGCAGGGCGTGTTCGCCAGTTCGGAAAGAGCGAGGGCCGGGTCTTGCGCGGTTTCCGTGTGCATCGCCGCCGTTTCCATGGCCATGCGAATCGCATCGCAGTTATCAGCGTCGTCATCGACCGCGTAAATCATGGCTTTGGCAGGATCCTTGGCGTGCACAAAATTGCCGTCCTTCATCAGGGCCGCGAGGAACTCAATGGTCTGATTGACCGTGCGCAGGGTGGAGGTGTTAACCTGTTCGGGCACTTCGTAAAGACCGCGGGTCATCTCGGAGAACGCCAAGCACAGACGGTGGACAGCGAGGTAGCCAGTGGTTCGGGCGCGCTCGGAGAATCCGTGGACATGGCAGTGCAACTCATTGAGCAGACTGAGATCGGTGGGCGTTTTGGTAAACGACTGGAAGCAGTGACGCATCGCGCCCAGCGCGCTCTTGGCATCCTTTTCCGAAAGCGTTTCCTCCACTCGTGTGACGAGTAGCTCGGCGAGGTTCACAACTTCTCCCGCGGCGGGTGACGTGGAGTCTGCGACGAGACCCGCGAAGTCCGATTTGGTCGCACCGCTCTTTGTCGCGCGTCCGGCGGCGGTCGCGAACTTCACTTGTAGCCGGGCTTCCGCGAGGTTGGCGCTCAGTTCCCGGATTTCGCGCTGGGCCGTCTGGAGGCGGGCGGCGAGGTCGATCGTCTCTACGCGCTGCTTTTCGAAACGACGCTGCAACTGGCGAAGGTCATCCTGGCGGTTTTTCGCTTCGTCCGCCGCAGACTCCGCCCCTTGCATCTGCGTGCGTAGGGCCGTGAGCTGGGCATCCAGTTGAAGGGCGTATGCGGTGGCCTGCTCGCGCTGGGTATCACGCTCCTGAATGACGTGGTCGATCTGCTGCTGCGCGCCGGTAAGCGAGGAAATAGCCGCGTCGCGCTCACTGGCCAGCAGATCGAGTTCGCGCTGAGTATTAATCTCGCGGGCGGAAGTTTCTTCCAGGCGAAGCTGCAAGGTCGCGAGCTGTTCGTTCACAACGGTTAGCTCCTGCGTCAGGTTCTTTGAACTGTGGCGCGACTCGCGGGCCTGCGCCTCAAGCGTGGTCAGTTTCTCCTGGGCTTCAGCGAGCGCGCGGCTCGATTGCTGGACTTCCTCGTCGCGGAATTTTTGGAAGTGCCCACGGAGCTCTTCCAGTTCCCGGGCCTGCTCTTGCGCTCGGCTTCGGGCGGCGTCGCGTTCCTGACTGATGCTGAGGACCTGGCCCCGCGCTTCCGCGAGCGCCATAGCGTGCTCGCCATCGGCTTGGAGAACGGCGCTTTTCTGCTCGGTGAGATCGAGCAGTTTTTTGCGCTGTTCGTCGAGTTCGTGACTCAAATCCTCGACTTGGCGGGCGGTGGCATCACGGTCCAGTGCAGTCGCGTCGAGTTGCCGGCGGTATTCCGCAGCTTCGCCGGCACTTTGTTTGGCGGCTTTCTCGATGGTTTCGAGTTGGTACTCGAGATCCGCAATTCGATCTTCGGCGGCAGTGAGCTTGTTCGTCAGGACGAGAATTTGGCCGTGAGCGGTATCGCGCGCCTGACGGATGGTGAGAATTTGTTTTTGGGTTTCACCGATGAGCCGGGACTGTTCATCACTGGCGCGGTTGTAAGCCTCGAACTTCTTGACGGTTTCCTCGCGCAGTCGCACCGCCTCATCCCGCTGCCGCTGGGCGTCGTTCCGCTCGTGGACAGTGGCATCGAGTTTGCGCGTCGTCTCCGCCAACGCTTGCGCACGGCGATCGCTCTCGTCGAGCGCGGCGTCGCGTTCTTTGATCAGCGAGGTGACTTCAACGAAATGGGAACGCAGCTCGCGTTCGTTTTCCCGCAGCGCTTCGAGCTGTTGCTCGGCCCGGGCGAGTTCGTGAGTAAGTCCGTCGCGCTCCTGCTCAACCGTCCGCGTCTGCTTGCGGGCCTCCCGCGCAGACTGCTGGAGCTGCTCGATGAGGGTGCGGATTTCCAGCGTGGGATCGACCTCCTCGCTGATGGCATTCACCGGCAGATTGGTGATGGGCAACGGCGTGTGCCGCTCCGGTTTCGGTAGAAACTCGGAGTAATCCGAGAGCTTGGGTTGCGGTTGGGACATACTTAGCCCGAGACGAGGTCAGTAGCCCGTCTCGTGGCCTTTTGGTTAGCACTGCCCATGCCTCTGTCCGGCGGGGAAGCGGGCTTCGCAGAAGATTTCTAGGAAAACCTTCAGTCCTGCTCGTCAGGCGGTAGCGCTTATCTCAGCGGCGCGAGAGTTTCTCATTTTTATGGAAAATGTTTTCCGTCACCTCGGCTTGACTCATTTTTACAGCAGACACCCGTGACTTCTCGCATCGCGGTCAACGCTGCACGAAACCTCTACGAAGCCAGGCCCCTCTTGTACTATTTCGCTGACTGACTGGAAGCTGGCTGACAAGCAGAAGGCCAGGATGGAGCTTGCCGGTAAGCTTCGGTGCCGGGGCGGCCTCCCACGGGGTGGTGCAAGCGCCGATGAACGAAAAAGCTAGACCTTCGACACGAGACCTTCGAGGCGAGTTTTTAGAGCCGACAATTCGGATCACTGCTCCCGCACTGGGTTCCACCAGCCGTTTTCCTCGTCCGGGCCGGGCCAGCCGAGGTGGAGGGCGGTGGGGTCGCCGCCATGAGGGTTTTCGCCGGGGTCACGGGAGGTGGGGAGTTCGAAGGTGACGTGGCCGTCGCACCAGCCGATGAGGGCGCGGCCGCGGAAGCGGAAGTGGACGGTGGGCGCTGGGCGCTGGGTGGTGGGGCCGGTGCCGAAGTCCCAGTAGGGGGGTTCGGCGTAGGGGTATTCTTGGAGGCCGTCGGCGCGGGCGTAGGCGGTGGTGGCAAACATGTGGGTGGTGGCGGGGCGGGGGACTTGTGCGGGACGGGCGCTGAGGCGGGTGCCGTCGGCGGCCCAAGCCAGGGCGGGAGTGCCGCCGATGTAGGTGGCGTTGTAGCCGTAACCGCCGGTGCCTTCCTCGAAGGTCTGGGTGCTGCGGAGCATGTGGGTGAAAAGGGGGCAGGCTAGGACGGCGCCGTTTTTCCCGAGATATGGGGCGAGGAAGCCGCGGGTGGGATCGAAGGCTCCGGTGGAGGTGCTTCTCTCGCCGTGCCAGCGGCGATTGTTCCAGCGGTCGTCGGCGGGGGCGTAGGTGCCGAGGTCGGCGGCGTAGGCGAGGTTGGCGGCGGTGAGGGTGCGGAGGTTTTGGCTGCTGCGGGTGGCGTAGCTGTGCTGGCGGGCTTCGCCAAGCGCCGGGATGAGAAGAGCGGCGAGGAGGGCGATGACGAGGAGGACGACGAGGAGTTCGAGGAGGGTGAAGGCGCGAGCCTCCCGCGCATGCGGCGACGCAGCGATGGCGCGGGCGATGTCAGTCCTCGAAGTCATACTCCCGGTGGTCATAGCAGGTTTCCTGATGGGAGAGAAATCCCTTCGCGGTCATCCTGAGCGGAGCGGAGGAGGAAATGCGGGCGCAGCGCAGTCGAAGGACCTCGGCGGTTCGATGACGTAGAGCGCTGGATCGGACCGCCGAGGTTTGCCGCACGCCACTGAGCCCATCGGCGTCTCGCAGACTCGACTCGACTCCGTTCCGTTCCACCTTCGCCCGCACGGAACTCCGCTCGGGATGACACGCTGGAAGAAGTTTTCCACTGATTCATCGTGCGTCTAGGGTGTGGTGGCAGTGACTTTTACGCGGAGAAAGCGGCTGGCGTGGCCGGTGAGGGTCTGGGTGTCGGCGACGCGGACTTTGCGGATGACTCCGATGCTGGCGATGGCGCTGGCGCTGGTCTCAGTGATGGCCGGGGTGTAACCATTGGCTCCGGTGAAGGGCTGGCCGGTGGCGCTTTGAGCGATGGTGGTCCAGGCGCCGCTCGTAAGGCTGTTGCGGGCTTGCACTTCGTAGGTGAGATCGGTGGCGCGCTCGTCGCGGGTGAAGATGATCTCAAGACGGTTGGCGTTCTTTTCGAGAAGGACGACGGGGGTGGTGTCGTCGCTGCGGGTGGGGACGCGACTGAAGGCGTATTCGAGGAGGTTGGGGAGGCCGTTGGCGTTGGGGTCAGCGTCGGAGCCGCGGGCGTCGCCGTCGAGGGCGTGGAGATCCTGCCATTCCTCGAAGGTGGTGAGGCGCGAGATGATGCCGAGAGCTTCGAGATCAAAACCGCCGGAACCGGTGGTGAGCCAGGAGTCGTAAATGGGGCGACCGGCGGTATCGAGGAAAGCCCCGGAGCCGGGGATATCGACGAGGCGGATGAAGTGGATACCGGCAGGGTCGAGGCTGGGGAGTTCGGCGAGGTCGAATGGGGTGCCCCAGGAGAAGCCGCCGGCGTTGACGTGTTTGCCGGCGAGGTTGCGGACGCCGGTGGGATCGATGCTGCCATAGCCGCCGACGGCGCTGGGGGTGAGGGAGGTGGCGGGGAAGCGATGGAAGGTGAAGCCGTCGGTGGAGACTTCGACGTAGGCCAGTTCGGCAAAGACGCCGCCGATGCCGGCACCGCCAGTGGAATTCTGGGAGAGAAAGGCGTTTTCAAAGACGGCGAAGTCGGCCCCGGTGAGATCGCGGATCGGGTCGGTGAAGTAGAGGGTGATGCTGCCGGGGGGGACGGCGTCGGTGATCTGAGTGGCGCTAAGGTCGCCGAGGGCGGCGATGTGAAAGTGATCACCCGTCACGGGGCCGAGGGTGAGAGCGACGTTGGCCCAGGTGGTGGCGACTTCCGGCGCCGGAGCGTAATCAGCACTGCCGGCCCAGGCAAAGAAGAGCGGGTTGACGTAGTTGCGTTCGTTGATGAACGAGCTGGGGCCGGTTCGGAGGAAGGCGGCGCCGATGCCGTCAGGGCCGACGAAGCCGGGAATCGGGGCGTCGGCTTTCGTGGGATCGCCGGTGCCTGCGGAATAAGGCCCGGCGTGGGCCGCGCCCCAGCCGAGCAGGGCGCAGAGCGCAAGGCAGGGAAGGGACGCGGCTTTCACGAGGCGAGGTTGCGGGAGCAAAGGGACACTTTCAACCGCTCAGCGGCGGCGACGCGAACCAAAAGCCACGGCGCTGAGGCCGAGGAGAAGTGCGGACGTGGGCTCGGGGGCGGAATGGACGACGCCGACGGCGCGGGTCGGCAGTCCGAGGTAGTCGAAGCCAGCGGCGTTGAACGTCAGCCAATTATCGAGGATCGGGTTCCCGAGGGAGTCGCGGGCGATGCCGGCGATGGGCGTGCCGCCGTCGAGGAGTTCGCCGCTGCCGACGACATCCACGAGGCGGACGTAGTTGATGGCGGCGAGATCGAGCAGGCCGCCGGTGACGAGTGGGCTGCCGACGAGTTCCGCGAGGTCGAAGGGCGTGCCCCAATCGGAGGCGTGCTTGCCGGCGAGATTACTGACGTTGGTTACATCGAAGCCTTGGAAACTGCCGGAAGTCGCCGTGGGCGCGGTGTTCGTGGAGATCGCGGCGAAGCGGGCGAAGTCGGTGCCGTTGCTGGAGACTTCGACGAAGGCAAACTCCGCGAAGAGGCTGGTCGGACCGCCAAAGGCGAAACCATTTTCAAAGACGGCGAAGTCCGCTCCTGCGCCGTCGAAAATGGCAGCGCTGAAGCCGAGGGTGAGCGAGCCGGGTTGGTCGAGGCCGATGAAGCCGTAGGTGTCGCCGGTATCATTTACATCGCCGCCGAAGGGACTGACCGTCGCGCCGTTATGACTGGAGCTGGGCTCGGCTCCGGTCGCGGGTCGGTAGATTTTGTCGAAGGGACTATTCGTGCCAGGCGCGGCGACGGGGCTGTAGAGTTCGCCAAGGGAGGCGAGGCTGGTGGCTGGAGCGCGAAAGCTGGGTCCCACGCCGGGCGAGGGCGCGTAATTGACGACGCTGGTCTCAAAGATGGTGAAGGTGGCTTTGGCGATGGGGTTGTCCGGCGCACCTGCGGTGATGCCGGAGTAGCTGGAGAAGGGTCCTGCCTGGACGCTGCCGCTCGCGGCGAGTACTGCGGCCACGGTGAAAGATGCGGCTTTTGCCAAACCCGAACCCGCACGACGCGACCGCCGCAGGGCGAGCGCACCCAGGCCGGCGATGAGAAGCAGGGCAGTGCCTGGCTCGGGGACGATCTGGTAGATGGCGTTTTCGCTGGAGACGTAGAGGCCGCCGTCGTGCTCGCGGAGTTGGCCAATGAGCAGGCTGTCGGTGAGGATTTGCTCGTAGGTGTTTTCGTAGCTGCCATCGGGGGCAGCGTCGAAGCGGGTGAGGAAGGAAGGATTTGAGAAATCGGTGATCGTGACCAAAAGATCACCATCGGCTTCGACGAGCATGGAAGTGGCACCGCCCTGATCGGGGTAGAGCAGGGAGTAGTCGAGCCAGAGATTGCCAGTTCCGGTGAGGGGATTGGCCAGAGGGTCGGCCAGCGCGGCGGCCACTTCGGCAGTGGTAAAGCGGTAGATGCTTTTGTCGCCAAAGCCCGGAGCGTAGAAGAGATTGCCCGCGAGATCGAAGGTCAACGGCCCGGAACCACCGCTGGATGTTTGGCCCAAACTGATCGCCGGATCGTCGAGCAAATCACCATCGCCTGCGAGATCGCTAAAATAGATTCGATTTGGCCCGTAGCCGCCGTTTGCACCGGTAATAAACAAGTCGCCATTGTGTCCGAAGAGCCCGTAGTTGGGCGTTGTGGAAAGGGCCGTAACGGTAGGCGCGACCGACGCCGCCTCGTAGCCCCGGATGTACTGAAGATTCGTTAAATCGCTGTCGTTAAAATAGATGTAGTTTCCAATTGCGACCACGTTGGCCCCCGCAAAATTGCTCGGCGCGGCGTAAATATTGACCGGCGCGCCGCCCGTCGTCCGCCAGATATTCACGTCGGGAAACCCCGCCGTCGTCATGTAGTGAAGGTTGGCCGAAGCGTCCCAATCGAAGCTGACGATGCTATCCGAGGAGGTGTGCGCGTAGATCGAATAGGCGGCGTAGCCCGGCGATGCGGTGGGCGCGGCGGAGACGTGGGTGGTGAGGGCGAAAAGCGCGGCGAATGCCGCACCGGTGAGGCTGCGTAGTTTCATGGTTTTTATTTCTCTGCTGCGAATGCAAGAGGAGAAACGCCATGTGCTGTTCGGGATGACGCAGGCTCGCTCAGGCTTCATTTTTGCGATGAAGTTGGACGCCACGGACTCGCAAGAATCCAAGGCGCATGAGGTGCAGCGGGCAGATATTCGGACTCCGAGTTTGTGTCCGGTTTGGTTAAACCGGACGCCTTCCTCCTGGCCTTCACCTTCGCGAACGAAGATTGGCTTTGTTCCCGATCATGAAGATCGGGATGAGAGGTTGTGACTCGTTACCGCAGCGCAACTGTGGCCGATTTTCACGGCCTTTCCTGACATCTGCTGCACGTTGATGTGGTTGAAAAGAACTGCGGCGGAGAATTCCCCGGCGTGCCGGTCTGTGGCAAGAAACTTTTCCTTCGCGGATGCAGAAAAGAGGGCCCTGCATTTCCGCATTGCCCGTCCCGGCGAAGCGCGGCAGATTTCCTCCATGTTAGCCGCTTTCGTCCTGCTTTTTGTCGTCGTCGCCTATCGCATCGTCTCGGGTTTCGCGGGGAACGCGGATTTCGGGTGGCTGCATAATTTCGCGCCGATCGCGGCGGTCGCGCTGTGCGGGGCGGCGTTTCTACCGCGTCGGATCGCCATCGTGCTGCCGCTGGCCGCGCTTTTCGTCAGCGACGTGGTGCTGTATGCCTTCGTCTATCACCAGCCGCTACTGACGGCGGAAATCGTTCCGGGCTACGTCGCACTCGCGATCATCGCAGGACTGGGTCTTGCGCTCCGGGAAAAGGCGCGGCTGGGCCCTTTGCTGGGAGCGAGCTTTGTGGGTTCGCTGATCTTCCACATCCTCACGAATACCGGTGCGTGGCTCTCCGAGTCGCGCTACGCAAACACTTTCGCCGGATGGATTCAAGCGCTGACCACCGGCCTACCCGGCTTCCCGCCAGCGTGGATTTTCTTCCGCAATACGCTGATCAGCGACTTACTCTTCACGGCGCTTTTCGTCGCCTGCATGCACTGGCAGGCGCGGAAGGAAGAGCACGAGGCCCCCGCGAAAGCGCTTGCGCCTTGGTGATATAACCGTTGCGCGAGGTTGGCGCCTACCCTTGCGGGAGGATCTTCTTCACCAAGCGGTCCACGCCTTCCGTGGCAAACTCGCTTTGTGGATAAATCTTCTGGGCCTTGAGATACCACGCGAGGCTGGAGCCGACCTGTTCCTTTTTCTCGAGGTCCTGCGCGCCGCGGAGCGTGCGGACGAAGTCGGCGGCTTGCGTCGTTAGGTTCGCACGGGTTTGGCTGAGCTTGGAGTCGTCGGGAAATTGCGCAGCGATTTTTTCCACGCTCTCCCACGCGCCGGCGTAGTTCGTTTGCTGGGCCATCGCGTTGGCTTGGGTGATCGCCATTTCGATGGTCTGCATGTTTTTCAAGACATCCTCGAGTTGCTTCTGCTTCTCGGGATAGAGCGCCAGTGCGGCGATGAAGCGCACCCGGTCGTCGAAAATTTGGCGGTAGTTTTTCTGGCCGGCGAGTTGGTCGAAATCGATGACGGCTTTTTGCTGCACGTCGCCCTGCGAGAAAATCATCTTCGACATTTCGGCGAGCGCCGGGTTGCGCGGCCAGAGTTCGGTCGCGGCGGTGAGTTCGGTTTCGAGCGTGGCGTTGTCGCCTTTAAGCGCGGCGTTGCGGGCCTTGGCTAGGTGCATGGCCGCGACCTGTTTCGACGTCTCGATGGCCGCCATCGGCTTCGATGGATCGAAGTCTTTGGCGATCTTTTCGAGATCCTTCACCAGCGTCTCAGCGAGCGTGTAATCCTTCACGTCGATGGCTGAGATGAGCTGGTTGGTCTTCTGCACAAATTCTAGCGCCTGGCGCTTTTTGTCGCGGGGCAGAGTCCGAATCTCCGGCATAAATTCGCCAATCGTCACCGCTTCGGCGAGTCGTTTGCTGGCGCTCTCAAGTTCGTTCTTCATGACCAGGAACTCGAACGCCTTCACCCCTTCGCGCACGTCGCGAATCGCCTCGTTGGCCATCGAATCGAGCGTGCCGACCGTCGGCGGCATGCCGGAGCTTTTCTCAAATAGATCCTTCGTGTCTTTGCCAACATTCAGCTTGGTATCCCCGTCGGTGAAAACCGCGCGGTAAAAGCGTGTCGCCATGAGCACATGCTGGAAGCGACGCTGCATAAAGTATTGCACGATGAGCGCCTGAAATTCGACCTTGGCCTGGATCTCAGAAATCTCGCGCTTGAGCTGGTTGGCTTTGATCTGCGCTTCGACCTCGGCGATGCGCTTGGTGTGCTGCGTCTGGGTCATCGTCGCCTCGAAGTTCGCTTGCGAAGGCGGGGCGGGCTGGTTGTTCCCGCGACGCCCGCCGCCGCCGGTGGTTCTCGGCCCCGCTTTCATGGTTTCTCCCGCTCCGGCGTGCTTGGCGTTCCAGTATTCCTGGTTCCGTTCCTGGTCGAGCGAGGCGTTCGCCACGACGAGCCGGTCCTGGGCACGCTGCGATTTCCATGCGCTATAAACAGCATCGGCTAACCCGTCGCAAAGGCGGGCGTCGATATCGAAGCGGGAGCCTTGCGGCAGATACCGGAAGGCGAGGTCGATGTTCTGGGTAGTGGCGTTGCCGGGGGCGAGGAGGTTGAGGATCGTGCTAATGACCTGTTGATACTGTTTGTCCTCAAGAGTGGTCGCCTCCGGCGCATTGAGGTACTTCTCGAACCTTGCTTGGAAAATGCGGTTGTTGTTTACGTTCCAGTTCTTCCCGTCCCAGGTCATAGTTTCCGAACCGGGATCGAAAGATGGCACGTCTTTGCCGAGAAAATTGCCGCCCTTTTTGGCTCCTCCGCCCCCTCCAGCAGCGGGCGCCGCAGGAGAAGGGGCCGTGGGCGCAGGCGCGGTCGGGGCATCCGGGACTTGGGCCAAAGCGGAGGCGATCAGCAGGAGTGATGAGCCGACTTGCAGGATGGGCGATTTCATAGTTCGGGGAGGTGTTAAATCTTCTTCACATCCTGCGCCTTGAGGATGCCTTTGTCACCGACTTCGATTTTGAAAAAGAAACGCTGCCCGCGTTCAATGTTCACGCTGTTGAACTGGGGTGGCACAAGGATCGGCAGCAGATCGGGGCCAACTTCGACGGAAAACAACCGGCCGTTGACTGGCGAATACTCGAGCGACTTAGACACGGTGCCATCGAGTTTGTAGACGTTGCCGCGAAGGCTGTTCGAGTTTTCCAGATAGTCCGCCACCGGCAGCGCGGTCATCGTGCGATAGGGGTCGCTCGCTTTTCCAAAAATGAGATAACCTCCGCCCAGCGCCGCGAGGAGGAGGGCGGCAGCGATGAGCATCCACACGGGATGCGCGGAGGAACTAGCGCGTCGGGCCATGGGGGGAGGAGGAAAAGCGGAAAAAAACCGGTGGCATGTGAGGGGGAAAAATAGGCGGCGAATGGGTTGGCGTCATGCTTCTTCCGCCCTCCGTTTTCGCATCTCGCCTTTCACTTAATCAACCCCCAGTGCGAGGCGAAGGGCCAATAAACGAAAACTCCGCGCCCCATGATGTTGCGCTGCGGTACCGAACCCCAATCGCGGCTGTCCGAGCTAAAGTAGCTGTTATCCCCCATGGCCCAATAGCGCCGAGGAGGAACGGTGAGGCTGTCGGTGGGTGTCGTGAGATATTTCATTCCCGACATATTGGCGTAGCCGCGGTAGCCGTCCTTGGCCGCCATGACCTTGGCGAAACTCGCGCCCACAGCCACAGCGCCGTTCACGAAGAGCTCCGGCGCCGCGATCTGCAGCGTATCACTGGGAAGTCCCACGAGGCGCTTGATGTAAAACTGCGACGGCTCCGCCGGTGGTGGCCCGGCGACGACGTTCAGGCCCCTCGCACCACGCATCAAAATATCCTGGGTGTTGAAGACGAACACGTCGCCCCGGCGCGGCGTGCGGAAGTGGTAGGAGATCTTATCCACGAAAACGTGGTCGCCTGTTTCCACGTAGCCCCGGGCCAGCAGGTCACCGGCCTTGAGCAGCTTGCCTTCCCGCAGACCGAAGCTTTCCATCAGTTTCCCCGTCGGCGCGTGAATGAGGTAGGTCTCGACCGGACGATCGGGGATCTGTCGCGGACCGTCAGGCGTCTCCATCGTTGGGACCACGACGACCCGGGTGTAGGTAAAAAAAAGGAAGCGTTTAATTTCCGTCATCTCAGCCACCACGCCTTCGCTTTTCGCCTTCACGTCCACCCAACCACGGCCGAAAGCTGCGGTCTGAAAGAGCCGCACCATTGCGTTCGGCGGCGGCTCGGTGGTGGGGTAGCCGATGATGCCATTCAACGTCGGCTGCATCGACCCGGTCGGGATGGTAAATGGCTGGAGAAAATAGGTCCGCACACCCAGGGCCACGACAATCGCCACGAGAAACACTTCGCAGTTTTCCCGCCAGCCCGCGTTTTGCACCGCCGGCAGCAGCTTCCCGCACAGCCCGTCCAAATCCCGCGCGGCCGTTTCAATCCCCGCCTTATCGCGATCCCGCACCGCGCCTTCCAGAATCGTAATTCCCTTTTCGAACTCGCCGACCTGCGCCTCGGTCCAGAGATCGCGTTTGTAATCCAGCAGCTTGCGCGCGTCCTTCACAAACTGGCGGCCTTGCTTCACGTGCTTCGAGACGAAAATGGAAAACATAGATGGGGCGCGGGAGAGCGCACTACAGCCGAAACTTTCACCAAAGAAAGCGATTTCTCATGTCCCTCAATGCCCCCCGGACAGGACGATCTCGCTAAGGGCGAAGCCCGCGCCGGTGCCCGGATAAATCTCCAAGACTTCAAAGGTCAGGGCATCGCCCGAGCGGATCATGATGTCCGTGAACGTGAGGCGCTGCCAGCGACGGCTGTCGGCAAAGACGACTTCGCCCAGCACCCGGCCATTGTACGTCAGGCGAGCGCGCTTAACCCGGCCGGCGCGTCGCCAGTCGTCCTCGGTTTTCCAGTCGCCGTTGATGATTTCGAGACCGTAAAAAGGCACCTCGCCTTCCATCTCCGCGGGCAGTTTCTTGGGAAACAAAAGGCGCAGGCTGGTGGGGCCGTCCGCGAACCACGCAGTCCGAGCACTTTCGTCGCTCAAAGCCGGCACCGGCCGTCCGCGTTGCCCGACAGCGACAAACGCTTCGGCGGTCCACCGAAACGAGCATTTCAGCGAGCAGCCGCCCATCAACTCCTCTAGCACCGGCTCGGCATTGCGCGCCTTTAAGGTCGGTGGCGCAGCGTGGGCCTGGGCCGTGAAGGCGATGAGGCAAAAAAGGCGGCGAAAAAGCATGCGGACGAGATGCTCGACGCACGGAGCAGCATTTCAACTCGCGAATCCACCGCCCGGTAAAACCCGCTTGTCGCTGGCCCGGTTTCCGCTCAGCATTTTCAGTCTATGAAAACCCTCCGTCAGTGCCTGATTGTCGCTCTTTGCCTCCTCGGACTCACCGGCTGTTTGCAGATCGAGAAACTCGTGAAGCTGAAGCCCGACGGCAGCGGGACCGTGGAGGAAACGGTGGTCATGGGCAAAGAGGTCATTGCGCAAATGGAGCAGATGGCCGCGGGCTTTGGCGGAGCCAAGAAAGATGGGAAGCCGGCGAAAGGTTTTGAGCTGATGGACGAAGCGAAGCTCAAGGAAGCCGCGGCGAAGATGGGGCCGGGCGTGACCTTTGTTTCCGCCAAGAAGATCGATAACGAGAAGGGCAACGGCTTCACCGCGGTCTACGCCTTCAAAGACATCAACACGCTCCAACTTGACCAAAATCCCGGTGACGTCATGCCGACACCGGCCGCGGGCGGCAGCGTTAAATCGACGAGCAAAGTCGAACCGGTGACCTTCAAGTTTGCCAAAGGCGCGCCCGCCGAACTCGTCATCAAAATGCCGGTGCCCGATTTGAAGAAGACCGACAAGCCCGAGCAGCCGGCGGGCATGGAAGACATGGCCATGCAGATGATGAAGCAGATGTTCAAGGACATGAAAGTGAGCATGGTCGTGGAAGTAGCCGGGGCGATCAAAGAGACCAACGCCGAGTACAAAGACGGCTCCCGCGTGACCCTCATGGAGATGGATTTCAACAAGCTCCTTGCCGACCCGGAGAAGTTCAAAAAGCTGGCCAAGGAAAACCCCAAGACCCTTCAGGAAAGCAAAGCGCTGATGAAAGGGCTCGACGGCGTGAAAGTGGAAGCTGCGCCCGAGGTGAAGATCAAGTTTCAGTAACAGCGTGGCGAACTGATCGGGCTACGGTCGATCCCAGGGCCTGTCCCAACGGCACTTCTGGCGCTAACGTCCGGATTGTTTCACTGAGTCACATCACAATTCGGCCGCGCTTTTTTAAATGCCTCCACGCCGTTGCGGGTGACGGCGGTGCCGCGCAGGTCGAGTTTTTGCAGCTTGGTAAGGGCCGTGAGTTTAGCGAGGCCGGCGTCGGTGACGCTTTTGCAGGATCCGAGATTTAGCTCGGTGAGTTGCGTAGCGCCGAGCAGTTCCTCGAGCCCGCGATTGCCGATCCCAGAGCCAAAAAAATCCGCCTTCGTCAGCCGCGGCAGCCACGGCATTTTTTCCAAGCCTTTGCCCGTGAAATTCGTGGTGTAACGCACCATGAAGTCGGTGATCTGGCGGGCCGATTCGACGGATTGGAGCACGCGGTCGCTGACGAGGTGAAAGTCCGTGAGAATCTGCACCGAGGTCAGTTCCGGGTTTTCCGCGAGAAACGAGAACGCGGCATCGCCGAGGTTGGGCGTATAGGCATTCACCTTCCGGAGGGTCTTGATTCCGCGGAAGACCCGCATGTCGGATTCTTTGGGATCCGCCGATTTCCAGTTTTCGCGGTTGATCGAAAATCCGACCAACGCGAATCCTTCCGCAGGTAACTCTGCCTCGGTCCGGACCTCGGTTTCTCCCGCGGTCGTGGCGACAGTGCACATGCCGCCGCCGGCAAGTAGCCATTTCGCGGCCTCGCGCGCTTTCGCCGGATTCGAAAAGGGCGCGCCGGCCCCAGGCGCAGGACTCGCGGGCGCCGTAACGACGGTGGCTTTGGAAGAGTCCTCGGCGGGACGCATCAGCTCCGTCTTTTGGGCCGCGACATCCTCGCTCACGGCCCGGACCTTTTTCGCTTCGTCGATCTTGTCGGCGCGGGTGAGTTCGGCTTCGTAAGTTTTGAGCGAGGCGAGGTAGAGGTCGTAAATCTGGGCACCGCTTCTCGCGCGCTCCGCGGTGTATTTGTTCATCGCAGCCCGATAGGTGGCGCGCAGGGATTTGAGCGCTTCGGGGGTTGGGTCCACGTCGGTCGCGGGGACGCCTTCGTTTCTTTCGATCGCAGCTTTTTCGTCCTCCAGCGCGGTGACTTCGGCGAGGCTGCCTTTGACCTGCGCGGCCGCACGGGCGCGGGTGAGACCATTGGCGAGGTAGCTTTGGTTCAGCGCGGCGACGGACGCGAGGTAGGGCTTTTGCGCGTCGCTCTCGAAGCGCGCGCGGAAGGCTGCCTCCAGTTTCACGAGGCGCGGGTCGTTCGACGCGGCGACCAACTCCGAAGCTGCAGGCACCGTGGAAGTCGGGCGGCGCGTGCTCATACCCGGCGACCGGACTTCGGCTTTATGGAAAAGGACGCTTGTGCTCCAGGCGCCAATTCCGAGCTGCGCGGGATTGGGCAACTGCATTTTGGCTTCTTCCCCGAAGCGGTGAAAATCGCCGCTCCAGCGCAGCACTTCGCGGCCATCGAGCACCGCACGAAAGGAGTCCCGCCGGACCTCGGCGACGCAGCGGTAGCGCTGGTTTGCATGCAGTAGTGGGAGCGATACGGCCGCCTCCGTGCGCACCTTCGACGGGGGAGGTTCGCCATCCAGCGCATGACCGAGCGCGAAATACGCTCGTTGGGCCTTGGCGAAGCAACCCATTTTCCACATGACCGTTTGGCCGCCGAGCGGCAGGGCCTGCGAGACTTCGTGGACCCCGCCTTGGATCGTGAACTCAATCTCGAAATCGTACTGTTCCGGCGGCACGAAGTTCAGCCCGAGTAGCAGGTGTTCGCGTCCACCGGCGGTTGTCACCGCCAGCCCGGCGGCCGTCTTCGTCCACGCACCATGCACGGCGTCGCGCTCCACGTTCACATCGGCGAGGAGATCGATCGCGCGGTGCGGGCGAATCTCCGCTTTGTGAAAATGAATGCCGCTCGCCCAACTCCCGACGCCTACGTTTCGGGGGTTTGTTAGTCGGAAAGGCTCTTCGTTATCGAGGCGCTGAAAATCACCATTCCAGCGCAACACCTCCTGGCCATCGAGCAGCGCGCGCACCGAGCCGCGCCGGACTTCGACCACGCTGCGGTAGCGCTGATCCTGCTTGAGCCGCGGCCGCGGGATCACCGCCTCTGAGCGGCCGCGCGCGGTGGGAAGTCCACCGTCGAGCAAGGGACCAAAGCTGAACGGCGTGAACTCCCCGCTGCCGAATCCCATTTTCCAAAGGATGGATCGCCCCGCGATCGGAAAGATCTGACAGGCTTCCCGCAGCCCGTCTTGGATGGTGAATTCGATCTCGAAGTCGTACTCCTCGGGCGGAATGAAATCGAACGCGAAGACCTGCGACGAATCGCTGGTGTCGTTTTTCAGCACCAGCCCTTCGGGCGTGGTCTGCCAATCGCCTTTCAGCGCGCCTTGAGTCGCGTCGGCGGTAGCGAGGAGATTTATCGGAGCGAGGGGGGAGGTTGGCCCTGCCACGTTTGGCCCCGACACGACTTGCTGCGGACTCGCGGGTTCCGGCTTCATCGGCTGAGCCGGCGTCGCCATCGCCGGTGCGCTGGGGGGCACGGGTTTGATCGGCTCCACCGGCACCGGGGTTGCGGACGGAACGACGGGCTCGATCGCGGGGGGTGACGCGCTAGGTGGGGTGGATGGTGACGGGAAAGGCTCGTCCGTCAGTTCTGCCGATTTCTTCGCAAGGGAGTTCGCGTCGTCGTTCAGGAAATAAAGAGAGCCGGCGATCAGCAACGCCGCGACGACAAGGGCAGCGAGCGCTCCGCTGCGCGACTTCTCCCGCTGCGGAGTGAACCCGCGATCCCCCGGGGGGGTTCGCGGTTGCTCAATTGGAAGAGCGTCCGGCAAGGGCGTGCGCAAGAGTTCCAGATCGCCCTGCATTTCCGTCGCTGACTGGTAGCGGCTTTCCGGCAGACGATGCATCGCCTTGAGGACGATCTGATCAATGCGCACATCACACCCGGCGCGCTGGCTCGGCGGCTCGAACGCACCCTGCGGCAACTCCCGGCAGAGCATTTCGTAGAGCACCACTCCGACGCTGTAGATGTCCGCGCGGTGATCCACATCCATCCCCCGTTTCTGCTCGGGCGCCATGTACTCCGCCGTGCCCATGATCGTCCCGGTCATGGTCTGGCCATACTCCGAAGGGTCGGCGCCCTCGACGCGCGCCAGCCCGAAGTCCGCGACTTTCACCACGCCGTCGCTCCCAACCATCACGTTCGCCGACTTGATGTCGCGGTGAATGACGCCCCTCCCGTGTGCATACGCCAGCGCCCCGCAGACCTGTGCCGTGATGGCCAACGCCTGCTCCGGCACGAGCCCCGGCGCACGGATGAGCTGCGAGAGGTTCGCGCCCTCGACGTATTCCATGAAGAAATACAGGTGTCCCTCGGCGGTCGTGCCGAAGCCAAACACCGGGATGATATTGGGGTGGCTGAGCTTGGCCATGGCCCGCGCTTCACGCACGAAGCGGCCGGCGAACGCCTGGTCCGCGCTGACTTCGAGGGGCAGCAGCTTGATCGCCACCTCCCGGTCGAGCGCCACTTGCCGGGCCCGATAGACCGCCCCCATTCCACCTCGGCCGATCATCCCTAGCATTTCGAATTGCGGGAAAAGTCCGGCCGCTTCCGCATCACTCGGCGGCTGCCATTTGCCGGTGCCCCCGCTGGTCATGTGCACAGTGTTCATGGCGCGGGCGAGCAGTTCGTCGGGCTTGAAACTGCGAATCGAAGTAGGGAGCGGAGCGGAAGGAGCGTCCGGCCCTGTGGGCAGATCACACGCGCAAAGCAGGGCTGTGATCTCGCCGGAGACGTCGGCCGGGTCAGCTACGGTGTCGGCCACGATGCTCCGCAGCACCTCGCGGTGGTGCGTCCGAAAATCGAAGACCGCCCGCTTCAGCGCGCCGACGGTCATCCCCGCGCGCTCTGCGGCCGCGGCGTAGCGGGCCTCGCCTCCATCCTCGAAACCGACAAAGGGCGCGACCTCCGCAAAGAGCTCCTCCCAGCCGCGCGTCGCGTACTCCGCGCGCAGCGCCTGCATGGCAAACTCCAGTACCGTCAGTGTCCAGCGCCGCTGAAAAACCGTGTCCGGCTCTCCCTCCGGCTCGACCGCATAATGCCCCTCCGCCCACTCTTGCTCGACCGCAATCAGGAGTTCGCCTTCGAGTTCCCACCCGGCCGCCGCGAGTTGGCCAAGTTGCACGGGCAGCCACGTCCGCATTATGCCCGCACCTTCATCCCCGGACCTCGGCGGTCGTGTCGAACCCCACAAGGCGAAACTCGCTGTCGTCGCCTCTGCCGCTTCGTCCGCCTCCAGCCCGGAGCGTCGCCACCAGACATAAACTCCATACCAATAACTCTGCGCCAACTCGGCCAAGGCGACCGCGTCCCCGTCCAACGCCCGAGTCCAGCGACTTGGGGCGACAGGTGAAAGAGAGGCGTCTGGGGTGACATCCATCACCGGCAGACAATCCAATCCGGAAACGCGGAGCAAGATGGCAATGTTTTCGACCGCAAAATTCCGCGGCCGTTTTGCGCCGAACCCCTTCACCCTGATCGCGGACTCCACCCAATAAACGCAGCCGTGCCCATGGCTAGCACCCGCGGAGGGACGACTGCCACCTTGCGCAGGAGCGCCTCAAACCGGTCCTCTCATCGCCTCCATGTTTTTGAATTGCAGCGGGTAAGCGACTTAGCTAGTCACCACACGCATGAACATTCGATTTGCGGTGGCGGTGGTTGTAGTGGCTCTCAGCTCCCTCGCCAAGAGCGATGCGCAGACCCCGAAGCCGGGGAAGAACCTGCTCGACAACGGGGATTTCTCGACCGGCGTCGCTCATTGGAAAGGCGACGGAAAAGCGGAAGTCTTCAGTGCGCCGCAACCGGGTGCGACCGCCCCGTCTTCGTTTGCCGCGACGCCGGTGCCGCGGCCGCCCTTGGGCGGGGCGTCGGTGAAACCGGGTGCGGATGTGAACCGCTCAATCTGCATCACCCTTGGCACGAGGTCGCAGACGTTCTCCCAGAGCTTCTCCGTGCCGCGCGATACAACGACGCTGAAGATCAAATTTCGTGTCCGAACCGGCGATGGCTTTGTGACGGGGCGCGAGACCGCTGGCGCTTTGCAATTCCGAATCCGCTATCCAGCCGGCAATCACACTTTCTTCGATCGGAAAGTCGCGCGTTCGCCCGACTGGCAGACAATTGAATCCAACTACTCGCTCACTTCCCAAACCCGGAACCTGGATTTTGCCGTCGAGGTGTTTCCCGGGGCTGGACAGCTTTATTTCGACGATTTCGTCATCGAAGCACTGGAGCGGTAAGAGCAGAGAACTCTCGCGACTACGGCGTCACCAAACACTTTGGCGCGACGCGGCTAAACGCTTCGAGACCCGCCGGAGTCACTCTCGTGCTGTTGACGTTCAGGGTTTCCAGTTTGGTCAGGGTGGCCAATCGGCTGAGACCAGCGTCGGTGAGTGGAGTGCCTTTCAAGTTGAGCTGCCGAATCGCGCCATGGCTGGCCAGGGAGGCGGCGGCAGTGTCGCCAAAACCCGTGCCTGCGGCGTTGAGAGAGTTGAGGGTTCGCATTTTCCCGAGGACTGCGAGGCCGGCGTCCGAGAAACTTTTGCATCCCTCAAAACTCAGCTCACTGAGCGTCGGGTGAGCCGCAAGCGAAGCCAGACCGGCATCCGTGGCCGCGGTGGCAGGCCCGTAGAGTTTCAGTGCGCGTAATCTGGGTGCGAAGAGCAGTGCTTTCAACCCTTCGTCGCTGAAGCCCGAGCTCGAAAAATCAGCTTGGGTCAAGCCCGGCAGCCAGCGCATTTTGTGCAAATCCCGACCAGAAAAGTTCTTCGAATAGACCAACTTGAAGTCGGTAAGCTTTCGCGCATCGGCGAGATGGGCGAGCACTCCATCGGTGAAATTCTCGGAATGCAGGGCGACCGAGGTGAGTTCGGCATTTCCGTTGAGGAACTCGAAAGCAGCATCTCCCAGATTCGGCGACAAAACCCAAACCGTGCGCAAGGTCTTGATCGCTTTGAGCGTCTGAAGATCGGCGGCGGTAAGTGCGGGTTGTTGCGATCCGCGACGCTCGATCGAGAGGCTGATGATCTCGAATTTCCCCGGCGGCAGATCGCGTTCGGCCAGCACGTCGCTTTGTAAATTCCCCTTCGTGACGGTCATTCGGCAATCCACTCCGGCGGAGAGCAGCCACTTCGCCACTTCCCGCAGTGGGGCACCCGCGCCTGGTGCTGGGACGGCTGAAAGTTGACCAGATCGAGGCGCTTCGGTGTAGCCCGGTTGGGTGAGTTCAGTCTTCTTCACCGCAATTTCTTCGCGCACAGCTTTGACCTTTTTGGCCTCGTCGATCTTGTTGGCCCGGGTGAGTTCCACCATGTAGCCGTCGAGGGCAGCGAGGTAGAGATCGTAGATTTGCCCGCCTGTTTTCGCGCGTTCGGCGGCGTATTTGCCCAAGAGAGTTCGGTACTCGGTCCGCAGCGCCTTGAGCGACTCGGGGATGGTGAGATGATCGGTGGCTGGAACGCCTTCGCCGCGCCCAATCGCCGCCTTCTCCGCGTCCAGGGCAGTGACTTCATCGAGGCTGCCGCGGGCCTGCGCCGCGATTCGCACGCGCGCGACGCCGTTGACCAGATAGCTTTGATTCAGCGCGGCCACGAGCGCGAGGTAGGGCCTTTGCGCGTCCTTGTCGAAGCGCGCGTTGAAAGCCGTTTCAACCTGCATCAGCCGCGGGTCGTTCGACGCTGCCACCAAGGCCGACGCGACCGGTGCCGCCGCGATATCTGGCGCAACCGAAGACTTCACCTTAGTCGGCGGCGAAGGAGGATCCGTCGTAAGTGGAGGCACCATCGTCGCTGGCGTGGGCAACTCTGCCGGCACCTCTTTTGTAGCAAGCATGGCGACAGTTGGCTTTTCCTCGGGCGGTTTAAAATCCGTCGGGATCGCCGGTCCGAAAAATTCAGGGGCAGGCGTAGGAGACGGGACTGGATGCGGGGTGGGTGAAACTCGAGCGAGTGGCCTCTTTTCTGCCGGCTTTTTATTCTGCGCTTGGAAATAAACGACCGCTCCAACGCTGGCTAAGGCCGCCGCTAACAGGCCGAAAACCAAGCCCGCGGGGGATTTTTTTTCCAGCGTTACGGCGCGCCCCGTCCCCCCGCCGCCCACATTCCTGCGGGCCGCGTGATTGCCCGGCTGCGTCGGAAATGGGGTTCGCACTGCCTCGATCGCCATTTTCATTTCCGTGGTCGATTGGTAGCGACCCTCTGGCGTGCGGTTCATGGCTTTGATCACCACCTGATCGATCCGCGCATCGCAGTGTACTCGCTCGCTCGGCGGCTCAAACGCCCCCTGCGGCGGTTCCTTGCACAGCATTTCGTAGAGCATCACACCGACGCTGTAGATGTCCGCCCGGTGGTCCACCGCCATGCCGCGCTTCTGTTCGGGCGCCATGTATTCCGGCGTGCCCATGATCGTGCCGGTCACCGTCTGGCCGTACTGCTCTGGATCCGCGCCAGCCATGCGCGCGAGCCCGAAGTCCGCGACCTTGGCACTGCCATCGGTCCCAACCATCACATTGGCCGGCTTGATGTCGCGGTGGATCACGCCCTTCCCGTGCGCATACGCCAGCGCCGTGCAGACCTGTCCGGTGATGACCATGGCCTGATCGGGTTCCAGCCCCGGGCCGCGGATGATTTCCGAGACGTTAGCCCCTTCGACATATTCCATGACGAAAAACAGGTGACCCTCGGCCGTCGTTCCAAAATCGAAAACGGAGATGATATTCGGGTGCGTCAGTTTCGCCATCGCTCGCGCCTCGCGGACGAAACGGTTCGCGAAAGCTTGATCGGCACTGACCTCGAGCGGCAGGAGCTTGATCGCCACTTCCCGGTCAAGCGCTACCTGACGGGCCCGATAAACTGCGCCCATGCCTCCCCGTCCAATCATGCCCAACATCTCGAACTGCGGGAATAGCCGGGACACTTCGTCGTCGCTCGGCGGCGTCCATTTATAGCCGCCCCCGCCGCTGGTCATTTGCACCGTATTCATGGCGCGCGCCAGTAGCTCTTCGGGTTTGAAAGTGCGGATGGCCGTGGGGAGCGGCGCAGGTCGGGTCTCGGGCCCGGCGGGCAGATCGCAGGCGCAGAGTAGCGCGGTGATCTCGCTGTCGATATCTCCCGGGTCGGCAACGGTGTCGGCCAAGATACTACGCAGCACCTCGCGGTGATGCGTCCGGAAATCAAAGACGGCCCGGCGCAAGGCCCCGACGGTCATGCCGGTGCGATCCGCGGCGGCGGCGTAGTGCGCTTCATCCGCGCCCTCGAAGCCGATGAACGGCGCGACCTCTCCGTACAGCATTTCCAAGCCGCGCGCGGCGTACTCTGCGCGCAGCGCCTGCATGGTGAATTCAAGGACCGTGAGCGTCCAACGCCGGTGAAAGAGCGCGTCTGGTTCGCCCTCAGGTTCGTCAGGGTAGTGTTTCTCCGCCCATTCTGATTCGATGCCGATCGCTGGCTCACCGTCCATTTCCCAACCCTCCGCCGCCATTTCCCGCAAGCGCGCAGGCAGCCATTCCCGCATCAATCCTGCGCCGCTCTGCTCGGCCATTGGCGGCGAGATCGTCAGCCAGCGCGTAAAACTCGCGACGGTGGCGGGACCGGCGGCTTCGGCGTCCAGTCCCGAACGTCGCCACCAAACGTAGGCACAATACCAGTAACTCCCCGCCAGTTCGCCGAGCGCCACAGGATCGCCGCGCGTGGCGAGCGCCCAGCGGCTCGGTGGAGCCGCGAGGCTGGAAGGCGTGTCCGGGGTCGGGTCCATGGTGCGCGAAGGAAAAGGACAACAGAGCTGCCCTGTGGGGTCAAGCTCGCCACTTTCGCGGTGCCTGAGGGGGCGAGAGCTGCAGCCCTGCTCTACTGCTGGATGATGTCGCGGACGTAGATATTCACCTGCCCATCCGCCCCGCGGCGCACGCTGCGGATCTCGTACGGCTGCGCAGCATCGCGGACGAAATTTGAATTTTCCGCCGGTGGGACGGCCCCCGCGGGATACTCCACGATGATCCGGGCCGCACCCGCGACTGCCGGATCGGCTCCAATCGAGCGGTCGCGCAGGACGACCCGATTGTCGACCACTGCCGTGACCCGAAACTCCCCCCGTAAATAGACGCGGTCGCCGAGTTCACCGCGGTCGGCCAGATCGCCCGCTTCAGCCGGCGTGATGGTGCGCGCGGGCGGCGCCTTGCCGGGCGCGTACACGCGCCACGATCCGCCCGCGGTTGGCATATTCGGATCGCGTTCGGCCTTGATGAAGGGTTGGAGCGGCACGCCAGTCGGAGAAACGGCAGGTAGGGGCGTGGCCACGGGTATCGGCGGCACAATGGTCCGGGGCCCAGGCGTGGCCAGCATCGCGACCGTCGTGGCCGGCGTTGCTGCAGGTCGTGGGGTGGCCGCGGCTGCGACTTGCGGAGTGCCCTTGCCGGGGATTGGGATGGGAGTCGCTACAGGGATGGGCGGCAGTTCGCCGACCATGGGCACGTTTGCGCCGGGTTTTAGGGTATCGACGCGAACCAACCCTGGAGCAAGTGATGGGGTCGCGCTGTTGGCAGCAGTGGTTCCCCCTACGGCCAGAGGATGCGTACGACGGTAGTCGGCAAATTTTTTCAACCCCGCAGTAAAGGCTTCGTTTTTGATCACTGGGAGGCCGGCCTCCATGTTCAATTCGGTAGGCGGTTCGAGGTTGAATGTCCCGGCACCTTGCGTGACCGCGTAACGAGGGTAGAGCAATGGCACGACGGTAAAAAGCATGTGTCCATCAGTATTCCGCTCGATGTGCAGGAGTGCGGCAAGGTCGTTGGTTCGCTCAAGCGGGATTTGATATCCGGTCTGAAGCAGCGGCAGTGAGGCGGGCACGTTGCGCGCGGAGGTGGTGTAAACGTGCTCAATCAGCACTTGTGGAAACTCCGCCGCTTGGGCCAGCGCGACCACCCCGCTGGGGAAAAGATCGGTCTTCTTCAAACCATACGAATCGAGAATGACATAACGCCCAATGACATAGGGAGTCTTCTTCCGACTCTCGCGATAGTTTTTGATGTAGCTGCGCATGAGCACCGCGTTTTCCTCCTCCAACTCCAGCCGCGTCATCCGCCCGTAGCGCTCAAAAAGTTTTTGCGCGTTCAAAAACTCGCCCTGAGGCGCACCCGTGACCTCGAAGCGAATCTGGCTTTCGATCTTTCCGATTTTTTTCAGGAAGCGATACGACGCCGGCTTTTCGGGATGACCAAAAATGTAGTAGCTGCCCAGCCAGCAGGCGAAGGCGATCCCGATCAACAGGAGGATGAAAACCGTCCAAAGGAAGAGATTGTCGCGGCCCTTGGGTTCGTCGTGATCGTCATCGTAACCGTAAAAATCGTCAGCCATTTTGGAAACGGGAGCGCCGCCGCGTTCAGCAGAGAGTTAGTGCTGATCCGCGCCCGCCTGGGCTTCAGCGGGTTCGAAGGAAGTGCCGCAACCACAACTCCGCGCGGCGTTCGGGTTCTGGATGCGGAAGCCGGAGCCGGCGAGATCGTCGGCATAGTCGATGGTTGAACCGTTCAAAAAATGGGCGCTTTCGGCGTCAATGATCACTTTGACCCCACCGCGCTCCACGATCTCGTCGCCCGCCTGTGCGTGATCGAGTCCCATGCCGTATTCCAGCCCAGCGCAGCCGCCGTTTTGCACGAGGATGCGCAGTCCTTTTGCCGGGTCGTCCTGCTCGCGGACGATCGTTTCGAGCTGCGCAAAAGCGGCATCAGTAACGGTGATCATGCGCGGAAAGTAAGTCGCCACGGGAAATGTGCCAAGTGGCAAGTGGCAATCGTGCGGCGCACTTGCCACCTGCGGTCAGTCGCCTGAAACTGCGGGCTCATGTCTCGCATCGCCCTGCTCTCCGAAGATGTCGCCAGTCAGGTGGCGGCTGGCGAAGTCGTGGAGCGGCCGGCGAGTGTGGTCAAGGAGCTGGTGGAGAACTCTATCGATGCCGGCGCGACACGCATCGAGGTCATGGTCCGACGTGGTGGCATCTCCTACATTCGCGTGGTGGACGACGGATCAGGCATGGATCGCGATGACGCCCTGCTTTGTCTGGAAAGGCACGCCACGAGTAAAATCCGCACCGGCCACGATTTGGCGGCGATCCATACCCTCGGTTTTCGTGGCGAAGCGCTGCCGAGTATCGCCAGCGTCGCGCGTTTCCGCCTCACGACGCGGGAACGTGACGCGCTTGCCGGCACCGAGGTCATCGTCAACGCCGGCAAAATCGAAAACGTGCGCGATGGCGGCGACGCCCCTGGGACGCAGATCGAAGTGCGCTCGCTTTTCTACAACCTGCCCGCGCGGCGGAAGTTTCTGCGCACGGAGAACACCGAATCCAGCCACGTCGAACATCAGCTGCATCTGCAAGCCATCGGGCATCCGCAGATCGGCTTCGTCTTCGTGAACGACGAGCGCGTGGTCTGGCAACTCCCGCCCGCGAATCATCTCCGGGAGCGGGTGCGCGACCTCTGCGGCGCGACGCTCGCCACGGAGTTGCTGGATATTCCCGAGTTCTCCAATGAAGGGATTTCCATTCGCGGGCTCATCGGCAAGGCCGGGGTTAGCCGCTCTTCCCGGGCGCAACAACTCGTCTTCCTCAATGGCCGTGCGGTCGAAAACAACACGATCAATTTCGCCCTGCGCGAGGGCTATCACACGGCGTTGATGAAGGGTCAGCATCCAGTCACCTTTCTCTTCATCGAGATGGATCCCGCCGAGGTGGATGTGAACGTCCACCCGGCGAAGCGCGAAGTGCGTTTCCGCAACGCCGCGTGGGTGCGCGAGGCGGTTGTGGAAGCCGTTCGCGTGGCGCTGGAAAGCGATCGCGCGAATTGGTCGCAGACGTTTCGCGCGGGTGGGGGAGAGGTTTCTGGTTCTGGGCTTGAGCCGCGCTCATCGGCTCCGTCTGCGGTTCTAGTTTCTGGTTCTCCGGCTTCCGCACCGCCCGAGACTCTGCCGCTGATCCCTGAGCGCGAGCAGGTCGAACTGCGCAAAGACTGGAGCGCCCTGCCTCTCCAATCAAAGCTGGTCGTCCCCGCCGCACCGATCCCGCCGACAACGCTCCCAAGCAAAAGCGCCGTCTCTCCGCGAGAACCAGAGACCAGAAACCAGAAACCAGAAACCCATCCCGCCGCGAACGACTTCAAAATTCTCGGCGTGCTCGGCAAACTCTACGTCCTCATGGAAAACTCCAGCGGCCTCGTGCTCGTGGACCAGCACGCCGCACATGAGCGCATCCTTTTTGAAGAAATGAAACGCCGCATGGAGCGGCAGGGCGTGCCCGGCCAGCGCTTGCTGCTGCCGCTCACGCTCGAAGTCAGCCCGCGCGACGGCGACTGGCTGGGCCGCAATCTCGATGTGCTCCAGCGGGCTGGCATCGGGCTCGAACCTTTTGGCGCGGGCACTTTTAAAATCGACAGCCTGCCCACGTTTCTCCGCGCAACCGAGCCTACGCAGCTCCTCCGCGAAATCATCGATGACCTCCGCGAAACCAGCGCGCAAACCTCCAAGCTGCGCCTCGGCGAAGACATGATCGCCAAGACGGTTTGCCGGCACGCGGTGAAAGCGAACGACTATTTGCGCGAGCCTGAACTCGTCCGGCTCATCCAGGACCTACTCGCCTGCGAGCTGCCCTACTGCTGCCCGCACGGCCGGCCGACGATGATCCAGATGAGCTACCTCGAACTCGAAAAAAAGTTCGGTCGCAAGGCCTGACGCCGGGCATGTCGTGGTCCCGCGCTGTAGGGGAAGCTGACAGCTTCCCCAACAGCGCGCTCGCATCTCACCACGCGATCGCTTTGATCCGCCGTGCCACTTCCTCCGCGTTTGCGCGCGAGTTGAAGGCGCTGATGCGAAAGTAACCTTCGCCCATCGCGCCAAAACCGCTGCCCGGGGTGATGACGACATTGGCCTCGCCGAGCATGCGGTCGAACATCTGCCAACTCGTCGTCCCCGCGGGCGTGCTCACCCAAATGTAGGGTGCATTCACGCCGCCATAGACGCGCAGACCCACGGCCGCTGCGGCTTCGCGAAGGATGCGCGCATTGCCCATGTAATGCTCCACGAGCGTGGCGATCTGCGCCTTGCCCTCGGGCGAATAGAGCGCCTCGGCGCCGCGCTGCACGATGTAGGAAACGCCGTTAAACTTCGTGGTGTGCCGGCGCGACCACAGCGGATGCAGCGGCTGGCGCTCGCCGCTGGCCGTCGAAGCCATGAGCGTCTTCGGGACCACGATAAAGGCGCAGCGTGTGCCGGTGAAGCCGCCGTTTTTTGAGAAGCTCCGAAACTCGATCGCACACTCGCGCGCGCCCGGGATTTCGTAGATCGAACGCGGGACTGCGGGGTCGCTGATGTAGGCCTCGTAAGCCGCGTCGAAAAGAATCAGCGAGCGGTGCTCCTGCGCATACGCGACCCACGCCGCGAGCTGTTCACGCGTGGCGACCGCGCCGGTTGGGTTATTCGGAAAGCAGAGGTAGATGACATCCGCGTGCTCCTGCGGCGGTGCGGCCACGAAGCCGTTCTCGGCCGTGCAATCGAGATAGATCAGCCCCTCATAAGCGCCGCTCGCATCCGCCTCGCCCGTGTGCCCGGCCATCACGTTCGTATCCACATAGACCGGGTAAACGGGATCGGTGATGGCGATGCGGTTTTGGTGTCCCAGAATATCCAGGATATTGCCGCAATCGCACTTCGAACCATCGCTCACGAAGATTTCGTCGTCCGCCACATCGAGACCGAGGGCCCGAAAATCATTTTCCGCGATGGCGTGCCGCAACCACTCGTAACCCTGTTCCGGCCCGTAGCCGTGGAAGCCGCCTCGGGTCGCCATCTCATCGACCGCGGCGTGCATCGCTGTCACCACCGCGCCCGGCAGTGCCTCGGTCACATCGCCGATCCCGCAGCGGATAATCCGCTTGGCCGCGTCCGGATTCGCCTCGGCAAACACCTTCACCCGCCGCGCGATTTCCGGGAAGAGATAGCCTGCTTTGAGCTTGAGATAGTTGTCGTTGAGAAAAGCCATAGGGGCGGACGATGTAGCGCAGCAGTGCAGAGCGCTCAACAAGAGAAAACTCGCGCGCGCGGCCGCCCATCCGCGATTCTGATCCTGTGAAAAGGATTCCGTCGCTCCGCCTGCTATTCGGGTGCTTTCTTGCGCTACTGCTCGCGACAGCGCGTTCGGCAGAAGAGGCTGGCGGAGACGAGAAACCAAACCTAATCCGTCCGCAAACCGCCGTTGTTTCGTTGTTCGCCAACGACATGAAGGATCAGTTGGCCATCGGGAATGGCACGGGGTTCTTCGTTTCCCCGGATGGATTGATAGTCACGGCACGACATCTGGTTACGGGCAGCACGCGCATGGGGGGAGTGACGAGTGACGGCCGTGCTTTCAAGGTTCTCGGCGTGGTCGGCGAGGACCCGGTTCACGATTTGGTCTTGCTGAAAACTGATGCAGGAAAGGTTCCGTTTTTGCACCTCGGTTCGTTTGCCAAAATCAAAGTGGCGCAAGGCGTGTCGATTATCGGTGATGAGCATGGCTTCAAGGGGAGGGTGACGAAGGGAGTGGTCGCCATGGTAGAGAACCTTGCCGACGACTACCGGTGGCTCCTCCTCGACGCCACAGTCGTCGAAGGAAACAGCGGATCACCGGTGGTGAACGACGCGGGAGAAGTCATCGGCATGATCAGGGCCCAGCTAAAGTCCTACACGCAGGGATTCGCCGTGCCGTCGGATCGGATCAAACAATTGCTGAATGCCGCCAAAGACGCCGAACCTGCCAAGATCTCGGATCTCAAGAAGCGA
This sequence comes from Chthoniobacter sp., assembly GCA_031390545.1. Taxonomy (GTDB): domain Bacteria; phylum Verrucomicrobiota; class Verrucomicrobiia; order Chthoniobacterales; family Chthoniobacteraceae; genus Chthoniobacter. The sequence goes on along the minus strand of JANMTP010000048.1, from coordinate 22,875 downwards.
ATCTACGACGAGCTTTTTGATAATATGGATTTCAAGGCAGCTCTGGCGGCAGCCCGCCGTCGAGACAACGTCGAAGCCGTTAAAAAAATGGTCCTGGCGTCCCAGCATTTCCCCGAAAGCGGAGCGTGCCTTGTATTGATTGGTAGTTATCATTCGAACCTGAAGGCGTGGAAGGATGCGGAGTCTGCCTACCGCGCGGCCATCAAACTCAAGCCAGACTACGCATTGGCGTGGGCTTTTCTTGGAGCTGTTTTGGAATTTCAAGGGAAACGGAATGAGGGCATCATCGCGTGCAGGAAAGCCATCGCGCTCAAACCCGAGGTGCCTGAAGGGTGGGCTAATCTCGGGGGGATTTTTTTGGCGAGCGGCAATTACGACGGCGTCTTGGAGGTCATCAAAAGCCTGCAAGGACTTAAGACCCGGGAAGCCGATAATTATGCTGCGAATCTGACGAAGGCTTTGGAGAAGGCGAAATCCTCACAAGGGCGGATCACTCCGTAGCGGCGCTCCACATACTGTCACCGGACTTTGGCGTTGGCAGGGCGAGGTCGGGCGCTAGGGTTGGCGTCTGAATTTATGAGCATTTTTGCCAAGGCCCGGTGCGACGCGCTTGATACCATTCAATCTCTCGACCACCTCGAGCCGGACTTGGAGAAGGCGGCGGCGATCGTGGGTGAGTGTTTAATGGGCGGGGGAAAATTGCTGGTCTGCGGCAATGGTGGAAGCGCGGCGGATGGCGCGGATTTCTCGGCGGAGTTTAACTGTCGTTATTGTGCGGATCGTCCGGCTTATCCGGCGATCAACCTCACGGCTTGCGGGAGTGCGCTGACGGCGATTGGCAATGACTACGCGTTTGAGGAGGTCTTTGCCCGGCAGGTGCGCGGCTTTGGCCGGAAAGGGGATGTGCTGGTCGCGATTTCGACGAGCGGCAATTCCATGAACATCGTGTCGGCCATCGCTGCAGCCAATATCGCCGGGCTCCACACCATTGCGCTCCTCGGAAAGAACGGAGGCCGCGCGCATCGGTTGGCGCAGACGGAATTGCTGGTGCCCGGAACGATCACCGCGCGCATCCAGGAGGCGCACAAGTTTCTCCTCCACGTGCTCTGCGAGATGGTGGACACCGCCTGGCTGCTGCCCGCGGCGAAAGCGGCGGGCGCTCAGGCGAAATCGTAGATCGTAGCGCGGAGGCAGTTGGGCTTGAAGACCTTTTCCACGAAGTCGAGGTGCAGCGGGTGAATCTGATAGGCCTCCTCGGCCGCTTTGTCTTCAAAGAGCAAGTGCAGGCCGACTTGGTAGCTTTGATCCACGACGTCCCGATGGCTCGGCACCATGCGGCCGATGTGAAAGCTTTTGGCGAGGGGAATGGGACGAAGGTATTGCTCGGCTCCAGCGATGAGGTCATCGGCGGCGTTTGGCAACTCAGGTTTGGTCCAAAAAATGACGGCGTGGGAAAGCATGGGGCGGGGCGAATGGGTGGATTATTGGATGGTTGGATTGATGAACGGCGGGTTTGTTATGGCAAGTTGTCCGCACCCATCAATCCACGAATCCAACAATCCATCGCGACCCGTTTCACTGCATGAAATATTTGCCCCTCCTCGCCATCGTCGGTCTCGCGGCGGGCGCGGGCTGCAACTCGCTTGACAGCCCTTTTGCCGATGTGCCTCTGCTCAAGACCGGGCGCGATGCCCGCGTTTTCAATGTGCAAACCGGTGAATACGAATGGCCCAAGAACACCACGCCCCGACCGCAAGCGGCGCCACCGCCAGCCCGCCGTGCGACGGAACCCGCCGCCCCAGCTAGTGACGGGCGTCCGTTTGATCCGGTGAAGGGCGAATTCGCCGACCCCCCGGTGGGACGCTAGCTGGACGGGAGGAACCTCGGCCGGGAAGTCGCTCGCTTTCTGCCGCAGGCGGGCGCAGGGTGCCGCACAACCCCGCGGAACGATGTCATCGAATTCACCGGAAAAATTGCGTGTGCTCCTCGTTGAGGAGAATCCGGGCGACGTTTTCTTGCTTCGCGAGATGGTCAATGAGGAGGCGGGCTCGCGCTTCCAAGTCGTCGCGGAAACCGGTCGGCTGGATCAGGCGCTCGGGTATCTTGCGGCGAACGAGGTCGACGTCGTGCTGCTCGATCTCGCGCTGACGGACAGCCGCGGGCTGGAGACTTTTACCGCCGCGCACCAAGCCGCCCCGGAAGTGCCGATCATTGTTTTGAGCGGCGTGGACGATGAAGACCTCGCGCTCCAGACCGTGCAACTCGGAGCGCTCGAGTATCTCGTCAAAGGCCGCATCGATTCGCATCTGTTGCACCGCGCCCTGCGCTATGCCATGGAGCGGGCGCGTGGCGAAGCGCAACTCGCGCATGAGCGGGGGCTGTTCAATACGCTCCTCGAAAACATCCCCGATCGCATTTACTTCAAGGATCAGCGCAGCCGTTTCATTCGCATCAATCACGCGCTGACCAAGCTGCTCGGGCTCAAGAAACCGGAAGAAGCGTATGGCAAAACGGACGCGGATTTTTACGGCGCGGAGCATGCCCAGGCGGCGCGGGAGGATGAAATTCACGTCATGCAAACCGGTGAGGCCCTGCTCGGGAAGGTCGAGTTCGAGACGCTCATCGGCGGAGGGAGATCGTGGTCATTGACGACCAAGCTGCCGCTGCGCAATCGGCAGGGGCGCATCATCGGCACCTGCGGCATCTCGCGCGAAGTCACCGCGATGAAGGAGATGGAAGATCAACTCGCCACCGAGCGCAATTTGCTCCGGGCGGTCATCGACAACCTGCCGGACCACATTTTTCTCAAGGACGCGGAAGGTCGTTACCTGCTCGATAACGTCGCGCACCTGCGCTCAGTCGGCGCGACCACCTCGGCTGACGTCCGCGGGCGGACGGTCTTCGATTTCTTCCCGGAGGAAATCGCGCGCACTTTTCATGACGACGACATGGCGATCATTCGGTCCGCGCAGGCCCTCATCAATCACGAGGAACAGCGCACCAACACCAACGGCAACCAGCGTTGGGTGTTGACCTCAAAGATCCCGTGGCTGGACGAGAGCGGCCTCGCAGTCGGCCTGGTCTGCATCAGTCGTGACATCTCCGAGCAGAAACTCGCCGAGGAACATTTGAAACAGGCCAACGCCGATCTCAAGGCGCGGCGCGAGGATCTGATGGCCGCGGTGAAGGATTTGCAGGAAGCCCATCAGCAGCTTCGTGACGTGCAGCTTCAACTCATTGAAGCCGAGAAAATGAAATCCATCGGGCGGTTGGCCGCCGGGGTGGCGCACGAGGTGAAAAACCCTTTGGCCATTTTGCAGATGGGCTTGGAGTTTCTGAACACCGTGCCGACAACCGACGAAACGACTCCGGTCATTTTAAAGGAGATGTCTGATGCCCTAACGCGGGCCGACGGCGTGATCCGCGGGTTGCTGGATTTCTCTTCGCCGAAACAACTCGAAGTGAAACGTGCCAGCCTGAACGTCATCATCAACCAGGCGCTGCGCCTCGTGCGCGGCGAGATGAAAGGCTGCACCATTCACCGCGAACTCCAGGCCGATATCCCCCCCCTCGCGCTCGACACCGACAAAATCAGCCAGGTCTTCGTCAACCTCCTGACCAACGCATTGCACGCCATGCACGGCGGCGGCACGCTGACTGTGCGGACCTACGCCAAGCAACTCACCGGCGTCGGCGCGAATATCGGCGACAAACGTTCGGAGTCGTTTCGGGTCGGCGAAACCATCGTCGTGGCTGAGATCGACGACACCGGCCCCGGCGTTCCGGATGATACGATCGGGAAAATCTTCGAGCCCTTTTACACCACCAAGCCCACCGGCAAGGGTACCGGCCTCGGCCTTTCCGTGGTGCGGACGATTGTCGATCTGCATGGCGCGACGATCGACCTGCGCAATCTCGCGGAGGGCGGAGCGCGCGTCACCCTCATGTTCCAAGTCTGATCCTTCACCAAACCCCATCATGGACAAAAAACGCATCTTCATCGTCGATGACGAATCCGGTTTCACCCGGCTCCTCAAACTCACCCTCGAACGTACGGGACAATACGTTGTGCTCGAAGAAAACGACGGCACCGGGGCGTGGCTCAAAGCGCGCGATTTCAAGCCGGACATCATCTTCCTCGACATCGTCATGCCGCGCATCGATGGCGGCGACGTGGCGCAACAGATTCGCTCCGATCCGCTGCTCGCGCATGTGCCGATCATCTTTTTGACCGCCATCGTCTCGCGGACGGAGACGAAGACGGACATCGGCGGATTCCCGTTTTTGTCGAAACCGGTGAGCCTTGACGCGATCAACCGCTGCATCGCCGAGCACCTCGGGACAGGGGAAAGCGTCTAGTCCGCCGCGCGGACGAGGAAGACGATTTCGCCTTTCACCGCCTTGGCGGAGTAGTGCGCGAGGAGTTCCGACCCGGTGCCGAGGCGGTATTCCTCGAACTGTTTCGTCAGCTCGCGGGCGACGCAGAGCGGGCGCGTCGGGAAGTGTTCGGCGCAAACGGCGAGGGTTTTGAGCAGGCGGTGAGGGGACTCAAAAAAGACGCTGGTCACGGCCCGTGCGGCCGCTGCGAGGAGGTCGCGCTCGCGGCCACCGCTCTTGACCGGCAGGAAGCCACCGTAGAAAAACTGCTCCGCGGGAAAGCCGCTGCCGATGAGTGCGGTGAGCACGGCGCTGGGGCCTGGCAGGATGGTGTAGGGCAGTCCACGTTCGATGCAGGCGCGCAGCAAGCGGTGACCGGGATCGCTAATGCCAGGCAGCCCCGCGTCGCTGACCACCGCGATATTTTTGCCGGCGGCGAGCTGTTCGATGAGTTCCGCAGTGCGGCGCGCTTCGTTATGCTCGTGGTAGCTCACGAGGGGCTTGGCGATGTTGAAATGGCGGAGCAGATTGCCCGAATGCCGCGTGTCCTCACACGCGATCAGGTCCGCACTCTTCAACGTCTCCAACGCCCGCAGCGTGATGTCCCCAAGGTTGCCGATGGGCGTAGGAACGAGGGTGAGCATGGCTCACCAGCCTTCCGACAGCCGGCTGACTAGGTCTTTGGCGAGGTCTTCGGCGGCGAGGGGCAGGGCGGGGCGCTGATCCTGAATGATATCCGCGGAGATGGGGTCCGAGCCGCTGACAAAGAATTGCGTGCGCCCAAAAGCGGTCCCGGCGTAGAGGGGCGCGCCGGTGACGCGGTCGGTGACGTTGTAGGTGCAGCGGATGGTCAGCTGGTATTCGCGGGTCAGCAGAAGATTGCCGCGGACAGAGCGCAGCGGCGAACTGATGACCTGCTCGACGTGGCCCTGTAGGATCGCGTCGGCGTCGTTTTCCCGGGCGATCTTATACGTGCCGTCCTGCTGGAGCTGTTTGATGAGCGCCGTCGCGAGCTGGGTTTCGAGGCGCGGATGCAGCGTGTCGTTCCGGAAGTTGGGCACGGCGATGCTCGTGACCTTGGCCATCTGGGTGGGCTTGATCGGCCCGAGTTGATAACCCGCGCAGCCGGCAAGAAGCAGCAGCGGGAGGAGAAAGGCGAATCTCATTGCGGCGGCTTCGGCAGCGTCGGGTCGGGATTCGCGGGGAGCGCTTCCGGCAGCGGCGGCTCCACGGCGGGCATCGGGCCGATGTTGGCGGGTGAAGTGCGCAGCTTCGGTTTGCCGGGGGCGGTCACGATATTCTCCTTCGGCTCCGGCACGACCACGGGCGGTCCCACGTAATCCGGCCGCGAGGCGGTATCCACTTTGGCTTGGAGCTTCCGGCGCTGGGCAGCGCGGTTGCCGGTCTCGGTGCGCTCGGGGCCGGCGCGGAGCGCGTCTTCGCCAAATTGCTGCCGGAGCTCCTCGATCCGCGTCTTGGCAAATTCGCTCTCCGGCGAGCCGGGCTGCGTGGTGATCACGTCGTTGTAGTAGATCACCGCCGCGCGATACCGCTTCGTCTTGTCGTAAAACTTCGCGATATCCAGCGTCCCCTTCGCCGAGCCGGTCTCCAGTGATTTCATGTTCTCCTTGGCCTGCGGCACCTTCTCGCTGCTCGGGTAGCGGTTGACGAAATCCTCGAACACCTCGCGCGCCTTCGCTGCCGCGGCCTGATCGTAGGAACCTTCGCGCGCCTCGCGGAGTTGCACGTAGCCGACTTGGTAAAGCGCATCCGCCGCGATGGGCTCGCCGCTGTACTTATTCGCCACCACCTGATAAGCCGCCTTCGCTTCGGGATACTTCGCCTGTTTCTCCAGCGCCTGCCCCACATTGAACTGCGCCAGCGCCGCATACTTGCTGAAGGGCGCACTCTTCACGATCGCCTCAAACATCTCCTGCGCCCGGCCCATTGACCCGGCGATTGGCACCCCCATGACCTTCTTCTTCTGCCCGTCGAGAAAGAGCTTCGCGATGGTGAACATCTGCTCCACCACATCATCGAAATCCGCCCCCTGCGGATACTTCTTCAGGTAGGTGTTGTAAGCGTCGAACGCCTTGTCGTAGTCCCCGTTCTTCTGCAGCAGCACGCCCATCTTGCGCTGCGCCTTCGGAGCCAGGAGCGACATCCCGTAGCGCTTGACCAGCGCCTTGTAGGATTTGTAGGCCGCGCTGTCGTTGCCCTCGGCCTCGAACTGCTCCGCCCGCCGCATCTGTTCCTGCGCGCTGCCGGCGAGCTGCGTTTCGTCGCCTTCCACCGACCAGCCTTCATTCGAGCGATACACCACCGCCGCTTCGCCGGAGGGTTGCGACACGGCCCACGCCGCCAGCGTGAGCGCAAGAAGGACGACGTTTTTCGACATAAGGCGCCCACGCTACCGAGTGCCGCCAGAGGCGTCAAGCGGACCGGGCGCGTTTTGCCCCTGGGGCAGTTGAAGCGCGGTATTCTCGGCGTATGGTGCGCGGCCTTCCCCATGTTCTCCCCCCGCTACCTCCCGCTGGTCCTCAGCTGTCTCTTGCTCGCGCTGGCCTTTCCGGTCAAAAGCCGCGCGCAGATCTACGCGGACGTCACCGTGGCCGGCGCGGTCAATGGCACCTTCACCATCGACCTCCAGCACGACAAGACCCCCGCAGCCGTCGCCAACTTCATCGGCCTCGCCACCGGCCGGCGCGGCTGGCTTGATCGGCTGACCGGCGCCATTCGTTCCGACGGCTTTTACCAAGGGGTCACCTTTCACCGCGTCATCGCCGGCTTCGTGAGTCAGGCCGGTTCTCGGGCGGGCGACGGCACGGACGGCCCGGGCTACGTCTTCAAGAACGAGATCCACCCCGCGCTCTCCCACGATTCCGCCTACGTCGTCGCCATGGCCAATAGCGGGCAGGATACCAATGGCAGCCAGTTCTACATCACCGCCGCGGCCCAGCCCGGGCTCAATGGCCGCTACACCGTCTTCGGCCGCGTCATTGCGGGCACTGCGGTCTGCGACGCAATCAATGCCACGCCCACCACCGGTCCCGGCGGCGTGCCCCGTGATCGCCCGCTGAGCGCCATCACCATTACCGGGGTCAACGTCCACGGGCCTTCCTACGCTGCGTTCGATCTCGCCCAGCCGCTCCTGCCCACGCTCACCGATGCCGCGCCGGTGCTGCGCAAAAGCGGCGCGGCTACCACCCTCGGCTACGACCACCGCGCCCTCTCCGAGTACTTCGGCTTCCACAGCGCCGACCTCACTACGTGGGTGAAATTCCACGGCGGCTACCACGGCAGCACCGCCCCTGCGGCCGGCGACCTCGATGTCACCACGCACGCCACCGGCCCCAAGCGCTACTTCCGCCTCGGCCGCGCCGACTACACCACCTGTGCCAACCCCTTCATCCCCACCACCCTCGCCGGCAAGAGCCTCTACTTCGGCCACCCCTTCTTCGCCACCCTCATCGTCAACTCCGCCGGCACCACCGGCACCTGGGTCTTCGACGCCGGCGGCTCCACCCCGCTCTCTGCCTACACCTACACCCCGCGGCCCTATAGCGGCTTCCTCTACGTCCAGTTGGCGAGCAATGGCGGGCAAATGTCCTTTGACCGCCTCGACTACACCAGCGCCACCGGCGGCACCTTCGTCGGTCGCACCAGCCAGCCCGGCTTCTCCAACGTCTCCGGCACCTTTAGCTCCAGCCCGTGAGCGGCTACGACCAGCCTTTGAAGAGGAGACTCGCCCCGTAGAGGAGCGCGGCAAAGAAGGCGATCACCAGCACCGCGACGGCCGCCAACAGGCCGCCTACGAAGAGCCAATCCCCCGGCGACGCCCGGCGCGCCGTCCCGGCATGGCGCTGGAGCAGTTCGTAGTTGCGGGCATTCGAGCGGAAGAAAATGGAGAGCGCATCCCCCAGCACCGGCAGCGCCTCGAGCGCGGCATTGAGCAGGACGTTCAGCCCCATCCGCGCCAGCACCACCTTTGGCACCCGCTGCCGCGCACTCACCGCGATGAGCCCCAGGGAGATAAATGCCGACGCCAACCCCCCCAGCCCCGGCAAGAGCCCGATGATCGGGTCCAGCCCGAAGCGGATCTTTGTCCCCGGGATCGTGAAAACGTCGTCCATCAACCGGGCGACCAGGGCGACAAAAGGGTCGTTGCTCAGCGTCGCCCCGGCTTTGGAGCCGGGCGGCAGGACTTCAGCATCGGCATCGACTTCGCGGACTTTAGTCATCGGCAAAGTTCGGTCATCGCCCACCGCGCGCGTGTATGCAAGCCGGGCTCAGCCCGCGACCCGTGCCCGGCACTTCCGCGCCGGAAAGACCCTACTCTTTGAACAGTGCCCCTCTGGCCATCAGAGAGCGCCTCTATGTCGTCCAGAGGCCTCGCGCGAAGGACGCAAAGGGCGCAAAGGGAGAAGAGGAAGCGGCCGCTCAACGGGTTCCCCCTTAGCGTCCCTAGCGTCCTTTGCGCGAGGCCCCTACCCGCCAGGAGCGCCTCTATGCCGTCCGGAGAGCGCCTCTATGCCGTCCAGGGAGCGCCTCTATGCCGCCCGGGGAGCGCCTCTATGCCGCCCGGGGAGCGCCTCTATGCCGTCCAGGGAGCGCCTCTATGTCGTCCAGGGAGCGCCTCTATGTCGTCCAGGGAGCGCCTCTATGGGAGCCGGGGAGGCGGGGGTGGAAGCTCAGGGTGTCGCTCCTTTTGGTAGGGGGTAGCGCCCCCTTCCAGTGTCATCCTGAGCGGAGCGGAGGCGGAAAGGCGGGCGTAGCGCAGTCGAAGGACCCCGGCGGTCCAATCCAGTGCTCGACGTTATCGGACCGCTTGGGTCCTTCGACTCCGTTCCTTCCCGCAAAGCCGGGAGCGGAACTCCGCTCAGGATGACACCCGTTTTGTAAGGGGTCCGCAGAATATAGCGCGGAGGATGGTCCGCCCGCGCGAGGGGTATCCGCCCTTTACTCGATGATCACAGCCATGCCCTTGGTGATCATCTTCGAGAGGCGGACGACGTCCCAGTTGCCCACGCGCATGCAGCCGTGGCTGGTGGCGCGGCCGATGGTCCAGGCGTTGGCGGTGCCGTGGATGCCTATGCCGGGCTTGTTCAGGCCGATCCAGAGGACGCCGACGGGGTTGCGGGGGCCGGGGGGGAGCATGTGGGCGTTGTCGGTCCGTTTGCCGTGGTCGAGGACGCCTTTGTCCCAGCGAAAGGTGGGCGAGGTGGCGATGCCGAGGATCTTCCAGGTGCCGGCGGGGGTCTCGCGGGCGCCGCCGCCTTTGAGGCCGGGGGTGATGGGGACGGCGGCGAGGAGTTTCTCGCCTTCGTAGAGCTCGAGCATGCGGTTGCCGCGGTGGATCTTGATGACGCGCTCTTTGTATTCGGCGATCTCGGGGAGCATGCCCTGCTCGGGGAGGCTTTCGATGACGAAGGGCTCGACGTTGGGCACGCGGACGGTGTCGCCGGCTTTGAGGGTGTCGAGTTTGACGGTGGGGTTGAGTTTGGCGAGGAAGGTGGGGGTGCAGTGGTAGCGCTCGGAGACGAATTCGGTGATGTCGGGGTAGAGGAGCTTTTTGAGTTTGGCTTGGTCGCGGGGCTGGCGGGGGAGGGGGCCGACGAATTTGAAGTCTTCGGGCTTGATGGTGTAGTTGGTGTAGATGGGGAAGACGGAGTGCAGGGGGATGTTTTCGTCGAGGATGCCGGTGTCGGGAAGGCCGTGCGCGCGCTGGTAGCGGCGCAGGGCTTTGCCGACGAATTCGCCGGGGCGGCCATCGATGGCGCCCGGGCCGAAGAGCTGCTGATCGAGGAAAATCTGGAGCTGGGTGGTGATGTCGCGGTTCTCGACGGGGATGGCTTTGGCGACCGGGGGCTCTTCTTGGGCGTGGGCCCCGAGGCCGGTGGCGAGGAGGAGGGTGAGGAGGAGATTTTTCATGCGGTCGGTGAGTCGTGGCTTGGCGAAAGGGACGTGGTGGGTACCATCGCGTGCCTTTTCCCGCAAGATACCATGCTGAAAAACTCGCCGCTCCGCATCGCCCAAGTCTCGCCGCTGTGGACGCGCATCCCGCCGGTGACCTATGGCGGGATCGAGCTGATGATGAAGCTGCTGATCGATGAACTGGTGGCGCGGGGGCACGAGGTGACGCTGTTTTCGAGTGGGGATTGTGTGACGAGCGGGCGGTTGCACGAGGTGGTGGAGCGGAATCTGACGGACCGGATTTCGGACGGGGAGATGTATATGTTCGAGTATTACGCGAACTCGACGATGGCGGAGGTGCTGCGGGAGGCGGGGCGCTTTGACGTGATCCACTATCATCTGAGCAGTGCCTGGCTACCGCTGGCCGGGGCGGCGAAGGTGCCGGGTCTCTTTACGATGCACACGAGTCCGCATCTGGATGATGAGTGGGTGATGCGGCGCTGGCCGGAGGTGGCGGTGGCGGGGATCAGTGCGTGCCAGATGCGGGCGACCGGGCTGAAGCTGGGGCGGGAGTTTCCGATCATCTATAACGGGTGCGACTTCGGGGCCTATGAGCCGCGCTACGAGGCGGGGGAGTATCTGGCGTTTCTGGGGCGGCTTTCGGTGGAGAAGAATCCGCTCGGGGCGATCCGCATCGCCAAAGAAGTGGGCATGCCGCTGCGCATCGCGGGGCAGCCGCAGAATCAGCAGGAGGCGGCGTATTTCAAGAAGGAGCTGGAGCCGCTGATCGACGGGGAGCAGATCCGCTGGATCGGCCCAGTGAATCATGCCCAGAAGCAGGAGCTGCTGCGGAATGCGGCAGCGCTGCTCTTTCCCATCCAGTGGGAGGAGCCGTTCGGCCTGGTGATGATCGAGGCGATGGCCTGCGGGACCCCAGTGGTGGCGCATCGCCGCGGTTCGGTGGGCGAAGTAGTGGAGGATGGGGTGACAGGATATGCGGCGGCTTCGCTGGACGCGCTCCCGGAACTGGTCGCGCCTGCTTTGGCGTTGGACCGGGCGCAGGTGCGGGCGCGGGCGGAGGCGCGATTCGGCTACCGCCGGATGGTCGATGACTACGAGGCGCTCTACCGCCGGATGGTCGCGCCGGGGTAGGCGCGGGGGAGTTTAGAGCTCGATGATGAAGATGACGTTCGTCGCGTCGGTGCGACGCCAGGCGCCGGTCGTCAGAACGCCGTTGTCGATCCGGGTATCGATGTCCGCCATCCGGACGATATCAAGAGTGAAAGGGGAGAGGGAACCGACACTGGCCATCGGTGAGCCGGTAGCGTTGTAGGTCCAGTACCACTGGCCGCCGATGGCATTGCCCGAGGTGTAGGCGATGCCGTTGAGATAGACATTCATGCCGGTGGGGATAACCCCGGGTGCGGTGGTAGCGGGGTAGCGATTGTTCTCCGCGGCATACATTTCGAACGCGCCGGCGATGGTGCGCAGATCCGAGATATAGCGCGTATTTTGCGCCATATTCCGCGAACGCAGGAAGGCGGGCAGGGCGATGAGCACGACGTTGGTCAGAATGGCGACGACGATCATGATCTCGACGAGGGTGAAGGCGGATCGTTTGGACATAAATGTTCCTGATTTTTAGCAGGAGGTGGGCCAACACAGTTCGAAATATGGCCCATGGGCGATAGCGGCCCGAGTAGATGGCGATGCTTGTGAAATATTTCACAAATTGGTCTTGCCCGTAGTAGCAGCCATTCGCATCCTCACCTCCAACGTGCGTTCCATGCCCGCCAGCGTGCTTTTTTCTACTTTCATCCTCAGTCTCGCGGCCTGCGGTCCGCGGGTCACGGATCGAAATATCGACGCGCTCAATGTCCAGTTTGAGGCGGCGGAGAAAAGTGGACGGAGCCTTTCGACCAAAGAGGTGGAATCGATTTTAGGGCAACCTTCGCGGCAGGAGACTTTTCCCATTGAGATGCGAACCGTGAAGGAATTGCCCGGCGTCCGTTATTACTATGTGGAGAACGGACAGACGGTTGAGCTGCATTTTATCGACAACAAGCTCATTCGTCGGGGCTCGCGTTTTGGCGAGACGCAGGGCGACACGGAGCGGCGGATGGTCCCTAAAGCCGCAACCGCTCAACCGGAGCCGACGAAGTAATCTCGATGAATATCCCGTCCGAACTGCTGGAAAAAATTGACGAAGCGATCCCGCATTACCCCGTGTCGAAGCGGAGCGCGTCGCTGCCACTGCTGCATCTGTGGCAGGAACACTTCGGCTATGTCTCGGATGAAGGCGTGGCTTGGATCGCGTCGAAGCTGGAGCTTTCGCCGATTAACGTTCTGGAGCTGGTGACGTTCTACCCGATGTTCCGCCGCGAGCCGGCGGGGAAACGTCATATCCGCGTTTGTCGCACGCTCTCGTGCTCGATGGCCGGAAGCTATGAGTTGCGGGAGCAAATTGCTAAAGCCGCTGGAATTGACCTGCATGGCGTGGGCTTTCATGCGCGCAATGCGGGTGACGATGAGCACTCGAACGCTGTCGGAAAAGCCGCGGCTGTCGATACGCACAACGCAGGACACGGGAACCCGATCGCGACTTCCGCGGACGGCAAGTTTTCCATAGAGTTCGTCGAATGTCTCGCGAGCTGCGGCAGCGCGCCAGTGGCGATGGTGGACGATCACTTCAAAGAGAACATCAAGCTGGATGAAGCCGCCGCGCTGCTGGGCTTGCAGCGTTCGGATGCCACGCTGCCAAAACTGCGTCCCGCGCATCCGCGGGAGAAGCGAATCGTTTTCAAGAACATCGACCGCGAAGGCTGGACGAACGACATTGAGTGCTATCTGCACGACGGCGGCTACGCGGAGCTGACAAAGGCGCTCGGCATGCCGCGCGTGGACATCGTCAATGAAGTCAAAGCCAGCGGCCTGCGCGGGCGCGGCGGCGCGGGTTTTCCGTGCGGGGTGAAGTGGGGCTTCATCAAGCAGGACGAAAAAAAGCCCGTCTATCTCATCTGCAACGCCGACGAGTCGGAGCCGGGCACTTTCAAAGACCGCTACATCATCCATCAGGACCCGCATCAGCTCATCGAGGGCATGATCATCTCATGCTTCGCGGTCGGCGCGAAGCTTGGCTACATCTACATCCGCGGCGAGTTCCCCGAAGGCGCGCAGATTTTGGAAAAGGCGCTCGCCGAGGCGCGGGCGCGGAATTTTCTCGGCAAAAACATCCTCGGCTCCGGCTTCGATTGCGAAATCTACGTGCATCGCGGCGCGGGCGCTTACATCTGCGGCGAGGAGACCGGCCTCATCGAATCGCTCGAAGGCAAACGCGCCTACCCGCGCATCAAGCCGCCCTATTTTCCCGCCGTGCTCGGCCTCTACCAGTGCCCGACGATCGTCAACAACGTCGAGACTCTCTGCGACGTGAAGCACATCATCAAAATGGGCGGCGCGGAGTACGCGAAAATCGGCAAGCCGAACAACACCGGCACGCGCATCCTCTGCGTCAGCGGCGACGTGGAAAAGCCCGGCTACTTCGAGGTCGAAGTCGGCAGCGTAACGATGGGCGAACTCATCAACGACCTCTGCGGCGGCGTGAAAGGCGGGCGCAAGCTCAAGGCCGTCATCCCCGGCGGCTCGTCGGCCAAAGTTTTGCGCGCGGGCGAGAAATACAAGCTCAAGGATCGCGAGATCGGCCTCGAAGACATCCCGATGGATTTCGACACCCTCGCCGCGTGCGGTTCGATGGCCGGCTCCGGCGGCGTCATCGTCATGGACGAAACGCGCGACATGGTTTCGACGCTGAACAACATCAACGAATTCTACGCCCACGAATCCTGCGGCCAATGCACGCCCTGCCGCGAAGGCGCGCTCTGGATGAAGAAGATCACCGACCGCGTCCTCGCCGGCGGCGGCACCGAAAAGGATCCCGACATGCTCAAAAACGTCGCCGACAACATCGCCGGCAAAACCATCTGCGCCTTTGGCGAAGCCTGCGCGTGGCCCACGCAAAGTTTCGTCCTCAAGTTCCGCGAAGAGTTCACCGGCAAAGCGCAGAAAGCCGAGCCGCCGCCGATGCCGCCGGAATACACCTCCGACGAACTCATCGAGCACGCGACCATCGAAACCATTCTTGATCGGCGCACGAATTCCCCGCTCGCCCCGGCGGCCACGAAGTAATTTCCGATGAGCACCGAAACCGCCGCTCCCGCAGTCCCGATGGTCAACGTCCAGATCGACGGCGTGTGGCTGCAGTTTCCGAAAGGCACGCGCGTCATCGAGGCTTGCGCGCAGGCGCAGAAATTCATCCCGCGCTACTGCTACCACCCGAAGCTTTCTTCGCCTGGCAACTGCCGCATGTGCATGGTCGAAATGGGCATGCCGAAGATGACGCCCGACCGCAAACCCGTGCTCGGCGCCGATGGCAAACCCGAGATCGCGTGGATTCCGCGCCCGCAGATTTCCTGCGCGCAGGACGTGGCCGAGGGCATGGGCGTCCGGACCGGTTCGCCGATGGTCGAGGAGGCGCGCAAAGGCGTGCTCGAATTCCTGCTCATCAACCACCCGCTCGACTGTCCGATTTGCGACCAGGCCGGCGAGTGCCGCTTGCAGGAATTCTCCGTCGAATTCGGCCAGGGCGAATCCCGTTTTCTCGACGAGAAAGTGAAGAAGCCCAAGAACGTCGAACTCGGCCCGCGCATCACGCTCGACGCCGAGCGGTGCATTCTTTGCACGCGCTGCATCCGCTTCATGCAAGAGGTCGCGAAAGACGACGTGCTCGGCATCGTCGAGCGCGGCAGCTTCAACTCGATCGCCTGCCACCCGGACCGCATCCTCGACAACAACTACTCGCTCAACACCGTCGATATCTGCCCCGTCGGCGCGCTGACCTCGAACGATTTCCGGTTCAAAATGCGCGTCTGGTTTTTGAAGGAAACTAAGACCATCGACGTGAACTGCGGCACCGGCGCGAACATCGTCATCGGCTCGCGCGAGAACACGATCTACCGCATCACGCCGCGGGAAAACAACGACGTCAACGGCGTCTGGCTGCCCGACTCGCACCGGCTGAATTTCAAATACGTCGCCGACGAGCGTCGCCTGACGAAGCCCACGGTCAAAGGCCAGGTCGTCGATTGGCGCACGGCCACCGCCATTGCCGCGGAGATCCTCAAAGCGCACACGGCCGAGCAGCTCTGGCTCGTCGCCTCCGGTCGGCAGACGAACGAGGAACTCTTCCTCGCCTCCCGCCTCATCGACGCGCTCGAAATCCAAAAGCAGCACGACATTCTTCCCCGCAAGGGCGAAGCGGACGGCCTACTCATCGCTGCCGATCGCAACCCAAACTCCACGGGCGCGAAACTCATCGGTCTTTGCACCACAAAGCCGGGCAGCCGCTTGAAGAAGCTCGTGGAAGGTGTGCGCAGTGGCGCGATCAAAACCGTCATCACGCTCGGCGAAGACCTCACCGAGTGCGGCCTCACCGCCGACGATCTCAAGAAACTCGACGCGATCATCGCCCTCGACATCCTGCCAAACCAAACCACGCCGCACGCCACCGTCCTTTTCCCCGCCAGCGCGTGGGTCGAAAAGCGCGGCTCGATGATCAACGTGAAAGGCCGCCTCCAGCGCCTCAATCGCGCCGTCGCCGCGCCCGGCGACGCGCACGACGACTGGGAAATCCTCCGCGACCTCATCGCCGCCGTCTCGGGCGCCAACGGCCTCTACATGATCGAGGACGTCTTCAAAGCGATGGCCGCCGACCACAAGGAATTCGCCGGCCTCAGCCTCAGCAAAATCGGCGACCTCGGCTTGCCCGTCGTCACCGAAAAAGCTCCCGAACCCGAGCCCGCCGCGGCGAACTGATTTCTGTCGATGGACTTTCTCACCTCCTCCGACTTTTGGTTCCTGACCGCCACCTCGCTGGCAAAGACGATCTTCCTCATCTTCCTCGTGGTGTTGCCGATGGTCAGCTACACGGTCTATGCCGAGCGCCGCGTTAGCGCGCTCATCCAGGACCGCGTCGGGCCGAACCGCACCGGCTTCCCGCTCTCGCTCATTCCCGGTTTCAAACGCGATTGGTCGCCCTTCCTCGGCGGCCTCGGCCAACCGGTCGCCGATGCGGTGAAGTTTTTGTTGAAAGAGGATTTCGTCCCCGGCCACGTCAACAAGCTCTACTTCTGGCTCGCCCCGTGTCTCGCGATGATGCCGGCCATCGTCACGCTCGCCGCGATCCCTTTTGGCAGCAGCTTTCTTGGCGTGCCGATGGTCGTCGCCGACATCAATGTCGGCCTGCTCTTCATGTTCGCGATTTCGAGCGTGAGCGTTTACGGCATCGTCCTCGCGGGTTGGTCGTCGAACTCGAAATATCCCTTCCTGGGCGGCATCCGCAGTACCTCGCAGATGATCAGCTACGAGCTGTGCATGGGCCTCAGCGCCGTGCCCGTCCTGCTCGTCTGCGGCTCGACCGGACTGCGCTCGATCACTGAATACCAAGTCAGCCAAGGCTGGTTGCTCGCGCCTTTCACCAACGGCGGCCTGAGCTTCCGCGAGATCGCGCTGTGGGTGCCGATCATCATCGCGTTCATCACCTTCACCATCTCGATGTTCGCCGAAACGAACCGCCTTCCGTTCGATCTTCCCGAATCCGAAACCGAACTCGTCGCCGGCTATCACACTGAGTATTCGTCGATGAAGTTCGCCCTCTTTTTCCTCGGCGAATACACCGCGATGATCGCCGGCAGCGCGCTCATCGTCGTGCTCTTCCTCGGCGGCTGGCATCTGCCCTTTATCCCCGACGGCGCCGGTCAGGGCGGGCTCACTTTCCTCCACGCCATCCCCAGTTGGATCTGGGGCCTCGTGAACATCACCGCCTTTTTCGCCAAGGTCGCCGCGCTGCTCCTCGTCTTCATCTGGGTGCGCTGGACGCTCCCGCGTTTCCGCTACGACCAGCTCATGAAACTCGGCTGGCTCTACCTCTTCGAAATCGCCCTCGTGAACATCTTCCTCACCGCCGGCATCCTCGCTTTCACTAAATGAGAAATAGGAAAACAGATAAGCAGGAATTGAATTCATCGGGGTTTTTCCCTGTCACCCATCCTCTTGCCTCCGCGTTCCTGTTTTCCTGTTTTCCTGCTTAAACCTGCATGGCCTACGTCGTCCCACGCCCGAACCTGACTTGGAAAGAGAAGATCTATCTGCCGTCGATCGTCGCCGGCATGGCGATCACTTTTAAGCACCTCAAGCGGATGCTCAAAGGGGAGACCAAGGTCGTCATGCAGTATCCCGAGGAGAAGTGGGACGCGTCGATGCCCGAGCATTACCGAGGTGCGCCGACGCTCGTGACCGACGAGCACGGCCGCGAGCGCTGCGTGGCCTGCCAGCTTTGCGAATTCATCTGCCCGCCGCGCGCGATCACCATTAAGCCGGAGGAAATTCCCGCCGATAACAAGTTCGCCAAGGTCGAAAAGCGCCCGAAGGAATTCGAGATCGACATGATTCGCTGCATCTACTGCGGGCTGTGCGAAGAGGTCTGTCCCGAGCAGGCCATCTTCCTGCGCAAAGACTACGCGATCACCGGCATCACCCGCGCGGAGATGGTCCACGACAAAGCCAAGCTCTACGAACTCGGCGGCGTCTTCACCGGCCTCGTGAACAAATGGAATCCGAAGAAGTAGCCTGATGTCGCCGATCCTGTTCTATCTCTTCGCCGCGATGACGCTCGTCTTCGCCATCGCTGTGGTCGCGAACCGCAACCCAGTCGCCAGCGCGCTCAGCCTCGTCGTTTCCTTCCTCGGACTCGCCGCCCTTTTCGTCGGGCTCGACGCCTACTTCATCGCCGTCATCCAGGTGCTGGTCTATGCCGGCGCGGTGATGGTGCTTTTCCTTTTCATCATCATGCTCCTGAATATCCAGGCCGAGGAGCGGCGGAAAATCAACCTGCCAGCCTACGCGGGCGGGGGACTGGTGACGGTCGCTTTCATCGCGCAGCTTTGGTTCGTCCTGCAAAAATTCGAGCTCGGTAAAACCGCCTTCGCGCCGCTCTCCGAGAAAAACGTGGATGACGTGCGCAACGTCGGCAACACGCTCTTCTCCACGCACAACCTGCCTTTCCAAGTCATCGGCGTCCTCATCCTCGTCGCCACCATCGGCGTCGTCGTCCTTTCCAAGCGCGAACTCAAATGACGCTGACCCTCAATCACTACCTTTTCGTCAGCGGCCTGCTTTTCGCCATCGGCTTCGCCGGCGTGATGCTCCGGCGGAACATTATCATCATCTTCATGTGCCTCGAGCTCATGCTGAACGCCGCCAACCTTTCGCTCGTCGCCTTCTCACGTTTCAACCTGACGCCGAACGGCCTGCCGAACTACAACGCGCAAGTCCTCGTCTTCTTCATCATTACCGTCGCCGCCGCCGAAGTCGCCGTCGGCCTCGCGATCATCGTCGCGCTCTTCCGCGCGCGGCAAACGACGCACGTCGAGGACATCAACTCGCTGAAGTTTTAGCGCCGCGCCCGCCGCATGGACACTTACGCTAACTTTCCCTGGTTCATCCTCCTCGCGCCGCTGGTCAGCGCGGTGCTCATCCAGCTTTTCCTGCGCAAGTCGCGCGGCCTGAGCGCCACGATTTCCGTCGGCGCCGTTTGTTTTTCGCTGCTCGCCAGCATCTTCGTTTTCTTCGGGCCCGACTCGTTAAAGCCGAACGAAATCCCGTGGATCGACCTGCCCGGCCTGCGCGTGCCCATCGGCGTGATGATCGACGATTTGAGCAAGGTGATGCTCCTCGTCGTCACCGGCATCGGCGCGCTCGTGCATATCTACTCACTCGTTTACATGCACGGCGACGACGGCGAGGCGCGGTTCTTTGGAAACCTTTCGCTCTTCATGTTCTCGATGCTCGGCATCGTCCTCGCGAACAACTTCGCGATGATGTTCATCTTCTGGGAACTCGTCGGCGTGAGTTCGTATCTGCTCATCGGCCACTGGCACACGCGAGACACCGCGGCGGCGGCGGCAAACAAGGCGTTCCTTACCAACCGCATCGGCGACTTCGGCTTCATGCTCGGCATCTTGATGGTGTGGAGCGCGGTCGGCTCCGTGGTCTTCAATGACATCGAGCGCAACCTCCACCTCGTCACCGCGAACCCGGTATTCCTGACGACGGCGGTGCTGCTCATCTTCTGCGGCGCGGTCGGCAAGTCCGCGCAGATGCCCCTGCACGTCTGGCTGCCCGACGCGATGGAAGGCCCCACGCCCGTCTCCGCGCTCATCCACGCCGCCACGATGGTCGCCGCCGGCGTTTTCATGCTGGCGCGCGTGTCCTTCCTCATCGAGCCGTCGCCCACCGCGCAAACCGTGATCGCCACCGTCGGTGCCGTCACCGCGCTGCTCGCCGCGCTCATGGCCACGCAGCAGGACGACATCAAGCGCATCCTCGCCTACTCCACGCTCTCGCAGCTCGGCAACATGATCCTTGCCATCGGCGTCGCCGCACCCGGCGCGGCGATGTTCCACCTTTTCACGCACGCGAGTTTCAAAGCGCTGCTCTTCCTTGGCGCAGGCGCGATCATCCACGCGCTGCATCACGAGCAGGACATTTGGAAAATGGGCGGGCTGAAGGGCAAAATGAAGTGGACCTTCCTGACCTTCACCGCGGGTTACCTCGCACTTATCGGCTGCCCCGGATTTAGCGGCTTCTTCTCGAAGGACGCCATCCTCCTCGCCGCTTACAACCGTAGCTGGCTGTTCTTCCTCCCGGCGCTGCTCACTGCTTTCCTCACCGCCTTCTACATGACGCGCCTGTTCGTCGTCGTCTTCCTCGGCCAGGCCCGCTCCGACGCCGCCAAACACGGCCACGACGGCCCCGCGCCGATGACCGTGCCGCTGATCATCCTCGGCGTGCTCTCCGTTATCGCCGCCTACGGCACCGGCCACTACTTCCTCGGCGACCACGAAGGCGACCATCACATCATCGTCCCCGTGCTGGCGATCGGCGCGTTCCTCGCTGGAACCGCCGGCGGCTGGGTGCTCTACAACGGGCAGGCCAAAGACCCGATCCTCATTCCACTATTTAGGAACAAATTCTACTTCGACGAACTCTACGCCGCCCTCATCGCCGGCACCCAGGACCTGCTCGCAGCGATGTCCGGCTGGTTCGACAAATGGATCCTCGACGGCCTTTTCGTTCGCGGCCTGAGCGGCGCGGCGTGGGGCAGCGGCTTCGTCCTGCGCTTCCTCCAGATCGGCAATCTCCAAGCCTACGCCTTCCTCTTCGGCCTCGGCGTCGTCGGGCTCATCTACTTCATGGTCTTCGCGTAAATGGGCATCTCCTTCATCGCCATCATCGGTGCCGTCCTGCTCTTCGGGATCGTCGGGCTCATCTGGCATTTCGCTTCCAAGAACTGATGAGTAGTCCACGAAAAGCACGAAAGGACAGGAAAAGGTTTCTATGCCCGAGGTTATCTATAGCGCCGAGAGTTATCGGATCATCGGGGCTTGCTTCGAAGTCTACAAAGAAGAGGGCTGTGGCTTCCACGAGCCTGTTTATCAGGAGCGCCTCGGCATCGAGTTTCGCCTGCAAAGCATCCCAGCGATTCCAAAACCCAGGTTGGAACTGGCCTACAAAGGCGAGAAACTGGAGCAGAGATTTGAGCCCGATTACATCTGCTTCGGAAAGATCGTCGTTGAACTCAAAGCCGTCGCGCAACTCACCGACGACCACCGTGCCCAAGTGATGAACTACCTGAAAGCCACCGGTTTCAAACTCGGCATCCTCGTGAACTTCGGCCACCACCCGCGCATAGAGACGATGCGCATGGTCGCCGACGACAAATGGAGCGACCGCAACACCGAGCCACCCGACCTCAAAGCCTAACCTTTTCGTGTCCCTTCGTGCCTTTCGTGGACCCCAATTTTCCTAACCGTGCTTAGCCTCATCATTTTCATCCCACTGCTCGCCGCGCTCGGTATTCTGCTCGGCGCGCCCGCGCGCAAGACCGCGCTGGGCGCGGCAGCCGCGGAGTTCCTGCTCACGCTTTACGTCTTCCTGTCTTACGACAAAGCCGGGCCGCAGTTCCAATTCCTCTCGTCCACGCCCATCGCGCCGGAGTGGAAGCTGAACTACCTCGTTGGTGTGGACGGCCTGAGCGTGCTCATGCTGCTGCTCACCGGCATCGTCACGCTTGCGGCGATCTGGGTCACACCGAAGATCGAGAAGCGCGAGCCGCTTTACTACGCCTGCCTGCTCTTCATCACCGCGGGTGCGGCAGGCGCATTTGCCTCGGTCGATCTGTTCTTCCTCTACGCCTTTCATGAGCTCGCGCTCATCCCGACCTTCCTGCTCATTGGCCTGTGGGGCAGCGGCGAGCGGCACACGGCGGCGTGGAAAATCACGATCTATCTCGGGCTCGGCAGCTTCGTCCTGCTCATCGGTCTGCTTGATCTCTACCTCGCCGTGCCGGAGGCGCTGCGCACTTTCAAGCTCATCGACCTGCAGAAGATCGCCACCAGCGGTGCCATCCCAGCCGCCGCGCAGACCCGGCCCTACATCTTCCTGCTCATCGGTTTCGGCATCCTCATCTCGCTCTTTCCGTTCCACACTTGGGCACCGGCGGCCTACGCCTCCGCGCCCACGCCGGCGGCGATGCTCCACGCCGGCGTGCTGAAAAAGTTCGGCCTCTACGGTCTGATGCGCGTCGCCATTCCGCTGCTGCCGGAGGGCGCGAAATATTGGGCGGACCTGCTGCTCATCCTGCTCGTCGGGAACATCATCTACGTCGGCTTCGCCACCATCGCGCAGAAGAAACTCGACCTCATGCTCGGCTATTCGAGCGTGATGCACATGGGCTACATCTTCCTCGGCGTCGCCGCGATGAACACCATCGGCCTGAGCGGCGCGGCCCTGCTCATGTTCGCGCACGGCCTGTCCATCGCCGCGCTCTTCGCCATGGCCGGCATGCTCCGTGAAAACCGTCCGCAACTTTCGCTCGATTCCTTTGGCGGACTTGCGAAGCCCATGCCCGCGCTCGCCTTCGCCTTCGGCCTCGCCGCCTTCGCGTCAATCGGTTTGCCGGGCTTCGCCAACTTCGCCAGCGAGATGACCGTCTTCTTCGGCGCCTACAAACCCGCCGCCGGACTCGACACCTCGCACTTCCGCCTCGCCGTCATCTTCGCGCTCTGGGGCGTGGTCATCTCGGCCGTCTATATGCTGCGCGCCTACCGCGCCATTTTCATGGGCGAGCCGAACCGGGAAGTCGTCGCGTGGCCCGACCCGTTCACTCTCCTGCGCTGGCCCGTCGTCCTGCTCCTCGCTGTGCTGCTCATCGCCGGCTTCGCGCCCGGCAAATTCCTCAGTCTCGTCCAGCCCGGCTTCGAGGCGGTCCTGCCGAAATGATTTGGGTCCACGAAAGGCACGAAATGACACGAAAGTCTCCCGAAGTTAGTCGCAGCAACCAAAGCGTGTCATCCCGAGCGGAGTTCCGTGCGGGCGCAGGCGGGACGGAATGCAGTCGAGGGGCCGCCGCGGGGGGATCAATCGCGGCACCGCAACGAACCGCCCCGGTGCCACGGCAGCGCGACCCCC